>CAWHUD010000020.1:0-114327 GCA_963832505.1 uncultured Pseudomonadota bacterium | reverse complement strand
CTACGACGCGAAGAATATCCATCTCGACTACGACCAGATGCTCGCCAATCCGGACGTCGGGGCGGTCATCATCGGCATTTCCGACGCCTTTCATGTTCCGGCTGCGTTGAAAGCGCTTGCCGCCGGAAAGCACGTGCTGTGCGAGAAACCGATTGGCATTGCAGTGGAAGAAGTCGAGGAGCTGGATGCCGCGGTCAGAAAGAGCGGAAGAATCTTGCAGATCGGACACATGCTTCGCTTCGATCCAGGCATCGAATCAGCCAAGCATTTCATCAATTCCAAGATGGGAGAGATGCTGGCGCTCAAGGCGTGGTACTGCGACAGCACGCATCGCTATTCGGTGACAGATGCCGTTCAGCCTCTTGCCGCGCAAGGGCAGCAGGTCTGCGCCCCGATGGTGATCCGAAGGCGGACAAGCAACGCTATTTCATGCTGGCCCACGGCAGCCATCTCGTGGATTTGGCTCGTTATCTGGGTGGTCCGATCGAGCGGTACAAGCGCGGCACAACCAGCGCTTCGGAGCACAATGTTGGTTCATCGACGTTGACTTTGTTAACGGCGCGATCGGCCACCTCGATCTCACAATCGGCGTGCGCATGGACTGGCACGAGGGATTCCAGATCTATGGAGAGAATGGCAGTGCCTCGGCGAAGATCTACAACCCCTGGTTCTACAAGTCGAGCGATGTCGAGCTCTTCGATGAGGACAGCGCTACGACGACTCGAGTGCTTGGAGCAGACGGCCACTTCTACCGCCGACAGGTAGAAGGATTTGCGGACAGCGTTCTTTCAGGCGCGCCGATGCGCGGCGCCGACATCGCGGATGGTGTCGCAAACATCAAGACGATGGTGGCGATCGCGCATTCCGTCGCATCCGGAAAGAGTGTCGAGGTCGCGAGCGCGAAGGGAGCGCTCGTAGTGGAGCTGGGCATTTTTTCCCGAACGTACCAGCTCATCGGGATAGACAAGATTTGTGCCCAGGCTGCGCAGGACGGTTACCAGACCATCCAGTTCAATTTTTCCAGTGCAGGCCTGCCTTCGCTTCCGAAGGATTGGCCCGAGACCGCTATCAAGGAAGTGATGGCCAGCGCGCAGACAGAGCGGACTAACAATCTGTGCGCTGTCGGGGACCTATAACATGGCGCACCCTGATGTGGCGCAGACGACAGGCGGACCGGATCGGCTTCACTAACGTTGTGCGAGCTGCTCAATCCATGCGGGTACCACTGGTGACCCTGTGCACCGGATCGCGCGACGCAATGAACATGTGGTCGGCTCACCCGGACAATGGATCTCCTGAAGCTTGGGTTGCACTGCGAGGCGAGCTCGATTTCGCACTCGAACTGGCTGAGCGTCACGGCGTTGCACTCGGCGTCGAACCGGAACCTGGCAACGTCGTCGGAAATGCAAGAGTCGCGCGGCGGCTCCTGGATGAAATTGAAAATCCCCAGACTGAAAATCGTCATGGACGCAGCCAACCTGCTGCCGCCGGAGAGCCAGATGCGGCAGCGCGAGGTGGTAGCGGAGGCTGTAGCCCTCCTCGGTGCCGATCTGGCGCTGGTTCACACGAAAGATGTGAGCTCAACAGGAGAGGCTGTCGCTACGGGGAAGGGGCGTCGTGGATTTTCACAAGTTCCTGAAGGGGATCGTGTCGACCGGTTATCGCGGCGCGCTGGTCAGCCACAAATCTGCCGGAGAAGGATGCGGCTTACGTCTCCGGCTTCTTGAGAGGCGTCCTCAATGAAGTCATGTCATGACACGGAGCACCTTCAGGACACGTGATGGCTGCCTGGTCGGCTACGTCGATGAAGGTAATGGAAAGCCAGTGTTATGGCAGCACGGCCTGGGTGCGACGCAGGCGCAGGTTGCCGAGGCATTTCCAGAATCTTCCCGGGTTCCGTCGCATCACCATGGAATGCCGGGGCCATGCAGATTCGGAGATGGGCGCACCCGAAGCTTTGTCGATCCAGCAATTTTCAGATGATGCAGTGGAGCTGCCGGATCACCTGGGAGTGAGGCGTGCAGTGGTCGGTGGCATCTCGCTTGGTGCCGCAATCGCGCTTCGCCTGGCCGTCCACCATCCAGAGCGAGTCAGTGAGCAGATTATTGCGAGGCCGGCGTGGATCAGCGAAGCCGCGCCGGAACGCCTCAGGATCTACAGCGATGTCGCCGAACTACTGGCGCAATACGGTTCTGAGCAGGGCCTGGAGCGCCTCCAGGCTACCGCGCGATATCAATTAGTGATGAAAGAATCTCCGGACAACGCGGCGTCGATGCGGAGCTTCTTTACTCGTGAACCCACGTCCACCGTGGCGCTTCTCAGTCGAATTCCAGCGCAGGGACCCGGGGTGACCCGGGAACAAATGTCTCGACTTGCACTGCCGACGCTGGTTATTGCCAACGAGGGCGACTATGTCCACTCGATTGCGACGGCGACCGAAGTGGCAGAGTTGATCCCCGGAGCAAGGTTGGAGGTCATACCCGCAAAGAATTCCAATCGAGATGCCTACGTAGAAGCCTTCAAAGCCGCACTGGACGAATTCCTTTCCAATCGACATGTCCGACACTGCACGCATGACTGCGTTGGCTGGCCAAAGCGGCACAGTGTCGCTCTTTGCGACTCCGTTTACCGCCGTGAACACTGGCGCGGATAGCCACTTCAACGCGGGCTGGTGAGCCTGTGCGAATCGCAACGCTCAGCGCCCGGGCTTCCGGGCCCAGGATCACCGGACAATACGTCGCACGACCCGCTGCACTTTCGAAGCCGCAACGATTTCCTTGACTCATCCGACGCGACGGCAGGCGAACTCAAGCGCCTCATTCTGGGACAGGCCTCTACCGTGGTTGCGGGCCTGAGCAGCATCGACGCTACAGAGTTCGCCAAGCTGTACATTCAGGCGCGCGGATGGTGTTCGATCGTGCAGCAGAACGGTCATGTCCCGGCCCAGCACTTTCCAGGTGCCTCGTGGCTCGCGGTGTATTGCGCGCAAGCTGGCGAGCCCGATGCAGAGCACAAGAGTGCCGGCGTGTTGCGCCTCTACGAAAGGCGGCTGGGGTCGATTTACCGGGATGGAGCACCTGGGAGTTGAAGTCACCCTATCGCTACGGCAATCACACCTGGACTCTCGGTGCCCGGCTTGATGGCACTTTTCCCGGCTCATGTGCCGCACGAAGTGACCGTGGTTCGATCGGTCACTTCGCTGATCCTGGTATTCGCGATGATTCGATTCATGGATGCCAACGCCAAAGATAGTCGGTACGGGTAGGGCGGTTCGTGGAGCTCACCCCCGCTTTCGCAGTGCCCATCGGCCACGCCAGGCTGGAGCCTTGCGATCGACTGAATCGCGAGCTCGAACAACTTTTTCTGGCCCGGGAGACACAGGAGTATCGAAACCCGGCGCCGTCTCACAACCCGCAGGCAGAGATGTTCGAGAGCCGCTTCGATCTCTTTACCTGGCCGGAACCGTGTATTCAGGAACTGCGCAAGTTCATGCTCGAGGCAATATTTCGGGTCGCCATGGCGGCATCGGAAATGGCGCCAGGAGAATTTGCCAGCCTGCACCTCAACAACCACACCTGGTTCCACATCACTCGCCAGACCGGATATTTCGTGTCACACAATCACGCGCTGGCCTCGTGGTCGGCGGTGTATTGCGTGAAGGATGGCGCTGATCCCGCGGGCGCACCCAGTGGCGGGCTGCTGCGCCTGTTCGACACGCGCGTGGGAGCCGATGCGTTTGTGGATCTTGCCAATCAGCGTTTGCGCCAGCCCTTTGACGTGGGCGATCTTGACCTGCAGTTGCAGCCCGGGCAGCTGGTCGTGTGCCCGTCATACCTGTTCCACGAAGTGACGCCGTACTACGGCCCGGATACCCGGATCACCGTGGCGAGCAACTGCTGGTTTACCGCCTGAAGTTGAGACCGGCAGCAGCGGGCCGGTCGCCGGCGCGTACAACGCGCGCCAGCAAAGTATGATCGGGCCCCCCGCCTATCCCTTCTTGTCCTGAAAATCGTGAGCATCGCTACTCATTCCGCCCCGACCTTCCAGAAGCTGAGCATTGGTCGCGAGGGGGCGCCGCTGCTGGTCATCGACAACGCGATTTCCGGCGCGGAATCACTGGTCGAACTCGCGGCAACGAAAGCTTTCACCGAAGTGGTCGATTTCTATTACCCGGGCATCCGCGCGAAGGTGCCGCTCACTTACAAGCAATACGTTCTCGAGAAGCTTGGACCTTCGATCGCCGAATATTTCGGGCGCGTCGGAGACAGGTTGCACTTCACCATGTGCCATTTTTCGCTCGTGATGACACCGCCTGGGAAGTTGGATTATCTGCAGCGTATTCCGCACACCGATTCATTCGATGGCAGCAAGCTGGCCTTCATCCACTACCTGTTCAAGGCGGATCTCGGCGGCACGGCTTTCTACCGCCATCGAAAGACGGGCTTCGAGGTGATCGACCAGGCCCGATGCGCGGAATACCTGGCTTGTCGCGATGAGGAAAAGATTGGACCTCACTCGGCGCCGCCTACCTACATCAATGGCGATACACCTCTATATGAAGAGGTGGGCAGGCAGCCGGGTGTCTTCAATCGCATGCTGGTCTATCGACGCAATTCCCTTCATTCCGGGTGTATTGCGCCTGACTTCGTGCCGGACCCCGACCCTCGCACCGGCCGCCTGTCGGTCACCGGTTTTCTGGCCTGAGAGCTATGATCGGCGCCCGCTCCGGGTGACGAGTAACTTGCCCGGACCCGCGGTCCCATCCCCACGACCACTGAAGCACGTGAACATCGCTACGCATCCCGATTCCATCGTCCAGAAGCTCACCATCGGCCGCGAACAGGCGCCGCTCATTGTCATCGACCAACTTGTGGCCGACGCCGAGTCGCTGGTCGATCTCGCGGCAAGCAAGGTCTTCAGCGATGTGGCCACCTACTACCCGGGCATCCGCGCCAAGGTGCCGCTCAGCTATCAGCATTTCGTCCTCGATCGATTTGGCCCGTTGTTCAGCGAATACTTCGGTCTGGCGGGTGCCAGGCTGAGATTCACGAATTGCCACTTCTCGCTCGTCACCACGCCGCCGGAGAAGTTGGAGTACTTGCAACGCATTCCGCACTCCGATTCATTCCTCAGCAGCCAGCTCGCGTTCGTACACTATCTTTTCAAGACGGATCTTGGAGGCACGGCCTTTTACCGACACCGCCAGACCGGTTTCGAAGTCATCGATGAAACGCGAAGCGCCGAATACATGCGCTGTCTCACGGAAGAGCAGAACGGTCCCCATTCGCCGCCACCCGGCTACATCAACGGCGATACACCTCTATATGAAGAGGTCGGCCGGCAGCAGGGTGTTTTTAATCGCATGCTGGCGTATCGGCGGTCGTCGCTGCATTCCGGGTGCATCGCACCCGGCTTCGTGCCGGATCCCAACCCCCGTTCCGGGCGCCTTTCGGTCAACGGCTTCCTGACCTAACCAAGGCGCAAATAGGCGTGCAGCCGTCCCAATTCCGGTAGCGCTAGCAGCCGATCCCCGGTAGCGCTAGCAAAAAGTGTTGTTTTTTTTGTTGTTCCTGCGCCTCTACTCGGTATCGCTGTCACGGAGCTTGTCTCGGCCCATGCGCTAAGTTATTGATTAAAAGACAGAAAGACAAAATTTATGTCCGGAATCCTGTCTAGGGGCCAACGGAAAATGAGCGTGGACTTTTGTACACAAGCTGAATATCCTCCGCTGCAGTGTCGAGGGGGACGCGCAACTTGCGCATTGCTGCATTCAGCCATTCCGGCGCCGTTCTGCTGCGCCATTCCGGTCTGCGATTTCCGCAGCTCCCCTCCCTGTCCCTTTGTCTTTCCTTTTGCCAGGCGTCGTCGTGACGTCAGTGGCCAGCTTTCCCGGTTAATTCAAGTTCGATTGATCAATCGTTAATTCCCGGTTTCACAAACTAGATAGATGTACGAGTGCGGAGGAGACATCTGATATGAAATTCAATCCAAAGGCATTGCCTATAACTTCGAAGGCACTGTTCACCATTGTTGGTGGTGCAGTCCTCGTCAACCCAGTATTTGCTCAAGAACAAGCGGGCGAAGAGCTCGAAACAGTGGTCGTCACCGGTTTGCGCGGAAGCTTGAAAGCTTCGATGGAAACCAAGCGTGACGCGATCGGCGTCGTCGACGCGATCAACTCGGAAGACATCGGTAAGTTCCCGGACACCAACCTCGCTGAGTCACTGCAGCGCATCACCGGCATTTCGATCGATCGCCGTAACGGCGAAGGCGCACAGGTCACGGCGCGTGGCTTCGGCCCGCAGTTCAACCTCATTACATTGAACGGCCGTCAGATCCCGGGTGCCGACGCATTCGCCGGCGGTGGAAACGGAGACAGCGGCGGCTTCGGCCCGCAGGGCCGTTCGTTCAACTTCGCCAACCTGTCGGCGGAAGCGGTCAGCGCGGTGGAGGTCTACAAGACCGCGCGCGCCGATGTTTCGTCGGGCGGCATTGGCGCCACCATCAACATCAAGACCGCGCGTCCCCTCGACAACGACGGGATGGTGCTGAATCTCGGCGCCAAGGGCGTGTACGACGAATCGTCACCGTTCGAGTCGGATGTCACCCCCGAAGTCAACGGCATCTTCAGCTACGCCAACGAAAGCAAGACCTGGGGTGTAGGCCTCAACGCCAGCTACCAGAAGCGTCACACCGGTGGCGTCGAATCCACGGTCAACGATTGGGTCATCCGTGCGTGGGATCCGGCGGCCCCTCCGGGCGCTTTCAGTCCGACCACGACGATCGTGAACGCACCGGCGACGGGCCAGCTCTACGGCATCCCGAACGACGTGCGTTACGCGTTCTCGGACTTCGAGCGTGAACGCGTCAATGCGCAGGCAGTCATTCAGTTCGCTCCCACCGATGGTCTGACCTTCACGGTCGACTACACGATGGCGCGCAACGAGCTCACGCAGGACCGCGGCGAACAGACCATGTGGGCCCAGCAGGGCACCACGTTCGATGAAGTCCATTTCGACCAAGGCAACGATGTTGCGACCACGCAGTACATCTTCGAGATGACTGCCAATGGTTACAGCAACAAGGACTTCGGCTACGAACAGCAGCGCAACGAGCAGAAGAACGAGCTCGACTCGGTCGGCTTCAATGCCAACTGGGAAGTGACCGACACCTTCGGCCTGTCGCTCGACTATGCCAACTCGCAGGCCAAGTCCCTGCCGAACGACCCAGTGACGGGCGCAAGTGCCACGGCATTCAGCTTCGCCGGTGTACCCCTGTGCTCCGGAACGGGAGCGGCGCTCGGCAACATCGCAGGAGCGGCGGCGCCCTGTGCTGGCTTCGTTGCCCAGGAATACGACTTCTCGGGTGACCTGCCGGTTTCGACGCGTTGGATATTCCCGAACCAGGCGGCTGCCGATGGCCGTACGGGTGGCGACAATGCCTACGGGTTCGATGCGAATCACCTCGGCTCGCAGATCATGCGCATCGGGGTGCAGCAGCAGGAAAGCGAGGTCAACGAAATCCGCCTGGACGGCCACTTGGACTACGAGTTCGGTCGCTTCCAGTTCGGTGTCGACATGCGCGAGATGGAAACCCATCAGCGCTCGTCGAACAACCAGATGAACATGGGCAACTGGGGTGCGGGCGACGCCGGCTTGCCGGTCGGCCAGAGCATGGCGCAAGAGCTCACGCCGTACAGCCTCGTGGGCCTGTTCGATGACTTCAGCCCGGGTACGGCTCCGGCCAGCTCCTGGAGAGCTAATGCCACGCAGCTCGCCGAGTGGGCGTTCGCCAATGGCTATACCGTCTGGAATCCCGGCAGCGGTACTCCGAACGGCGCGCTGTCGTACAACCCGATCTGGGGTAACTTCAACACCATCAATGAAGATGTAACTGCGGCCTACGTGCAGTTTGCCCTCAAGGGTGAGCTGGGCACCAAGCCTTACAACCTGTTGCTCGGCGTTCGATATGAAGACACCGACGTAGAGTCGACGTCTGCTATCGCAATCCCGCAGGCGATTCGTTGGGAAGCGAACAATGACTTCTCGATCCCGCGTACGGCGACGATCGAGTCGTTCACTGAACAAGCCAACTACGACAACCTGCTGCCGAACATCGACTTCGACGTCAACCTGACCGACAGCCTCAAGGCTCGTGCGTCCTGGGGCGTTACCATCTCGCGCGCGCCGATCGGCAACCTGGTGGCAGGTCCGACCCCCGGTGCTCCGAGCGGTTCGGTGTTGATCAACGAGGCGACTCGCGGTGGTGGCAACTCGCAGAACCCGGCGTTGATTCCGATGGAATCGGAAAACATCGACCTGTCGCTCGAGTGGTACTTCTCCGACAGCGGCTACGTGTCGGTGGGTTACTTCGACAAGAAGGTCGACAACTTCGTCGGTAACGCGATCGTTCAGCAGAACCTGTACGGCCTGACGGACCCGACGGCGGGACCCGATGCCCAGGCGGGCCTGGCATTCCTGCACGGCTAACGGCCAGGTGATCAATGACACCACGCTGTTCGCGGCGACGGCACTGCAGCGTTTCTCGACGCTGAACATGGCCAACTTCAATGCCGCAATGGCCGACGTGGCTGGAACCGAAGCTGCGTATGACATCGCTGGCACCGCGGCAGATCCGCTGTACCACGTTCAACGTCAACCAGTCCATCAACCAGGAAACGGCCTCGATCGACGGTTGGGAAATCGGCGGTCAGTTCTTCTTCGGCGAAAGCGGCTTCGGCGTGCTGGCGAACTACACCATGGTCAACGGCGACGTCGGCATTCGACAACGCTGGCGCCGACGAACCGTGAACCAGTTCGCCTTGCTGGGCCTGAGCGACACGGCCAACGCCGTGCTGATGTTCGAGAAGTACGGTCTCTCGGCCCGACTGGCCTGGAACTGGCGCGACGAGTTCCTCTCGGCGGCCAACCAGGGCGGCTCGCGTAATCCGCGCTACACCGAGGAGTACCAGCAGTTCGATCTGAGCGTCGGTTACGACTTCAACGACCACCTCTCGGTGAGCTTTGAAGCGATCAACCTGACGGGCGAAGACATCCGCATCCACGGACGGTCCGAGCTGCAGTTGTTCCGCCTGGAAGATCAGTTCGCTCGCTATGCGATCGGTGCCCGCTACAAGTTCTGATAGCGGACCCGAAAGCAGGCAATAACAGACAATTGATGCGATGACTGGGGCCGCTGCGAAAGCAGCGGCCCTTTTTTTATTCCCGCGCCGATACGGTACGATTCACGCCCCCTGCAGCCGGCCCGCACCCATGGCAAGACACGCTTTGTTGAACAATGTCGAACACAAGGACCTGCGCGTGGTCCTGCGTTACGGCGACGAATACGGCGACAACGCCGCCAGCGTCCTGACGTTTCCCACCGAATTCGCGGACGTGCAGCGGGAATACCCGATCTTCTTTCGCAAGGATCCCGCCAGCGGTGACTTCCAGGCGATCGCACTGCTGGGCTTCGAGAAGGGCGAGAACCTGTTCGTCTCAGGCGGGCGCTGGAACGCTTTCTACCTGCCCGGCATGGTTGCCCGCGGCCCCTTCCTGATCGGCGTCCAGGAACGGCAGATGGAAGGCGAAATGCGTTCCGACCGCCTCATCCATGTCGATCTCGATCACCCGCGGGTCAGCTTCACCGAGGGCGAATCCGTGTTCCTGCCGCAGGGTGGCAACACCCCCATGCTGGACCACGTCGCGACGATCCTGCGGGGCATCCATGAGGGGATGCAGGTCGGCAAGGCGATGTTCGCCGTATTCACGGAACTCGACCTGATCGAACCCGTGACGCTGGAGGTGAAGGTGACCCCAGAGCAGGCCTTCAACCTGAGTGGGCTGCACAGCATCAGCCTGGAAAAGCTGCGCGGCCTCGATAAGGAGGCGCTGTTCCGCCTGCATCAGACCGGCTTCCTGCATGGCGCATTCCTGGTGGCGGCGTCCGTGGGCAATGTGAGGAAGCTGATCGCCATGAAGCAGGGGAAGCTGCGGAGCCAGGTTCAAGGTACCAGCGCCGGCGGCTAGTGCGGCGCCAATCCGTGGCAACGCGTACACGGGCGGCCCGGTTCGCTGACTTATACTCAAACGATGGTTGAGGTGGCCGGAAAAATCCGTGTTCTCGAGGGCTGTCGTCCGGACAATTTTCCGCTCGGCGAGTTGCTGGCCAGCGGACAACCCGCGGTCCTGAAGGGCCTGGCCGCCGGCTGGGGCCTGGTGCGCGCCGGTCTCGAATCCGACGCGCAGGCGCGTCGTTATCTCGCGTCCTTCTACAACGGCAAGCCCATCGATTTCAGTTTCGGCGATCCCGCGGTCGCGGGCCGGCCTTTCTACAACGACGACTTCACCAAGCTCAATTTCACGGTGCGGCGTGAGCGCCTCGACACGGTGCTGAACGAAATCGAGTCCCACCTGCAGGATGAACATCCGCCGACGTACTACGTCGCGTCGCTGCTGGTCGATCCCTGCATGCCGGGATTCCGTGCCGAGAACGATCTCGGATTCGCGGCGCACGGGGTGAATCCGCCACCGAGCATCTGGATCGGCAATCGCACCATCGCTTCCTGCCATTACGACGCGCCGAACAACATCGCCTGCGTCGCGGTCGGCAGGCGCCGGTTCACGGTGTTTCCTCCCGAACAGATTTTCAACCTGTATCCCGGGCCGCTGGATCCCACGCCGGGCGGGCAGGCCGTCAGCGTGGTCGACTTCAGGAATCCCGATTTCGCGAAGTACCCGCGCTTTCGCGAGGCGCTCGCCGCCGGCCAGAGTGCCGAGCTCGAACCGGGCGACGCGATCTTCGTGCCGAGCATGTGGTGGCATCACGTCGAAGGACTGAGCGCGTACAACACGCTGGTCAACTACTGGTGGATGTCGATGCCCGCGTTCGTGCCGACGCCCATGGATACGCTCTACCACGCCATGTGGACGCTGCGCGACCGGCCGGAGCGCGAGAAGCAGGCGTGGCGCAATGTGTTCGAGTACTACGTGTTCGGCGCGCCGCAGGGTGCCGGCGCGCATCTGCCGGAGCAAGCCCGCGGCATGCTGGGTCCGATCGACGAGCAACGCGCGCGCCAGCTCCGCGCCATGCTGATGAGCAAACTCAATCGCTGATCACTCGCTCAGCGGCGCATACTTATTTGAAGTGCATTCAAGTGGGATCGTTTCGTGAACAAGCCTGAAGTTCGCCGCCTGGTGATCGCCGGCGGCGGCACCGCCGGCTGGCTCGCCGCCGCGGCCTTGTCGCACCAGTTCCATGGCATCCTCGACATCGTGCTGATCGAGTCGGATGAGATCGGCACGGTCGGCGTCGGCGAGTCGACGATCCCGCCGATCCGCGTATTTCATCGCCTGCTCGGCATCGACGAGCAGGAGTTCATGCGCGCCACGGCCGCCACGTTCAAGCTCGGCATTTCCTTCGAGAACTGGGGCAAGGTCGGCGAGCGCTACATGCACCCGTTCGGCATGACGGGCAAATCCACCTGGGCCTGTCGGCTTTCATCATTTCTGGCTGCACGGCCTGAAGAACGGCATCCAGTCCGAGTTCGGCGAGTTCTGCCTCGAGCACCAGGCGGCCAAAGCCGGAAAGTTCTTCACCGGTCCGAAGGCCGAGGTGAACTACGCCTATCACCTCGACGCCGGTGTGTACGCAAAATTCCTGCGCAAGTTCGCCGAGAAGTTCGGCGTACGCCGCGTCGAAGGCAAGATCCGCGAGGTCAAACAGAACGGCGAGAGCGGCTTCATCGAAGCGCTGGTGCTGGATTCGGGCCAGGTCATCGAAGGCGACCTGTTCATCGACTGCACCGGCTTTCGCGGCCTGCTCATCGAACAGACGCTCAAGACCGGCTACGAGGACTGGAATCAATGGCTGCCCTGCGACAGCGCGGTGGCCGTGCAGACCGAATCGGTCGGGCCCGGCAATTCCGTACACGCGCGCCATTGCGCATGAAGCCGGCTGGCGCTGGCGCATTCCGCTGCAGCATCGCGTGGGCAACGGCCTGGTCTACTGCAGCAAGTACATGTCCGACCAGGAAGCCACCGACAAGCTGCTGCGCGAAGTCGAAGGCAAGACCATCATCCAGCCGCGCGTGATCAAGTTCCGCACCGGGCGGCGGCTCAAGGCGTGGAACAAGAACGTGATCGCGCTGGGCCTCGCGGGCGGCTTCGTCGAGCCGCTGGAATCGACCAGCATTCAGCTGATCATGACCGGGCTCACCCGGCTCATCCATCTGTTTCCCATTCCGTGGCCGACGCAGTCCATCATCGATCAATACAACGAAGAGTCACAGAACGAGCAGGAGCGGGTGCGCGACTTCATCATCCTGCACTACTGCGCCACGCAGCGCGACGACAGCCCGTTCTGGAAATACTGCGCCAGCATGGAGTTGCCGGATACGCTGGCGCATCGCATCCAGATGTTCCGCGAGCATGCGCAAGTGTGGCAGAAGGATGGCGAGCTGTTCCGCACGGATTCCTGGATCCAGGTGATGCTCTACCAGGGCATCTGGCCCGAGCACTACCACCATCTCACCACGGCCATGCCCGTGGCCAGGATCTGACGCGCTTCCTCGAAGGCACTCGCACGACCATCAATCGCGCCGTGGAGCAAATGCCCACGCACCAGGAATTCCTGGACCGCTACGCGCGTGCCAGCGAGGAGATCTGGGCGAAGGCCATGATGAAGTGAGCGCCGGCGGCAGTGCCGACGATTCAGGCGGCTGATCGCGTCGTAGACCACCACTCGTTCCCACAGGTGCGAGCAGTCGGCGACGAACTGCTTGTGGATGGGATGATCCTGGTAGACCTTCTGTCCCGCCGTGTCATCGAAAAACAGGATCTCCGACGCGCTGAAGCTGTTGTCCACCACGTCGCGCTTCTCGGTGCTGGCCGGCACGCCGAAATGTGTGCCGCGCACGGTTTCGATCTTCGCCAGCGTGCGCAGGCCCGCCAGCAGCTTCGCCAGGTCTTCCTTCGAGTCCGGATTCTTCAGCCAGAAGAACACGTGGTGCACGAGTTTGGGGTAGGTAGTCACGGCAGCTGCGGCTCCGGCATTGGTGGCCGCCACGGTGGCGGCTGCGGCGATGAAGGTGCGACGCGATGTGGTCATGAGGACAACTCGGAAGTCAGTGCGGATTGTGGTGATGCAAGCCTAGCGTAGGCCGACTCGAGCGCACGGCGGAATCGCTCGTCCGACAGCAATGCCGGCGGCAGGACGGCTTCACAAACGGCGAAACGAGCGACATCGGCGCGAGCATCGCCGGTGCAAGCTGCACCGATGGCGGTAAGGCGCGCGGCATCCGGATCGACGATGGCCACGCCGGCCTTCGCCTGTCGCACGATGAATCTCATCCAGGCCGCAAGCGGCATCACCAGGCGCTGCACGGGGCGACCTGCGCGCAGCGCTTCGGCAATCGTCACGGTGATGCGCACCGGCAGCTTCTTCGAGCCGTCCCAGGCGATCTGGCTCAACAGGTGCCGGATTCCCGGATTACGGAAACGCGCCAGCACCGCGGAAATGTAGTGCTCGATGTCGAAGCCCGCCGGATTGCCGAGGCTCGGTCGCGAGATCTTCGGTCATGAGCAGCTCGACGAATTGCGCGAGCTGTGTGTCGCGCATGGCATCGGCCACGGACTCGTGGCCGCGCAGCAGCCCGAGATACGTCAGCGTGGAATGCGGGCCATTCACCAGGCGCAGCTTGGCGCGATCGTAGACGCCGACGTCCTTCGCCAGCGTGACGCCCACCGATTGCCAGTCCGCATCTTGCATCGCGGGCAGGTCCTCGATCACCCACTGCGTGAATGGCTCGCGCTGAATGGGCCATTCGTCGATGAGTCCCGTGAGCTCCTGCGCGCGCTTGCGCAGCGCATCGTCCGTGGCCGGCGTGATGCTGTCGACCATGGTGCGCGGGCAGACGACTTCGGCTTCGATCCATCTGGCGAGATCGGCATCGCGCGCCGCGGCGAAGGCCACGAGCGCCCGATGCAGTACCGAGCCATTTTCCGGCAGGTTGTCGCAGCTCAACACCGTGAAGGCAGGAACACCTGCGGCTCGCCGCCGCCGCAGGCCTTCGACGATCCAGCCGATGGTGCTGCGCGGCTTCGCCGGATTCGCGAGGTCGTGCACGATGTCGGCGTTGCCGAGGTCGAGCAGGTTCTGCGCGTCGAGGCAGTAGCCCTTTTTCCGTCACGGTCATCGAGACGATGCGTGTGTCGCGCGCCGTAATGCGCGCAAACGCGGTCTCCGTGTCGGCGCTGCCGACCAGCAGTTCGCGGATCGCGCCGATGACGCGCGCACGCGGCGCCGCACCCAGTTCCACCAGCGTGTACAGGCCTTCCTGGTCCTTGAGCGCATCGCGCAGGCCGGTGCTCTTGAGTGACAGCGCCGATATGGCCCAGCGCTTGTCCGAGTGGAGCAGGGTGTCGACGTAGTAGGCCTGGTGCGCGCGATGGAACGCTCCGGGCCCGATGTGCACGATGCCAACTCGCGTACTTTCGCGATGGTAGGTAGGCAGGATTGTGCCCGAGCGTGCGGCATGCAGGCTCGCCTCGGTGAGGCGCGTCGGACTCATCAGAACCTCTCGAAAATCAGTGGTTATGGCGCGGCGTCTTCTTCGCCACACCGCGATATTTCACCGCCATCTCCATGACGGCGCCGCTATCGAGCTGTCCCACTGTCGAGCGGTACAACTCCTGCCAGGGCGTGGCGCTTTCCGGGACCGGCGGCAGCCCGTCCTTCCTGCGACGTGCAATCTCCTCATCGCCCACGAGCATGTCACAGGTTCCGGCCGCCAGGTCGATGCGAATCCGGTCACCGGTGCGCAGCCATGCCAGGCCTCCGCCCGCGGCGCTCTCCGGTGAACAATTGAGGATCGACGGACTGTCCGAGGTTCCCGACTGCCGGCCATCACCCAGCGTCGGCAGGCTCATGATGCCGCGCTTCAGCAGCGCATCCGGCGGCTGCATGTTCACCACTTCGGCCGAGCCGGGCCAGCCCAGCGGGCCCGACCCGCGGATAACAAGGATGGTGTTCTCGTCGATTCCCAGCGAGGGATCGTTGATCCGGTCGTGGTAGTCGGTTGAGCCGTCGAATACCACCGCGCGGCACTCGAAGCGGTCGCCGTTGCCCAGGTAACGCTTGCGGAATTCGGCCGAAATCACGCTGGTCTTCATGATCGCAAAATCGAACAGGTTTCCCTTCAAGACGAGGAAGCCGGCTTTTTCCTGCACGGGCTTTTCGTAAGTCGTGATGACATCGCGATCGGTCGATACACGCCCTGCAATGTTCTCCGCGAGGCTGCGACCCGTCACCGTGAGCGCCTTGCCGTCGATCTTGCCGGCCCGCAGGAGCTCCGTTAACACGGCCGGCACTCCGCCGGCGCGATGGAAGCGTTCGCCGAGATACTTGCCGGCGGGCTGCATGTTCACGAGCAACGGCAGTTCGCGCCCGTACTTCATCCAGTCATCGGGTGTGATCTCGATGCCGGCGTGGCGGGCCATGGCCACCAGGTGCGGCTGCGCATTGGTCGAGCCGCCGATGGCGGCAATCGCCGCGATCGCATTCAGGAACGACTGGCGCGTCAGGATTTTCGAGGGACGCAGGTCTTCGTAGGCCATTTCGACGATACGGCGGCCGGTCTCGTAGCTGATCTGGCCGCGTTCTCGATACGGCGCCGGAATGGCTGCGCAGCCGGGCAACGAGAGCCCGAGCACCTCGGCCACCGCATTCATGGTGGAGGCCGTGCCCATGGTGTTGCAGTGCCCGAGCGACGGCGCCGAGGCGGCCGCCGCTTCGAGGAATTGCTTCTCGTTGATCTGTCCCGCGGCGAGCTTGCGGCGCGACCGCCAGATCACGGTGCCCGAACCCACCAGGTCGCCGTCGTGCCAGCCGTCGAGCATGGGGCCGCCGGACAACACGATGGCCGGAATGTCGACAGTGGACGCGGCCATGATCTGCGCCGGCGTGGTCTTGTCGCAGCCGGTGGTCAGCACCACGGCGTCGATGGGATAGCCGTGGAGAATTTCCACGAGACCGAGATAGGCGAGATTGCGGTCCAGCGCCGCCGTCGGCCGGCGGCAGTTCTCGAAAATGGGATGCAGCGGAAATTCCATCGGCACGCCGCCGGCGTCGCGAATGCCTTCGCGCACGCGCTTGACGGTGTCGAGGTGTACCCGATTGCAGGGTGTGAGGTCGCCACCGGTCTGCGCGATACCGATGATGGGTTTGCCCGAGAGCAGTTCGTCGGCCGTCAGGCCGTAGTTCATGAAGCGCTCGAGATACAGCGCCACCATGTCCAGGTGCTTGGGATCGTCGAACCAGTCGCGCGAGCGGAAGCGCCGTTTTAGATTCCATGGGAGACAACTCTCTGTGGAAGTCCCGGCACGTCGATACGTGCGCGGAACAGACCACCGGCGAGCGGCTGTGCTTTCCGTTCCTCGGGGCCGAGCGCGACGTGCGCGGTAGTGATGTACAAAGTCTTCAGGTCATCGTCGCCAAAGGCCGCCTTGGTGACGGCGGAGCAGGGCAACTCGATCTTGCTCAACAGCTCGCCTGCGGGTGAGTAACGATGCAGGGCCCACCCTCCGAACACCCCGGTCCAGAGGCAGCCTTCAACATCCACGCAGGGGCCATCCGGATAACCTTTGCCGGCTGGCAGGCGCACAAACACTCGTCTTATTCGACAGCGCGCCGTTGCGCGCGCGATCGAATGCGTAGATGACGCCGGCCAGCGTATCGGTGTGATACAGGATCCTGCCGTCGGGACTCTCCGCGGGACCATTGCTGACCACGTAGCCCGGATCGCGCCTGATGCAGCCCTCGTCACCGAGCTGGTACAAGGCGCCGCTCGGATCTTCTTCGTTGTCATCCATCGAACCGAACCACAGGAAACCCTCGGAGTCGACGAAGCCGTCGTTGAGCCGGTTATTGGGAGCGTGGGGTTCGACGACGTGCAACTGGTTGAAGTTGCCAGTCTCCGGATTGAATGAATCCAGGCCGGTCTTGAGCCCGGCAATCATCCAGCCGGCGCGTGTCGGCAGCACGAAGCCCACGCGGGCGGGCGCTGGCCAGGATCGCGTCGCGCCGCTCGCCGGGTGAAACCTGTGTATGGCCGGAGCCTTGATGTCGACGAACCAGACAGCCTGGTCCGCAGCGGACCAGACGGGTCCTTCACCGAGCACTGCTCCGACCGGCCAGACGCACTCGACGCTGCTCATCGGCGTCAGCGGTAGCCGCCGTCGACCCAGTAGTTGTGCGCGGTGCACATGGCGGCATCGCTGGATGCGAGGAACAGGACCATGGCGGTGACGTGTACCGGGTCGACGCGTTGCTTGAGACACTGCTGCGCGAGGATCTTGGCCTCTTCTTCCGCCGTGTGCCACAACTTCATCTGGCGGGGTGTGCGGATGGCGCCGGGCACCACGCAGTTGACGCGAATGTTGGATTCGCCGAGGTCGCGCGCCAGCGCGCGTGTCATGCCCTCGATACCGGCCTTGGCTGTTTCATAGAGCGACAGGTCGCAGATGGCGGAATGCCATGACACCGAGCCGAGATTGATGATCGAGCCGCCGCCGGCCTTTTTCATGCCCGGCGCAACTGCCTGCGCGGCGAAGAACAGGTGCCGGAGGTTCACCGCCATGCGGTTTTCCCAGTATTCCGGCGTGACGTCCTCGACCTTGTGCCGGTCGTCGTTGGCGGCGTTGTTCACCAGCACGGCAACCGGGCCGGCCTTGGCTTCAATGTCGGCCAGTATGCCGCGCAGCACCTTGACGTCGGTGACGTCGCACTTGATGAACTTCACGCCGTCCGCGAGCCGCCTTACCAGCGCGTTCGACTCGTTTTCGGCGACATCGAGAAAGAACACCTTCGACTTCTGACGCACGAAGCCTTCGACCATCACTTCGCCGATGCCGGAACCGCCTCCTGTGATGACTACGGTCTTGCCGGCGAGTGAGGGATAAACAGCATGCGTCATGTGGTTCATTCGACCTTAGGCCCAGGTGTAGCTGGTCTTGACTTGTGTGTAGAACTCGACCGCGGCGAAGCCCTGTTCGCGCGGCCCGTAGCTCGACTTGCGCGTGCCACCGAAGGGCACGTGGTAGTCGACGCCAGCGGTCGGCAGGTTGGTCATCACCATGCCGGCCCGCACGTTGCGCACGAAGTGGCGCGCGTACTTGAGCGAGCTGGTCATGATGCCGGCCGACAGGCCGAACTCGCCGGCGTTGGCCGCGGCCAGTGCTTCGTCGTAATCCTTGACGCGCACGCGTGGACGCGACCGGTCCGAAGACCTCCTCGCAGTTGATGCGCATGTCGAGCTTCGTGTCCGCGATCAGGGCGGGCGAAACGTAGTAGCCCGGGGACGCGAGTTTCAGCGCCTCGCCGCCGACCACCTTGCGGCCGCCTTCTTTCGTGGCGATGTCGATATAAGAGAGTGTGGTTTCGAGCTGCGCCTGGCTGGCCAGCGGCCCCATCTGGGTATCGGCCGCGAGGGCGTCGCCGACCTTCAGCGCCTTGACGCGTGCCGCCAGCGCTTCGATGAACTTGTCGTGGATACCCTGCGTCACGATGATGCGGCTCGACGCCGTGCATCGCTGGCCGGTCGCGAAGAAGCCGCCGTCGAGCGCGCACTGCACCGCGCGATCGAGATCGCAGTCATCGAGCACCACCAGCGGATTCTTGCCGCCCATCTCGAGCTGCACGCGCGCGTTGTGCGACATCGCGGCTTTTGCGACTCCGGCGCCCGTGCTCTGGCCGCCGGTGAACGACACGCCGGCAACATCGGGATGCTCGACGAGCGCGCCACCCATGGAGCCACCGCCGAGGATGAGATTGAAGACGCCCTTGGGAATTCCCGCCTCGTGGATGATCTCCGTCATCGCGTGCGCCGTGGCCGGCGTCAGCGAGGCCGGCTTGATGACCACGGTGTTGCCGAACGCCAGCGCCGGAGCGCTTTTCCACGCCGGGATGGCAATCGGAAAATTCCAGGGCGTGATCATCGCGAACACGCCGAGCGGCTCGCGGTAGGTTTCGACGGCGATGCCGGGGCGCGTCGAGTCCACCGTCACGCCGTGACGGCGCAGCGCCTCGCCCGCGAAGAACTTGAAGATGCGCGCCGCGCGCATGACTTCGCCCTTGCCCTCGGGCAGCGTCTTGCCTTCTTCGCGCGACAGCAGGCGGCCGAGTTCGTCCGCGCGCGCCATGATCATGTGCCCCAACCTTGTCGAGCAGGTCCGAGCGCACTTCGGGGCTGGCATTGGCCCACGCCGGAAAGGCGGCCTTCGCCGCGGCGACGGCGCTATCTACTACTCTTCTTGTCGCCGCCCGGCACCTTGGCGACGACGTCGCGGGTGTCGGAAGGATTGAGACTGTCGGAGGCGGGCGAGCCCGCGACCCATTGCCCGTCGATGTAATGGGTAAGCTGTTTTGTATCACTCACGTTCTTGATTCCATTCAGGAGTTCAGGAGACCGCGACGCGCGAGATTGCGCATCAGGTCGGCAATGCCAAACGCCCAGGGCGGTGGCCTGGTCGCAGGTGGTCACCTTGTTTTCTAGCACACCCAGCTTTTCCGTGGACACCCGCACGATGTCGCCCTTCTTGTGGGTGAATCCTTGCCCCGGAGCGCCGCGATCGACGATGGGCGCGAACATGGTGCCCAGGAACAACGCGAATCCGTCCGGGATAGCAGTGGTGCTTGCCGATGGTCTGTCCGACGAGTTCGGTCGGATCACGGCTGATCTGCGACATCGAGCTCTGGCCCTGGAGCTTGAAGCCTTCCTCGCCCTCGATTTCCAGCTTCACTTCGCAGCGGCGCACGTCATCGAGCGTGTAGCGGCCGTCGAACATGCGGATGAACGGCCCGATCGCGCAGGACGCGTTGTTGTCCTTGGCCTTGCCGAGCAGCAGGGCGCTGCGGCCCTCGATGTCGCGCAGGTTGACGTCGTTGCCGAGCGTGGCGCCGAGGATACGGCCGGCGCTATCTACCGCCAGCACGATTTCGGGTTCGGGATTGTTCCAGGCCGAGTCGGAGCGCACGCCGATCCAGTCGCCCCAGCCCACGGAAGACAGGGTTGGTGACTTGGTGAAGATCTCGGCATCCGGGCCGATCGCGACTTCCAGGTACTGCGACCATAGACCGTCGGAGATGAGCGCCTGCTTGAGTTTCTTCGCCTGTTCCGACCCGGGCTTTACCGAGCGGATGTCGGCGCCGATGCGTTCACGCAGGCTGCCGCGCAGCGCGTCCGCCTTGCTGGCGTCGCCGCGGCAGCGCTCCTCGATCACGCGCTCCATGGCGGAGATGGCGAAGGTGACGCCGCTGGCCTTGATGCACTGCAGGTCGAAGGGCGACAGCAGTCGGACTTCCTTCGCCCCGGCGAACTGGCGCGTGAGGCCGAAAGACTCGAGCGGGCCCAGGTCCGTTGCCGGCCGGCATGTCGCCATTCCAGCCGTTCAGCAGCTGCGACACCGTCGGCGCATGGCGGGACACATCACGCACCCGGCCGTCGACGACGATGATGGGCGTCGGACCGTCCATGGTTTGCAGTCGCCCGACGAGAATCGCCTGACGCCAGTCAGAAGGAAGATATTCGAGCATGTGTTTTCGGAAACAAACCCCGCGGCTCCAAGCGAGAGCCGCGGGGTTCGGTGTGAACGACTAACTACCAGCGTATCAGGCCGGCGACTTTTTCCAGAGTTTCTGCATGTTCTCGAGCGACATGCCCTTGCTCTCCGGAACCAACTTCCAGACGAACAGGGCGGCCAGTACGCTGAAGCCACCGTACAGCCAGTAGGCGAAGCCGTGGTTGAACGCCGCCGTGAGGCCCGAGTGACCGTCCATGATGTTGAATGTCACGGTGACCACCCAGTTCATGAACCACTGCGCGGCTACGGCGATAGCCATGGCCTTGTCGCGGATGGAGTTCGGAAAGATCTCCGCGAGCATCACCCACACCACCGGGCCCCAGGACAGCGAGAAACCCGCGATGTAGATGCAGACCACGATCAGCGCGCCAAGGCCAACCGAGCCCACGTGGAACATGAAGCCCAGCGCGATCATGGACACCGCCATGATGATGGCGCCGAGGATCAGCAGCGGCTTGCGGCCCCACTTGTCGACAGTGACGGTCGCGATGAGTGTGAAGACCACCATCACGATGCCCATGACCACCGTCTGGGCGAACGAAGCGTCTCCCTTGAAGCCCATGTTCGCGAACATCTGCGGGCCGTAGTAGAGCACCGCATTGATGCCGACCAGCTGCTGGAATGCGGACAACAGGATGCCGACGACGAGCAGCAGGCCGCCGTAGGAGAAGAGTTTGCCGGCGGTTTCTTTCAGCGAGGCGTCGATTTCCGCGAGGACGATCTTCGCTTCTTCCTCGTTGGCGAGCTTGGTGAGGACTTCCCGCGCCTTCTGTTCCTTGCCCTTGAGCATGAGGCCGCGCGGCGTTTCCGGAACGAAGAACAGGAGAATCACGAAAATTCCGGCCGGAATGGCGCAGCAGGCAAGCATCCAGCGCCAGCCTTCGGTGTGCACCCAGTTCGCGTCGCCGTCGCCACCAAACTTCTTGATGAAGTAGTTGACGAAGTACGACACCGTGATGCCGCTGACGATCGCGATCTGCTGATACGTGACCAGCGCGCCGCGCTTGGACGGCGGCGCAATCTCGGCGATGTACATGGGCGCGAGCATCGAGGCGAGGCCGATGCCCATGCCGCCGAACAGGCGATGGCCGACAAAGTTCGTGATGTCAGCGCCGAACGCGACGTACGGCGCGTCCTCGAAGAACAGGTTCAGGAACCAGATCAGGGCATTGATCAGCGGAGTCAGCACCGAGCCCAGCATGACCCAGCCAGGATTCCGGCCAGGCGGAACCCAGTGACGAAACGAAGAACAACACGCCCGCGACGAGCAGGCCGCCGCGACGTCCGAGGAAGTGCGCCAGGACGCCGCCGATGGCGCCGCCGATGAGGCAGCCCCACAGCGCGCCGGCGATGGTGAATCCTTCGAGACTGAGCCTGGGCCCTTCGGCGAGACCCAGCGGCGCGACAAAATTCAGCTTGATCGAATCAGTCGCGCCGGAGATGACGGCGGAGTCGTAGCCGAACAGCAAACCGCCAAGTGCGGCGATGATGGTCAGCGTAATCAGCAGGCCTGTATGGGTGGATGCGGCGGCTGGCGCCGATGATTGAGACACGCGCTATCTCCTTGAAGGAATTATATTTTTCGACCCCTCTCGCGTGCGCGTAACGCGCCCCCCGTCGAGTGGTCGCGGAAGCGTAGTGATAGCGGTATCAGATAGCAAGCTTGGGCCGGAAAACCTGCCCGGCTTCGCCGGATAAGTTAAGGCTTGCGCGGCGGAGCGACGGAATCGCGCTTGACCAGCACGTACGGGACGAGGTGGTCGACTGCCTGCGTGGTGGCATGCCGATCCTTGGAGCGGCGGATCTTGTGCAGCAGTAGATTGATGGCGGCTTCCGCCATTGCGGCGATGGGCTGACGAATCGTGGTGAGCTCGGGCCACACCGTCGTGGCGATGGGCGTGTCGTCGAAGCCGACGACGGAGAGGTCGCGCGGTACGTCGAGGCCGCGCCGGTGCGCGACCGAGATCGCGGCCGCCGCCATGTCGTCGTTGCTGGCGAAAATCGCAGTCGGGATGCGCTTGCGTGCCAGCAGCTTTTCAGTGGCCTCGAGGCCCGACTTGTAGGTGAAGAATCCCTGGATCACCAGCGACGGGTCGACTTCGTGCCCGGCTTCTTCCATGGCGGCTTCGAATCCAGCGAGCCGCTGCGCGCTGGCGGTCTGCGTCGGCTGGCCCTTGATGAAGGCGATGCGCGAGTGGCCGTGCGCGATGAGGTGCTGGGTCATTTCGCGTGCGGCGTGGAAATCGTCGATGCGCACGCACGAGACGTCTTCGCGCGCCTTGCCGGTAGCTAGAGCCACGGCCGGCACACCTTCGGCGGCAAACGCCGCGGCGATGGCCTTCGACTCGCACAATGGCGGCGGCAGGATGACGCCAGCGATGCCTTCGGAGAGTTTTTGCGCCGCGGTCTTTTCCTGCGCGGGCTTGAGGTTGTCCCAGCGGTCGAGCACCAGCTGCGCGGCGGTGCGATGCGAGCCGTCGAGCGCTCCCACCAGCATCTCGGACAGGTACGAGGCGCTGGGATTCGAATAGATGAGGGCGATGCGCGTGTCGCGGGCGCCGGCCAGCAGCCGCGCGGCCGGATTCGGCCGGTAATTCAGCGCGCGCACGGCCTCCATGACCAGCTCGCGCGTCGCTTCGCGTACATTGCTTTCGCCGTTGATGACGCGTGAAACCGTCATCGGAGAAACGTTGGCGTGGCGTGCGACTTCGTGAATAGTGACGGCACCGCCTTTGCGGCGACCTGACTTCTCCGGAATGCGCGGAGCGCCGTCGTTGTTGCTGCGGTCCCCTGTCTCGCTCAATCGATCTCCCCGCAACCCAGGTGCACTACTGGTGCACAGCATGAGATAGCGTTAACAATACTACGCGCTCTCACAGTCCAATACCTCCATGAATCATCGTCTGTTGTGGCTGGCGTGCCTCGCCGCCGTGAGTTTTTCGTTGCCGGCCACGGCCGAGGATGGATATGACTTATGGCTGCGTTATCGCGCGGCCGATACGCGCGAGTATTCAGCGCTCACGAGTGGTGTTCGCGAGCTGGTGACGGTATCGGGCTCGGAGACCCTGAAGGTGGCGCAGGGTGAGCTGGCTCGCGGCATCTCCGGACTGGCGGGAGCTCCCGTCGCACAGGTTGCTGCGCCGACGCAGTCTGGAGCGGTGCTGCTGGGTACGCCCCGCAGCTCGCCGTTGCTCGCGGGGCTGCCGCTGGCCCTGGATCGAGCCGGCAGCGAGGGCTACGTGATCCGCAGCGTGATCGTGAATGGCCATGCGGCCACGGTCATCGCCGGAAACTCGGATGTTGGCGTGCTTTATGGCGCCTTTCATTTCCTGAGGCTGATTCAAACGCGGCAGGCACTGACCGGACTCGACATCGTGTCGCGGCCGCGCACGCAACTGCGCATTCTCGACCACTGGGACAACCTCGATCGCCACGTCGAGCGCGGCTATTCGGGCCAGTCGATCTGGGACTGGCACCGGCTGCCAGGCTGGCTCGAACCTCGCTACACGGACTACGCACGAGCCTGCGCATCGATCGGCGTCAATGGCAGCGTCCTGACCAACGTCAATGCCAATGCCACGAGCCTCACGCCGGCTTACCTGGAGAAGGCGGCAGCCCTGGCGGGTGTCTTCCGGCCCTATGGTGTGCGGGTCTACCTCACGGCTCGCTTCAGCGCTCCCATCGAACTTGGCGGGCTCAAGACCGCTGATCCGCTGGATCCGGCGGTACGCGCCTGGTGGAAGGCGAAGGTCGATGAGATCTACCGCTACATCCCGGATTTCGGCGGATTTCTCGTCAAAGCCAATTCCGAAGGCCAGCCCGGACCGCAGGACTACAAGCGCAACCATGCCGATGGCGCCAACATGCTGGCCGAGGCGCTGGCGCCACACGGCGGCATCGTCATGTGGCGAGCCTTTGTGTATTCGAGCGAGAAAACCGAAGACCGCGCCAGGCAGGCGTATTCGGAGTTCGTGCCGCTCGACGGCAAGTTCGCCGACAACGTGCTGGTGCAGGTGAAGAACGGCCCCATCGACTTCCAGCCGCGCGAACCGTTCTCTCCGCTGTTCGGCGCCATGCCGAAGACACCGCTGATGATGGAATTCCAGATCACCAAGGAATACCTGGGATTCGCGACTCACCTGGCCTATCTCGCGCCCCTGTACGAAGAAGTGCTGGACGCCGACACCATGGTCGCCGGCAAGGGCTCGACGGTGGCCAGGATCATCGCCGGTGAATTGCACGGCGACATTACTCCACTCACCGGCATGGCAGGCGTCGCCAATATCGGCTCCGATCGCAACTGGAGTGGCTCGCACTTCGACCAGGCGAACTGGTTCGCCTTCGGCCGGCTGGCATGGGATCCCGATGCGTCTTCGCAGGCCATCGCCGAAGACTGGGTACGCATGACGTTCTCGAACGATCCCGCCTTCGTGAAGCCCGTGGTGGAGATGATGATGGGATCGCGCGAGGCGGTGGTCGATTACATGACGCCGCTGGGGCTCGCGCACCTGATGGGCACGGGTCATCACTATGGTCCCGCGCCCTGGGTCAGCGATCTTTCGCGGCCGGAGTGGAATCCGGCCTACTACCATCGCGCGGATGCCAGCGGCATCGGCTTCGAGCGCGGTCCCGGGCGGCAGCAATGCCACGGCCCAGTATTCGCCGAAGATCGCGGCGCGTTACGCCGATCCGAAGAAGACTCCCGAGAACCTGCTGCTGTGGTTCCACCACGTGTCCTGGGATCACAGGATGGCTTCAGGTCGCACGCTCTGGGAGGAACTGGTGTATCGCTACGATCACGGTGTCGAGGCCGTGAGACAGATGCGCCGCACCTGGGACACGCAGTCCGGCCGAGTGGATCCCGAGAGATTCGCGCAGGTCGCCGCCTTCCTCGCCATCCAGGAACAGGAAGCGAAGTGGTGGCGCGATGCCTGCATTGCCTATTTCCAGTCGTTATCAAAGCGGCCGCTGCCGCCCGGTGCAGAACCGCCGGCGCATTCGCTCGAGTACTACCAGTCACTGAAGTTTCCATACGCGCCCGGGCGCGGTTGATTCAATCGAGGGGGTTCGATGCGCGCAGCCTGGTTGATCTGCGGATTGTTTGCGGCCCCGGGGTCTGCAGGCGCGGCCGATTCGGCGCCGCCCGTGGAGCTCACGGCCGAGCAGGATCACAAGCTCATGATGGAGAAGCTCGGGATCAAGGCTCTCCGCCAGGGCGCGAATGGACGCGATCCGGCGGCGCCTAACTACGCCAACTACGATGAGTCGAAGGCCAATCCGTATCCGGCACTGCCGGATCCGCTGATGCTGGCGAACGGCAAGCCGGTGAAATCCGCGAAGGACTGGTGGAAGAAGCGCCGGCCCGAGCTGGTCGAACTCTACGACCGCGAAATCTACGGCCGCATGCCCGCGAACCTGCCCGCTGTCACCTGGTCGGTCAAGGAGAGCAGGGAAGACATGGTCGGCGGAAAGCCGGTGATGTTCCGCAAGCTCGTGGGGCACGTCGACAATGCTGCCTACCCTCTCGTCAACGTCGACATCGAGGCCGAGCTAACTACTCCGCTGGGAGCGAAGGGTGTGCCGGTCATCGTCGAGTTCTTCCCGTTCGAGTTCCGGGGCCGCTTCCCGGCGCCCCCATCGCCGACCTGGCAGGAACAGGTGATCGCCAGGGGCTGGGCGTACGCCATCCTTTCCACGACCACCATCCAGGCCGACAACGGCGCCGGCCTCACCAGGGGCATCATCGGCCTGGTCAACAAGGGCCAGCCGCGCAAACCCGATGACTGGGGTGCGCTGCGCGCCTGGGCCTGGGGCGCATCGCGGCTGCTCGACTACCTCGAAACGAATCCGGAAGTTGGACGCGAAGCGCGCCGTCATCGAGGGCGTGTCCCGCTTTGGCAAGGCTGCGCTCGTGACCATGGCGTACGAGCCCCGCTACGCCATCGGCTTCATCGGTTCATCGGGCGCGGGTGGCGCTGCGCTGGCGCGTCGCAACTGGGGCGAAAAGCTGGAGAACGTCGCGGGCAGCGGCGAATACCACTGGATGGCCGGCAACTACATCAGGTACGCCGCGGATCCGCTGGGTCCGAACGACCTGCCCGTCGATGCGCACGAGCTCATCGCGCTCGCGGCGCCACGGCCGTTGTTCATCGGTGCCGGCACGCTCGAGCAGGGCGATGGCTGGGTGGATCCGAAGGGCATGTTCATGGCCGCCGCCGCCGCGGGCCCCGTCTACCGGTTGTTAGGCAAGAAGGATCTCGGCACCACCGAATTCCCGCCGGTCGAGACCGCGCTCACCGCCGGCGAGCTGGCATACCGGCAGCATGCCGGCGGCCATACATCGGGGCCGAACTGGCCAACGTTCCTGGATTTCGCCGCGCGCTACTTCGAGACAGACGCTAGCCGGGCTAGCGCCGCCCGTCTACCAGTCCCACATCGTGCCGTCTTCGAGACGCGCGACCGGGAGCTGCTTCGGGTTGTAGGGATACTTCGCGGCGAGTTTCTGGTCGATGGTCACGCCGTGGCCCGGCGACTCGCCGCAATGCAGGCGGCCGTCGCGGAACGTGTAATCGTGCGGGAACACCTCGTCGGTCTCCGGCGCATGTCGCATGTATTCCTGGATACCGAAGTTGGGCACCCAGGTATCGAAGTGCAGCGCCGCGCCCATGCACACCGGCGACAGATCGGTGGCGCCATGGAAGCCGGTGCGAACGCCGTGAAGAGAGGCGAAGTCCGCGAGGCGGCGCACGTGCGTGATGCCGCCGCCATGCACGATGGTGGTACGGATGTAGTCGATGAGCTGATTCTCGATGAGGTACTTGCAGTCCCAGATCGAATTGAACACTTCGCCGACCGCGAGCGGCGTCACCGAGTGTTTGCGGATGATCTCGAAGCTCCTCTGGTTTTCCGCCGGCGTCGAATCCTCGAGCCAGAACAGGCGATACGGCTCGAGATCCCGCGCGAGGCGCGCCGCTTCGATGGGCGTCAGGCGGTGATGTACGTCGTGCAGCAGTTCGATTTCCGGACCGTGATCCTTGCGCAGTCGCTCGAACAGCTTGGGCACGATGTCGAGATACTTCGGCGTCGACCACACCGTCTCGGCGGGCAACTCGCTTTCGGCGGGCTCATAGGCATTTTTCAGATTTGAAATGCCGTAGGCCTTCTTGACGCCGGGCACGCCGCATTGCGCGCGCACTGCCTTGTAACCCTGCGCGATGTACTTGCCGACTTCGGCGCTGCACTCGTCGATGTCCTTGCCATTCGCGTGGCCGTAGACCAACGCGCCCTCGCGCGAGCGGCCGCCGAGCAGCCGGTACAGCGGCAGGCCGGACATCTTGCCGAGGATGTCCCACAGTGCGACGTCCACCGCGGCGATGGCCGTCATCGTGACCGGACCACGGCGCCAGTACGCGCCGCGATAGAAGAACTGCCAGATGTCCTCGATGCGCCCCGCATCGCGGCCGATGAGATTCGGCACCAGGTGGTCTTTCAGATAGGAAGCGACGGCGAGTTCGCGGCCGTTTAATGTTGCATCGCCGAGACCAGTAACGCCTGAACGCGTGACGATTTTCAGCGTGACGAAGTTACGCGCAGGGCAGCTGACGATCACTTCGGCCGACACGATTTCCCGATCGCGCTCGGAGCCTGGCTTTGAATTAATCGACTCAACAGCGCTCACGCCCATTGCTCCCTTAAGGATTAAGAATTAGTGTCGCCCGCCGCACACGGAAATCGTCTGGCCGCCAGGCGGGGCATGAATACTACCAACATGGACAAACTCAATCCCGATCGGCTTTTCCCCGCCGATCCGACGACACGAGCGATCGCCCGCAGTCTGTACCAGCTGGTCAAGGACCTGCCCATCATCAGCCCGCATGGGCACACCGACCCGAAATGGTTCGCGGACAACGTGCCATTCGCGGATCCCGCCAGCCTGCTGCTGACTCCGGATCATTACGTTTTCCGGATGCTCTACAGCCAGGGGGTCAGGCTGGAAGATTTCGGCGTGGCGCGCATCGACGGCGGCTCCACCGAACGCGATTCGCGCAAGATCTGGCACCTGTTCGCCAAAAATTACTTCCTGTTCCATGGCACGCCGACCCGCATGTGGTTCGACTGGGTGCTCTCGAGCGTGTTCGATGCCGATATTCCGCTGACCGCCGGCGAATGCCGACGCGACCTACGATCGCATCGCCGAGCGCCTCCAGAAGCCTGATTTCCGTCCGCGCGCCCTGTTCGAACGCTTCAATATCGAAGCGCTCGCCACCACCGAGTCGCCACTCGACGATCTCATTCACCATGTGACCATCCGCAAGAGTGGATGGCACGGTCGCGTGATCACCGCCTACCGGCCCGACAACGTGGTCGATCCGGATGCCGTCGGCTTCCTCGACAACCTGCGCCGGTTCAGTGAGCTCACGGGTGAGGACGCGTTCTCGTGGCGCGGCTACCTGGCCGCGCATCGCAAGCGGCGCGCATTTTTCGCTGTGATGGGGGCGACGTCGACCGATCACGGTCATCCCACGGCGCGCACTGCCGACCTGAGCCCGGCCGATGTGGAAGCGCTGTTCGGTCGCATCTCGAAGGGCGCCGCAAACCCTGGCGATGCGGACCTGTTCCGCGGACAGATGCTCACCGAGATGGCGCGCATGAGCCTCGATGACAAGCTCGTGCTGCAGATTCACCCGGGCGCCTGGCGCAATCACAATGCGCCGCTGTTCGACCGATTCGGCCCGAACGTCGGCGCCGATATCCCGACGCGCACCGACTACGTGGGTGCGTTGCGTCCGCTGCTGAATCGCTTCGGCAACGATCCATCGTTGTCGATCATCGTCTTCACGCTGGATGAGAGTTCCTACGCGCGCGAGCTCGCGCCGCTCGCGGGCCACTACCCGGCGCTGAAACTCGGCCCGGCCTGGTGGTTCCACGACAGTCCCGAAGGCATGATGCGCTTCCGCGAGCAGACCACCGAGACCGCCGGGTTCTACAACACCGTTGGCTTCAACGATGACACGCGCGCCTTTCTTTCCATTCCGTCGCGTCATGACGTGGCACGGCGCATCGACTGTTCCTTCCTCGCACGCCTCGTGGCCGAGCACCGCCTCCCCGAGGACGAAGCCGCCAGTCTCGCGCCGCAACTCGCGTACGAATTCCCGAAAAAAGCCTACAAACTTTGAGCTTCGACTCGCCTGGGGGACTTGCTGAATGAGCACCATCAACGCAACGGATGACACCGGTAGCAGCAAGACTGCCGTCGCCGCCAGGATCGGCAACTACCGCTGGGTGATCTGCGGGCTGCTGTTCTTCTGCACCACGATCAACTACGTCGACCGCAACTCGCTGTCGGTGCTCAAGACCACGTTGCAGAGCGCGCTCGGCTGGGATGACGTCGACTACGGCACCATCACCACGGCGTTCACGTTTGCGTACGCCATGTTTCCCTCGGTGATCGGGATCTTCATCGACAAGTTTGGCGTCAAGAAGGCCCTCGCCGTTGCCTTGATCCTCTGGTCGGTGGCCGCGGCGGCTCACGGCCTGGTCGCCACGGTGCTGGGCTTCGCCATCATGCGTTTCATCCTGGGGTTCGCGGAAGCCGCGAATTTCCCGGCGTCGATCAAGGCGGTCGGCATGTGGTTCCCGCAAAAGGAGCGGGCACTCGCCACCGGCATCTTCAATTCGGGCACCAGCATTGGCGTAATCGTGTCCGGCGGCATCGTCTGGATTGCATCTCACTGGGGCTGGCAGATGGCGTTCGTCGCGATCGGCCTCGTCGGTCTCGTATGGCTGTATTTCTGGCAGATCTACTTCAACGATCCGGAACATCAGAAACGGCTCGGCAAGGCTGAGCTCGATTACATCCGCTCGGACCAGCCGCAGGCGCAGCAGGCGCTCAAGCTGCCCTGGACGACGCTGATGCGGTATCGCGAGATCTGGCCGTTCCTGATCGGCAAGCTCATCACCGATCCAGTGTGGTGGTTCTATCTGTTCTGGCTGCCGTCGTACCTCGACCGCGAGCGCGGGCAGAATCCCCTGAACGCGGGCATCTGGGTGGCGGTGATCTACACGGGCTCGAGCATCGGCTCGATTCTCGGCGGATGGATTTCGAGCACACTCATGAAACGCGGTTGGCCGGTCGGCAAGGCGCGCATGACGGCGATGGGACTCGCGGCGATCTTCATGCCGGGCTCCATCTTCGCGTACTACACCGAGAGTTTTGAATTGTGTGTGGCATTCATCACGCTCGCGACCGCGTGCCACCAGGCGTGGTCCGCGAACCTGTTCACCAATGCGACCGATCTGTTTCCGCAAAAGGTGTCCGGCTCCGTGGTCGGGCTTGGCGCCACGGCGGGCGGCATCGGCGGCATGTTCATGACATTGCTGGCGGGACTCGCGGTGCAGTGGACCGGCAATCAACAGATCGTGTTCGTGTGGGCCGGCATGATGCATCTCGTGAGCCTGGCGCTGTTCTGGATCTGGTTCCGCGGCCGCATCGTCCAGGTCGACGTCGACACTCCGCTGGATGTCAGCCGCTCGCACGGCGCACTCGCGATCGCGGGTGTGATCGTCGCACTCGCGGGTGCGGCGCTGGCGACGCTGGTGTTCAACTACTGGGAATACCTCAGGGAGACGGTGCGCATCACCGGCGCCGTGCAGAGCGGTGTGGTGGCCGCCGCGGTGTTCCTGATCGGGTTGGCGCTGTTCTACGCCAGCCGGCCGAAGGCAGCCCGCGCCTGACTGCTGGCGCGCGAGGCTAGCGCGCGCTGACCTTGCGGCGCACCGGGGAGTAGCGGCGGCGCTTTTCGGCCGACACGGCGCGGGCGCGCTCGATTTCTTCCACCTCGGTGGCCTCGAGCATGTGTTCGATGACCCGGGTGATGTGCTCGTGCATCGCGGCGCGCGCGGCTTCCGGGTCGCGCTGCTTCAACGCCCGCACGATGGCTGTGTGTTCCGCGATGGGAGGCTTGAGCCCACGCGCGCGTCCCTTGTCGTCCATCAGGTGTGATTGCGGGGAACGGGCGCGCGCATCCCACAACATCTGCACCGCGGCGATGATGCCGCTGTTCTGTGTCGAACTCGCGATCAGCTCGTGGAAGCGGCGATCGGCGTCTTCGCTCATCAGGATCTCGTTGTGCTGGTTGTCGTCGCGCATTTCCGCGACCAGGGCGGACAGCTGCGCGATCTGCGCATCGTCGATGCGCAGTGCGGCGAGCGCGCAGGCCTCGCCTTCTATGGCGCGCCGGGCTTCGAGCAATTCGAACGGACCGATGTCCTTGACGCCCTCGTGGCCTTCCGGCGGCTGCCGGTTGGTGACATAGACGCCGGATCCCATGCGGACTTCGACGAGTCCGTCCAGTTCCAGCGCGATGATGGCCTCGCGCACCGTCGGCCTCGAAACTTCGAACGTTTGCGCCAGTTCGCGCTCGGAAGGTAACCGCTGGCCAATGTCGTACTCGCCGACGGCAATTGAATGCGCGAGTTTCTTGGCGATCTGTTCGTACAGGCGGCGTGGTTCAACCATGGTCGAAGTATCCGAGACCGGCAGTCGATCAACAAGGAAATAGGCAAGGGCAATATGCCCGAAGGCGGCTGGACAGTTGACTGTTCTGGTCAGGGCGCAATCTTGCCTTTGGCCTGACCAATTTGCTACGGTTGGGCAAAGCGTCAGGGGGAGGCACGGGCGGAGCGCCTCCTTTTCGGCCGACGGAATCTATCCATCTGGAGGGGGAGTCGATGGACACGAAGCGTTTTCGCGAGCTGGCAATCATTGGTCTGACTGGCACGGCAGGACTCTTATCGGCGGGCGCGATGGCGCAAAACGCCGATCCACCGGCCCAGGAAAATCCCGATGACATCGGCGAGGTCGTGGTCACCGGCTTCCGCGCCTCGCTGCAGAACTCGGTCGCCGAGAAGCGGGAGAACATCTCGTTCACCGATTCGATCTTCGCCGAGGACATCGGCAAGTTCCCGGACCTCAACCTCGCCGAATCGCTGCAGCGTATTCCCGGTGTGCAGATCGCACGTGACTTCACGGGCGAAGGAACTTCAGTCGCCATCCGCGGCCTCGGCCGCGATTTCACCCAGTTCACGCTCAATGGGGCGCCGGTGGAGACCTCGTCGGACAGCAACGTCGACGCCGTCAGCCAGGGGCGAGGTATCGACCTGGTGTTGTTCCCGACGGAGCTGTTCTCGCAGCTGACGGTGAACAAGACGCCGACGGCGCGCCAGGTCGAAGGCGCAGTAGCGGCAAACGTCGACCTGCGCATCGCGCGCCCCTTCGACAACAAGGGATTCCACGTCAACTACACCGCGAAGGCTAACTACCAGGAATCTGCCGAGGACTGGAGCCCGCGTCTCGGCCTGTACGCCAGCAATACCTGGGAAGTCGGCGACGGCGAATTCGGCATCCTCGGCGGTGTCGCGTATTCCAACCGCAAGTACCGCGCCGATGGTTTCAACACCATCGGCTTCACGAATGTCGTCGTTCCCGGATGCCCCAACACCCAGCCGGGGTGCAATTCGCGCGCGATCCCGGGCGTCAATCCGACGGTCCCGAGCAATCCAACACCGGGCTACGGAAACGCGTCGCAGTCATGGGCGACCGCGTTGCCGACCGGCGGCCAGTACGATGCGCTGCTCACGCCATTCCTCTGGGATCACGACAACGATCCCGCGACGGCGCAGCAGGTCCAGGTCTGCGGACCTGGCGATACGGCGGGCGGAAGCTCGGGCATGTCATGCAACCAGTTGAGCTATTCCATCTGGCCGCGCCTGGCGCGCCCGGACATGCTCATCGGTGAGCGCGAAACCCGGTCGGGCATCCTGTCCGTGCAGTGGGCGCCCAGCGACAACCTGGAGTTCTTCTTCGACAGTCTCTATTCGGAGGCCGACCATCCTTACGAGCGGAACGACCTGAACCTCGCCATCCGCAACGTCAACAACAACATTCCGCTGAACGTTGAAGTCAACGAAGACAATGTCGTGACCAGCGCCACGCTGGCCAATCCGCAGTGGCTCAACGAGAACCGGCCGTACGTCGAAGACACCGAGTTCATGAACCTGAATGGCGGCATGGCGTGGAAGATCGGCGAGAAGTTCAAGCTCGACGCGTCTCTCAACTACAACCACAGCGACTGGTTCCGTTCGACCAATACCTATCTGTTCAACTCGGTGTTGAACAGTGGCATCACCGTGGATCTCAACGCCAGGGGTGATGGTGTCATCAACATCACGCCCAGCCGCGACCTGAACGACGTCAATTTCTGGACCTGGAATGCGCTGCGCATACAGCCGGTGCAGCGTGAAGTCTGGCAGAAGGGTGGTCGCCTCGAAGGCGAATGGGCTTTTGCGGACGCCTTCAAGCTGGGCGCAGGCGTGAGCCGCGACAAGTTCCATCGCGAGATCACCAACTGGGAGACCACCAGCTGCGCCACTGACGGTGGAAACGTGGCGGCAAGCCCGTCGCGCACCGAGTGCGTGAACGCGATCACGGCGGCGGGTGTCGACAATGCCAAGGTGGCGATCCCGGACGCCCAGCTCGGCCAGTACATGCAGCCGTGGACGCATGGCGCCCTGTATGAAACGACTGACTTCGACGTGGGGTTGAGCAACGGCTGGGCGCTGCCCAACTACCGGATGCTCGATCCACAGGTGAACATCGATTACTTCGAGAAGGAGCTGGCCGTGGGCCTGGTCGGTGGCATCAATGTGGCCGGTTACAACCCGCGCGTTCTCGACGAGATAACCGACGCGTTCTACCTCGAAGCCAACGGACAGATCGAGGCGTTGGGCAAGCTCCGTTACAACGTGGGAGCGCGCTACATCAAGACCGACCAGTTCATCTCCGGCTACATCAACGCCAATACGCCAACCGGCTCCCAGCGCCAGTACCTCGAAGACATCTCCGACTACGACAAGGTGCTGCCGAGCTTCAACATCGCCAGCGAACTGGGCAAGGGCTTCCTGCTGCGTGCCGCGGCTTCCCGCACCATGACTCGTGCACAGCCCGGTGACATTGCGCCGAACCAGACGCTGAGCGTTACCGGCGACGTGCTGACCATCGGTAACCCGGCGTTGTCGCCGTACTTCTCCGACAACTACGACCTCGGTATCGAGTGGTACTTTGGTGACGAGGGTCTCGGCGTCGTCGCGTTGAATGCCTGGCGCAAGGAAATCGAGGGTTACACGACGGTCGTGGGAACTCCGACTCCGTTCGGCGAGCTGGGCCTCGACTTCGCGACCCTGCCGATCGCAACACAAACTGGCCTGCAGAACGCCGCAAATTCCGCGTGCCAGTGCACCACGGGAAATCCCAATGATGCAATGGTGCGAGTCGACCAGCGCCAGAACACCTCCGAGCTGATCACGCTCAACGGCTGGGAATTCACCTACGTCCAGCCGCTCGACATGCTGCTGCAGGGCGCCGGCTTCTCCGTGAACTACACGCATATCGAGCAGAAGTCCGAGGGCGGCCTGCTGGGTGCCAAGTCCAGCGCGATCTATGGCCTCTCGCCCTACACCTACAACGTAACGGCCTTCTACGAGAACTTCGGGTTCTCCGGCCGCATCATCTGGTCGGTGAGGGACGTCTTCATGGAGCAATTCCCGCTCTACGAAAACGGCATGCCGGCAGACAACTTCGCCCAGAAGCGTGGCTACCTGGACGCCTCGTTCAGCTACACGTTGCCGATGGAAACCAACATCTCGCTCAGCCTGGAGCTGCAGAACCTGACCAACGAGGCGCTGTTGACCTACTACGCCAGCGATGCGCTCACGCCGCGCGCTTCGTTCGGACCGGGCCGGCAGGTGATATTCGGCATCAGCGGCAAGTTCTGAAGCCGGCGGAAAAACGACTGGAAGATCGGGAGGCAACGCGAGTTGCCTCCCTTTTTTCCTCAGGCGCGGGACTGCCTGAGGAACCAGGCGTAGAGATCCTCGCCTTCGTAGACTCTTACCCAGGCGAAGTGCCCAAGGTCTTCGTGATTCGTGAAACGCACGTCGGGATGACCGAGCGCTTCCAGGCGATTGAGCACGGGATAAAAGAACCGGACCGGGACTACCGGGTCGCGACCGCCGGCGAAGACCCACAGGGGTAGTTTGGCGGTGGCGATCGGCGCGGCGTGGTCGGGATGTCCGTAGCCGACAATCGGTGCGACCGCCGAGAATTTCTGCGCGTGGCGCGCGGCGAGGTACCAGCACCCGAAACCGCCATACGACAGTCCCGTCAGGCAGACTCGTTTCGGATTGCCTTTGAACGACGCCACGGTGCGGTCCACCATGGCGATGAGCTCGTCCTCGATCTCGTACCAGCCCTCGATGAGGCCCTTCGGGCCATCCGGCAGCCTGTCGTCCGGCGCCTTGCCGCCCATGGGCTCGGGCAGGCGCAAATCCGCAGTGTTCGGCCGCGGATTGATGCCACTCGGCGCGGCGCGTGGGAATCGAGTCCGGCTTGCGAAACTTTATGTAGGGCAGTTCACCCTGTCCGAACTTCGGCAGCTGTGGCGAGATGATCACGAAGGGCAGGTCGCGCTTCTGACACCACGCCTCGAACAGCGGCCCGTGGGTGAGCACGTATTCGAGTTCGCTCTTGCCGTCGCCACGTTCACCGTTGCCGTGCAGGAACAGCATCACCGGCCAGTCTTTCTTCTGTGCGTGGCCGGCAGGCAGGTACACGAAGTAATCGCGTTCCTTGCCGGTGCGCGCGCTTTGATAGGACACCCGCCTCAACTCGGGCGCCGACAGCGGCGTGCTGCCAGTCGTTGCCTCGGCAGACACCGCGATGCCGGCCGCGCCAGCCATCAGCGGCAGCAATTCGCGACGGTTCATCGGATCACGCGCGCGCCCTTGCCCTTCATGACCGCCTCGACTTCCTTCACGTTGACCATCGAGGTGTCGCCAGGCGTGGTCATCGCGAGTGCGCCATGTGCCGCGCCGTATTCCACCGCGGCCTGCGGGCCCTTGCCCTCCATGAAGCCGTAGGCGAGACCGGAGGCGAATCCATCGCCGCCGCCCACGCGATCGTAGATCTCGAGGTCCTCGCGCATCATCGACTGGTAGAACTGACCGCCCGCGTAGAGGATCGCCGACCAGTCATTGAAGGTCGCCGTCTTCGCGTTACGCAGCGTCGTGGCCGCGACCTTGAAGTTCGGGAATTGCTTCACCGCGGTCTGGATCATCTTCTTGAAGTTCGCCGGATCGATGGCCGAGATGTGTTCGTCCAGGCCTTCCACTTCGAAGCCGAGGCAGGCCGTGAAGTCTTCCTCGTTGCCGATCATCACGTCGACGTACTTCGCGATGTTGCGATTGATCTTCTGCGCGCCTTCCTTGCCACCCTGGCTCTTCCATAGCGAGGCGCGGTAATTGAGGTCATACGACACGATCGTTCCGTATTTTCTCGCGATCTCCACCGCCTCGATGACCGCTTCGGACGTATTGGGCGCGAGCGCCGCAAAAATGCCGCCAGTGTGAAACCAGCGCACGCCTTCTTCACCGAAGATCTTCTCCCAGTTCACTTCGCCGGGTTTGATCTGCGAGGCGGCTGAATGACCGCGATCCGAGCAGCCGAGCGCGGCACGGATGCCGAAGCCTTTCTCGGTGAAGTTGAGGCCGACGCGCGTGTTGCGCCCCAGGCCGTCGAACTCGCGCCAGATGATCTTCGAGGTGTCGACGCCACCCTGCATCATCAGGTCTTCGACCAGCCAGCCGAGATCATTGATGGGCAGCGCGGTGATCGCGGTGGCGCGTTTGCCCCAGCACTTGCGCATGGCGCGCGCCACGTTGTACTCGCCGCCGCCTTCCCAGACCTGGAAGCTGCGCGCATTGCGCACGCGACCGAAGCCCGGATCGAATCGCAGCATGACTTCGCCGAACGAGGCGCAATCCCAGCGGGTTTCGGAGGCCGGGCGAATCTTCAGAACGTTTTCAGTCATTACTGGTCCTCTTTACTTTCTGGCGAATCGTCTTGATGAGCTTCACGGTGTCGCGCACGCGTGCTTCGATGCCGGTGTAGTCCTGCTTGGCGAGCAGTTCCTTGGTGATGAGATTGCTGCCGATGCCGCAGGCGACGATGCCGGCGCCGTACCACTTGCGCAGCGATTCTTCGGTGGGCTCGACGCCGCCGGTGGGCATGATGCGCGTCCACGGCATGGGCCCGAGCACGTTCTTCACGAACTCCGGTCCGCCCACGGAGCTTCCCGGGAACACCTTGACGATTTCGCAGCCCAGCTCGTGCGCATAGGAGATTTCGCTGGCCGAGCCGCAGCCGGGTGAGTAGGGAATGCAGCGGCGATTGCAGACCTTGGCGACGTCGGCGTTGAGAATCGGGCCGACGACGAACTTCGCGCCGTTGGCGATGTAGATGCCGGCCGTGGGGGCATCGACGATCGAGCCCACGCCCATGATCACCGAGGGATCGGCCTTGTCGAAATGCCGCGTCACCTCGAAGAACACGTGGCTCGCGAAGTCGCCGCGGTTGGTGAATTCGATGCACTTCGCGCCGCCGTTGGCGCAGGCCTGAATGACCTTCTGACAGACCTCGAGGTCCGGGTGATAGAAAACCGGGATCACTCCCTGGTCCATCATCGCGGCGAGCACGGTCATTCGATCCTTGTTCATCAACATTCTCCGGGAGGGTGGCGCAACGGCGGGGCGGAAGGGTGCGGCATTTTCGCGGAGCGGCGTCCGTGGCCGCAATCGAATCCGCTCGTGAGCTGCCAAACGGCAACCGTCTCCTTGTGCGCATGCCATTCGTCGACGATCAGGCCCTTGTGGTAACCGGTGTCATTTTCGCCGGGAATTCGCTGCGTGGGAAGACACCAGGGAAGAATTCCGGCCTGGACTTCGATGCGCAGGTCGAGAGCTTCCAGACACCAGCGAAGCGGCCTGTTACGGATTGCGCTACCAGGCCCTCTGAGCGGACCCCAGCCGCCTCTGTCCCGGGTTTCCGAGAGGCACAATTACAGAAGTGTGCGCGGTTTAGTGGGGCGCGCTTTCGGTGCGTTGCACACTGCAGAGTGGTCATTTTCTACACGTGACGCAGTTCACGTTATGTCGCGCAACCTAGCTCCGGAAGCCAAAAGCCGGATCCGCCAATCTCCGCTGCCCCTGATCGGCGCGGTGGTCGCCATCATTCTCGTTGTCTTCTACGGCTGGTCACAGCGTGGCTGGCTGGGCAACGTCGCCGACATCGAATCGCGCGACGTGGACATGCAGAGCCGGCAGCTCGAGCGCGGCTTCGAGACCGAACTGGTCGACCTGCATTCCGCCCTCGGCGATTACGCCATTTCCACCGATACGGCCGACTTCGTGCGCGGTGCCCGTCCGGAATATTTCACCGGTTCGCTCAATGCCGCCGCGATGGTGCGGCTCGACGTCGACAGCCTGCTGTTGCTGGATCGGAACCTGGAGACGCGCGCCTCGTTCGCCATCGATGCGACGGCGGCACAGGAATACGAGATTCCGCCGGATACCGACCTGCTGGCTGCCGTCAAACAGGGCGTCACCTCCGGCCAGCTCAACGGCGTCGGCGACGGCGTGCGTGGCATCGTGCAACGCGCCCGTGGCCCGGCGTTGTTCGCCGTGCGCCCGGTGTACGACAGCACGGGCATCGGCCAGCCGCAGGGCTGGATCGCATTCACGCGCGCCTTCACACCCACGGTGGTCGATCGCGTAGGCCGCTTCTCCCCGTGGCCGGTGACCGGTTATCCGGTCGCGAACCTGGCTCGCTCCGGCATCCCCGACGATGTGCGCGAATGGGTGCGGAGCTCGCCGCTCTCCGCGAACCTGCTGACGCGCGTGGCCGGCAGCAGCCACGTCAACGGCTACCTGATCCTGCGCGACCAGGCGGGTTCACCAGTCTGGCTGCTGCAACTCGAGATACCGCGCAGCGCCTCGGCCCAGGCCACGCGCACCACGCTTTACCAGACCATCCTGCTGGGCCTGCTGGTCGGTGGCTTCACCATCGTCGCCGTGTTGCTGGTGGCGCGTTCGCGCCGCCTGAATGCCGACCGCCTGGCTCTCGAATCGCGTTATCGCGCCATCATCGAGCAGGCGCAGGACGGCCTGCTGGTGGCCGACGCCCGCACCGGCGAGATCGTCGATGCCAATCCTGCGGTGCAGCAGCAGTTAGGCTTCACCCTCGATGAGTTACGCGGCCGCTCGATCCTGTCGGTGCTGCGCGGGCCTAACGACTTGCAGGATCCGGTCATCGCGACGCTGGCGCGGGTCGAGCCCAGCCGCGGCGTCGAACTCGTGCAATGGCTCAAGGATGGCCGGCAGATCGACGTGGAAGTGAGCTGCGTGCCCATCGAATCCAGCGATCGGCGCCTGGTGTCCTACCTGATGCGTGACCTGTCCGAGCGAAAGAAGGCGCAGAGCCAGTTGCTCGCGAACCAGCAGCGCCTGGACAAGCTCGCCAACCACGATCACCTCACCGGGCTGCCGAACCGCATGTTCCTGCAGGCGCACCTGCCCGAAGCCATTGCGCGGTGCCAGGAATCGCGCCAGATGCTGGCGGTGCTGTTCCTCGATCTCGACCGCTTCAAGCACATCAACGACTCGCGCGGCCACGAGGTGGGCGACAAGCTGCTGCAGGAAATCGCCAAGCGTGTGCGCGCGGCGGTGCGCCCGGCGGATATCGTCGTTCGCATGGGAGGCGACGAATTCGTCGTGGTGCTGCATCGGGTGAGCGCGCCCGACGAGGTTGCCCTGGCGGCGACGCGCATCAACGAAGTGCTGTCGGCGCCGGTGATGATCGACGGTCGCGCGCTGGTGGCCACCGTGAGCATCGGCGTCAGCATGTTCCCGCGCGACGGCGGGACCATGGGCGAGTTGCTCAAGCATTCCGATACGGCGATGTACCAGGCCAAGGATCTCGGCCGTAACAACTTCCAGGTGTTCAGCCCGCAGATGGACCGCGACCTGAAGGAACGCGTTGCTATCGAAGCGTCGTTGCGCACTGGCCTGAAGCTGTCGCAGTTCATGGTGCACTACCAGCCCATCATCGATATCCATTCCCAGCGGGTAGCCGGTCTCGAGGCCCTGCTGCGCTGGAAACATCCGACCCAGGGTTTCATCTCGCCGGAGCGCTTCATCGGCGTGGCGGAGGAAACCGGGCTCATCATTCCGATCGGGCAGTTCGTGCTCGACCAGGTGGGCCGCGACATCAACACATGGCGCGAGCAGGGTGCTCACCTGGTGCCCGTGAGCATGAACGTCTCGGCGGTGCAGCTCGAGCGCACGCGCCTGCGTGAGCTGATACAGCAGGCCATGGAAAAATACCGTATCGGCCCGCAGCTCATCGCCCTGGAGCTCACCGAAGGATCGCTGTTCGAATCGCGTACCGGCGATTTCCGCGAGGACGCGCTCGAGTCGCTGCGCGATCTCGGCGTGAAGATCGCCATCGACGACTTCGGCACCGGCTATTCCTCACTGTCGTATCTGAAGCGCTGGCGCGTCGACTCGCTCAAGATCGATCGCAAGTTCGTACGCGACATCGTCACCGACCCCTCCGATCACGCCATCGTCAGCGCCGTGGTCGCGATGGCTCGCAGCCTCAACATCCAGGTCGTCGCCGAAGGCATCGAGTCCTGGCAGCAGCTCGAAATCCTGCGCAACATGGGCTGCGCGCTCGCGCAGGGGTTCCTGTTCGCCAAGCCCTGCAGTGCGTCGGACGCGCTGCGTTTCCTGCGGGTCGAGCCCCTCGACCTGACTCGACAACAACTGGCAAACCAATTCGCTGGCCGAAACCGGCTAGTTCATTTTCCGTCGCTTCTGAAATAATCTGGAGCCGAAGGACCGTTTCTGGTGTCGGAGGTTTCATGGCGCGAGGCTGGACAGGCCCGATCGCGGCAGTGTCGTTGTGCTCGTTGCTCACCGTGGCGAGTGCGCAGGACTGGGAAGGCCGCGAGCAGGTCGGAGCAACGTTGTGGATGCAGCGTGCGCCGGAATTCCGTGCCATCGCCGAGCAGACCTACCGGCTGGCGACACAGCAGTTAGCCGCGCCGGCGCCCGGCAGCGCGGCGCTCGAGCAGCAGGGCGTCGCGCCGGAGGTGCTGGCGCGTATGCCCACGGCCGTGGTGCTCGATCTCGATGAGACCGTGCTCGACAACACCGTGTACCAGGCGCGGCTGCTGCACGACCGCACGACCTACGACTCGAAGAGCTGGGGTGAATGGGTGGGCGCGGGCGAGGCCGACGCCATCCCCGGGGCCCGCGAGTTCATCGCGGCGGCTCGCCGGCTCGGACACACCGTGTTCTACGTCTCCAACCGCGATTGCAGCACGCCGCCGCCCACATCCACCGACCCTTGCCCGGCCAAAACCGCGACCATCCGCAACCTGGTGGCGCTCGGAATCGATCCCCGACCCGATCCGGACCGGATGCTGCTGCGGGGTGAACGGCCAGAGTGGAACAACAGCCTCAAGACACTACGCCGCGCGTTCATCGCTGCTAACTACCGGATCGTCGCACTGGTCGGCGACGACCTTGGCGATTTCGTCGATCCGAAAGTGTTCGCCGGCGATCGCGAACGCCTCGAGCCGCGGTTCGGCGTGAGCTGGTTCCTGTTGCCGAACCCGGTGTACGGATCCTGGACCAACCCCTACGGCACGCTGGAACAGAAATACGCGGGCCTGCGCATCGACTCTCCGGTACTGGAACTGCCGGGTGGCGGCCCCTGGAAGGACGGCGCCTCCCGCGTGCGCATCGCGAGCTGGAACGTCGAATACCTGATGACTCCCGAGACCCACCGGGCGTTGCGCGACAACTGCGCCGAGCAGGGCGGCATGGTGGGTGGCGACGATCGCACGTTGCCCTGCGCGATCACGCGCCGCGAGCCGCGCAGCCCGGCCGACTATGCCTCGCTGCGCCATTACGCGGCGACGCTGGCCGCCGATATCGTGGCCTTGCAGGAAGTCGACGGGCCGGAGGCCGCGGCGCAGGTGTTCCCGGGCTACGAGTTCTGCTTCTCGACACGGGCACATACGCAGAAGAACGGGTTCGCGATACGTCGCGGCCTGCCGTATCGCTGCGAAAGCGAGTACGAGCCACTGTCGATCGACAACGCGGCGCGGCGCGGCGTGGTCGCGACATTCTTTCCCGGAACCCGCCAGGAATTCCGGCTGATGTCCGTGCACCTGAAGTCAGGTTGCCCGGCAGGACCGCTCACCGCCGAAGGCCGCAACTGCGCGCTGTTGACCCGGCAGATTGCGCCGCTCGAAGCGTGGATAGACGAGGAAGCGCGCGCCGGCCGTCGGTTCGGTGTGCTCGGCGACTTCAATCGCCGTTTCACTCTCGAGAAAGGGCCCGCGCAGGACGCGAAAGGCCGACCGTTGAATTTCTATGCCGGTATCGACGACGGCGATCCGCCGGCCGCAAGACTCACCAACATCACGGGACGCGAAAAATTCCTTCCCTGCACGCGCGACAGCGAATATCGCGAGTACATCGACAACATCCTGCTGGGCCGCGACCTCGCCAGGACCGTGCTCAAGAAATCGTTCGTGCGCGTGGTCTTCAACGACGAGGATGCGAAGGCACACTGGCTGTCGGATCACTGCCCGGTGGGCATTGAGCTGCGCCTGGACTGATGTCCAGCCACACCAGCCGGTGATCCGAGCTCGGGGGCGGTGATCCCCACACCAGGTCGGACGCGGGATCCTGCATCGTTGGCCAGAACACCCCCGCGCCGCACACCTTGAGCGACTTTTCCGGCAGCAGGTAGTCGACGCGCAGATTGCCGGCGGAACGATCGTTGAAATCCGCCGTGTCGTAGCGCGCATCGCCGCGCTGCGTGGTGTTCACACCGCGCCTGCGTCGAACTGGCCTCGACCGCACCGGCGCTGTGCGGCGCGGGCGTGGCAGCGATGCGCACATGCCCGAGCAGCCCTTCGATCGCATCGTGCAGGCTGCCGCCGTCCACGGGATCGGAATTCAGATCGCCCATGATCAGGAAGGCGTCGCGTTCCAGCCCGCCGCGCCTGCCGCGATCGTCACGGATATAGCCGTTTGCACCCGCGGTGATGTAGTCGCGCCAGAACAGGATTTCGTCGTGGTTGCGCCGGCCATTGCGATCTTCGGGTCCATCGAATGCCGGCGGTGTCGGATGGCTGATGAGCAGGTGCACGGTGCGCTTGCCAATCTTCACCGGCACGTCCCAGTGATTCTTCGACGACAGCGGCAACACGGCGAGTTCTTGCGGTGAATACCAGTCAGCGGTGGCGGCTGTCGCCGGATCGTCGGGCAACAGGGCGCCGGGCATGTCGCGCCACAGGAATTTGCGAAATGTACGCACGCGCTTCGTGTCGATGGGGAAACGCGACAGCAGCACCATGGCGTACTGGCCCGGAAACTCGCCAAAGCCGAGCGCATCGCCGCCGCCCGCAATCCGCCCGTCGTTGTCGAAATCGTGCCCGGACGGAATGCCGGTATTGGACTCGGTGAAGAACGTGTACGGGTAATCGAGCGGCGCCTGTCCCTGCTGCGATCGGCCGAGGTAGTTAGCCTGGAAAGCCGCGAGCGACGCGCCGGCGGCGTCGAAGTCGAATTCCTGCAGCAGCAGGATGTCGGGATGCACGCGCTGGATGATTTCCGCCACGGCTCGCGCCTGGGCATTGTCCGGCGTCGAAAGATCGCGTTGCAGTGCGCCCAGGGTGGCGCGATTGAGGCTGGCGTTGAAGGTCGCGATGCGAACCGGCGCAGGAGAATCCGCGTGCCGGCGGGGCAGGTGTGGCGGCGGGCACGGGGCCCGCCGCCAGCAGAGTCAGCAATACGAGACGGCCGCGCATGCGGCACATCGCCTCAGAATTCGAACCGCACCGATCCCATGATGGTGCGCGGCGCACCGATGGAATAGAACCCGACCGAGGTACCTACGCCCGTACCCGAGCTGATGTTGCCGTAGTACTCCTCGTCGAGCAGGTTGGTGACGTTGAACTGGATCTCGACGCGCTCGACGCCCTTGAATTTGAAGCCGTAGGTCAGGTCGAGATCGAACACCGTGTAACCCGGCGCGACTTCGTTGTTGAGATCGGTGCCGAAGCGATCGTCCACCTTCTTGCCCTGCAGGCCGACCTTGAAGTCGGGCGTCACGTCGATGTCCGCACGCACCGTGAACATCCATTCCGGGGTCTCAACCAGCGTCTTTCCTGCGGTTTCGATGGGTGCTCCGGCGGTCGGGACGTCATCCTGCAGTTCGCTGTCGTTGTAGGCGGCCGAGGCGGTGAGGGCGAACAACTCGCCGAAGCGATGGCCGAGCTGCATGTCGACGCCATCGACCTTTACGTCGCCGACGTTGCGGTCGACGCTGAATCCCAGGTCCGATCGAACGTCGACACGATGCGGTTGGTGTAGTCGATGTGATAGATGGCGATCGACGCAATGGTCTTCGGGTGATTCAGCCGCCAGCCGAGATCATAGGACTGCGTGGTTTCCGACTCCGGCAGCGGACGGCCGACGCTGCCATCCGCCTGGCGGCGCACCGAGTACAGGTTATCGGTGCGCGGCGCCGACAGACCTTCCGCATACGATAGATAGAGCTGCTGACTGTCGGTCGGGTTCCAGCTCAGACCCACGTTCGGCAGGATGTCGTCGAACTTCACCTCGTCGCTGTAGGGCGCGATGAACTGCACGCCCATCGGATTGTTGCCCTGGAAACCCACGTTGCCATTGGCGTACGTGAAGTTGGGAACGCGCGAGGTGCACAGCGTGCCGCCGGCATTGCCGATGGTGCCCGAGTTGCCAGTGCCGCCGTCGGGCGTATAGCAGTACTGGTTCAGTTCGCGCTTGAAGTAAGGGCGCGCGCACGCCGACGGTGGCGGTGAACGCATCGTTCGCGAACTGGCCGCGCCATTCGAGTGCGAACTGGTTCAGCTCGGCGACCGAGAAGCGATCGCGGCCGCGGATGATGTCGCCGTCGGCGGCCAAGATGCGCTCGCCCTCCCGGCCAGCGAACACGTCCTGTACCGGTCCGTCGCCGATGATGTTGCCCCACTGCGCGGTCTGGCGATGTTCCGCGTGATCGTAGGTGTAGGCGAAGCGGGCGCGGTTGTCTTCGTTGATATCCCAGATCAATGACGCAGTCGCCCCCAGGCGATTGGTATTCGTGGTGTTGGGCGAGTAGAAGCGCACGGTGTCGAGGACGTCACCGTCGCCGTTCAGATCGAAGCCGGCGACGTTGGCGTTACCAAGCGGACGGATATCGGCGCCGGTCGGCGTCTCGACGATCGGCGATGTGCCGCCGCCATTCGCAAGCGTGTACTGGTAAGAGGGGTCGAAGGTGAGGCGCAGGTTATCGCCCAGGTTCCAGAGCGACTGGATGCGTACATTGCCCGTATTCGAAGGATTGATTCGTACGCCGTAGTAGTTGGTGCAGCTGCCCGGGTATACCAGGTTGTCGGTGAAAAGCGGGGTGGGTGGCAGCGGATTTGGCGGCGCCGGCGTGAATCCCTCGTTGTCACCCGGAGCAACGGTCTGAAAGGTCGGCTCATCGCGCGTGCAGGACACCAGGTTGTCGTAGTCGCGGCCGTAGGCTTCGAAGGAGGCCTTGCTGGCGGTTCGATAAAACGCGTTGCGGTTCTCGTTGTAGTGCAGCCCCATCGAGATGAAGTTGCCGTTCTCGAAATCCTGGCGGATCACGGCGTTGACCTGCTTCTTTTCGAGTTCGCCCGGGCCCTTGAACTTGTCGTACTTCTGGTACGAAGCAGCGATGAAGGCCTTGGTCCCCCAGTCACTCCACTCACCCGTGTCGACGCGCAGGAAACCGCGCTGATAGTTGTGGTCACCCGCGGAGAGCACCAGCTCGCTGGAGAAATCGTCGGTCGGCTTCTTGGTGCGGTACGCGACCGTGCCGCCGGTGGCCGATGCGGTCGGGCTGTCGACGTCCGTGGTGCCGAGGTTCACGTCGACGCGATCGACCAGCTCGGGATCCAGCATCTGGTTGGTGAACAGGGCGTAGTTGCCGGAGTCGTTGAGCGGCACGCCGTCGAAGGTCACCGAAACGCGTGAGCCGTCGAAGCCGCGGATGCGCAGGTTGCCGCCCGAAGTGCCGTACGGATCGGTGTTGGTGAAGTTCACGCCGGGCAGCTGGTTGATGGCCTGGAACACGGTCTGTCCTGGTGGCTGCTTCGCGAGGTATTCACTGTTCAGCGTGATGCGCGACTTCGGCGCCGTCTGGTCGCCCACGATGCCGATCTGGCGCACACGCGTGGCCGAAACCACGACTTCACTCATGCTTTCTTCAATTGCCTCGGTGCCGGTCGATTGCGCGAAGGCAGTCGATGCGAACCCCGCGCCTAACAAGGCAAGTGTCGCGAGTGAATACTTGTGGAATCGAAGCAACATCGCTCCGTGGACGTTACGCATGGGTATCTCCGGTTATATACGCGGCCATCTGTGCGGCCCTGCGTGATTTATGCAGTACACGTTAATGGGATGACGATCGAGTTACAACCCGAAATGCCACATGTGCTGCGCGTGCGCAACAAGAGTGCGCTGTACGAATCTCGCGCACCAGCCGGGTTCGTCAGCCCGGAATCTTTGCCCCGGCAACAGCTTGCGAAAAATGCCTGCGGCACACCGACACATAGCGTTCGTTGCCGCCGATTTCGATCTGCTCGCCTTCGCGTTCGACCGAGCCATCCGCCTTGACACGCACCACCATGATGGCCTTGCGTCCGCAATGGCAGATGGTCTTGATCTCGACCAGGTTGTCAGCCCATCCCAGCAGTTGCGCGCTGCCCGGGAAGAGCTCGCCGCGAAAGTCGGTGCGCAATCCATAACAGAGCACGGGCACGTTCAGCTCGTCGACCACGCCGCCGAGCTGCTTCACCTGTTTCGGCGTGAGGAACTGCGATTCGTCGACCAGCACGCAGGCCAGCGGCTCGCGCGCATGTTCGGCGGTGATCTCCGCGCGCAGGTCGGAGCCCGGGTGGAAATGGTGCGCTTCGCGTTCGATGCCGATGCGCGAGTGGATGCGGCCGCCCTGGCGCGAGTCGAGCTGGGCGGTGTACAGCAGCGTCCGCATGCCGCGTTCTTCATAGTTGTGACCGGCCTGCAGCAACGCCGTGGATTTGCCCGCGTTCATGGTCGAGTAATAGAAGTAGAGCTTTGCCATCAGGACTGACGATGCCGACCACGGCGCCGCACATGCAGGAAGCCAGTGTCGCGGCGACCAGCGCGCGGAATCCCAGGGCCATGAGATCGGTGCGCCGCTCGGGACACATGGCGCCTATGCCGGAGATCTGGATACCCACGCTCGAGAGATTGGCGAAGCCCGCGACGGCGTATAGCGCGATCAGCTTGCTGTGCTCGGACAAGGTGCTGGGTGGAAGATCCTGCAGGCGCAGATAGGCGATGAACTCGTTGAGCACGGTCTTGATGCCCAGCAGCGTGCCCACCTCGGCGGCCTCGTTCCACGGGACGCCCATGAGCCAGGCGATGGGCGCGAAAACCCAGCCGGCGAAGCGTTCCATGGTCAGCGGCGCGCCACCAATCTCGATGAAGCTGATGATGCCGTTGAGCAGCGCCACCAGCGCAATGGCGACGATAATAATGGCGATGATATTGAGCCAGATGTTGAGCCCATCTGAGGTGCCGCGCGTGATGGCGTCCATCGAGCTTTCGTACACGCGCGGTGGTTTCTCGAGCTCCTGCGAGCTTTCGTTGTTCTCCGGCAGCATCACGTGCGCGAACAGGATGGCCGCCGGCACCGACATGATGGACTTGGTGATCAGCTGCCCGAGCACGCCCTGGATCTGCTCACCCAGCATGGCCGAGTAGATCACCATGACGGATCCGGCAATGGTGGCCATGCCGGCGGTCATGACCAGCAGCAGTTCGTAACGCGACATGCGCGCGAGATAGGGGCGCACCAGCAGCGGCGCCTCGATCTGGCCCATGAAGATATTGGCCGTTGCCACCAGACCCGCGGGACCGCGCGTGCCGAGCGCGCGCTCGAAGATGATGGAAATGCCCTTGATGACGATCGGCAGGATGCGCCAGTACCACAGAGCGCCGATAACGCCGACATCACGATGACCAGCGGCAATACCTGGAAGGCGAAAGTGGCCAGCAGTTTCGGATTGCTCGCCTCGAAGGGCGTGGCGCCGCCGCCGAGATAACCGAACACGAAGGATGTTCCCAGCTTGGTGGCCTCGCCCAGCGCGCCCACCGCGCGGTTCACGTAGTTGAGGCCATCGCTGATGCCCGGCACCTTGAGCAGCAGCGCGCAGATGATGAATTGCAGCGCAATCGCAAAGCCCACCAGCTTCCAGTTGATGCGCCGCCAGTTGCTGCTGAAGGGCATCGCGAGCGCGACGAACACGAGTATTCCGAACACAGCCTGGAGCACGAGCATCGTTGAGACCTGTTTTTGTTGTTGTTGTACTGGAGCTAGATGAGCTTGATCTCACGCAGGCGCTCCTGCAGGAAATCATGTGCGCTGATCGGCTCGGGGAATTGGTCGGGATGCCGCTCGTCGATGCATTGCGGCAGCGTCTTGATGAGGAAGTCCGGGTTGAAGTGCAGGAAGAAAGGCAGTGAATAACGCGCTTTGCTGGCGCGCTCGCGCGGCGGGTTGGTCACGCGGTGCGTGGTCGATCGGAGCCGCTTGTTGGTCAGCCGCTGCAGCATGTCGCCGACATTGCACACCAGCGAACCCGGCGGCGGGTTGATCGGCAGCCACTCGCCCTTGCGCGACAGCACCTCGAGGCCGGGCTCCTCCGCGCCGAGCAGCAGCGTGATGACATTGATGTCCTCGTGGGCGCCGGCGCGTACCGATGGCGTCGGCTCCGGCGGCATCGGCGGGTAATGGATGATGCGCAGTACGCTGTTGCCAAGGTCGACTTTGTCGTCGAAGTAATTCCGCGCGAGGCCCAGGGTGCTCGCGATGGGCGCCAGCAGGCGCCGCCCCAGCGCGTCGAAGGACTCATATAAAGAGAGTGTCGATTCGCGAAATCCCGGGAATTCCTTCTGCCCAGATGTTAGGCGCCATGTCCCTGGCGAATGGGTGACCCGGGGGCAATTCCCGGCCGACGTGCCAGAACTCCTTGAGATCGTGGTGACTGGCGCCCTTGGCGGTTTCGATACCGAAAGGCGTATAACCGCGTGCGCCGCCGCCGCCCGGCACCTGGTAGCGGCGCTTTTCGGCGTCCGGCAAGGCGAAGAAGCTGTGAAAGCAGGCCAGGCACCGGTCGATGACGCCCTTGTCGATCCCGTGGTTCTGGATGATTACGAAGCCGTACTCTTCGTAGGCTGCCGACAGGTCGCGTGCGAACCCTGCATCCTGGGTGGATCCGGCATCGAGCGTGGGGATGAAATCAGTCATTGGCGGGCTATTGTGCCTACCACGTCCGGGATGTAGAAGTCGGCAATGCAGGGTGGGAAATTGCTCAGGCCAGAAGTGCCCTCGCAATGTGCCGATGCGGTGCTCATGGTTCGGCCGAATCACTTCGGCTTCAATGCCGAGACGGCGCTGACCAATCGTTTCCAGCAGCCGGGCGCCTCTGAACACACAGCGGCGCAGGCCCAGGCCGAGTTCGACGCATTTGCTGCCGCACTCGCGGGCGAGGGCGTGGCGGTGTGCGTGGTGCAGGACTCCGACGAACCGCGCAATCCGGATGCGGTGTTCCCGAACAACTGGGTGAGTTTCCACGGCGATGGCACGGTGGTGTTGTATCCCATGCAGGCCGCGAGCCGCCGTACCGAAAGGCGCATGGACGTCATCGATGCCGTGGTGCGCGAGACAGGATTCCAGGTTCGCCGCACCGTCGATCTCACGCATCATGAAAAGGACGGACGTTTCCTCGAGGGCACCGGCAGCCTGGTGCTCGATCATCTCGAACGCGTGGCCTATGCCTGTCGTTCGCCGCGTACAAATGAACAAGTGGCGCGCGAGTGGGCCCACGAGATGGGCTTTGAGCTGGAGATGTTTTCCGCCACGGATGCGCGCGGCGCGCCCATCTACCACACCAACGTGGTGATGAGCATCGGGACGCGCTTCGCCGTGCTGGCGCGTGACAACATCGATGCGGCCGACCGCGGACGCCTGGTGAACCGGCTAGGCGCCGGGCGTGAGTTGCTGTCCATCGACGACGCCGAAATGCAGGCATTCGCCGGCAACGTGCTCGAGCTGGGCACCTGGGACGAGTATCTCGGCGACATGCGCATCCTCGTCATGTCGGCCACCGCCCAGCACGCCCTCGAAGCGCGCAAGTACGCGCGCCTGTATTCCGCGGTGGATGCGGTGCTCGGCGTGCCGGTCGACATCATCGAGCGGCACGGGGGTGGCAGCGTCCGTTGTATGCTCGCGGAAGTTTTCCTGCGCTGAATCCTTCGCGTTCCCATGGATTTCATTCTCAAGGTGATCCTTGCCTACCTGCTCGGATCGGTGGTCGGCAGTCTCGTGGTCGGCCGCCTGCGCGGTGGCGTGGACATCCGCAAGCTGGGCAGCGGCAACGCCGGCAGCACCAATGCGCTGCGCACGCAGGGGCTGGGCTTCGGCATCTGGGTCATCATCATCGATGTCGCCAAGGGATGGCTCGCCGCGGCGCTGTTACCGATGCTGGTGATTCCGGGCATCGCTCCCGGCAGCAGCAACCTGGCCGCGTGGCTGCCGGCCGCGTGCGGGTTTGCCGCCATCATCGGCCATGTGTTTCCCGTCTGGCACGGCTTTCGCGGTGGCAAGGGTGTGGCCACCCTGGTAGGTGCCTACGCGGGCCTGGATCTGCTGTTGCTGGCGCCGCTGGTGGTGAGCTGGCTGGCCGTGGTAACGGTGTCGGGTTTCGTCGGGCTGTCCTCGATCGCGGCCTCGCTCGCCATCCCGGTCTATCTACTGCTGCGCGATGGCGCACGTTTCACCCCGCAGCTGGGATTCGCGCTGGCCTGTGCCACGCTGGTGCTCTACACGCACCGCGGCAACGTGCAGCGCATGCGTGCCGGAACCGAGCCTCGCGCCCGCAAGTTGTGGCTGTTCGGACGTGGCCGCACGTGAATCCGTCGAACGGCGACCGGCCGCTGCCACAACGCGTCTTCCAGCGGCTCGACGATCGCGCCTGGCTGTCCGGTGAAGCGCTGGCCGCGGACCTGTCGGTGACACGCGCCGCGGTGTGGAAGGCGGTGGAGCAGTTGCGCGAGCTCGGCGTCACGCTCGACGCGCAGACCAGCAAGGGTTACCGGCTCTCCCCCGGCGTGAGTGCACTGGCGCCGGAACGGATCTCGGCGCTGCTCGACGCCGCCACTGCAAGCGCGGATCGAGGCACTGCTGGTCGAATGGACACTCGAGTCGACCAACACGCGCCTGCTCGAGTCACTGCCGCCGCGCGTCGGCAAGGCCGCGGTCGTGCTCGCCGAAAACCAGACCGGCGGTCGTGGCCGCCGCGGCCGCGCATGGCTCGCCCCGCCTGGCGGCGCAATCTGCCTGTCGCTGGCCTGGGTGTACTCCGACATGCCCGCCGATCTTTCCGCGCTCAGCCTGATCGTCGGCCTCGCGGCGGTCGAAGCGCTCAAGGGGCTGGGCATCACGGGAGTGCTGATCAAGTGGCCCAACGATCTCATCACGGCGCGGGGCAAACTCGGCGGCATCCTCATGGAAATGCGCGCCGAAGCCGCCGGGCCGGTTCACGTGGTGGTGGGCCTCGGGATCAACGTGATGCTCGACAAGGCCGCACGCAGCGCCATCGCCGCCACCGGCAACATCGCCGATGACGTCAGCGCGGATCACGTGCCGGTGCCGGATCGCAACTCGATCGTCGCGGCGCTGCTGTCGCGGCTGATTCCGGCGCTGGAAGAATTTCCGCGCAACGGACTCACGCCGCACCTGGCGAGCTGGAGCGCGAGCGATGCCCTGCAGGATCGCGAAGTGCGCATCGAGAACCAGGGTGAAATCACGCGCGGCGTCGCGCGTGGCATCGATACTCACGGCGCGCTTGCTGGTGGAAACTCCCGGCGACGTGCAGCGCTTCATTTCCGGCGAAGTCACGGTGCGAGTCGATCAATGACCACTTTGTTAGTCGACATCGGCAATACCCGTGTGAAGTGGGCGCTGCTGCGCGGTTCGCGCCTGGGTCGCATGCATGCGCGGGTACACGAGGCTGGCGCGGCCGCGCTGCGCGCAGTGGTGCGCTCGGCGCCGCGCGACGTGAAGCGCGTGGTTGCCGTGAGCGTGGCGGGCGCGAAGCTCGATCGGGCGCTCAGTGGCGCCGTGCGCGCGCGCTTCGGTCTGCCGGTGGAGTTCGTGCGTTCCGTGCGGACGGCGGCTGGCGTGCGCAATGGTTACCGCGATACCTGGCGCCTCGGCGCGGATCGCTGGGTGGGCGTCATCGCCGCGCATGCCATCGTGGGTGCCCGGCACGCGCTGGTCGCCAATATTGGTACGGCGCTGACCATCGATGCGGTGACGCGTGACGGGCGCCATCTCGGCGGCGTCATCACACCGGGTCCCAGCACGATGATCGCCAGCCTGCTCGACGAAACCCATGGAATCCGCCGCCGCGCTGCCGGCAAGCCTGCGGGGCGGGTAGTACCTCGTGGCGGCTTCGCGCGCGATACCGCGAGTGCCCTGGCCGCGGGAGCTGCCCTTGCGGCGGCGTCGCTCATCGATCGCGCCATGCACGAGGCCGCGGCCACGTTGCGCGCAAGGCCATTGCTGCTGCTGACCGGCGGAGCTGCGGCGCAATTGCGGCCGTATATAAAAACCCGGTGTCGCGTGGTGCCGGATCTCGTGCTGCGCGGGCTCGGGGTGCTGGCTCGCGGCCCGCGGCGCGTCCGATAGGGCGGCCCTTTGCTACACTCGCGCCTCGCGTGCGTGTCGCTTTCTTCCTGTTGCTGCTGATCAATCTCGCATTCTTCGCGTGGGCGCAGTGGCTTGCCCCGAAGGAACAGCAGCTCCCGGTGTCACCCAAGGTCGCGGCCGAACAGTTGCGCCTGGTCGCCGAGGCCTCCCCGGCGGCCGCCAACAGCAGCTGCGTCACCGTCGGGCCGTTCGCGACCACCGAGCTCGCCGCGCGCGCCCGGCAAACCCTGACCGACACCGGCTATTCGTCGGTACCCCGCGAGGTGGCCACCTCAGTGCCCGATGGGTTCTGGGTGTACCTCGAGAGCCCGCCCACCGAGGCCGGAGAGCGCCGGCTGCTCGAGCGCCTGCGACGTGGCGGTGTAAACGATGCCCAGGCCGTCGGCGAGATTGGCGCACGCCGCATCTCGCTCGGCGTGTTCTACGAAGAGTCGCGCGCCTTCATGCAGTCGGAAAAGGTGGCCAAGCTGGGCCTGCTGCCGCAGATCGTCGTCCGGGACAAGGCCGGCAGTGCCATCTGGCTGGATCTCACGCTCAAGTCCGGCGCGACCCCTCTCGAAGGCGAGAAATTCAAGGCCGGCGATGCCGAGCTCGAATTCCGCCCGTGCCCGGAGGCCGAGGCCAATGCCGTGGGCGAGAATTCTTCGGGCGAAGGCCCGGATGGCGAAAATCCCGCCGCGTAATAGCGTCGCGCGCGGCGCGCGCCTAAAATCGCCGCGCAGTCCAGGGCCGGCTTAGCTCAGTTGGTAGAGCACCTGATTTGTAATCAGGGGGTCGCGGGTTCGATCCCTGCAGCCGGCACCACCACGATTTAGTTAGACGCGTGCCTCAAGGATGGGCAACTTCACGCGCGGCCCCGGCGTTGCCGCCGGGGCCTTTGCGGAACGAAGAACTCCGGCGACCGTAGACCGCAGTCGCCGGGGCTCTCCTGGATGCGTTACGCCTGGGCCTTGCGCTTGCGCATCATCACGATGACCGCGATCACGATGATCACGAGCAGCCCGATCCAGAGCAGCCGTCGATCCTTGGGCTCCTCGGGCTTCGCGGCTTCCTCACTCGCCGCGACGGTCGGCGTCGCAGCTGGCTCCGCCGGTGCCTCGGCGGCCGGAGGTGTCTCCTCCGCAGGCGCAGGCGCAGCAGCAGCATCCGCAGCCGGTGCTTCAGCGGGTGGCGCCGCGGCCTCCGCAGCAGCCTCTTGCTCAGCAGCATCGAGCGAGGCCTGTACATCCTTCTCGGTAATGACCTCCGGCGGGGCCTCGGTGATGACCATTGCCGTCAACTGGTCGCCTTCCTTGAGGTCGGTCACACGAACGGGCTTGCCGTCCATGAAAATCTGCACACCGCGCGCGTCGATGTCGGCCTTCTTGAACCAGCGAACACCTTCGTCGGTACGCACATGGACGGAAGTTCCGACCTGGCGCACGACCGTACCCTTCTTGATTTGCGTCACGTACACGGGACGGAACGACATGGTCGTCGTGACCGTGGCGGTGCCCTTCATGCCCGGCTTGAGGTCATGTACCGACATCGACTTTCCATCCACCGTGAACTTGAAGTCCTCGGGGACGGTAACCGCACGTGTTCCATTCTGATCACGGACGACGAGGTTATTGCCGTCCACCGAAATGACCTCGAACTTGAGCACATCGGTCGTCTGGACCTGGCTCTGCGCGGTGGCCGCTCCCGCGCCTAACACTGTTAGCGCGAGGGCTAACAAGATGGACCTCGCCGGTCCAAGCCGATTTTTCATGATTCCTCTCCTGATGACGTTCATTGTGTTTGTTCGCCTTCGATATTGCGGACCGGGTATACGCTACTTGCGTCGAAACCGCATAACGCGGCCCGACTACGCTGCAATGCGCAACGGCTACCCATACCTTGCCCCGCGATATCTTGTGCATCGCGCCATGCTTTCTCGACAAATTTGCGCCGGTGCGCAATTGGACCCAAGGCGCACTTCGATTCTGGCCTTGACGTCTCATCATCCACGCAATCTCGGGGCCGATGCGGCCGGTGGAATGATGAAAAGGCAAGGGGTCTAGACCATGAAAACCAAGCTCTCAGCATTGATGTTCATTGCGGCAATGTTCCTGGCAGCCGCGCCTGCATTTGCAGACGAGTACGACGATACGATCGCGCTCTTCAAAAGCGCCGGCGAAAGCGCCGAGTTCTTCAAGAAAAGCTATGCGTACGCGGTGTTTCCGACCGTCGGCAAAGGCGGTCTGGGCGTCGGTGCAGCTCACGGCACAGGGCGCGCCTACGAGCAGGGCAAATACGTCGGCGATGTGACGATGAATCAGCTCAGCGTCGGGTTGCAGGCAGGCGGTCAGGCGTTCAGCCAGATCATCTTCTTCGAGCACAAAGGCGCCTTTGACGGTTTCACGAGTGGCGACTTCGAGTTCGACGCCACCGTCCAGGCCGTTGCGATCAAGGCTTCAGCCACAGCCAGCGCCGGAACACAGGGCGCAAGCACGGGCGCGGCTACTGGCGGCGGAAAGAAAGAAGGGACGTCGGCCGGAGCGTATCGCAAGGGCATGGTCGTGTTCACCGTGGCCAAGGGCGGATTGATGTACCAGGCCGCCGTCGGTGGGCAGAAGTTCAAGTACAAGGCGAAATAGTCCGCCCACGCCGGCGGCATTCGCGTCATGAAATGGCACCGCCCGGACCGGGCGGTGTCTTTTTGTGCGTGTCGCATTGCAATGCGACTACCCCGATCCGGGGTACCTAACTAGCTCGCAACTTTCGTGCGGGCATACCTCTCCTTTCCTGCAAGACCCTGTCGTTCACGCATTGCGTCCGGCCGCGGGATTCGCCGAAAGTGCACCTGCATGCGTGACATTACGCTCGAAGTGCTGCCGGCCGGTCGCGGCGACTGCCTCTGGGTCGAGTGCGCGCGCGCCGGCCTGCCGCCCTGGCGCATGCTCATCGATGGCGGATTACCCAATTGTTACCCGATGCTGCGGCAGCGTCTGAAAGCGCTCGCCGTCGGCGGCCCGGTGTTCATCGACCTGGTGGTCGTCAGCCATATCGACTCTGACCACATCGGCGGGTTGCTGCCGCTGTTCGCCGAAGACGAAATCGAACTGAAGTTTGGGGATATCTGGTTCAACGGGTTGCCCCAGCTCCCGGAGCTCGCCGAATCAAAGTCGCGCAGCGTGAAAGAAGGAGAGCGGCTCGTCGACCTGCTGAGTGGCAAGGCGGGTAACCGGGTGCTGCCGTGGAACGAGGCCTTCGATCGCGCGGCGGCGATGACCCAGGGCGATGGGGCGTTCAAGACCATCACATTTCCCAACGGCCCGACATTGACACTGCTGTCGCCGACACCGCGGCGACTCATGGCTCTGCGCAAGACCTGGACCAACGATGTCCTGAAGCTGCAACGCGGCGACCCGAGTGATGACGAGGGTGCGGGCGTACCGTTGCCGCTCGATGATCTGCGCTCTCTGGCCGGTACGGACACAGCTCGCGACCAGTCATCCGCCAACGGCAGCAGCATCGCGTTCCTGCTCGAATACGGCGGCCGGCGCTGCCTGTTTGGCGCGGATGCGTTCTCGAACGTTCTCGGGCCCGCGCTGACGTCGCTCGCGAATTCGCGCGATGGCAAGCCCATCGAGCTCGACGTATTCAAGCTGCCGCACCATGGCAGCAAGAAGAACGTGACTGTGCCGCTGCTCGCGGTCGCGCCGGCCGAAAACTACGTGGTGTCCACCAACGGAGAAAGATTCAGTCATCCGGATGACATCGCTCTGGCCCGCATCGTGACCCGCGAGGCGCCGACACCCACCCTCTGGTTCAACTACCGCAATGATGCGATCGATCGCTGGAACGATCCTGTCCTGAAGAAGAAGAATGGCTTCGTCGCCCAGGTGCCGGCATCCCTGGAAACTGCGGGGGCACGCATCCAGTTGCTGGAAAAACCCTGATGCCCGAGCCGTCACCGCAGGCCTGGGAGCTCCTGGCGACGGTAGTACCCGGAGAAAGGCGGGGGCGGCCGGGGGCCGCGCGCGAGGTGGCGCTGGCCGCGGCGCAGGCATCCCCGGAACTACGCGCGGCTTACCAGTTGATCGCGGTGTACGGCTCCCTCGCGGCAGGCGAACCGCGCGAAGCGCTGCGATTGCTGGATTCCATCACCGCGCCCGACGAGGCCGTGACACGGCGAATTGAAGCCTGCCGCACCTGGGCGCAGACCTGGGAACGCAACTGGTACCCCGGAGACATCGGCGCCGAGCTGCCGTCTAACTACCAGGCCAGCGTGTTCGAATCGAATCGGTTCGTCCGGGTGATCCCGAGACGGTGTTGATCGAAATCTGCGCGGCGCTGGGTCCGGGAACCGTGCTTACCGCACGCTCGGTGGTCGATTCCATGCGGATGCGCTCCGCACAGGGCGCCGACAACGTTGCGGGCGGCGCCTTCAAGAGCCTCATGAGCTTTGCGGACCTCGCCGCGGGGATAGGCGCCGTCACGCCGGCCCTGTGGGCCCGGGCCGCGGCCACGGATATTGCGCGCCGCACCGGCCGGCTCGCCGATTCGCGCGCCGCGCTCGTCGATATCCGCAATGACCATGTATCCCTGCAGGACAGGGTGGGCGTTGCGGCCACCTGGCTGCTCGAAGGCGACTGGCTGGCGACGCCGGGATCGTCACCCGACTCGCTGGGCCTGAGGCTGGAAGACGAGAGCCCTGCCGTCATTCGCCGATCAGCGTGACGACGGTGCTGCGGCGGGCGCGTATGCGCAGGCCGAGGAATTGCTGGAGGGAGTCGATGCGCCGCGGCTGCGCGGTGCGCTGGCATTGCGCCTGGGTTATTGGCGTCTCGCGCCGGTGACCTTCCCGGCCAGGCGGCGCAGCTGATCATCGCGCGACTCTCGTTCACCGAAGCCGGCGACTCCGCCGGCCAGCACCTGGCCACGGTTCATGCCTGGATCGCGGCTCTTAGATCGCGGCGACCTGACCGCGATGCGCGCGATCGCGCCGCTCGAGTGGGGGGATTTGCACGGACCGGTGAAGGAGATCGCAGACTGGGCGGCCACTCGCGGCAGTCCGAGCTACGGCGCAGGCCTCGGGCGACTGCTCCATCGTTGCGGCCAGCGCTGGGTATCGAATGGCGAGTACGAACGTGCCGACATCGCGTTTCGACTCGCACGCGGACTCATCACGCTCAACCAGGCAGTGCCACGCTGGACCATTCCCGAGGCGCTCGCGCAACTCGACGACCGGCGTGGTTTCACGACACGCAGCGTGGTGCGAAGACTGCAGATACTCGATCAGCAGCCGCCGCCGCGCGCACCTTCCGAAGACGGGTACGCCTGGCTGCAGGACGTCTACCTGACGGCGAACATGATCAATGTGCCCACCGGGGTGACCGGCGCCGGACTGATTGCCATCCAGTTGATCGAGCGCGGAGAAGAGCGCCTTCGCCTGCTGCTGCAGCTCGCGAATCCGGCCGGTACGCCGGCGGTAACCGAACCAGTCGACACGCGTGCCGCGCTTCGTTCCATCGAGACTGCCGAACCTCCGGACATATCCGCCTGGCTGCAGGATCTGGCGAGCGGTGAGACCACGGACGCTGAAAAACAGCTGCTGGCACTCGGCGCCATTACCACCCAGCAGACGCTCGAGCGCGCGCGGCCCCTTGCCGCCATGGTGAAGGCGCGCATGAACGATCGCATGGGCTGGGATGCCGAGGCAGACCTGTGGTTTGACGCGACAGTGAAGTACAGCAGGAGCGGCACCAACGAAGTCCGCTGGATCGAGGTGCTGGCACTCAATGCCTGGGGAAAGCGCCAGGAGGCGCTCGCCGCGTACCGCGAAGTGATCAAGGATCCGGCGCTGCAACCGAATGCCCTCGCATCGCTGGCGCTGCGCGCCGGTGATTACCATCACGCCCGCAAGTTGTTTGCGTCATTGCCGCTGCCGGACGATGCGCCGCGCGGCAGCTTGTGGCGCGATCTCGCCGATCGCGCCGAAGGCGAACTCGAGGCTGGAGAGATTGTCCCCGGCCCTCGACCTTGCGCTGCGCGCCATCGACGATCTCGAAGGCATGATGACGGGCCTGACGCGTCATTCCGATCGTGTCGAAGTCTGCGACGACATTTCAGTCGCGGGTCTCTACCAGTATGCGGCGCGCGCGCGGCTCGGGCTGGCCGCTGCTGCGGAAGCGCGCGGTGACCAGCAGGCTGCAGAGGAGCTGCGCAGCCAGGCTTTTGCCGTTGCAGATCGCCACCGGTCCCTGGCCCTGCCGGTGGAGCCCGCGGTGCAGCCGGGTGAATCCCGGGAGGCATTGACGCTGCGCTGGCAACAGGCGACCACCGAACACGTGACCGCATGGCAGCGACTGCTCGCCGCACTCATGTCGCGCAGCGAGCGGGCAAAGGCCGCGATGGATGCACTGGCCGAAGCCGAGAAGGAGCTCGCGGCCATCGAGGCGCGACTGGACGCGAAGTCAAAGGATTCCCTGCGTCGCGACCTCCATCCCGGTTTGTTGCGCACCCGCGATCTGCAGGCGTTACTTCCACCGCAGGCGGTGCTGCTCGAGTACCAGCTCGTTGGGCGCGACCTCGTAGGCTTCGCCGTCACGACCACGCAGGTATTCGCGAACTTCACGCGTCTGCCGCGCGGTCTCGAGGGCAGGGTCAACCGCCTGCTGCGCGCCTGCGCCGGCGGTGGTGCGGCGACGCAGGAAGAAAGCGAACTCGCCGCCATGCTGCTCGAACCATTCGCTTCGCTACTCGAGTCTTCGAAACGCGTGATCGTGGTGCCCTCCGGCGGGTTGAGTGCGCTGCCATTTCACCTGCTGCCGCTGGGCGGGAAGCCGCTGGGCGCCGCGCGTGTCGTCTCCTATCTACCGGCGGCCGTGCTGCTGCTGCGTGACGGCCTCGACCGGCCACTGGCGGCGGGGACTTCACTGGTGATCGGCGATCCCGAATTCGATGCAGCGCTGCATCCTGGACTGCGACGGCTCGCGGGCGCCGCTATCGAAGCACGCAAAGTCGCCGAGCTGTATGCATCCGATGCGGTGTTCGAAGCCGCGCAGGCGCGCGAGGACGACCTCAAACCCAGGCTGCCCGGCCGCGCCATGCTGCATTTTGCGGCACACGGCCGACTCGACGACGTTGCGCCGTACACGTCTTCGATCGTGCTCGCGGGACGTGACGAACTCACGGTGTCGGATTTCATCGGCCTGCAGATCGATGCCGATCTCGCGGTGTTGAGCGCCTGCGACACCGGGCGCGGCACCACCACGCTGGGTGGCGACGTGATTGGACTGACGCGTGGATTGCTGGCGGCGGGTGTCAGGCGTTGCGTGGTTTCATTGTGGCCGGTCGATGACGTGGCCGCCTGCGTCACGATGGTGACCTTTCACTCATTGCTGAAGAAGGGCGACCTGTGTCCCGCCGAAGCGCTCGCCAGGGCGCAGGACGAGGTGCGGACACTCAGCGGAACCGGGATCGCGGATCGTTACCGCGCCCTGGGTGGCGCGGTCGGTTCAGGCCAGCGGTCGTGGCGGCGCGGATCGTCGGCTGCCACGCCTCAACTGCTGCCATTCCCCGAGACGGACACCGACGACTCGGTCGTGGTGGAAGAAGCAGCCGGCAACAGCGCCCGGATCTGGGCACCCTTCATACTGATCGGCTGCTGAACCGATCAACCTCCGCCGCTGCATCCCACGCCGTGCGTGCACTTGCCCGACTTGTTGCGCATGTCGTCGCGATATTGGGTCATGTTGTCGACCTGGGTGCGCAGCTCCGCTTCGGTGATGCAGTTGATCCGGGCGATGCTGGAGCCGATCTCGCGGTAACGCTTGCAGAACCTGAGCTCGCCATCCTTCTTGAGCTTGACGAAGTCACTGGCGGCATCCAGGTATCTTTTCTCCAGCGCAGCGGCGACTTCTTCTTCGGTTGGCACGGTCCATTCGGGTTTCTTTCCGCCGGCGGCCTGGGATGCGGCCGCCTGACGGGCAGGATCCTGCGAAGTGGCTGCTGCGTACGCCGCGGAGGCGGAATCGGGAGGCGGCCCACCGGATGCGCACGCGGAAAGCCAGAGGACGGAGGCCACGACCCCCGCTGAGACCGGTGCTCTCGCGAACTTCATGCCATCACTGACCGGCGCTGCAGGGAGCGCCGCCGGCGCCGGCACCCATCGTGCACTTGCCGCCCTTGTTGCGCATGTCGTCACGGTACTTCTGCATGTTGTCGACCTGCGTGCGAACCTCCGACACCGTGAGGCAATTGATCTTCGGAATGGTGGTTCCGATCTCGCGGTAGCGCTTGCAAAACATGAGCTCGTCGTTCTTTTTTAGCTTGACCCAGTCCTTCGAGGCGTCCAGGTACTTCTTCTCCACGGCGGCAGCAACTTCAGCTTCCGTGGGCACGGTCCACACCGGCTTCTTTCCGTTCTGGCTGGCGGCCGTCTGTCGCGCGGCAGGATCCCCGGAAGTAGCCGTTGTATACGCCGCGGTAACGGAATCGGTCGGCTGTCCGGATGCACATGCTGTGAGCCAGCCGATACAGGTGACTAGACCGGCAGTGAGACACGCCCTGCTGTAGTTCATGGATCGCACCCTCTCCAATTTCCGTGCAACCACGTAATTATTGGGTACGAGTATGTCGCGCGGCCGTCTTTTCAGTCCAGTTCCGTGCCGTCGCGGCGTGATTAAGGAAGGTCAGGCTTCCCGTCGATCCATGTTTCGACGGCCTGCAGGTCGCCGTCCAGCCGGACGAGATTGGCGCGCTGGCCGGCCGCGATCCGGCCCACGTCGTGCAAGGCCAGAAATTCCGCGGGGTTAGCACTGGCCATACGCACTGCCATCACTGAGCTCGAGTCCCAGCATGTGCACGCAGTTGCGCACCGCGGTGGCCATGTCGAGATCTGCCCCGGCAAGCCTGCCGTCCTCGTCGATGCAGCGGTTGCCTTCGACCGTGATCGGCCGCCCGTTGAGCACGAAGTCCTTGGCCTCGGCGCCCACGCTCGGCATTGCGTCCGACACCAGCATGAAGCGGTCGCGGCGCTTGGCGCGCAGCGCGATTTTCATGACCTCGGGATGTACGTGATGACCATCCACGATGAGGCCGCACCAGCTGCCCTCGTGCGCCAGCGCTGCGCCGACCGCGCCCGGCTCGCGCGAACTCAGTGGTGACATGGCATTGAAGAGGTGCGTGAAGCCACGCAGGCCCGCCGCGAAGGCCGGCTGCAGTTCCTCGTACGTGGCATTGGTGTGGCCGGCGGAAACGATGACGCCGGCCTCGCTAATTCGCGAATGAACGCCGGCGTGGTTCGCTCGGGCGCCAGGGTCACCATGGTCACGCCGCCATGCGGCCGTGCGAGTAGTTTGACGGCATCGCCGTCGAGCTCGCGCAGCTTGCTGGCGTCGTGGACGCCGCGCCGCGCCTCGTTGAGGAAGGGCCCCTCGATGTGAATGCCGAGCACGCCGGGCACCCCGGCTGCGATGGCGTCGCGCACCGCGTCGATGGCCTGGGACACCACGTCGAGATCGTCACTGATCAGGGTGGGCAGGAATCCCGTTGTGCCGTAGTGGCGATGCGCACGCGCGATCGCGGCGATGGTCGTGACGCTCGGGTCGGCGTTGAACAGCATTCCGCCGCCGCCGTTCACCTGGCAATCGATGAATCCCGGTACCAGCAGGTCGCCGCCGAGGTCGATGACGCGGTCGGCGCCCAGGGTTTCACGCGCGCTGAGTACTGCTTCGATGCGGCCGTCGCGCACCAGCAGCGTCCGGCCCGACTCGATGCCGGAGTCGGTCAGTAGTTTGCCGTTGCGGAAGGCCTGCAGCATCAGACGGTCTCGGTCACCTTGTTGAGATGCGGCGGCCGGTCGGGGTCGAAGCCCCGCGCGAGGCTCAGGTTGTTGGCAAGGCGGTAGAAAGACTGGATCTGCAGGATGGGTTCGATGACCGGATGTGCGACCACGGTGGGCAGCACGGTCGCGCCATGGGCCTTGGCGCCCGCGAGCAGCACCCGGGCCTTGCGCGCCGCGAATTCGGCGGCGAGCTGTTCGATGCCGGCGCGCGTTTCGTCGTCCTGGCTGAACATCAGCACCGGAAAACCGGCGCGCACCAGCGCCATGGGACCGTGTTTGACCTCGGCCGAGCTGAAGGCTTCGGCGTGCAGTCCGCAGGTTTCCTTGAGCTTGAGTGCCGCTTCCTGCGCAATGCCCAGGCCAAAGCCGCGCGCCACGACGAACAGGTTGATGGCTGGAGTGAGTGAAGCCACACGCCGCGGTCCAGTCGCAATCCCAGGCGCGCGCCAGTTGCGACGGCAGGCGCGCCAGTGCTGCGGACAGCTCCATGTCCTGGGTCCAGCTCGCGACCAGCTGCGCGATGCAGCTCAGCGAGGCAATGTACGACTTGGTCGCCGCGACGCTGGATTCCCGGCCCGCGTGCAGCGACACGGCCACGTCCACGAGCTGCATGAGCGGTGCATCCGGCGTGTTGCAGAGTGCGACGGTCAGTGCGCCGCTGGCCTTTGCGCTCTCCGTGGCCGCGAGCAGGTCGGGGCTCCTGCCGGATTGCGAGATCGCAATGAACAACACGTCGCGCATGTTGGTGCTGGAGTCGTAGATCGAGCTCAGCGAAGGCGCGGCGGAGGAGGTCAATGCCGGCGTATGTGCCTCGATGAGATAGCGGGCGTAGGTGGTCGCGTGGTCGGAGCTGCCGCGCGCGCAGGTGACCACGGCGCGCGGCGGACTGGCGCGCAGGCGCGCGCCGAGTTCGGCGAGCAGCGCGGCATTCTGCGCGAGCTGCGCGGCGACCACGGTCGGACCCTGGGCCGCCTCGAGGAACATCCGTGTCGGTTCATTCACGATGATGCGTTGAGCTCCGCGACGAAGTCGTAGATGTCGCCGCGGTAGAACGACTGCGAAAACTCAACGGCTCGCCCGTCCTTGAGATAACCCACGCGCGCCACCAGCAGTCCGGCGTCGCGTTCCTGGGCCTTGAGTAGTTTGGCCTGCTCGGCCGTGAGCAGCACCGCGCGCAGGCGCTGCAGGGCGCGCACCGGGCGATTACCCGTGGTTTCGAGCGCCTCGTACAGCGAGCTCTCCACCGACTCGAGCGACGGCAGGCAGGTGGCGATCACGGTGGCGTATTCGATGCGCCATCGGCGCATCGTCGGCGTAACGGATACGGTGAAAGCGGAACACCGGCGTGCCGGGGCTGGAGCGCAGGGTCAGCGATTCCTCGGGTGTCACCGTGCCGGCGGCGCGATTCATCCACACGCTGCGCGGCTCGCGCCCGCGGGCGCGCATGTCTTCGGAGAACGAAGTCAGCTTGGCGAAGTTCTTCTCGACGCGGTTGCTGACGAAGGTGCCGGACCCCTGCTTGCGGATCAGCAGGCCATCTTCGACCAGCTCGTCGATGGCCTTGCGCACGGTGATGCGCGACACCTTGAGCATCTCCGCCAGGTCTCGCTCGGGCGGCAGCGCATCGTCGGGACCGATGACCCCGCTTTCGATGGCTCCGCGCAGCGCGCGTTGCAGCTGCTGATACAGCGGTTGCGCGCTCGTGTCATCGAGCGGCGGCAATACCTGCGTAAGAGTTGGCAAGACTTTCTCCCCCTGAATTGTGCAAACCATGCCATCGGAGTATTACCAATGCAATACCACTTAATACCTTGTGGCACGGAAGTATCAATATAAGCCGATGTTTCTTCTTGATAAACGTCTCAATCTGCTCAGTGCCTCTGTGACAGGTGCTCTGTATGGCTGATTGGTACTATATTGGCTCCATATTGGTCCGCACGAATATCCAATACGGGGAACCGGTTATCCGGGAACGAGCAGGTCGAGCTTGGTTGCCGCAGCGCGTTTGACTGGCGCTGGCAAAAGCCGCCGCAGCCGACACCGTGCAGGACGCGAAATCGGCGGGCGAAAAGAGCGAAACGGTGCCAGTCACTGGCATCCGCGCCAGCTTGAAATAGTCGCTAGACGTAAAGCGTGATTCCCAGACCGTCGTTGACGTGATTTCTTCTGAAGACGTCGGCAAGTTTCCGGACAAGAACATCGCTGAGGCCCTGCAAAGCGTCAGTGGCGTCAGCATCTCACGGGAATACGGCGAGGGCGAGCGCGTTTCGATCCGTGGCACCGGGGCCCAACCTCCACCGCACCCAGCTCAACGGCCACGGCCCAGTGGTTTGTTCTGCACCAGCCGGGCGGCCATGGGCGCCCGTGGCTACAACGCCGGCGGGGCGAGTACGGCGACACGCTGGAAGAGGGCACCCTCGATCCGGGTCAGAGGTCACACGCCTGGCGCTGCAGAACTCGGCCGCAAATGTCCAAGGTGCGCCGGGCGGCATGCAAGTAGCAGGAATGCTCGTTGCAGTCCGACGTTCACCGTCGATTGGTAGTTAGAGGACATCCTCGTCGGGCAACCGGTAGGAGTTCCATCGTCCAGGCCGTTGGCAACGACTCTTGACCTGATCAAAGACGGATGTGCCGAGTCCGCCGGTCATGCTCACGTCCTAGTCTGTTGCGTCCCCGTCCGTTGCAGGGACGCTCGTCAGGTCCGCCGCCACTCGAGCACGCACGATCCGTGCCCCGCTTTCGATCGGTTTGCCCGGGTGTTGCCGGCATTGCCCGAATCGACGCCTCCCATGTCAGCTGATCGAGGTATTGCGAAGCACGGGCAGGGACACTCCCAAACTCTTTGTTGTGTTTTCCGCGACACAAAAATGCCGTTCGCGTATTACCAATCAAATACCAATATAGTCTCAAAGTGCTTGGCGCTGACGAAGTAACCTTCTGAAAATTAAGGACGTTACCGCTCACTAGAGTATTGGTATCAAACTCGACTTGGCTTTTTCGCTCGATTGGTACTATATTGGCCCGCAATTGGTCCTCAGCCAAAACAACGGGGAGTAGGAGTCTATGAACATCAGACGATCGACGTTGCTCGGTACGGCGATTGCGTTCGCCATGTATCACCAGTCCGCAGCGGCCCAGACGGCCACGCCTGCTTCACCTGCTGCCGGTGAGGAAGTCGAGGAAATCATCGTCACCGGCATCCGCGCGAGTCTCGAGCAATCGCTTGAAGTCAAGCGCAATGCCGACACGCGCCTGGAAGTCGTGACTGCCGAGGACGTCGGCAAGCTCCCGGCACACAACGTGGCCGATGCACTGCGAGGCCTGCCCGGCGTGAACATCAGCTCATCCAGCGCCGATGAAGGCGGCTTCGATGAATCCGACCGCGTCAGTCTCCGTGGCACCAGCCCGAGTCTGACCCAGACGCTCATCAACGGCCACAGCGTCGGTTCGGCTGACTGGTTCGTGCTGAGCCAGGGCAACAATGTCGGCCGCAGCGTCAGCTACACGCTACTGCCGTCTGAACTGGTCAACTCGGTGGAGGTCAACAAGTCCTCACACGCCAGGTTGCAGGAAGGCGGCACCACCGGCACCGTCAACATCATCACGCGCAAGCCGTTTCAATTCGACAAGTCGTTCACCTTCGAGGCTTCCCTCGGCAGTGTGTATTCCGACCAGGCAGACTCCTACGATCCGCAGTTGTCGGGTCTGATCAACTACAAGAACGAGGCCGGGACCTTCGGCGTGTTGCTGCAGGTCTTCAAGCAAGAGCGTTCACTGCGCCGCGACGCGCAGGAAATTCCGGGCGGCTTCTTCACCATCTCGGCCACCGACCCGGCCGGCGTCAGCAATCCGGACCTGGTGGGTGTGCAGGCCCCTGGCCTCGTCGGATCGACGCTGTTCGAACAGGTTCGCGATCGCACTGGCGGCTTGCTGGAACTGCAGTTCAAACCTTCGGACAACCTGACTCTGGGATTGAGCGGCTTCCTCTCGGACATGGACGCCAACAATTACAACCGCAACTTCATGCTGTGGGGCGGTAACTTTGCGCGCGCCCAGGCGCCCGACCCGGGATACACAGTCGAAAACGGCGTGCTGACCGCTGCGACGTATGCAGGCGTGGCCGGCCGCGACTACGCGGTCTACGACATGATTTCCCGCGAAGCCACGGCCAAGAGCAACTACGTCACCTTTGATGCCGACTGGAAGATCAATGACACACTGGGCTTCAAGTTCCAGGCGGGAACTACCGAGGGTGAGGGCTCAACGGCGCGTCAGTTCATCGCCGAAGTGACCACGAATCGCGGCGGCGGCGCCAGCTGGACCAGTCATGGCACCAGCAAGCCACTGGACTGGAGCGTTGGCGGCGACAGCACTCCGACCGGCGTGACCGGTTTCGGAACCTGGGGCAATCAGGAAGTCACTGCCCTGGACTCGGAAGACTGGATCACAGTGGATTTCAGCAAGGACTTGGAGACCGGTGTCCTGAACTCGCTCGACTTCGGTGTGCGTTATGCCGACCACGAGCGTGAAACCCAGTCGCCGGAAGGCGCGAGCCCCGGTGACATCTGGTCCGACCTGCAAAACGGCGATACCAACCTCTACCCGGGAGACTTCGGCGGCGACATCGATGGCATCTTCCCGCGCGATCTGTGGTACTTCACCTCGAACGCGATGAAAGAGGCGATCCTTGCCAACTCCACCTGGCTGTCGGACAACGACGGTGCGACTGGCCGCCACAACTACGGTGGTGAATGGAAGGTGTCGGAGACAAACCTCGCCGCCTACGTGCAGGCAAACTTCGCCGGCAGCAATTGGAGCGGCAACTTCGGCCTTCGCTACGTCGATATCGACCAGGAGATCAACTCCTACCAGGCGGTTGCCAATGCGGCGAATGCCGATGTGAGCAGCCTCTTCGGCAACTGGATCTACCAGGACACCAACAACGAGCACAGCCATGTGCTGCCCAGCGCGAACCTCAAGTTCAACATGGGCGACGACATGGTGTTGCGCTTCGCTGCTTCCCAGACCATGACGCTGCCGGACTATTCGGCATTGGGCGCTTCGAGCTGGGGTTCGGACTTGAACAGGACCGGCGGCGGCGGCAACCCGAACCTCGATCCGGTGTTGTCCACGAACTTCGACGCCAACTTCGAGTGGTATTTCATGGAGCGCGGACTGGCGTCAATCGGTGCCTTTGCGATGGATCTGGATGACTACGTCGCCTTTGGTACCGAGACACGGATGCTGTACAGCGAGCTGACCAATCAGCTCGAGGCGTACCTGGTCTCCGTTCCGATCAACTCCAACGGCAAGGTGAAGGGCTTTGAGCTGGTCTACGAGCAGCCCATCGGCGACTCCTTTGGCTTCAACGCCAATTACACCTATGCGGATGGGGAGACCGATCACACCTGGGCCGACGGCAGCCACAATCTGGTGGGTACCTCGCAGGACACGTACAACGTGGGCGCCTATTTCGAGAACCAGATGTTCTCGGCACGGGTGAACTACACGTACCGCACCGCGTTCCTGATCGGCCTGTCGGGTGCCAATCCGTACTACCAGGATGATTTCGGGACTTTGGGTGTGTCGCTGAACTTCAAGCCCACCGATTGGCTCAGCGTCAGTCTGGATGCGTTGAACCTCAACAGCCCCGAACTGAACTACTACCAGAGCGCAACCGCCCCCACCGCGTTCTATAACAACGGGCGGCAGTTCTATTTCAACGTACGAGCCAAGTTCTGAACGAACGGCCCGCAGTCCCGTCCGGGGCTGCGGGCTTTTTCCGGTTTGCCTGGCAGCGCGTGAGCTGCCGCTCGGCATCGGATGGCGTGCACAACACTGGATGAAGAATTGCGTGGCCGTGGGGCTGTCGGGCGGTTTTCTCGAAATCGCTCGAGTCCATCGGCGTCGGCCGGCGCGCGGTCGCGGCGCTTCCAGCGCATCGTGAGTTACTCCACCGCGTGAATCAGGCAGGATTCAGGTTTTCCGATCAACCTGTCCGGCCAGCGCAGACCATGTTGATGCGATGAGGGGATACCGATCCATGAACAAACAACGATTTCTCGCCTTCACCGTTTCCGCCGTCCTGGTCGCCCTCGCGGGCTGCTCAAAGGAAGTCGCGCAGCCGTCCACCGCGGCCAAGGGGCCCAGCCCCAGCGTCATCCCCGTGCCAAGCGAGTTCAACGGCGGCAAGGGATACTTCGCGATCAATGCGACGACCAAGGTTCACTACCGCGGCGGTGCGGGTGCGATGGAGGCGGCGAACTATTTCGTCGAACAGGCCAAGCACAATCCCGAGATCGTGCTGGCGGCGCCGCGCGAAGGCGAACCTGCTTCAAAGGGAATTTCCTTCGAGATCACGGCGAACGATCAGTCGCTGGCGGATGAAGGTTATGCGCTGGCCGTGTCGCCGGATGGAGCGCGCGTCAAAGCGCGCACACCCGCGGGACTCTTCTACGGCTCGGTGACCCTGTGGCAGCTGCTCACGGCGTTCCCGCCGCAGGGCGGTGTGGCGCAGATCCGCGCCATGGAGATCAAGGATGCGCCGCGTTTCGCCTGGCGCGGACTCATGCTCGACTCGGCGCGACACTACCAGTCGCCCGAATACATCCGGAACTTCATCGACTGGATGGCGCTGCACAAGCTCAACGTGCTGCACTGGCACCTTACCGACGACCAGGCCTGGCGCCTGGAGATAAAGAAGTATCCGAAGCTCACCTCCGTCGGTGCCTGGCGCGTCCAGCCCGGCAAGGCCGCGCGCGAAGACATCGATCCCGCCACCGGCAAGCCGCGCCTGTATGGCGGCTTCTACACGCAGGACCAGGCGCGCGAGATCGTCGCGTATGCCGCCACGCGGCATATCAAGGTGCTGCCCGAAATCGAAATGCCCGGCCATGCGACGGCAGCCATCGTGGCCTATCCGGAGCTGGGAGTGCCGCCCGCGGCCGGCAAGCTCAAAGAGGTGCCCTCCGACTGGGGCGTCTACGAGAATCTTTTCAACGTCGAGGACTCCACGTTCACTTTCCTCGAGAACGTCATGACGGAAGTCATGCAGGTGTTCCCGAGCGAGTACATCCATGTCGGTGGTGACGAGGCCGTCAAGCCGCAATGGGAGTCCTCTGCGCGCGTGAAGTCGCGCATGAAGGAGTTCGGCGTCAAGGACGCGCATGCACTGCAGGGCTACTTCATCCAGCGCATGGGGAAGTTCCTCAGCAAGAACGGCCGCCGGCTGATCGGCTGGGATGAGATCCTCGAAGGCGGTATCGCACCCGATGCCACGGTGATGTCGTGGCGCGGCATCGACGGCGCCATCGCGGCCGCCAAGGCCGGACACGACACGGTGTTGTCGCCGGCGCCCGATCTTTACCTGGATCACTGGCAGAGCGCCGGCGACCTGTCGCCGGGCCGCAGCAACACCTTGTCGCTGGAGATGGTCTACAACTTCCAGCCGGTGCCGGCGTCCATTCCCGAGGAGCAGCGCAAGCATATTCTCGGTTTGCAGGGCAATCTCTGGGCCGAAATGATGCGCTCCGAAGACCGCGTCACCTACATGGCGTTCCCGCGCGCCGCGGCGCTCGCCGAGGTGGCCTGGTCGCCGGCGACCAGCATCAACTGGACGGATTTCCAACGCCGGCTCGAGCCGCACCTGAAGCGCTACGACAAGCTCGGCATTCGTTATGCGCGCGAAGTGGCGCTCAAGCCGTTGCCGCGCCGCCGCCTGAGTCACGACCTCGAGCAATGCGGTGATGGTTACCTGCTGTCACTCGAAGATGACGCGCCTGTCGACAGCGAACGCGCGGTGTTCATGGTCAACATTTCGAACCCGTGCTGGATCTGGCGCGGCGCCGATCTCACCAAGATCACTTCGTTGCGCGCCACGGTTGGCCAGATCCCGTTCAACTTCCAGATCGGCCGCGACGCCGACAATATCCCGCTGCCGAAACCCGCCACGAACGATGGTGAATTCGAAGTGCGGCTCGACAACTGCGAGGGTCCACCCCTGCAGACGGCGTCGCTGTCGCCGGCGCTGTCGCACAACGGACTCACGGTATTGCCCGCGATACCTCTCGAAGGCAACACCGGCACGCACGACCTGTGTTTCAGGTTCACACGCAGCAAGATCGATCCCATCTGGGTCATCGGCAGCGTCGAGCTCGTCGGGAACTGACGCGTGACATTGGTCCATTCGCGCGCCGTTCGCGGGCTTCAGCACGGCGCTCGCGGAAATTCCCGACGAAGTTTTCGCGCGCGCCATGCTGGGTGAGGGCGCGGCCGTCGATCCGACGGAGCCCGAACTGCGCGCGCCCTGCGATGGCGAGGTGATTTCGGTTGCCGCCGCGCGTCACGCGGTGGCGTTGCGCGCGACCTGGCGGCGCGGAGGTGCTGGTGCACGTCGGCATCGACACCGTGACACTCGGCGGCGAGGGCTTCACGCTGTTCGTGCGCAAGGGCGATCGCGTACGCGCGGGCGATCTGCTGCTGAGTTTCGATCTCGACCTGGTGGCACGCCGCGCCCGCAGCCTCATCACGCCGGTGATCGTCACCAATGCCGAGCGTTTTCGCGTAGTGCGCCCCCAGCTCGATCGGCGGGTCGCGAGCGGCGATGTACTGTTCGAACTCGAAGAAATCGGCACTGCGGCCACGGCCACCCGGGAGGGCACGGCCGCACCGGTGGTGAGCGAGGCGCTGGTGGTTGAACACGCGCATGGCATTCATGCGCGTCCCGCGGGCCTGATCGCGCGCGTCGCGAAGACCCTGCCCTACGATCTCGAAGTGCGCGCGCGTGGACGCAGCGCCAATCCGAAGAGCGCCGTTGCCCTCATGGCGCTGGGTGTACGAGGCGGGGATGAACTCGTCATCGTCGGTTTCGATATGCAGGCCGCGGCGGGCATCGCCGAGATCGCGCGGGTGGTGCGCAATCTCGAGGCAGCGCCGGGCGCGCACGCCAGCGGCGTAACGCACGCGCCTGTTGTCGCGGATTCCGCGCCGGCCACATTGCAGCCCGGAAGCCTGCGCGGCGTGATCGCGAGTCGTGGCTTTGCCATCGGTGCGGCCGCGAGATTCGAGATCGACGACATCGTGGTCAGCGAGTCTGGCGGCGGCATCGAAGCAGAGAACGCCGCTCTCGACGTCGCGCTGGGCGCGGTACGCACGCGGCTCCTGGAGCGCGCGCGGACTGCGGGCGGCGCGGTGCGCGGCATCCTGGAAGCACACCTCGAGTTGATCGAGGACCCGGAATTGCTCGGGGCGACGCGCTCCGCGATTCGCGCCGGCAAGAGCGCGGGCTTTGCCTGGCGTTCCAGCATCGCCGGACTGCGTCGCGGGACTGCATGCCACCGGCGACGCGCGTCTCATCGAACGTGCCGCGGATTTCGCCGACCTCGAACGACAGGTGCTGCGCGAACTCGCCGGCGGTCGCGACCAGCGGCCCGAGATCGCGGGCGGCAGCATCCTGGTGGCGCAGGATCTCACGCCGTCACAGCTCATCGATATCGACACCACGTCGCCTCGCGGGCATCGCGCTCGGCGGCGGTGGGCCCACCTCGCATGTGGCCATACTCGCCGCGACGCTCGGAATTCCCATGCTGGTGAGCGCGGGTGCGGGAGTTCGCGACATCGAGGACGGCGCCGCGCTCATCCTCGACGCGGACGCCGGCATTCTGCATTCCAGGCCCGCGGCGGCGGAACTCGCGGCTGCGCGCGCACGCCTCGAGCAGGGCGGGCGCGCCAGGCGCGCGAGCTCGACGCGGCGCACAGCCACTGCCACCTCGCCAGCGGCGAACGCATCGAAGTCTTCGCCAACCTCGCCGGCACCAGCGCCGATACGCGCCACGCCGTGGCGCAGGGCGCCGAGGGCTGCGGCCTGCTGCGCACCGAGTTCCTGTTCCTCGATCGCGTCACCGCACCCGATGAGGCCGAACAGCTGCGCAGTTACCAGCAGGTGGCCGACCTGCTCGCGGGGCGCCCGCTGGTGATCCGGACGCTCGACGTGGGTGGCGACAAGCCCATCGCCTATCTACCCATGCCGCCGGAAGAGAATCCGGCGCTCGGCCTGCGCGGCATCCGCACCAGCCTGTGGCGTCCCGAGCTGCTGGACGTGCAGTTGCGCGCGCATGCTGGCAGTCAGGCCCGCGGTGCGCATCCTGCTCCCCATGATTACCGACGTCGCCGAGTTCCAGCAGGTCGCGCAGCGCCTCGATGTGCTGTGCCGCGAACTCGGTGTTCCGCGGCCGCAGCTCGGCGCGATGATCGAAACGCCTGCGGCGGCCATGCTGGCCGACCAGATCGCAGGCGTCGCCGACTTCCTGTCCATCGGGACCAACGATCTTGCGCAATACGGCCTCGCCATGGATCGCGGGCATGCGGAGCTCGCCGCGCGTATCGACGGCGTGCATCCGGCGGTGTTGCGGCTCATCGACGCGACCGCTCGCGGCGCGGCGACGCATCGCCGGCCGCTGGCGGTGTGCGGTGGCCTGGCTTCGGATCCGGAAGCGGTGCCATTGTTGTTAGGCCTGGGCGTCGACGAACTCTCGGTGGTGCCCGGATCGATTCCGCGGACCAAGGCGCTGGTACGCACACTCGAACTCGGAGCCTGCCGCGCGCTCGCGGCGCGGGCGCTCGGGCTCGGCACGGCGGCCGAGGTCCGGGTGGCGGTCAGGGAAACGCTGGCAAAGCAGGTGACGGCATGAAACAGATCATCTCGAAGCTGCAACCCATGGGCCGCGCGCTCATGTTGCCCATCGCCGTGTTGCCGGTGGCAGCCTTGCTGCTGCGGCTCGGCCAGCCCGACCTGCTCGACATGCCGGCGATCGCCGCAGCCGGCGAGGCGGTGTTCTCGAATCTCGGCCTGTTGTTCGCCATCGGCGTTGCCGTCGGGCTGGCGCGCGAAAATCACGGCGCCGCGGGACTCGCAGCCGTGGTCGGCTACCTGGTGGCGACCCACGGCGCCAAGGTGCTCATTGGTGTACCGCCCGAGGCCATTGCCGATCTCACCGGCCGCGCCGCGGACCTGGCGGCGGCGGCGTTCCGTGACAAGGAATTGTCCAAGCTCTCGGTGCCGCTGGGCCTGCTGTCGGGCCTCATCGCAGGCTGGGCCTACAACCGCTACAGCGACATGCGACTGCCTAGCTACCTGGCGTTCTTCGGCGGCCGCCGCTTCGTGCCCATCGTCTGCGGTTTCGCCGGACTGTTCCTGGGCCTGGCTTTCGGCGTCGCCTGGCCCGTGGTCGAGCAGGGCATGGATGCCACCAGCCAGGCGGTGCTGGGATCGGAATCCGTCGGACTTGTTCACCTACGGCGTGCTCAACCGCGTACTCATCGTCACCGGGCTGCACCACATCATCAACAACATCGCCTGGTTCCTGCTCGGCGACTTCAACGGTGTCACCGGCGATCTCAAGCGCTTCTTCGCCGGCGATCCCAGCGCGGGCGCGTTCATGTCCGGATTCTTCCCGGTGATGATGTTCGGCCTGCCCGGTGCCTGCCTCGCCATGTATCGCACGGCATTGCCGGCGAAGCGCAAGGCCGTCGGCGGCATGTTGTTGTCCATGGCGCTCACCTCCTTCCTCACCGGTGTGACCGAGCCCATCGAGTTCTCGTTCATGTTCCTCGCGCCGCTGCTGTATGTCATTCACGCGGTGCTCACCGGTATCGCCATGGCGCTGATGCAGGCGCTGGGTGTGCACCTCGGCTTCGGTTTTTCCGCGGGACTGTTCGACTACGTGCTCAACTATTCGCTGGCGACACGACCGTGGCTGCTGCTGCCCGTGGGGCTTGGCTACTTCGCGCTGTACTACGGCCTGTTCCGCTATTTCATCGTGCGTTTCGACCTGAAGACGCTGGGCCGTGAGACGGATGAAGCCGCCCCGAGCTCCGCCGATTCCGGCGCCGCGGTGCCTGCCTACGCGTGGATCGACGCACTGGGTTCGGCATCGAACCTGCGCTCGGTCGAGGCCTGCACCACGCGGCTGCGACTGGTAGTGGCGGATGCCGCGCGTATCGACGAGCGGGCGCTCAAGTCCCTGGGTTCGCGCGGTGTACTGCGACTGGCGGATGGCGCCGTGCAGGTTGTCGTCGGCCCCATCGCCGACCAGCTGGCATCGGAGATTCGCGCCGGGCTGAGACAGCCGAGTGCGACGGCCATGGCCACGGCCGCGCCCGCAGTTGAGCCGCGCGCGTCATCCCGGTCCGAGGTCACCCAGCCCGCCGACCCGGCGCAAATTGCGGCGGCATTGGCGGCCCTGGGCGGAAAATCCAACATCGCCGGGCTGCATCTGAGTTCCAGCCGGTTGTGTGTCGCGGTGCGCGACCCGGCAGCGGTGAATGAATCGGCGCTGTCCAAAGTGGTGCGCGCCGTCGCCCGACCTGCCCCTGATACGGTCCACCTCGTGATCGGTCCCGAGGCCGGATCGTGGTTCGCCGGCATGACGGTTTCCTGAGCCGAAACGACTCGCGCCACTTCCTGTGGCCGTGTGATGGCCAAATCGCTCAGGCGCGGGCCTGGCTGGAGATTTTGGCGTAGCGCGTACGACTTTCCCCGGCGACATGACGTCTGTCACCGCCGTCGAATGACACGCCGTACTTTTAAACGAATCAGCACCTTACTAAACTCCCGCGCTCGTGACGCAGGTTGACCCGGCAACCCGCGGCTAATCCCCAACACAACAAGACTTTTTGTTCGTACGACGTGCAACCAGTGGGGCTGCTGGAACGTCGTATACCGAGGTTTTCAAAGGAAGTTCGCGTGTCTGCAGGAATTCGAAACATCGTCAGGGCCGGCGCAATGAAAAGCGTCGCCATCTCATTGATCGCGATCTCATTGGTTGCCATGGCGGGTTGCAACAAGGGCGACGGCAAGCAGGCAGAACCTGCCCCGGTGCCATTGCTCCTCGCCGACGAGGACGTGCTGGTGCTGCGCAACGCCGCGCTGACGTCTGGACCGTCGATCACGGGTTCGGTGGAACCGGAGCGTCGGGCCGATCTGCGCGCCGAGGTGTCCGCGATCGTGCTCGCCGTGCTCAAGGAAAACGGTGACCCGGTGAAGCGCGGCGACCTGCTGGTGCGTCTTGACCAGACCTCGATTCGCGACAGCCTCACGGCTGCGACGGCGTCGCATACTGCCGCCGCGCAGGCCTACGAACAGTCACAGCGCCAGTACGAACGCATGGTCAAACTGCGCGAGACCGGCGTGGTCTCGGCGCAGCAGGTCGAAGACGTCGAGGTTCTGCGCAATTCCGCGCAGAGTGAACGCGAGGCTGCACGCACGCGCGTGGTCACCGCCCGCCAGCAGCTCGAGCGCACCGAGGTACGCGCGCCCTTCGATGGTGTCGTCAGCGACCGCAAGGTCTCGGCCGGTGACACGGCCCAGATCGGCAAGGAACTCGTCAAAGTCATCGATCCTTCCAGCCTGCGCTTCGAAGGCTTCGTCTCGGCCGACAGCGTCGGCGAGGTGCAGGCCGGGCAGAAGGTGTGGTTCCGGATCCACGGCTTCAATGAGCGTGAGTTCACCGGCGTGATCATGCGCGTCAATCCGGCGGCAAATATCACGACGCGCCAGGTCGAAGTGCTGGTGAGTTTCGACGCCGGGATACAGCAGCCCAACGTCGCGGGTCTCTACGCCGAAGGGCACATCGAGACTCGCAGTGCCGCGAGTCTCGCCCTGCCCAGCGCATCCGTGGTGCGCGAAGGAGACAACGCGTTCGCATGGCGGGTCAACGGCGAAAAATTGCAAAAAGTCGCGCTGACCCTCGGTGAACGCGATGCGCGCACCGGCGCGTACTCGCTCAAGGCCGGTCTTGCGGAGGGCGACAAGGTGCTGCGGTTCCCGAACTCCACACTCAAGGACGGACAGGCGGTCAGCCGCGGTGACGATGCGCGGCCCGCCGTGGTTGCGGAGAAGTAGAACCCGCCCGGGGAGATTCCATGTTTCTTTCGAATTTCAGCATCAAGCAGCCGGTCACGACGGTTGCCATCATCATCGTGCTCATGTGCCTGGGCCTGCTCGCGCTGAAGAACCTGCGCGTCAACCAGATCCCCGACGTCGAAGAGCCGGTCATGGTGGTCAGACTTCCCGTATCCGGGCGCGTCGCCGGAGTCGGTCGAGCGCGACATCGTCAACCGCATCGAGAAGTCGTTGATGAGCATCCCGCAGGTGCACGAACTGCGGTCGACGGCTTCGGACGGCAACGCCCAGTTCGTCATCATCTACGAGTTCGACAAGGACATGACCGAGTCGGGCGATGAGATCCGCAATTCCATTGCCGCGGTTCGCTACAAGCTGCCGCTGGAGATGCGCGAACCGGTGATGTTCCGCTGGGATCCGGCCTCCGAGCCCATCATGAATCTCGGGCTGTCGTCGACCAAGCAGTCGCACGCCGAGATTTCCCGCCTGGCCGAAGACGTGCTGGCAGACCAGCTGCGCGCCGTCGACGGCGTGGCCGTGGTCAACATTGACGGCGCGCTGCGCCGCGAGCTGTCGGTGCTGCTGCATGCGCAGAAGCTGCGCGAGTACAACGTGGCCGCCGGCGAAGTCGTGGCCGCGCTGCGCGATCAGAACACCACCGCGCCCGTGGGGCGGGTGAAAGGGGATCTCGAAGAGCAGAACATCCGGCTCGTCGGGCGCATCGAAAGGCCAAGCGATTTCAACGACATCGTGATCAAGCGCCAGGGCAACGAAGTGGTGCGGCTCGGCCAGGTCGCTACCGTCGCAGGACGGCTTTGCCGAGCCCGGCAGTTACAGTCTGCGTTCGGGCCGGCCGAACGTCGGCCTGTCGATCATCCGCCAGCGCGACGCCAGTACGGTATCCGTGGCCGAGCGCGTGCGCGACAAGAATCGAGGAACTCAACAAGACATTGCCGGAAGGCACCACCCTCGAAGTCACGCACGACGGCGGTGAAGAGGCCGAGCAGAGTCTCGACAACGTGATCCACGCGCTGGTATTCGGTGCCGGTCTCACGATTTTCGTGGTCTATGTCTTCCTGAATTCCTGGCGCTCGACGCTGATCACCGGCCTGTCGCTGCCCACCTCGGCCATCGCGGCGTTCATCGCGGTATGGCTGTGCGGCTTCACGCTGAATTTCATGACCCTGCTGGGCCTTTCGCTGGCCATCGGTGTGCTCATCGACGACGCCATCGTGGTGCGCGAGAACATCGTCAGGCACATGGAACGCGGCGAGGACCGCATGGCGGCCGCGCGCAATGGCACGGCGGAGATCGGCCTCGCAGTCACCGCCACCACGCTTGTCCATCGTGGCGGTGTTCGTGCCCGTGGCCTTCATGGGCGGCGGCGCCGGCGAATGGTTCCGGCCCTTCGCGGTGACCGTCGTTGCCTCGGTGCTGGTGAGCTTGTTCATCTCGTTCACGCTGGATCCGATGATGTCGGCGTATTGGGGCGACCCTCCGGGCCACGCGGACGCGCCCGCGCAGGGGTCTCGAGAAATATTTCGCCAGCTTCAACACCTGGTTCGACCACCAGGCGAATCGCTACGGTGATGTCATTGCGTGGTGCCTGCATCACCGCAAGATCGATGGCGATCGGAGCTTTTGTCTTGCTGGTTGCGGCGCTGGGTTACCAGTTCGGTGGCCTGGGCCGCAGCGAATTCCTGCCCAAGTCCGACTACGGCACGCTGGCCATCGAAGTACGCACGCCGTCGAGCACCAGTCTCGAATACGCGCGCAGCAAGGTGGAGAAGGCCGCGCAGCTCGCGCGCAGCATGCCCGAAACCAAGAGCACCGACGCGCGGGTGAATGCCACGGGCGGACGCATCTGGGTGGACATTGGCGACAAGGCCGATCGCGAGCGCTCGCTCGAGGACCTGGCCGGCGCGCTGCGCGACAATCTCAAGCAACTGGTGGGCGCCGAGTACACGGTGTTCGACGACCTGAACCAGGGCGCGCAGAAGAAGGTCCAGTTCCAGTTCTATGGCAGCGACTCGCGCAAGCTCATGGAGCTCACCAATCAGTTCATGGAGAAGCTGCGGCACATTCCCGGCGCGGTCGACGTGGGCCTGTCGGAGCAGGATCCCAAGGACGAGCTGCGCATCGAGCTGAATCGCGGCCTCGCCAACCAGCTCGGCATCTCGGTGAACGACGCCGCGCAGACGCTGCGGGTGGCCTTCGCAGGCGTGGAAGTCGGCGACTGGGTCGATCCCGTGGGCGAGTCGCGCGACGTGGCCGTGCGGCTTGCGCCCGAGGATCGCGTCAATGCATCCAACATCGAGAACCTGCCGATCTCGGTGACCGGCACCGACATGATGGTGCCGCTGGAGCAGATCGCCACCATTACCTATGACAAGGGGCCGGCGCGCATCCAGCATCTGGATGGCAATCGCACCGTGACGGTCGCCGCCAACGTGCAGGGCGTCGATGCCGGTACGGTCACGGAGCAGGCCAAGAAAATCGCGGACGCGATGGAGTACCCGCCGGGATTCGGCCAGGGCCTGGGTGGTGCCTCGCAGGACCAGGAGGAACTGTTCGCCGAGATGTGCATCGCGCTGATCATGGGTATCTTCGTCATGTACCTGGTGCTGGTGATGCAGTTCGGATCGTTCACCGCGCCGGTCGCCATCATGCTGTCGCTGCCGCTGTCACTGATCGGCGTGGTGCTGGCGCTGACCCTCACCCGCGGCTCGCTGAACCTGATGAGCTTTATCGGCGTCATCATGCTCATGGGACTGGTGGCCAAGAACGCCATCCTGCTGCTGGATTGCACGCGCGAGGAAGAAAAGCGCGGCGTTGATCGCGAAGAGGCGTTGATGCACGCCGGGCGGCTGCGCCTGCGGCCGATTCTCATGACCACGTTCGCGCTGATCGCCGGCATGATGCCGGTGGCGGTCGGCGTGGGAGAGGGCGGCGAGTTCTATTCGCCCATGGCCATGTCCATCATTGGCGGCACCATCGTATCCACGTTGCTGACGCTGCTGGTGGTGCCGAGCTTCTACGACAGCATCGAAATCGCGCGCGAGCGCGCCAGCGCCAAGTTGCATGCGCGCGCCGATCTCGGAAACCCGGCGGTGGCCTTCTTCACCACGCTCGCCGAGGCAATTCTCACCCTCATTGGCGTGCGCGCGTTGTACCGCGGCGTCTGCGCGGTGATCGGCATCGAGCGACGCGAGCATCCGGTGCTGCGCCGTGCACGGCTCACGGGTGAACCGCTGCCGCGCGCCTGGGAGGCGCCGAAGAAGTCGCGACGCGCGATCGCCTTGAGCTCGAATCCCTACGTCGCGCGGCCCACGGGTCTCGACTAGCGGATCACCGGATTCACTTGGGCAGCCATGCCTTGAACGGCGCGGAGGCGACCAGCGTTTCGAAGGTGGGATCCGCGGTGAAGATTTCGCGCGTGAACCGGATGCCGAAGCGGGTTTCCATGTCGCGGTAGGCCGCGACGGCTTCCTTGAAACGCGCCAGGCGCACGAGCAGCGTCGCGCGCTGGTCCTGTGCCAGCAGCAGATCGGGTTCCAGGGCCACCGCCTCATCCGCGTACTTCAGCGCGTTGGTGAAGTCGTTCGTGAGCGTGTACGCGTTCGACCGCAGCATGCGCGTCACTCCATCCACGCCCACGCGCCGCTCCATCGTGTCCAGCGACTTGAGGACCTTGGGTGTGTCCTGCCGCTTGAAGTGATAGTCGATGAGCATGAATGTCGCGGCAGGATCATCGGCGTGATGCGCTGCCATCTTCGCGAGCGCGGCATCGTACTCGTCGGGGAGATTCGCGTATGAGGCTGCCGTCGCCCGCGCCGACAGGATGAAACGCGAGCTCGCGAGCGGCTCGGGCATTTCTTGAGGATGGTCAGGGCTTCGGCGTATTTGCCCGTGCGATACAGCTCACCCACCTTGGTGAGATTCGCGATGACATCGCGATCGATCTTCTCGCCACCGAACAGGCGTTCGAGCATGTTCGGATTGGCGCTGGTGAAAATCTGCCCCACGCCGCCGAGCGTGACGCTCATGAGATCGCCGGTGGTGAGCTGGAACCAGTCGACCGCGCGGGTGCGCCCGGTGGCGTCGGTGTGGAGCACGTATTCGGCGTAGTTGAATCCCTGGTCGCCGAGGTCGAACCGGACCAGGCTGCGCGGCGGGGTCTGGGTCGTCACGCGCAAGAACCGGACCGTGCCCTTGCTGGTGTCGAGGGCGCGGAAGTAGGTGGCGATCAGCGGCTCGAGTCCCTTTGTTTCGGCGCCACGTACGAATGCCTGCTCGTCCCTGGGGCTCAGCTCCTGGTATTGAGCGGCGCGCAGCGCGAGTGCGTGCAGGTCGAGCAGCGAGTTGAGCGCCTTGCGGTCGCGCTCGTTGAAGGCACGCGTGATTTCCTTGCCGAAGGTTTCAGCGGTCGCGCGTCGCTGCGCGGCGCTGTCAGTTTGTGCCGATGCGCAGGTCGCGAACAGCACTGCCACGAACCACAGGGTTGCAGGTTTCATGGCCTGCTTATATCCCCGTAATTCCCGCTCCGAACCTGCACTGGCTCACAGAAAACGGCGGAAACCATGGGGACATTCCTATTTTTCAGGATGAAAAATAGGAATGTCCCCATTTTCTCGGTCAGTTGGCTACGTTGAGCCACTCGGCCGTCGTCAGCCCGATCTTGCCGGCACCGGCGCCCTGCGGTCCGGTGAGCAAGGCCGGCAGTGTCGCGATCGGATCCAGGGTGACTGGATAGGTCGGCGTGCCGTTGTGCCAGGCAAACGGGATCGGTGGCGCCTGCGTCGGGCCCAGCGTGCTGTCCAGCGCATCGCTGTCGCCGTGCCAGCTGGCCCAGACGAAGCCGCGATCGCTGAACGTGGCCTGCTGCGAAGTCGCCGGCATGTACTGCGTGTCGCTGGCGAACAGGATGTGCTGGATGTCGAAGCCGCGGATCGCGCCGGTGTAGACCGCGTTGGTCACGTCGGTCTGGTTATTGCGGAACGGGGTCAGTACGCCGAAGTAAACCGAGCTTTCCACCTGCACGGCGCCGCCCTCGGTGGAAATCGACGCATTGGATGTGACGCTGAACTTGTAGGTGGGCGAGGCGCCCTCGAGGGCCGCCGTCAATGTGGGGTTCGCGAGCACGATGGCGTCGCGCATGTCCTTGACGATGCGTGCGTTGGAGCTGTCGATGTACAGGTTGTACGCGTGCACGTCGCCGCCCCGCAGGCGCGGCATACGGTCCTGCAGGTCCTTGTAGTGGTTGTGATGCAGCGTGACCGTGTAGCTGGTGAGGCCCTCGAGAGTATTTGAGCCGATCAGGTGACCCTTCTTCTGCGGCAGCGCGATGTCGACGATCTGCGCCTGGGTGAATGCGCCACGCAGGAAGTTGTACATCACGTTGCTGGCGCGGTTGACTTCGAGGTCGTCGAACTGCTGCTGCACGAAACTGCCCGGGCCCGTGGTCGCCGGCACCACGTCGCTCCACGAGATGGTGATGGCACTGGCGCCGCGCTTGATGTCGAGAACGCCATCGTAGGCCTTGGTGAACGTGCAGTGATCCACCCAGATGCCGGAGGTGACGCCGCCGCCATCGCCGATGGTGACGAAGTCCCAGTCGTTCGAATCGTAGTCGCCGCGCGTGCCTTCGTCCCACTCCCACAACTCGTCGAAGCGCAGGTTGCGCAGGATGAGATTGGTGCCGTTCTTGATGTTGAATTCGGCGTGGCGAATGGTCGCGCCGTTGCGCGAGAAGATAGTCAGGCCGGTGAAGTCCTGGATGTCGAGCAGGCTGACGCCGCTGGTGATCAGCGCCGGATGTTTCTTGGGCGCGATGTTCTGGCGCAGCAGGCCGTCGGCCTGCAGCAGCGTACCCACCTCGTTCCAGCCCATGTTGAGGTCGTTCATGATCTCGATGACCTTGACCGGGTTGGCGGTCGATGCCTTGGCCGCGCGCAGCGCCGCCACCAGTTCGGTGGCCGTGGTGACCTTGCGATAGCGCTCGTCGGTGTCGGGAATACTCCCGCCACCGGTGACCGCTCCCGACGCGAATCCCTCCAGGTTGTAACGCGGAGCATTGCCGACCAGCGCCGGCTCGGCGGGCGTGGCGCCGCGCGACAAGTCCTCGGGATGCGACGGGCCCGTGGGCGGGGGCGGGGTACCGCCGCCGATGGTGCCGGAACCGATATCACCGGTGAACTGGTCGGGCCCGATCAGCAGCGTGCCGCCGGCGTCGAAAATATGCACGTCGCTGAAAGTCGCGGAAGCATTGATGCTGGTGTTGTTGCTCGAGCTCACCGCGAAGCCCACGTACAGGGTCTCGGGCAGCGGGTTCGTGAAAGTGCGCGTCGACGCGTTCACATAGGTGACGCCGCCATCGAGCGAGAAGCTCGGCGTATAGGTGTTGCCGACGCGCGTGACCTTCAGATAACGCGCGCCCGTGCCGGTCATGTTGACCGTGCTGGTCGCAGAGTTGCCGACGGCAATGCGATCGGTGCGCCGATAGGTTCCATCGCCCACCACCATGCCGCCGCCGTACAGGAAGTTCGTGCCCGTGGTGGTGAGATCGGGCGCGAACAGCAAGCCGACGCGCGCCTGGTTGCTCGCGAGGCCCGCAAAGTCGACGCCATCGAGACGCGCGGTGAAGGTGAAATCACCGGTGACGCTGGCATAGACGAAGCGGAATACCTGCGCCGTGCTTTCGAACTTGCCGCGGCCCGAGACGTTGACCGCGTTGCCATTTTCGTTGGTGCTGGTGGAGCCCGCGGCGAAAATGGGTGGATTCACCGCGAGATTGTTGATGTCGATGCTCTGCCACACCGAGGGTTCGGGCGGCAGCGTGATGTCGTAACCGCCGCTGGTGACTGGGCTGTCGGAGAAACCAGTGGCGCAGGTCACGGCCTTGAGCGTGAGTGAGTTGCTGATCTCGATCGGGCCGTCATAAGGCGTGTTGCCGCCGCAGACGGGGTTCTGGCCATCGGTCGAGTAGCGGAACGTGGCGCCCGGCGTCGAGGAGGTGAGCGTCACGTTTTGCACGCCGGTGTATGCGCCCGGTGCCGGGTCAAAGACCGGCGCGCTGGCCGGCGGCCGGATGAGCCAGGTGCCGCTGATGATGTCGCTTTCACTACGCAGCAGTGCGCAGGCCATGGCGCGCAGCGTGGTGTCGGCGGCGACAGCCACCGGCGCGGAGTAGATGGTCCCGTGTTCCTTGATGCAACTCGGGGCGCTGCCATCGGTGGTGTAGACGATGACGGCGCCCAGGGTCGGCGACGTCATGGTGACGTACTGTGTGGCCGTGTAGGTGCCTGGGACGGGACTGAATACCGGCGCGTCCGCCTTCTTGCATCCCGCCAGTGATCCGGAAATACAGAGCGCGAGCACCCACAGGCGCGCGGCTGAAGAGAAACTCTTCATCGCCTTCCCCCTTGTCCCCGATTTTTTTCGCAGTCGTTGTTCTGGCGCGCAACCGCGGCCCGGAGGCCCGCAATTGCTACCGGTGTCATACTAGGGAAAAGCGTGATCCTGCGTCAAGCCACGGGTTTTACGTAACCAACGTTTCGATTTGGCTCAGCGCCGCGGCATGAGCGAAAGTGTGAGCTCACCCTGCAACGCGCCATGGAATTCGGTGCTCTGGGACTCGGGACCGAGCACGTCGGGCAGCGCGAACTTGGTGCCGATGGGCGGCACGGCGTGCAGGAATGCCCAGCCCACATCGGGCAGATCGATGACTGGCTTTTCGACGGGCGATGGGCGATACAGCCCGAACCAGGGCACGTTCCCGCTGTTGCGGATGACGAAGTTCGCGTCGCGGGTCTGCATTTCGAGCCAGCGCCATTCGCCGAAGAAGCCCTCGAACTCGGGGTACTGGTAGCTCTCGCCCGGGATCGAGCGGGAGAAAGGAGTCTCGTGCAGGCCGAATTCCGTGCCGGCCAGGCGGTTCTTCCAGATGCGGTAAGGGCCCGCACCCACCCAGCGCTTGCCGGTGACCTCACTTTCCGGGAACGCGAAGCTCAGCCCGAGGATGTCGGCGGCACCTTCGAATTCGATGCGGTACCTAACTACCAACTCTTCGCCGCGGCCCAGCCATGTGACCTCGCGCAGCGCGCCGTCGAATCGGGCTCGCGCCAGCACTCCGGGCTCATGGGCTGGCGCCAGCTGCAACGAGCGCAAGCGGCTCGGGCCGGCCGACTTCCTCGAAATTTCTTGCGCCCGCGACGCGGCGCCACGCGGCCAATGCGGGACCGCGCAGCGGCAGGGCGCGGCCATCGATCTCCAGTGCCGCGAGCTGCCCGGTCGAGGCATCGAATCTCAACCGGTAAGCGCCCGACTGGATCGAGTCGCCAGCTTTCACGGCTTTCGGAGTCGCTGCGGTCGGCAGCGCCGCCGCCGGGCCCGGGATCACCCATTTCCACAGCGGCGCCCGCGTCGGATCGAGCACCTCCAGTTCGATCACCTCGTCGACGCCCAGGTTTGCCGGCGCGGCCATCTGCCAGTCCCGGCTCTCATGTGGCGCCAGTGCCGGTGCGGCGGCGCTTCCCTCGGCCAGAGTCACGGCGGATCCACCCGTGCCCGCAGCCGGCAGGCGCAGCGCGCGCCAGCGCAGTGAACATCGCTCGAGATCCAGGAAGTCGTAGCGATTCTCGAGTCGCATGCGCAGCGTGTTGGGTTCGAAGGCGAGATTCGTGATCTGCACCGGCGACCAGATCTGCTTCACCGCGAAGAAGCTGCCTTCCTTTTCGTGACGTGCGCCCACCATGCCGTCCGGCGCCGAGTTGCCCATGTTGTCGATGCGCCCGTCGCGGTCGGTGCGCGCGACGCCTTCATCGGCGAAGGCCCAGAAGAAACCGCCCGCCACCGTGGGACTGCTGCCCATCACGTTCCAGTAGTCGCGCAGTCCCGCGCCGATGCCGCCGTCGTACAGCCCGTGCAGGAACTCGGTGGGCATGAAGATTTCCGGCCCGGCGCTCAGCTTCACCGTGCTGTCGTAGTTTTCGTAGTGATCGGTGTTGATGCCGCCGTGTATCGCCCAGGGATGCAGCACGGGACGGCGTTGCGGATCCCAGCGCGCGAACTCGCCGTCGTTGTCCGTGTTCCAGCCGCCCTCGTTGCCGTTGTCCCAGAACAGGATGCTCGGGTGATTCACGTCGCGACGAATCATCTGGCCGATGAGCCGTGCGCCCGTGGGTGTGTCATAGAAGCCCTGCCAGCCGGCGAGTTCGTCCAGCACGTAGAGACCCAGCTCATCCGCCGCTTCGAGAAAGGCCGGATCCGGCGGGTAGTGCGACATGCGCACCGCGTTCATGTTGGCGGACTTGATGAGCCGCGCATCGGCGTAGTTCTGCTCGCGCGACAGCGTGCGGCCGGTGTCGGGCGCGAAGCTGTGGCGATTGATGCCCTTGAGCACGATCTTGCGGCCGTTGAGATAGACGCCATCGCGCTCGCGCACTTCGAGCGTGCGAAAGCCGAAGCGCTCGCGGCGCTCATGCAGCGCGCCGCGCGGGCCGGTGAGCGCGAATTCCGCGGTGTAGAGATTGGGCGTCTCCGCCGACCACAACGCGGGCGCGGACAGTCTTCCCGTTATCGAGGCCGTGTCGCCGGCCACTGGCGCCGTGAGTGGCGCGCCCCGCGCATCACCCGCGGCATCACGCAACGTCACGCTCACGCGCGTGCCGGAGGGTGGTGGGCGGTTGCAGATGCACCTGCGCGCGTGAAGCTGCCGTCGGCGCGTGCGTCGATGGCGATCCACGTCATGTGATTTCGCGGCCGCGCCTCCAGCCACACGGGCCGATAGATGCCGCCGAAGGTCCAGTAGTCGCCGCGGCGTTCGGCAGCGATTCACGCTCTTGTTGGCAGATTCCTTGGCTACGCGCACTTCGATGTCGTTGCGTACCGGGCTTCACCAGTCGCGTGATGTCGTAGTCGAAGCGATAGAACCCTCCCTGGTGCACGGGGCCGGCCTGAGTGCCGTTGATGAACACCGTGGTGTCGGTCATCACGGCTTCGAACACGAGGTGGATTTCGCGGCCCTTCCACGTCCTTCGGCAAATCGAAACTGCGACGATAGGTGCCGGTCTCCTTCGGGATCACCGGATCGTCGTCGGGTTTTCCGCGGCCCTCGGTGCCGTAGTAGTAGCGTCCGAAACCTTGCTGCTCCCAGCACGAGGGCACGAGGATGCGCCGCCACTCACCCGCGCCGCGCCCGGCGTCGAGGCGGAAATCCCAGTAGACAGGCGCTTCGCCGGCTTCTCCCATCCCGGAGAGCGGCAGCACCTCGGTGGTCGCGGCGCCGGTCAGCGCCGGCATCGCGCACAGCATCAGCGTTGCCATTCGCACCAGACACATCCCTCAGAAGCGCGTGTACGCCAGGCACACGATACCGGCGAGACCCCACTGCGCGCTGGAATTGGTGGAAATGCCCGGACCTTCATCGACGGGATTCAGCACCGCCGGCGCCTCGATGCGCTGCGCCGTGAATTTCTGATTGGGCCCATATCCCGCGCGCCCGGCCGTGAACTCGGACCAGGCGCGAGCGGCAAGCTGCGCATCCTTGCGCCGGTACGCAGCGAAGGCGGTGAGGCGCGCATGCCCCTGCTGCAGGTTGAGGCCCTGCAACGCCTGGCCCAGCACAGCCTGCTGCTCCTCGGCGGGCGCGTTGTAGAGCTCGCAGTACTGCAGCCACGCACGTTCGAACTCCGGCACCGACAGCAGCTCGATGAGCTCGGCGCAAACCTCGGGCAACCCGAATGCCGCGGACAGATGCGACACGCTCACGCTGTTGTCGCCGGCCACGTCGAATGCGCCGCTGACCAGGTTCAGGCGTGCGCCGCCGGTGAAGAAGCCGCGCGGCTGCGCCCCGATGGTCTTCATGCTGGCGAGCAGCCGATCGCGCATTTTCGGATCGCGCGTGCGTTCCCACTCGGTGAGCCAGGCGCTGGCCAGTGAACCCCAGTCGGTGCCGAATCCGAGGTGTGCGAAGTCGCCTTGCGGATCCTCGGCCGGACGCGTGGCGGCGTCGGCCAGCTTGCGGCCCGGCTGAATCGTGCGCAGCGTGCGCGCCGCCTCGAGCTGCTCGCGCATGAGATCCCCGACGCGCTCGTCGGCGGTCAGGAAATAATAGAAGCGCCGGTTCAGCGCCGTGCTGATGCGCAGTTGTTTGGCGCTGCATCCCCAGTGCTGCACGTTGTGGCGCGAACCCAGCGGCGCGAAGCGTCCGAGGTGATGCACGTCCACCTCGCCGGTGTGCCGGGTCATCGCCTCGGCGAAGCGGAATGCATCGGCGCGTCCCGAACGCAGGAAATACATCCACAACCACACGTCGGTGGCCAGTTCGGAGTTGTCCCAGGCATAACCACCCACGTCGTAGCGCCACTCGTGGCGGTCGAAGTCGTAGGTGTGCATGACATCGCCGTAGTTCCAGAAGCCGTACCAGCCGCGCTGGTCCTGCTGGCCGCGATAGAAATCGAACATCCAGTCGAGTTGTTTCTCGAGACCCGCATGTTGCGGCGGAGTCTGCGAGGGCAACGACAGGGCGTGACCGAAGACGCCGGAGTCCACGGTAGTTTGAGGCGTCGGCACCATCGCGGCCGGCTGGCGCAGCGCCTGCGCGAGCTCGGCCAGCCGCGCACGTGCAGGCGTTGCCGGCAGCACCCACAACATCATCTCGCTGGTGCGCGCCACGCCCATGGGCGTGCCGAAACCGGGCTCGTAATCCTCGTAGGTGATTTCCAGGCCGCCCTTGTACTGCTTCTCGTACGTGTCCTGGCCAAGACCGTCGTGATAGAAGCGCAGGTCCATCGGAGGCGCATCGGGCGCCCAGACCCACAGGGTGATGGTGGCCGCGGCGCTTTGCGCGGCGCGGATGTCGATCTGCGCCGGATGGCTCTGCCAGAAATTGCGGATGCCGAAGGCGATGCCACCCGTGGGCCCGCCGAAGTAGCCGAGGCCGCTGGCGCGCCGGCCGTGTGCGCTGTCCAGCCAGGCGTGACCGTCAGCCGTGCGTTTGCGAATCGTGAAAGAGTCCGCGTTCGGCTGGAACAGCGTCCAGTCGCCAAAGGCGGGGATGTATTGCAGCAGATCCTTCACCGCCGGCGCGATTGTCGACGCCGCCTGGCCGTCGAACTGCGCCTGGCGCGCGGCCGCTCCCGGATCGCGTCGCAGGCCGGTGAGTCCACGCACCGCCTCGCCAAACAGTCCCGCGTCCTCGCCGGCGAAACGCACATGGCGGTCGTGGAGCTCGGCATCGGCAGGGGTCGTGAAACGCAGTCCGATGCCGCGGATGAAATCCTTCGATTCATCGCCATCGAACACGATGGTGTGCATCACTCGCAGCGCATCGCTGCCCGCGTAGAAGTAGAAGCGCAGCGTGAAGGGCAGCCAGCGCCGTCCATCCTGGGACTGGCTGCGGGCGTGTTTGCCTTCCACCTTGACGACCGCGCGTGCCGGTCCGCGCTGCTCGAGCGTGAGCTTCTCCACCACGCTCTCGAAATTCTGCTGCGTGATCTGGGTGTCATTCGGGCCGGCAGCGTGATCCTGGCTGAGCAGGACCAGTTTTCCGTCGCGCAATGCCTCGCGGCCATCGCGTGTGATCGAGGTGATGACATTGGAACCTGCGCGCGCGATGCGGCACTGGAAGGCGCCGGTATCGATCTCGACGCCCGTATCCGATTCGACCGCGGTAATGACATGAGCGAATTTCGGTGCGCTCCGCTGCGCGATCACTTCGAACGGACCGTTGCCGACCGTCGCAGTCGGGGGCAGGGCATGCGCGGTCCACTTGAGCGAACCATCCGGCCAGAAGGCCAGCGGCCAGCTCTGCAGCGGCGCGAGCTGGTGGGACGCATCGCGCAACGCGAAATGCTTCGTGGATTTCAGCTTGCCGCGCGGCCAGGGCGTACCCCAGGTCACCCCTTGTGCGGGTATTGCCGGGCCATCCAGCCAACGCACCCAGGCACCGGGGCCGGGATTGCTGGCGCGTCACCGCTGCGTCGCCTGCCGTCGCAGCCGTGACCGCAAGGCCCAATGCGGTGGTGGTTGCCACGCCGCTGGTGAGGAATTCGCGCCGTGAGATTCCCTGGCCCATGTGAGTCCCCCTGATTGAACCTGCGCGATTGTGATCGATTTCGAAAAGCGCTGCGCGGAGGCGCCGAAAGGCGAGCTTGCCGGGATATGTCAAATAGCCAGGGCGGTTTAACACTTGCGGTAGGACCGCGAGCCGCGTCACGTCGACTGCAAATGGATTCTGTAACCCTGCGCGTCGAGGAGTCTCTTCGGGAAAGTCAGGGAATGGACCCACTTCAGTCCACATTGGCCTCAGCGTCGTCGGATACGGGCCAGACCACTATTCGTGCGTCTGTGCTCAACGAGCAGGTCATTGAAGTCGCACCCGGCTGGGTTGCGAGCCTGGAGCATGCCCTTCCGCATGCGCGCTACCGCGCCATCGCGCTGTACGACGCGCGCGGCGAAGTGCTCCATTGCACCTCCACCGACTTCGGCATCGAGTTTCGCCAGGCGCTGAACGATGCGCTGGACGCCTTCGTGCTCGGCGCGGCGCGCGAATCGCGATTCCTGCGCGGCGATGGCTACCCGTACGGCAGTGATGCTGGCGCTGCGCGACCTGCACTCCGCGCTGCAGGGCGTGTGCCTGATCATCGTCGAGGACACGCCGCCCGAAGACGCGGATCCGGCCGCGAGATTTCTCACTCCGGCGGTGCAGACCATCCTCACCGACATCGCCTCCGAGGTTGCCCAGACGCTGCATGCGATGCCGCGGCAAACGCCGCCGAAGCCGCGCCCGCCCGTGCCGCTGCCCCTCGAGGCGGTATATGCGCAGATCCGCGAGCAGGAAGTGGTGCTGCGCGTGCAGCAGCTGGTGCGCCTGCGCAAGGCCGAAGGCATCCGGCGCTTCGAAGTCCTGCTGCGGCACATGGTCGACGGCGAGGAGACGTCGCCGGAACGTGTCATGCAGACCGCGGCCATTCACGGCCTCGCCTCGATGATCGACCGCCGCGTGATCGGCGAGCTCATCGGCTGGCTGCATCGCAACCCCACGGTGTGGAAGCGCGATCCGCCGGCGTTCTCCGTGAACCTTTCGGATGCCGCCGTCATCGAGCCGCACTTCATCAATTTCGTGGAAAGCTGCCTGCAGAAGTCGGGGCTGCCGCCGGGTCTCATCGGCGTGGAATTTTCCGAGCGCGTGTGCCTCACGCATCCGAACGAAGTCGTAGCGGCGCTCGATGTTTTCGCGCGCAACGGCGTCCCCGTGGCCATCGATGACTTCAACGTGGTCGGCGCGGGCATGCCGATTCTCGATCACCCCGCGGTGCGCCTGATCAAGATCGACGCCGAGCTCACCACCCACGCCCTCGAGCATCGTCTCTCGCAGGCCCGGGTCGTGGGCCTGGTGCAGACCGCGAAAGTGATGGGATTGCAGACCGTGGCCAAGCGCGTCATGGGCGGCGATCACAGCAACTGGCTGACGGCACTCGGCGTGGATTTCGTGCAGAGCTTCGAACTTTCTCCGCCGGTGGCGCTCGACACGCTGCTCGCACCAACGGCTGCCCAGGCTGGTTAGTTAGGGAACATTCCCCCGGGGCCGCGGTCCGACGCGAGGACCTCACCGGAATCAACAAGAATGATGAAACTGCCCTGCGCGGCGCTGGCCGTGCTGTTCCTCGTCGTCTGTCCAACTGCCCGCGCACAGTCACCGGATGAAATGGAAACCGTGCTGGTCACGGGCGAGCAGCCCGGGCCCGGTTTGTGGAAGGTCTCGCGCGACGGGCACGTCATGTGGGTACTCGGCAGCATCGGCGCCGTGCCTGACACCTTCACCTGGCGAACGAAGGAGCTCGAAGCCCGGATCGCCGAATCTCAGGAAGTGCTGTATCCCGGCTGGCCGCGCGTCAATCTCGATGTCGGCGTCTTCGAGGCACTGACCCTCGTGCCTTCGGCATTCAAGGCGGCGAAGAATCCTGACGGCGCGACCCTGAAAGACTTGTTGACTCCCGAGGCCTACGCAACCTGGCTGCGGCTCAGGAAGAAGTACCTCGGTGACGACGACGACATCGAAAAATATCGTCCAATGATCTGCGAGGACAAGCTGAACGACGCCATCGGCAAGAAGGCCATGAAGGGATTGCGCATGTCGCCGGTGGATGCCGTGGTCCAGAAGCTCGCGAGAAAGCACAAAGTCAGGATCAACACGCTGCCGCCCGTGGAACGCAAGATCAAGGTGGAAAAGCCGCGGTCCATCCTGAAGGCGGCTCGCAACCTGGACCTCGCCGAAGGCGAGTGTGTCGGCCGGAATCTCGTGCGCACCGAAAAAATGGACGCGATGGGGTTGCTGGACCTTGACGTGGCCGCGACCAATGCCTGGGCCACGGGAGACCTCGATGCCATGCGCCAGAAGCCGGATCCGGCATTGGCCGAACTGCAGCGCGAAGATTGCACGACGGCTGCATTGAGCGCGGCCATGAACAGCATGAATTCGGAGTTACCCGCTGAGGTAAGCCGGGGTCTTGATCTCATCAAGCAGCAGGAGGACATGTACGCGCTGGCCGGCGCGGAATCAGAGCGCAACTGGCTCGAGGCGGCCGAAGCGGCGCTGGCCAACAACAAATCGACGGTCGCTGTCCTGCCCATTGGAGTCGTCCTGAATCCATGGATTTATCTTGCGAAGCTGAAAGAGAAGGGTTACGTGGTCGAAGCGCCGGGTGAGTAGGGTATTTGTCAGGGGCTCGCGCCCCACAACGGAAAACGCCGGCGAAGCGCCGGCGTCCGAGTAGTTCAAAGAAAGAGTGCTTGGGTCTAACGAGCCGTATACGCGTCCATCATCAGGCCGGTGCCGCCACGCGAGACGTGTGCGACGACGGCGGTGCGCCGATGCAGCTTGGTGACGGCGCCGAGATTGATCGCAAATGCGAGTTCAACCTGCTGACCTTTGCGCAGTCCGAGATTCGTGGTCTCGACGAACACACCGGTGGCGGAGAGGTTGATCGCTCTGCAAAGTTTCTTTCGACCAGTTGGTGTAGTGATGTACACCGTGGTGCGCGCACGGTGCCGTGTATGCAACCTGCGCTCCACCGACTGGATCCCCGCTGTTGTTGTTTTACTCATCAGGCTCTCCTCGGAGGATTATTGCCCTGAGAGACATGTCTTTGAACGCAACTGAACTTAATGGGTTTCGCAAAAAATTTCACGTTTTCAGGTTTACGACGATGCGGCGGTGGCGTCTGCCACCCTGAGCCTGATGAATACCGGGCAATGGTCTGACAATTTTCGCCTTGCGGCCTCCTGCGGAGCGTAAAGCGCTCGTCCAAAGGAGTCTTGCACCAGTCCCCGGGCCACGCGGCGGCCCAAAACTATGTAATCGATGTAGCCGCTGAAGGTCTGGGAAGGCGAGCAGTTCTGAAAAGTCTGGCCGTCCGCGGTATTGACCAGGTCGGCCTCTGGTGGATCGGCGTCATCGATATCGCCCCACAGCGAAATTCCGGGCGATTCCCGGCGCAAATCGCGGTTGAAGTCGCCCAGCACCGCGAACGGCCTCTGTTCGCGGGCCTGGGTGTCGATCCATCTCTCCAGGGCCGGGATCTGGCGGGCGAGTTCAGGGCAGCCGCGCCGGGCTGAATCGAGGGGATCGCGCGAACAGCCCGACTTGAGATGCACGGACAGGAGCCGGATCTCGTTCGAGGTGGTCGGGTAAACCCGGAGTTCGACCCCCCGCCGAACATCGTCGCCCAGGGAAATATCCGTGAGGTCCGGGCCGCAGGCAAAGGGCAGTCCCCGGCGTATGGCAAAGCCATTGTTTTGCACCGCGACGCGGCCCGAGAAGCAGAATTCGTATTCCGGAAACAGCAGGCGTGCGGCATCGGGGCCGTCCACTTCCTGCAGCGCAACGACGTCGGCATCGAGCGAGCGTGCATGACGCCGCAGCGCCGCAATGTCTTCGCCGCTGCGAGTCAGCTCGTGCGCCACGTCGCAGGGAACCGAACGACGCCCGCCATCACGCGGCGCATCGGGCGGCAGGCATGCGGGACTGAGCGCCCGCAGCGTCTCCGGTTTCATGAACCACTCGAGGTTCCAGGTCGCGAGCTTGAGCTCTGTCGATCCGGGCGCTGGCGCTTCGGTGCTGCAACCAAAGAGAGTGATGACTGTGGCGGCGAACCATCGATGTGACTGAAAGACGCCGCGCGGGAATTGCATGCGCAGTGAGTTTCGCATGCGCCGCAAAGCCGGTGCGCAAAAAAAAGCGCGGCCCGGAGGCCGCGCATCATCGAGGCCGAAATGAAACGCTCAGCGCCAGCAGCCCTGCGTGCCCTTGGGCCCGGTCACGCCGCGCGTGCCACGCTGATTGATCGTGAAGGTCTCGCAGTCGTCGTCGTCCGTCTGACCGCCGCCGGCGCGGGGTGCCGCAGTGGCGGTGTACGTCTGGCCGTCGTCATCAAGGTCCACCGCGATGGTGTACTTGCCGGTTTCGGTCGTCGACGCAAGGCCCAGTCCATCGGGCGAAGGGTCATCGATGTTGTCGGTGAACGAATTGTTCTGCATGTAGAACTTTTCCTGGGCCGTCTGCAGCTGCAACAGGGCGATCTTCGCCTCCGAGCGCTGCGAGCGGATCAGGTACCTGCGATAGGTCGGCAATGCCACCGAAGCCAGGATCGCGAGGATGCTGATCACCGTCAGCAGTTCCAGCAGCGTGACGCCACGCTGGCGGCGGCTGCGGCGGGCCGTGAGCAGTTTCTCGAGGATCACGTTACTCATTGACGACGCTCCCAGAAGGTTCTCGTGACATCGCCGATGTCGACGCACTTGTGTGTAGCCACACCCTTGAGGCAGACGGTCTTGCCGTCGGTCTGCACGATCGAGGTGCCTGGCGCGATACCGCCCTGCTTGTCGTCGGAGTAACGATCGGACGGATCGCCATTGTCGCCGTCGTCATCACCATCATCCGGATCTTCGTCGTCACGCAGACCGAAGGGCATGGCGCTGTCGAGATACACCGCCCAGGTGCGGTTCAAGGTCGACGCCAGGCAGGGATTGTCCGGGTTCGCACCGGTGGGCGTGAAGGTCGGGAAGAAGATCACGCCATTCACCGTGACCGACTCCGCGAGCACTTTCTCACCGCGCCAGTTGCCGCCCGCCTCGACGAGGTTGATCTTCCAGCCGTTCTCGCCATCGACCACTGGCGTGGTCACATCATTCGTCACGTCGACCAGGTCGGCGTCCGTCGACGGGCGCATAAGGCGCGGTGTACGAGGTGTTGGTGCGCTTGTTGAACGGCTGGTAATCGCGGATCGAATAGAACCGGTCGCGGATCACCTTGTCGAGCGGATGCCCGCGATAGCCCGAGCCGATCGCAATGTTGAGATACGGCGCCGAACCACGCGGCGTCACCATCGCGATGTCGGGCGCGTAGTAGAAGCGGCGCGCAGCTTGTTTCATTGCGGCCGAGTTCACGTCACCGGTCAGATGTCCCGCACCCAGGTTGGCCAGCAGGCCACCCGAGACCAGGCCGGACGGAGCCGAGTCGTGCCAGATGTCCATACGCCAGACGCGCCCGCCCATGTCACCGAAGTACATGCGATCGGCGAAGCTGTCGCCGTTCAAGTCGAGCACGGTGATGTCCGACGGGATCGCGTTCTTCATGAACGGGTGCTTGAAGTCGGCGTCCGAAGTCGTGAAGCCCGCGCTCCACAGGAGGTTGCCGGTCTCGAGCTCCAGCATGTAGACACCATTGCCTTCACCGTCGGTGGTGTAGACGTAGTCGTCCTGGGAGCCGTCGTAGCCGGCGCCAAAGATGAGTACGAACTTCTGCGGGTCGGTCTGCAGTGTGCTGTCGACGTTGACGCGCGTGATCACCGGCGCGGACCAGGCCTGGCCCAGGGCGGGCAGATCGTCTTTGGTCTTCTTCCACAGGAAGCGAGGTGAGTTGATGCTGGTGATGTCGAGCGCGTAGTACGCCGAACCGCCGCGGCCGTAGCCGAACACGGCGTAGACCTTGTCGCCGGCTTTCGACGACGCCGTCACCGTCGACGTCATACTTGAAGATGCGTACGTCGCCGTCGATTCCGTAGCTGCGATTGGACGTGACGACGTCGCGATGCAGCGTGTTGAGCCGTCCCAGCATGTCGCTCGGAATGAACGACCACCGCTCGGCGCCGGTCTCCATGTCGAGCGCCTGCAGCATGCCGTCGTTGGTGGTCGCGTAGACCGTGCCCACAGGCGCCGTTTCGCGTACCGCTGTAGATGACCACCGCGGGTCGCGAGTGCATGGGATCACCCATGGCCTGGCGCGTTTCGTTGTAGTCCAGGTCGGTGTCATCGTCGCGCACGTCCTTGCCGAGCGTGAACTCGATGACCTCCTGGCGCCTGAGTGATGTGGTGCTCAGGCCGAGCTTCTCATTGGTGATCGCGGTGTTCGCGACCCGGAACTTGTTGCCGTCGACGGTCAGGTCGGCGCTGGCATCCAGGTCGGTGTACACCTTGCGTGCATCCCAGGCCGGCAGGCGGACCGCTGCGCCGCCCTTGGCGACATCCGCTCCGTCTGCGTTGCCCGTATTGTTGAACATGTCGCTGGTGCCACCGGAGAAGAAGCCTGTCTCCGGGTCCACCGCGGGCGCGGTGGTGCTGGCGCCATGGATCACGCCGTCGATGAGCTGGTACTTCTTCACGTTGCCCGGCCAGTGCGAGCGGTTGGTGGGCGCGAACACCGACACGAACAGCGTGTTCAGGTTGCGTGTACGGTTGAAGGCGTTGACCGCGACCGTGGGCGACACGAAAGTCGAATTGGCGTTCTGGGCCACGTCCGCAAAGATTTCTTCGAGCGCCGCCGCAAGGCCGGCCGCGTCGGTCTGGGTATACGACTTGCCACCGCCGGCTTTGGCGACGTCTTCGAGGTAGTCCGCGCTGGCCGCGATGTCACTGCCGAAGCCAACGATGTAGGTCGTGACGTTCTGCTTGCCCAGCACGTCCCGACTGCATGTCGTGGTTGAACATGTAGCCGGCGAGATTGACCATGCAGCGGCCATCTTCGGGATCGCTGCTCGGGTCGGCATCCGGACCGTTGGCCGGACACTTGTCGCCGCCACCACCATCGGCCGCCGACACGAAACCATCGGTGGCGAAATCCGGCAGCGCTTCGATCTTGCTGTTCGGCTGCGGTGTCCTGGGTCGGCATGCCGTCCGTCAGGTACACGATGAAGGTCTTCTGGCAGCTGTACTCCATCGGGCTCTTGTAGGTCGTGCGCAGTTGATGTCGTTGCCGATGCGCGACGCCGCGACACGCTTGATTCGGTTCCCGGCGAGAGATGCGAAATGTCGCCGAAGATCGACGCGGCCGCCGGTCAGGTACTGGTGCGCTTCGTACAAGGTCTCGGACAGCGGCGTGTAGCCGCCGGCTGCAAGGTGTCGACCAGCGCGGACATTTCCGTGCGCGTGGTCGTCGGTGAGCTCGCTGATCGGGTAGGTGACCATGCCGCCCTGCGCGCGGCGTTTGCCGTATTGCCTTCATTGTTGCTGTAGCGCATGAGGCCGAGATTCACGCTCTTCGAGGTGTCTCGATCATGTTCCTGGCGACTTCCTTGACGATGTCGAGGCGCGTCTTGCGCGCGCCTTCGCCGCCACCGTAGTACCAGTTGATGTAGTTGGCGCTGTAGAAGGAGATAGCGCGGCTTGCTGTTCCAGTCGACCTGGTTGTTCGTGTCGAGTTGCCCCAGCGATTGGTGCGGTCGCCGCCGTTGCGGGCGTAGTTGTTCGGAGCCGCTGCCGCGTGCGAGCTCGGCGATGGTGTCGCCGTGGTTGCCGCGGTCGCTTTCGCACTCGACCTTGCGGTCGAAGCGGCCGCGACGAGATCGACCCAGGCGGTCGCGGCCAGCCGGCGTTGACCTGCTGTGCGCGCCCGTTCCACCAGCCGTTGGTCTGCATGCCGACGTAGAAGCGCGGCAACGATTGTTGTCGCCAGCGTGAACTTGCGCGTGGTCGCGGGCAGTCCGGCGGGACGTCGCTGTTGGCGGTCGCCCCAGTAGACGATAGTCCGGCGTCTCACGCCGGTGTAGGTCGTCGTCCGGTCGTAGACGTTGACCTCGCTGTCCATGCAGCCCGAGGTGTCGATGATGAACAGCACGTTGGGCCGCGCGCCGGCGCCGGTCGATGAAGAGGCGCTCGTGAATACCTCGGAGTCGTCGGCCAGCGTCGGCTGCGAGCCGAGCATGCGCCGTCAGACCGGCGAGGGTACAGAGGATCCGCGAAACTGGGGAATTTCATGATTCGTTCCTCTAACTATTGCGCGAGCTTCGCGACGTGGACCACGAGCGCGTCGACAAGTCGGACGTATCCTTGAGCTGCATGACCACCAGGCTCGCCGTCGGGTGCGGCGCGATGTAGCTGGGTCATTTCGGCGAGCGTCAGATCTGCCGCCGATGACGTAGCGCGTGCTGGCGCTGGCGCGCAGCCGCAGCGCGCTTGCAGGTCGCGCAGCCCTGGAGGCGAGCTCGCCGTCGGAGGCGTCGGGCAGCGTACTCGAGCTGGCGCGACCTCATGCCCGAGCTCGAGCACCCTTGACTGGGCCATCGAGGGGGCTGCAAGGCGCCCAGCAGGATGACGGCAGCGACGATGTAAAGGCTTTTCATGACTGACTCCAGACAGAGAATTCGGTGTGGGCGTGCAGCCTGCGGGCGAGATGTCGCCGAGGCCCGTGACGGGTATGGCATCCGTGGGGTCGTCGCCCGCGTCGATCTGCTTCGGCGGGTTGTTGTCGCCGACACCGTTGATGAGGAAGTGCGCCGGCGGTGTGCACTGACTCGGCGTTGCGCGCCGAACGGCCGGTGCTTACGACCGAGTAGTGAAAGCCCACGAATGTGCCGGCGGAATGAGCGGCTCAGCATGTTGCCTTCGCCGCGATAGGTCGTGACGTGGCTGTACGTGTCCGCCGCGTCGCCGGTGACGGTGTTGAGCGGCGAATTCTCGACGCGCCCGTGGTCGCTTTCCATCGGCGTGGGATCGGTCGTGGCATCGTCGGGCAGCGTCTGCAGGCGCGTTTCGAGCCCGGTCTCGGCGGCGTTGAAGGCGCGCAGGCGCAGCTGTTCGCTGGTGGCGCTGGCGAGCTCGGTGTTCGCGATGTTCATGCCGACGACGGCCAGCAGCGTGATGACCACCAGCAGGATCAGGCCGATGACCAGGGCGGCGCCGCGTTGCTTTGGATTGCGTGATTTCATGGGGCGCCTACTGTTGCCGCGAGTTGCGCAGGTAGATCGTTCGCGACATCACGACGCGGCGGAACCCGTCGTTGGCGGTGAAATTCAGTGTCGGCGTACTGGTACGTGCGGTTGTCGACGAAGCCGGCTTCTCGGCTGGTCACCGCGCACGCGCACCCAGACGCGCACCGCCACGACCTGGGCCGAGTCCAGCACGGATCGCCGGCGTTCACGTACGCGTGGCGTAGCCATCGACGAAGTCGGCCATGCCATCGCCACCCGGATCGTCGGCCACGCCGTCGCCGTCGACGTCGTCGCCCGGATCCACGCCGAACTGCACCTGCAGGTCTTCGACGCCGCGCAGGATTTCCTGGTCGATGAAGGCGGGCGCGCCGCCCACGCTGGACAGCATCTTCATGCGCAGCGCGGGCATGCCCGGGCGACCGTCGGAGTCCTTCGAGATGTAGTAGGCCTGCACGACCATGTCGCGCACTTCGCGCTGCCATCTTCAAGCGGTGTCGGGCGCGTCGTCGCTGACGAACAGGCGGTGTTGATCTGCGCGGCGACGCGTCGCTGTAGACCTGGAGCTTCGAGCCGTCCGCATCGACGCGACCGGGAGCCGAGTGGCGCAGGACGAGCACGTCGGTGTCGTCGGCCTGGCCGCCGCCTTCGGCGTCGCAAGCCAGGCCCGTGGCCCAATCCTGGTCGTTGTTGATGGCGGTCACCGTCGACAGGACGTCAACGCGCGAAATTGTCGCCACAGGTCTTGAGGCCGCCGGAAGTCCCGGCGCCGCGGCCTCGGTCAGTGCGCAGCTTGTTTGGCGGCGTGAGTGTCGCCGGAGTTGTCCCACATGACCGCATTCGGATCCTGTGAATAGCCGTAGTACGCCCGCGAGCTGCAGCTCCGGCTCCATCACGGCGATCACGTAGCGCGCGTTTTCCTGCACGCGCGCCTGCTGTTCGTTGACGTCGAAGTTGCGGCGCGACTGCGATTGCATCGTGACCGCGCCGATGATCAGGAACGATCCGATGGCGAGCGCCACCAGCAGCTCGATCATGCTGAGTCCCGACTGACGGGCCGCGGCGCGCATTGTGTGTGTGGAGTTCATGGCGCTCATGAGGGGTTCACGACGTTCATGGAGACGGTACGTGTAGTCGATGTCGGAGTTGGCTTCGCGCCACGAGACGACTGATGACGTAGTTGTCCGTTTCCGGATCCGCCCGGTCGGTGACCGCCACGGTGCCGGTCACGGCATCCGCGCCCGGCAGCGTTTCGCGGATGTCCACCAGCCATTTCGCCAGGTCGTCCTCCGCAATCTGATCCGCGGTGCAGCGCGCCGTTTCGCAGTCATGTCCGCGGGCGCGTCCACCATAAGATGCGGTGCTGTACGCGGCGCGCGGCTTCGCGATTGGCGCGGATGCGGTCGGCGATGCTGCTGGCGAGCTCGACGGCGTGTGACCGCAGCTTCGCCGAGCGGCTGGCCTGCAGGCTCGAGAGATACAGGCCGGCGATGCCCAGCATGCCGACGGCAATCACCACCAGCGCCACCAGCGCTTCGACCATCGAGATGCCGCGTTGCCGGTGCAAACGGGCCAGGCCCTGGATTCTTGCGCATGTTCATGGGACACTCCACCGGATCGTCGCCGTCGCTCCAGGCGCCATTTCATCGAGTGAACCTCACCACGGCGCCGCGCCCGGTGGGCGGAACTTCGACGCCGCGCGCGGCCGATACGTTGACCGCTCGGTAGACGCGGTGTGTTGCCGCGTTCATCGCAGAACATCATGCGCGAGGTGGTCGGCTGCCCGGCCACGACCCGCTTGAAACCGGTGGTCGCGAAGGAGATGCAGATCGGTGTTCGAAGACCGGCGTTGACGTCGGTGTCCACGCGCGTGCCGGAGATCCGATCTCTTCGCTCGGCGTCGCGCTGCAATCGGTATTCGGGTCTTCGAACACGATCCAGCCCTGCGCAGCGCCGCAGGTGGCGTCGTCGTCCTCCGGTCCGTGGCTGGGCACACGAAATGGCGATCTGGCGCCGCAGCGCTTCGGCGCGCGGAGTGATGACCATGCCGAGCACGTCGTTGGCCGCGACGGTCAGGCGGCTGTTGCGCTGAAAGTCGCTGAAAATCGGCACACCGATCCCAAGGATCACGGCGGCCAGGGCGAGCACGACCATCAGCTCAAGCAGGGTAAATCCACGGCTGCGGCTGTTTCATATGGGAAGGAATCCTGCACGCAGCCGCGACCCGCCGTGTGGCAGCCCCGACGAGTGGCTCGGCGCGGCCGACGAGTGGCCGCGAAGCGTGACCCAGGTCACGCCGCGGCATACATAATTGGCGCCAGCGCGGATCCGCCGGCCTCCGCGCCGGGAGAGCGTTCTTGCAAACGCCGGCCGCTGTACCCATATTTCACGCGCGCGTCCGGTGCGCGTACTAGGGAGGACTCATCATGGGTGGTTGGATTCTGCTTGCTGTCGTCGTCGTCGCGTGTCTGGTTCTTCGTCTCGCTCTACAACCGGCTGGTCGGCGCGCGCAACGGTTACAAGAACGCGTTCGCGCAGATCGACGTGCAGCTCAAGCGCCGCTACGACCTGATCCCGAACCTGGTCGAGACCGCCAAGGGCTACATGAAGCACGAGCGCGAAACGCTCGAGGCCGTGATCAAGGCGCGCAACAGCGCGGTCAGCGGCCTCAAGGCCGCGGCCGCCGAATCCGGGCGACGCCGGCCGCGATGCAGCAGCTCTGCCGGGCCGAGAACGCGCTCACCGGCGCGCTCGGCCGCCTGTTCGCGCTGGCCGAGGCCTATCCGGATCTCAAGGCCAACCAGAACATGATGCAGCTGACCGAGGAGCTGACCTCCACCGAGAACAAGGTCGCGTTCGCGCGCCAGGCGTACAACGACGCGGTGATGGGCTACAACAACCAGCGCGAGATGTTCCCGGCAGCGTCATCGCCGGCATGTTCAATTTCACGCCGGCGCAGCTGCTGGAGCTCGCGAAGCCCGAGGCGCGCGAGGCGCCGAAGGTCTCCTTCACCTAACCATCGAGGTCAGCCAGGCGTGGATTTCTTCGACCGCCAGGACGCCGCGCGCCGCACGACGCGTGGCTGCGTCGTCGCGTTCCTGCTCGTGCCGTGGCGCTGGTGCGTCGTCGCGCGTCGATCGCGATCGTCGTGCGTGCTGCGTGCGGCGCGTCGAGATCCGCAGGCTCTCGCCGCTGCGGTGGCCGCATCCCGGTGCGCCGTCATCGCACGCTCGTGGTGCTGGCCATCATCTGCGGCGGCAGCCTGTTCAAGACACTGTCGCTGCGCGCCGGCGGCGGCGTGGTGGCGCGCTCGCTGGGCGGCGCGCGCATCGAGCGCAGACACGCCCGATCCGGCGCTGCGGCGCCTGCACAACGTCGTCGAGGAAATGGCGATCGCCTCGGGCGTGCCGGTGCCGGAGGTCTTCTGCTCGAGCACGAGAGACGGCATCAACGCGTTTGCCGCCGGCTACTCGCCGGCGACGCGGCCATCGGCGTGACGCGCGGCGCGCTCGACGCGCTGCAGTCGCGACGAGCTGCAGGGCGTGATCGCGCACGAGTTCAGCCACATCCTCAACGGCGACATGCGGCTCAACCTGCGGCTGATCGGCTGGCTGTTCGGGCTGCTGGTCGATCGCGCATCATCGGCGCGCATCGTGCTGCAGCGCTCGCCGCGCACGCGGCGGGCGCGACGGCGCGACGGCGCGGCGTGCGCTCATGCTGGCGGCGCTGGCCGTCATGGTGCTCGGCTACATCGGCGTGTTCTTCGGCCGCCTGATCCAGGCGGCGGTCTCGCGCCATCGCGAGCGGCTGGCGGACGCCTCGGCGGTGCAGTTCACGCGCAATCCCGGCGGGCTGTCGGGCGCGCTGCTCAAGATCGCGGGCGTCAGTGCGGGCTCGCGACTGGTGACGCCGACAAGCGGAGGAAGTCGCGCACATGTTGTTCGCCGCCGGCCTGCCGCGCCTGTTCGCGACGCATCCTTCGCTCGAGGAACGACTCAAGGAGCTCGACCCGTCGTTCCGGGCCAGCGAGCTTGCCGGCGCGGCCGCCGAGGCGGCACGCGCCGGCACTGCGCCTGCGCCAGGCTGACGCCACGCAGTCGAGCGCGCCCCCGCTGCGAGCGGCGGCGCATTCGTCCAGGGAGCGGCCCAGGCGGTGCTGGCCAGCGAAGCCGCCGCGATCGCGGCACAGGCCGGCACCATTGCGACGGAGCAGGTGCGTTATGCCGAGCGGGCGCGTGCGTCCATACCGGAAGGCGTGCGCGAATTCGTGGACTCCGCCGACCATGCGCGCGCGCTCACGCTGGCATTGCTGGTGAGCAAGGTACCGGAAGTCCTGGAAGCCCAGCGCCGCGTGCTCGAAGCGGCCTATGGCGCCGAGTTCAGCGCGCATGTGCTGGCGCAGCGCGCCGCCGCGCGATGCACTCGCGCCGGCGCTGCGCCTGCCCGCCGTGCAACAGCTGTTTCCCTCGCTGCGCCGCCTGTCGCTGGGCGAACGCCAGAAGCTGCGCGACGTGGTCGGGCAGCTCGCGCTCGCGGACGCACGTATCGACGTGTTCGAGTGCTGCCTGACACTGCTGCTGGCCTCGAGCCTGTACGACGGGCTCGAAGGCGGCGCGCAACACGGCAGCGCATCGCTGCTGCAGGAAATCGACGCCATCCACGTGTTGTTCTGCGTGCTCGCGCGCCCAGGGAACCGCCGACCCGCGCTCGCGGGCCGGCGCCTACGAAGCCGGCATCTCCGTCGTGCTGCCCGAGCACCGGCCGGCGTTTCGCGCCTCGATGAGCTGGCCCACGGCGCTACGCGATGCGCTCGCGCGCCTCGTGCACCTGCGGCCGTTCGCGAAGAAGGTGCTCATCGAAGGGCATGGTTCGCTGCATCGCGCACGACGGCACGCTGTCGGTGGCGGAAGGCGAGCTGCTGCGCACGGTGTGCGCCGTGCTGCATTGTCCGCTGCCGCCCATTCTGGGCAGGCAGGGCAGGCGTAACTAGGCTCAGCGCACGCGAAACGGGCGCAGCCCGTCGTCGCGAATCACGATTGCACGGTAATCGAGACCGAGCCGGCGGCTGTGCAGCAGGCGGCGCCGCGGCCGGCGTCCGACTCTTCGTGGGCCGGCGCTGGCGGCGTCTGCGCAGGGGTATCCGGCTCGATCGGCCTCGATGCGCCATGCGAGGTTTGACGATTTCATGACTCTGCTCCTTACGCGACCAATGCGTACGGCGCGCAAGTTAAAGACGTCAGCTTGCGGAGAGGTTAAGGGCGCGCGACGGCGCGATGACATCGCGGACGGTATATGTAGTTAGATAGCGACGCGGGAACCCGCGGGCGCTATGCGCGGTTCGGCGCTATCTCGGCGAGGAAGCGGCCGATGGCCGCGGCGAACGGCTCGATGTCCACCAGGAAGGCGTCGTGGCCTTCGAGCGAGGCCAGCGGCACGAACTCGGTGGCGGTGCCGGCCGCCTCGAAGGCGTCGGCGATCGCGTTCTGCTCGTTGATCGTGAACAGGATGTCGGACTCGACGCCGATGACCAGCGCGCGTCTCGGCCGCGGCGCGCTGCAGCGCGGCGGCCGGGCTCCGCCATGCGCGGACGATGTCGAAGCGGTCCATGGCGCGCGACAGGTACAGGTAGCAGTTCGGATCGAACACCGACACGAACTTCTCGGCCTGCGCTTCGAGGTAGTCCTGCACCGCGAAGCCCGGCCGGGAAATGCGCGCGGCCCGGCGGCAGCGCTTGCGTAGCGGCGATCCGACGGCCGTGGCGGCGGCCGAAGCGACGCTCCACTCGGCCGCGGAGCGATAGGTGATCGTGCCGAGCTTGCGCGCCAGGCGCATGCCGCGTGGTCGGGCGCACGTCGCCGGAATACTGGCCGTCCTGCCAGTCCGGATCGCTGATGATGGCTTCGCGCTGCACGGAGCGCAGCGCGATGGCGAACGGCGAGCGCGCCGGAGCAGCCGGAGATGCTGATCAGCCGGCGCGCGCCGCCGGCGAACTGCGCGGCGAACGCCAGCACCACCATGCCGCCCAGCGACGGCCCGACCACGCGTGTCGAGCTGCTCGATGCCCAGCGCGCGCACGACCTCGTAGCCGCCGCGCGCGATGTCCTCGACCGACAGCTCCGGGAAATTCGAGCCGATAGGCGCTGGCCGGTGGCCGGATCGATCGAAGCCGGGCCCGGTGGAGCCGAAGCAGCTGCCCAGCGAATTCACGCAGATGACGAAGTAGCGGTCGGTGTCGATGGCCTGGCCGGGGCCGACCATCTTCTCCCACCAGCCCTGGCGCGGGATCGCCGCGGCGACGACGCCGCGTGCGCCGAGGGCGACAGGCCGGTGAACAGCAGGATCGCGTTGTTGCGCGCGGCGTTGAGCTCGCCCCAGCTTTCGTAGGCGACGCGGCCTTCGCGCAGCGTGCCGCCGCGCCAGAACGGAAACGGATCCGGCAGCGCGGCGAACTTCGTGGCCGGGCCCAGGCTCACCTCAGCAAGCCCGATGCAGCCGCCGCGCGCAATGCATGCTCGAATTGCTGGCGCGGCGATCCGCTCACGGCTCGGGGTCGCCGCCGTCGGCGATGCCTTCGAACAAGCGCGGTCGACAGGTAACGTTCGCCGGTATCGGGCAGCATCGCCAGCATCACGCGAGCCCGGGCCGGCTTCGCGCGCCACCTTGCAGCGCCGCGGCGAACGTGGCGCCGCTGGAGATGCCGAAGAAGATGCCTTCCTTCTGCGCCAGCGCGCGCGCGGTCTCGATGGCCTCGGCGTCGCTGACGGGCACGATGCGATCGGCCACCTTGCGATTGAGCACCGCCGGGCACGAAATCCGGCGTCCAGCCCTGGATCTTGTGCGGCGTGAACGGCTTGCCGCCCAACAACTGCGCGGCCTCGGGCTCGGCACACGATGACCTTCGTGTCGGGACGCGCCAGCTTGATCATCTCGCCGGCGCCGGTCAGCGTGCCGCCCGTGCCCCAGCCGGTGACGAAGATGATCGAGCCGCTTGCCGACGAAGTCCTGAGGATTTCCGGGCCGGTGGTGTTGCGGTGATAGGCCGGATTCGCCTGGTTCTCGAACTGCCGCGCGAGGAACCAGCCGTGTTTCTTCGCCAGCTCCTCGGCCTTGGCCACCATGGCCGGGCCGCGCTCGGCGGCCGGCGTGAGGATCACCTTCGCGCCCAGCATGCGCATGATCTTGCGGCGCTCGATCGAGAAGGTCTCGACCATGACGGCGACGAAGGGATAGCCCTTGGCGGCGCAGACCATCGCCAGCGCGATGCCGGTGTTGCCCGAGGTGGCTTCGACCACGGTCTGGCCCGGCTTCAGCGTGCCGCTGCGTTCGGCGTCCTCGATGATCGCGATCGCCAGGCGATCCTTCACCGAGGACAGCGGATTGAAGAACTCGCACTTCACGTACATCGTCGTGCCGGCGGGCGCGAGCCGGTTGATCCTGACGACGGGAGTGCGGCCGATGGTGCCGAGGATGCTGTCGTAGATCATGGTGCGGCGACTCTAGGCGCGCCGCTTTGGGACACGAGGCCGGCCTTGGCATACCCATATAACGGTTGGTTATGCTGCGGCCGCGATGAATGAACGCTTGCAAAAGCTGCTCGCGGGCGCGGGACATGGCTCGCGCCGCGGCATCGAAGAATGGATTCGCGCCGGCCGCGTGACCATCAATGGCCGCGCGGCCTCGCTCGGCGATCGCGCCTCGCAGGACGACCAGATCTGCCTCGACGGCAAACCGCTCGATCTCGGCGGCCGCGCCGCGACCACCGAGGTACTGCTGTATCACAAGCCCCTGGGCGAGGTGACCACGCGCAGCGATCCGGAAGGCCGTCCCACGGTGTTCGAACGACTGCCGCCGCCTCCCGGCGGACGCTGGATCGTGGTCGGGCCGGCTCGACGTGAACACCTCCGGCCTGCTGCTGTTCACCAATGACGGCGATCTCGCGCACCGCCTCATGCACCCCTCGAGCGAGGTCGAGCGCGAGTACCGGGTGCGGCTGCGCGGCACGCCCTCCGAAGCGGTGCTCGAGCGTCTGCGCCGGGGCGTGACGCTCGACGACGGGCCGGCCCGCTTCGATCGGATCGAGGCCGAATCCGACCGAAGGCAGTCACAGCTGGTTTCGGGTCTGCCTGCACGAGGGACGCAACCGCGAAGTGCGCCGGCTCTTCGAACACGAAGGCTTCGAAGTCAGCAGATTGAACCGTATACGGTACGGTTCGTTGAACTTGCCCGATGATTTGCGCGCGGGCGGATTTCAGAGGCTCGATGCGCCGCGAATTGCCCAGCTCGTGGAACTCGCCGGTGTCACCGCCCGGGCGTGACCAGCCGGCGCGCGGATCGGGCTGCCCACGGTGATAGGCTGCCGCCAATGAGAAAAACAATCGCGTATCTGCTCGGGGTTGGGTTGGCAGTGACTGGTCCCGCAGGCCCTTCGGGCCGCGGTCACCGAAACCCGCGAAAACGCCTTCTCGCATCCAGTCCACCGCGACCATCAAGGCGTCCCGGCGACGGTGTTTCGCGAGCTCGGCGAGGTGTCCCGCTGGTGGGATCCCGAACACACCTGGTCGGGGTCGGCCAGCAACATGAGCCTGCAGATGCAGGCGGGCGGCTGCTTCTGCGAGAAGCTCGCCGACGGCGGCTCCATCCAGCACGGACGGGTGATCTACGTGCAGCCCGGCGTGATGCTGAGACTCGATTCGCCGCTCGGCCCGTTGCAGGACAATGCCGGTCACCGGCGTGCTCACCTTCAAGCTCGCGCCCGCCGCTGGCGGGACTCTCGTGACCATGACCTATCGGGTTTCTGGCGCATTTACGATGGAATCGGCCAAACTCGCGCCCATCGTCGACAGCGTCATGACTACGCAGCTCGAAAGACTGCGGACGCACGTCGACGCGCTCGCGAAGTAAGCGCTCAGCATCGGGGAGAAGACATGTTCGTTTCTCAGGAACGTCGCGCCACGGCGCGTGCGGGAATCATTGCGGCGGGGCTTGTCCTGCTGGCACCGGGGCCGATGGCCCTGGCGCAGGCGCCCGATCTGTCCAAGGTCGAATATCGCAGCGAAAAACTCGGCGATAACCTGTTCGCGCTGTTTGGTGGCGGCGGCAACATCGCCGTGCTCACGGGCCCCGATGGCGCGCTGGTCGTGGACTCGGACCTGGTCGAGCTGTCGCCCAAGCTGCGCGCCGCACTGACGCATGGTCAGCGAAAAACCGGCGCGATTCCTGATCAACACGCACTTCCACTTCGATCACGCCGGCGGCAATGCCACGCTGGGACGCGGCGGCACGGTGATCGTCGCCCACGACAATGTGCGCAAGCACCTCATGACCCAGCAGGTGGTGGACGTGGGCGTGACAAGATCATCACGGAGCCGACCCCGCCCGAGGGACTGCCGGTGGTCACTTTCGCCGACGGCGTGAAATTTCACGTGAATGGCGAGACGGTCGCCGTCAATCACGTGGCAAACGCCCATACCGACAGCGATGCCTTCGTATTCCTGGAAAAGGCCAATGTTCTGCACACCGGCGACCTGTTCATGAGCATTGGCTACCCGTTCGTGGACGGCGGCAACGGCGGCACGCTGGATGGACTGATCGCCGCCCATGCGCGGGCACTGGCCCTGTGCAACGACCAGACCCGGGTCATTCCCGGGCATGGGCCCCTGGTGGGAAAAGCGGAGTTGCAGGCCTACCACGACATGCTGGTCGTGGTCCGCAAACGGGTTTCCGACCTCGTCAGGAAGGGCCGGACCCTGGAGCAGGTGCAGGCGGCGACCCCGACAAAGGAGTACGACGAGCGCTGGGGTAAGGGTTTTGTGAACTCCCAGGTCTTCGTGCAGCGGATTTTCATCGAGCAGAGCCGGGCCCGAAAGAAGGGCTGATCGCGGGGCTGGTGGCCAAATCGGCCGTTCGAGGCCCCGGTTTGGCGATTTCGGCCTGATCCCGCCGGGCCACTCATCTATATAGAGCCGCCAGCAAGGGAGACCCGTGAGGGGTCTTTCTGGGTGCCTGAATTCCTTAGCAAAAGTCGCGCCAATCCCGTTGACACCCCGGGGGGTCGAAATCAGAATACGCGGCTCGTTTTTTCCGGGAGGGGTACCCAAGCGGCCAACGGGAGCAGACTGTAAATCTGCCGGCTTACGCCTTCGAAGGTTCGAATCCTTCCCCCTCCACCAATTGTGGGGAAACGAGGTAGCTAGCCGGTGGAAGTCGGCGGGTAAGGATTTCAGGCGTGAGCCTGGGGCGTCATCGGCGGGTGTAGTTCAATGGTAGAACCTCAGCCTTCCAAGCTGATGGCGTGGGTTCGATTCCCATCACCCGCTCCAGGAAAGCTCACGTAGCTCAGTTGGTAGAGCACGTCCTTGGTAAGGACGAGGTCAGCGGTTCAATCCCGCTCGTGAGCTCCAGTTCTGCTGGGTATCTCAGGAAGTATTTAGGTAGTTAGGCATCAGGTTCAGAGGTTATCTCCGTGTCAAAAGAAAAGTTTGAACGCAATAAGCCGCACGTAAACGTAGGCACGATCGGCCACGTGGACCATGGCAAGACGACGCTGACGGCGGCGTTGACGAAGGTGATGGCGGAGACGCACGGCGGTTCGTACATGGCGTACGACCAGATCGACAAGGCGCCGGAAGAGAAGGCGCGCGGCATCACGATCTCCACCGCACACGTGGAGTACCAGTCGAAGAACCGCCACTACGCGCACGTCGACTGCCCCGGGCACGCCGACTACGTGAAGAACATGATCACGGGCGCGGCGCAGATGGACGGGGCGATCCTCGTGGTGTCAGGCTGCCGACGGCCCGATGCCGCAGACGCGCGAGCACATCCTGCTGGCCCGCCAGGTAGGCGTGCCGTACATCGTCGTGTTCATGAACAAGGCGGACATGGTCGATGACAAGGAGCTGCTGGAGCTGGTCGAGATGGAAGTGCGTGAACTTCTCTCGGTCTACAAGTTCCCCGGCGACAAGACCCCGATCATCATTGGCTCGGCGCTCAAGGCGCTCGAGGGTGACGCGTCGGACATCGGCGTGAAGGCCGTGATCAAGCTGGTCGAGGAGATGGACGCCTACATCCCGGTGCCGAAGCGCGAGATCGAAAAGCCGTTCCTGATGCCGGTGGAAGACGTGTTCTCCATCTCCGGCCGTGGCACGGTGGTGACCGGGCGCATCGAGCGCGGCATCGTCAAGGTGAACGACGAAATCGAGATCATCGGTATTGCCCCGACGCAGAAGACCACCTGCACGGGTGTGGAGATGTTCCGCAAGTTGCTCGACCAGGGCGAGGCGGGCGACAACGTGGGCGTGCTGCTGCGTGGCACGAAGCGCGAAGAAGTGCAGCGCGGCCAGGTGCTGGCGAAGCCGGGTTCGATCACCCCGCACACCGATTTTGAGTGCGAGGTGTACGTGCTGACCAAGGAAGAGGGTGGACGACACACGCCGTTCTTCAAGGGCTATCGCCCGCAGTTCTACTTCCGCACGACCGACGTGACCGGGACGATCGAGTTGCCGGGCAACACCGAGATGGTGATGCCGGGAGACAACATCAAAATGACGGTGCAGCTGATCAACCCGATCGCGATGGAAGAGGGCCTGCGCTTCGCCATCCGCGAGGGTGGTCGTACCGTCGGCGCCGGCGTCGTCGCGAAGATATTGAAATAGCGCTAACGCGCGAACTCAAGCGGCGTTTGCTCGCGCAAACGTCGTCCTTGAGTTGCGAAAAGGACTAGATAGAGCGCACCCGAGTAACTACAGGCCAGTAGCTCAATTGGCAGAGCGGCGGTCTCCAAAACCGCAGGTTGGGGGTTCGATTCCCTCCTGGCCTGCCACCTGTTGAACATGAACGACGAACAGAAACAAACATCCGCGGCGCCGGCAGCAACCGGCACCGCGCAATTGATCGCCGCCATCGTCCTGGCGATGGGCGGCATTGCGGCGTTTTACGTCCTCAAGACGCGCCCGGAACCCTGGGCGAGCTGGGCGGGACTCGCCGGCGGTGTCGTGCTCGGCATCCTGGTGTTCGTGTTCTCGCCGTCCGGACGCCGCTTCTGGCAGTTCGTGCTCGAGTCGCGCGTCGAGTTGCGCAAGGTGTTCTGGCCGACGCGCCAGGAGACCTTCACCACGACTTTAGTCGTGCTGGGTTTCGTAGTGGTTGCGAGCATCTTTTTCTGGCTGCTCGACCTGGTGCTGGCATCGGCGACGAAATTCATCACGGGCCAGGGAAGTTAAAGAGGTTAAGACAGACATGGCACTTCGCTGGTACGTGGTTCACGCCTATTCGAACTTCGAGCATCGCGTCTCGGAGGCGCTCAGGGAGCGCATCAAACGCGACGGTCTCGAACACAAGTTCGGCGAGATCCTCGTGCCGACCGAAGAAGTGGTCGAGATGCGCGATGGTCAGCGCCGCAAGAGCGAGCGCAAGTTTTATCCCGGCTATGTCCTGGTGCAGATGGACATGGACGAGCAGACCTGGCACCTGGTGCGCGACGTGCCCAAGGTGCTCGGATTCATCGGTGGCACGCCCGACAAGCCGGCGCCCATCACGGAGAAGGAAGCGAACCAGATCCTGCGCCGCGTCGAAGAAGGCGTGGACAAGCCGCGTCCGAAGGTGCTGTTCGAGCCCGGCGAAGTGGTGCGTGTCACCAACGGGCCGTTCAACGACTTCAACGGCGTGGTGGAGAGCGTGAATTACGAGAAGAGCCGGCTGCAGGTGGCCGTGCAGATTCTCGGACGCTCGACCCCGGTCGAGCTGGAGTTTTCGCAGGTCGAGAAGGCCTGAGAGTCGAAGGTTTCTACGCCCGGGCAGGAAGCCCGGGTGCAACGGCAAGGACGCGCATGGGGAGCTCTACTAGTTAGAGCGCTTGCACCCAGGAGGAAGAGTCATGGCTAAGAAGGTAAACGGCTACGTAAAGCTGCAGGTACCTGCAGGCGCAGCCAATCCGGCCCCGCCGATCGGGCCCGCGCTCGGTCAGCAGGGCGTGAACATCATGGAATTCTGCAAGCAGTTCAACGCTGCCACGCAGAAGGTGGAAAAGAACCTGCCGATCCCGGTGATCATCACCGTTTATTCGGATCGCAGCTTCACGTTCATCATGAAGACGCCGCCGGCGTCGGTGCTGATCCGCAAGGCGATCGGCATCGAGAAAGGCAGCGGCACGCCTAACACCGCCAAGGTGGGCAAGATCACGCGCAAGCAGCTCGAAGAGATCGCGAAGACCAAGACGCCGGACCTGACGGCCGCCGATCTCGACGCCGCGGTGCGCACGATCGCAGGCAGCGCCCGTTCGATGGGCGTGGACGTGGTGGAGTAAGCACATGGCAATCGCAAAACGTGAAAAGGCCTGGAAGTCGAAAATCGTCCCGGGCAAGCAGTATTCGATCGACGACGCACTGAAGATGGTCAAGGAATTCGCCACCGCGAAGTTCAACGAGACCGTCGATTGCGCCGTGAATCTCGGCATCGACGCCGCCAAGTCCGACCAGCAGGTTCGCGGTTCGACCGTGATGCCGCATGGCACGGGCAAGACGCTGCGCGTCGCGGTGTTCACCGCCGGCAAGAACGTCGAGCTGGCGAAGGCCGCCGGCGCGGACATCGTCGGCATGGAAGACCTCGCCGCGCAGGTGAAGGCCGGCCAGATCAATTTCGATCGCGTGATCGCCAGCCCCGATGCCATGCGCGTCGTGGGTCAGCTCGGTCAGATCCTGGGTCCCCGCGGACTCATGCCGAACCCGAAAGTCGGCACGGTTACCCCTGACGTCGCCACGGCCGTGAAGAACGCCAAGGCGGGCCAGGTGACCTACCGCGTGGACAAGGCGGGAATCATCCATTGCATCATCGGCAAGTCGAAGTTCGAGTCGAATCAGCTCAAGGACAACCTCATTGCGCTGATCAACGACCTCACCAAGGCGAAGCCGGCGACGTCCAAGGGTATCTACCTGAAGAAGATCACCATCTCCTCGACCATGGGTCCGGGCGTGGTAGTCGACCAGGCGTCATTGGGATTGAAGATTTGAAGAATTGATGCGGACCGGCCGCAAGGCCGGTTCCATCCGAGACCGCAGGCGGAGTCGAGGGCTAACAACCCGGACGCTCCTTAATCGAAGTCAGCCTGCGCAGATGGTGTGCCGCTCAGACAGTGTTTCAACGGTGTATCCGATACACCGCAGCTGCGCTGGATGAAGGTCGCTGTCGATTGGTACCGGGCACTGCCTGAAAAACAGTGTGCCGGATTGTGTAAGTGACTTTGTCCAGGAGGGTGGGCTATGCCCCTTAACCTCGAAGACAAGAAAGTGCTGGTGGCCGAAGTGACCGAAGTGGCGAAGACCGCCCTTTCGGTGGTCGCTGCTGAATACCGTGGACTCACGGTGACGCAGATGACCGATCTTCGCTCCAAGGCGCGCGCCCAGGGCGTGTACATGCGTGTCGTCAAAAACACGCTGGCTCGCAAGGCGTTCGCTGGCACGGCTTTCGAACCGGTTGGCCTGAAATTGAAAGGTCCGCTGGTACTGGCTTTCTCGAAGGATGACCCGGGCGCCGCGGCGCGCGTGGTCAAGGCCTTCTCGAAGGACCACGAAAAGCTGGTCGCGACCCTCGTGTCCCTCGGTGGAGAAGTTTTCTCCGCCAAGGATCTCGACAAGGTTGCGAGTCTGCCGACGCGCGCGCAAGCGCTGTCGCAACTTCTCGGTGTGCTCAAGGCGCCGATCCAGAAGTTCGTCAGCACGCTCGCCGCGCCGAACCAGAAGCTGGTGCGCACCATCGCGGCCGTCCGCGATGCCAAGGGCGCCACTGCCTGACTTGTCGAATCTGTTAGCTAGAAAATTTTGGAGTAATTGAAATGGCTGTTTCAAAAGACGAAATCCTCGAAGCGATTTCCAACATGACCGTGATGCAGGTCGTCGAGCTGATCTCCGACATGGAGAAGAAGTTCGGCGTGACTGCCGCGGCCCCGGTCGCGATGGTTGCTGGTGGTGGCGCTGCCGCCGCGGCTGCTGCCCCGGCCG
>CAWHUD010000019.1:0-43175 GCA_963832505.1 uncultured Pseudomonadota bacterium | reverse complement strand
CCATGGACGACTTCAACCTGTTCGGCGCCGACGAACCCACCGCCGAGAAGCGCAACCAGGCGATTCTTTCCGCCCTTCGCGCTCACTCGATCAAAGCCGCCATTTTCGTCTGCGGCACGCTCATCGACTCGCCGCTGGAGCAACGGCTGCTGAAGCAGTGGAACGACGACGGCCACATCATCGCCAATCACACCTATTCGCACCGCAACTACGCGAAAAGCGACTTCAGGCAGTACTAGCGCCGATATCCTGCGCTGCGAAGCGCTCATCAAGGACTATCGGCAATTCCGGCGGCTGTTCCGCTTTCCGTATCTAAAAGAAGGCGATACCGCCGAACACCGCGATGGGATGCGAGCCTTCCTTGCGGAGCACGGATACAAGAATGGTGCCGTCACCATCGATGCCTCCGACTGGTACATCGACGACCGACTGCGAAAGCGGCTCGGCGCCGATGCAAAGGCCGATACGACCGGCTATCGTGATTATTATCTGCAGCACATTGCGGATCGATCCACGTACTACAACGACTTGTCAGCCCGCGCGCTGGGTCGCAGCGTCAAACACACACTGCTGGTTCACCACAACTTGGTGAACGAGCTCTTCCTGGGCGATATCCTCGACCAGTACAAACGACTCGGCTGGAAACTGATCGACGCCGAGCGCGCGTACACCGACCCCATTTTCAACGAAAAGCCAGACGTCCTGCCCGCCGGTGACAGCCTGGTGCTCGCCGTCGCGCTCCAAGCCGGCAAGACCAAACTACTGCGTTCCCCACCCGAAGACGGCGTATACGAGGCGCCGAACATGGATCGCCTGGGGTTGTGACGCCACTCGAAAATCACGAGCAGCTTGTACGTATCCGCCTACGTAGCCGCCGCTCATGGGGTCAGCCTGTAGACTGACCGTCATGGGTTCGATTGCACGCCGCCGGTTCCTGCAAAACGGGCTCGGGCTCAGCGGCGCGCTCTTGCTCGGCTCGTGCGGAGGTGGGGGCGGTGACGAGCCAGGTAACCCGACCCCGACCCCGAGTCCCCGACCGGTTGTCCGGATGAATTCGCCGGCGGACAGCAAATGGGTGCGGCGGCGTTCGTGGGCGAGAGCGAACGGCCCCTCGAGCAAGCCTTCAATTCGGGACTGGACGGCCGGCTCTACACCGATCTGTCCAGGCTCGAGCCGGCGAACCTGGTGACGCCCAGCGAGGCGTTTTATATCCGCACCCGATATCCGGACTTGCTCGTGCCGGAAGCTCGCTGGCGCATCGCGGTACTCGGCCTGCCTGGCTCTCCGATCGATCTGTTCCTGGACGAACTTCTGCCGATGGCCGTTGAGCAAGGCACGCAGCTCATGGAATGCAGCGGCAATACGCGCAACGCAAGTTTCGGCCTGCTCAGCAGTGCCGACTGGAGCGGCATTCGGCTGCTCGACGCGATCGAAGGCTTCGAACTCCCCGCAGGCGCGACGCGGCTTTTGGTCTCCGGCTTCGATCAACACTCCCAACCCTCGGAACGCTCCACGCCGGGCGCAAGCTGGGTATTCGATTTCGACGAGCTCGAGCAGTCCGGCGCATTTCTGGCGACGGAGCTGAACGGGGCACCGCTCCCGGCCGACCACGGAGCCCCGGTTCGACTCGTCGTGCCCGGCTGGTACGGCTGCACGTGCATCAAGTGGGTCAACGAGCTCCGCTTCGTCGGCGAAGACGAACCCGCGACATCACAGATGCGGGAATTCGCGTCGCGTACCCACCAGAGCGGCACGCCCGAGCTGGCGCGCGATTATCTGCCGGCGGAAATCGATCTCGCGGCGATGCCCGTCCGAGTTGAAAAGTGGCTCGTGTCAGGCGCGATTCGCTACCGGGTCGTGGGCATACAGTGGGGCGGCGCGGCGCGCACCGATCAACTCGAAATTCGCTTCGGCGAAGGTTCCTGGGAGCGCATATGCATGACGAACGTCTCCCAAGCGCCGTGGGCGCTCTGGGAGCACCCGTGGCGGCCTGCGGCACCCGGCGACTACGCCATCACGCTCCGTGCTGCGGATCCGTCGATCCGGACTCGCCGGCTCGATACGGGCTACTACATGCGCGAAGTCGCGATCGACCAGATCTGATCGCACGGCGCATTCAGACAATGCGTCTGATGTCCGCCGCGACCTCGGACAAATCGTCGTTGAGCTGGTGGTCACGCCCCTCGAGCTTGCGCACGTGCGCGTGTGGAATGGCCTGTTTGTAGAGATCGACGTGCGCGACAGGGGGCGTGTCATCCTTGCTGCCATGGTAGAGGTAGATAGGCGTTGCCTGCGGCAATCGTGCACCCAGGTCCGGCTTCGGCTTGATGTCTTCACTCGGCCATCCGCCAGGCCCGACAAAGGGCGCGGAGATCAGAAAGATTCCGGCAAGCTTTTGCCTGGGCGCGTGCTCCGCGAGCGCGTTGATCAGGATCGTGCCGCCCAGCGAGTGGCCGACCAGGACCGCGGCATCGTCGAGCGCGGCGATCTCATGCTCCAGCGCCGTTTTCCACGCCGGGTAACTGGGATCGCCCTCGTTCGGCATGCGCGGGTAACGGATGTCGTAACCCGGTCCAAGCTCGCGCGTGAGGCTCGCGACGAGCTTGCTGTCCCAATTGTCATGGGTGCCTGCGCCGCCGCCCTGGATGAAGAGAACCTGTTTCGTCATGACCTGGCCGTTCCATGGTATTCAGCGGACGCGAATCTCGCGCCGCCGATAGTCGAGGCACACCACGTGGTGCTCGAAGAAATTCCCGCCGAGTACTCCCTCGAAGTCGCTGGGAAGCTTGAGTGGTAGAACCACGAATTCCAAGGGTCCCAGGTCCTGGCCTGCAGCCGAAAGTGTTTTCGACTGATAAAACTTCGGGCTGTTCGGCCCGCGTGTCACCGTCACGAGTCGCAATTTCCCGGCAATTGTCTCCGGGAGCATGGAATAGGCATTGGCCGTGCCCCAAAGCAGTCGCACACGCCCCGATGACGTTTCGAAATTGCTGACGGCAAGCCGGTCTTCGGCCGTGGGTTCCATGGGAATGCGAGTGCGCCCACAGTTCACGCCCGCAGGGTTCTTCGTGTCAGGCGGCCACAAGCTGATGGATGCCCCCGCGTAGTCCAAGACCAGGAAATACTCGCTGAGGAAGTGCTTTCCAATTGAATTGGGGACCGGAGGACCATCGCCGGCCGCTTGCTCCATTGCCTGTACGACTCGTATGTCCTGGAAGGCATGACCGCCGATAGTCACGCCCGAAACCTTGAAGCGTGGCCTCGTGAACTCGTGCCCGAGTGCATCGTTCGCGACCGCGGTCCCCAGGCTGACGCCGTTCGCACTCTCAATTGCTTCCTTGCTCAGCGTCAGTGCCCCGTCCGCATCGCCGCCGCTGATATCCACGATCGCCTGCAGGGTCCGTCCGCCAACCGTAATGGTCGTGACGGGAGTCGATTGAACAAACGTCAAGGGCAGACGGATTGGTTCCGCGTGCAGGAGACCGACGCAGGCAAACCACAGAAAGTAAACGATTCGCTTCAAGAGGCAGCCCTCCTGTCGCAAGCCAAGTCCGTTCGAATGCGCGCTAGCGTAGCACTGTCGCGCTTCAAACCTGGCAAGCAGCGTGCATCATCTCGAGCTAGGTAGTAGATCAGCGCCGCAATGGTGCTGAAGACGCGCTTGCGGGAATCGCACTGGGTGGGATGCGAGCTGGGCGTGGCCTGAGGGACGGTGGTGCGCCCCGCGCTGCAGAAGCTGCGCGATACCGCTCGGGCAAGACGATGTAATAGTGCAAGACGTCCGCCACGATCAGCATTACGAAAAAAGACACGACGACATCCGAGAAAAAATGAGCGCCGGCGGCAACGCGGCCGAACGACACCACCACACCGATCGCAAGCGCCGCCGCGAAAATTCGGCGCCTCTTGCTCAAAGCGAGAGCCAACGCGAGCGCGAAGAAGCCGGCGGCTCCTTCACCTGACGAGAAAGAACAATTCTCGTGGCATTGCTGACTGACGATGAAGGCGGGCGTGAATATCTTCGTGCCGCCGAACTCCGCGACGTCCCTCGGCCTCGCGCGACCGAAGTTGTTCTTGAGGGCCAGGTTGACGATCAATCCTGCGCCGAGAACCAGGACGAGAAACAGGTAGACGACCTTCTTTCCATCGACCTGCCAATGGCGTTGCTTCGTCCACCGGTTGAGGACATAGATTCCCGTGACGGCGAGCATGGACAAACAAAGGAACCAGATGGAGCTGTCACGCAGCATCGGTTGCCACCATCTGTTGCCCCAGGGAAATCCCTGGTCGAAGAACAACCTGGAAACCTCGATGTCGATGGCGGGAAATGCAACGAGCAGCACTGAAGACACGACGAAACACGCAAGCAGCATTCGGCTGCGTTGCATTCTGAGATAACGCAAGAGGTCCCCCCGCTGGGCATACGTAAACCTCCCGGTGAGACGTATGGGGAGACAAAAACCCGTCGCGGTCGCTGCCAAACAACCCCATTTATTTGACGCGACCCCCAAACTGGCCGATCTCGCCGCTAACCTGCAGAAACCCCGCTATAGTTTTTGTTCAATCAGAGGGGTTGGTATTGAGTATCGGGCGACGTCGAATCATCGCGGACAGTTGGAAACGGGGATTTCGCGTCACGAGCACGCGCTTTTCGATTCTTTTCCCGCTGTCTCTGTACGTGGTCTGCAATTCGATCAACATAGACAAACTGATCAAATGGTTCCGCCACGGAGACGCGCTGGATTCCCTCGCGCTCTGCGCCTACCTGCTGGCGGGACTGTGCCTGTTCATCGTCATCTTCGCGCTGCTGGCGCATCGCTGGACGATCAAGCCGCTGGCGATCCTGCTGACCATCCTCAGCGCGGCCGCGACCTATTTCATCGCCAAGTACGACGTGGCCATCGACAGCTCGATGGTTCGCAATGCCATCCACACCGATGTCACGGAAGTGGGTCAGCTGCTGTCGTCTGCAGATGATTCCGTACGTCGTCTTCCTGATGATCCTGCCCGTGCTCGCCATCCTGAAGACCGATATCACGTTTCAGGCCTTCAGGAAGGTACCTGCTCGATTCACTGATGTTGTTCGTCGTGACGCTGGGCGTGGCCGTCGCCTGCCTGTACTCGAACTACAACGCCATCCATCGCGCCGGCAATGTGTCCAACAAGTACATCGTGTATTCGCTGGTACCGATCAACATCATCTCCGAGCACGATCAACGTGACATCCAGTTCAGTCAGGCCCTATCTGCGACGCGACGCAGAAGAACGTCGAGATCTCCGGGCGAGTGTCATCGCCCGGCGATCTCGTGGTCGTCCTGGCGATCGGGGAGTCGTCCCGAAGGAAGAATTTCAGTCTCTACGGCTACCAGCGACGAGATCACCAACCCGCGAATTGCAGTCCATCGAGCGGACTGCATTTGCTGAATGGAATCGCCAGGCGTGGCTCGACCCTGTATGCACTGCCGCAGATCCTGGAGAAAAATGACATCAAGCTCCCGATGATGGTCTCCAGGATGGGGATTCCGACGGCTTGCTACGTGAACTACACGCTGTACGACAACTGCGCGGCGGTGGGTGAAACGAAGGTGAGCCATTGTCGGCACCGGAAAGTGCTACGACGAAGACGTGGTCCCGTTGCTGCGAGAATGATCTCAAGTCATATGCACTCGGGCTATCGATTCGTCGTCCTGCATCTTGGCGGCGGCAGCCACGGTCCCGCCTATGGCGATCGCCATCCGCCGGAGTTCCTGCGCTTCCAGCCCACGCTGCAATGACGCCGACGTGGCCAACAAGTGCACGCTCGAGCAGCTCTACAACTCGTACGACAACACGATCCTCTACGTCGATCATGTCCTGGCGCGAAATCGTCGCAGACCCTGGAGCGCCGCGGCGCTCCGTACGTGCTCATCTATCTATCCGACCACGGCGAATCGTTGCTGGAAGACGGCGTGATGTTCCATGGCATGCCGCCGGGAATCGCGTTGCCCGATGAACAGGCGCAGATCCCGCTGATCGTGAAATCGTCCGTGCCGATAACCATCGACCAGCGCGCCGAATACCAGCAGCCGGACGTGTTCGATACGGTCCTCGACCTGTTCTCGATCCGGACCGACATGTTCGACGAAAGCGGCGCGTTCCTGCACAGGAGCGGCCCGCCGGAACGCTAGCTACGCGAATTTCGCGACTCCGTCAGCTCAGGACCCTGGCGATTTCCGGCACCGGATGCGAAGTCAGGTCCTTTGGCACTTCGGCGACAATGCAAGCAATGACTTCCTGATGGAACCTGGCGCGCAGGTCCCCGAGCATCTTTGGCGGCGCGACGACGACGAGTTCGTCGAATTCATGCGCATGCTCCATCTGGTAGAGGGTGTCGGCGATTTCGGCGGCGAACCGCTCTTCCGCCTGCTCGTGCCAGTCCGTTTCACCAATGGCGGATTGTGAAACTCCATCTTCGCCCGGTTTGCGGCCGGGCCGGTCGGTGCCCTGTTCGCGCGTGGCGGGATTGTCCTGCTGCAGCTCCCGCTCGACGATCAGTTCGACATTCCGGGGCGTGCCCCTGTTGCGCAGAAACAGTGCCTTGCTGCCGTCACCCACCAACACCAGCGCGTTATTCGGAATGTGTACCTGGGCCATGACTGTCTCCTGAATACTCAAACATTCATTCACCGAATATTCGCAGGAAAGCTGTCACGGCCATATCAGCCGACGCCGTCATTCATGTCGAGCCGCTGTCGTCCTACTTCTGCGACGGCACAAAGCGCGTCATGACAGCCTGGTCCAGCATGTCGAGCGGCAGCAGGCCTTCGCTGATGATGAAGTCGTGGTACGGCTGTTCCCTGAACTTGCTGCCCAGCGTGATTTCCACCCGCGTACGCAACGCTTCGAGACGGCTGTAGCCGTAGAAGTACGAAGTCGCCTGGCCCGGTGAGTCGAAGGTGTAGCGGTCGATCTCGGTCTTCGCGAACGCCACTGACAGCATCACTTCGTCCGTCAGCACGCGCGTCGCCGCGTCCGGCTCGATGAGCCCGAGGTTCAGCATCGGATCGAGGAACGCACGTGCCGCGCGCAACATGCGCATCTGCAGTGCGCCGATCTGCCCGTCGATCGGCAGGTACTGCTTCATCACCGCTTCCGCATACAGCGCCCAGCCTTCGATATTCGCGGAATTGAACGCATATGCGATGCGCGCGGTGGAGACCCCGCGTTCGAGCATGCCCGCGAACTGCAGCTCGTGGCCGGGCCGGCATTCATGGGCGGTAATGGTCCAGGCGATGAATCCCGAATCGAAGTCGTCCATCTCGCCCTGTGAGTTCTTGAGCGGCAGTACGAACTCGGCGGGCTCGCCGGTGTTGCCGATGAGACGTGGCGGGTCGATGTGCGGGGCGGGCGAGGCGACGGATTCCGCCTCCGACGAGAGCCGAATGACGGCGTCACGCTTCGGAAGCGTGACGATGTTCTGCTGGCGCAACGTGTCCTCGAGCTGCGCGAGGTGCGACTTGTAGATCGGCAGCACCTGGTCACCCGTCACGCGGTTCTTCTTCAGCTCGCGAATGACATCGCGATAGTTGGAAGACTTGAGACCCTTCTGCGCGGCGTAGACGCGCGCCAGCGCATCCAGTTCGTCCCGCGTCTGCAGGTACGCGAACATGGCTCGCTGCATGAGGTCGCGCGGATCGGCATCGACCCCGTAGGCCTTTAGGTTGTCAGCGTAGATTTCCGGCGGCAGCCGGTTCGTCTTGCGCGCCCGCGGCAACACCGTGCTGCGAACCCAGTCGTTGTGAGCCTTCAGCTCGCGGGTGAGCGCGTCGAAATCCTTCTGCCATCCCTTGAGTCCGCTCTTCTGCAGCAGGTCCCGCATTCCATCGACATACCGGGGTGCGTTGCCGAGATCCTGCTCGACTTCGACCACCCACGGCCAGGTGAGCGAGCCGTCGTTCATGCGCTCTTCGATGCGCGCACGGGCGAGCTTCGTGAGCGGTTGATAACCGCTCTCCGTTCCAGCGTAACGTTTGAGGCGCACGAGCGCGGCGGGGTAACGCTTCTTGTCGACACGGGCGTCCAGCAAGTCCTGGAAGCTGCCGAAGATCTGCTCACCCACGTCGAAGTACGGAATCATCAGCCGGCGGCTCAGCGCGGACGTCGTGGCGCGGCGCTGCGCGGCCCTGATGAGAATGTCGACGTCCTGCTTTACGAGTTCATCTTTCGCGCTGGCGCGCGCCGCTTCAAGTTTGGCGATGGCGGCGGCGAGGTCCGCTTCCTGCCGCTCGTCGAATTTCGGCTTGAGATCGAAGATCTCCCGGTCGTATTGCTCCAGCCCCAGATTTGCCGCGGATTCAGGCTGATAGCGGGCGCCCACTTCCAGCAGGATCTGCGTGTACCGGTTGCTCTCGGTAATCCACTCCGGCTCGGCGGCCTGCGCGGTGGGTACGACCAGGGTCGCAACGACGACAAGGGTTACCAATCGTTCCATTTGTTCAAGGCTCCGCGAATCTTTGCGCCAGACTAGCGCATCGGGGTTGCGCGGGGAACGCAGAGGAATATCGAGTCGTCGCGTGAATTCAACTCATCAACGCGTATTGCGCGAGCAAGAGAGTCACGAAGCCCGCGACCGCCAACAGGGCATGACCGACGACCAGCCCGGAGGGAAGGCGTTTCTGCTGCGCGTGCGAACTGAGCAGTACGAATCCACCGAGCGCGGCGGCTGCCAGCAGCCCGAACGCGATACCGGGTTTGCCACTGAACCCGGTCTTGATGAGCGCGAGCAGCAATATGACCAGTCCCGATGCGGCAAACAATCCATGCAGCACCGCGAGCACGGTCTTCGGCGGGCTCGTGCCGCGAAAGTGCATGATCGCCATGGTCAGGCCCGCGACCGCAGCTACCGCGAACAAAGCAATGGAAAGCTGGTACATGACAGTTACTCCGGACTCGCGGCGTTGCCGCACACGGGAGTCAATGCGCACGGTGCGCCGGGCGTTCCCGCCTGCGCGGTTTCCTACATACGCATCAGCTATTGGCTCACGAGCCGCATCAGCTGCCCGGAGAGCCAGCCGCCGTAAGTGCCGAGCGCGTAGCCGAGCACCGCCAGCAGCACGCCGACCGGCGCGAGCGATGGGTGGAACGCGGCAGCGACCACTGGCGCGCTCGCGGCGCCGCCGATGTTCGCCTGGCTGCCGACGGCGAGGAAGAACGTGGGCGCCTTGATCAGCCGCGCCACGACCAGCATCACCACGGCGTGAAACGCGATCCACGTGAATCCGATGCCGAACAGCACCGGGCTCGTGAGCACGGCGCCGATGTTCATCTGCATGCCCACCGTCGCGATGAGCACATAAAGGAAGGCCGTGCCCAGCCTCGATGCGCCGGCGCCTTCGAGCTGGCGCGCGCGGGTGAAGGAGAGCAGCAGCCCGAAAGTCGTCGCGAGCACCACGATCCAGAAGAACTCGCTGGCGAGCGACAGGCGCTCGGCCCACTCGACGCCGGTGAATGCGCCGGCGAGCGGTGCAGCCAGCGCATGCGAGAGGCCGGTCGCTCCGAAGGCGAGCGCCAGCATGATCATGAGATCCGCGAGCGCGGGTATGCGCTCGTGCTCGAGGCGCAGGCGCTCCATCTGTTCGCTGAGCGCGGTGATCGCCGTGGTATCGGCCTTCAGCCTGCGATCGAGGCGCTCGTGGTTCGCGGCCATCCACAGCAGCACGGCCATCCACAGGTAGGCGAACAGCACATCGACCGCGACCATCACGCCGAAGACATTCGGCTCGATCTGGAACACCTCTTTCATGGCGGCCTGGTTGGCGGCGCCGCCGATCCAGCTTCCGGCAATGGCGGTCATGCCGCGCCACAGCTCGCGGGTCGACGCTCGCGGGTGCGAGCGTCTTCCAGATGAGCGAGCGCGATCGGGACCGCCGAGCACCACGCTCAAGGTCGCCGGCGAAGAACATGCGCGAGGGCTTTCGGGCCCAGGCGCAGCGTCGCCGGCAGATCGATGGCGAGCGTCAGCAGCACGAGCGTGGCCGGCAGCAGATACCGCGAGGCGACGAAGTAGAGCTTGGAGTGCTCGCCATCGATCAATCCGAACGAGTTGTAGAGCGCCGGCAGGAAATAGCAGAGCACCAGCGCCGGGACGTACTTGTAGAAGCGCTGCCAGAACGGCTGCGCGGAGCGCGTGGTCCAGAAAACTGCGCCCAGGGTCGCCGCCAGCAGCCCGAGAATGACGGCGTCGTTGTGGATCACGGGCGCGCGGTTCCGGGCAGGAAGAGCTGCGCGATGGCGAGCGCGGTGGAATAGGGCTCGGGGTCGTTGCGATTGGTGAGCACGATGACCGTCAGTTTCCGTTGCGGATAACGCAGGATCACGTTTCGGAAGCCGCGCGTCTCGCCCGAATGCCAGAGTGTTTCCCCGGTGATGCGCCAGCCGAAGCCGTAGTCGACGCTCGGGTTGTCGGTATGCGTGGCCGGCGTGAAGGCCAGCTCACGGGATTCCTCGCTCAGCAAGCGATCGTCGTACAGCGCCGCGTCCCACTTGGCGAGATCGTCGATGGACGAGTAGATGCCGCCATCGCCGAGCACGGCGCTGGTGGAGCTCTGGTCGGTGCGCGTCCAGGAGTCGCCGCCGGCGCTGTAGCCGTAGGCGCGGGTCGGTACGGTCGAAACGCCGTCCTCGAAGGCGACGGTGGCGTTCATGCCGAGGGGCGCGAAGATGCGATCGTGCAGGAACGCGGCGAAGCGCTGGCCGGATGCCCGCTCGACGATCAGCGCGAGCAGCGCGTAGCCGCTGTTGCTGTAGCGGTAGCTCGAACCGGGCGTGAAGTAGGTGCGGTTCTGTTTTGCCAGCAGGCTGAGCACATCCGCGTCGTGCACCTGTGGGGCATCGTCGGGCACGAAATCCTCGTAGTCGATGAGGCCGCCGGTGTGCGTGAGCAGATGCCGGATCGTCACGGCCTGCGTGGCCTCCGGCAGTTCCGGCAGCCACTTTCGAATCGGAGTCGTCGAGCTGCAGCTTGCCCGCTTCGTTGAGCAGCAGGATGGCGGCGGCGGTGAATTGCTTGGTAACCGATGCGAGTCGGTAGTTGGTTGCAGGCGTAGCCGGCGTGCGTTGCTCGAGGTCGGCGAGTCCGTACGAGCGCCGCACCGCGGGCTTGCCATCGCGCAGCACGAGCACCGATGCGCCGGGCACGGCGCCGGAATAGCTGCGCATCAGGTTGTCGATCTGCGCAGGCGATCTCGCGAGTCGCTCAGCGGCACCGCCTTCGGCGACAGGCTTGCACGTCGCCGACGCGCGTGAAGAACAGGTCTTCGTAGTCGGAGCTGAAGTCGCCTTCGGGATCGACTTGGCGAGCGTCAGCGTGTGGGGTTTTCCGGCGCGTGAAGTTGAGCCACGGTTCGACGTCGACGCTGACGTCGTCCCAGTCGACCAGCAGGCGCTCGCCGACGCGCATGACGTCGCCGGCCATCAGCGGCGACTTCACCGAGTTGAACCTCACATGCCGGTCGCGTTCGCAGATCGAGATCTCGCCGAACCACGGATCGCGATAGCGGCCCAGCCAGCCGCGTCATGGAAGAGGGCGCCGCAAGCTTGCGCATCGGCAGCGCCAGGTGAGCGGGGCCGGCTGAAGCGGAGGTCTGATCGGCAGCCTTCAGCTGCTCGATGTACCAGCCGGCCGGCGGCGCGCGGCCGGGCGCGGTGAACTGCTTGACCAGCGCTGCGTTCAGCACCGTGCGCGCCCGCGAACCTTCGCCGTTGATCATGAATACGAATCCGCTGCGCTTTTCGGGCAGCAGGTTCAGCGCCGAATACATCCCGCCCAGCGTTCCGGTGTGCGACACGCGCAGCACGCCATCGACGTCCGACAATCGCCAGCCGTAACCGTAGGCGGAGAAATTGCCGTTGTTCCAGCGCTTCTGCTGCTCGGACATCGGCATCGGCGTATGTGCCGGTCCACAGCGCCTCATGCTGCGCGCGGCTCAGCCACGGTCGGTCCTGGCCGGGCGGCTCGCAGCTCCGGGTCGAGCCACATGCGCATCCAGGTGAGCATGTCGTTCAGGCTGCAGCGAATTCCGCCGGCGGCGGCCGATGCGATCGGCGGGACCGTCTTCCGGGTCACGCTGCAGCACGACGTTGCGGTCGCCCTCCCACATGTGAGGCTGCGCGACATTGCCCACCGCATCGCGATTGAATTCCCCGACCTGGCAACGCGTGAGGCCGACGGCCTCGAACACTTCGCGGCGCACCAGCTCTTCGTACGTGGCGCCGCCGGCCGCCGCGGCCACTTCCCCGGCGACGATGTAGAGCAGGTTGTCGTAGGCATAGCCCGAACGAAAGCTCTGCACGGGCTTCAGGTGCGGCAGCCCCGCGATGATGTCCGCCCGCGTGAAGTTGTTAGGCTCCGGCCACAGCATGAGGTCGCCGGCGCCTTCGCGCAGTCCGCTGTTGTGGATGAGCAGGTCGCGCACGCGCATCTCGCGCGTGATCCAGGGATCGCTCATCTTGAACTGCGGCAGGTACTTGACCACCGGGTCGTCCCACTGCGAGCTTGCCGGCATCCACCAGGCGCGCGAGCAGGCCGGTGGTCATCGCCTTGGTGTTCGAGGCGATCTTGAACAGCGTGTCCGCGTCGATGGCCTGGCCGCCGCCGGAAACGAGTTCGCCGGCGGTGCGCGTGTAGGTCACCTTGCCGTCTTCGACCACGCCCAGCGCCATTCCCGGCAGGTGGTACTCGGCCATCACCGCATCGAAGATCGCATCGAAGGTTTCTTTGCTGGTGACCGCTGGAGTCTTGCGCAACCCGCTCGACGTCGCGCCACACGCGCAACAGGTTGCCGCTCCAGAGCTGCGCGATCTGCGCCTCCGTGAAGCCGCGCCGGCGCAGCCCCGCCGTGACATTGCGCGTCTGGCTCGCATCGCTCCAGCCCTGGATGCCGCCGCCGCCGTCGAAATCCGAGGCGAGTCCGACGTGATCGATGCCGGCCACGTTCACGGCGTGCTGGATGTGATCGAGGTAGTCGTCGAGCGTCGCCAGCGGGAACTGCCTGTCGATGCGTTCGAGCCCCTGGCTGATAGGCGGGGAGATATTCGTGCTTCGCGCTGTCGAACTCGGCATCGCCAGCCTGGCGCGCAACTTCGCTCTCCAGCGCCTTCTCGGCCGCGTCCCGCGCGGGATCGAGCTTCAGGAATCCGGTGTAGGCGACGATGTGCACCACGCCGCCTTTCGCGGCGATCGCGCGCATCAGCTCATCGGTCAGGTTGCGCGCATGATTCGTCAGCGCGCGCGCGGAGGAGTGCGAGGCGATGATCGGCGCCGCCGACAGGCGCAGCACGTCGCGCACGCAGGCATCCGACGCGTGCGAAACGTCCACCATCATGCCGAGCGCGTTGGCGCGCCGGACCACGCTCTCGCCGAAAGGGCTGAGGCCGACATTCTCCGGGGCCGGCGTGTCGCCGAACTCCTTCAGCAGGCCCGAGCTGGTGCAGATGTCGTTGTGGCCGGTATGCGTGAGGCCGAGGTAGCGCGCGCCGCGCGCGTACAGCGCATCGAGCCGCGCCAGATCCTTGCCGATGACGAAGCCGTTCTCGATGCCCATCATCGCGGACAGCCGCCCGGCGGCGTGATTCTCGACGACGTCCTTCGGGCGAGGTGGCGAGTCGAATGCGGTCCGGGTACTTGCGGACCATGTTCCTCGATGGCCGACGACCTTGCGCTCGGCGGCCGCGAACGCCGCGGCATAGCCTTCGGGCGTGCGCGGCCCCTGCTCGACGAAGATCACGAAGAACGCGGCATCGAGGCCGCCGCGCTCCATCTTGCCGAGATCGACCCGCAGCTCGGTGTCCGTGCCGGCGTCGAAGCGCGCCTCGCGCATGTAGGTGCGCGGGATGTCGACGTGGGTATCGAGGGTGAGCGGGATCGGTCGCTGCAGGCCGGACGGCGCAGGCCGCCGCGCTCAGTGCGAGCGCGGCGGCGATTGCGACGGTCACTGACGATTCAGAATTTCACCTGCAGCGATCAACTGCCCGTAGCGCGGTGCGTAGAACGCAGTGCCCGTGCCGAAGGTGTTGTCCGAATCGGTGCGGGTCGTACGACTCATCCACTTCGAGCACGCGTTCCTGGTTGAGCAGGTTGTAGACCGCGAGCTTCACCAGCATGTCGGCCGGACCGAAGCTGTGCTGCCAGGTGACGTTCGCGCCCACATCGAAGATCCACGGCGTGCGGCCCTGCGAGCCGCGGCCGAGCAGCTCGTATTCCGCATCCGTCTCCGAATCGCAGTTCGCGGTGCAGATGAAGAAGCTGTGGTACGACTCGCCGTCGAACGGGATTGCCGCTGCCGAAGGCGCTGATCGGCCGGCCCGACTGCGCATTCAGAGTCATGCCGACGCGCCAGTCGTCGCTGAAGCCGTAAGCGCCGCGCAGCTTGAACTGGTGCCGGTGATCGTTCGGCAGATAGCCGTAGCCGCCGTAGTTCACCCAGGGATCGTCGAAGTTCTCGGTGCGGCCCGTGTCGCCGAAGTCCGTGTCGGTATTGACCGGACCTTCCGCGTTGCCCTCGTTGAACGCCAGCGTATAGGCGGCGTTCAGCGACCACTTGCCGTCCCAGGCGCGGTCCACCGACGAACTCCAGCGCCTTGTAGGTGCGGCGCGGCTTCTCGTAGCGGCTGGTCGCCCAGGTAGTTGCCGTCGGCGTCGTACATGGCCCAGCCGGTCTGCGAGGTGTCCACGTCGACGAACGCATCGTTTTCGCCGTCGCAGTCCGTGTCGGAGAAGATGGTCGCGACCCGGCCCGGGTTGGCCATCACGAAGCCGTTGGACACCGGCTCGCCGTCGCACAGGATGCCGGTCGAGCGTGATCTCCATGTCGTCGATGGCGTTGGTGAGCTCGCGGTAGGTGCCGCGCACGCCCCACGACCATTGCTCGTTGATCATGGACTGGAAGCCCAGGATGAATTCGTCCTGGTAGACGGGGTCCATGTCCGCGTCCACTTCGGCTGCGCAGGTCGCCCACGGTGCCATCGCCCTGCGAGGTGTCCGTCGCCGCCCACCTGCGCGCCGAGGATCGGGCGCTGGCGCGTGATGCCGTTGTACTCGAACGTCTCGAAGCCGTTCGAACACGTACCAGTTGCGCGCGTCGAGGAAGCCGCCGGCCTGCTTGATGTTGATGACGTTCGCGACCGGCAGGAAGTAGCGGCCGGCGTTGCCGAACAGCTTGGTGCGGCCATCGCCCTTCATGTCCCAGGAGAAGCCGAAGCGCGGCGCGATCATGTTGTCCAGCTTGATGTAGCTGTCGCCCTCGGCAGTTCTTGTTGTCGAAGCCCTCGACGCGCACGCCGGCGTTGAGCACCAGGGTGTCGGTGGCCGACCAGTTGTCTTCGAGGTAGTAGGCGGTGTTCAGCGTCTCGAAGCTGCCGGCCACTTCGTTCTGGCGCGTGCGGACGAATTCCGTGACGCCGGCGGGGCGGGGCGCGCCGTTCTCCAGCGTCGGCGACGCGTCGACGCGCCGCACTTCGTACAGCAGCCGGTCCGCGCCCGGATAGAACTGGTCGTGATCGGAGACATTCGACTCGCGGTCGAAGCCGAAGCGCAGCTGGTGCTCGCCGAGCGCCCACTCGAAGTCGAGGCGCGCGGCCTCGCGCGTGTCGGTGCGCGTGACGATGTTGGGCTCGAGTCGTGCAGCCGACGTCGATTGCCGAAGCGCCGCGCAGGTCGCGGATGCGGTTGCAGTCGATGTCGTTCTGGCTGAGGCGCGAGAATTGGCGCTCGTTCTCGCCGTACAGGACCTTCGCGGACAGCGTGTCGGTGAGATAGGACGTGTAAGTCAGCGGCCCAGTTGTCGCCGCCTGTCGGTCTCGAAGCGGCGGTTCTCGAAGTCGCCGACGCTCGCCGGTCGTCGGCATCGAATCCGTAGCTGTCGGTGATCGTCTGGTTGCCGTCGGAGAAGGCGAGCAGCTCGAGCAGGTTGCGGTCGTTGATCTGCCAGTCGATCTTCGCGCCCCAGAAGTCGTCGTCCGCGTTCGCGTCATCGAAGCGGATGCCGGAGTCGTCGGTGTTGACCGGGTTGTAGTCGCGGAACTCGTACAGCGCGAAGAAGAACAGCTTGTCCTTGATGATGGGACCGGAGGCGTAGACGTCGTAGTTGGTGCGGTTGTACTCGTCGTACTGCGCCGAGGATGTCCGGGATGGTTGCTGGCTTCGTGGCCTGCAGGAAATCCGGCTCCCAGGTGATCTCGCCGCCGAACTCGAATTCGTTGGTGCCCGAGCGCGTCACGGCATTGATGACGCCGCCGGTGGTGCGGCCGAACTCCACCGAGTAGCCGCCGGTCTTGACCTGGAATTCCTTGTAGAACGCGTACGGCACCGAGGAGAAGCCGATGCGGTTGTAGAAGTCCGTGACGTTGAGGCCGTTGATGTAGACCGTGTTCTCGGCGACCGAGGAGCCGCCGAAGGAGACGCCGCACCGCCGCCGAAGTCGTGGCCCTTGCTCGATGCCCGGCGCGAGCAGCGCCACGGACATCAGGTCACGCTCCACGGGCAGTCGCTCCAGTTCTTCAGCGCGTGATGTTGGTCGCGCTCTCGGTGGACGTGACGTCCACGGCGTTCACGACTCGCGAGCCCACCACGGTGACGACTTCGAGCGACTGCGCCGCCCAGGTCCAGGTCCGCGGTCGTCGCGACGCCGAGATTGACCGTCACGTCGGCGAGCGAGCCGAGACTCTTGCCGTCCTTCGATGCCTCGATCGTGTACGTGCCCACCGGCAGGAAAGGGAAGCGGTAGGAGCCGTCGGCATCGGCCTTGACCGTGCGGCTGAAACCGGTGGCCGGGTTGCGCGCGGTGACTTCCGCGCCGCTCACGGCGCTCTTGTCCGGCGGCGTTGAGATGTCCGACGATTGAACCGTCGCCACTGGCGGCGCTCGCGAGTTGCGACGCCATGAGGACGAGCGCCGGCAGGCAGGCACTGATGATTCGCTTGTTATACATATTGACTCCCCGTGATCCAGAACGCTCAGCCGCTCATTTCGGAGCGGTCGAGCACGTGTGCTTTGAACTCGTAATCCCACTGATCGAAATAGAGATTGCCGCCGCGCCATTCGACCTCGCCGCGTTGTGAATCCACGGTGTCGGAGCGGAAGTGCTGCTTGGCCGGCACGAACGGCTGGCTGAAATCGTCGTTGAACGCGATGCGGTAGGCGTCGAGCCCGCCGAGATAGAACGCGTCGATCTGCGGATCGCCGGACTTCAGGCGCCCGAAGGTCACATCCATCGGCACCCAGCCGTAGGGCGCGTAGATAGAGCTGCGCCCAGTCGTGCATGTTGTCGTAGTCGCCTTCGGAGTAGACCCAGCCGGACTGCCAGCGCGTCGGGAATGCCGTTCAGTCGCAGCAGCGTCATCAGCAGCAGCGTCTGCTGGCCGCAGTCCGCGTGCCCGGCGTGCAGCGTGTAATCGCTGATGTTGGAGATCGTGGAATATTCGCGCGCGCCGGCCCACGGAATGCGATCGACCGCGGCGAACAGCTTCTGCGCAATCCGGTACGGATTGGTTTCCGTGCCGACGACCTCGCGGGAGAACTTGCGCATCGCGGGAGTGAACACGATGTGCGGCGGGCGCTCCGCCAGGATATGGCGCGAGCTCCGGCGTGCGCGGCGCGGGCGTCACCTTGGCGGCGTCGATCGGCGTGGTACTGGCCGAAGACGGTCAGCTCGTACGTGATCGAAAACTTCGTCGGCTTGCCCGCCTCGGCCGGCTGCTCGAGGTACACGGTGCGCTGCAGGGCCGACTCCGGCGCGATGCGTGTTCCTGGCCGGCGTGCTCTCGAGCGAGCCGCACGTCTTCCTGCTGACCCGGGATGCGCGCGCGGAAACGGCAGCCAGGCGCGCAGCGTCTCGCCGTTCGGAACGGCATCCGCATTCACGGTCAGCGAATACGTCACCCGCACGCGGCGAGGCGCCACGGCGTGCTTGCCCGTCTTCAGCGCCTGGTCGCGCACTTCGCGGTGATGCGCGTTGGCCGTCTCCATTGGGCCCGTCGGTCCACGGCGGCGTTGAGCTGCTGCGGCGTTTGACGGCGGCCTCGCTCAGGCGGAAGAGGTTCGACGGCGCGCGATTGAAGTAGAGCGTCTGGCCGTCGATCACCCTGTGTTCGAGAAGTCCCGCCGCGTCCCAGGCGGCAAATTCCGCGGAGGAGAGGTCCGGAATCTGCCGCCTGAGACGCGCCTGCGCATCCTCGGCCGTGAGGGAGAAGTCGAGCCGGATGCGCCGCATGCGCTCGCGCTCGAAGTCGAGCGCCTGACGATCTGCGGAGGAGAGGGAAGGTTGCGCGAGCGCCTGTGGCGATCTGCGCTTCGGCGGCTTTGAACTGGCCCGCTGTCGACCAGCTGCCTGGACCTGCGCTGGCGTCTCGGCACGCGTTGCCGCGCTGAACATCGCCAACAGCGCCACGCAGCCGACGCGCGATCATGCGATTGCGAAGCAGTCGACGGTCTGATTAATTGCGCGTCTTTCACAGTGCACACGCCGCCTTGTTGAGCGGCTGTGTAACATGGCCTCGCGAGGAGCCGTCAATAATTTATTCTTGCCTTTATCTCTTCAGGAAGAGACTATTCCTGCGACACGAGGGCGGTGACGATGAAGTGCACGCAGGGTAAGTCGATTCTACGCGTTGGTCGCGTCGAGCGCTGCTCGCGGCGTGCGCGAGCCAACAGTCTCCGCCCGCGCCCGTCATTCCACCTCATGCCGTCGTCGGCGTGCAGGAAAATCAGCTGCAACCCGAGTTCTGGATCGCCCGCGAGTCGAATGCGAAGAAGCATCGTGCTCGATTCGCAGGGCGATCGCCGAGCAGAACGCACGACTTCTGCGAGCTCGATCCCTCGGTGCACGACCTCGAGAAGTTTCCGCCGGCGCTGACGGCGGCCGACGTGCGCGCCTGGATCGAAAAGCTCTCGGGATATCCGGACGAGGACATGTTCGACGCCGAGGGCCGCAAGCTCGAGCGGCCGGACTTCGATGCATTGATTCGAATCCACGGCGCTCGAGTCGGTGCCGGCCAGCCAGCGCACGCGCTACGGCCTCGTCGTGAAGCGCGCGGACCTGCGCACCTTTCCCACGCCGATGCGCGCCTTCAACTCCGCCGACGACCGCGACATCGATCGCTTCCAGGAAAGCGCGCTGTTTCCCGGCACGCCCGTGGTGATCGCCCATGAGAGTCGCGATGGCGAACTGGTGGTTCGTCGTGAGTCCCGCTGTACGCGGCCTGGGTCGAGAAGCGGTTCATCGCGGAAGGCGCGGCGGACGCAGGTGTTCGCCTACACGCACAAGTCGCCGTACCTGGTGGTGACGGGCGCCACCGCGAAAACCGTCTTCACGCCGACGCGACCCGAAGTCTCGGAGTTGCAGCTCGACATGGGTGTCCGGGTTCCGTTGCTCGCCGGACTGGCCAGCCAGCCAGCCCGTGAACGGTCAACATCCCTACACGGCGCACGTCATCGAGCTGCCCGAGCGCGCGGCCGACGGCACGCTGCAATTCACGCCGGCGCTGCTGCCACGCACCGCGGACACCTCGGACGACTATCTACCGCTCAGTCGCGCGAACCTGCTGCGCCAGGGCTTCAAGTTCCTGGGTGAGCGTTACGGCTGGGGCCATTCGTACAATGCACGCGACTGCAGCGGCTTCGTGTCCGATGTCTACCGCAGCTTCGGGGTCCAGCTGCCGCGCAACACGCGCGACCAGGCGGTGACTCCCGCGCTCAACCGCATCACCTTCACGGACGCCGACGATCATGAGCGCGGGCTCGCGGTGCTGCGCAACCTCGAGGTCGGCGATCTCGTCTATATTCCCGGGCACGTCATGATGGTGATCGGGCACGAGAACGGGATGCCGTACGTGATTCACGACACGACGGGCATCAGCTATCGCGACGGAACGGGAGAGGTGACTCGGGTGACGCTCAATGGCGTTTCCGTCACGCCGCTCACGCCGCTGCTGTTCGCCCGCAAAGACTCTTTCGTCGATCACATAACAAGCATCCTGCGAGTGCGTCCATGAAAATTACGGATATCCGGTTCGGCATGCTGCGCGTCCCGCTGAAGACGCCGTTCAAGACAGCGTTGCGCACCGTGGACACGATCGAAGACGTCGTGATCACGATGCACACCGACACCGGGCACATCGGCTACGGCGAGGCGCCGGCCACCGCGGTCATCACGGGCGACACGCATGGCTCCATCATCGAGGCCATTCACAAGATCATCGCGCCGCGGATCATCGGGCAGGAGATCGCGAACCTGAACCGCATCACGCGGCTGATCCAGGGCGCGCTGGAGAAGAACTCGAGCGCGAAGGCGGCGGTCGAGATCGCCGTGTACGACCTGTTCGCGCAGCTGTACGGGGCGCCGCTCTACAAGATCCTGGGCGGCGGCGACCCGGTGATCACGACGGACATCACGATCAGCGTCGACTACATCGACAAGATGGTGGCGGACTCGCTCGCCGCGGTCGAACGCGGCTTCGAATCCCTGAAGATCAAGGTGGGCAAGGACATCGAGCTGGACGTCGAGCGCGTCAAGGCCATCTACGCGGCGGTCGAGGACAAGGCGCTCATCCGCGTGGACGCGAACCAGGCGTGGACCGCGAAGCAGGCGGTGTTCGCCATCCAGACGCCTCGAGGATGCGGGCGTGCGCATGGAGCTGGTCGAGCAGCCGGTGAAGGCGCAGGACCTCGAAGGCATGAAATACGTCACCGAGCGCGTGCACACGCCGATCATGGCGGACGAGAGCGTTTTCGGGCCGACGCGAGGTGATCGAGCTCATCCGCATGCGCGCGGCGGACATCATCAACATCAAGCTCATGAAGACCGGCGGCATCTCGAACGCCCTGCACATCGCCGACATCGCGGCGATGTACCAGATCGAATGCATGATCGGCTGCATGGTCGAAACCAGCATCAGCGTCGCCGCGGCGGCGCACATCGCCGTCGCGAAGGCCGACGTGATCACCAAGGTGGACCTCGACGGGCCCTCGCTGTGCAAGTTCAATCCCGTCGACGGCGGCGTGCTGTTCAACGACTCCGAGATCTCCGTCACCGATGCGCCGGGCCTCGGCATCCGCGAGATCCGCGGGCTCGAGCCCATTCGTTGAGGCTCTGATGTCCTCGCTCGTCAAGATCCGCGCGGAGCGTGACCAGATGTCGGCGATCGAGCGGCGCATCGCCGATTTCATCCTCGAGAACGCGCACCTGCTGCGCGACTATTCCTCCCAGCAGCTCGCGAACTCGCTCGGCATCAGCCAGTCGAGCGTGGTGAAGTTCAGCCAGAAGCTGGGTTCAAGGGTTATCCCGACCTGAAGGTGTCGGTCAGCGAGGCGGTCGCGCGCGAGAACGGCAACGGCGAAACGCGCGCGATCGCGCCGTCGCGCAGCGATCCGCAGGCGGCGCTGGCCGCGGACCTGTGGCGCAGCAAGGCGCTCGCCGAGGAGGAAACGCGCCTCATCAACACGCCGGAGAAGATCGCGGAGATCGCGCGCGCGATCGATGCGGCCGGCAAGGTGTTCGTCATCGGGCTCGGCGAGGATGGCGCTGCCGGCGCGCGCGTTCGCGGTGAAACTGGCGCTGCTGGGCGTTCCCGTGATCTGTCACACCGATCCGGTGCTGATGAGCTCGGCGCTGGCGATCGCGGAGAAGAACGACGTGCTGGTGCTGTTTTCCGAGCATGGCCGGCAGCCGGCGCTCGTGCCAGACCGAGCGCCAGTTCCACGAGCGGCGCGGCAAGGTCGTTTCGGTGACGCGGCACAGCGCGAATCCGCTGCGCGCGCATGCGGACATGTCGCTGCTCGTCTCCGCGCACGACGACCGGGCGCACATCCAGCCGCTGCTGTACCAGGCCGTGCTGCAGCACCTGCTCGACCTGGTGTTCGTCATGCTGTGCGAGGAGGGCGACGATCGCCTCGAGCACCTGAACGCCAACGTCAAGCGTGCGCAACGCTTTCACGAGCCCTGACGCCGCCGCCATGTCCCCGACGGCACGCGTACTGGCGGGTTTGCTGAGCGGCGCCGCGCTGGGCATCGTGCTCACCGGCGTTCAGCCCTCGCTTGCCGCGGGACGTGGCCAGCGTGGCGCAGCCCATCGGCGATCTGTGGCTGAACGCCTTGCAGATGACGGTGGTGCCGCTGGTCGTTGCGCTCGTGGTTCTCGGCGTGGCGTCGACGAGCGATGCGGCGGCGTCAGGCCGCACGGCGCGGCGCGCCATCCTGGTGTTCCTGGTGCTGCTCAGCGCCGGGGCGGCTTTCGCGGCGGTGTTTGCGCCGTTTCAGCTCTCGCTGCTGCCGCGCGATCCCGAGCTCATCGAGTCGCTGCGCGCGGCCATCGGCACGCCGGCGGCAGCGGATGCGGCGGCGGCGGGATTTGCCGCAGCGATTCGCCACGATCATTCCGAGCAATGTCATCGCGGCCGCCGCGCAGGGCGCGATGTTGCCGCTGGTGGTGTGCGCGCTGCTGTTCGGTTTCGCGCTGACGCGCGTCGAAGCGCGCCGGCGGGCCCAGGCCGTCGATTTGTTCCAGACGCTGGCGGACGTCATGGTCACCATCGTTCGCTGGGTGTTGTGGGCGGCGCCGCTGGGCGTGTTCGCGCTCGCGTTCAGCGTGTGCGTGAAGGCGGGCGTGAGTGTGCTGAGCGCACTGGGCTGGTACATCCTGGCGATGTGCACGCTCTATCTGGCCGTGACGCTGGGGTTGTACTTCGTGGCCGTCTTCGCGGGCGGGCAACGCCTGCGGCAATTCGCGGCGGGAATCCTGCCCGCGCAGGTGATCGCCGTGAGCACGCAGTCCTCGCTGGCGACACTGCCGGCGATGGTCGAAAGCGCGCAGAACCGCTTGGGCTGTTCGCCGGCGCGTCACCGCGCTCGTCCTGCCGATGGCGGTGTCGTTGTTCCGAATGACGAGCCCGGTGCAGTACATCGGCGTGTCCTGTTACATCGCGTGGATCTATGGCGTCGATCTGTCCGCGAGCCAGCTGGCCGTGGGAGCCGCGCTCGCGGTCGTGATCAGCCTGGGCTCGGTCGGACTTCCGGGCCAGGTGAGCCTGATGGCGATGAACATGCCGGTGGTGCAAGCCATGGGGCTGCCGATCGCGCCGTTGGGCCTGATGCTCGCCGTGGAGACGATTCCGGATGCATTTGCCACGCTCGGCAACGTGACGGGCGATCTTGCGGCCACCACCGTCGTCGCGCGGCAAACGGATGCACCCGCCGCACCCAGTGCATGAGTGACACCAGCGCGATCGATGCCGTCGTCATCGGAGCCGGAATCGCCGGCACGTCCGTGGCGTATTTCCTGTCGAACCACGCGAAGGTGCTCGTGCTGGAGCGCGAATCGCAGGCCGGCCTGCATTCGACCGGGCCGCTCGGCGGCGCTGTTCAGCGAAAGCTACGGGTCAGCGCAGGTACGCGCGCTGACGCGCGCCAGCCGCTCATTCTTCGAGCGGCCGCCGCGCGGCTTCGTCGAACATGCGCTGCTCGCACCGCGCGGCGCGCTGGTGATCGGCACGCGGCGAACAGGCCGCGCAGGTCGAAGCTGACTACGAGGCCATGCGCGCGTGCACGCCGCAGTTGCAGTTGCTCGACGCAGACGCAGATGCGGTCCCTGGTGCCGGTGCTCGAGCCGCAATTCGCGCAGCTCGGATTGTTCGAACCCGGCGCGGCGGACATCGACGTCAACGCCCTGCACCAGGGATTCATTCGCGGCCTGAAACAGCGCGGCAGTCGGCTGGAGTGCGACGTGCAGATTCATTCCATCGAACGCGTCGGGAGGGGAGTGGCTGCTCGAGGTCGCCATGCGCGGCGCGCAACCGCATACCCTGCGGGCACCGCTGGTCATCGACGCCGCGGGCGCATGGGCCGATGAAGTGGCCGCGCTGGCGGGCGTCGCGCCACTGGGCATCGAGCCCCGACGCCGCTCGGCATTTCTGTTCCAGCCGCCCGACGGTGTCACGCACGGCGCACTGGCCGTTCGTGACCAGCGTGGCCGAAGACTTCTATTTCAAGCCCGATGCGGGGCTGCTGCTCGGCTCACCCGCCAATGCCGATCCCGTCCGGCCTCACGATGTGCAGGCGGAAGAACTCGACATTGCGCTGGCGATCGATCGCATCGAGCGCGCCACGACGATGCGGATCCAGCGCCCGATGCGGCCCTGGGCGGGCCTGCGTTCCTTCGTTGCCGACGGTGGGCTCGTGGGCGGTTTCGATCCCACGGCGCGAGGCTTCTTCTGGGTCGCCGCACTCGGCGGCTATGGCATTCAAACCTGCGCGGCGATGGGCGAAGCCTGCGCACACCTCGCGTTGGGCCGTGCGCTGCCGGCGCATCTCACGGACGCCGGTCTGTCGGCGGCGATGCTCGGCGTCGAACGGGTTCGAAGCCAGCTCCTGAGCGAGCGTATTGCGCCTATGCCTTCGGCTGCACGTTCGCATTCAGGCGAAACAGGTTGGTCGGATCGTGTTTCTTCTTCAGGGCTACCAGCCGCTGGTAGTTGCCGCGGTAGTTGGCGTTGATGTCTTTCGATGTGACTTCACGCGCCAGATCGTTGACGTAAAACCCGCGCGTGAACGGCTCGAGCGTCGACCAATACTTGCGCGTCGCCTGGATGTGCTCACTCGGGTCGGCGTTGTCCACTGGCCACGCGGCCACCGTCATCATGTTGGCCAGGGCATCGCGTTGCGCGAATGCCGTGGTGCCTTCGGCCTGGCGTCCGCCAGCGCCACCGCAATGCTGGAAGAAGAGCAGCGTGGTTCGGCCCGGCGCGCCCTGAAAGCCATCGACCAGCGCGGTAACCAGTTTGTCCGGAATCCGGGTGATGAAACCGCCCTTGAGGTACGAGGCAATGGAACGTGAGTCGCCCGAATCGTTCCAGCGTTGCACCTCGACATAGTCGGCAGTCTTGATGCTGTCGCGATCCGGCGTGCCCAGCTTGCGAATCGGGGCGAGGGCGCGTTCAGCATCCTTCTGCGGCCCGGAATAGCAGACTTCGAGCATGATGGAACCGGGAGCGCCGCCCGGCGGCAAGATCATGATTGGGTCCATGTAGAGTTCATCGGGTGCGGTGGCCGCGTATTCGCTGAACATCCCGAGCACATCGCGCGCCCGGCGATGGGAAAGGCGATGGTGCCCGCCACCACTTCGCGCTGCATGGGATGCAGGCGGAATTCGAAATTCGTTGCGACCCCGAAATTTCCGCCGCCGCCGCGTACGCCCCAGAAGAGTTCCGGATTCTCGCTCGCGCTGGTGTGCAGTAGTTTGCCGTTCGCGGTGACGATATCCACCGACTCGAGGTTGTCGATGGCCATGCCGAACTTGCGCGCCAGTCGCCCGAAGCCACCGCCCAGCGTCAGGCCGCCCACGCCGGTGTGCGACACGGTTCCGAGCGGCGCGACCAGCCCCTGCGACATGCACTCGTAGTCCACCTGTCCGAGCAGCGTGCCGCCCGCCACCGAGACGCGCCGCGACGTCGGATTCACGCTGGCACCGCGCAAGGCCGACAGGTCGATCTGCAGGCCGCGATCGCAGGTCGACTGTCCGGAATGGCTATGGCCGCCACACTTGACCGCGGTCAGCACACCGTAGCCGCGCGCGAATTCCACGACCGCCTGAACGTCTGCCGCGCTTGCGGGCTGCGCAACGAGGGCGGGGTGCTTGTCGAACGACGGGTTAGGATCAGCCGCGCCTTGTCGTAGCCGGTATCGCCGGCCAGCAGCAGTTGCCCGCGCATTTTCGCCGCGAGGTCACGGATATCCTTGCCGCGCAGCGTGATCTCGCGCCCGTCGCCGGTGACGGCCGCGACATCGGGTACTGCGTCCGACGGCTTGATCGCATACGCGGCGCGCATGCCGGCCATGGACGCGACCGCGGTACAAATCGACGAGTTCAGAAAGTCGCGACGTTTCATTGGGTTACCCTTTTGGTTCTTGTTCGGTCGGTCTCGAGCGGCCTGCGCATGGGAACACAGAAGAAATTCTGTGAATAGTGCCGGGCGATTCCACGTGGCCTACCACGCTGCCTCCCACGCCTCGCCCCTAATGTGCGATTCGTGCAATACCCCCTTCACCGGCAGGAGCAATCACATGATTACGCAAACGCTGAATAGTCCGCCTGTTACTGACCGTGTTGATGCTTGGCCAGCTCGGCGCAGTGGCTCACGCGCAAGATCGGGAGCCGGCGCTGGCGTGGAGCGCCGATGACGCGCAGCTTCAATGGGGACCTTGCCCGCCATTCCTGCCCGAAGGATGCGGGATCGCCGTGCTTCACGGTGATCCGGCGAAGGACAACGTCGATGTGTTCCTGCGGGTTCCTGCGAAGTCCATCCTGCCGCTGCATTGGCACACGTCGGCGGAACGCATGATCCTCGTGGCAGGCGAGCTGCACGTGACCTACGACGGGCAGAAGTCGACGGTGCTCAAGGCGGGGAGCTACGCGTATGGTCCCGCCAAGGTTCCCCACAATGCGACCTGCGCCAGCTCCGTCCCCTGCGTCCTCTTTATTGCCTTTGAATCACCGCTGGACGCAGTGCCGGTTACGAAACCGAACTAGGACGTTGGCCACTTCTTCTGGGCCTTCTTCTCGGCTTTGGCCGCTCGCTTCTCCATCAGGCTCTTTGCCGGCTTCTTCTTGGCGCTTTTCTTCTGGTCCATTCCTTTACTCATTGGCTGTTCTCCTGCGTTTGCGGTTCCGCAGTGTGCGCTCATTGGCTTCGGTTTACATCCCGGCGGGAACCCTGCCTCCAGGACTTGTCTATGTTGTCGTATGAACGAGAACCTGAAGTATTTCGCCGGCGCCGTTGTGGTAGTTGGCCTGTCGGTAGGCGCTGTCATCTACCGCTCCTCGCGGCATCCACCCGGCCTGTCGACCGAAAAACCTGTCGCCGCCGTGCCAGCGAAACCAGCGGCGCCCGAAGAACCGGCCATCAAGCATCCGCTGCCGGCGCCCGAGACGCAGGAGGCGCTGCCGTCGCTCAATGACAGTGATGGGCCAACACAGAACGCTCTTGCGGGCCTGATCGGCAAGGAAGCCGTGGAGCGCTACGTCATCACGCAGGACCTGGTACGGCATATCGTGGTGACCATCGACAATCTGCCGACCGAGAAGGTGGCCGAACGGCATCGTCCCGTTAAGGCGACACCCGGCGCGTTTGCGGTTGGCGGCTCGGAAGATTCGCCCGTGCTGGATCCGGCCAACTACCGAGCGCTACAAACCCCTGGTGCAATTGATCCGATCGCTCGATACCAAGGTCCTGGTCGCGACCTACACCCGCTATTACCCGCTGCTCCAGGAAGCGTACGAAAACCTCGGGCATCCGCCGGAGTACTTCAACGATCGCCTGATCGAAGTCATCGACCACCTGCTCGCGACGCCCGAACTTCAGGGCCCGATCGCGCTCACGCAGCCGAGCGTGCAGTATGAATATGCCGATCCGAAGCTCGAGTCGCGGTCCGCGGGGCAGAAGCTGCTGATGCGCATGGGCAGTGACAACGCCAAGGCGATCAAGGACAAGCTGCGGGAACTGCGCGGCGAGATCGTCGCGAAGCAGCCCGGAACCTGAGCTCGCTCTGACTGTTCTTTGTCTACTCTTCGTCGATTCCCCAGGTATCGGGCTTGTCGCGCTTGCTGACCTGGATCACGTGGACGGAATAGGGTCCCGGGTGAGAACGTCAGCGTCGATCCCTGCAGCGTGAGCGTCGACTGCTGCACGTCGGCGGAGCCTTCGCCGGTGCGCGCCGCTTCATCCTGCGCGATTCCGTAGCTGAACACCTTCGCCTTCTCGCCCTTCTTGAGCCCAGGGATGGAGATGGTGGCATTCAGCGCCGCGGACGGATGCTTGTTGATGACCAGGATGCGCAGCGAGCTGGTCGTTGCCCTTCACGGCGTAGACGCCGAGGCTGCGGTAGTCACTCTCCGCCTGCACCACCTTCTCGCCACCGCGCGCGAAGTACTTGAGCAGTTTGTTGACGTAGAACGTCGGATAGCGGTCGGCGGGACCCGCGGGATCGGCGGCATTGACGATGCCGTAGTCGCCGTAGCGGCGCCAGCCGTACAGCGAAGCGCTGTTGTTGTTGCCGCCTTCCTGGCCATTGCGCAGATCCCACCACAACATCGCGTTGAATTCGGTCTTCAGCAGGTTGCCGAGCGCGTCGGCGTAGAACAGTCCGTTGACGAGGCTGGTGGTCTGCTTGCCCGGATTGCTGAACACCGAATTGTGCTCGGTGCAGGCGAGCTCCACGCGCTTCGCCTTCGGGCCCAGGTAGTCGTCGAGCATCTGGCGCAGGGCGGCGGCGTCATTCGCCCAGCTCGAGGCCGAGTTGAGCAGGAACAGGTCGCTTTCGCCGCCCGGCCCCTGTTCGTAGCGGTGATAGACCACGAAGTCGGGCGTGACGCCGAGTTGCTTCAGCGTGTCCAGCATCACCGGCGTCCAGCCGCTGTGCGTCTGGCCGGTGCGCGGATTGGTGACCTGGTGATCGGGGTAGTTAGCGAACGCGTCTTCGCCGAGCGCCACCACCGCGCCGATCTTGATCGAGGGATCGACGGCCTTCATCTGCCGCCAGTATTCCTTGAAGCGGTTGGCGTACGTCACCGGATCGTGCGGCCGTGTGTTGTTGTCCGCTTCCCAGGTGCCGTAGTTCTCGTTGCCGACTTCCCAGTACCTGACGTTGGGGCGCTTGACCTTGTTCGCGTAGTTCACCCACGCCGCCGCTTCCTCCGGCGTGCCGGTGCCGTAGTTGGCGGTGATGTAGGCCGCCGCGCGGGTCGCACCGGCGATCTGGACGAACTCATCGAAGTTCGTGGCCCATTCGAAGGTCTGCCCTTCGCTCATGTTGGTCTGCCAGTGATAGACATCCGACAGCGAGCCGCCCGGGAAACGCAGCGCCTGGTTGTTGAGCTCCGTGAGCAGCGCCTGGGTGTTCGGCGAGGCGTATGCGCCATCCCACACGGCCGCATTGATTCCGAACATGCGCCGGTCGACCTTGCGGATGCGCTGCTTCGGATTCACCGTGACATTCACCACGCTCGGCGGCGGCGCGAATTCCAGGTGGATGTCATCCACGTAGAACGTGGGCTGCGTGGTGCCGGAATTGTCCTGCAGCCACAGGCCCGATGAGATCCGCGACGTTCGCGATGCCGAGCTGCGCCAGCGGAATCACGAATTCCTGCCAGGTTCCGGCCGCGAGCGGGCCGATCTGGACAGCGGGCTGCGCGACATCACTGCGCAGCGCGACGACATTCAATGTCTGTCCGCCGGTGGCGCCGCCGTTGATCCAGAATTTCAGGCTCTCGTACGCGTCGGTGGGCAGGGCGGCGTGCTGCAGGTACAGCGCCTCGAAGGCATCGGCCGTCACGGCGATGGCGCTGGAGCCCGTGTGTACCGTCGTCGTGCTCGCGGTGCTGACGCTGGCCCAGCTCCAGTTGTTCCAGCCGTTGACGAGCGCATCCTGGTAGATGCCCATGCCGTTGACCGGCGGCGGCGGCGTGGGCGGAACGCCGGACTCCAGCACGATGTCGTCGACGTAGAAGGTGGGCTCATCGACGCCCGAGCCCTGCTGGACCCAGAAGCCATTCACGTCGGTGCGGTCGTCGGCGCCGAGTGCGAACAGCGGCACCGTGATCTTCTGCCACGTACCTGCGGCCGGCGATGCCACGCGAACACCGGGCTGGGCCACATCGTTGACCACGGCCACCACCTGGATGGTCTGCCCGCCGGTGGTTCCGCCGTGAACCCAGAACGTGAAGTTCAGATAGCCGTGGGTGTCGACCGGCGCGGCGGCGGAACGCAGATAGAGCGCTGACCAGGCGGCCGGCGTGACGGCGATCGAGACGTTGCCCGTATGGGCATTGTCCGTGCTCGCGGTATCGACCGCCGCCCAGCTCCAGTCCTGCCATCCCGGCGCCAGCGCCTCGTCATAGATGGTCAGGTCGGTGGCGGCGAACGCCGTGCCTCGCAGCACGAGCAGGAAGGGCAGCAGCAGGAGCCAGGACACGAGACGTGAGCGCGCGGCCGAAACCTTCCCTGATTTCATGATGTTCTCCCTGAACATGGCGATCCGATCGCCGGCGGATTGAATCACACCTCGGTTTCGATTGGGCTAGGTATTTATTGCAGATCAGCCCTTGCGTCCCGGGTTGTTCGGATGCGTGGTCCAGTCCGCTTTCTCGCGCGTGATCGCGCGACCGGTGCGCGGGTCGGTCGCCGGACGTCATCGGGCGCATCGTGATACAGTCCTCCACCGGGCAGACACTGACGCACAGGTTGCAACCCACGCACTCGGCGTCGATCACCTCGAAGTGCCGGGTGCCGTTCATCGAAGCCGTGATCGCCTGGTGCGAGGTGTCTTCGCAGGCGATGTAGCAGCGCCCGCACTTGATGCACAAATCCTGGTCGATCCAGGCCTTGTCGACGTGATTGAGGTTGAGGTATTGCCAGTCGGTCACGCTCGGCACGGCCTTGCCGACCAGTTCGCGCACCGAAGCGAATCCCTTCTTGTCGAGATAGTGGTCAAGCCCATCCACCAGGTCGTCGATGATCTTGAATCCATAGACCATGGCGGCCGTGCACACCTGCACGGTGCTCGCGCCCAGCGCCAGGAAGTCGACCGCATCGCGCCAGTCGGTGATCCCGCCGATACCGGAGATGGGCAGGCCGGCGGTTTCGCGCGAGCGCGCAATCTCCGCAACCATGTGCAGGGCGATGGGTTTCACGGCCGGTCCGCAGTAGCCGCCATGCGATCCCTTGCCATCGGTGGCCGGGTAGATAGTCAGCGCGTCGTAGTCGACGCGCATGATCGAATTCAGGGTGTTTATCAACGACACGGCGTCGGCGCCGCCGTTCTTCGCGGCCAGCGCCGCCGGCAGGATGTTGGTGATATTGGGTGTGAGCTTGACGATCACCGGCACGCGCGCGAACTTCTTGCACCAGGCCGCGGCCTGCTCGATGTACTCGGGCACCTGTCCCACCGCCGAGCCCATGCCGCGCTCGCACATTCCATGCGGGCAGCCGAAGTTGAGCTCGAGGCCGTCACAGCCCGTGTCCTCGATCATGGGCACGTATTTCGCCCAGCTCTGCTCGTTCATCGGCAGCATCACCGAGACGATCAGCGCCCGATCCGGCCAGTCACGCTTGATCTGCCGGACCTCCTGCAGGTTGACGTTCAGCGGTCGGTCGGTGATCAGCTCGATGTTGTTGAAGCCGATCACCCGCCGTTCATTGGAGTGAATCGCGCCGTAACGTGGACCGTTGACGTTGACGATGGGTGGATCTTCACCGAGCGTCTTCCACACCGCGCCGCCCCAGCCGGCTTCGAAGGCCCGGTTGACGTTGTACGCCTTGTCCGTCGGCGGGGCCGATGCCAGCCAGAATGGATTCGGAGACTGGATGCCGAGAAATGTCGTGGTGAGGTCGGCCATGTCACGAACCTCGCTTGAGAAATTTGTCGATGGAGAGCGCCGCGAGCTTGCCATCCTGCACGGCGGATACGGTCAGGTCCTGGCCGCCGTGCACGCAGTCTCCGCCGGCCCACACGCCGGGTACCGAAGTCTTTCTTTCGTCGTCGCACACAATTCGTCCGTCTTTCAGCTCGAGCAGCTGCGCGGTGTCGGTGAGGTGATCCCACAGGACTTTCTGTCCGATCGCCTTGAACACGACGTCGGCATCGAGGGTCCAGGTTTGCCCGGTTCCTTCCAGCCTTCCGTCGCTCGCGGCCCGCGTCGTCTCGAATTCGACGCCGCGAATGCGCCCGTCCGAAACGAGCAGGGTACGTGGTGCTGCCCAGGTACGGACTCCAACACCCCGTGTCTGCGCGAACTCCTGTTCGTAGCGGCTGGCATTCATGTGCTCCTGGCCGCGACGGTAGACCATGGTTACCTCTTCCGCGCCGAGCGCCTTGCTCTGCACTGCGATGTCGATTGCAGTCATTCCGCCACCGATCACGACAACGCGGCGGCCCACCGGCAACGCGGCCTTGCTCGTCGCCTGCCGTAGTCCCTCGATGTAGTCGACCGCGTTCGCCACGCCCGCGATCTGCTCGTTGTCGAGTCCCAATCCGTTGACGCCACCGAGTCCGATTCCCAGAAACACGGCATCAAACTGCTTGCGAATCTCCGCCAATGAAAAATTCCTGCCCAGTGACATGCCGGTGCGGACTTCGATGCCGCCGATGCTCAGGATGTACTCGACCTCGCGTGCGGCGAAATCGTCGGGCGTCTTGTACGCGGCGATGCCGTATTCATTCAGGCCACCCAGTTTGTCCTTCGGCTCGAACACCGTCGGACTGTGTCCCAACATTGCGAGGCGGTGTGCGCAACTGAGTCCCGCGGGCCCGCCGCCGACCACGGCGACTTTACGGCCGGTGGAGGTCGCGCGCTTGAAGAGAACGGTGTCGGCTTTGAAGATCGGATCGGTGGCGTAACGTTGCAGCAGTCCGATGCGCACCGGCCTGTCCTCGTGCGTGTTGCGCACGCAGGCCTGCTCGCACAGCACCTCGGTGGGACACACGCGCGCGCACATGCCGCCCATGATGTTTTCTTCAAGAATGGTTTTCGCCGAGCCCTCGAGATTGCCGCTGCGGATCTTCTGGATGAATCCCGGGATGTCGATGCCGGTAGGGCAGGCCGTGGTGCAGGGCGCGTCGTAACAGAAGTAGCAGCGATCGGCGTCAATGATGGCTTCGGAAGGCGACAGTGGCGGATGCATGTCCGCAAAATTCGACGCGATCTGATCATCGCTGAGTCGGCCCGCGCGCACGTCGGCAGAATCGTTGACCGGTTTCACTTGGGCCGCCGCACTGGCTCCGGGGTGCTGAGCTCCGTCATTTTTCGAATGGCGTCGTAATACGACGCAAACGGCGGGCGATCGATGTGCCTGCCGGCGCCGCGTTCGGCGCGCAGATCGCCCCTGGCGTACACCAGCTTGCCGCCGCTGATGGTGTGCGAGGCGCAGCCTTTCACCGTCATGCCTTCGAAGATATTGGCGTCGATTTTCTGGTGATGGGTTTTCGCGGAAATCGTTTTCGTCGCGGCCGGATCCCAGACGACCAGGTCCGCGTCGGCGCCGACCGAGACGCTGCCCTTGCGTGGATAGATATTGAATATCTGCGCCGCGTTGGTGGAGGTGACCCGCACGAACTCGTTCATGGTCAGCCGGCCGGTGTTGACGCCGTGATGCCACAGCACTTCGAGGCGGTTTTCGATGCCGGCCGTGCCGTTCGGAATCTTGCGGAAGTCGTCCTTGCCCGCGGCCTTCTGGGGGGCGCAAAAACAGCAATGATCCGTGGCCGTGGTCTGCAGGTTGCCGGCCTGCAGGCCGCGCCACAACGCGGCCTGATGTTCGGGCGACCGGAACGGCGGACTCATCACATGCGCCGCGGCGCGCGTGAAGTCCGGATCCCGGTAGACGGAATCATCGATGAGCAAGTGACCCGCGAGAACCTCGCCGAACACGCGTTGCCCTTCGTTGCGCGCGCGTGTGATGGCCTCGAGCGCCTGGCGCGAGGAGACGTGCACCACGTAGACCGGCACCTTCAGTACTTCCGCGATGCGGATGGCGCGATTGGCGGCTTCGCCTTCGACTTCCGGCGGACGCGACAGCGGATGTCCCTCCGGCCCGGTGATGCCGCGTTTGTAGATCTCGTCCTGCAGTTTGAACACCAGGTCGCCGTTCTCGGCGTGCACGGTGACGATGGCGCCCAGCGTCACCGCCGTGGAGAAGCTGTTCACCAGCGTCTCGTCGTCGCACATGATGGCGTTCTTGTACGCCATGAAATGCTTGAAGCTGTTGACGCCGTGCTCGCGCACCAGCGTCACCATGTCCTGGCGCACGCTCTCGTCCCACCAGGTGATGGCGACGTGGAAGGAATAATCCGCCGCGGACTTCTGCGCCCACTCGCGCCATTGCCGGTGGGCGTCGAGAATGCGCTGCTGCGGGTTCGGAATCACGAAATCGATGATCATCGTGGTGCCGCCGGCCAGGCCCGCCGCGGTGCCGGTGAAGAAATCATCGCTGGCCACCGTTCCCATGAACGGCAGTTGCATGTGCGTGTGCGGGTCGATGCCGCCCGGCATCACGTATTGCCCGCCGGCATCGACGACCTCACAACGCGCGGGCGCCTCGAGCTTCTCACCGACACCGGCAATCCTGCCGTCCACGCACAACACGTCACCGCGGAAGGTCTGCTCCGCCGTGACGATGGTGCCGCCCTTGATCAGAACCGACATGGCGTTACCCCTTGTTCCTGCGCTCATCGCGCCCCTGCTCATCAGAAAATAAATGAGTCCGCCGAGCAATGAGCCCGTGAACCAGCCGTAAGTGTAGAACCACTGCAGCGCGCCGGTGGTGATGGCGACCAGGGTCAACCCCACGGGCACAGCGAGGGCCACGAATCCAGCCAGGTTCCAGGCCGGGTAGGGGCCGGTATCCAGGTACAGCCCCGGCAGATCGTAGTGCTGCTTTCGCACCACGAAATAGTCCACCACCATGATGCCCGCGATCGGCCCCAGCAGGCTCGAATACCCGAGGAGCCAGTTCGAGTACAGGCTGTCGACGCTGACGTCCGACTCGAGCCAGCCCATGCGCTTGAGCAGCTCCCAGCTCATCAACGCGATGCCGATGCAGCCGGTGAGCAACACGCCTCTCTTCTGACTGATGAGCCGCGGTGCCAGGTTCTGGAAATCATTGGTCGGCGAGACGATGTTCGCCGCCGTGTTCGTGGAGATTGTCGCGAGGATGATGATGATCATCGACACCACGACCCAGAACGGGCTGTCGATCTTGCCGATCAGCGTGATGGGATCGGAGACGGTCTCGCCGACGATCTGCGCGGAGGCTGCCGTCATTACCACGCCCAGCCCCGCGAACAGCACCATGGTCACCGGCAGACCCACGACCTGTCCGATGATCTGCGCACGCTGTGATTTCGCGAAACGGCTGAAATCCGGAATGTTCAGCGACAGCGTCGCCCAGAAACCTACCATCGCAGTGAGACCGGCGAGGAAATAGCCAAACAGCGAAGCATCGGCAGGACGATTTGGCGGCCGTGCCAGCAACTCGGCGACGGACGCCTGCGGCCACGCCCAGACCAGCAGGCCCACGCCCACGAGCATGAGCAGCGGTGCCGCCACAATCTCCAGCCACTTGATCGATTCCGAGCCGCGCAGCACCACCCACACGTTCGCGACCCAGAAGATGAAGAAACCGATGACTTCGCCCACACCGCCGAGCAGCTTCCAGCCATCGAACATGGCCGCGAGCATCAGGTGTACCGCGATGCCGCCGAACAGGGTCTGGATGCCAAACCATCCGCAAGCCACCAGCGCGCGAATCAACGCCGGAACGTTCGATCCGATGATGCCGAAGGAAGAGCGCAGCATGACCGGGAAGGGAATACCGAACTTCGTCCCGCCGAAGGCATTGAGCGTCAGTGGAATCAGCACGATGACATTGGCGATGAACACCGCCCACAGCGCCTCGCCAACCGAGAGTCCGAAGTACGTGGTCAGCACACCGCCCAGCGTGTAGGTAGGCACGCAGATCGCCATTCCCACCCACAGGGCGGCGATGTGCCACTGGTTCCAGGTCCGCTGCACGACCCTGGTCGGCGCGATGTCTTCGTTGAAACGCGGACTGGCGGCAAGATCGGCGCCAGCCTCCAGTTCGAAGAATTCGCCGACCTGTACCGCGCGATGAAGTGGGATTCTGCATCAGCCTTGCACCAACGCGCCGTAGGCGTCCGGTCGGCGATCGCGGAAGAACTGCCACGTGTCGCGTACCTTGCGGATCATGTCGAGATCGATCTCGTGAATCAGCAACTCGTCCTTGTCGTAGCTCGCCTGCGCTTCGATCTCGCCGCGCGGATTGACGATGTAGCTGGAACCGTAGAATTCACCCATCTTTTCCGCCCAGGGCGCTTCCTTGCCGACGCGATTGATCGCGCCGATGAACACGCCGTTGGCGGCGGCGGAGGCGGGCTGCTCGAGCTCCCAGAGATACTTGCTCAGGCCTGCGACGGTGGCGGAAGGGTTCACGATGTACTCGGCGCCGTTGAGCGCCAGTGCGCGCCAGCCTTCGGGGAAATGGCGGTCATAACAGATGTACACGCCTAGCTTGACGTACGCCGTCTGGAACACGGGGTAACCCAGGTCGCCGGGCTTGAAGAAGAATTTTTCGTAGAAGCCCGGGTCAACCTGTGGAATGTGTGTCTTTCGATACTTGCCGAGGTATTTGCCGTCCGCATCGATGACGGCCGCCGTGTTGTAGTACACGCCGGTCATGGCTTCCTCGTAGACCGGAACCACCATCACCATGCGGTATTTCTTCGCGTACTCCTGCATGAGCCGGGTGGTGTATCCGTCGGGTACCGCTTCGGCGGCCGCGTACCACTTGCGGTCCTGGCTGGGGCAAAAGTAGGGCTGCGTGAAGATTTCCTGGAAACACAGCACCTGCACACCGCTGGTGCCGGCCTTGTCGATGAGGGGCAGGTGCGCCTCGATCATGCGGTCACGGATCTTCTCCGGACCCATGGCCACCTCGCCCTTCAGCCCCATCTGGATCAATCCGCACTTCAGCTTGCCCATGGCTCAACTCCCGGTGTGTCCGCGCCAATATAGCTGGCGGACGCACCGGGGGCGATGAGCCACTCCACTAGAAGGTCGCGCGAACTCCCACCCAGCCACCCAACGGCGGTCCCGCGCCGAAAAACCTGGGATCCTCGAAGTCGGGGAACACTTCGTCGGGTTCGCCGAGAAGTCCGAAGCGTCTCATATTCGGCGTCGAACAGATTCTCGACGCGGGCGAAAAGCCGCAGCGCGTCGCTCACGCGATACTCGCCGCGCAGGTTGACCACGCCGTAGGAACGGGTCCGGGACAACAGGTTCACTTCATCGCCGCGCAGGTGCACGCCGGAACGGAACGATGCGTCGATGCCCATGGTGAGGCGGCCGCTGAATTCGAAATCGAGCGCTGCGTTCAGCTTGATGGCGCGGAATGCCCGGAATGTCCGCGCCCTCGGGGACCCGCAATTCCGCATCGTCCGCGACCGCGGGATGGTTAGGGCTGTTGATGTTGAAGGCATCTTCGAAGGTCGCCGAGATGAAGCTGTAACTCACGGACCATTGCACGCGGCCCGCCGGTTGAGCGAGCCCGAGTTCGAGTCCGGCGCGGCGCGTGTCGCCGACGTTCTCGAAGAACCCGACACTTCCCTGTGCGCCGCCGGTGGTCTGGAACAGGATGTCGTCGTCATTGACGATGTGGAAGGCGCCGGCATGCCATCGAACGCCGTGTGCCAACGTGCCACCGGCTCCGACTTCGACGCTGTTCGCGACCACCTCGATCGAGCGGCGGATCGGCGAGGAACGCGTTCGGCAGGTTACAGGGCGCATCTTCGCTGGCGCAGGCAAGCTCGACGGGGGTCGGCGCACGCGCGGACTGCGCGACATTTGCGTAGACAGTGGCCTCGGGACTCAACCGCAAGGCGATTCCCGAGCGCCGGATTGAACCGGGAGAACTGGTGATTGCCGTCGAGCTCGGGACTCTGGCCACTTCGATCAGCCAGGCGAACGCGCGTGTCGTCGAAGCGGCCCGACGCCGTGAGGCTGAGCCGCTCGGTCACATCGAATGTGTCCACGAAGTAAAGGCTCCAGGTCGTGAGCGTGCTGTCCACCTGCGTGCGGAATTCGTCGGCGAATATTCCCGTGCGCGACGTGGCGCGGTTCTCGAGCAGGTGCGCCACTTCGACGACGGCAGCGAATGACGTCGCGCCATCGCTGAATGCCATTCCGACCGTGAGGTCATTGCGGCGACCGGCACCGAGATCCGAACCAAAGGCCAGCTGCACGGATGCGCCAAAGCTTTCCTGCCGGCGGCGCCCGATGTTGTTGATGGCGTCGAGCTCCGCACCCTCGAGCTCGGCCTCGATGGGATCGCCATCCGGATCAAGCACCAGGCGTGATGTCATCGTCGTGCGTCCGCAGCACATTCGCCTTCGACCAGGAACTCTTCTCCCCTGGAACTCGCACGCCTCGAACATGGTGCCGTCGCCGTTGAAAGTATCCGTGTCGATGGCGCGGAAATACGCATTCCCTGCCAGGCGCAATCCCTTGGACAGGTCGAGCGAGCCCTCCACGATCAACTGGCGTGAGCGCGTTTTCCGTGATGTCGGGATGGGTGAAGACCTGGGAGCGGTCGAGCAGCAGCAGCTCAGCCGGCGCGGGGCCATTGCCGCGCAGCTCGCTGTCGGCGATCGCGGCGCTCACGTCGAGTCGACCGCGCTCACCTTGCATGCTGGCCGATCCGAAGAACCGCAACGCGTCCGAGTCCGAGTAATCGCGCCAGCCATCCTCTTCAAAGTAGTCGAGGTTCGCGTAGTAGCCCCAGCGACCGCTGTTCCCGCCATGCTGAACCGTGGCGCCGCGTCGCGAAAACGAGCCGCCATACGCCTCCGCCGCGGTGCGATCGAAGGTGAATCCATCTTTCATCTGCAACGAGAGGGCGCCGCCGAGACTGTTGAGCCCGAATACCGGACTCGATCCGGCAAGCAGCTGCACGCTTTGCACGGCCGACATCGGAATGAGATCCCAGCTCACCGTGTCGCCAAAGGGCTCATTCATGCGCACGCCGTTCTGGTACACGGCGAGTCCCTGCGGCAGGCCGAGCAGACGGCGAGGCCGTGAAGCCACGGAAGTTGAAATCCGGTTGCAGCGGATTGTTCTGCGCGTGGTTGATGCTCACGCTCGCGAAATTGCGGGTCAGAAAATCCGTGAGATCGAGGGATTGGGCGCGTTCGATCTGGTCTGCCGCTGCACTTTGCACGAAGGACGGGACGCGGTCGCGATCGATCGCCGTGGCGCCATACGGCGCCACGATGACGATCTGTTCGAGAGGCTGCGAATCGTCTGCTCCGTTCGCCGGCGCCTGCGCGCCGGCGACCCCGGCGCTGCCTGCGAGCAGAACGCCGAGCACCAGCCGAAGTGCTACACGCACGGCTCCCTGCTGTCATCAGGCCGCGAGTTTGCCCTTCGCTTTCGCACTATGAGTTGCGATCAGATCCATCAGCGGCGGCGACAGGCAATCATAGGGTTCGAGCTTCAGCTCCCGCAGGCGCGCGCGCACGGCACCCATCTGCGTCGGACTGAAGCCGGCCTCGATGATCGAGGAAACGAACGCCGCGAATTCCGGCGCTGCCCAGCCCTTTTCGTTGGACAGTTCGACGTGTATGAAGTCGAAGCCGTAGAACGGGTGATTCCGGTTCTCGATGCGGCCGTACATGTGCACGCCGCAGGCGCTGCAGGCCTGGCGTTGAATCGCAGCCGTGGCATCCACGACCTTGAGCTTCTGCGCATTCTCGGTGACTTCGAGCTTGTCGCGTTGCACGACGCCCACGAGTGAGAACAGCGCGCCGTCGGGCTTCCAGCACTTGGTGCAGCCGCAGGCGTGGTTGAAGGCGACGTCGCCAGTGATGCGCACCTTCACCTGTTTGTCCGAGCATCGGCAGACGAGCGTTCCGCCCGCGAAATTTGCCGGTCCCCGGTTTCACGCCGTTGTCGAGTGCCGGATGAATCGATATTGCGCTCATGTTGGTTTCTCCTCTTTCACGAGACTCATTTGTTGGCGCCGAGCTCGCGCGGAGCGATCAGGTCTCCGTGCGCGTCCAGCAATGGCACGCGGTAACTCGCCAGGATTGACTGCACCTCGCGCTCATGCGCGCTGATCCATTGGTCGAGCGTGTCTTTCCATTCTTTTTCGCCGAAGCGCACGCCCATCGACATTTCGTAGTCGAACTTGATCGTGGGATCCGGCTTGAAGGGCAGGGCGCGCCACCCCGGGCGTTGTGCATGCCGGCCGGCGAGGAAGCCCGCCATCGGCCCCCACACGATCGCCATGTCGATCTTGCCCGCCGCGAGATCAGTCTCGATCACGTGTGCGGGACTTTCCGCCGGGTCGCCACTTTGCGGCGCGTAGAAGACGGCGTGCTCGAGCAGTTCATTGCGCAGCAGCCAATCCGCGCCGGGCGAACGGCCGAACACACCGATGCGCAAGGCGCGCAGCCGCTCCGGCGGCAGCGCGAGCAGATCCTCCGGCGACTGCAGTCGCGCGAATTCTTCGCGAGACTGCGAACAACAGCGCGTAGGTGGAACGCATGTACGGCCGCGTGGTCGCCGTGAGCTCGAATCCTTTCGGCACGCCGATGATCACGTCGCATTTGAACTGCTGCGTCTTCTCGTCGCGCTGTCGCAGGGTGTTGCGCACGAATCCCATGCGCTGCGGAAAGTACGTGAACTCGATGCGGCGCCCGAGGTCGCGGGCGAGCGCCTGCGCGATCTTGTTTTCGTACCCTTCGCCCTGGTCGTTCGACAGCGGCATGTTGCCCGGGTCTGCGCAGACCCGCAGCACGGCGCCGGAGTCCTGCGCATGTGCCGCGAGCAGCATGCACGCAAGGCCGGCGCCGGCGAGCAGAACTATTCGAGCGGCGACAAGCGCCCGGGCTGAATCGCGCCATCGGAGCGGCCCTTCAGGTAGGCGTACAGGCCTTCCCAATTCTGCGTGACCATCTGACTCGTATTGAACGGCGGCATTCCCTTGTCTGGCCGGCCGTTCATGATCACGGTGTGAAAATCTTCTTTCGACAATGTCTTCAGGCGCTCGACCAGCGGGGGACCGACCAGCCCCTCCTGGGATGCGCCGTGGCAACGCTCACAAGCGAGCGCGCGCCAGGTCTTCCATCCCATGAGAGTCTTCGCGTCGACCTTGGTGCCGTCCTTCACCTCGTAGAGTTTCGCTTCATCCGCCCCGACGCCCGCGAGCGGCGCCAGGACGAGGATGAATAGCGCTGCTGCCCAACGCATCCGTTTCAGTTCGCCGCAGCCTGTGCCGACGCCGTCGCCCGGCAGTGCAAACACGAACAGCGATCCGCCGAGCGTGGTGTATTTCGCGAGATCCTTGTAGCCGCCGACCGCGCCGAGACCTTCCGTGGATTCCGTCAGGCCGGCCGCCATGCCGATTCCCGCCCAGCCACCGATGCCGGAATAGACACCGACGTATTGCTTGCCGCCGTATTGATAGGTGAAGACGTTGCCGATGATTCCCGAGGGCGTCTTGAACTTCCAAAGCTCCTTGCCGTCCTTGGTGCTCACCGCCTTGATGTAGCCTTCCAGCGTTCCGTAGAACGCGACATCGCCGGCCGTGGTCAACGCTCCGGACCATACGGAGAATCGCTCGGGCTTCGACCAGACGATCTTGCCCTGCGCTGGATCCCAGGCAATGAAGTTGCCCATGCCGCCGTGACTTCCGATCGCGGGAAACATCGTCAGCGTCGCGCCCACGTAGGGCTGGCCGGCGGTGTACTCGACCTGGAACGGCTCATACGTCATGCACACGTGGTTGGTCGGAACGAGGATCAAGCCCGTCTTGCGGTCGTAGCTCGCCGGCTGCTGATCTTTCGAGCCGAGCGCGGCCGGACAGATGTCCTTCACGTTGACGTCTGGACCTGTCGTCTGCGGTGAGAATTTCTTGTCGACGATCGGACGGCCGGTCTTCATGTCGACCTTGGTCGCCCAGTTGACCGTCGGGTCATACTTTTCGGCCACCAGCAGCGCGCCAGTCTCGCGATTGAGCGTGTAGCCGAATCCATTGCGATCGAAGTGCACCACCGCGGGCACTTTCTTGCCCTTGTAGTCGATATCCACGAGCAGGTTTTCATTGACCCCGTCGAAGTCCCACTCGTCGTGGGGCGTCATCTGGTAGGCCCATTTCGCCATGCCGGTGTCGAGGTCGCGCGCGAATAACGTCATCGACCACTTGTTGTCGCCCGGGCGCTGGGCCGGATTCCAGGTGCCGGGATTGCCGGTGCCGTAATAGACGAGGTTGAGCTTGGGATCGTAGGCATACCAGCCCCAGGTCGTCCCTCCGCCTAACTTCCACTGGTCGCCTTTCCAGGTCTTGATCGAGGAATCCGCGCCGATCGGCGCCATCTTGCCATTGGTCCAGGTCATCGTCTTCTTCGGATCGACGAGCAGTTCCGCATCGGGCCCCGTGCTCCACGCGGTCCAGACGAGTTTGCCGGTCTTCAGGTCATACGCGATCAGGCGCCCGCGCACACCGAATTCTCCACCGGAGATTCCGGTGATCACCTTGTCCTTGAATACATGCGGCGCATTCGTGTTGGTCTCGCCGATCTTCGGATCGCCGTTTTTCGCGGTCCAGACCACCTTGCCGGTATTGGCATCCAGCGCCACCAGCGTCGTGTCCGCCTGCTGCAGCAGGATCTTGCCATCCGCGTACGCGAGACCGCGATTGACCGTGTCGCAGCACATGACCGGAACGACCTGCGCATCCTGCTTCGGTTCGTATTTCCACTTGTAGGATTGGTCCTTCAGGTTGACCGCGTACACGTTGTTCGGAAACGGCGTGTGTATGTACATCATTTCGCCGATGACCAGCGGAGATCCCTCGTGACCACGCAGCACACCCGTGGACATGGTCCACGCGACCTGCAACTTGCCGACGTTTGCGGCGTTGATCTGGTTGAGAGTGCTGTAGCGATGATTGGCATAATCGCCGGCCTGAGCGGCCCAGTTCTTCGAATCGCCCATGGCCTGCTCGATATCGGAGGCCGCCGACAACCCGCTCAACGTCGCGACAGCCGACGTCGCCACGCCGACAAGAAAGGAGCGATGCAGATGTTTCATGTTCAATCCCCCGGACAGCTCGGAAGCAAAGCTATTGCAACGACCGTGCCATGAGCGGGTGCACGCTATCCTACTGTGCACCGCGTTGTCAGCGGCCTTCATTGCCCCCGCGTCCGGCGCGCCACCAACGAACGACTACCCCACCCAGGCCCGCGTCGAGTACGTCAACGACTGTGTGTCCCGGAACGGCGGCAAACTGTCACAGGTGTACCAATGTTCCTGTGTCATAGATGACATCGCGAACACGCTCACTTACGACGAGTTTGTCGAGGCCGGGACGTTCGCGCGATACGCGACGCTGCCGGGAGAGGGCGGCGGGATCTTTCGCGACTCGGAGCAGGCGAAGGCCAGGGCGAAGCAGTTTCGCGAGCTCGAGAAGAATGCCTACCGCGCCTGCGGACTCAAGGCCCCGGCTTCGTGAAGGGAAAAAATGGGACACTCCTGATTTTCCGCAGCTGAAAATAGGGATGTCCCCATTTTCTTACGGGCCG
>CAWHUD010000018.1:0-106908 GCA_963832505.1 uncultured Pseudomonadota bacterium | reverse complement strand
AAGCGCTTGGCGACGGATAGATAGACGAATATCAACACGATGGGCACTACCGAAAACGCGGCAGCCAGCGGAATATTGCCCGCCGTGCCCTGCTGCACGTACACCATCATGCCGATGAAATAACCCGGGCGCGCCGACCACGCTGGGAATGATGTAATCACCCAGCGTCAGCGAAAAGGTGAACACCGAACCCGCGGCGATGCCGGGAATTGCCAGCGGCATCACCACGTTGCGAAAGGTCTGCGCCGGGCCGCGCGCCGAGATCCGCCGACGCCTGCAGCAGAGATCCGGGCACACGTTCGAGTGCAGCGGCCATGGGCAGGATCATGAACGGCAGCCACATGTAGACGAACACCAGGAACATGCCGATGTACGAAGAGGACAGTGATGGCCCACCGACCGCCGGCGTCGCCAGCAGCGCGTCCAGCAACCCGGTGAGTCCGAGCTTTCCGACGAACCACGCGATGATGCCCTCCTTCGCGAGCAGCAGGCGCCACGCGTACACCTTCACGAGGTAGCTGGTCCACATCGGCAGCATCACGCCGACATAGAACAGCGCCTTCATGCGCCCGGTGGCGTAACGCGCCATGTAGGTGGCGATGGGAAGCGCAATCAACGCGCAGGCGATGGTCACCGCGATGGCCATGGTGACGGTGCGCACCACGATGTCGACATTGGCGGGCTGCGTGACCAGTTGACCGTAGGTGGCCAGCGTCGGCTCGCGCACGATCTGCGCCGTGAAATCGTCGATTCGGTAGAAGCTCTGCGCCAGCAGCGCGAACAGCGACCCCAGGTACACCGTGCCGAACCACAGCAGCGGCGGCACCAGCAACAGCGCGAGATACCAGTACGGGCGGCGCCAGAAAAATGTCGACGCCGCACGCATGGTTACGCGCTGGCGGCGGGTTCGGTCAGCGGGACCGCGGCGGCGCGGGGCCAGCAGAGTTTTACGCGTGCCCCGACGTTCAGGCCGTTGAGCCCGTGCGCCTCGTCCTCGGGAACCAGCGCGCTCCATACCTCGCCCGCATCGAGCTGTATCTGCCAGCGGCTGGCGGCGCCATGAAACTGCACAGCGACCACGGCGCCGGGAGCGCAGACATGGTCCGCCGGCGCCGATGCCGCCTCACCATGAACCATGATGTTCTCGGCACGCACCGCGAACGCCTGCGCGTCGATACCAAGTTTTGTTGCCAGCGCGGCCGTGGCGACGTTGGCGCTGCCGACGAAACGCGCCACGAAGGCCGTCGCCGGGCTCAGGTACAGTTCGCGCGGCGCCGCGAGCTGCTCGATGCGGCCGCGGTTGAACACCGCCACGCGATCGGCCATCGACAGCGCTTCGCCCTGGTCGTGCGTCACGTAGACAAAGGTGATGCCGAGCTTTTTCTGCAGGCTCTTGAGCTCGATCTGCATCTCTTCGCGCAGCTTGAGATCGAGCGCACCCAGCGGCTCGTCGAGCAGCAGCACCTTCGGATGATTGATGAGCGCCCGCGCGAGCGCCACGCGCTGGCGCTGACCGCCGGAGAGTTGCGACGGCCGACGCTCGCCCTGCGCGCCGAGCTGCACCAGCTCGAGCATTTCACGCGCGCGCTGCTCGCGTTCCGCCAACGCGACGCCACGCACCCGCGGTCCGTAGGCCACGTTCTGCAGCACCGTCATGTGCGGAAACAGCGCGTAGTCCTGGAAGACCGTGTTGACGTTGCGGTCGTATGGCGGCACGGACGACACGTCCGCGCCGTCGAGCAGCACCTGGCCGCGATCAGGTGTATCGAAGCCTGCGACCAGTCTCAGGCACGAAGTCTTGCCTGATCCCGAGGGTCCGAGCATGGCGAAGAATTCGCCCGGCTCGATGGCGAACGACACATCGTCGACCGCACGCACCTCGCCGTAGATGCGCGACACGCCGCGGAATTCGATTGCCGCGGTCATGTCGCGCCGGCCGGTTTATTTTCCGCCCATCACCGCGACGTAGTCGGTGACCCAGCGGTTGTACGGCACGCAGCCTTCGGGCGCAGCGTCGCACTTGGCCTCGGGCGTACGCCAGAACTTGATCTTGTCGAAGTTCTCGATGCCGTTGTTCTTGCAACCCTCGGCACCTAACAACTCGTTGCCCTGGCAGGCCGCGGGCACCACCGGGTTGGATCCGAACCAGGCCGCAACGTCGCCCTGCACCTTGGGTGAGATCGACCACTCGAGCCACGCGTAGGCGCAATTGGGATGCCTGGCACCGGCCGCCAGCATCGTGGTATCCGCCCATCCGGTCGCGCCCTCGGCCGGCACGGTAGTCGCGACCTTCGCCTTGTTGGCGACCAGCGTGTTCGCCTGGAACGGCCAGGAGCCGGAAGCGACGATGCCCTCGGTGGTGAAGTCCTGCACCTGCACGTTGGCGTCGTGCCAGTAGCGCTGGATCAACGGATGCTGGCCACGCAGCACCTGCAGCACTTCTTCGTACTGCGCCGGGTTGAGCGCATACGGATCCGTGATGCCGAGATTGGGTTTCTTCGCGCCGAGGTACAGCGCGGCATCGGCAATGTAGATAGGCCCATCGTAGGCCTGGACACGACCCTTGTTGCTCTTGCCGTCCGGAAGCTTCTGCTGCTCGAACACCACCGACCAGGAAGTCGGCGGTGTCTTGAACACGTCGGTGTTGTACATCAGCACGTTCGGGCCCCACTGGTAGGGCACACCCCAGTGTTTGCCATCGACGTAGTGCCACGAGGCCTGCTGCAGGCGCGGATCGATGGTGGAGTAACTCTTGACGCGATCGATGCCGATGGGCTGCACGGTGCCGCCGCGGATCAGCCGCAGCGACGCGTCACCCGACGCGGTCACGAGGTCGTAGGGCGCATTGCCGGCCGGCGGCCACGAAGCATCGCCCGGCGGGCTCGGCGGAGGACCGCCGCTGGTCATGAGCGTGACCATTTCGTCCGAAGTGCTCGCCACCTTGACGTTGACCTTGCAGCCGGTGTCCGCCTCGAACTTTGTCACCCAGTCGTAGGCCTTGTCGGATTCACCGCGTTCGATGTAACCGGGCCACGCCACGATATCGAGCTGGCCTTCCATCGCCACCGATGGCATGGCGGCAGCGGGTGCTTCTGGTGTCTCTTCTTTTTTGGAACAGGCAGCGATGGTCAGCGCGGCGCTGCATGCGACGGCGATCAAACTATTCCTGAGGACCTCTTCGCGAATGCGGCAGACATGGCGAGCCCCTTTTTCTATGCGATGGCCCGGGTGGGCCATCCGCTTTGCGCCACATTCTATGCCTAAGTTCAGCCCTTCTGTGCCTGGGCCGCCCGCTCGGCGCGCCGCTTGGTCATCGCTGCCTCGCGCCCCGCCATGCCGGGGTCGTCTTTCGGGTCGGGAATCACCGCGAGCGCCAGGTCGAGGCGCTCCTGCATCGGCCCGGAAAACTCTGCGTACGGAATGATGTACAGCTGGTTTTCCTGCACTGCACGCACCACGATCTCCCCGAGATCGACGGGGTCGTACCCGGGTGAAATGACTTCCTTGAGGCTCTTCATGACGGTCGGGTCGGCGCCGTAGTAGCCGGTGTTGGACAGGTGCTTGGGACGCGTGAGCACGGCTTCGTGAATGTTGGTATTCACCGCACCAGGACAGAGCACGGACACGCCGATGCCCTGCGGCGCCAGGTCGAGTTGCAGACATTCCGACAGTCCGCGCACCGCGAACTTCGTGGTGCAGTAGATAGCGCAGCCAGGCAGCGGCAGGAATCCCGCCATGGATGCCGTGTTGACGATGTGCGCGCCCAGGCCGTGCTTGAGCATGCGCGGGATGAATGTCTGGATGCCGTTGATCATGCCGCCGAGGTTCACCGACATCTGCCAGTCCCAGTCGTCGTAGGTCGCCTGCTGCACCGGACCGAACTGGCTGACGCCGGCGGTGTTGCACAGCAGTTGAACCGGGCCCATGACCTTTTCCGCTTCTTCGGCGGCCGCGGCGTACGCCTTGCGATCGGTGATGTCGAGGCGGATCCCGTGCACCGGAAGATTCTTCTCACGGAACCACGCGAGCGCGCTGTCCAGGTGATCCTGCCGGATGTCGGCGATCACGATCTTCATGCCGTGCGCGGCGAATGCCTTGGCCTGTCCCAGTGCGACACCACTGCCGCCGCCGGTGATGAATGCAACCTTACCCGCGAGATCTTTCATGGGGCCTCCAGTGAGCCGGGCGATGGCGACGAGGATGCGGCGCTCCGCGGCGACGTGTTCAACCCACAGTGAACGCGGTTTCAGCGGTGCATGGCACGGGCCAGGAACTTCATGGCGTGCTCGTTGAGACAGGTGGCCGCGGCCACTCGCATCCATGTACTCGGCAGCTGGGTGGGCGAAAACAGGCTGCCCGGCGCGAGCAACACGCCCTCCCGGCTGCCGGCGGTCGCGAGCTCGTTGGTATCGCGGCCGAAATCCGCCCACAGGTACATGCCCCCGGCCGGAGGACCCGCGATCTTCGCGCCCATGCGAACCAGTCCCTCGGCGGTGCGCGCGCGGCACTCGTCGAGCCTGGCGCGCACGCGTTCCAGCATGCGTTCGTAACTCCGCTCGACGATGATGCGCGCCACCACGCGTTCGCACAGCTCCGCGGATGCCAGTCCGGTGAGTGCCTTGATGTCGCGCAGCTCCAGCGCCAGCGCGGGATGCGCCGCCACGAAGCCGACGCGCAGGTTGGCGGCCAGCGTCTTGGAGAATCCGCCGACGTAGATGACTCGCCGCCCGTCGTCGAGACTCGCGAACCGAGTGGCGTGGCGTCCGTGCAGATCGCCATAGATGTCGTCCTCGACGATCATGAAGCCGTGGCGCGCGGCCAGTTCCAGCACGCGCGTCGCGTTGGCGGCGCTGATGCACGAGCCGGTGGGGTTATGCGCCACCGAGTTCAGGATGAACAGCTTGGGTTTCTCGCGCGCCAGCAGGCTCTCGAGCGCGGCGATGTCGGGACCGTCCGCGCCGCGCGGCACGCCGACGATGCGCGCGCCAAAGGCCGCGAAGCGCGCGAACATCACGAACCACGCCGGATCCTCGACGAACACCACGTCACCGGGCGCGAGGAAACGGCGCGCGACGAGGTCGATGGCCTCGGTGGCGCCGGCGGTGGTGATGATCTGTTCGGCGGGCGCGCCGATGCCGAGGTGCGCCAGCCGCGTGGCGAGCGCCTCGCGCAAGGGTAGATAGCCCTCGACCGCGCCGTACTTGAGGATCCAGGAGCCGCGGCTGCGGCCCACGCCGCGCACCGCCGCGGCGACCATTTCGTGATCCAGCCAGTTCTCCGGCAGCAGTCCGGCACCGGGCTGCTCGCTGCCGGGTGACTGGCGGCGCTGGGCACGCAGCAGCCAGCTCACATCGAGCACCGTTCCGGGCATGGAATGCGCCGCGGAATTGCGCCGCGCCGGTTTGCTGGAGCGCGGCCGCACGTAGAAACCCGAGCCGCGGCGCGATTCGATCAGTCCCGCGGCGATCAGGCGATCGTAGGCTTCGACCACGGTCGAGCGGCTGACGCGTGATTCGTTGGCGCAATTGCGGATGGAAGGCAGGCGTGTTCCAGGACGCAACGCATGTGTTTCGATGCGCTGCGCGAAACGCGCCGCGAGCTGTGCGGGCAGACGGTGATCCTGCTTGGATTCGAGCGCCATATATATGAGCGGGCCAGTCGGGTGGTTTGGGGAGTCAACTGTACTGTAACTGTACTGTGTCGTGGCCTATATTGCCTGACCATGAATGCCAGTGCCGCCATGACGCCGATGCCGGGTGCGTTCGCCCTGCCCGCCCGCGAGGAGATGGAATCCGCCGCGCGTTTCCTCGCTCCGCTGGTTGCGCCAACGCCGCAGTACCTGTGGCCGCAGGTAGCGGCAGCGTTCGGCGCCGAGGTGTGGCTCAAGCACGAGAACCACACGCCCATCGGCGCGTTCAAGGCGCGCAGCGCCGCGGTGTATTTCCGCCAGCTGATGGAGCGCGAACCGGCCTGCCCCGGTGTGATCACCGCGACCCGTGGCAACCACGGCCAGGCCGTGGGCCTCGCCGCCCGGCGCTTCAAACTACCCGCGACCATCTACGTGCCCCATGGCAACAGCATCGAGAAGAACGCCGCCATGCGCGCGCTCGGCGCCACGCTGGTCGAATACGGCCAGGATTTCCAGGAGTCGCGCGAGGAAGCTGCGCGCATCGCCGTGCAGCGAGGCCTGCACATGGTCCCGGCCTTCCATCGTGACATCGTGCTGGGCGTCAGCACCTACTGGGCCGAGCTGTTTCGCGCCGTGCCCGATCTCGACGTGGTGTACGTACCCATCGGCCAGGGATCCGGCATCTGCGCCGCGGCCGCCGCGCGTAATGTCTATTCGCCCGGCACGAAGCTCGTGGGCGTGGTCTCGGCGCATGCCGCGTGTTTCGCAAGGTCGTTCGCCGCGCGCCGCGTGGTCGAAGCGCCGGTCGAGACCCTGCTCGGCGATGGCATGGCCTGCCGCAAACCCGACGAAGATGCGCTCGCCATCATGCTCGCCAACGTCAGCCGCGTGGTTGAGGTGACCGACGCCGAGCTGGCTGGTGCCATGCGCGCCATTTTTTCGATGACCCACAACGTCGCCGAAGGCGCCGGCGCCGCGGCGTTTGCCGCCGCCTGGCGCGAACGCGAGTCGCTCGCCGGCGAGCGTGTCGGTGTCGCATTGACCGGCGGCAATGTGGACACGGCCCTGTTCGCCGACGTGCTCGCCGGCAAACACTGACCCAATGAAGATTGGCGACCTTCCTTTCGGCACCGTCGACTGGAGCCAGGTCGAGGTCACCACGCACGCCGGCGCTTGCGGAGAGGCGCGCTGGCGCACGCGTCAGTTCGGCGACGTACGCGTGCGCATGCTCGAATATTCGCCGGGTTATCTCGCCGACCACTGGTGCAACAAAGGGCACTTCCTGTTGTGCCTCGAGGGCGAGCTCGACACCGAACTCGCCGACGGCCGCCGCGTCACGCTGACGCCCGGCCACAGTTACCACGTCGCGGACGGCGCCGTGCCGCATCGTTCATCGACGCGCAGCGGAGCGAAGCTCTATGTCATCGATTGAGGCCCGTATCCCCGACGGATACGAGATTTCCACCGATCCGGCGCGGCTGGATATCGCGGCCATACACGCCTATCTCACGCGCTCGTACTGGTCGCCGGGGATTCCATACGCCATCGTGGAGCGCGCGGCGCGCAACTCATTGTGCTTCGGACTCTATGAAAAGGCCGGCGGCAGCCAGGTAGGCCTCACGCGCGTGGTGACCGACCACGCCACGTTCGCCTACCTCTGCGACGTCTACGTGCTCGAGGAACATCGCGGCCACGGACTCGGCAAGTTCCTGGTGAGCACGGTCATGTCGCATCCCGGCGCTCACCGGCGCCCGCCGCGCCATGCTGGGCACGCGTGATGCACATGGGCTCTATCGCCAGTTCGGCTTCACCGATGCGGCCGGCACCAGCATCCTCATGGAAATCGTGCGCCAAGATCCGTATCGAATGCCGGCCTGACGAAACGCACCGTATACTGCGGCGCATGAAATTATCCCGCAGCGCGCGCCAAGGCACGCTGATAACAACAATTGCATTGACCCTGGCCGCCTGTGGCAGCGCGCCGAAGCGCGAGACACCGCTCACCGAGGTGGTGCCGGTAACCGCACCGGTACTCGCACCGGGCGTGGAAGCGAATTCCGACAAGCTGTTCGTGGTCCTGACCTTCTCCGGCGGCGGCAAACGCGCGGCGGCGTTTTCGTACGGCGTGCTCGAGGCGCTGCGCGACATCGAGGTGATCACGCCCGATGGCGAGCGCCACTCACTGCTCGACGAAATCGACCTCATCTCCGCGGTATCCGGCGGCGCATTCACGGCGGCTTACTACGCGTTGCACGGCCACGAGACCTTCGAGAGTTACGCACCCCGTTTCCTCAACCACGACACCGAGAAGGATCTCTGGAACAAGGTGCTGGCGCCCGCGAACTGGGGACGTCTCGCCGATTCAGAGGTGAGCCGCAGCGACCTCGAAGTCGAATACTTCGACGAGAAGCTGTTCAACGGCGCCACGGTGCACGACGTCATGACGCGCGCGCCGCGCGTGATCATCACCGCCACCGACCTGGTGCGCGCCAAGCCGTTTACGTTCACGCGCGAGCAGATGAATGGCATCTGCGTGGATCCGAAGACCGTGCCGGTGGCGCGCGCGGTGTTCGCATCCGCCGCGACGCCGGTGTACTTCGCGCCGCTGGTCATGCGCAATTTCGCGGGCGGTTGTGGCTACCAGCCACCTGACACGGTCAACCACGCATCCGGTGACGAGGAAGCGGACGCCTACCGTCGCGAGCGTGCCGAACGGCTGCTCTCGTTCCTCGACAGCACGAACTACCCTTACCTGCACCTGTCCGATGGCGCTTTCGCTGACAACCTCGGAGCGCGCGCCATTCTCGACGAGGTGGCGCTCGGCGAAACCGTCACCGACGCGCTGCGCCGTAATGGCTTTTCGCGCGCGCGCCGCATGTTGTTCATCGTGGTCGATGCGCGCACGGGTTTCGATCGCCGTTACGCGCAGGTGCCCGAGCCACTCGGCATCAAGAAAGTCATGGACGCGGTGGTGAGCGCCACGTTCAACCGCTACAGCTTCGAAACCATGAACCTGTTGCGGGCGCGCGTGAAGCGCTGGGAGCACGAGGTACGCACCACGCGCTGTGATTCGGCGGTCGCGATTCCGGACTGCGGCAAATTCGACGTCGACCTCGTCGAGCTGTCCTTCGAGCGCATCAAGAATGCCGATGAGCGCACCTACCTGGACCGGATTCCCACTTCGTTTTCACTCTCCACCGAAGAGATCATCCGGTTGCGCCGCGCCGCTCAACTGCTGGTGGAGGAGTCGCCCGAACTGCGGCACTTTCTCGAGCAATCCGCCCGCGGGGCCACGGACAGTAGGCAACAGCCGACAACTCCATAAGTGCTTTTCCCGATGCATCGCAGAAATGCATGCGCCACGCTCGCGCCATGCAGCCGATCCGACGAATCCTGGTTGCCGTCAAGGACCCCGCCGCGCGCGCCCTGCCCGCGGTCAACAAGGCCGCGCAGATTGCCAAGGGCCTGAAGGCCCAGCTCACGCTGTTTCATGACATCGCCACGCCGCTGTACGCCGAAGCGCTGCAGGGTCGTGACGTGGACCTCAAGGCCTGGCAACGCGAGGTTCAGACCGCAAGGCGCGAGCAGCTCGAAAAGCTGGCGGCGCGCGTGCGCAAACATGGCATCGACGTGGACGTGGCCGCCGATTGGGACTTCCCGCCCTACGAGGCCATCATTCGCAAGGCGCAGCGGATCTCCGCCGACTTGTTAGTCGTCGAAAATCATCACGGCACGGGGCGGCACCCGGCCCGCTGGCTGCTGGCGTACACCGACTGGGAACTGCTGCGCCTGTGCCCGATTCCCGTGCTGCTGGTCAAGAACCGGCGGCTCTATCACCGCCCCCGGGTGCTGGCCGCCATCGATCCCTCGCACGCGCATGCCAAGCCTTCGAATCTCGACCGCCAGATCCTGCGCGCTGGCGTGCAACTCGTGCATGCGCTGCACGGCGAACTGCACGCATTACATGCGGTCCTGCCCTCCATGCCGGTGGTGCCGGCCATGCCCGACGGGCCGCTGGTCGGACATCGGCGCGGAGCGCGCCGAGATCGAGGCCGCGGCGCGCGACAAGCTGGCAAAAGCCGTCGATGGTTTCGACGTCAAACGCAGCCACTGTCACCTGGTGGAGGGCCGTCCGAACGATGTCATCCCGCGCACCGCCAGGCGCGAACGCTGTTCCATCGTCGCGATGGGCGTCGTGTCGCGCTCGGGGCTGAAGCGCTTCTTCATCGGGAACACCGCCGAATTCGTCATGGATGCCGTCAATGCCGACATCCTCGTCGTGAAACCGCCGGATTTCGCATCGCGTGTGCCGCGTACCGGCCGCGGCGTGCAGATCCTCTCGCTGCCGATCCTGCCGGGCTGAGAGCATGAAAAAAACTGGTGCTGCGCCCAGTTAACCGGCGTGCAGCTGACATATTGCAGAGGGATAATCGCGCCATCTTCTTTGGCGCGTATTCATCCATACCCCGAGGAACCCATCGATGCCACGTGAGAAGAATCCGGAAGCCACGCCCGCCAGGAAACGCGCGCCCCGCAAGCGCGCCGCGGCCGCTGCAAGTTGCCCGACCGAGCTTTGTCGACCCCCAGCAACGCGCGGCCTTGATCGCCCGGGCAGCCTACTTTCGCGCCATGAATCGCGGGTTCGCGTCCGGACACGAAGTCGAGGACTGGCTGGCCGCAGAAGCCGAAGTCGATGCCGAACTGCTCCGAGGCTCGGCCAAGGCCGTTCATAGCTGAAAACCGGCCCTAACATCCGGGCCTGACCAGCGGTCCACTCCCAATGGCGGCGGCGCCAGGAGTATTGTTGTGCCGCATGGCCGGGCCCACCACCGACGTACTGGCATTGCTGGATGCCACGTTCGACGCTGTCGTGATCATGGATGATCGCGGACGGATCAGTGCATTCAATCGTTCGGCGGAAGAGATGTTCGGCTATCGCGCCGCCGACGCCGTCGGTCGCAATGTCAGCATGCTCATGACTTCCACCGACCGCGCGTCGCACGACGATCACGTCAGGCGCTACCTCGCGGGAGGCGAGGCGCGGATTCTCGGCCGCGGACGCGACGTCCGCGTCCGGCATCACGATGGCAGTGAATTCGAGGTATTCCTCAGCGTCGGACGGATTCCGAACACCGAGCCGCCGCAGTTCGTCGGCTTCCTGCACGACACGTCGTTGCGCCGCAAGGCGCTGGCGACACTCGAGCACGAGCGCCAGGTCAACCGCCTGTACCTGGACCTGGCCCAGGTGATGCTGGTGGCCACCAACCGCGCCGGCGTGGTGCAGCTGGTCAACCAGCGCGCGTTGCGCGTGCTCAAGGTGAGCGATGCGCAGATCATCGACTGCAACTGGGTAGATAGCTGCGTGCCGCCGGACGACCGCGGCATCGCCCGCAATGCGTTCCGTGCGCTGCTCATGAGCGGCAGCGACGAGCCCCAGAGCTGCGAGTACCACGTGCGCAGTTCCGACGGCGAGGATCGTTTCATCACCTGGCGCGGCGTGGCGCTGCGCGATGCCAACAATGTCACCGGCATGATGCTCTCGGGCGAGGACATCACCGACCAGCGGCGCGCCGAGAACGAGGCGCACCGCGCGCTCGAGCGCATGAACAACGTGTCGCGCCTCGCCACCATGGGCGAGATGGCCGCGGGCATCTCGCACGAACTCAACCAGCCGCTCGCGGCCATCGCCAACTATGCGCAGGCCTGCGCCCGGCTGCTGCGCGTGCCGGCGCCGGACATGCCGGAGATATCGGGCGCGCTGGAACAGATTTCCACGCAGGCACTGCGCGCCGGCGAGATCATCCGGCGCATCCGCTCGCTGATGCGCAACGAGGACGTGCGGCGCGAGACGCAGGACATCAACGAGCTGATCCGCGAAGTGCACACGCTGCTCGCGAGCGACGCGCGCGTACACGACGGGCGGCTCGAGCTCGACCTGTCACCGGCGCTGCCGCACGTCACGGTGGACGGCGTGCAGATCCAGCAGGTGCTCATGAACCTGGTGCACAACGCCTTCGAGGCCCAGGGCAGCGAGGCGGTGCGCGCCGAGGTCAATGGAACGACATTCGAAGTACGCATCGCCACGCGTCCCACCGATGCCGGCGACGTGGAAGTCTCGGTGAGCGATCTCGGACCCGGACTCGCCGGCGAAGTCGAACAGCGGATCTTCGAACCTTTCTTCACGACCAAGCCGGCGGGCACGGGCCTCGGCCTGGCCATCAGTCGCTCGATCATCAAGGCGCACGATGCGCGGCTGGGCTATCGCGCCAACCAGCCGCGCGGCGCCTGTTTTTACTTCGTGCTTCCGGCGCATATGGAGAGCCCGCGATGAAGGACCTGCCGCAAATCGTGTTCGTGGTCGATGACGATGACGCTGTGCGCGACTCGCTGCGCCTGCTGCTGAAATCAGCCGGTATTCCCTGCGAGGTGTTTGCGTCCGCACAGGAATTTCTCTCGGGCTACGACGCCGCACAGCCAGGCTGCCTGGTGCTCGACGTGCGCATGCCGGGCATGAGCGGACTCGAGATGCAGCATGAACTCAACCTGCGCGGCGCAACGATACCGGTGATCTTCATCACCGGTCACGGCGACATCCCGATGGCCGTCGAAGCCATGCAGCACGGTGCATTCGACTTCCTGCAGAAACCTTTTCGCGACCAGGAACTGCTCGACCGCGTGCAGCGTGCCCTGGTCCGGGACACGGAGAATCGCGCGCGACTGCGCCACACGGATCGAATTCGCGAGCGCCTCGCGACATTGAGCCCGCGTGAACGTGAAGTGCTCGATCTGGTCACGCAGGGCAAGGCAAACAAGATGGTGGCGGGCGATCTCGGCGTGAGCCAGCGCACCGTCGAAATTCATCGCGCGCACGTCATGCAGAAGATGGAAGCGGGCTCGCTGGCCGAACTGGTGCGCATGATGATGGCTGTTGCGCCTCGGCAATAGGTCGCACGCGCGAGACAGTCGAAAATACGTATTTGATGGCGGGCGTCCGGGTGCAATGCTGCCCGTGCGATGGTGGGGTCCGACTACAACGCTGACGGTGCCACTAAAGATGGTGGCGCTCAATCAACGCGCACCATCATCGTGGCGGGACAATCCTCGCAACGCACGCGCGAAGTTTTGCGGACACTGCGCGGTTTCACCAATGTCATCTGGCCGACGTCGCTCGAGGCCACGCTCGAGGAAACCGGCTCCGCGGACGCCGCATGCCTGGTGATCGCCGACGACCTGCGTGAAGAACCCGTCGATGAATTCCTGCAGGAAGCACGCGGGCTGCACCGTAACCTCCCGATATTCGTGATCACCGATCCCGACGACGTCGCCGAAGCGGTGTCGGCGATGCGTCTCGGTGCCACCGCTGTCATCGAAATCCCGCCCTCGTACGCCGCCCTGCGCGAGGAAGTCGCCCGCGCCGTCCAGTAGCAGGCGTCGCGGCAGTTAGACCGCGTCCATAGTGAGCGCTCACATTTGGGTCTCGTAGGATTCGTCCGTATTGACGGGAATTGTCGCGAGGCGAAGACTCTTCCGACAGAAAAATCGCATAACGAAACGTCGCGGAGCGCTCCATGTCTGCGCAACTTGCTGCCGTTTTGCCGCTCGTCCCCGAACCGGCCTCGCTCGGCATGATCCTGCACGTGGACGACGACGAAGGCCTGAGGCGTTCCACCGCGACGCTGCTGCGCTCGGCCGGATTCGAGACTCGCGAAGCGAGCTGCGGCGAAAGCGCGCTGAGCCAGGTCGAGGCACTGCGCGGGCGCCTCGATGTACTGATCGTCGAATACCACCTCGGGTGCGGCATGACGGGCACCGAGCTCGCCGAGGATTTCGCAAGGTTGTTAGGCCACGCAGTGCCCACGATCGTGCTCACCGGCGATCCTGCGAATGCCGAGGTGCCGTGGCTCGCGGATGCCCCGGTGTGGGTGGCACGCAAGCCGCTGCTGCCCGACACGCTGCTGGCCGCGCTGCCGGCGCTGGTCAATTTCCGCCGCGCGGTCGCGGCAGTCGCGCCACGCTGATCGGCGTCGATCCCGCCGGGCGTCGCGCTCCTCGCTCAGTTCCGGTTCGCGAACAGCGGCAACACGCGCGGCAGATTCTTTTCGATTTCCTTGATGCGATCCTTCGGCGCCGGGTGCGTGCTCAGGAACTTCGGCGGACTGCCTCGACCCTGGGCATTGGACATCTTGTTCCATAGCGAGATCGCGGCGCGCGGGTCGTAACCGGCACGCGCCATGAGCTCGAGACCGATGATGTCGGCTTCGGACTCCTGGTCGCGGCTGAACGGCAACTGGAAGGTGACTTCGGCGACCATGTTGGCGATGTTCGCGGTGCCCTCGCTGACGCCCGCCATTGCCGCGGCGCCGGTCACCACCAGCTGCTGCGCGTAGGCGCGCGACACGCGTTCGCGCGTGTGTTCACGCAGTGCGTGTGCGATTTCGTGGCCGATCACGGTTGCGAGCTCGGCGTCTGAAAGGTCGAGCGTCTCCATGAGACCCGAATACACCATGATTCGTCCGCCCGGCATGCAGTAGGCGTTCATGTCCTTGGTCTTCTGCACGTTGAACTGCCAGTCCCATTTCGAGGCGTCCGCCCTGAACACCGGCGTCACCGCCACGATGCGCCGCGCGATGGCGGACACGCGATTGAGCTGCGCCTTGTCGGTGTTGAGCACACCTTTATCGCGCGCCGCTTTGAGTTCGGCCTCGTACGCCTGGGCCGCGCCCTGCTCGATGGTTTCGCTGGGGACCAGCATCTGCTGCTTGCGATCGACTCCGACCGCCCCGGCATTCGTGGTCCTGACGGTTTCGCAACCGGCCATCGCCACGAATGACGCCGCCACAAACATGAGGATGGCTTTTTTCATGAGTGGCAATGTGACGCCGCGGGCAGGGAATGCACAGTCGCGTGGCAGCGCCGCGGGTTCCCGCGGGCCGGTGATTCGGCAGGCGGCAACGTCCTACGAGTAGTTTGTCGGCGACGATGATGGTCGGGAAAACCACTAGGCCGACGTCGGAACAAATGCGAAACGGGATCCTTCGATCGTCAAACTACTATCGATGCGACCGCTAACATGACCTTGGCGCGCCCGACCGGCCCGTCGATGCGATGCGCCGCGCAGAAAGCGTGAACCAGGAAGGTGTTTTGCATGACACCTCCGCGCATCCTGCGAATTCATTCAACGGCAAGGATGTTAGTCCTGTGACCATGGGTGAAAAACGTCGCGCGGATCGGACAAGCTCGAATTTGACCGGGCTTGATTGCACGCCGGCGAAAGCGTCGCTTCCCCAAGCAAAACAATGACTTCTTGGTAACGCGAACCACGGGGTTGCTACCGGTGTCATTTTTGTGGGATAAAGCGCGTCACCAGCTCTAAGAACGGCAGTTAGAGCACGCGTTTTATCGTTGGGCGTCCGAAGAGCCGTGGACGCATCTAGGAGGGGCGAACCATGTCCGATTCGAAGCAATTCCTCGGGAAAAATGCTGAAATTTCCCGAGCCGTCAAACTCGCAATGGCCACCGCACTGTTGAGCGCGGCCAGCGCTGCCGTCGCCCAGGATGGCGCCTCGGCGGCCTCCGCGGACGACGCCGAGGCAGTGCAAGAAGTCGTGGTAACCGGTTTCCGGGCCAGCCTCGACAAGGCGCTCGACGCCAAGCAGAGCCAGGTCGGCGCGATCGACATGATCGTGGCCGAAGACATCGCTGACTTTCCCGACCTGAACCTCGCAGAATCATTGCAGCGCGTCCCGGGCGTCGTCATAGCGCGTGATGCGGGTGAAGGCCGGCAGATTTCCGTGCGCGGCCTCGGCCCGCAATTCACACGCGTGCGCATCAACGGGATCGAAGCGATGAGCGCCAACGGCGGCACCGACGCCGCCGGCGGTACCAACCGTGGCCGCAACTTCGATTTCAATACTTTTGCGTCAGAGTTGTTCAACAACATCACGGTGCGAAAGACGGCCGCAGCCGAGACCGAGGAAGGATCGCTCGGCGCCACCGTGGATCTGCTCACCGGTCGGCCATTCGATTTCGATGGATTCACGATCGCAGGCTCCGCACAGATCGGCTACAACGATCTCAGCGAAGAATCCGATCCGCGCGCCGCGTTCCTGGTCAGCAATACCTGGGGCGACGGAAAGTTCGGCGCGCTGTTTTCGCTGGCGTACACCGAGCGCAACCTGTTTGACGAAGGCTCCAGCACGGTGCGCTGGCAGAACTCGGGAACTGCCGCCAACAACCAGTTTGGCCCGCTCGACCCTGCCTACGCCGGCAGTCCAACGCTGGCTGAGATAAACGGCGCCTTCCGGCCGCGTATTCCGCGCTACGACAAGTACGCACACCAGCAGGAACGCCTCGGTATCACGGCGGCGCTGCAATTCGCGCCTTCCGAGAACACGACCTTCACTCTCGACATTCTTTATTCCGAGTTCGACGCCGAGCGCGACGAGATGTTTCTCGAGACGCCGGTGTTCAGCACCACCGGCGCCGCAGCCATGAACGACGTGAACCTGGTGGACGCCGCGATCGACGACACCAACTCGCTGGTGTATGGCGTATTCAACGACGTGGACATCCGGTCCGAGGCGCGTCACGACGAGCTTTCGACCAAGTTCACGCAGGTCGGCCTGGAGGGCGAACATTCCTTCAGTGATTCGTTCACGATTTCGGGCCGCGTCGGCTTCGCCGAAGCGAATCACGACAATCCGGTTCAGACGACCCTGCTGTTCGACGCGAACAATGTCGACGGCTATACGTATGACTACCGCGAGAACAGCCGGCTGCCGCTGATCAGTTATGGCACCGCGGACGTCACCAGTCCCGCAACGTGGACTCTCACACAAATCCGGATGCGACCGCAGAGCACCATCAACAGCTTCCAGACCGCGTCGATCGACCTCGAATGGAATGCATCCGACTCCTTCACTCTCAAGTTCGGTCCGCAGTGGAAGAACTACATCTTCAAGTCGACCGAAATGCGGCGCTCCAACGGGACCACGGGCAACCAGGAAGGTGTGTTGCCGCCGGTCGCCTCCTCGGCGCCTATCAATAGCTACAGCCTGCTCACCTCCATGAGCAGCGGGCTCGACATTCCGGCGGGAACCGCCAGGACCTGGCTGATCCCGGACATGGATGCAGCGGTCGGCGTGCTCGATCTGAACAACTCGACGCTCTATCCCATGGGCATCCAGCCTTCCCTGGGCAACAACAACGAGATCGAGGAAGACGATCTCGGGGCCTACATCCAGGGCGACTTCAACTTCGATCTCGGGGGCCGCACGTTGCGTGGCAATGTGGGCGTCCGTTACGTGCAAACCGACCTGACCTCCGAGGGATACACGTTCACGAGCGGCGTTCCGCTCCTGCAGACCGTGACCCACGAATACTCGGACACACTGCCGTCGCTGAATCTGGTTTACGACTTCACCGACGAATTCCTGGTGCGCTTCGCCGCGTCCAAGGTGATGACGCGGCCCAATCTCGGCAACCTGAATCCGGGCGCCGCGGTGAGTGTCTCGGGCAATAACCGCACCGTCACTGCCGGCAACCCGGAACTCGAACCCTTTCGTGCGACAGCCTTCGACCTTTCCTTCGAATGGTATTTCGCGTCGGAATCGCTGCTGTCCGTGGCGCTGTTCTACAAGGACATCGATTCGTTCGTGCAGACCATCCGCGAAATCCGACCGTTCACGGACAATCCGCTGGGATTGCCCGACAGCGTGGCCATCGCCGCTTGCGGCAATACCGACGGATGTACGCCGGACGCCGACTGGCAGTTCAACCTGCCGGCCAACACCCCGGGCGGTGATGTGCAGGGCTTCGAGATCAGTTACCAGCAGCCCTTCAGTTTCCTGCCGGGCATGTGGAGCAACTTCGGTACCATCCTCAACTACACCGGTGTCGAATCAGATGTCGACTATCTGGATTCGGCCGGTGCGGTGGTCACGACCACCGACCTGACCGGCCTGTCCAGAGAGGCCTATAACGCCACGCTGTACTTCGACAACAAGATCTTCAGCGCACGCCTCGCAGCTGCCTTTCGTGCGGATTATCTGACCACGGTACCCGGACGCAACAGCAATGACGTGGAAGGCACGGCCGAGACCCTGAACCTCGACTTCTCTGCGTCGTACAACGTGAACGACAACTTCACGGTGACGCTCGAGGCGCTCAACCTCACCGAAGAGTTCGACGACCAATGGGTGGATTCGGTGGGAAATCGTCTTTCCTACTATCACTTCCAGGGCCGTCAGTACTTCCTCGGCGCGCGCTTCAAGTACTAAGTAGTTAGTCTGCGAGGGCCATGCGCCGCGGTGACGAACGCCTGTCACCGCGGCGTGTCCAGTCCCGAACCGGGGGACAGGCCGCAGGGCCTGTCCCTTTTTTGCTGGCCCGGGCCATACTCGCGGTCATGAATTCCGCGCCACACCAGACCCGGCTCATACTCGCGGTGATGATGACCATGCTCGTCCCGGATGCCATGGCCGCCGTTGCCACCACTGAACCCGCCGGCGACACGGTCGCTCTCTGGCCGGCGGGCGCCCCCGGCGGCGAACATGTGAAGGCGCGCGAGGCCTTCGTCGAGCGCTCGCCCGATGGTCCCATGCGCGACCGTTACGCCGAGCACATCACCCGGCCCACGCTGACCTTCTTTCGACCCACGTCCGCCGCCAATGGCACCACGCTGCTCATCGTGCCGGGCGGCGGTTATGAGCGCGTAGTCATCGACAAGGAAGGATTCGAATCGGCGGAATGGTTCGCGCAGCGAGGCTTCGAGTGCGCGGTGCTGCGCTACCGCCTGCCGGCCGATGGCTGGGCAGCGGGCGCCGATGTGCCCATTCACGATATTCAACGCGCCGTCCGACTGCTGCGCTCACGCCGTGCCGGCAATCCGCCAGCGTCAGCGGCGCGCGTTGGCGTCATCGGGTTCTCCGCTGGCGGGCACGCCGTCGCGCGCTACATCACGCAGCCCGCGCTCGGCTATCCACGCGTCGATTCGATCGACGATGCTCCCGTGGGCGTCGATTTCGCCGTGTTGATGTATCCGGTCATCGCGACCACCGGGACTCCTGCCCATGCGGGCTCCGCCAGGCAACTGCTCGCCAGCGGTGTCGATGCCGCGGCGCTCGCGAGTTATTCGCCACACCTGCGCATCGACCCGCACACGCCGCCCACCCTGCTGGTGCACGCCGCCGACGACGCGGCAGTCCCGGTGGAGAACTCGCAGCTGATGTTCGACGCGCTTCGCAAGGCCGGCATCCGCAGCGAGCTCCATGTTTTCGATCGCGGTGGACATGGCTTCGGCATGCGCGCCATCGACGGACTGGATGTGTCCGCGTGGCCGATGCTGGTTGAAAACTGGGCTTCCAACCGGGTCCCGCCATGAACGACCCGATCGATCCGCCGCGCCGCCGTCTGCTCCAGGCGGGCGCGGCGCTCGGAATCTGCGCCACATCGTTGGCGCAGGCGTCGGCAGCGAGGCCCGTCGTCCGCACCACCGCCGGCCGGGTGCGCGGCTTCACCGACGGCGACCTGCAGATATTTCGTGGCATTCGCTACGGCGCCAACACCGCGGCCACGCGCTTCATGCCACCCGCTGCGCCAGAAACCTGGCGTGGCGTCGTCGACGCGCGGGAATTTGGACCGGCCAGTCCGCAGCCGGGCCAGGAGCCTGGCCAGTCCGAGGACTGCCTGTTCCTCAACGTGATGGCGCCCAGCGCACTGCCGAAGCATCCGCGGCCCGTCATCGTGTACATCCATGGTGGCGCGTACACGAGCGGCTCGGGCTCCAGCCCGCTGTACGACGGCGCAAATCTGTGCCCACGCGGCGATGTCGTCGTCGTTACGGTCAATCACCGGCTCAATCTCTTCGGTCATCTCTATCTACCTGGCTTCCCGGACTCGGGTAACGCCGGAATGCTGGACCTGGTGCTGGCGTTGCGCTGGGTGCGCGACAACATCGGCGCCTTCGGCGGCGATCCGGGCTGCGTGACCCTGATGGGCCAATCCGGCGGCGGCGCCAAGATCGCAACGCTCATGGCGATGCCCGCCGCGGCAGGACTGTTCCACCGCGCCATCACGATGAGCGGACAGCAGCTCACGGCCTCCGGCCCGTTGCACGCCGCCGGACGCACCCACACGCTGCTCGAAAAGCTCGGCTTGCCGAAGGCGCGCGCCGCGGAGCTGGCGCGCCTGCCGGTGCCGGAACTGCAAACGGCGCATGCCGCCACGATCGATCCGTATATCGGCCGCGGCGCTGCGTACATGGGCCCGGTGCTGGACGAACGCACGCTCACGCGTCACCCGTTCTATCCCGATGCGCCACCGCAGTCCGCCGGCGTGCCGATGATGATCGGCAATACCCGCGACGAAACTCGTTCCCTGATCGGCCGCGGTGACCCGTCGACCTTCAACCTGACCTGGGACGATTTGCCGGCGCGCCTCGAGACCGAGATGCGCGTGGACATCTCCGGAGCGTATGTTGCTGCCGAGTATCGGCGTCTCTATCCGCAGTATTCGCCGGCGGAGGTGTTCTTTGCCGCCACCACTGCGGGACGATCCTGGCGTGCGGCAGTCGTCGAGGCCGAGCTGCGTGCCGCACAGGGTTCGCCGGCCTTTGCCTACCAGCTCGACTGGGGCTCACCGGCGGATGGCGGCAAGTGGGGCGCTTTTCACACGCTGGACATCCCGCTGATGTTCGGGACGCTCACCGCCGGGGGCTCGCTCACGGGCGATGGCGAGGGCGCGCGGCGCGTGTCGGCCACGATGCAGCAGTCGTTGCTGGCATTCGCGCGCAGCGGCAATCCTGACTACCAGGGACTGGCGCGCTGGGAGCCTTACAACCTGCAACGCCGCCAGACCATGGTGTTCGACATCGAATCGCGCCTGCAGGACGATCCGCGCGGCGCCGAACGCCGCCTGTTCGCCAAGGTCCCTTTCATCCAGCAAGGGAGTTGATCAGGGCTATTTCGCCGTCATGGTCTCGAGATCCCACTTCGCGGGATCGAAGGCCTGGTAAGTGGGCGCATCCTTGGGATACCCGCCCCATTCCGACTGGCTGTGGATGATGTAGCCGCGCCCTTCGATGGTGTCGGCGACGATGCGCGCATCGATGCCGTCGCGCGGAAACGCGCCGGCATTTTTGACGACATGGTCCTGCACCTGGCGCGCCGACAGCGGCGCGACGCCGGGAATTCGCGGCGCGGGCAACTTGAGTACCTTGATGGGCGCCGTGGTGTACAGGCCGCGCATCGGAAGCGGCCGGCCCCAGCGATCTACCGCGATATTGTCCTGCTCGTAGAGCGCCACATCCCCGGAGCCGCCGATGGTCACCAGCGGCAGGTTGTCCGCGGTCGATTGTCCTCCGCGCAGCACGTTGCCGATGATGGCCATTTCGCCGGCCTGGTACGGATGATCACCCCACTCCTCGGCAATGAGGTTGTAGTGAATGGCGCGCTGTCCCGGGTCATAGATCAGATTGTTGACGATGGCGCCGCGCACGCCGCCCTTGAACAGGGGCGAACGCTCTTTGTCATGCGCGTACAGGTTGCTGATGATCAGTATGTCGGAGACATTGTCGTGGATCAGCGATCCCTTGGAGTGTTCGCCCTTGATGTGTACCGAATCCGCGAGGCCCTCGGCGATGATGTTGTTGCTGAAGGTGATGCGGTGCGAAGTGCCCTTGCGCCAAGCGTCAGGCGTGCTGCCGGTGAAGCGCGGTCCGGACGCGGAAAGGTTCTCGTCGGTCGCCCAGGTGAGCGAGCAATGATCGACGATCACATCGTGTGCCCCGATCGTGGAAATCGCGTCGTAATCGCTGCCCGACAGCCGCGGGCGGCCACCATCGCCCGGCCGCACGCGGATGTGCCGCACGATCACGTCATGGGCCGTGATATCGATGCCGCCGCGAATCAGCGTGATCCCGGGCGCCGGCGCGGTCTGGCCTGCAATAGTTAGATACGGCTCGGTGATCCTGACCGTGCTCTCCGCCAGGTCTATGACCCCGCCTACCTCGAAGACCACGATGCGCTTGCCGGGCCGCCTGACCGCTTCCACGAACGAACCCGGGCCGGACGGGGCCAGGGTGGTCACGCGGATGATTTCGCCCCCCCGGCCGCCGGGCGTCGTGGCCGCGGCGCCTGCTGCACCGGGAAATGCGAGTGGCGTCTCAGCGGCTGCGACGCATTGCGCCAACAATAAGGCACCGACCAGCCAAACCCGATTTGACATGAAATGTCCCCTCGAAACGTTGAAAATGACACCGGTTTCCCTATATAACATGCCGTACGTACCGCATTCGAATAAAGCAGGTCACAAATTTTGGTTTCAGTTGTCTCCGGCATGAAGTTCGACGCCAAGGGCGTGGCGGCCGAATTCGTCAGAGCGCGTCGCAGTGCGGGCTCGTTTGCGAACTATCCGGGCGCGCAGCCACCAGACCTCGATTCTGCCTACCGATGCCAGGACGAGGCCATCGCGCTGTGGAACGACGCGATAGCGGGCTGGAAAGTCGGCTGGATTCCGGAACCGCTGAGCGAAAAATACGGCGCCCAGCGTCTTGTGGGCCCGATATTCAAGGGCGGCCTGCAGCGCGCCAATGGCAGCGGCGTGATCAACGCGCCAGTGTTCGCCCAGGGTTTCGCGGCCATCGAGGCCGAGTTCGTATTCCAGCTGGCGAAAGACGCCCCCGCGAACGTCACCGAGTGGACGGCGGAGACCGCGCGGCGTTTCGTCAGGACCATGTACATCGGCCTCGAAATCGCCAGCAGTCCGCTGCAGAACATCAATGACTTCGGCCCGGCCGTGGTGGCCAGCGACTTCGGCAACAATGCGGGCCTGCTGCTCGGCGCGGAAGTGGGTGACTGGCAGTCGCGCAGCCTCGAATCGCTCAATTGTGAGACCCGCATCGACGGTGAAATCGTGGGCCGCGGCAGTGCAGCGGCGGTCAGCGGCGGACCACTGGCCGCCCTGGCGTTCGCCCTGAAGTGCAATGCGCGGCGCGGACGGCCGCTTCGCGCCGGCGAATTCGTTTCCACCGGTGCAGCCACCGGGGTGCATTCCATCGCCGCCGGCCAGTCCGCCGAGGCGATTTTCACGGGAATCGGCAGCCTGCGCTGCACGACGACCCCCATGACACCGGTCGCATGAAATCGCTTGTTAGGTGACAAGCCTGCCTTGCGGGCAAACCTTCCGTACAATCCCCTGCCCATGACACGCACGCGTAAAAAAACAACCGGCACGCGAGTGGCGGCGAAAGCGCCGGCCGCGGCGAAAATCCCCGCTGGCAAACCGAGCGGCATCAAGCCTGGCCGTAACGCGACGATCAATGACATCGCGCGCCTCGCCAGCGTTTCCAAGAAGACAGTATCGCGCGTGATCAACCAGTCGCCGCTGGTGCAGGAAGACACGCGCGCACGCATCCAGGCAGTCATCGACAAGTTCGGTTACGTGCCCGATCCGCAGGCGCGCGGCCTCGCCTTCCGCAAGTCATTCCTCATCGGGCTGGTCTACGACAACCCGAACGCGCAGTACATCGTGAATCTCATGGAAGGCGTACTCGACGCCGTGCGCAACACCGAGTACGAAGTCGTGGTGCATCCCTGCGATCGCAAGAAACCCGACTTCATCGCCGGCGTGCGGCGTTTCGTCGAGCGGCAGAAGCTGCGTGGCGCGATCCTGCTGCCGCCGATCTCGGAGAACGACGAGCTCACGCGCGCGCTCTCCGCGGCCGATTGCGCCTACGTGCGCATCACCTACGCGGTGCTCGATGATCCGGGGCGAATCGTGATTTCGAACGACCGTCTCGCGGTTTCCGAGGTCGCAAACTACCTGTTATCACTCGGGCACAAGCGCATCGGATACATTGCCGGGCCGCCCGGCTTTCGCTCCGCGGTGGAGCGCCTGGCCGGATTTCGCGAGGCCCTGGCCGCGCGCTCCATTCCCTTGCCCGAAGAACTCATCGTCGAAGGCGGCTACACCTACGAGAGCGGTGTCGCCGGCGGCGAAAAGCTGCTGGCTCTCAATCCGCGCCCCACCGCGATTTTCGCCAGCAACGACGAAATGGCCGCGGGTGTCTACCGCGTCGCCAATCGGCTGGGCCTGTCCATCCCCGGGGACCTGTCCATCGTGGGCTTCGATGACGGCCCGCTGGCCTCGCGACTGCTGCCGTCACTGACCACCATTCGCCTGCCGATTCGCGAACTCGGCCGCATCGCCGCTACCAAGATCCTGCATCCCGAAGCGGCTGGCGGTACCCACAGCATGGTGACGCCACTCGAGCCGCACCTCGTGATCCGCGACTCCTGCCAGCCACCCGCGCGCTGAGGCAGGCCTTTTCTTAAGCATCCACTGTCGACGCCGCTTCGGCGGCGATTGAATCCCGGGCGCGAGCCCGTGGAATGACACCGGTTTCCTACAGCGCCGCAGACAGGGTAGAATCCGCGTCCCAGTTACCGCTCCGGATCCCTGAATCATGAAGTTCGAGACCCGCCACGCCAGTCACCAGTCAATTGTCCAGACCGCGGACACGAGGAAACTGCGCGAGATGTTCCACGTCTCCGGCTTCTTCGCGCCGGACGATGTCAGCCTCACGTTCAGTCACGTCGAACGCATGATCGTCGGCGGCGTGATGCCGGTCTCGAAGAGCGTCGAACTGAACGAAGTGCCCGAGCTCAACAAGGGTCCGTTCCTCGCGCGTCGCGAGCTCGGCATCATCAACGTCGGCGCACCGGGCAAGGTCACCGTGGACGGCAAGTCCACTGCGCTGGCCACTCGCGAAGGCCTGTACGTTCCCATGGGCACGAACACGCTGTCGTTCTCCTCTGATTCGAAGGATGCGCCCGCCAAGTTCTACCTCGCGAGCACACCGGCGCACGCACGCTACGAGACCGTGAAGATCGATATCGCAAAGGCGAATCCGATGCCGGTCGGCTCCTCCGCGACCGCCAACGAACGAACCATTTACCAGTACATCAATCCGGACATCTGCAAGTCGGCGCAGCTGCTGATGGGCCTGACGTCACTCAAGGATGGCAGCGTGTGGAACACCATGCCCTGCCATCTGCACGAGCGCCGTTCCGAGACGTATTTCTATTTCGATCTCAAGCCCGACGCGCGCGTGGTGCACATCATGGGCGAGCCGCACGAGACACGGCACATCTTCGTGGCCAACGAAGAAGCGGTCATCGCGCCACCGTGGTCCATCCATACGGGCTGCGGCACTTCCAACTACAGCTTCATCTGGGCAATGGGCGGCGAAAACCAGGAATACAAGGACGTGGCCTGGGTGCCCATGAACGTGCTGCGCTGACATGAGCAGGGAATTCGATCGCTCGTTCAACCTGGGGGGCCGCGTGGCGGCGGTCACCGGCGCGAACACCGGGCTTGGTCGCGCCATTGCCGAGGCGCTCGCCGGCGCTGGTGCCGACGTGGCGCTGGTGGGGCGCAGTGACCCCGCTGAAACACTCGCCGCCATCGAGGCGCTGGGACGGCGCGCCATCTGGGTGAATGCCGATCTCGGAAACAAACCCGACTACGCGCGCATCGTGGGCGAAGCCGTGGGCAAGCTCGGCGGCCTGCACGTGCTGGTCAACAACGCCGGTATCATCCGGCGCGCCAACGCCATCGACTTCACCGAGGCCGACTGGGATGCGGTGCTCGACGTGAACCTGAAGTCGGTGTTCTTCCTGTCGCAGGCAGCCGCGCGTCACATGATCCCGAACGGCGGCGGCAAGATCATCAACATCGCGTCGATGTTGTCCTTCCAGGGCGGCATCCGCGTGCCTTCCTACACCGCCAGCAAGAGCGGCATCGCCGGCCTGACCCGCCTGCTCGCCAACGAGTGGGCCAGCCAGGGCATCAACGTCAACGCCATCGCGCCTGGCTACTTCGCCACCAACAACACCGCCGCGCTCCAGGCCGACACCAAACGCAACGCGGAAATCCTCGCGCGAATTCCGGCGGGCCACTGGGGTGATCCCCGGGAACTCGGCGGTGCCGCGGTGTTTCTCGCATCCAGCGCGGCAAACTACGTGCACGGAATCATCCTTCCGGTCGACGGCGGCTGGCTGGCACGCTGATCGCCGTTATCATCCGTCTCTCGAACATTCGGGTGACGGCATGGAGCGGCAGTGCGAATCGCTTTTCTAGGACTCGGCCAGATGGGCTCGGGCATGGCTGCCCGCCTGCTCACCGCGGGTCACAGCCTGACGGTCTTCAACCGCACTGCGGCGCGCGCCGAAACTCTCGAGCGGCTCGGTGCAAAGGTGGCTGCCTCAGCACGCGCTGCCGCCGAAAAGGCCGACATCATCATCGGCATGACGGCGGACGACGAAGCGTCGCGCGCCATGTGGCTGGGTGCGACGGGTGCACTCGCGGCAACCAATGCCCCTGACGCGCTGGCGATCGAATGTTCAACGTTGTCCCATGACTGGGTGATCGAACTGTCGCGCGAAGTGCGCAAGCGCGGTTTCCGCTACGTGGACTCGCCGGTGACCGGACTGCCGGACGCCGCGGCCGCCGGAACGCTGACCCTGCTCGTCGGCGCAGATCCCGCCGACCTGGACGCCGCGCGTCCGATATTCGCCTCGCTCGCCACTCGCGTGCTGCACTTCGGCACCGTGGGACAGGGAACGGTCTACAAGCTGATGGTGAATCTCATTGGCGCCGTGCAGATCGCTTCGGCCGCCGAGGGCCTGGCGCTCGCGGAAGCGGCAGGTCTCGATCTCAGGCTGGTCGCCGATGCCATCGCCAGCGGGCAGGCGGCCAGTCCGCAGGTGGTTCGCAACGTCCGGCGCTTCGTGGCCGGCGATCACTCGGGCGTGGTGAATTTCACGCCGGCATTGCGGCTCAAGGACATCGAATATGCGCTGCGCCTCGCGCGCAAGCTTGCGGCGCCGCACGCCTTTGGAGAAGTTGCGGCCGGGCTGTACCGCCGCCTGTGTGACGCGGGTTACTCGCGCGACAACGAGAGCCGCATCATCGACGTGCTGCGGCCCGGGCCATCACCGCGTAGTTAGAGTAGCGAGCAGACGGGCTTGTCGGTCAGGCCGACCGCCTTGACCAGGTCCGCGGCAGCGCTCTTGTCCGGCACGACGCGCAGCAACAGCCCCCACGGCGTGCTGCGATAGGTGCCCGGCGAAACACCGGGACCCGCAACCCGCACCACCGCAGCTTCATGCGGCTTGGGGCGCATCACGCGCACGTGGGCAACCACCGCACTGTCGCTCGGTGCACGCTGCAGCTGGACGCAGATCTCATCTTCCGCGCTCAGCGAGACGTGACGCGGCTGATCACCCAGCTGCAATGCGATTCGTTGACCGGCTGGACCGCCGTAGCGCGCCGGATCCACGTCGAGAAAGTATGTACTGCTGCTCGCTTCCACCTGCGCGAGCGCAGCGCCAACTACCGCGAGACCCGCGGCCGCAAACCAGAATATTTTGCGCATGGCCTATCGAGCTCCTTTTCCGTAAGAAGTTCCTTCAGCCTTTGTACCTACACGCTGTCGGCAGGCGCCGACAGCATCCCTTCGTCAACATGGTGCATCCATGGCGGGGCTGCACCAAGTGTGTACCCGCACGGGTTCTGCAGGTTCCCCGTTACAAAAAGACACACTGTTTTACAGAAAAGCACAGTGCTGCGGCGCACGAACGCCGCACGGCACCGAACCGGATCATGTTGTTAGCTAGGCGTCAGAGCGCCGCGCCGACGCTACCAAGCATCTGCTCGCGCACCATCGGTACCGGCGGCGAGCCATACGAGAGGAAGCGGTCGTGGAACTGCTGGAGCGTGGCGTCCGGATTCGCGGCCATCCAGTCGCTGCGCAGCTTGCGAATCATGAGCTTGCCGAGCGTGTACGCGAGATAGCCCGGATCGTAGGTGCCGCGCAGGGCCTGCTGGCGGGCGTTGCCAGCGTCGGCGAACGCCTTTTCGCGGAACATCTTTTCCGATTCCTCGAGTGTCATGCAGCCGGTGTGCAGGCAGATGGCGGACAGGAAGCGCACGTCGCGCAGCAGCGCATTGGTCAACATGCCGACGCGCATTTCGGGCTGATCCCGGCCCAGGCCGGCGTCGTGCATCATTTCCTCGGTGTAATGCGCCCAGCCCTCGGCGAAGGCGTAGTCCCACCACAACGCGGCAAGACGCGATGCATTGCCATTCGCGAACTGCGATTGCAGGTAGTGGCCCGGCCAGACCTCGTGCACCGAGACGTACAACAGGTATGCCCTGCCCGGCAGGTACGAATTGCGCTCGGCGGCGCTCCATTTCGAATCCGGCGGTGCAACGTAGTAAGTCACCTTGACGGCCGGGTTTTCATAAGGCCCGGGAATACTGATGTACGCGAAGTTGCCGCGATTGTAGGGCGGGGATTCCGCGACCAGTGCCTGCTCCTGGCTCGGGATGGAGACGAGCTTGTGATCAACGACGAACTGGCGCAGCTCGACGAGCTGCCGGCGTGCGCCTTCGACCGTGCCGCCCGCCGGCTTGTTGGCGCGCATTTTCCCGACACAGTCGGCGAGCGAAGCTTTGGGCGCGTATGCGGCGCAGGCTTCGGTGAGCGCGGCAAGGTTGCGCTCGAGATCCTTGCGCCCGACGAGTTCGAGCTCCTCGATGGGCAGGTCGACTTTTTCGGTGGTTCGCAGCATCTCGGAGAATTTCTGCGCGCCGAGCGCAAACTCGTCGGTGGCGGTGGCGCGCTGCGATTCGAGCCACGCGGTCAGTTCGTCCATGGCACGCGCCGCGGCGGCCGTGGCCTCGGTGAGTTCACGCCGCTGCGTTTCGTCCGCGAGCTGCGCAAAAATCGGCGACATTTCGTTGCGGAAGAATCCCGCATAACCGCCGAAGCCGGCCGTAGCCCGCTCGATGAACGGGCGCGGCAACGGCGTGCGCAGATTGGCGCGGATGTCCGCGGTCAGCCTGGGAATGGCGCGCACATAGCCGAGGAATCCCTCGAGGCGCTTGGGCAGCGGCGCGTATTCGCGCGTCAGGTACATCGATGGGTCGAGTCTCTCGATGTACCAGGCGGGATTGCGGAACGGCGACTCGGCACTCGCCCGCCAGAAAAGCTCCGTGCCGATGATCCACTCGAGGCTGTTGCGTTCGAAAACCTGCGCCTGCGTGAGTTTTGCCGGGTCGAACTTCGTGAGCTCGGCGAGTTGAGCGCGCAACTGCGCGACGTCGGCTTCGAGTGCGGCACGGCTCCAGTCGGGCATCTGCCCGTCGAATTCATGCCGCCCGGACTGCACGCCGAATGATGGATCCGCCTTGAACCGCGATTCGATGAACGCGTCGGCGAACGACTGCCAGTCGGCGGGCTGCCTCGGGCTGCGCGGCTGCTGCCGGTTCAGATTTTTCGCGCGAACACCCCGCCAGCATCGTGATCGACAGCAGGGCCAGGCCGGCAACATGCGAAACGCGCATCGAGATCTCCCGCAAGACGGTTGTTGGCGCGCATGTTAAGACATGGGCGCAGCGACCGCTTCGCAACGCAATGCCCGCTCGAAGCAACTCAATGCCGGCTCCAGCCGGCCGCAGTCGAACAACAGGCGCCCGAGTGCGCGGTATGTCTCGGGGCGCTCGGGTCTCACGAATGGTGAGCTGGCTGCCTCGGCGCGCGGCGGGAAGGGAGCGCGGGCGCGTGGGTGGCTGGCTGGGGGTTCCGGGATCAGTAGTTAGTCTGCAGACCCTACTTGGTCAGGATCAGTTTGCCGCCGCGTGTCACCTGCAGGAGATAACGCTCGGTGGCATGTTCGATCCACACCCGGCGCGCGCCGCCGAGCAGTTCGCGTGTGGAGATCACGCGTTCCGGCTCCGGTGGCCGTGGCGAATTGCGCGGCACATCCGGCCGCGACTCTTTTATATGAGCAGGTGGCATCCCCGGACCTTTAAATAAGAACGCTTCTCATTTGCAGCCGAGAATAAAACTCATCCCGTATCTTTGCAAGCCTCTGCAGGGTCAATGACTTGCGGGAAGCCGGTCCGACGGTCGCGGGCTGGACGAGTCAGAAAGGCTTTACAACTGCCAGGACGACGATGCCGATCAGCAGCAGTGCCGGGATCTCGTTGAACACCCGGTACCAGCGCTCCGAGTGCGAATTGCGATCGGCGGCGAACTGCTGCACCAGCGCGAAACACGCTCCGTGGTAGCCGACCAGCAGAAACACCAGCGCGAGCTTGAGCTGCAGCCAGCGCATTTGCAGATAGTCCGGCGCCAGCGCGAGCATCCACACGCCGAACCCGAGCGCGAGCACCGCGGCGAAGGTCATGAGGCGAAACAGCTTGCGCTCCATGATCTTGAAGCGCGCATTGCCGGGCGCGTCGTCGATGGTCGTGCCCTGGATCTGCGCGTGGTAGACAAACAGTCGCGGCAGGTACAGCAATGCGGCAAACCAGCTCACCACGCTCACCACGTGGAAGGCTTTCAACCACAGCATGCGGCGGCTCCCGGTTCCCCGACACTGTTCTGCAGATTGCCGGCTTCACGCAGCGCCACTTTGCGCACGGCGGCGACATGGTCCGCGCGCCCGTTGAGTGCGGCGATGTATTGATACTTCTCGCCGCCTGCCGCGAGGAACACGTCGCGGTTCTCCATGCCGATCTCCTCCAGCGTCTCGAGGCAATCGGCCGCAAACCCCGGGCAGACCAGGCTCACGTTCCTGATGCCGCGCGCCGGCATGCCGGCAAGCACCTCGCTGGTGTATGGCTGCAGCCAGCGGGCGCCCCCGAAGCGCGACTGGAACGAGACGCTCCACGCATCGGCACCCAGGCCGAGTTCGCGGGCCAGCAATTCCGACGTTCGTTCGCACTGCGCGCGATAGGGATCTCCTTTCGCCACGAATTGCTCCGGCACGCCGTGGAAGGACATGAGCAGGTGGCGAGTCGCGCCGTGTTCGCGCCAATGCTCCTGCACGCTCGCCGCCAGCGCTTCGATGTACGCCGGGTCATCGTGATAGTTCGCGACGAACTGCAACGCGGGCATGGCCCGGCCAGCCTGCAATGCCGCGGTCACCTGGTCGAACACGGCGCCCGTCGTGGCGCCGCAGTACTGCGGAAACATCGGTATGACGACGATCCGCTCCGCGCCGGCGGCGCGCAGCGAAGCAATGGCGTCCGGCACCTTCACGCCGCCCGTGTACAACATGGCCAGCGACACCGGAATTCCCTGCGCCCGCAAACTGTCCTCCAGCCCGCGGCGCAAAGCCTCGCTCTGCACGGCGAGTGGTGAACCTTCTGGTGTCCAGATGAGGGCGTATTTCTTCGCGCTGGCTCGCGGACGCACGCGCAGGATGATCCCGTGCAGGATCGGCAGCCACAGCCAGCGAGGCAATTCGACCACGCGCGGATCTCCCAGCAATCCCGCCAGGAAAGCACGCACGTCACGCGTCGCAAGCGTGGCCGGTGTGCCCGAGTTCACCAGCAGGACGCCGGTTTTCACGCAGTCCCCAGCCAGTCGCGCGGCTTCAGGTATTCCGCGAGCCGCGACTCCGGTGATCCGGGTGCGGGCCGGTAGTCGTAGCGCCACTCGGCGCGCGGCGGCAACGACATGAGCAGTGACTCGGTGCGCGCACTCGATTGAAGTCCGAAGCGCGTTCCGCGATCGAACGCCAGGTTGAACTCGACGTAGCGTCCGCGGCGCAGCCGCTGAAAATCCTGCTCGCGACTGCCGAAGGGCGTGGCCGTCCGGCGCTGCACGATGCTCGTGTAGGTGTCGAGGTATGCGTCGCCGATACGGCGAATCAGGGCGAAGCAGTGCTCGAAGCTGCCGCCGATTTCCGCCATCGCATCGTTGAGATCGTCCGCGAACAGGCCACCGATGCCGCGAGTCTCGCCACGGTGAGGCAGGTAGAAGTACTTGTCGCAGGCTTCCTTGAGCAGCGGATAGGCCCTCGGACCCGCGGGCTGACATGCCGCCCGCGCCGCCAGGTGCCAGTCGCGAGCATCCTCGTCGAATGGATAGACGGGCGTGAGGTCGAAGCCACCGCCGAACCACCACATCTCTCCGCCACGCGCGGTGAACAGACGCACGTTGGCATGCGAGGTGGGCGCGTATGGATTGACCGGGTGCACCACGCAACTTGTGCCCATGGCGCGAAAGGGCTGACCGGCAAGCTCGGAGTGGCGTTCGCTCGCAGCCGCCGGAAGCTTCGCGCCGGTGACGTCGCTGAACGCGACACCGGCGCGATCGAAGGTCGCGCCGTTTTCGATGACTGACAGGCGACCATTGCCCGACAACACGTCGCCGGCCGGGCGCTGCCACTCGTCGCGCCGCTGCTCGCTGGCCGCATCGAGTGACTGCCAGGCGTCGCTGAGCCGCGTGTGCAGCCCGACGAAGTACTGGCGCGCCGCTTCGATCTCGGCGCCGCCGATCGGAGTGACGCGCGGCGCGGCGGCCGCGTTCACGACGCACTCCGGAAAAGATACCCGCGGCCGCGCAGCGTCACGATGTGCACCGGATTTTCCGGATCCGGTTCAAAGAGCTTCCGCAGGCGCAGGATGAAATTGTCCACGGTGCGATCGGTGGGGAACTGATCCATGCCCCAGACTTCTTCGAGCAGGTCGGTGCGCGTGAGCGCGCGATTCTCGTTGGCCGAGAACACCTCCATGAGTCGCAGTTCCTTGTCGGACAGCGACACTTCGCCCTCGTTGGTCAGGGCCTGGCCCGTATCGAAGCGCACCCAGTAGGACGCGAATGCGAGGCGCGGCGGCGCCGACGCAGGCCTGCCGCTGGCACGGCGCAACAGCGCACGCACGCGCGCCAGCAGTTCGTTCACGTCGAAGGGTTTGGGCAGATAGTCGTCCGCGCCCGCATCCAGGCCGCGCACCTTGGAGGTGGTGTCGCTGCGTGCCGTGAGCATGAGAATCGGCGCATTGATGCCCAGGTCGCGCGCAAAGCGTGTCAGCGCGAATCCGTCACCGCCGGGCAACATCACGTCGAGGATGGCGAGCTGGAAATCCCGGCCCGCGAGCAGTTGTTTGCCCTGCTCGAAGTTCTCCGCGGCCACGATGTCATAGCCGGCATGCCGCAGGTTCACGGCAACCAGCTCGCGCACCAGCCGTTCGTCTTCGACGATGGCAATACGGTCAACCATGCACCGTCCCCGCGCCGGCCACCTGTGGCGGCGCCACTGCCAGCAACACGCTGAACACCGCGCCCTGCCCCGGTCCCGGGCTGCGCGCGGTAATGTCTCCACCCATGCGGCGAGCGAGCTGGCGCGCGATCGCCAGGCCCAGGCCCGCGCCATGCGTGACGCCTTCGCCGCTGCCGCGGTTATGAAGGTCGAACAGCTTCTCGGCGCTTTCGGGTGCGAAGCCACGGCCCTGGTCACTGATATCGAGACGCCAGCGCCCGTCGCGCACTGCGCCCGCCAGGCGCACGCTGCCGCCGCCGTACTTGTGCGCGTTGTCGAGCAGGTTTTCGAGAATCACGCGCAAACCGTCGCGATCCGCCAGCACCTGCACGGCATCGATATCCGCCAGCTCCACGTTGCTGCCGCCGGCGGTGCGGGCGCGATGCGCCAGCAGGTCGGCAATGAAGCGCTGCGTGTCGATGGGCTGCACGCCTTCGCGCGGTTCACGCGACATGGCGCGTTGATAGGCAAGGATGGTCTCGGCCAGGTGCTCGAGCCGATCGCACTCGTGCTGGCCGAGCTGGATGAGCTCGGCACGTTGATCGTCGGGGATGCTGCCCAGGGCCAGGCTCTGCAGCAGCCCCTTGACACCGGCCACCGGCGTCTTGAATTCGTGGCTGGTGAATTGCAGCAGTTTTTCCATGTCCTCGCGCTGTTGCTTGCGGCGCTGCGCGAGTACGAACAGCAGCACCAGGCTGCCCGAGAGCAGCAGCGCCATCATCGTGGATTCGCCTGCCAGCATGACGGTGCGCCGTTCGTGCCGCGCGGCGAGTTCCGCGAGCCTGGCATCCCGTTGCTGCGTCGGGATGTCCGCCTGCGTGGCCAGCAATGCGCGCTCCAGCATTTCGTTGTTGCGCAGTTCGCCGCGCAGCAGGATGGTCCACCACCCCACCAGGGTCGCGGTCGTGAGCACGGTCAGACCGAGCACGATGAGCTCGGCGCGCTCCGCGAACCATTGGCGGAATCCAGAACGCATCAGGTGTTGATCGCCAGCACGTCGAGCAGTTTATCGACATCGGCCTGAGTGTGAGCCGCCGAGAGGAAACAAACCTCGTATGCCGAAGGCGGCAGATAGACGCCGTGGGCCAGCCAGCCCCGGTAACGCCGGTGATATTCCTCGATGGCGCTGGCGCTGATGGAAGAGGCCGCGACCGGTAACGCCGCACGAGTATCGAAATATGGCCAGACGATGGGTCCGACCCGCGGCATCTGCGCCTGGGCCTTGAGCGCGTGGCGCGAATGAGCCGAGTCGAGATACTGGCCCAGCGCCTCCAGGTGACGGTACGTACCGCCCTCGGCCAGCTCCGTCAGCGTGGCGACACCCGCCGCCAGGCACACGGGATTGCCCGCCATCGTGCCTGCCTGGTACACCGGGCCCAGCGGCGCGAGCTGGGCGAGCAGCTCGCGGCGTCCCAGCACCGCCGCCACCGGCATGCCGCCGCCGACGATCTTGCCCAGCGTGGTGAGATCGGGCTCGATGCCTAACAACTTGTCGTAGCCGTGGTAGCCGAAACGGAAGCCGGTGATCACTTCGTCGAAGATGAGCACCGCGCCGCTGGCGCGCGTGAGGTCGCGCAGTCTCTGAAGCCATTCGCGTGACTGCTGCAGCAGTCCGTTGTTCGCCGGCAGCGGTTCGATGATGGCCGCCGCGATTTCCTTGCCCACCTCGGCGAAGGCGCGTTCCAGCGCAGCGATGTCACCCAGCGGAAGCACCAGTGTATCGGCGGCCACCGAGGCCGGGACGCCGGCGCTGTCCGCCAGACCCTGCGTCACCACGCCGCTGCCGGCCTTGACCATGAGGTGATCGACGTGGCCGTGATAACAGCCGTCGAACTTGAGCAGCCGGCGCCGCCCGTTGCTGGCGCGCGCGATGCGCACCGCGGTGGCCACGGCCTCCGTGCCGCTCACCACGAAACGCACCATCTTTGCGTACGGGTACGCGATCAGCACCCGTTCCGCGAGTTCGCCCTCGAGGCGGTGCGCGGTACCGAAGGCCAGACCGTCGGCTGCCGCCCGCTGCACCGCTTCCACCACGCGCGGATGCGCGTGCCCGAGGATCAGCGGGCCCCAGGCCATGCACAGATCGAGAAAACGATTGCCGTCTTCGTCGACCGCATGGGCGCCGCTGGCTTCGCGGAAATAAACCGGCGTGCCGCCGACCTTGCGGAAGGCGCGTACCGGGCTCGAAACGCCCGCGGGTATCAGCGCCTCAGCGCGCGCGAAGAGTTCGGCCGAGCGCGCGAGCGGCGGTTTCTGAGAGCTCGACGGGTTTGCAGTCGGCGACGGCTGCACGGATGAATGACTCACGTTGTGATTCCTCTGTCGAACTTGGCGGAAGGTCGATGCTGTGCGCGGCCCAGCCGCGCCCGGTGGCAATGCCGAGATGGGCGCGATTGCCGATGACATGGCAGCCGAATGGCGTGGAGCAGCCGCCCTCGATGACGCGCAGGAATTCGCGCTCCCAGCGAGTGGCGTCAGCGCAGGCGCGGTCCGCCAGCGCGGCAATCTGTGTTTCGATGACGGCATCGCCGGCGCGGCATTGTGCCGCCAGCGCGCCCTGGCCCGGCGCCGGCACCCACCATTCGGGCGAGAGATCTATCAATGCAAACGGCGTGAGATCGATCTGCAGGCGACTGAGCCCCGCGGCCGCGAGCACGATGGCGTCGACGTTCTGACCTTCGGCGAGTCGCCGCACCCGCGTCGGCACATTGCCACGCAGCGGCACGGACTGCGCCTGCGGCGCATAGTGTCCCAGCAAGGCGCCGCGCCGCAGGCTCGAGGCGCCTACGCGCGCGCCGGCCTTCAGCGGCAGCAATCCATCTTCGCGCGGCTCGTAGAATTCGCGCCGGATCAGCAGCCAGTCCGCCGCGCTGGCGCGCGGCAGGATGGTTCGATTCACCAGTCCCTGGGGCTCGGCGGTAGGCAGGTCCTTGAGCGAGTGCACCACGAGATCGATGCGCCGCTCGAGCAGCGCAACCTCGAGCTCGCGGGTGAAGAAGCCCTTCTCGACACTGCCGGCCAGGTACGGCGATTGATCGACGTCACCCCGCGTGGTGATCACCGTGATGTCCGAATGCCAGGCGAGCGGCGGCGACGCAGCGTTGAGCGCGGCCAGCACGGTGCGCGACTGCCACAAGGCCAGGTCGCTGCCGCGACTGCCGATGAATCGTGCACTCATGGCTCGCGCCTCGCCGCGGAGATGAACTGGTGCAGCACGGCGTTCATTTCGGAGGTCAGTTTTCGCGCCCGCTGCGGCGGCAGACCCTCGAGCAGCACGGGTAGTTTGTTCTGGATGAATTCGGTGCGCATGGCCGTCATCGCCGCCAGTGTGTCGCTGGGCGGCGGCTGCAGCAATGTCTGGCAGGTCTTCTCTGCGGCCGCGACGCACTCGGCATCCAGCGCCGCATATTGATCTTCGGGCAGCACTGCGCCATGCGCATCCAGCAATTCATCGAGCACGGTGAGATTCCAGCCTGGTGCATCGACGAGCTGCAGGGGACTGCCGAGATCGAAGGCAATGCGTCCGTGACCTTCCGGCAGCGTGAGCCAGGCACGCGACGCGCCCGAGGCGACGATCACGATCCGCGCCCGCTGCACGGCGCCTTCGAAGGCCCGCATGCTGGCGCGGTTGAAACTTTCAACGGCGGTAAAACCCGCATCGGCCAGGGCTCGAAGCATCGCACGGCCGATTTCACCGAGTCCGAACACCGCGATGGTGGCGTCACGCGGCACATCGGGCATGCGTTGCACCACCAGTGCCTGCACACCGCCGGTGCGACCCTGCGGCAGGATGCGCCGCGCGTGATTGAGCATCTCGCCGACGCCCCGCCACATCACATGAAGGTTGCGACACACGGTGCCCGCTTCGTGCGCCCGCTCGAAGGCCCGCAGGATCTGGTTGCCGATGGCGTGTTCGCCCTGCGCCACGGAATCGAGCCCGGCGGCGACCCGCAGCAGGCCACCCACTGCGGCGGCGCCGTGGCGTACCCGCGGGCGTACATGATCCGGATTCTCCGCCGCGCCGATCAGCGCAGCACTCAGCAGCTCCGCCGCCCAGGCCGGGCGCGGCGAAGCCACCAACCACTCCACGCGCGCACAACTCTCGATGCGCACCACGCCGGTGATTTCAGCCGCGTCGAGCAGATCCTTCGCCGGACCCGCCTCGCCCGAGTCGAGCGCCATGAGCGCCGCGCGCACCGCCGAAGGTGCTTCGCGATAACTCATGCCGACCAGCGCGAGCGGGATCACGAATTGTCCTCAGGAGAACTGCGCCGCCGTTTCGACCATCGCCGCGACGGTTTCCGGCGGTGTGCCCGGCAGGATGCCGTGACCGAGATTGAGTATGCAGTTGCGCCCGCCCGAGGTGCGCTTCATGGTCTCGAGCAGCGCACGGGTGCGCTGGCGGATCACGTCGGCGCTGCCTAACAACAATACGGGATCGATGTTCCCCTGCAGCAGGTGCTGCGGATACATCCCGCGCGCCACGTCCCATTCCGTGCGCCAGTCGAGCGAGAAGCCGGTGACGCCGCTCTCACCGAGCAGCGGCAGCAGGTGATGCCCGCCGCGCACGAACAGCAGCGTGGGCATCTTGCGCGCATTGAGCTTTGCGTGATGCGCTGCAGGGCGGGCAGCGCGAAATCGCGGTATTCATCGGGCGCCAGCAGCCCGCCCCAGGAGTCGAACAGCTGCACCGCGTCCGCGCCGGCATCCACCTGGGCCAGCAGCAGTTCGGCGACCACGTCGGCGATGGTGTTCAACGCGCGCCGGGCGAGCTCGGGGTCGCGATGCATGAGCGTGCGCGCTTCGCGGAAGTCCTCGCTGCCACCTCCTTCCACGCAGTAGGCAAACAGAGTGAACGGTGCGCCGGCAAATCCGAGGATCCCGTAACGGCCGTTCAGTGTCTGCTTGAGGTGCGCAACGGCGCGCGGCAGATAGTCGATGCGCTTCACCACTCCGTCGAGTTGCCACGAGTCGTAGTCCGCGGAGGTACGTAGCGGCCGCGCGATGCGCGGCCCCTCACCGGGCCCGAAGCTCACTCCCAGTCCCATTGCCAGTGGCACCACGAGAATGTCCGAGAACACGATGGCAGCGTCCAGCGCGTATCGGTCCAGCGGCTCCAGCGCGGCGCGGGTAGACAGTTCGGGGTTCTGGCACACGTCCCAGAAACTGTGTTCGGCGCGCAGCGCGCGATAGCCGGGCAGATATCGGCCCGCCTGGCGCATCAGCCAGACTGGGGGACGGTCGAGCGCGTCACCGCGCAGCGCCGCGAGGAAACGCTCGCGCGAATGCATCGGACAGTAAACTCCATTGGAATCAATCGGAAGCGTACGGCTGCGCGCGTTTTACTCTGTCACAGCTGTGTCACGGTTGCGCGCGCCGGCTGGTTCCGGCCCTTGCCTGAGCTAACATCCCGCGCGGGGGTCGTGACAGTGCCGTTCACCTGGGTCGTTACCAAGTCGCAGCCGCACGCCGACAGCGTGGTCATCCAGCTGCGGCGGCAAGGCTTCGACGCGCTCGCGGTATGCTGCATCGAGCATCGCTGGCGTGACTGGTCCGCGCTCAAGCAGATAGGCGCCGCGGGACCGGCCCTGTTGTTTGTCACCAGTCGTGCGGCGGCAGCCCGCGTCGAAGTTCCTCGCGGCACGCTGGTTGCTGCCATCGCGCCGACCACTTCCGCCACGCTGGAAGCGCGCGGCATTCGCGTCGGACTCTCTTCCCACGGCGGCGTACGCGAGCTGGCACAGGCGGTGGCGGATTCGAAGGCCATTCCCTCGGGAGCGGAAGTGTTCTATCCCACCAGCGACGCGGCACTGCGCCAGCCCGAACATCTTGCCGGTGTCGCCATCCTGCAGGGTCGCTTCAAGGTGCACACGCAGGCGGTCTACGCCACGGTAGCGCCCGACAATCTCGCGCAGGAACTCGCCGCGCTGCGTTCGCCGGAGGTAACGCGCGCGCCGCTGGGATATACGTTCTGGAGTCCCTCGGCCATCGACAACTTCTCGGCCGCGAGGGGCTTCGATCTGCCGCCCGGCCCGGTAGTGCTGATCGGTGGTTCGACGATGCGCTGCTGGCAGGAGAACGCGCCGCCGGCCTGGCGGCGCGCCTATCGACACGATGCCGAGACGCCGCTCGAATGGTCGCTGCGCTTTCTCGAGCGCGGCTCCGCAGTCGCCAACGGCGAATAATTCAGGCGCTCGCGCGCCACGCCGGAAAACGTCGCCGAGGCGGCGCCGTTCATTTGGCTCGGATCGCGGTGGCTTCTACTTGATTGACCCTGGCTTGCGCATCATCTTGCGGATGTCCGCCAGGTGCATCTCCTCGGCCGCGATCTGGTCGCGCGCGTATTCCTCGAGCAGGATGCTCTTGCCAGCCACGAGTTCCAGCAGCGAGTAGTACGCGTCGAGGCCTTCCTTTTCGTGTTCGTGGGCTTCCTTGAGGATCTCGTTGACATCGTGCTGATGGGTCTCGAGCAGCGAGCCGATCTTGAGCGAGGGGTGGCCACCGAAGGCCGTGATGTGTTCACCCGCCAGCACCGCGTGGGCATTGGATTCGTTGCCCTGGTCCCGCAGCCACGCGACGATGGGAATGCGGTTGTGCCCGAAGATCATGAAGCTGTAGTGCATGTAGCGCACCACGCCGGCGAGTTCGAGTTCGAGAATCCGGTTCAGGCTCTCGATCACGTCCGTAGTCAGCTTTGCATCCAGCGGCGAATCGTTCATGGCTGCGTTCCTCTTCAACGATGAGTCGCGCATGTTAGCGCAGGCCGTGGCGCGATGCACCGATTGCGAATGCCAATGCGAATACGTCGCATCATCCCGCGCCGCATCGCAGCGTTCAGCGTGGCAACGAGAACACGAGTAGTGAGACGGCCTGTCGCGGCAGCTGGAATGTCAGCCGGGTCCTGCCGCCGGTGACGCGCATTTCCGTCGCGCCATCGAGGACTGCCAGTTGCCCCGCAGCATGCAGGCTGTCATAGGCGGCCTTGTCGGGCGCAATGGGCGAACCCAGGCGCTGCCAGGCGGCGTAAGCGTTGCTGTGACCGTCATCGATCCGGTAGTGCGTCAGGCGTGGCGTGCCGCGCGGCAGCCCGGCGATGGCGAGCTCGATGCGCGCTTCGGCTCCCGGCACGTCGTCGTCGTGGTAGTGCCAGACCAGAATCGCAAGCTCGTCGTCGCTGCGACTGGCCATGACGCCGACATCCGCTTCCCCAGCGACGCCCTTCGCGAGAATTTCATCGAGCGGCACCTGGCGTGAGCTCACCGCGGGCACCCGCGTGCCCTGCATGTGGCTGAACATGCGGAACACGTTCAGCACCGGCAGGTCGATGCCATTGCTCGCAAGTTGCCGGAAGCCGGCGAAGTATGGCTGGTCTTCGAAGGTGAACGCCCAGGTCAGCGCCCCCTGCAGGTTTACCTGGTGGCGCGCGGCGAGTTCGTATTTGCGCGCGAAGCTCGCCGCCGTGTAGCTGGAGTACATGGTGCCGTTGCGATAGCCGAATCTCGGTCCCTGGCACGCGGCGCAGCCTTCGGGGTCCGACTCGCCAATGATGATGGGTTTGCCCTTGAGTGCGGCACGCGCCGCGATCATGCGAAAACCCGTGTCGATGGTCTGCAGGTGCGTCCGGATTCCCATGCGCACATGGCCGTCGACGACACTCGGTGCACCCTTGGCGTGGAACGCGAGGAAATCGGTGGGCGTTCCGGTCGCGCCCGTCGCGTAGTTGCGGCCGGTGGTGATGTGGTCGAGAAAACCCTCCATGTACGCGCCGCCGTGGCCGGCAGTATGCGGACCACCCACGCGCGCGCCCGGCAGTGCCCGGCGCACGCCGGCGACTGCGTAATCGTGGAGTTTGTAGAACTCGTCCGCGCTGGCCTTCCAGTACGCCGGCCCATTGGGCTCGTTCCAGGTCTCGAACCACCAGCGCAGCACCTCGGCCTCGCCGTAACGCTGCACCAGGTGCCGGGTCAGCTGATAACAAAGCTCCGACCAGCGCTGGTAGTCGCGCGGCGGCCAGGCCCAGCCACCGCTGATGAGGTTGTAGTCGAACCCCGGCCTCCAGGAATGTTTGTACGGCACCGATGGCGGCGCGCTGGACAATGCCTGCGGCATGAAGCCGAGTTGCACGAAGGGACGCACACCGTTGGCGAGATAGGTGTCGAAGATCCCATCGATGATGTGCCAGTCATAGACGGCGTTGCCCGCGGCGTCTTCGGTGTACGCGTTGCTGCTGCCCCACTTGAGCGCGGGGGTGCCGTCGCCGGAGGACAGCAGGTTGTGCGCCCGGAAATAGACGTCGTCCTTTTTCAGCGCGCCGAGCTCCCCGAGCAGCTGGCGGCCATCCTTCATGGTCGCGTAGTTAGGCTCGTCGGCGCCGAAGAAGCGCCAGATGGGCGTGAGCGTCGCGCCTGCACCGCGCGCATCCACGTCGATGGCGACGTCGAAGCTGTCGGCCGCGACGACCGGGCCCGGCCAGGATCAGCGCGGCCAGGGCTGACAGGATGCGCGTGATCACCACTTCGGCCCGGGAGAAACCCGGAACCAGTCGAAGTCCGCGTAGCCTCCGGCACTGGCGGTGGTGTAGTTGAACAGCGCCGGCCGCGCGCCCTTCCACCAGCTGAATCGCAGTTTCGTGGGCTCACCGAGCGGCAGAAAGCCGCGGCCGCCATCCAGGCTGTATTCGTATCGTCACGACTTCGTCTTCGACCGTCAGGCGCAGCTCCAGGCAGCTGCCCTCGATCACCGGGCCGGCCTGTTGCGCTCCGGCCGAAGACCAGGTGAGGCGCCGCACGCCCGCGGTCTGCACCACGCCGATCCAGCTCGGCTGCACCTGCAGCATCGCGAGGCCGGCACGCTGATCGTCGCGCATGCCGATGACTTCGAGGCGCACCGAGACACGCGTCGCCGGTCCATGCAGCACCTGCGTCAGGGTATTGCGCGCAGCCAGCAGGTCGGTGGCCTGCATGGCGCCGATGCGCATGAAGCCCGGGTTCATCGTCAGGCTCCAGTTGGAATCCTTCGGGTTGTGGTTCCACTCCCACTGCACGCCTAACTTCTCTTCATAGAACTCATCGGAGGTCTGGATGGAATACCGGCGGCGTGGGCTTGCCGACATCCGGCATGGCGTGCGACATCACCGGCTGACCGGTGGTGGTCGAACCCTCGATGAGCTCGCCCATGATGGGCCAGTCGTCCACCCAGCGCACCGGCTGCAGGTGAACGATGCGGCCATACGCGCCGGTGCTGTTGAAGTGCAGGAACCAGCCCTCGCCATTCGGCGTCTCGACATAGCCGCCCTGGTGCGGCGCCTGCACGGCGGTATTGCCCTGCGCGAGCACCGTGCGCGCCTCGTACGGACCCCAGATGTTCTTCGAACGCATCACGGCCTGCGGACCTTTCTCCACGCCGCCGTAGGGCGCGAAGATGTAGTACCAGCCATTGCGCTTCAGTAGTTTGGGGCCTTCGAGCGTCGGCAGGTTCTGCGCATCCTCGACGATGACCTTGCCGGCGTCGAGCACACGCGTGCCGTCGGGACTCATGCGATGCAGGATCAGCGGTCCCGCGCCGACTCGCGAATGGATGAGATAGGCCTTGCCGTTGTCATCCCAGAAAGGACAGGGATCTTCGAGGCGCGGCTCGGCGATGACCGCGACCGGCTGCCGTCCACGGCCCCTCGATCTTCCGCGCGGACACCATGAAGATTCCTTCGGTGGGCGTCGCGAAGTAGATATAGAAGCGGCCGTTGTGACGCCGGATCGCCGGCGCCCACACGCCCGCGCTGTAGCGATGGCCCATCTCGGCGAAGAAGCGCGCACGCTCGGAGCCGTCGCTGAATCCCAGCGGCCCCGGCAGATCGTATTTCGCGTCGAAGGGCAGCCGGGGCAGCGCGTGGCCCACGAGTTGCCAGTGCACCAGATCGGTCGATTCGAGCAATGGCAGACCCGGCGAGAAGTGAAACGATGACGCCGTCATGTAGTAGCGGCTGCCGACACGAATCACGTCGGGATCGGAGTAGTCGGAGTACAGGACGGGATTGTGGTACTGGGCTGCGGCCGGCGCCGCCATGCACCATGGTTCCCGCGAGCGCGAGCAGGCTCGCTGCCCGATTCATCCTGTTCGTCATGCACGCTCCTCGAGTCGATGGCGCCAGTTGGCCTGGTATTCGAGCAGGCCCGTGATGCGCAACGGCGCCACGTTGCGCAATGCACCCGGCTGCGGTGATGGCAACCCGGCGAGATGCGCGGCCACGCGGGTGCCGCCGCCTTCCGGGTAGATGCGCACGGTGCCCGCCGGCACACAGGCGCCTAACAAACTTCCGAACAACGGATTACGCGCCAGCGGGCCGTCGATGAAGATCTCGCCCGCGGTCCCCAGCAATTCGATGAGTTGCGCGGTCATGAGCGCCGAATACAGGGTGGCCAGCGCCGCGCGTTGCGTGGCATTGAGCCCGTCCGCACCCTCGATGGTTCCGCGCCGGCCGTTGTAGGGCCCGGCACTCGCAAATGAAGGCAGGGCGATCGCGCCGCTGCTCAGCACTTCGATCAACGCGTCGAAGGTAGGCTCGTCCGAGCCCTGCGCGATGGCCTCGTACTCGCGCCCGCCCATGTATCGCGCGGTGGCGATCGGCGCGCCGAAGACGTTCACGTTGGCGAGCATGTCGCGATCTTCACGCAACCGCCGCAGGTCGCCGCGATTGGCCATGACAATGGTCCAGGTGCCGCTCGACACCACGGTGAACGCTTCGCGCTCGCGGTCCATGAGGAAGCGCAGGTAGGAGGCGTTGGAATCATGGATGCCGCAGGTCACGACGCAGGATTCCGGCAGCCCGGTCGCGGCGGCGATGGTCGGCGTGGATCCTGCCGAGCCGCGCGGTGGCGCGATGCATGGACGGCATGAGGCGTGCCCAGCCCTGCTTGCGCGCCAGCGCCGAGTAGCGTGTCGTCATGCGGCCGCCACAGATCGGTGTGTGTGCCGAGCGCAGTGACCTCGGTGGCCATCACGCCCGACAGGCGCCACGACCAGTACTGCGGGTACATGAGAATGTGCGAGACGCGACGGAACAGCTCGCCGTGCCGGCTCTGCAGGTAGTAGAGCTGCCGCCCGAGATTCAGGCCCTGGGGCAGGTTGGGTGAAAACGTGACCGCGAACGAATCGCGCAGCGCGAGGTATTCCTCGGCGACTTCATCGAAACAGGTGTCTTCATAGTCCGGCGCGAGGACCACGTTGCCGGCGTGGTCGACCAGCACCGCCGCCGCTCCATGCGCGACCGGCACGATGGCCACGACGCGATCGCGATGCGGCGCGCTGCGCAACGCTTCGATGAGCCAGGTTTCGATGGCCACCACGTCGAGCTCGCGCAGGATCGCGCCCTGCACGACCGCGTTGGCGCGGCGCGCGCTCCATACCTCCAGCCCCTGCGCCGGATCGACGAGTGCGATCTTCGCGTTGGTCTTGCCGACGTCGAAAACCGCGACCAGTGGCGCCGGCGTGTTCACCGACGCTGCACCAGCGCCGGCAAGGCGACCACGAGTATCAGCAGCGCTCCGGTGAAGATCGACATCACGATGCCGGGAATGTTCATGAGTCCGAGACCGAATGTCACGAGGCCAAACACCAGTGCCGCCAGGACCACGCCAAGGATACTGCCCTTGCCGCCCCAGACCGACACTCCACCCAGGATCACCATGCTGATGATTTCCAGCTCCCAGCCCTGGGCGATCGAAGGCCGGGTCGAACCGAGCCGCGACGTGAGCAACACCGCGGCCAATCCGCTGGCCGCGCCCGTGAGGGCAAACAACAGGAAGCGGTAACGATCCACGCGAATGCGCGCAAATTCGCTCGCCACCGGATTCGCGCCGATGGCGTAGATGGCGCGGCCCCAGCGCGTACGGTGCAGGAACAGGCCAAACACCACGGCGAGCACCGCGAACAGTGCGAGTTCGATGGACACGGGTCCGAAGGCGTACCCCTGCCCGAACATCGCAAACGACTCGGGGTAGTTCTTGAGCACCCGGTCACCGAGCACCGCATAGGCGATGCCGCGGAACAGCGTCATGGTGCCGATGGTCGCGACGATTGACGGCACACGCCCGAGCGTCACGAGCGCGCCGTTGACGCAGCCCGCGAGCAGGCCGGTGCCAAGTCCAATCGCCGCGATACCTGCGGTGCCAACGCCCTCCTCGGCCGCCAGTCCCATCGCCACCGAGGAGAGCGCAATTATCGCAGCCACCGAGATATCGATTTCACCCGCGATGATCAGCAGTGCCAGCGGCAGCGCCACCAGCGCACGTTCGGTGAAGTTGAACGTGGCATCCGACAGAGTCTCCACGCTCAGGAAGTAGGGAGAGACAGAAGCGAACAGCACGAACTCCAGTACCAGCACCACGGCCAGCACGGTTTCCCAACGTTTGAGCAGCTGCGCCGTCATGCGCGCGGCGCCTCGAGAATCGCGCGGGTGCCCCGCCGCTGGCGCGCGGACAGCAACACCGCGGCCAGGATGACGACTCCGTTGATGAACATCTGCCAGAACGCCGAAATCCCCACCAGCGGCAGGCTGCTGCGAATCACGCCGAGGAACAGGCAGCCGATCACCACACCGAGCGCGGAGCCGACACCGCCGGCAATTGCCACGCCGCCAATCAGGCAGGCCGCGATTACCTGCAGCTCGAAACCGAGTGCGATGTCGGTATAGGCCACCGCGAAGCGCGCCACCCACAGGTATCCGCAGACGCCGGCGATCGCGCCCGCGACCACGTAGGCCATGAATTGCATGCGACCCGGGTCGACGCCCGAATAGGCAGCCGCCTCGGGATTGCCACCCGCGGCGTACAGGTTGCGCGCCGCGCGCGAGTAACGCAGCGCCACGATGAATGCCGCGGCGATGATCAGCGCGGCCCAGGCCAGCGTGGTGAGTCCGAGGAATTGCGCGCGCGTGAATTCGAGGAAGTCGCGCGTCATTTCGTTTTCGTTGACCCAGGCGCCGCGCGACAGCAGGTAGATCACGCCGCGATACACCGACATGGTTCCGAGCGTCACGACAATGGGTGGCAGCCTGAGCTTCCAGACCAGCAGGCCATTGAACGCGCCCAACAACCCACCGGCGAACAGCGTCAGCAGCAGCACCGGCAGAACACCCGCCGCCGGGATACGCACGATTGAAGAGCGCTGCCAGCATGCCGCAGAGCGCCAGGTTGGCCGCCATCGACAGGTCGATGCCGCGCACCAGGATGACCAGCATCTGTCCCAGCGCCAGCATGATGAGGATGGCCGTATCGTCGAGGACGCCGGCGAGATTGCGTGGCGCCGCGTAGCCCGGGAAGGCGAATATCACCGCAGCGAGCAGCGCCAGCGTCAGCAGCGCCAGCTTGAAATCGCGGCGCGCCACCTCGGTCCAGCGCCCATAGGCGGTCAGCATCATGCGCCGCTCGCCGCGCGCAGCAGGTTTTCGCTGGTGGCTTCGTGGCGCGCGAATTCGCCACGCAGTCGTCCGCGCCTCATCACCAGCACGCGATCGGACATGCCGAGAATCTCCGGCAGTTCCGATGAGATCAGGATCACACCGTTGCCGGCACAGGCGAATTCACTGGTCACCGCATGCACCGCGGCCTTGGCGCCCACGTCGATGCCCTTGGTGGGCTCATCGAGGATCAGCACCTGCGGGCTTGCGCGCCAGCCACTTGGCCAGCACCACTTTCTGCTGATTGCCACCCGAGAGGTTCTGCACCGGCTGCGCCGGTCCCTGCGCCTTGATGCCGAGCGCGTCTATCCACTGCTGCGCGAGCTCATTTTCGCGCCGGCCGTGATACCAGCCGCGCGGCGCCAGCGTCTCGAGATTGGGCAGGGCGATGTTCGCCGCGATCGAAAAGGGAAGAATGCTGCCCTGGGTCTGGCGGTCTTCCGGCACCAGCGCAATGTCAGAGGCGCCACTCACGGTGCCGCGATCTGCGCGCCGCACGCCGAACAACGCCTGCGCGAGCTCGGTGCGGCCCGCGCCCACCAGCCCGTAAATGCCGAGGATTTCCCCGCGCCGCAGGGAAAAGCTGATGTCCTCGAATTCTCCGGCGCGGCCCAGGTTCTCGACGCGCAGGATGGGCTCACCGATGCGCGCGTCCTGTTTCGGAAACAACTGCTCGACCGGCCGGCCCACCATGAGGCGGATCAGCTGATCGCGGTCGGTGGCCGCGAGCTCACCTTCGCCCACCGAACTGCCGTCGCGAAACACCGCGTAGCGATCCGCGAGTTCGAAGATCTCGTCGAAGCGGTGACTGATGAACAGCAGCGCACAGCCGGCATCCCGCAGCTGGCGCGCGATCCGGAACAGCTCCGCGCATTCGCGCTGCGACAGCGATGCGGTCGGCTCATCGAGGATCAGCACGCGGGACTCGTTGACCAGCGCGCGCGCGATCTGCACCACGTGTTTCTGCGCAATGCTCAGGGCGCCGACCACCGTGTCGGCGGTGAAGTCCGCGCCCAGTTCCTGCAGCACCGCCGCGGCGCGCGCCTGCATTCCGCGCCAGTCGATGAGCGCGCGGCGCCGCGGATGCGCGTTGATGAACAGGTTCTCGCCGACACTGAGATGGTCGAACACCAGGCATTCCTGGTGGACCACGCCGATGCCGAGGTCGCGCGCCGCGATCGGCGTCGCGATTCGCGTCGCCGTGCCTTCCAGTTCGATGGCGCCGGAGTCCGGCTGGTGAACACCGGAGAGGATCTTCACCAGCGTCGATTTGCCCGCACCGTTCTCACCGATGAGTGCCGTCACCGAACCGCGGTGCAATTCCAGGTTCACGCCGGCAAGCGCACGCACGCCGCCGAACGACTTGCGCACGTCGGTGAGCCGGAGGATGGGCGCAGGCACGTCGACGGTCCCGGCTCGCCTCAGAAGATCTTCGCGAATTCCGCCACGTTGCTGGCGTCGTAGATGAAGGGTTTGCTCATCGCTCCAACGCCATCCGCGGCGAACGTGACCTCACCCATGCGGCCCATCGAGACCGGCTTGGACACGTCACCGCCGCGCGCCAGGCGCGCCGCGATCTGCGTGGTCGAGTAGCCGAGATCGATGGGATTCCAGATCGCGAACTTCGGCACGACGCCCTTCTGCACGTAGCCCGCGAGTTCGGATGGCAATCCGAGTCCCGTGACCTTGATCTTGCCGGTCAGGCCCTGGTCCTCCACGGCGCGCGCCGTCGCCACGATGCCCACCGAGCTGATGCTGACCAGCACGGCGAGATCCGGGTGCTGCTGGATCAGCGCCACGGCCTCGCGATAGGACTTGTCGGAAACGTCGTCGCCGTAGACCACTCCGACCATCTCGAGGCCGGGATGCTGGGCCAGCGCCTTGCGCATTTCGGCCAGCCAGGAATTCTGGTTGGTGGACGTGGGTGTGGCCGACACCACGGCAAATTTACCCCTGCCTTCTGGTGCCAATTCAGCCGTCAGGGCCACTACTGTTTCACCAATGAGCTGATCTGAGGATGGCGCCAGGTGTGCGAGGCGGCCCGGCTGCGCGACGGCGGAGTCGTACGACACCACTTTGATGCCTCGGTCGAGCGCCTTCTTGAGCGTGGGAACCAGCGCGTCGGGATCGTTTGCCGAGACCGCGATGGCGTCCACTCGTTGCGCGATCAGGGAATTCAGCGTTTCGATCTGCCCCTCGGCGGTGGGCGTGGTCGGGCCGACGAAGATCACTTCGGCATCGAGTTCCTTCGCCGCTTCGTCCGCACCCTTGTGCACGGCGTCGAAAAAACCATTGCCCAGCGACTTCGCCACCAGGCCGATACGTGTGCGACCCGGCTTGTCGGGTTCGCTCTTGCCGCAACCGGCGGCCGCGAGCCAACACGGCGCACGCGGCCGCGACGAAAAACTTCTTCACTCTTGATGCTCCCCTGCGCGGCTACGCGATTTTCTTCATCTCATCTTCGGGCGTGACTTTGGCGACGATGACCTTGATGCCGGAGGCGCGGAAATCTTCGAGTTCTTCGGGTCGCGCGCCGTCGTCGGTGACGATGGTATTGATGCGGTCGAGACCGGCCACGATCATCGCCGACTTGCGACGCAGCTTGGAACTGTCCGCCATCACGATCACGTGTTCGCTGCGTTTCAACAGCTTGGTCTGCGCCTGCACGATGAGCGGATCGGCTTCCATCATGCCGAAGCGGTTCAGCCCGTAGCATCCGACAAACAGCTTGTTGCCCCAGAAGCTCTCGATGGTGTCGTTCTCGAACGGCGACAACACGATGTTCTGCTCGCGGAAGATCGTGCCGCCCGGCAGCGTGATGCGATTGCGGCTGGTGGCAAACAACTTCGCGGCGATCGGGAATGAATTGGTGAGGATGTCGAGATCGGAGTTCTCGAGGAATTCGACCAGCGCGTAGGTAGTGGTGCCGCCATTGATGATGATGCTTTCGCCCGGCACGATCAGCGCCGCCGCGGCACGCGCGATGGCGCGCTTCTGCGGAACGCTCACGTCCTGGCTCATGGCGAACGGCATGCCCACCAGGTGCGGCTGATGCCGCGGCCGCACCGCCTCGGCGCCGCCACGTATTCGCTTGACCTCGCCTTTTTCCGCCAGCGCATTGATGTCGCGGCGGATCGTGGCCTCGGAGGCCCCGAGCAGATCCAGCAGGTCCCCGACACTGACGATCGAGCGCTCGTCGACCAGCTTCAGGATCAGGTTATGGCGTTCTTTTTCGAGCATTTGGGTCCCCCGCTACCGGCCCGTGATCGATTCTGCACGTGATTGATTGTATATGACGGCTTCGTGTGTTACACAGCCTCACCTTATTGGAGGGCCGCGCCCGCGTACTTTAGCGCCGGACTGGCCCGGAGACATTGGATGAGTGTGGTCCAGTTGGCACCCCAGATGCCGCTCGAAATCGAAAGTCGTTGGGATGATGCCCATGCGGCGCGGCTCTCGCCCGCCGAACTGCTCCTGTATCGGTCCAATCTGCTGGGCAGCGACAAGCGCATCACCAATTTCGGCGGTGGCAATACCTCCGCGAAGATCCGCGAGAAGGACCCGCTGACCGGCGCCGAAGTCGAAGTGTTATGGGTCAAGGGATCGGGTGGCGACCTCGGCACCATGAAGCTCGACGGTTTCTCCACGCTCTACATGGAGAAATTCCGCGCGCTGGAGAAGTTTTACGGCGCTTCGAAGGCCGGGGGCAAGGACCCCGACAGCGCGCTGGTGCCGCTGTACGCGCACTGCGCATTCAACCTGAACCCGCGCGCGGCCAGCATCGACACGCCGCTGCATGGCCTGGTCGATCGGGCGCACGTCGATCACATGCATCCGGACGCGCTGATCGCCATAGCGGCTTCGGCCGATTCTCAGGCATTGACCGAGCAGATATTTGGCGGCGAAATCGGCTGGCTGCCCTGGATTCGTCCGGGTTACGAGCTCGGCGTGAAATTGCGCGAGCTCACGCAGAAGAATCCGAAGCTCAAGGGCGCGGTGCTCGAGGCGCACGGCCTGTTCACCTGGGCCGACAATTCCAGGGCCTGTTACGAGAACACGCTGGACATCATCAATCGCGCCACGCTGTGGTTGACGCAGCACGCCCGCGGCAAGCGCCCGTTCGGCGCAGTGGCGACGCAGGCGCTCACCATCGACCGCCGGCGCGAAGTGGCCGCCGGCCATCATGCCCGCGATTCGCGGGGTCATCTCGGCTCCGAGTCGAGTGGGGACAGGCACCGATGCGGAGCCAGTCCCCACACTTTCAAAGTCGGGCACTTCGACGACAGCGAGACGGTGCTGGATTTCGTGGGCGGCGAGAAACTCGCCGGCCTCGCTGCACTCGGCACTTCCTGTCCCGATCACTTCCTGCGCACCAAGATCTGGCCGCTGGTACTGCCCTTCGATCCCGCGCGCGACAGTGTTGCGGATCTCATGGCGCGCGTGCGCCCCGCCATCGAGGCCTATCGCGAGCGCTACGCCGGCTACTACGATCGCTGCAAGCGGCCGGGTTCGCCGAAGATGCGCGACGCCAATCCGGTGGTCTATCTCGTTCCCGGTGTCGGCATGATCACGTTTGCCGCCGACAAATCCACGGCGCGTATCGCCGGCGAGTTCTACGTGAACGCCATCAATGTGATGCGCGGCGCGGCCAGCGTTTCTGACCTACCGCGGCCTTCCCGAGCAGGAAGCCTTCGACATCGAATACTGGGATCTCGAAGAAGCCAAGCTGCAACGCATGCCGAAGCCGAAGGCCCTGGCCGGCCGCGTTGCGCTCATTACCGGGGGCGCCGGGGGCATCGGACTCGCCACCGCACGCCGGCTCATGGACGAAGGCGCCTGCGTCGTGCTGTGCGACATCGACCGAGAGGCGTTGGCCAGCGCTGAAAACGAGCTGCGCGAGCGTTACAACTCCGACGTGGTCGCGAGCGCCTGGGTGGACGTGACGCGCGAGGACGCGGTGGCCGCGGGCTTTCGCGACAGCGCCTGGAAATTCGGCGGCGTGGACATCTGCGTTTCCAACGCCGGCATTGCGTCGGCCTCGCCGGTCGACGAGACCAGTCTCGCGACCTGGCAGAAGAACATGGACATCCTGGCCACCGGCTACTTCCTGATCGCGCGGCAGGCCTTCCAGCTCTTCAAGATCGCAGGGCATCGGCGGGTCGATCGTCTTCATCGGTTCGAAAAATGCCCTGGCCGCCTCCCCTGGCGCCGCCGCGTATTGCACGGCCAAGGCCGCGGAACTGCACCTGGCGCGCTGCCTGGCGCTCGAAGGCGCCCCGATGGGCATTCGCGTCAACGTCGTCAATCCGGACGCGGTGCTGCGCGGCTCGCGCATCTGGCAGGGCGAATGGGCGCAGCAGCGCGCCGCGCAGTACAAGAAGAGTGTCGACGAGCTGGAGTCCGTGTACCGCGAGCGCAGCCTGCTCAAGCGCAGCGTCTATCCTGAAGACGTCGCCGAGGCCGTGGCATTCTTCGCCTCCGAACGCTCCGCCAAGTCGACCGGCAATATCGTGAACGTCGACGCCGGCAACGCGGCCGCGTTCACGCGCTGAACCAGATCAGGGGAAACCCATGTCTTTCGCCGATCCGCGCGACGCGAACTACATCGCGTCGGCCAACAAGCCGCATGCCGCCGCCCTGGCCGCCGATTACTCCGCGCTGGGTGCGCAGCTCGAACGGCGCGGCATCGCCATCGACGACATCACCCGCGCGGTGGCGAATTTCCGCGTGGCGATTCCGTCCTGGGGTGTGGGCACCGGAGGCACACGCTTCGGACGATTTCCCGGAACGGGCGAACCGCGCAACGTGTTCGAGAAGCTCGAGGACTGCAGCGTCATTCATCGGCTGACCGCTGCCACGCCGACCGTGTCGCTGCACCTGCCCTGGGACAAGACCGACGACTTCGTCGCGCTGCGTGAACATGCTGCGGCGCTGGGGCTGGGCTTCGACGCCATGAATTCCAACACCTTCCAGGACCAGGTGGGTCAGCCGTTGTCGTACAAGTACGGCAGCCTCACGCATACCGACGCGGCGGTGCGCGCCCAGGCCGTCGCTCACAACATCGACTGCATCAGCGTCGGCAGGAAGCTCGGCTCGAAGGCGCTGACCGTCTGGATCGGAGACGGCGCGAACTTTCCCGGCCAGTCGCATCTCGGGCGCGCCTTCGAGCGCTACCTCGAATCGACTGCGTCCATCTACAAGGCGCTGCCCGACGACTGGCGCATGTTCATCGAGCACAAGATGTACGAGCCGGCGTTCTACGCCACGGTCATCCAGGACTGGGGCACCTCGCTGATGGCGGCGCAGACGCTGGGCCCAAAGGCCTTCTGTCTCGTCGATCTCGGGCACCACGCGCCCAACGTGAACATCGAAATGATCGTGGCCCGCCTGGTGCATGCGCGGCGTCTCGGCGGCTTCCACTTCAACGACTCCAAGTACGGCGACGACGATCTCGACGCCGGTTCGATCGAGCCGTTCCGCCTGTTCCTGGTATTCAACGAGCTGGTGGAAGCCGAGCTTGCGAAGGCGCCGGACTTCAAGCCGGCGCACATGCTCGACCAGTCGCACAATGTCACCGACCCGGTCGAGAGCCTCATGACCAGCGCCATCGAATTGCAGCGCGCCTATGCGCAGGCACTGATCGTGGAGCGCGCCCGGCTGCACGAGTACCGGATGGCGAACGACGTGCTGATGGCCGCGCAGACGCTGAAGCGCGGCTTTACCACCGATGTCGCGCCGATACTCGCCCAGGCACGAGTTTCGAAGGGCGGCGCCATCGATCCGGTGGCCGCGTATCGCGACAGTGGTTATCGCGCGCGCTGCGCGCAGGCGCGCCCCGGCAAACAAAGCCTCGGCGGTGGCATCATTTGAGAATGGGGGCAGCCCCCGATTCCTAGCAAAAGGGGTCGGCCCTCAAGGCACTGTGAATAACTCGCCTGTGAGACAAGAAGAGGACTGACCCCTTTTGCTAGGAATCGGGGGCTGCCCCCATACTTCATCATGGTCATCAACAGCATTGCCGATCTGCGCGAGCTCGCGCGCCGCCGGATACCCCGCGCCATCTTCGACTACGCCGATCGCGGCTCGTACGACGAAGTCACGTTCAACCGCAACCTCGACGACCTGCACGCCATCCAGCTGCGCCAGCGGGTCATGATCGATGTCTCGCAGCAGCAGCTCGCCACCAACATCCTGGGCGAGGACTGGACCATCCCGCTGGGGATCGGGCCTACCGGCCTCACCGGCCTGTTCCACGCCAATGGCGAGATGCTGGGAGCCCGCGCCGCACAGACCTTTGGCGTACCGTTCTGCCTGAGCACGCTGTCCATCGGCTCCATCGAGGACGTCCGCAGCGCGGTGCAGAAACCATTCTGGTTCCAGGTCTACCTGATGCGCGATCGCGGCTTCAACGTGGAGTTGCTGGATCGTGCCAAGGCGGCCAACTGTTCGGCCATCATGCTCACCGTCGACATGCCGGTGCAGGGCGTGCGCCGCCGCGACGCGAAGAATGGCCTTTCCATTCCGCCGCGTCTCACGCTGAAGAACGCCTTCGAGATCGCGATGAAGCCGGGCTGGGCGTTCAAGGTGCTCATGGGCAAGCGCCGCAGCTTCGGCAATCTCGAGGGACGCATGACCGAGGGCGCCGGCCTCAAGACACTGGCCGAACGCATCGCGCAGCAGTTCGATCCCACCGTCACGTGGAAGGACCTCGCCTGGCTGCGCCAGCAATGGCCGCGCAAGATCATCATCAAGGGCATTCTCGATGCCGAAGACGCGCGCCTGGCCTGCGAACACGGCGCCGATGCCATCGTGGTTTCCAATCACGGCGGACGCCAGCTCGACGGCGCGCGTTCCACCATCTCCGCCCTGCCCGAAGTGGTGGATGCCGTCGCCGGGCGCTGTGAAGTGCTCTTCGACGGCGGCGTGCGCACCGGCCAGGACGTGCTGAAAGCGCTGGCGCTCGGCGCCAAAGGCTGCCTGATGGGCAAGGCCTTCCTGTATGCCCTGGCCGCGCGCGGCGAGGCCGGCGTGTCGCTGGCCCTGGACATCATCCGCAAGGAACTGGCGGTGAGCCTGGCGCTCACCGGCGCCAATGACGTGCGCAACGTGACGCGGGACATCCTCGTCCCACGCAGCTGATTTATCCCGGGTAGTTAGATAGGTGGAGCGCCGCCAGCGAAGGGGTGCCGGCGGCGCTCCGATGTCGAAAAGCGCACGGAGCGCGGACAAGGTGCGTTTTTCAGACGAGGTCGGAATTTCGCCTGCGAAATTCCAGAAACCGGTGTCATTGTACGCCCGAATACCATGCATGAACGGTCATTCACGCGCATGGGCAGTCAATTTGAATCAAGTTGACGCATGAATGATGTCAAAACCGGCATCGCTGGCCCGAATTTCCGCCGAGGTCAGGCCGGTTATGTCGTCATCTGCGTGGTAACGGTAACAGGCATTTCGGGCCGGCCAGCACGCCGTCCACCGGCCGGAAAACGCTCCCGGATCTAACTACTTCCGCGACAGCAGGCGGCTCCGCAAAAACAAACGCCGCCTTGCGGCGGCGTCTGTCTTTCCAGGCGGGTGCCTGATCAGAACGTCTTGAAGTTGACTCCCAGGAATACGGTCATGCCGGCGTAATCGTAGGTCGCGGGATACGTATTGCCGTAGCCGCCCTGGCCGACGATGACCGGAGGATCCGAGTCGAACACGTTGTTCACCGTGGCGAAGACTTCGCCCTTGTCGCCGATGTCGAAGGTGAACGAGAGGTCGAGGTAGTTCTGCGCATCCAGGGTCGGATTCGTCAGCGTCGTCCTTGGCCGGAGGCGTGGCACCGCGCCGCTGCGGCAGCACGAATCGATCGGTCGTCACGCTGTCGATGAAGCGATGACGCAGGCTCACACCGAACGGTCCGGTACTCCAGGTGACGCGGGTGACACCCTTGAGCTCCGGAATCGGCTCACCGCAGGTCGCACCGTAGGAACCCACGCATTCGTTGGTGTTCTGCGGCGTTGCCTGCATGGGAGTCACGGTGAACTCATCGGTGAAGGTCCATGCCGTGCTGATGTCGAAATGGCTGCCGCCCTCGCCGCCCCAACCGACGTCGAATCCATAACGTCCCTGCAGATCGTAGCCCGAAGTCTCCAGTCCGCCGATATTCGCCTGCAGGACATCGAGCGAGTACGGAACAGTGATCGAGCCCGTCGCAGGGTTGCGATGGACCGCCTGGCAGAAGTCGCTGCTGGCGTCCTGTACCGTGAGGTAGCACAGGTTCAGCGTGTTCTGCGCACCGCCGCCGAGCTGGGCAATGGCGTCATCCAGGGTGATATCGAAGTAATCGAGAGTCACCACCAGCGAAGGGATGGCTTCCGGCGTCAGCACCACACCGAACGTCTTTGTGTCCGAACTTTCTTCCTGCAGGTTCGGATTGCCGCCCGAGCGTGACGGAATGATGTTGTCCGGCTGCACACCGGCCGTGAACACCGACGCTGCCGGCACACCGGTATCGATACACAGCTGTCGCACCTCTGGCGTCTGGTTCGCGGTATTGCGGCTCGAGCAGGGATCCGTCAGCGTGGGGAAGTTCAGCTGCAGACCGCCGTACAGATCCGCGATGTTCGGCGCGCGGATGGCGCGCTGAAACTGCCCGCGGAATGCGAACGTGTCGCTGAGCCGCCAGTCGAGACCATAGAGGTACGTCGACACGCGGCCAACACCGTCGAGGTCGTAGTCGGAACTGCGGTACGCAGCATTGAGGCTGAGATTCTGGACCAACATGATGTCGGCCAGGATCGGCACGCGCAGTTCGGCGAACAGCTCCTTCGAGGTTATGTCGCCGGCGGTGGGCAGGCCGGGATTGAAGCCGACCACGTCGCCCGAACGCAGGTACTCATCCGGGATGTACTGCGCCTCGGCCGTGCGCCACTCGGCGCCGACCGAGAAATTGACCGCTCCGGCCGGCAGCTCGAATGCCTCGCCGCCGAGCGTCGCCACAGCCACCTGCTGTTCGGCATTCGTCACGTTGGTGGCATTGATCTTGATGGCGTTCACGGCTGCTTCGGAAAGGTTCTGCCCGAAGATGTTCGACACCGGCGGGTTTGTTCCGCTGGCGAGCAACGAGGCCGCGTAACGGCTGCGCGATGCCGCGCCTTCCTGCCGGCTCGAGTCCTCGGAGCGCGCGAAGCGTGTAGTACACGTCGTAAGACAGGTTGCGGAAGAACTTGTCCGAGGCATCCCCGAGATCGCCCTTGACGCCTGCGGCGACGCGCCACACGTTGTGGTCGTCGACGTTGTGCCGGAAGGGCAGCTCCACGAGGCGTCGCCCCGCGGTGAGCACGGCCAGTCCATCGCCCGGAGTCGTCGTGTACGCGATCGGACCTTGCTGGAGAGTTCTCGGTCCTGTTTCGGCCAGATCCATCTGCCGCAGCACTTCCTGCATGTTCGCATCGAGATACGGATTGGTGACGTTCACCAGGAAGTCGCCGCCGATGTTGGCCTGCGTGAGCTGCTGATCCACGCGGTTGTTGCTGAAGTGGAACTCCATGTAACCGGTGGCCTTCGGCGCGAATTCGTAATGCGTGAACGCATTCAGCATCCACCGTTCCTGCGGCACCTGCAGGTAGTTGTACAAGGTCAGGTTGAAATCATCCGCCGGCCGCTGCGTCAGTCGCTGCGTGGTGCCGGCATCGTCGAAGGTGAAACCGTTGTCACCCATGCCGGCGAGTCCGGCGTTGCCGAGCGCCGTGCTCATGGCCGGCAAGTTGCGCACACCTGTCGGGATCGTGAAGCGGCCGTTGGGAATGTCGCCGCTGCCGGAGAAGATGAATCCCATCTTGCCGCCCGATGCCGCGCAGCCGGCGGCATTCGAGCCGTTGGCGACGCCGATCATGGTGTCGCTCCAGGATTCGGCGGTGACGCAGGCCTCGCCGTAGGGCAGCTCCGCCCAGTCGCCGCGGTCCTGGCGCGTGAATCCTTCGCGCTTGTAGTAATTCAGCGAGACGACCGCGTTGCCGCGCCCTTCCGCGAAATTCCCGCCCAGCGTGAGGTCGACGTTGTACGTCGGCGTGCTGGTGGCGCTGTCAAAACCATACTGACCGCCAACTTCGACGCCTTCGAAGTCATCTCGCATGATGAAGTTGATGACGCCGGTGATGGCATCCGAGCCGTACACGGCGGAGGAACCACCCGTCACGACTTCAGTGCGTTCGATCAACGCGGTCGGAATGGTGTTGAGGTCGGTGACCAGTTCCGGGCCGAAGATGGAAAATCGCCGTCCGTTGACCAGCGTCAGGCTGCGTGTCGGACCGAAGCCGCGGAGGTTGACGTAGGCGGCGCCGGCAGCAGAGCCGGCGGGAACCGTGTTGGCAGTCGCGCCGCCATTCGTCGCCTGGACGAACTGCGGCTGATCACTCAGCACCTTGTCGACGCTCATCGTGCCCGACAGCTTGATTTCCTCGGCGTTGATGATCGCCAGAGGTGTCGAGGCATCCGTCGAAGTCGCGCGCGATGCGCGAGCCGGTCACGACGATGACATCTTCCTGTTCCGCCGCCTGCGGTTGTTCCTGTGCGAATGCAGGCGTTCCAAATGCAAACAAAACTAGAGAGGCCAGGAGGAGCTCGTTTGTCCGCGTGACACGAGCCCGACCTAGCCGATAGACGGCCTTCATGGTTCCCCCTTCTTTATGAACTAGAGGCGTACTTCGATCAAAAATCCTCAGTAACGATCAGCAGGCGCAAGAATTAACACATTTGCGGACAAAGAACGAGACAATCAGCGAGTCAAAGAGCGAACGTGAGCGCTTTTGCGCCGAGGCGGTGCAAGTCGGCAGGGTGGCCGCGCATATCGGCCCTCACAACCTTGTCGGCGGATTCAGCGGGGTGCGAGTTCGGCCGCCTGTCGCAGCGCTTCGATGAGGCTGCGCTCGTCGGCGACGCCCTTGCCGGCGATGTCGAAGGCCGTGCCGTGATCCACCGACGTGCGCACCATGGGCAGGCCTACCGTGATGTTCACACCGGCTTCCAGGCCCAGGACCTTGACCGGCCCATGACCCTGGTCGTGATACATGGCGACCACGATGTCGTAGTCGCCGCGCGCCGCCAGGAAGAACAGCGTGTCGGCGGGCAGCGGACCGCGCACATCCCATGCCGCGGGCCTGCGCGTTGCGCACGGCGGGATCGATTTTCTCGGCCTCTTCGCCGCGACCAAACAACCCGTTTTCGCCGGCATGCGGATTGATGCCGCAGACGCCGATGCGCGGATTCGCGATCCCGGCGCGCGTCAGCGTGAGGTGCGCGCGGCCAATGACCCGCTCCACCAGCGGCGCGTCGATACGTTCGATGGCATCGAGCAGTCCCATGTGCGTGGTCACGTGGATCACGCGCAGTTTCGGCGCCACCAGCATCATGGAGACTTCGGGCGTACCGGTCAGCGCCGCCAGCAGTTCGGTGTGGCCCGGATACTTGTGGCCCGCGGCATGCAGCGCTTCCTTGCTGAGCGGCGCGGTGCAGATGGCCTGCGCCTCGCCCGCCTCAACGACGCGCACCGCGCGCTCGATGTAGCGGAACGCCGCCTCGCCCGCGATCGCCGACATCTTGCCGAAGGGAAGATCCGCCGGAACCAGGCCGAGATCGATGCATTCGACGCTGCCACGGACGAACTGCGCGTCGCGCGCGTGCTCGCGAGGTCACCGACCTGCAGGCGACTGGCGACTCGCTGGCCCGCGAGCCGCAGGCGTTCGGCATCGCCGATCACCAGCGGCCTGCAGAAGGCATGTACCCCGGGCACGGCCAGCGCTTTCATGATGATCTCGGGGCCGATGCCGGCGGCATCGCCCATGGTGATGGCGATGGTGGGAAGTCTCATTCCGTTTGCCTTTGCGCACGCATCCAGTCCACGCAGCGTATCAGGCAGTTTTCATCGCCGAACGCGCCCGGCTTGGTCACGATGGGCACCTGCACCTTGCCACGCGTCATTCCCAAAGCCAGCCCCGGCTCGATCTCGCCAAGAAGCCTGATGCCGTGAACTTGACACTGCGCGAGCAGCGCCGTCGCCGTCTCGCCTCCGCTGACGATGAGTGCGCCCATGTAATTCAGTGCTTGGGCGAGCGTGGCAGCCAGGATGCGTACGTGCCCAGGATGCGGCGGGGAGTCGCTGCCTTCGACGGGTTCGAGCAACGCCACCACGTCATGCCCCGAGATCACCCGCGCCATGATGCTGCTGGCAAATATCGCCTCGGCGGAACCGTCGAACCGCCGCTCCGGACGACCGTCGATGCGGACTGGCCGCACATTGAGGTACATCGCGAGCTTGCGCGCAGCAGCGCGCGACTCCTGCGCCGGCGAGCCTATGGCGATCAGGGTTCCGCGTGGCGCCGGCGCCAGCCGGATGACGCGCGGTTCCGGCAGCGAACCCCGCGCGGCCAGTGCCTTCGCCAGCCCGGCGGTACCGATATAGAAGCCAGAGCTCGCCAATCCGCCCGCGGCACTGGCAACGCGGCACAGATCGTCGTCGTTCTCGGAATCGCAGATGACGATGGTGCCCGGCTCGTGCGCCGCCCCGGCAGCCAGCGCGTGCAACGTTTTCCGCAGCTCCGACACGTCTGCGCGCACCTGCGCCAGCGGTAGTTTGATCGGCCGCAGCCCCGTGTAAGCGAGGATGGCGGCGAGATCCGCGTTCGCATAACTGTGTTCGCGGCGCCAGGTTTCCGTGTGCTCCAGAGGCTCGCCCCGCACGAACACATGTCCATCGCGGATGGTCCGGCCCATCGCTGGATTGGCCGGCGCGAAGATGCCCAGCGTGTCCCTGCCAAGTTCTCGCAGGGCCGCGCACAGCGCGGCGATTTCCGCCGCTGGTTGTCCACGCAGCGTGGAATCGATTTTCTTGAACAGCAATCTGTCGGGCGTGAGCCAGCGATGCAGCGCATCGTGGTGACGCCTGCCCGCCTCGCCGGAGGCGCAGTACCTGCTGTCGGCGTCGAACGCCCACACGGCCGCCTCCTCACCCGGAGGCGTCTCACCCCAGAACACGTCGGTGACCCAGCCGCGCTGCGCGAATGCCACGCCGCTATCCGCGGCACCGGTCAGATCATCGGCGACGATGAGCCAGCGATCTGGCATCAGGTGTTGCGCGCACCGACTCGCCGCGCGGTCCATGCAGTGACCAGCGGCACCACGATGGCGGTGACGACAATGCAGGCCGCGACCAGGATGGTGGCCTGCGCGGCCGCGTCGGCATAGGCGGGGTTGGCGCTGGCGATGATGGCCGGGACCGCCACGGCATTACCCGCGGTGGATGCAGCCGCGACGCCCGCCACGCCGTTGCCACCGGTGAGCCGGTCGGCGAAGAACAGCGGGATGCCGGTCACCACCACCACGGCGAGACCCAGACCCACACCTAACAACCCTGCCTGCCACACCTTCGCGAGGTCGAGATTGGCGCCGAGCGCGAAGGCGAAGAACGGGATCATCACCGGGATGGCGCGACTCAGGAATTCGCGCATCTCGCGATCGAGATTGCCGAGCAGCATTCCGAGCAGCAGCGGCAGGATGCCACCGACCAGCGTCGGCCAGGGAAACGCCGCGAGTCCGGCGACGCCCAGCGTAACCATGGTGAGAAACGGGCCCGACTCGAGCGACATGACGGTGTACGCGCCCACGTCGCGCGGCTGGCCGTACTGGCCCATCAACGCCATGTACAGCCCGCCATTCGTATCGTTCATGGATGCGACGATGGCGAGCGTGGAAATGCCCGCGAACATGCCGGCGCTCACCGGCGACTCACCGAGCAGGCGGCCGAAGATCACGCCCAGCAACACACCGATTCCCACCTTGACGCCGAACAGCGTGCCGCCCTTCTTGAGGATGTAGGGCGTGGCCTTGAAATCGATGCTCGCGCCGGTACAGACGAAAAACACCGCCAGGATGGGCAGCGCGCCGGTGAACAGGGCGCCGGTGAACGAGCCGAAAAACTTCGCCGTTCCCGGGGCCAGCGTCGCCAGCACGGCGCCACACATCAGTGGGACCACCATCATGCCGCCGGGCACGCGTTCGACGGCCCGCTTGATGGGTATTTGCGTCATCTTGCCAACCCCCGCCGGCGCGGTTAGCGTCGCGCCATGAACAAAACCATCCGCTTCTTTTCGATTCTTGCGCTCGTCGTTTCCTTCAACTTCGGGGGCACGGCACAGGCCGCCGAGGTCGAATGCAAACTCAAGTTCACGATGAGTGGCTGGTCGATATTCTACAAGCGTGCCGATGGCACCGGCACGATCACCTGCAACAACGGCCAGTCGATGGCGGTGAAACTCTCGGCGCGTGGCGGCGGCCTCTCCGCCGGAAAATCGACCATTCGTGATGGCACCGGTGAATTCTCCGGCGTCCAGACGATCGACGATGTACTCGGCAGCTACGCCAGCGCCGAGGCGCATGCCGGTGCGGTGAAGTCCTCCAAGGCGCAGGTGGTCACCAAGGGTGAGATTTCCCTGGCGCTTGCGGGGACCGGCGATGGCTGGGATCTCGGCGTCGCCTTTGGCAAGTTCACGATCAAGCGACAGTAGCCACCAACGGCTCGGGCTTGCGAGTCCGCCCGAGGCAGGCGGTGAACTCGGCGCCGAACAGGAAAATCTGCGCCGAGTAGTACAGCCACAGGAGCAGCGCGGCGAATGAAGCCGCCGCGCCAAATGCGGTCGGCTGCGTCGCCCGCCCGAGATACAGGCCAATTGCCCAACGCCCCAGGTGGAACAGCAGAGCGGTCACCAGCGCGCCCGTCAACACCTGGCGCCATGGCAGCCGCTTCGCTGGCAGGTAGCGATAGATCATCGCTACCAGGCCAGTGCCGAGCGCGATCGACAACAGGAAGTCGATCGATGCGAACACGCCCACCAGGCCTTCGAAGTGCCGCACCACGTAGCCGCGTAACGCGGCCAAAGCCGTGGTCAGCGTGAGCGACACCAGCAACAGGAAACCGATCGCGAGGATGAACCCGAACGAGATCAGTCGCGCGCGCACGAAGGCGCGCCAGCCGCGCGGCCCTGCGGCGCGCCCACCCCAGATCTGCTGCACGGCGCTTTCGAGCGCGGCGAAGACGGTGCTGGCGCCGACGATCAGCATCACCACGCTGAGGATCGTCGCCCACACGCCCTCTTCCGAACGCGCACTGTCCATGGCCTGCAGGATCAGCGCCGCGCTCTGCGGGCCGAACAACAAAGTGACCTGCGAACCGAGATACGAATACGCGAGCTCGTCGCCGACGATCCAGCCGGCTATGGTCACGATGATGATGAGCAGCGGCGCCAGCGAAAAGGCGCAATAGAACGCCAGCGCGGCGCTGATGCTCGACGCCTGGTCGTCGAGCCAGTTCTCGCTCGTGCCCTTGAGGATGGACCACAAACTGCGCCGACCGGCCATCCCCGTATTCTGCAACCGCCGCCGCGTCCCGGCTTCGCGACGCCTGTCGGCCATGCGCAGCAGGGCGCGCCAGCGCCCGCCTACAAACTACTGTTGTCGCCAGCTTGCACTGGGCTGCAGCCGGAACCCGGCGTTTTCGCGGCGAATCAGCAGCGCCGGTATGTGCCCGGTCTCCGCGAGACTCAGCGCCGCGGCCGGTTCCATCACCATGAGCACGGTGGCCAGTGCATCGGCCTCCATGCAGGTGGGCGCGAGGGCGGTCGCCGACAGCGTGGCGTGATCGACCGGCGCACCGGTGCGCGGATCGATGATGTGCGAATAGTGACGGCCACCGGTTTCGAAGAAACGCCGGTAGTCGCCGGCCGTCGCAATCGCGTTGTTGTTGGCGTTCAGGGCGACGACGGCGGGCACCGTGCGCGGCGCTCCCGACGGGTCGTCGGGCGCCGGCTGCTCCACGGCCACCTGCCACGCGTTGCCGCGCACATTGTGTCCCCGCGCGCGCAGCTTGCCCGACAGGTCGATGAGGTAGTTAGAGACGCCCTGCGCATCGAGATACTCCGCGACCCGGTCGACGCCGCGCCCCTTGCCCAGCGATGAAAGGTCGATGCGCACCCCGGGATGCTTGCGGGCCAGGCCGCGGGCGTCATCCACTTCGACTTTCTGCCAGCCCACGCGGGCACGGGCCGCCTCGATGGCGGCGGCGTCGGGCACGAGATGAGTGGCCGGATCCGGACCGAAGCCCCACAGGTTCACCAGTGGCCCGACCGTGACGTCGTACGCGCCGTCGCTTCGAACTGCGAGGGTCAGCGCATAACGCAGCACCGCCGCGAGTTCGGCGTCGACCTTTACCCAGTCGCCGGAGTCCTGGGCGTTGAAGCGGCTCAGGTCCGAATCCGCGCGGTAAGTGCTCAGGGCCTGGTTCACGGCGTCGAAGCGCGCCTGCGCGCCGGCGCGCAGCTCGGCGGCTGGCAAAGGTAACGGGCCGGCGATCTTTACCGTCCAGGCGCTGCCCATGGTCTCGCCTTCGAGCAGCGTCTCGGCGGGAGGTGGCGTGGCGCACGCTGCGAGCAGCAGCGCCAGCGTCAACGCCAGCGAAAAACTATTGCGGCAGGACTTCGAGCGTGACGTTGTACGTGGCACGACGCTTCTTCACATTGGGCACCGTGGCCTTGTCGTCTTCAATCGCGGCGTCGAGCCAGTAGAGTCCACTCGCCGGCCACGTGACCGCGATGGCGCCATCCTTGTCGGTCTTGAAGGTCATTCCCTGCGGCGCTTCGCGGTAACGCGTACCACCGGCGATGATCTGCACCTCGAGGTCCTGCGCCGGTTTGCCGTCGAGCAGGAAACGGAACCTCGCGGTCTCGCCCACATAGAGGTCGTTGGGATGCGATTCCGGCACGAGCTCGAGCCCGACGCCCGCGGCCTTGAGTCCGGTGGGCGCGCCGACGGTGACGAAAGTCTCCACTCGCCGCTGCATCTGTTCCACTTCGAGTTTCGCGGCGTTGGCCGGAATATTCGCGGCCATTTCCGCCGGCAATCCGCGCCAGCGCTTGGGCTTGCCCTCTTCTTCCCAGCGCGCCATCACCGTGTCCCCGGCCACCGCGACGCGGTAAGTGCCCGCGGCGCGCATTTCGAGATCGAAACTGGTGCGGGTTTTTCCGCGGGCGAGGTTCTGTGGCGCCAGCGCCTGGCCATCGGGCGTCGTGACGCTCAGCCCATCGATGGGCATGGCGCCCTGGTTGAACGAGAACAGGTCGTCGGAATTCGCTGCGTCGAAGGTCACCCAGCCGCCGGCGCGCGCCACGATCGTTTGCGAAGGCAACAGCCAGGCGCGCGCAGCGAAGCTGGTCGCGGGCACGAACATGGCCAGCATGAGTGCGACTTTGGGCGCGACCCTGGCGAAATTGTTTTTCATGTGCGCTCCCGTGACGTTCATGGATTGAGGGTCAGCGCCACCGCGCCGAGCTCGGTCTTGCCCTGCGCCGACTCGCGTTTGGCGGCCTTGATCGGCCACTCGAATGGAATCCGCACCGCCTCGCGTCCGCCCACTTCGCGCACCGCCTCGACCACCAGCGCGTACTTGCCCGGCGGCAGCCTGGCGAGCGGCTCGGCCGCCGCATCGAATTTCAGGATGTGCTGGCCCACCGGCCGCGTCGCACCCGTGAGCCCGTCGACCGGCACCTTCAGGTCGCGGCCACCGCGCCGCCACCACTGCCGCAGGTCCGGCAGCCACTTGGTGTGATCGCCACGGACCTGGTACCAGACCGCGAGATTCGCCGCGATGGTCTGGTCCGGGCCTTCGACCCAGATCGCCACGTAGGGCCGGTGATATTCCGCCACCGGCAGGTTGGGAATTTCCACGTTGAGACTCAGGTCGGCGGCACTGGCGCTGCCGGCGACGGCGCCTAGAACCAGCGACGGCAGCAGCAACAGGAAGGCACGGGGCGTACGAATCATTCGGGGACTCCGACTAACTATTCAATGGGCGAAGAAGATCATGAGGCCGACCAGCAGCGCGACGCCGCCGCCGACCAGCGGCCAGGTGGAGGTGCGCTGGCGTGCCTGGATCCACAGCAGCACCAGGCCGGTGAGCGCGAAGAACACGCAGGCGCCCGCCACCACGTCGATGAAAATTGCCCAGGCAAGCCCGGTGTTGCGGCCCTTGTGAAGGTCGTTGAAGTACGCGATCCAGCCGCGGTCGGTGGTTTCGAACCGGGCAGCGCCACCGGCACGGTCGATGGACACCCACGCATCACGCCCGGGTCCGGGTGCGGAGAGGTACAGCTCATCGTCCGACCACTCGGGGCTGGCATCGCTCGTGTCGATGTCGAATTCGCCTTCGATCCAGGATGCGATCGCGGCCGGCACGGGATCGGCCGCCGCATGTTCGCCGGTGAGTTCGGCCAGCAACGCTGCCGGAAGCTGCGCGGTACCGGTGGAGACTTCGGGCGCGGCGCCGATCGATGCGGCGTGATTGAGTGTGATGCCGGTGATGCTGAACAGCAGCAAGGCGGCGAGGCAGATCGCGGCGCTGATCCAGTGCCACGAGTGCATCGTGCGGTACATCTGCATTCTGCGACGCGAGTTCACTGACGCACGTCCCCGCGAATCCTGGGACGCGGCTGGCTTCTCAACATTACGCCCTCGGGCAAAAACCGAGCGCGAACGCTACATGAGAAGGATTCTTATTTGCAACCGAACTCTCTTATATGGCCTCTTCAGGGGGCGTCGGCTGACTCGATCGGCAGTGGACGCGGTTGCCCGAACTCGACGCGAGCCGATGTCGTGCACGCTGAAATCCTTGAGATTTTTCTTGCGCCACTTCTTGAAGGCGGACAGCTTCAGGCCATCGGGAGCCTTGTCGCCCCAGGCCTCACGGTGGCGGTCGGTCCAGACGTATTCGTCGAGATATCCCGCCTCCCCGATCGCCACCAGCTTCTTGCCAGTCGTGGATTCGGAGGCCGTCATTTGCATGGCCAGCATCGAGCCGAAGGCACCGAGTTCCATCGCGTAGGTCGGCACGACTCGCCCGCCGCAGGCCGGAACGCTGTCGGGAAATTTATTCGCGAGCGCCGACAACGTACGCCAGGTAAATCATTCCTGCGGACATGTCTGCCTGCGAAGCATCCATGGAATGGATCACCATGCGCGTGCCGTCCTCTTTCTCTGGCGCCTCTGCGGGCGCGGGAGCGGCGGCCGGCAGGAAGCGCTCGATGGCGTCGCCGAAGGCGGTGAGGATGGCGCGACGCGTTGCCGGCAACTCGTCGCGCAGGGCCGCGTCGGCCGTGAAACGCATTTTCATGAACAGGTTCGCGCCGCCCGTGATCCATACGTACGAATAGGCGGGTCTGCCCTCGATCTTGAATTCGAACACCGCCTCGCGTGCCAGTGGCAGCTCATCGGGTGCCGACAGGCGCACCAGTTGCTCGGACTTGAGCATGGCGCCCGCGTAGTTCGCCTGCATCACACCGGACTTGGCTTCCTCGAACTGCTCGCAGGTCGGAACACTGTCCGGGCCATCCGGGATGTCTTTGACTCCCGCGTCATAGACATACACGGTGAGTGACTGGCCGCTGCCGTTGTATTGATAGGCGGAGCCCAGGCGCTTGTCGGGAAAGTGATGCGGCTTGCCGTCATGTTCCAGCGGGCCGATACGCCGCGGCAATTCGAGCGGCGACGGCAGCAGCGACACCGCCTGCGCGACAGCCGCCAGTGGAGCGCTGGCCAGGGTGATCCACAGCCACCAGGTTCTTTTCATATTGTTACCCTGCCGCCGGCAAATGCCGGTCGGCAGTGTAACGAATCCCGATGCGCTTTTGGGCTAACTACCAGCGGCCACGGCAGCGGTGGCTGGCGGGCGCGGCTCCGGAACCTTGTTCTTCACCGGCGGCAGCGTCTGCAGGTAGGTGAAGATGGCGGTCAGGTCCTCATCGGTGAAGTTGCGGTAGACCATGATGGGCATGGGCGGCAGCACTTCACGGCCGCGGCCGAGGTGACGGCCGGTGCGGATCGTGTCGATGAAGGTACGCGCGGTCCACTTGCCGATCCCGGTCTCCCGGTCGGGTGTCAGGTTGGCAGTGAAGCTCACGCCCCAGGGGCCGGCATAAGCCGTGTTGGTGGCGGCGATGCTGGCAATCCAGCCGCCCTGCATCTGCGGAACCGGACCCATGTCGAACTTCTCGGGATGGCCCGACAGCGCGAGCGACATGTCCGGCCGCGGACCCTCGGGCGTCATCTTCCACGGCGTGTGGCAGTCATGACAGCCTGCGGTCGAGACGATGTACTTGCCGCGGGCGACCGGGTCACCGGCTGCGGGAGCCGGATCGGCGGCGCGCGCGAACGATGCGAACAACACCAGGGCAAAGAAAGCAAACAACTTCAGGGATTTCACTCGATACCTCCTCTAACTAATTCGAGCTTGAATTCGTGGAAAGACCTTCGATCCAGCGGGCCAGCAGGGCAACCGCCTCTGCGTCCACCGCGGAAGTGCCCAGGGGCGGCATCTGCTGCAGGGGATCGCGCGAGTTCATGCGCATGGCGATGACGCTGGCGCCCAGGTGACCGGGCGCGATGCGCGCGGCGTCACGTGGTGCGCCGGTGGGCCGGAACTGGCTCTGCACACCGACGATGGAGCGCATCACCGAGTTCGCGCTCGGCCCGCTGGCCGGCGCCGCGACGCGTTGCGCCAGCGTCATCTCGAGCACGGCCAGCGGGCCTTCGTCGTTGTGGCAGTTGCCGCAGTTGCCATGCAGGTAGCCGAGTGCGGCGCGTTCGGCCGGACTCGAGGCCGCGATGCGCGGCGGGCGGGCCAGCAGGTCCGGCCGGGAGATTGCGCAGCAGTCCGCGCGCATTCAGCGACTTGAGATCCACGGCGCCCGCGACGCGTTCGGCGTGTGGCGCCAGCGGATCGCGGTCGGGCGAGAGCTGCAGCACGCTGAATCCCAGCACCGGCACCGGGGCGCCTTCGTGGCAGGCGCGGCAGTCGTCCTCGGACGGAATCGTGTAGCGCGCACCCGGCGCGTTCGGCGCCGGCAGATCGCGCACGCCGCGTCGCCGGCGCCAGCACCGCGTCCTTGCCATCCGCGCTCCACACGTAGCTGCCAAAGCGCCAGGCGCCATCCGCGGCACGCTCGATGTAGCGCGTCTCCAGCACGTTGCCGTGTGCGAATTCCTTCCACAACTTCGTGCCCGGCGGGAACTGCCAGGCGTCCGGCGCCGACGCGTCGATGCTGCTGCCCGGCGGCAGCCAGATCCAGCGGCGCTTGGCGGCACCGTCCGACCACAACGGGTACTGCGGCGAAAACGGCAGTACGTCGGGGCGTATTTGTCCACCCGCGACGTACAGCCCAGTATCGCCGAGGTGCTGCGGCAGGCCGCGCGCATCTTCGGCGCGCGCCAGGACCGGCAGGAACGCTACGGCGAGCGCCAGCTTCAGCAAGCAATGGAGGAATTCGCGACGCATGCAGCTCAGGCGGCCCGGGCCACCGGGATGCGGCTCGCGTTTGTCTTGAGCCAGGTGGCGAAATTCGCGATGCGCGGATGCAGCTTGCGCACGCGCGCCAGTTCGCGGCGCGCGCGATACGCGACCTCGAAGTCACGCTTGAACTGCCACATGTTGCCGAGTTCATCGGCACCCGGGAAACCGAGCGCGCGAAAGGCATCGGCGCTGATCGAGTTGTAGAAAACGTGCTCGCCGAGCGCGATTTCCAGCTGATTCGCCAGCTCGGCGCCGCTCAGGTGCTCGCCGGCGAGGCCGATCGAGTCATAGATCAGCGCTTCGCCCTGCAGGAAGATCTGGTGGGCCGCGACGCCGATGTCTTCGGCGCCGATCCAGGGAATGCGCGCATCGCCGGTGGGGAATGTGACCGCCAGCGTGCCGTCGGCCTGGCGCTGCGGGCCCATGCCAAAGTGGATCAGGTTCTCCCAGTAGCCGGAGGTGTAGAGATACGTGACTGGCACGCGCTGCTGCGCGAAGAAGCGGTGCGCTTCGCCCTTGGCATCGAGGTGCGGGACATTGAAGCGTTTCTCCAGTACCGGCATGCGCGAGCCGTCCGCCGGGAAAAAGCTGCGCGTGTCTTCGAGCGTCGACCAGATGGCGTGGCGGATGCCCGCCTGCGCTGCGGCGGCCGCCAGCGTGTGCGCCTGGGCCAGTTCGCGCTCGCCGGAGAGGTGTTCCCAGAAATTGGTGACGAAGAACGCGCCGTAGGCGCCCTCGAGCGCTCGCTGCACGCTGGAGGGGTCGTCGAGATCCGCAAGCACCACCTGGGCGCCGGCGCTGGCCAGCGCGCGAGCCGCGGCGCCATCCGGGCGGCGCGTCACCGCGCGCACCGCGAAGTGGCGGTCATGATCGGTGAGCAACGCGCGGGCCAGGCCGCCGCCCTGTGCGCCGGTGGCGCCGAAGACGGTGATGATGGGCTTGGGCATGCGTGCTCTCCTGGGTGCCGGGGGCGTGGGAGGCGCACGTTAAGGACCGGATGACAGTTCTGTTGCTAACTCGGACTTAGCGAATCCTTAAATTCACGCTAAGTTGTACGGGCGGGGATGTTTAAGAAACCTATAAGAACGACGAAATGGCGCTGACGGACGACATGATCCAGCTGCTTTCGGCTGGAGTGGCCCACCAGGTGGGCGGCTGTACCAACGACGGAAGGCCGGTGGTGTGCCGGGGTCTCGCTGCGCAGCACGAGGCGGGGCGACTGCTGGTCATCATTTCGGCGGAATCCGGCTTCGAAGTGCTCGACGCCATCCGCCAGAACGGCCGGATCGCCGTGAACCTCACCCTGCCCGAGAATTACCGCTCGCTCAGTTTCATGGGCGACGACGCCGTGGTGCGCGGCTCGGGCGCCGCATGGCGCCCGCTGGTCAACGAGCGGCACCAGGCCTTCAGCGATCAGCTGCTGCGTTTCGGAATTCCGCCCGAGTACACCAACGCCTGGTACTCGGCACCGGACGAGCACCTGGTGGCCGTCCGCTTCACGCCCACGCAGGCACGCAACCAGACGCCCGGGCCCGGCGCCGGCAATGCCGTGCAATTGATACCGATCGAGTTCGAGAAATGAGCGCGGTTTTCGACGACGGGCTGTCGCTGTTCGGTGTGCGCCGCATGATGGAAGGCGTGATCCCGCCGGTGTTGTGCACGGCCTCGCCGGATCGCATGCCCAACGTGAGTTACCTGTCGTTGTGCGAATACGTCGACCCGTTGCACATCGCATTGTCTTACCAGTTCTTCAATCGCAGCCGCGAAAACGTGCTGGCCACGCGCCGCGCTGCGCTGACGCTCGACGATCCGTATACCGGCGGTGGCGTCGTCCTGCAGCTTGAGTACCAGCGCACCGAAACCGAAGGCCCGGTGTTCGAGCGACTGCGCGCCAAGCTCATGGGCGTGGCCAGCCACGTGGGCATGGACAAGGTGTTCCACCTGCGCGGCGCCGACATCTACCGCGTGCTCGAAATGCGCCGCGTGCCCGGGCGACGGGAACTGCCCGCGGCGGCGCCACGCGTCGATCTGCCCACCAATTCGCGCCTGCTGTCCGAGCGCATGGCGAATTGCGAAGACATGGCGGAGCTGCTGGACACCTTGTTAGGCGGCCTGGCGGACCTGCTGCGCATCGACCACGCGATGTTGTGGCTGTTCCGATGCCTCGCAGCAGGTGCTCACGCTGCTCGCCAGCCGCGGTTACGAATTCGACGGCGCCGGCGCCGAAATCTCGGTGGGCGAAGGACTGGTCGGCACCGCGGTGCGTGAAGGCGTGCCCATCCGCGTCGGTCACATGATGAACATGGCCACTTACGCGCGTGCGGTGCGCGAGCGCGCCGGCGAATCCGGCCTCAACGTGGCACCGGCGCCCGAGATTCCGCTGCCAGGACTCAAGGAGCCACGCAGCCAGCTCGCGGTGCCGCTGCGCGCACGCGGACGGGTGCTCGGTGCGCTGCTGGTCGAGAGCCTGCACGACCAGTACTTCGGCTACGACGACGAAGACGCACTGATGATGCTCTGCGGGCAGTTCGCCGTGGCGATGAGCCTCATGCAGCCGCCCGAACAGGAAGCGCCAACGCCCGTGGCCGTGAAGGCCGTCGTGCCGGACGCGAAGGGCCCGCTGCTGCGCCTCAAGCGGTTCGGCCGCGACAACAGTGTGTTCCTCGATGACGTGTACCTGATTCGCGGCGTGGCCGGCGCCATCCTGTGGAAGCTGGTGGCCGAGTACCTGCGCAGTGGCCGGCGCGAGTTCACCAACCGCGAGCTGCGCCTGGCGCCGGAGCTGCGGCTGCCCGACGTGCAGGACAATCTCGAGGTTCGCCTGTTGCTGTTGCAGCGGCGGCTGGCGGAACAGAGTGTCCCGATCCAGCTCGAGAAGGCCGGGCGGCGGCCGCATGCGGATCAACGTGGCGCGCGCGGTGGTGATGGAGCAGGATGAATCGTGATCAGCCTGGCCCATGGCAAGGCCCAGCGACACGTCAAACTAGTTGCGTTGCCTGAACGCAACCGTCGCAAGTTCGAGACAGCAGCGCCGCCCTCCGCCTTCCGCTATAAATGCGCCCGCGGACACGCCCGCATTCACAGGGAAGGGAGAATTCATGAACCGTCATGTCCTGCTCGCGGCGTTGTTGGTCGCGGCTGCACCGGCCTGGGCCGACGTCTCGGTCACCACGCAGACCTCCGGCAAGGCCTCGTTCATCAATGTCGGTGGCGAGGGCGTCAGCCAGTTCAAGGCCAAGCGTCAGCGCACCGATACCACGGTCGGCAGCAAGACCGTCTCGCTGATCATCGACATCGACAACATGCGATTCGTCGATCTCAACGATGCCAAGAAATCCGCGACGGTGACGCCGCTCGCGAGCATCGCGGACGAGCTCGAGAAAGTGGGCGTGGGAGCGATGGAGGCCACGCTGACAAAGACTTCACAGACGAAGCAGATCGCGGGTTATCCCTGCACCGTGCACGACGTGAAGGTATCGATGCCCTTCAGCCCCACGGGTCAGCCCGGCCAGGGCATGGATGCCGTCATGGTGCTTGCCGGTACCGTGTGCCTGTCGACGGCGGCTCCGGGCCTCGCTGACTACCAGGCCTTCTACAAGGCCGCGGCCGATTCCGGTTTCATCTTCGGTAATCCGGCCGTCGCCAAGTCGCCCACCGGTGCCGCACAGGCCAAGGCCTACGCAGCTCTCACGCGGAAAATGGCCGAGGCCGGCATGGCGCTCGAGAGTCGCGTCACCATCACCGCCTCCGGTGACAACCCGATGGCGCAAATGATGGCCAAGCTCGCGGCCAGCGACATCACCACCACGGTGACGAAAATCGAGACCGGCGATGTCCCCGCCGATCGCTTCGACATTCCGGCGGACTACAAGGTCAAGACCCAGAAATAAGAATGGGGGCAGCCCCCGTTTGCTGGCAAAAGGGGTCAGCCCTCCCAGGACTGACCCCTTTTGCTGGGAAACGGGGGCTGCCCCCTTCTTTCAGGCGCGCGGCTGCGGCCGCGTGCTTCCCGGCGGCGGCGCGGGTTCGGGCTCGACCGCACGCAGGGGCTGATTTCGCGGGCCCATTGAGCACCGCGCCGTCGATCGCGAACCGGGAGCCGTGGCAGGGGCAGTCCCAGCTCTTTTCTCCGCCGTTCCATTGGACCAGGCAACCGAGATGCGTGCACACCGCCGAGAGTTCGTGCAGCTCGCCGGCCGGATCGCGGTACACGGCCAGGGTAGATAGTCCCTCGCGCAGTATCGCGCCCTCACCCGGCGCAATGTCGGCGCGCTCGTGCACTTCGCCGCCCTTGACCCAGTCCCTGACCATGTGCCCGACGAAATTCGCGTTCTCGCCCAGGTACGTGCCCGCCGCCTTTACCGTTTTGCGCGCGGGGTCATAGAGACTTTCCCAGGGATTGACGCGCCCGGAGACCAGGTCGCTGATCAGCATCCCGCCGATGGTTCCGTGCGTCATGCCATCGCCGGAATCACCGGTGATGATGTACAGGTTCTCGTCGTGCGGATTGCGACCGATGAAACCCAGCGCGTCGACCGGCTCCATGAGCTGGCCCGACCAGCGGTAACGCGTGGCCCCGAGCACGGAGAATCTTGCGCGCGCCCACTGCTCGAGCCGCCGGTAGCGCTCGGCGGCATCGTCGGCCTGGCCGGTCTTGTGATCTTCGCCGCCCACGATGACCACGTCGCGGTCGGCGCCGCGCACGCGCCGCACATAGTGATAGGGCTCGGCCATGTCCCAGATGAGCGCGGCAGGGAAAGCGTCCTTCGGCACGTCGAATCCGACCACATAGGTGCGGTACGCGGCCTGCTTGGTGTGCATCGTCACCCGGTCGTTGAATGGCGTGTTGGTGGCCACGACGATGTGTTCCGCGCCGAGTCGCGCGCCGGAATCAAGCTTTACATGCGCGCTGCGGCCACCCTTCGCCTCGACCGCACGCGAGTCGAAGACCAGGTGTCCGCCGCGGCTGGTGAACGCACGCGCCAGCCCGTGCATGTACCGGCCAACGTGGAAGGCGGCCTGCCGCGGAAATCGCAGCGTGGGTCCATCGATGAGAATTTCACGGTGCGCAACGAGTGCTGGGCCTGCATGGCGGTAAATCCCGCGCGACGCATGGCCTCCGACTCCTTCTCGAGCCTGGCTCGCTGGTCGGGTTCGGCGGCGACCAGCATTCCATCCAGCCTCTCGAAATCACAGTAGATGTTCTCCGCCTGCACGATGGCCTCGATGCAGTCGATGGCGGCGGCGTGGCTGGATGCCGCGAGTCGCGCGCCGGCCGGTTCGAACAGGCGTTCGAGTTCGCAAAAGTCGTCGTCCAGCACGGCGGACAGGTGGGCGGTAGTTCGGCCGGTCTCGCCGGCGCACAACCCGGGCGCCGCATCGAGTACCTGCACGTGTGCCCCGGCGCGCTGCAATAGATAGGCGGTGGTCAGGCCGGCGATGCCGGCGCCGACGACGCACACCTGCGTATCGGCGAGCAATTCGCGCGAAACGCGGGCTTGCGCGTCGTTCTCGCGCAGCAGCGTCGCGTCCTGCCAGACGGATGTGGTTTCTTCAGGTGTGCGCGATGGAACACCTCCATGCCAGACCCTATGACGAAGGCGCGTTCCCGTAATCCCGGAAACATGCGCCTCCGCCGTCCGCCTTTTCCTACATGCCGCGCGCGGTCTGCGCCTTGCGTACCAGCTGCACGAATTCGCTGCGATAACCGTAGGGGTCGTCACCGCGCGCCGCCAGTGCCTGCTTGATCACGTCGTCGTAGCTCAGCGCACCCGTGTACGGGCCGCCGCGCAGCAGCTGCGCGAACCCGGCGACCGCGGTCGAGAACTCGACGTCGCGCTGGATCGCCTCGGACGCGCGGGGCGTATCCACGCGGATCGGCTGCTTGATGAGCTGCGATTGCCTGTCCTTGGGTAGTTTGTAGCGAATCTGCAGGAAGCCGTAATCGGTGGCGCTTCCTGCGGCAACCGGCTGCGGCTTCGCGCCGTAGCGGCTCTCCTCGATCATGCGCGCGTCCACGCCCACCGGCGTGATCTCGTAGATGGCCGTGACGGTGTGGCCCGCGCCCACGTCACCCGCGTCGACGGCATCGTTGTTGAAGTCCTCGCGCTTGAGCGCGCGCGTCTCGTATCCCACCAGGCGGTACTCCGCGACGGTCGCGGGATTGAACTCCACCTGCAGCTTCACATCCTTGGCGATGGTGAACAGCGAGGAACCCGCCTCCTGCACCAGCACCTTCTGCGCCTCGTTCAGCGTGTCGATGTACGCCGCCACGCCGTTGCCGTTCTGCGCCAGCGCCTGCGCCAGCTCGTCACGATAGTTGCCCTGCCCGAAGCCCAGCACCGAGAGGAAAATGCCCTTCTCGCGCTTGCGCTCGACGAAGCCCTTGAGCTCGTTGGTGCTGTCGATGCCGACGTTGAAGTCGCCGTCGGTGCACAACAGGATGCGATTCACGCCTTCCTTGCGGAACGTCTGCTCGGCCAGCTGGTAGGCGAGCGCGATGCCTTCGGCGCCGGCCGTCGAACCGCCCGGCGTCAGGCTGTCGAGCGCCGCCACGATCTTTTCCTTCTCGCCCACCGGCGTGGGCGGCAACACCAGCCCCGCCGCGCCCGCGTAGACGACAATCGCCACGGTGTCGGTGGGCTTCAAACTACCCAGCAGCAGCTTCATGGACTGTTTGACCAGCGGCAGCTTGTCGATGTCCTGCATCGAGCCGCTGACATCGATCAGCATCACCAGGTTGGCGTCCGGCCGCTCGCGCGCCGGCAGCTCGTAGCCCTTGATGCCGATGTGGATCAGCTTGCGGCCCTTGCCCCAGGGCGAATCGCTCACCACCACCGTGGGCTGGAAGGGGCGCTCGCGCGATTCCGCCGCCGGCCAGGCATAGTCGAAGTAGTTGATCATCTCCTCGGCGCGCACCGAGTCCTTCTGCGGCAACACACCCTGGTTGAGCTGCTTGCGCACGAAGCTGTACGAGGCGGTGTCCACATCCGCCGAGAAGGTCGACACCTGCTCGCCTTCGATGGCCGGCCGCTTGACCGAGTTCTGCTCGAACTGCTCGAACTTGTCGCGGCCTTCTGCCGGTGGCGGCAACACACCCGGCTCCGGCGCATTGATGGATGCCCGCGCTAATACCGCCCATCGAGCCGCCCGCCTGCCGACCCTGGGGCATGCCCTTGTGAGGCGCGGCCCGCGCGCCGCGCTTGGCCACGACGACTTCTTCCAGTTCCTCGCTCTGAATTGCTTCAACCACGGGGGCAGCCTCGCGCTTGGTTTCCATGGACGTGCTGTCTTGAGCGGCGCGACCCCGGTAACGACCACGCTCTCGAAGGACTCGTCCTGCTTGCTCGCGTCCTGGCCCTGCGCGGCACCTGCCTGGGTCGGGCGCGGGCGCGGCGGCGGCGGCCATGGGTGCCGGAGTTACTTCCGGCATGGGCGACGAGGGTTCTACCACCGGCGGAGGTTCGGGCACGGCGATGTCGGGCGGCGTACGCGAATACAATTTCGCCTGCACCTCCTGCTCATCCCTCGACTCATCCTTGCGCTTGTTTGCCTCGGCCGCCTGCGCCGCGGTTGTCCGCTGCGTCTCGCGGCCGGCATCGTCCGCGCGCATCGTGCGCTTCCGGCGCAGCCGCGGTTTCCGGTGCTGTCGGCTTCTGGCCACGGATTCGGCCGCCACGGGCCCGGTCTCGATCGGCGGGGCAACTGCCGCGGGCCTGTTCAGCTCCGTGACCCCGGGATCCTGTCGCAATGTGTCCCAGACCACCGCCGAGCCGATGACCGCAATAAAGATGCTGGCCGCACCGCCTACCAGTCCTCGCCGTGAATACCAGGGCATCGTGTCACTCCCGCGTGTTTGCGATCCGGGAGAGACGCAGCAGGCCTAACAAAGCTTGGAGTTTGCCGCGCGGCTTGGTGGCAGCGTCGTTGGCGGTCTGCGGATGAACACGCGCGAATTCGGCCAGCGCCGCGCGCCGCGCGGCCACACGTGCCGCCGGGTCCGGCTGCGGCGCATCCTGCTTCAACAAGTTTTCGAGTGAATTCGGTTTCATACGCTTTGCGTTGCCCTGGCTTCTCGTTTGCCCATGTGCCGGCGCATGGTGTGGATCCGCCAGGAAATCGTGGATTCCGATACTCCGAGAATCGCGCCCGCCTCCGCGTGGCTGAGCCCTTCGGCGTGCACCAGCAACGCGGTTTCCTTCATGCCTTCGCCGAGTTCCTCGAGCTCGGCCAGCAACTGCAGCAGGTAGATCTGATCCTCGGCCTGCGAGTCGTCTTCCATCGGCACCGACTCGACCAGCTCATCGTGATCGTGGCGACGCTGGCTGCGTTGCCAGTCCTGCGCGCAACTGATCACCAGCCGGTACAGCCAGCTCGTGAAAGCCGCCTGGAAGCGGTACTGCGCGAGGCTCGACGCGAGCTTGATGCAGGCAAGCTGCGCGATGTCCTCCGCGTTGACGCGATGGCGGCACCATTTCCACGCGAAGCGGAAAATCGTGTCGTAGTACAAGTCCAATAGCTCGCTGAAGGCGGTCGAATCACCTGCCTGTGCGCGGCGTATCAGTTCTTGTTCTTCCATCGCGGCTTCTTGTTGGCTCTCAACACATCAGACGCGGCCAGCGGCGGATTCCTTGGAAACGCGCAGCCCCTTGAACTTTCAACGGTTTTGCCGCGAGTTCCGGGTTTGGCCGTCAACGATCGAGCTGCCGGATCCTGATGTTGCGAAACCAGATGGGCTGGCTCTCGGCCTGCAGGGCGATATGGCCATATGACAGTTGCAGCGGTGCGCCGGCGGCCAGCAGCCGCTGCGCGCTGTCCTCGCGAGGGTCGAGCTGCGGATGCTGGTAACGCAGCACTTCGACGCCGTTGATGCGATGGATCACCTCGTCATTTCCGTGCACTTCGATTTCCGCGGTGACCCATTCATCGAGTGGATAGAGCTTCGAGGACGAATCGATGATGTGATCGGTCAGCAGTTTGCCGTTGCGTTCGAGGTTGGTGCCCGGCGTGCAGACATTGCCGGTCTGGCGTCCCGCCGCCGTACCCACCGCCAGGAACTGGAACTCCAGGCTTGCCGGCCAGAGCTGGTCGCGCTCCATGCTGAGCGGCGACTGCGAGTGAATCATCACGCCGCTGTTGAGCTTGGCCCAGGGCGGCGAATCGGCAACCGCGGTGCCGGTAATGCGGTACTCGAGGCGCAGGATGTAGTTTGAATACGGCTGGTTCGAATAGAGATGTCCGAACTGTTCGTCGAACTTGCCGTAACGGTCGTACGACACCTTGATCACGCCGTCCTCGACGCGAAACGTGTCGGCGTAGTTCTCGCCGAGTGGATGCTTCGCAATCTTGACCGTCCAGCCGGACAGGTCGCGTCCATTGAAGAGTGAATGCCATTGTTCGGCGCTCGTGTCGGCCGCCTGCACGTGTGCAGCGCAGGCCAGCGCCACCATCCAGATGTGTTTCATGTTCGTCCCCCCGGTTCGGCGAGGAGCATAGAGGCGCGCCGCGCGCCGCGCCAACGACGCGTTACAGGTGCGCGTCGAGGTGGAACACGCGTGCCAGCCAGGCCTGGAAGCGCTGCATGCCGGTGGCGTGGGGCTCGCTGTCCAGCGACTCCTTGCCGTCTCCCCAGCGCAGGCTGCCGTTTTCGAGCGTCACGTGCCAGGCCCGACTACCCGCAGTCTCCAGTCCGAATATCCCGCCGAGCTGCGCGGCCAATGTCGCGTCCTCGACCAGCACGCCCTGTTCGGTGTTGAGCCAGGTGGAGCGCGGATCGAGGTTGTAGCTGCCGACGAACAGCGTCTTGCCGTCGGCCGTGAGCGCCTTGGTATGCAGACTGGCCCCGGACGATCCGGTGAGACTGGCCTCGGCCGTTTTGGAGGACAGAGGCTTGAGCTCGAAAACCTGCACGCCGCCTTCGATGAGCGCCTTGCGGTGACGCGAGTAGCCACCGTGCACCGATGCCACGTCGTTCGCTGCCAGGGAATTGGTGAGTACCTGCACGTTCGCGCCCGCCTTCACGCGCTCGATGAGGCCGTCGCTGCCTGCGTCGCCGGGCACGAAGTAAGGCGAAATGATCTGCAGTGAATGCGCGGAATTGCGGATCATCGGCACCAGCGCGGCCCCCACGACGGCGCGCGACTCGTCGCGTTCTTGCATCGTCACCTTGGCCGGATCGTCGGACACGAATTGATACTTCGCCGACCATTGCAGAGGCCAGTCTCCATTCACCAGCCGCTGCACGCCGTCGTTGTCGCGCAACGCCTGCGCGTAGCGGCTGTCGCGGGCTTCGGCGGTCCGCTCTTCGAGCCTGGCGCGCAGGCGCGCGAGCGCGTCGGCGTTGGACGCATCGGGATCCAGCAGCTCCATCGGCCAGGCAGCAGAGGAATTCCAGAAGCGGTCGAAGGACGCGGAGACGTCACGCACCACCGGCCCGACCATCGCGAAGTCGAGGTCGACGAAATTCACCTCGTCGCTGGCGCCGAAGTATTCATCCCCGAGATTGCGGCCGCCCACCAGCGCGATGCGGTTGTCGGCGATCCAGCTCTTGTTGTGCATGCGGCGGTTGATGCGGCCGAAATCGCGCGCACCCTCACTCGCCAGGCGCAGTCCACCGCTGCGCGAGGCAAACGGATTGAACAGGCGGACTTCGACATTCGGGTGCGCCGCGAGGGCGGCGAATCCCGCGTTCTTGGCGCGCGCGTCGAAGTCATCCACCAGCAGCCGCACCTGCACGTCGCGATCCGCGGCCTGCAGCACCTGCTGTGCCAGGAACAGGCCGGTCGTGTCGGCGTGCCAGATGTAGGTCTGAACGTCGAGGCTGCGCGTGGCGAGCTGCGCGCTGCGCGCGCGAATGGCGAAGGCCTCCATGCCCTCGATCACCAGCCGGAAGCCGGACTCGCCGGGATGTTGCGCTTCAGGCGGCGAAAATGCGCGGTCGAGCGGCGCAGTGATTCCCGGCAGCTGCGCGTTGACGACAGGCAGGCGCGGATGTTCGGGAAGCTGTGCGCAGGCGGCCAGCAGCAGGCACGAGACGATGGCGGACGCACGGCTCCAGCGCGTTACGGAATTCATCGGCGGCCCGAGGTCAGGGCGCGGGCTCGAGCTCGATGGTTCCACCATCGGCCATGAGCGCTAGATAGAGCCGACCATCCTTGACGACGTAAGAGCGAACATACGGCCACTGGCGCACGAGCTCATCGTGCAATGAACCCACGGGACACATCGCGCGTGTCAGGGCCAGCGGGCCGAACTCGACATTGCCAGGTCCGGAAGACTTCCAGCTTCCGCTACCCCGATTGCAATCGAAGCGCACGTTGAGCACGCCATTGGCGCCAAACCCTATCGTGTACCGCGACCGTTCGATGGCCGGGCGGGTGACGCCGTCGCTCATGCTGATCTGCACCAGCCGCCATGAGGAACCTTCCAGGCCAGCGCTCGCCACCGAAGATGTGGTCGGTGCCGGGGACGCGCACGCGCCCAGCGTTGCGACTGCGCAGGCAGCCAGGAGGCTGGGCCGCCAGTGCGCGAGGTTCACGGCCGGCCCTTCGGCGGAACCCTTCATTGGCCGGCACCTTGGGCCTTGGCCGCTTCGGCGGCGCGAGCGCCATCCAGCGCCTCGCGCAGATAGCCCGCCCAGGTCGCGAATGCGGCGCGGGCTTCGGCCGTCTGGGCGGCCTGCCCGGACAGCTGCAGATTGCCCTGGTTGCGGCCGCGCTTGCGGTCCGCCACGCGCGCCAGCATCGCCCCGCTCTGCGAGTCGCGCAGTTCCGCCACCAGGCTCAGGTCGGCCGTCGACACCATGTACTGCTGCGACGCCGGCTCGGCGCTGCCGCCCGCCACGATGTCCAGGTCGACGACCGACGCGGTCACGCGCAACACATCGGTGCCCGGAGTTTCGACCACGGCGTAGCCGCCCTTTTCCAGCTCGCGCGTGAATTCCGCGCGAAACAGCGAGGCCGCGCCATGCCGGATCATCGCGACATCATCCGCCGACACTTCCGGATGCCGTGCCTGCCAGTCGTGTTTGAACGCGACGTCCACGGAATCGATCTGCACGCGCCGATAACGCGCCAGCGTCTGGCCGGGCGCCACGTACAGGCTGTCGACGCGCGAACTCTTTACCTGCACCAGCCCGTCGGGCGTGCTGGGAGCCGGGCCCTGGCGCAATGACGCACGCGGACAACGCTATCGACAGGGTGACGACAAGCGCCACGGCAGTGAGACGGATCATGTAAGGCTTATCGGTGACCGCAACGCAACATTGCAACGGTACCTTGGGCGCATTGCTTCGCGCCAGCGCTTTTCGGCGCCCGCGGCGAGTTTCGTCACCGCTGCGCGCGACACATCCAGGCATCACGCGCCTTCCCAACGTTGTTAGGAGCACATTGCCGTGAGCGTGGCGCGCACTCGCGCGTGCTGGCCACCTCGCGAGACAACGCGGCCACGCTGCGAGACAAAGTGGCCATCCGCCGAGACAGCGGTATCCACGTATGGACAGCGTTCGCCTCGCGCGTAATTTGAGCCGCGTTTCACAGGGGGATCTCGTTTGACCACGGCTGTCGCCGCGACGCGCGGCAGCCGTCGCTCCATGGAGTGGTACTTCCAGTGCACGGATCGCACGTGGGCTTGCACGCGCGCTCCTCGCGACTGCACTCCCGGGCCCGAACGAGCCATTGGTCTTGGTGCTACGAGGAGAAACTTCTATGTCCCGTTCATGGTTGTTAGCCGCGATACTCGCGGCACTCGGCAGTGCGGGCAACGCACTGGCGCAGACCGCGAGCTGCAACATCACCTACACCTGGCCGACATGGGTGGGTGGCAACGGCTTCGGCGCGAGTATCGACATCCGCAACACCGGGCCCGCCATCACCAATGGCTGGTCGCTGGTGTTCAATTTTCCGAATGGCCAGCAGTTGCAGAATGGCTGGCCCGTGACGTTCTCGCAGTCGGGCGCGACCCTCACCGCGACGAGCACGCAGGCCTGGAGCAACTCGATTCCATCCAACGGCGTGTTCAACGTCGCGTTCAACGGCACCTTCAGCGGCGCGAACAACCCGCCCACGGCATTCACTCTCAACGGTACGGCCTGCACCATCGGCACCAGCACCAACACGCCGCCGACCGTGTCCGTCACCAGTCCCACGGCGAACCAGAACTTCGCGTCGGGCGCGGCCGTCCCGCTCGCGGCCAATGCCAGCGATCCGGGCGGCGCCGTGGCGCGCGTGGAATTCCGCGTCGACGGCAACCTGGTGAACTCCGACACCAGTTCGCCCTACAGCTTCAGCGCCACGGGACTCGCCAACGGCACGCACAGCGTGACCGCGACCGCCGTGGACAATGGCACTCCGGCGCTGAGTACCACGTCTTCTGCGGTGACCTTCACCGTGGGCGGCGGTGGCAATACCGCGCCGCAGGTCTCGTTGACCAGCCCCACGGCGAACCAGAATTTCGCATCCGGTGCGGCGGTACCGCTCGCGGCCACCGCCAGTGATCCGGGCGGCGCAGTCGTGCGCGTCGAATTCCGCGTTGACGGGAATCTCGTGAATAGCGACACGTCGTCACCGTACAGCTTCAGCGCGCCGGGCCTGGCGAATGGCACGCATACCGCGACGGCGACAGCCGTGGACAACGGCTCGCCCGCGCTGAGCACCACGACTTCCGCGGTCACGTTCACCGTCGGCGCTGGCGGCAACACGCCTCCGCAGGTGACGGCGACCAGCCCGACGGCGAATCAGAGTTTCCCGTCCGGCACGGCAGTGACGCTCTCGGCCAATGCCAGCGATCCCGGCGGCGCGATCCTGCGTTGCGAATTCCGTGTCGACGGCGTTCTCGTGGCGACCGACACGACCGCGCCCTACAGCTTCAACATGTCGGGACTCGCGGTGGGGGCCCACAGCCTGGTGGTCACCTGCTTCGACAATGGCAATCCATCGTTGAGCACCGCCACCAGCCCGGTCGCCTTCACGGTCACTGCCGGCAATACGCCGCCGACCGTGTCCCTGACCTCGCCCACGACTAACCAGTCGTTTACGGCCGGTGCGGCCGTACCGCTGGCCGCGACCGCCAGTGATCCGGGCGGCGCGGTGGCACGGGTGGAATTCCGCATCGACAACGTGCTGGTGGGCACCGACACGAGCTCGCCCTACACGTTCACCGCCAACAACGTCGCGGCGGGCAGCCACACGGCGACGGCCACGGCCTTCGACAATGGCTCGCCCTCGCTGAGCACGGCGAGCACCGCGGTGCCCTTCTCCGTCGGCGCGCAAGGTGCGGTGTTCCGCGTCAACGCGCAGGGACGCATCACCAAGAACGGCACCGTGTTCCCGGTGCGCTGCGGCTCCTGGTTCGGACTCGAAGGAAGGCATGAGCCGTCCGACGATCCGATCAACCCGAGCGGCGCGGCGATGGAGCAGTACATCGGCAACACGTCCTGGGTGAACGGTGGCCAGGGCAGCGGCCGAACGATTGCCCAGACCATGACGGAAATCGCCAACATGGGCATCAACGTGATCCGCCTGCCGCTGGTGCCGCAGACGCTCAACGCGAACGATCCGCAGGGCACCGGCAATGTGCTGAAGAATCATTCCTCGGTGCGCATCGCGAACTCGCGGCTGGCACTCGAGACCATGATCCGGGCAGCGGATACCGCCAACATCGAGGTGATGCTCGACATCCACTCCTGCTCCAACTACGTGGGCTGGAGAAAGGGACGCTTCGATGCGCGCCCGCCCTGGGTGGATGCCGACCGCGACAACTACGACTTCAAGCGCGAGAACTATTCCTGCGCGGCGAGCGGCAATCCGTCGACGGTGACCACCACGCATCCGTACAGCGCCACGCATGTGGCTGCAGACCCTGCAAACGGTGGCAGGCCTCGGCACGCAGCTCGGCGTGGACAACATCATCGGCATCGACATCTTCAACGAGCCGCATGACTACACCTGGGCGGAGTGGAAGGGTTTCACCGAGCAGGCGTACACCGCGATCAACGCCGTCAATCCGAATACCCTGCTGTTCGTTCAGGGCGTCGGCACCAACGCGGGCACGCAGGACGGCACGCCGACGACGATTACGCCGGTTCCGCATGGCGCGGACGCAACCAATCCGAACTGGGGCGAGAACCTGTTCCAGGCGGGCGGCGATCCGCCGAATGTGCCGCGCGAGCGGCTGGTCTGGTCGCCGCACACCTATGGACCCGTCGGTGTTCGTGCAGAAGATGTTCATGGACCCGGCGCAGTCGAACTGCACCGGGCTCGAAGGTGATGCTGCCGGCGATGCCAACTGCAACATCGTGATCAACCCGACGCTGCTGCGGCAGGGCTGGGAAGAACACTTCGGTTATCTCAAGCAGCTCAACTACGCCATCGTGGTCGGAGAGTTCGGCGGCAACATGGACTGGCCGCTGGGACAGGCCAGCATCCGCGATCGCGATCGCTGGAACCACATCACGCCCGGAGTCGATACGGCGTGGCAGAACGCCTTCGTCGACTACATGATCTCGAAGGGAATAGAGGGGTGCTACTGGTCGATCAACCCGGAATCCGGCGATACCGCCGGCTGGTACGGTCACGCCTATGACCCGATTTCGAACGAGTCGGGCTGGGGTGAATGGCGAGCCTTCGACCAGCGCAAGACGAATCTGCTGAACAGGCTCTGGGGCAGGTAACCCACAACCGCCCCTTCCTTGAAACCGGGACTGGCGCAAGCCGGTCCCGGTTTTTTTCACGTTGCAGTGACCGCTGACAATTCGAAGATCTGGCACGTTGAAATCCAACGGGGGCAAACGTGCGAGTTCATTCGGGAATTCTTCTGGCATTGATAGGGGCGCTGGGCTGCGGCGCGGGATTTTCGCAGGAACGACCGGTAGCGCGCCGCTTCCAGCCGAAACCAGACCCGCCATGGTGGTGTACGACAAGGCGCTGGGTCCGGGCTGGCAGAACTGGAGCTGGGCGAAGACCTCCCTGAGTACCGAACTCTCGGGCAGCAGCCGCAAACCCATCAAGGTGGAGGCGGGTCCCTGGCAGGCCATGTACCTGCATCACGATCCGTTCAGCACCACCGGGTACAAACTACTCGGCATGTTGATCCAGGGCAGCAGCGCGGAGGCCGAGGCGCGCGTGTTCGCGCTCATCGACGGCAAGGTCAACGGTGAAGGCCGGCTGGTCAAATTCGGCAACACCGGCTGGACCAAGGTGGTGATTCCGCTTGCGGAGCTCGGCGTCGAGGACAAGACCATCGACGGCATCTGGATCCAGAACGGCTCACCCGTCGATCTGCCCAAGTTCTACGTCACCGAGATCCAGATCGAATAGCCAGTTGCAGGCGGGTCTTCGGCTCGCGCAGCGGATACGACTTTCCCTGCCAGAGAAATTCGCCTGGCAGTGAGGCCGGCCGGGTGATCTCGGCGGTGAGCGTTCCGTTCGAGACGCGATAACTCACCGACACCGGCCCGTGCGGCGTGGCCGCGGTGGCGTCGAGCGACGCCAGTTCGCCCAACAATGGCGCCACGCGCAATCGCGAATATCCGGGCGCCGCCGGACGAATGCCCGCGACGATCCCGAGCAGGTCGGCCGTGGGGTGCGCGCTCCAGGCATGCGTGTCCGAGCGGGGCTGCTCACGCGATTCTGGCCAGGTGGTGTAGTTGAGCTTCAGCAGGTCGCGCCAGGTCTGCAGCAGAGACGAAGTACCGCTCGGGCATTCCCGCGTGTTCGAAGGCCCGGACCAGGTACCACGCGAAGTAATAGGTGGACGTGTACATGCCGTCCGGTGCATCGATGCCGCGGCCCGGGACCGTGATGCGTTCCAGGATCGGCTGCATCTCGTCGCGCGTGGCGATGTCGTACAACACCGCGAACACGTTCATGTGCTGGCTGAACACCGTGCGATCGCCGTCGTCGGCGAACAGTCCGCGCGACGCATCCCAGCAATGTTCGCGGATCGCGGCCCGCGCGCGGTCCGCACGCGCGGAATCCTGTTTCGCAAGCGAGGCATCGCCATACGCCTTCTCGAGCGCGGCGCCCTGCCGCAAGGCGCCGACCCACATGGCGGTGAGCAGGCAACTGCCGTTCTGCTTTCCCCAGGAAGGAAAACTGTCGCGGTCATCCCAGCGCTGACCCGCCCAGTCGATGAAATTCCAATGCGGATTCTTGCCCACCAGGCCCTGGCGGTTGAGCCACGGCTCGAACCAGCCGAGCACCGCGCGCATGCCCGGCAGGTGACGGCGAATGAGTGCCGCGTCTGGCTGTTCCATCGACCAGTCTGACAACATGCCGACCCAGGCAAACGAAAACGGCGCAATGACATTGTCTTCGCGCGCCGGAGCACGGCCGGGCACCAGCCCGCCCGCGACCGGCGTCTCCGCGAATGCTTCGATGGCCTGCGCCGCGAGCCGCGGATCACCCGACACCGCGTAGGTGATCAGCATTTCCAGGCGCGTGTCGCCGGTGTACTGGAGCTGCTCCCAGTACGAGCTGTCCATGAATGTCTCGTGCGCATCCACCCGCAAGGTTCGCCAGCCGATATCCCAGATGCGATTCAGCTCCGCGTCGTTGCTCCTGAAGCTCGCCACCTGCGAGAACGGATAGCCGCTTTCGTGGAGCCGCAGTGCGCGCAGCGTCAGCGGTTCGTCGGCCGTCGTGACTTCGATTTCGATGAATCGAAACGTGCGCCACCACAGCGGCGCGAAGCTGCGTTCGCCACCGTCGGCGAGAAACCGGTCGTGAACGCCGACGACCTGGCGATCCTCGATGAGATTGCGGTCGTCCTTGCGGCGCGCCGCGTCATACAACGCCTCGCCATATTCGAGCGTGATGCTCGCGCCGCGGCCTCCCGCGACATCGAGCACCGGGTAGGCCGATATGACGGCGTCGCGACGCATCAGTAGTTTGGCCTTGCGGTGCGCCGGCACGGTCACCGGCTGCGCCGGAAAGTTCGCGCCGCCGTCGAGATCCGTGCGCACCACGGCGCCGGCCGGTGCCGGCTGGAAGAGTTGCGGCGGCAGCGTATCCGCCGCCAGCGTGCGCTTCGCGGCCGCCGGCGCGGGAATGGCGTCGCGCCACCCGCTGCCCGTCTCCTGCGCGCCTTCCCAGCCCCAGTGAGCTTTCGCCGCGTCGATGACTTCCGGTGCGCTGGCCACGTAGTACTGCCAGTCGATCTGCTGGCTGGCCTTGATCGCGGTGTGTCCTTCGTCGATGTCGACACGCCACCCCGCCTCACTCGTTGAAATGCCGGCGCCCGTGAGCCGGAACCCCGTGGCGACGCTCACCTGCGCCATAGGCGCGGCATCACCGAAATTCCAGACCAGCGCGGCGATGACATTGCTGCCACGGCGCAGATGCGGGGCGAGATCGAGGCTCGAGTAGCGCCAGCGGGCAATCGTCCCGGTGGAAGGTCCGCTCGCGACGCGCACGCCGTTCACGTACAGCACGAACCGGTTGTCCGCGGTGACCGTGACGGGCAGCGAGGTCGGCACCTGCGCGAGTTCGAGCGTGCGTCGGAAATGCAGCACGACGGGCGTGTGTACGACCTCCGGATGCGTGATCCAGCCGTCGGCGGTGTCGGTCGCGGCCGGCACACCCGCTGAAAGCTGCAGGAAGGCGGCCGCTACCACTCCTGCCAGGCCCGACTTCGAACGACGATGGCTCATGAGGGTTTTCCGAATCATGGATGTTACGAATCGATCAAAGTACGTATTAGTGGTAAAGGGGGTCTAACTACCTGCGCCGGCTCGCTTGTTTCGGCGGCGCGACATTTTTGGGGATTTTTCGGCATTGCCACCGGTGGAACGCACTGGGCTGGCACACGTAAGGTGCGGATTTTCATTAGAAAAAAGCACAAGCAGGCATGAGGGATGTTCATCCGGTGTCATTTACGGTAAAAATGTTGCAAATTCGATCATGTTCAGCCAGCTGCAGCGACGATACCAGTCATCGGCTGGCTGAATGCGTGAATCAAGAGCCGCAGAGACCAGGGGGATTCCAATGAAGAAGTTTGATCGTTCTTACACGCTGTTGCGACGCGCGATCTGTCTCGCGCTCACCGGAGCGGGACTCACGTTCGCGAGCCAGGCAGCATTAGCCGCAGAAGCTGAGTCGCAGGAGCTCGACGAAGTGGTCGTCACTGGCTTCCGCGGATCGATCAATTCCGCGCTGGCCGAGAAGCGCAACACCACCGGCTCCATCGACAGCATCAAGGCCGAAGACCTCGGCAAGTTTCCCGACAGCAATCTCGCCGAGTCGATGCAGCGCATTCCCGGCGTCACGCTGTCGCGTGGTGACGGCGGCGAAGGCCGCAACATCGCGGTGCGCGGCCTCGGACCGACGTTCACGCGCGTGCGCATCAACGGCATGGAGGCTGCCGCCCAGATGGGCTCGAGCGACATCTATGGCGCCGGCAACAACGGCCGCAGCTTCGACTTCAACGTGTTCCCGACGGAGATCTTCTCCGAGCTGAAGGTCATCAAGACCCCCTCGGCCGATATCGAAGAAGGCTCGCTCGGCGCAACAGTGGATCTGAACGCGCCGCGCCCCTTCGACACCGCCGATGACCAGATCTTCTCGATGACGGCGCGTGGCGTATTCAACTCCGTCGCCGAAGACGTCGACCCGCGCGCATCGATGCTGTACTCGAGGAAATTCTTCGACGATACGTTCGGTGTGCTCGCCTCGGTCGCCTACCAGAAGCGCAATATCCGCGAAGTCGGCTATTCGGCGGTCGACGTGCTGGCGTCAAACACCAACGGCCTGGTCAATGGCGGCATCCTGCAGCCGTTCTGCACGCCCATCGGCTGGAACGCGGCCGGAAACCAGCCCGTCCCCGACCGGACAAGGCGCCAAGGGCGCCACGGTCGACAACTGCAGCACCAACAATCCGCGCACCGGCACGATCGAGGCCTATCAAACCGTCTATGACCTGCGCCGGGCCGGCTTCGAGACCGTCCCGGGCAGCGGCGCCTTCCTGCCGCGCCTGCCGCGCTACGTGAATTCCGAGCAGGACACCGAGCGTACCGGCGGCACGCTGAGCTTCCAGTGGAAGCCGGGCGAAAACACGACGCTGTCGATCGACGGCCTGATGTCGAAATACCAGGTGGAACGACGCGATAACTACATCCTCGGCCTGTCTTTCGGACGCAGCCTCGCGCAAAACGGCCAGCCGATGGTGTCGGTGCGCGACATCCAGTTCGACGACAAGGGCTCGGTGGAATACGCCGTGTTCGATGGCGTGGACGTGCGCTCGGAAGGTCTCGTCGACCAGTTCGTCTCGAAGTTCCAGCAGGTCAACCTGGATTTCGAACACCGGTTCAACGACAAATTCAGCATGAACGCGCGCGCCGGACGTTCACTCTCGCGATGGGAAGGACCGATGCGCCTGCAGACCTTCCTGGACGCCATCGACGTCGACAACTTCACGCTCGACTTCCGCGGCGGCCGCGAAACACCGCTGATCGGCTTCGGCGATCTCGTCCTCTCGGATCCGAACAGCTTCCGCTACGGCCCGCCGCTGGCGGATGCCACGGTGCTGGGCGGTTTCTCGACGCAGGGCAAGCCATCCGAGAACATCACCGCCATCAATACCTTCGAGCTGTCAGGCGACTGGCAGATGACGGAGATGTTCGGCCTGAAGCTCGGCGCGCAATACCGTGAGAACGATTTCGACACCCACGTTTCGAACCTCGCGCCCGCATTCACGCCGGTTACGGCGACTACCGGACGAGCGTGGACGCTGGCCGAGCATCACGACGCAGATCGAAGGATCTGGACGACAAGTTCGGCTCGGGAGCGCCGGCAAGCTGGGTGGCGGTCGACTCGCGCGCCTGGCGCGACGCTTTCAACTTCGAGACCTATGATTTCTGCAACGTGGAATGCGGCGCGAACAAGAGTGGGCTGCTCGAAGAAGTGACGACGGGCTTTGTGGTATTCACGTTCAATTCGGGCGATGCCTGGGGAGTGCCGATCCGCGGCGACCTCGGCGTGCGTTACGTCCAGACCGACCAGCACGCGATGGGTCACATCCCGGTTCCCGCGCCGATGGGCGCCCCGTATCCGAACGTGGGCCAGCGGCAGGAAGTCGACACTTCCTACAACGACACTCTGCCGTCCCTCAACCTGGTGGCCGAATTCACACCGGACCTGCTGATGCGCCTGTCGGCTTCCAAGGTGATCGCGCGTGCGGATATCACCACGCTGACGCCGTCCAAGAGCATCACGGCCACGACGCGCACGGGTATCTTCAACAACCCGCATCTCGACCCCATCCGTGCGAAGACGGCCGACGTGGCTCTCGAATGGTATTTCGCGCCGGGCTCGCTGCTGTCGGTGGCCTACTTCTACAAGGACATCGAAACCTATATCCAGCGCATCACCTCGCCCTACGTGTACAACACGCTGGGCCTGCCAAACGAGTTGCTGGGAACGCTGGCGCAGCCCACCGAGATCTTCAACATCAGCGAGTTCGCCAATACTCCGGGCGGCCCGTTGAAGGGTTTCGAGCTCAACGCGCAGGTGCCGTTCACATTCTGGGATGGCTTCTTCGGCAAGCTCGGCGTCCTGGCCAGCTACACGAAGGTGGAATCCGAGATCGCCTACGCGTTGACCAGCTCCAATGGCGTGATCACTTCGTCGACCACGAACGACCTCGTGAATCTGTCGCGCGACTCGGCCAGCGGCACGCTGTTCTACGACGACGGCCCGTTCAGCATCCGCTTCACCGGTTCGTACCGCGACAAGTACATTCGCGGTATCCCGGCGTCGGCGGGCAGTGATCTGCAGGGCAATGCGGCCAACCTGTTCGTCGACGGCTCTGCCTCGTGGATCCTGAACGACAACTTCACGCTGATCCTGGAGGCGCAGAACATCACGGACGAGCGCAACACGCTGTTCATCGACAGCCAGCGCGAAGACACGTTGTTCCAGACCGAGATCGGCCGCACCTTCACCCTGGGGGCGACGTTCAAGTTCTGAGCACCGCGTAGAAAACAAAAGCCAGGAGACCGCCCGCAAGGGCGGTCTCTTTTTTTGCGCCCGCGGTGCAGCCGGAACTCAGGCCGGCGGTTCGATCGCTTCGAGCAACGTGATGGTGTGCGGATCGAGCTTGCCGGCGAAGTAGCGATCCAGCTGCATGCACGAAGACGTTGTCCCCGGGCGAGGCGATGCGAAACAGCGTGAGACTGGAACGCAGTTTCAGCGCATCGACGTGACCGAGCACGGCCTCGGCGCTGGTGTCGTTCAGCCCCAGCAATGCATCGACGCACTCGTGCAGCCGTGTGCCGAGGATCGGATCGGCCAGATAGGCGCGCGCTTCATCGAGCGAAGTGATTCCGTAGTACTGCGCGTTTTCGCTGTAACCGAGGCCGCGAAGCTGCGGAAAGACGTACCAAATCCAGTGAGAGCGCTTTTCGCCGGCACGCAACTCGGAAAGCGCAGTCTCGTAACTGCGCGATTGCGCGTCGAGAAAACGCCCGAGTTGAAACGGGTCGTCCATGCGGCCATTCCTTGCCCGAGGGCACTGCGCATCGACGCGCCGGAGACTACTCCGATTTCACGCCGGTTGCCGCAGGCCAATGTCGTCAGGGAATGAGCAGCGGACGCAGCTCCGGCACCTTAAGCGCCAGCTCTTCGACCACCATGGCCGAGAAATAGTCCGCGCCGTTGCGCCCGAGGTGCGTGTAGTCGAACGACAACTTCGGCTGCGCCATCCGTCCCGGCGGCGCTGTCATTCATCCGGTGCGCCGCGCCGGCGCGGCGGAACTGCTGTTGCCCTTGGCCGTTGCAGCCGCCACCTCGGCTGACGGCGGCATGAGCCATTTCGTTGGCGCGCGGTCAGGCCCATGGCCTGGACGGCGGCGCTGCTGCGGGCGTTGAGATCGATCAGCGGCACGTTCATCTCCGTCGCCACGCGGATCGCCGTTGCCGCCCACGGCCGAGGCTGTTCTTCAGTGTCCTCCTTGAACATGCGCCGCGTGAGCGGCGTGATGAGCACGGGCATGCGCGCCCGCAGCGCGCGCTTCGTTGACGTAACGGCGCAGGTTCGCCGGGAAATTCGGTGGCGAGATCCGTGGAACGCCCCGGCTTGCCGGGCTGATCGTTGTGGCCGAATTGAATGAGTATCCAGGTGGCACGAAGCCGGGTGTGCGCGCTTCAGCCAGCGCCAGTTCCCAGGATCCTTCGGCGAAATAACTGCCCGTGCTGCGTCCGCCGCGCGCCAGGTTCACGCAGGCCGCGAACGAGGTCACGTGTTCGGCGCAGAAGCTGCTGCCCCACCCGCCCTGCACGGCGACCGTCGAATCGCCGACGAGAATGATTTTCGAGGCGCGAATCGGAGTGACTGCGGGTTGGGCGCCTCAGCCGCGCACGCGCGCGCGACTCGCAGACTCCCAGCATGACGATGGCGAGACTCATTTGGCGGCGTCGTTCGATGCCTCACGGACCGGCTGCACTTTGCCCGGTCGGAGACGGGATGATGTCAGCCTGAACCGCAGATCAAGCCATCCTTATACCGACGGCCCGCGGCGTCGCCGCGGGCCGTCCCGGTGTCGCTACTTCAGAACCACCACGATGCTGCGCGCGGTGAACGTATTGCTATCGCCGTTGTACGAGCCACTGGCCGTGAAGCTGAGCATGGCGGTAGTGCCATTGAGGCGCGTGCCGAGTTCGGTGACGAAGTCGGCGAAGTCGCGGAACGAATGCGATTCATCGCGCATGACGATGAGATACGCCGTCGGCCCGTCACCGGGGGCACGATGCTCGGCGAAGCGGGCAACGCCTCGAGATCCACCACGCGCGGACCGATGCGCAGGAAATGCACCCGGCCGATGTTCGGATTGGCGAGATCCAGCACCAGGCCGGTCACTTCCTGGCTGCTGAACGGTGCCGTCGTTCCGTTCGGGACCCCACGGAGCGCGAGCGACGCCAACATGGCGCGGAAGTCGATGACCGTCCTGGCGTTGAAATCCGGCGGCGCGGCGCCGAAGGGTGTCGGGAAGCCAATGAGCTTGGTCGGCTCACCGGTATTGAGGCTGGAGAGCGAGAGCGCACCGCGTGGCAACTTCGTAGTTCAGCGGGTCGGCGTCCTGCGCCGGGGTCATTCCCGTGCCCGCAAAGTTGAACGCCGAAACCCTGCGGCCCGCAATCGAATCGAGTCTCATCGTCATTGCGCCCGTCGTCGCCTGCTTCACGAAGCCGTAGATCGGCGTCGGATGCATACGCACGCGGCCGCCGCGTCGCATCGAGAGTCCAGTCGCCTGACATCGCGGTGCTGCTGACCGGCGTCGCCGCGCCGAAGGCTTCGATCGACTGGCCCACAGAGATGTCGCCGGGAGCGGCCATCTGCGGCGGAATGGTTCCGCCCTTCACCACCCTGGTGTTCGGCCCGATCGTGACCTGCACGGTGCCGCGCGCAAAGCGGGCGCCGTCACTGTTGCGCACCACCGTGGCGCCGCGCACGGTGAGCACATCGCCGCGGCGCGCGATGACATCGCCGATCACGGTATCCACGCCGGCGCCCGGGAACACTGGTACCGGCAAACACATTCGCGGCGTCGAACTCGCGCGTCGCGGTGGTCAACGTGCCGCGCGCGGCCGTGAGCGTCCCCGCACCCGCTGCCGCCAGTGCATCGAGCCCGGCACTTCCCGTGTAGTCAGTGCCATTCACTTCGAACGAGGTGTCAGCATCGGTGTGCACGGTCACCTGGCCATAGCGCATGCTGCGCATGTGGAACGGCCGCAGGTCGATCACGTAGGTGCCCGCGGCCTTGTCGACGCTGACCAGCGGACCGCGCACCCGCAGATCCTTCTGCTCGACGAGTTCGAGCGAGGCCACGAGCGCCGGCGTCACCGTCACCGTCGCGGGCGAAGTCGCCAGGTCCACCTGGTTGGTTGCCGCGAGATTGAAATCGAGTGTGAACAGCGACGGGCGTCCCGGGCGCACGATCAGGCGGTGCCGGTTGTCGAGCGTGACGTTGACGTCGACGACGCCGAGGGCGTTGCCGTTGGCATCCACCGCCTTTGCCGCGACTGGTGCGCCATCCTTTTCGACCGTGATCTCCGCATTGCCGAAGTCGAGTCGCAGCGTGCCCGCGACATACGTGCCACTCGGGCACCGTTGCCGCGGTGAAGTAGCTCGGTGAGCTCGACGTATTGGGCGAAGTCGATACGCGTCGTGGCCGGCAGGGTTTCCACCGTGGCGCCATTCGCGCGTTTGAGTTTGAGCGAGACGACATCCACCGTGTAGCTGAGGAAATCGCCGTCCGCGTCCGTGATGGCGACCAGGACGGTGCCGCAATCGGTGCCGCAGCTCGACTGCGGACCATTGTTGCCGGAGGGCATGTTGCTGCTGCCACCACCCCCACCACAGGAGGCGATCAGCAGGGCGCAAGCCAGAGAACCGAGGCGCGCCAGCGCCAGGCCTAACTTTGACGTGAACATAAGAACTTCCCCGTTCATGAGGATGTACTGGGGGAGGTAACGCCGGATCATGCGCACGGTTGACAGGCGCGCTCACGGGTCGCCGCGTCGGCGACATGGCTGCGAGTCAATCCTGCGCCTCGTTGCCCTGCACTGCGGCAGCCGACTGGACCGACTACTTCAGCGCGCTGGCGATGTCGCGATTGTCGAGCAGCAGGCCCATCTTCTCGCTCAACCACTTCTGCGCATCTTTCTCCGCGCTGACGATCGTGCCGCCGGATATTTCCTGTCCCGAGATTTGCTTGCTCGCGAGTGTCTCGCCTGCAGCATCGAACACATCCAGCGTCACGTCGAACCACAGACCGGTGCGCTCCAGCGTGTCGGTCTTCCATTCGCGCAGCGTGAACAGCATGAGGCGCTCGGCGCCGGAACTCAGCAACGCGCTCTTTGCGCCTTCCGTCCCGCCGGCAACCGGCACGACCACGGCCCTGGCTGGCTGTCCGTTGGCCTCGATGCCCTGGCACGGCCGTCGCCATGTCGACCGCCATCGGAGCACCGCTGCGGGTCTTGACATTGAAGGGATTGCCAAGCCGCCGCGACTCAGGCCCACAAAGTTCTCGTTCTTGTCGCCGCTTGACTATGTACGGGCGCTGGTCGAGCACGGCGACGGCCGCGGGGTATCCGAGCGCCCCGGCAACAACGCGATATGACCGTCCGCGTAACTGAATTTCTGGCCGACCGCGCAGCCCCCCAGGACCAGCGTGGCAAGCAGCAGGGCCGGCACCCGCTTTCACGTGCCGCGGTCTGAGGCGCGGATGGCGTGGGCCTGAGGAAAGAGCTGATCGACCAGCTCGACGATCTTGGTTCTCGCCGTGCACGAACTTTGTCAGGTTGAAGCTGCCCTGCAATGGAGTCGTAGACCACGTGGCCGACGCGTTTTCCATCTTCGTAAACCGAGATGTCCGCGAACGCGAGGTATACGCGATGTCCCAGCTCCAGTTGGCGGTGTAGCGGGAAATTTGCGGGCAGTCGTAGAGGGTGGAAGTTGCCGGGACCACGCGCGTCTTGAATCCCTTCGCTTCGAGTTCGCGGCGATATATCTCGAGGAACTTGGGCGCACGTCGGGATTTTCGATGATGCAGATTTCACTGCCCTGGGACGTGGTCGCAGGTTCGACGTCCTGCTTGATCGCGCAACCGGCGACCACGAGAAAGGTCGGCAGAATGACCAGCGACTTCATTGTGTTTGTACGTGTTCGCGGGACCGTCGCGAGTCTACACCCGCTGGCGGCGCGCACGCCAATGATGAGGAAATCGTGGCATTTCAATGCCCTGCCGGTAGATAGCGACGGCCTACGCGCGGATTTGCGCCATGCGCCGTGGACTTCGCAAGCGTCCGTACGCGAGGTACACCGCGATGCCGGGCCGCTCGCCACCTCAACTCCGAGCCGCCGGAGTAGTTCGCTCCTTGACCGCCCCATGCAACATGGCGACAGCGGCATAGAGCACCACCACGACGACCAGCCAGCGCAGCCACGCCAGCGGCAATGACTTGACGACGAAGGCGGCGAGCAGCACTCCCGGGATACCGCCAAGCGCGAGCCCAAGAGCTGCGCGGCGTTCGTAACGGCCCGCGGCGATGAACCGTACCGCTGCCACTGGCATCAGGAATGCGCACGAGCCCATCATGATGGGAAAGGCCGCGATGGGATTCATGCCTAACAAGCTGACGAGGATCAGGCAAGGTGCGTACAGCCCTACGCCCAGCGTCATGAGCGCTCCCAGCAGGAAATTGCAGGCCACGGCGAACCAGAGCCAGGCTCCTTCCAGTGCGAGTGCCGTACCGCCGGCTGGTATCCAGCCGACATTGCCGAGCACGAACAGCACGGCGGCCGCCAGCAACGCCGCACCCATACCGAGCTGAATGGCCGCTCGCGGTAATTTCGTGACCACGCCCGAGCCGAGCCAGGCACCCGCTACCGCGGCACTGATCATCGCAACCAGCGTGACGGGATCGACGCTGACCGCGGCGATGAAAATCAACGCTTGCGCGACGGTAGGCAGGGCGTGACCTGCATTTAACGTGCCCGGGATCGCTCATCGGGTACCAGCCGCAACAATTTGTAGATGGACGTGGTGGGCGCGAAGGAGCCGACACCCAGGGTGTCGAAGAAGTTGGTCACGAATCCGATCACCACCTGCAGTGGCCCGTGGCGCGGGAACGCTGGCGCTGCCTCCGGCCGGCGACGTTCCAGCAAGATCCAGCGCCATAGATAAAAGAGTGCCAGTCCGGCGAGCGAAACGAGCAGGACCTGCTGCGCGGCGGTGCTCATGGGATCGCGCGAAGGCTGCGCCGCTCGGCCCGGGTTTCATCGAGACTCTTGCGTTGGCCCTAGCAGCCGCGCATCAGGCGGCGGCCCCGGGCTGCGGAACCGGGACGCGGGCCCGGCATCGCTCCACGCGCCGCGATCACTTCGGCGCGGCGCGCGCCGGCGAGCGGCAGGCGCGGCATGCGCACGCGCTCCGAGCCGCGGCCCATGATCTGCTCGGCGAGCTTGATCGACTGCACGAGATCGTGCTCGGCATCGAGATGCAGCAGCGGCATGAACCAGCGATAGATGCGCCGCGCCTCGATCCAGTCGCCGCGCTGCGCGGCCGCACCAGCGCCACCGATTCGCGCGGGAACGCGCTGGTCAGGCCCGACACCCAGCCCTGGCGCCGAGCATCAGCGCCTTCGAGCGCGACGTCGTCGAGGCCGGCGAAGCAGCGTGTAGCGGTCGCCGAAGCGGTTGATGAGATCGGTGAAGCGGCGCGGATCCGGCGCGCTTTCCTTGACCGCCACGATGTTCGGCATCGTCGCGAGCTGCTCCAGCGTCTCGAGCTCGATCTTCACGCGATAGGCCGGCGGATTGTTGTAGAGCATGATCGGCAGCGACGGTCGCCTCGGCGACGGCGCGGAAATGCGCGTCCAGCTCGTCCGCGCGTCGGCACGTAGACCATCGCCGGCAGCACCATCAGCGCGTTCGACGCCGATCTTCTCGGCGTCGCGCGCGAAGTCGACGGCGCGGTCGGTCGTCAGCTCGGAGACGCCGGCGACCAGCGGCACGCGGCCGCCGACCGCTTCGACCGCGGCGTGCAGCGCGAGCGCGTTTCTCCTCGGGCCGCAGCGAGTTGTTCTCGCCGACGGTGCCCAGGAGCATCAGGCCGTCGACGCCGTCCGTCGACCAGCGCGGTGACGCGTCTTGCGGCAGGCCGCAATGATCGAGCGAGAGTCGGCGGCGAACTGGGTGGTGGCGGCGGGATAGACGCCGTGCCAGAGGGCCTGGTCAAGATGCAATTCTCCTTGTAGCTATCGTATACGATATATTATCGCATCCGATGACGCGATGAAGACAGCCGCACCGCGGTCGTCATCGGCGGCGGCATCGTCGGCCTGGCGAGCGCGTTCGAGCTGCAGCAGCGGCGGGCATCGCGACCGTGACCTGTCGATCCGGATCCCGAACTGACGCGGCGCGTCCTGCGGCAATGCCGGCCATATCGCCACCGAGCAGGTCGACCCGCTGGCTTCCGCGCGCGACTCTGCGCGAGCCTGCCGCGGCGGCTGTTCTGGCGCGGCGGCGCGCTCGGCATTGCCGCTGCGCGACATCGGCGCCTGGCTGCCCTTCGCGCTGCGCCTGCTCGCCGCGAGCCGACCGCGCCGCTTCGCGCGCGGGCCAAGCGCGCGCTGACAGCCTGCTGGCGGATGCGCTGCCGGCCTGGCGGCGTCTCGTCGCGGAGCTCGGCGCGCCGAATCTGCTGTCGCGAGGACGGGCATTTCGTCGTCTGGGATAGGCCGGCGAGCGCCGCGCCGGGACGGCCGCGCTGGGCGAACGCGGACACCGGCATCGACGACGCTGTCGCGATGCCGACGCGAGAGGAGCTCGCGCGATTTGCGCGGCTGGTCGCGCGACGACCCGCCGGCGGCGCTGTCGCTTCTCGCGGCACCGGCCAGTCGCCGATCTTGGCCGCGTCGCCGACGCGCCTGGCGGACGGCTTTGCGGCGCGCGGGCGGCGAGACGTGGATCGCGCGGTGCAGCGCTCGCGATCGACGGGCGAGGCCGTGTCGAGCTCGACACGGCGAGCGCGCGATGGCGCGATGTCGTCGTCGTCGCCGCCGGCGTCAGCGTCCGGCGCGCTGCTGCGGCCGCTCGGCCATCGCGTGCCGCTCATCGCCGAGCGCGGCTATCATATCCAGGCGGACGGCGGCCGACTTGGCCGGCCGACATGCCGTCCGATCGTCTTCGAGGATCGCTCGATGTTCGTGACCCGCTTCCGCTCGCGGCCTGCGCGCCGCCAGCTTCGTCGAGTTCGGCCGCGCGAGCGCCGCCGGATCCGCGCAAATGGCGGCGCTTGCGGCCAGCACGCCGCCGAGCTCGGCCTGCCGTTCGACGCCGAGCCGGTCGCGAATGGATGGGCGCGCGCCCGACCTTGCCCGATTATCTGCCCGCGATCGGGCGCAGCGCGCGCGACGCCAATCTTCTCTACGCCTTCGGCCACCAGCATCTCGGCCTGACCCTGGCGGCGATCACCGGCGAGCTGATGGCGGCGCTCGTTGGGCGAAGCGCCGGCAATGGATTTGGCGCCGTTCGATCTCGGGCGGTTCTGATCAGCGGCGCGCAGTACGGCGCACGACGCGTTTGACTGGCGGCTTCGCCGCTCGTGACGCGCCATTGACGCGCAAGGCGCTGCGCAGGTCTCCGAGCGTGTGTTCCAAGTGCTCCGTGATGAGCTTGCGTACGCGTGCTTCGCGGCGGTTGATCATCTTGGAGCAGCGCGATGCCGAGGACGAGGGCCGCCACGGCGAGGACGAATCCCACCGTCCTGGGTGCGTTGGCAACGGCGGCGCCGGGCGTCAACTCGGAGGTATGCAGCGAGCACAAGCCGAGCACGACGGCAACCATGGCGATCCCGGCCGAGAGATGAACCCGGCTCAGCCTGGCGTGCGCCGCCCTGCCCTGCCAGAACCGCTGTTCTGACAGACCACCCGGAAGGTACACCGCGGAATCGTGATTCTCAGCTGCAGCCGCTGCGTCCCTCCTTGCCTTTTTCTCGGCTTTCCTTTTCTTCTTGTCATCTTCTTGCGACGTCGGCTCAATCTCGGCTTCGGGCTGCTGTCCACTTTCCGACTTTTTGCCGTCCCGCTTGGGGGGTCTGATTTGTCCGTAGCGGGCCCGAGAGGTGAAAGACAGGATTGCGAAAACAGCAATGACGGCAAGGGGCACCAAAGAGCCGACCATCAGCCGGCGTGATGGGTACAGCCGCAGGTCGCCCCAGGTCAAAGGCGTCAACCACCAGCTAGTGTCCGCGCAATCGGGCTGGGCGCCACATTGATAACCCAGCACGTCGATGGACAGCAGGCAGATCATCAAAAGAACGCTCAATGTCAGTGCCAAGCCGGCCATCTTGGTCGCCGCTATCCGGAAACCATGCACCGGCCCCGCTTTGAGACCGTCCGCGTTCTTTTCCGTCTCGTTACCATCGGGCATCTCACCTTTTCGAGGTTGCGATGCCCAGCCGGCCATGTTCCCCGCCAGCACGAATGGAAGCAGGAAGATCCACAGCGCCCGCGACCGGCTCCGTGAGGTCAACCCGCCCCACGAATAGGCCTCCACAATGCCGTCGGGAATCCGGAAGTTCGTCGAGCCGGTAGAAGCCGGCAAGCCGGTCACCGGAGACCTGACGGGTTGAAGTTTGCCCAAGCATTTGCTCCGTGTCGCACCCCCGACACCATGAACGCGAATCTCGGTGACCCCAGCTGCGGCCGCCGCATCGTTGAATAGCGTCGAACTCAACGGGCCGGCTCCTGGTTGACGACGAAGACCCCGGCTTGACCACCCATGTTTCCCCCGGTTTACCGGCGTTCATCAAATCCGCCGACCTGCCAGGATCATTCCGGTTGTCCGATTCGCGCGCTACCGGCTTTCCGCTCCCGGCCGGATGCGCGCCATCCAACACACCAATCAGGCGCTAGTTCTTCGGGCGCCGCGCTTCTCCCGCACCCGCACGTTCACCCGCACCGGGGACCCGGTGAAGTTGAAGTCCTCCCGCAGCCGGCGCTCGATGAACCGGCGGTAGCCGGCCTCCAGGAACCCGCTGGTGAACAGCACGAACGTCGGCGGCCGGTTGGCGGCCTGGGTGGCGAACAGCACCTTCGGCTGCTTGCCGCTGCGCACCGGCGGCGGGGTCGCCTGGATCAGTTCGCCGAGCCAGGAGTTCAGCCGGCCGGTCGGGATCCGCCGGTCCCAGGAGTTCAGCGCGGTCTGCATGGCCGGCGCCAGCCGGTGCACCCCGCGGCCGGTCTGCGCCGAGATGTTGATCCGCTCCGCCCAGGTCACCCGGACCAGGTCGTGCGACGAGTTCCCTTCTCGATCTCCTCGCGGCGTTCGGCGTCGACCAGATCGGCCTTGTTCATCGCGATCACCAGCGCCCGGCCGGATTCGATCACCATGGTGATCACCCGCTGGTCCTGCTCGGTCAGCGGCACCGACGAATCGATCAGCACGATCGCGACTTCGGCCGCCTCCAGGGCGGTCTGGGTGCGCAGCGAGGCGTAGAACTCCATGCCCTTGGCCTGGTTCACCCGGCGCCGCAGTCCCGCGGTGTCCACGAATCGCCACACCTGGCCGTCCAGCTCCACCAGCGAGTCGACCGGGTCGATGGTGGTGCCGGCCACCTCGTCGACCACCGACCGGGACTCCCCGCTCAGCTTGTTCAGCAGCGACGACTTGCCGACGTTCGGCTTGCCGAGCAGCGCCACCCGGCGCGGCCCGACCCCGCTCGCCGCGAACTCCGACGGCGTCGCCGGCAGCGCGTCCAGCACCGCGTCCAGCAGATCACCGGACCCGCGGCCGTGCAGCGCCGACACCGCATACGGCTCGCCGAGCCCGAGCGACCACAGCGACGGCGGCGTCGGCCTCGGTGCGTTCGTCGTCGACCTTGTTCACCGCCAGGATCACCGGGCGGCGGGACCGGCGCAGCACCTTGGCCATCGCCTCCTCGGTGGCCGTCGCGCCGACCGAGCCGTCGACCACCACCAGCACCGCGTCGGTGGTCATCATCGCCCGCTCGGCCTGCGCAGCCACCGCGCCCTGCAGCCCGTCGGCGTCCGGTTCCCAGCCGCCGGTGTCCACCACGGTGAACTTGCGGCCGCGCCACAGCGCCTCGTAGGACACCCGGTCCCGGGTGACGCCGGGGATGTCCTGGACGACCGCCTCGCGGCGCCCGATGATCCGGTTGACCAGGGTGGACTTGCCGACGTTCGGCCGGCCGACGACGGCGAGCGTCGGGGTCGGGATGACGACTCCGTCGTCCTCCGCGCCGTCGCCGAGCCTCGTCCTCCCAGCCGCTGAATTCGCTCTCGTCGCTCCAGGTTCCGTCGGCGCGGATCGCCGGCCCGACAGTGCCTGCATCGTCAAAGGTCTCGCTCACGTCTTCGTCCTCACTAAGAGGACGCCGAGTCGATGCGATCTCGGCGTCAAGGCTGGCCACCAGTGCGGCCAGATGCTCTCGGATGGCGTCGGTGGCCGCGGCGACGGCCTTCCGGCCGCCGCCCTGCTGCACCGGAAACGGTTCTCCGACCAGCACGCGGACCGCGGGCCGGAAGCGGCGGCGCTCCGCCCGGCCGGACGGTCGGTGCCGCGAATCGCGACCGGCACGACCGCCGCCCCGGCCCGCGCGGCCAGCCAGCCGGCACCGGCGAAGACGGTCTCCACGTTCCCGGCGCCGCGGGTGCCCTCCGGGAAGATCCCGATCGCGCCGCCGGCCTTCAGCTGAGCAAGCGCCTTGAGCAACGGCTCCCGATCCGGCACCCCGCGAACCAGCGCGTACTGGCCGACGTTGATCAGCAGCCAGCCCAGCGGTCCCTTCACCGCCTCGGCCTTGACCAGGAACGACACCCGGCGGGTCAGCGCACCGAACAGCACCGCACCGTCCATGAAGTTCTGGTGGTTGGCGACCACCACGACGGGACCGGCGGCCGGCAGCCGGCCCATCCCGCGAATCCGCATCCGGTACATGATCAGGCTCAGCGCGATGCCGATCCGGCGGCCCCGGTCCATGCCCTTGGGGCCGCTGCTGTCCGGGGTCGGATCGTGCGGATCCGCCGAGGCGGAACCACCTCACCGGATCGCCCCGTTCCCTGGCCAGCGCCAGCACCCGGCCACCGTTTCCTCGACCGCCAGTTCGGAGGAATCGATGACGACGGCGTCCGCGGCGGCCTGCAGCGGGGCGTGCGCGCGGGTGCTGTCCTTGGTGTCCCGGCGGTGCAGATCCAGCGCCACCGCGGCCAGATCGGCGGCCTGGTCGCCGGCGACCCGCTGCGGCGTCGTCGGTCCCGCCCGTCCGGCGGCGCGCGCGGCGGCACCGGCATTCTGCTGATGCCGGCGCCGGGCTCGCTCCGCGGCGTCCGCGGTCAGGTAGATCTTCAGGGCGGCATCGGGCACGACGACGGTGCCGATGTCCCTGCCCTCCACCACCATCCGCCCGGAATCAGCGAGCGTGCGCTGCCGGTCGAGCAGATACGCCCGCACCGCGGGATTCGCCGAGACCGGCGTCACCGCGAGAGTGACCTGCCGCGCCGCGGATCTCGGCGCGACATCACGATCACCGAGCCGGTGCTGCTGCATGCCGGGGTTCACCGGCGACTCGAACGTCAAGCCGCGGCAACAGCTCCGCGACGGCCGCATCGTCGTGCGGGTCGACCCCGGCGTCCAGCACCGCCAGGGTGACGATGCGGTACATGGCGCCGGTGTCGAGATACCCGGCGTGCAGCGCCTGCGCCACCCGGCGGGCGACGGTCGACTTTCCGGTCCCGGCCGGGCCGTCGATGGCAATGACGAAGGTGCCCACCGGCATCGGACTCCCGGTGCCGGCCTGACCGGCGCGCCCGCGGGATGCGGGCGTACCGCTCACAACCCGACCGCCTTGTACAGCTGCGCGATCTCCACCGGGTTCAGCTTGCGCAGCGTTCCCGGCCGCTGATGGCCCAGCTGCACCTCACCGATCTTGGTCCGGACCAACCGCGAGACCGGATGATCCACCGCGTCCAGCAGCCGGCGAACGATGTGCTCGCCAGCATGCCGGCATAGATACCGGGTGCCGAATTCGGAATTCGGCATCCCACCCACCGCCCGCTCATAAAAGGCTGCCGGCCCGACATCGCCGATAATCGCATAGGCATATCCCATCGTCTTGAGATCGATCAGCGATGCCAGCAGCAGCGCTTGGCCGATGCCCTGCCCGCGTACGCTCTCGTCGACACCCGTCGGCCCGAGAAGCCGCGGGCAATCGATTTGTGGCAGGCGAAGCCAACGAGCTTGCCCTCCTTCGTCGCCAGGAAACAGCCCGGCGGCTGGCGGGAAAAGGCAACCGCTGTTTCTCCTGCCCAACCCGCGCCAAAGCGGCTGCGCACCCAATCAGTCACCAGTTCCAGCTCCGGCGCCAATGCCCGCCTTATCATGACCGCATCAATTACGCGGGCATCGACTGGCGGATCGGCTGAAACGAGCGAAAGATCTACCAGATATCGATGCGACCCTTGCAGATAATCGGGCTATCCGTGTGGAGCGCCCGGAAGAAGGGATGAAGCGTTCAAACCGCCCACTTCAAGCTAATGTCCGCTCGTCTGGAGCGAGACTACGTCACCCGGCAAGGCAAAGACCTGAAGGGCTCGCCGAGCCCTTCAGCGGGAAGAACCCAAGCTCTCGGGTCCATGCGTCCGTCTGGCCCGCCATTTCCGCAAAGGCGGCGGAGCAACAGGACCGGCCGTGCCTCCTTGGTCAGCGTTTCGAGCCGCGAGGCGATATTCACGGCCGGGCCGATGACGGTGAAGTCGAGGCGCTTCTGCGAGCCGATATTGCCGTACATGACATCGCCGAATGGACGCCGACGCCATAGCCGAGCTGCGGATGGCCGTCCCCGGCGCTCTTCAGCGTTCAGTGCCGCCATCGCGGCCCTTGGCCCTCCCGATCGCAGCGAGGAGATCGGCGCAGGCGGTGGGGACTGCTCGAGCGGGAAGATGGCGAGCAGGCCGTCGCCCATGAATTTCAGGATCTCGCCGCCATGGTCCTCGATCGGCTCCGGACAGGGCGTCGAAATAGGCGTTGAGCAGATCGATCACATAGTCGCGCGGCCAGAGCTCGGAGATGGTCGTGAAGTCGCGCAGGTCGCAGATCATGATGGCGGCCTCGAGGTGACGCCGCTGCCGCGCGTCGTCGCGCCGGCGAGGATCTCCTCGCTGGCATGCGGGCCGACATAGGTGCCGAGCAAGGTCCGCGCCATACGGTTCTTGAGCCGGACCTCGCGTGACCAGCGGCAGCACCGGCAGGAGATCGCTCAGGAGCCCAGATGGTCTTCGGTGAACCCGCCCGGCCGCTCGGTGGCGAAACGTGACGACATGGCGCTTGCCGAGCGTGTGATCGCAGCGGCCAGGCGACGTAATCCGTCAGTCCTTCCGCGCGAGTTCAACGATAGAGTCGAGTAGCGGATGGCCGGCTTCGGCCGGCCCTTCGAGGTGTTGGCGCACCTCCCTCGGCGCCGTTGAAGATCTCGTTCAGCCGGGCTGCTTTGAAACCGGGGTCCTCCACCCCGTAGCCGTAGAAGTCGATCTTCGCCTCATCCATGCCCGTGCGCCACAGGATCCGGGCACCGCAGCCATTGCGGGATGGTTGGTGCGGAAATGCAGTGTCGCTGCGGGCGACGGGGACGCCTGCAGTCGCAATCGGTCGCACATTGCAGTCACGATATTGTCGATGAAGCGCTCGTCGCGCGTGCCGCTGGACCAGCCAGTCGAGAATGGCCCGCCGCTGAACAGGCCATTGCCCCTCGACATCCCCCTGACAACCGCGCTCGTCTCCGTTTCAAATCCATGACGTCGCCGCTCCCGTAGCATCGATGCGCGAAGGTCTGTTTGTCCTTACGCCGGATACCGATGACTTCAGTTTCTAGGGGAAGCTGCAAGTCAAGAACCGGGCACGCCAAATGGAAACAGATGGCTCAACTCTTTCTCGGCGTAAAGCTTCCGGTCATTGCGATGCACAATACCCGAAAAAATGCAAAAAGACCTCTCGCGTCGCGCAAGAGGCCTTCCGTATTGGGTCTGGACGTCGGGAATATCCGAAATCCGGAAAAGGGAATGCGGCGCGGTCGGGACCGCGCCGCCGGTTCTTAGAAGCTCTGGTAGGCCACGATGACGGCGGCAACCTGGTCGGTATCGAGAGCTGCGAGCTGCGAGGACGTCAAAGCCTGCAACTGGTTGCTCGTCAGGTTGGCGATATCGTCGGTGGAGAGGCCCGGGAGGGCCTTCACATTGATCGCAGCGATGTCATCGGTCGAGAAGGTTACCAGGTCTTCCGTTGCGAAGGCGCCGATTGCTGCCGAGCTGAGAGCCGCGACCTGGTTGGAGGTCAGAGCCTCGACCTGGTCGGTCGTCAGCGCCTGGATCTGAGCGGTCGTCAGTGCAGCAACCGCCTTCGAGTTCAGAGCGATGATCTGGTTGGTGCCGAGAACCGCGATGTTGTCGGTGCTCAGCGCAGCCACCTGCGTCGAGCTCAGGGCATTGACCTGACCGGTCGTCAGGGCGACGAGCTGGTCAGAAGTCAGGGCCTGAACCTGGGCAGTCGTCAGAGCCAGAAGCTGGGCGCTGGTCAGGGCCGCAACCTGCCCCGTACCGAGGGCCGCGAGGTTGTCCGTGGACAGACCTGCCAGAGCCTTGGTACCGATCGAGGCGATATCCGCGGTGGACAGCGTAACCACGTCGTCCGAACCGAGTGCACCGAGCGCTGTCGAGCTAAGTGCAGCGACCTGGCCAGTCGTCAGGGCTTCGACCTGATCGGTGGTCATCGCACCGATCTGAGCGGTGGTCAGGGCCGATCAGCCTTGGAGCTGAGAGCGGCAACCTGGCCGGTAGACAGTAGCGCGACGTTTCGGTATCGAGAGCCGGGATCTGAGTCGCGGTCAGCGTTGCGACCTGTGCAGTCGACAGAGAGCCGATCTGGTCGGTCGTCAGGGCGCCAACCTGCGCCGAGGTGAGCGGCATGATCTGGTTCGTGGTGAGAGCTGCGACCTGACCGGTGGACAGTACCGCAATGTTGTCCGTCGTCAGCGAAGCCAGTCCTTCAGGCCGATGGCTGCGATGTCGTCGGTCGAGAACACTGCGATCTGATCCGTCGATAGGGCGGCGATTGCAGTCGAGCCCAGCGAGCCGACCTGACCAGTCGTCAGGGCGCTGCCTGATCCGTGGTCAGCACGCCGATCTGAGCGGATGTCAGGGCGGCAGAGACTTGGAGCTGAGAGCAGCGACCTGGCCCGTCGTAAGAACGGCGACATTGTCGGTGCTGATCGCTCCGACCTGCGTCGCGCTGAGCGCCGAAACCTGCGCGGAAATCAAACAACAGCCTGGTCGGTGGTGATGGCACCGATCTGAGCCGTCGTGAAGGCGGCCATCTGGGTGGCGGTCAGAGCGGCGAACTGACCCGTGGAGAGTGCTGCGACATTATCCGTGGACAGCGAGGCAGATACTTCACACCGATCGAAGCGACGTCTTCAGTCGAGAAGGTTGCGAGGTCTTCCGTACCGAGTGCACCGATTGCTGCGGCACCGAGGCGGCGACCTGCGTCGAGCTCAAGGCTTCGACCTGGTCGGTCGTGAACGCATTCATCTGGTTCAGCGTCAGAGACGCGACGGACTTCGCGCTGAGCGCCAGAACCTGGCCGGTCGACAGCAGCGCGACGTTGTCGGTGCTGATAGCTGCGGCCTGGGTGCCGGTCAGGGATGCAACCTGCGTGGTGGTAAGAACGCCGACCTGGTCGGAGCTCAGATTACTGACCTGCGCCGTAGTGAGCGATGCAACCTGTGCCGTGGTTAGAGCAACAACCTGGGCCGTCGACAGCGACGCGATGCTAC
>CAWHUD010000017.1:0-31425 GCA_963832505.1 uncultured Pseudomonadota bacterium | reverse complement strand
GAAGCGGAGAAAGTATCGCGCCCTCATGATCGAGGCCGCCGCCGAAGGTGACGAAACCCTCACCGACAAGTACCTCAACGGCGGAACGCTGTCGGACGACGACATCAAGCGCGGTCTCAAGGCGCGCTCGATCAAGAACGAGATCGTGCTGTGCATGTGCGGCACGGCTTTCAAGAACAAGGGTGTGCAGGCGCTGCTCGATGCCGTCATCGAATTCATGCCGTCGCCCATCGACATGCCGCCCACCAAGGGCACGAGCGATCGCGGCGAAGCCATCACGCGCACCGCGCGCGACGAGGAACCGTTCGCGGCGCTGGCGTTCAAGATTCTCAACGACCCGTTCGTCGGCAACCTCACGTTCTTCCGGGTCTACTCCGGCACGCTGAATTCCGGCGACATGGTGTACGTGCCGACCAAGGACAAGAAGGAACGCATCGGGCGTCTGTTACAGATGCACGCCAACGAGCGCAGCGAGATCAAGGAAGTGCGCGCCGGCGACATTGCCGCGGCCGTGGGTCTCAAGGACGTATTCACCGGCGATACGCTGTGTGACCTCGAGAAGGTGATCACGCTCGAGAAGATGGTGATCCCGATTCCGGTCATCTCGGTGGCGATCGAGCCCAAGACCAAGGCCGACCAGGAAAAGATGGGCATGGCGCTGCAGCGCCTCGGCAAGGAAGACCCGTCGTTCAAGGTGTCCACCGACGAGGAATCCGGCCAGACCATCATCTCCGGCATGGGCGAGCTGCACCTCGAAATCATCGTCGACCGCATGCGGCGCGAGTTCAAGGTGGAAGCCAACGTCGGCAAGCCGCAGGTGGCTTACCGCGAAACCATCCGCTCCAAGATCGAGAGCGAAGGCAAACACGTCAAGCAGTCCGGCGGCCGTGGCCAGTACGGACACGTGTGGCTGAAGATCGAGCCCAACGCGCAGGGCAAGGGCAACGAATTCGTCAACGGCATCATCGGCGGCTCGGTACCGAAGGAATTCATTCCGGCGGTGGAAAAGGGCATCAAGGAAGCGCTCGAGACCGGTGTGATGGCGGGTTATCCCGTCGTCGATACCCGCGTGACGCTGTTCGATGGTTCGTACCACGACGTGGACTCGGACGAAATTTCGTTCCGCATGGCCGCGATCTTCGGCTTCAAGGACGGCTTCCGAAAGGCGAAGCCGGTGATCCTCGAGCCCATCATGAAGGTCGAAGTCGTGACCCCCGAGGACTACATGGGCGACGTGATCGGCGACCTGAATCGCCGCCGTGGCCAGATCCAGGGTATGGAAGACACGCCGGCCGGCAAGACGGTCACGGCGGAAGTACCGCTTTCGGAAATGTTCGGTTACGCGACCAACGTGCGCTCGATGAGCCAGGGCCGCGCGACCTTCACGATGGAATTCTCCAAGTACATGGAAGTGCCATCGCATATCGCCGACGGAATCATCAACAAATAGTTAGTAATTGCCTCTTCAGGAGTCTTGGCCATGTCGAAGGAAAAGTTTGAACGCAATAAGCCGCACGTAAACGTAGGCACGATCGGCCACGTGGACCATGGCAAGACGACGCTGACGGCGGCGTTGACGAAGGTGATGGCGGAGACGCACGGCGGTTCGTACATGGCGTACGACCAGATCGACAAGGCGCCGGAAGAGAAGGCGCGCGGCATCACGATCTCCACCGCACACGTGGAGTACCAGTCGAAGAACCGCCACTACGCGCACGTCGACTGCCCCGGGCACGCCGACTACGTGAAGAACATGATCACGGGCGCGGCGCAGATGGACGGGGCGATCCTCGTGGTGTCGGCTGCCGACGGCCCGATGCCGCAGACGCGCGAGCACATCCTGCTGGCCCGCCAGGTAGGCGTGCCCTACATCGTCGTGTTCATGAACAAGGCGGACATGGTCGATGACAAGGAGCTGCTGGAGCTGGTCGAGATGGAAGTGCGTGAACTTCTCTCGGTCTACAAGTTCCCCGGCGACAAGACCCCGATCATCATTGGCTCGGCGCTCAAGGCGCTCGAGGGTGACGCGTCGGACATCGGCGTGAAGGCCGTGATCAAGCTGGTCGAGGAGATGGACGCCTACATCCCGGTGCCGAAGCGCGAGATCGAAAAGCCGTTCCTGATGCCGGTGGAAGACGTGTTCTCCATCTCCGGCCGTGGCACGGTGGTGACCGGGCGCATCGAGCGCGGCATCGTCAAGGTGAACGACGAAATCGAGATCATCGGCATTGCCCCGACGCAGAAGACCACCTGCACGGGTGTGGAGATGTTCCGCAAGTTGCTCGACCAGGGCGAGGCGGGCGACAACGTGGGCGTGCTGCTGCGTGGCACGAAGCGCGAAGAAGTGCAGCGCGGCCAGGTGCTGGCGAAGCCGGGTTCGATCACCCCGCACACCGATTTTGAGTGCGAGGTGTACGTGCTGACCAAGGAGGAGGGTGGACGACACACGCCGTTCTTCAAGGGTTATCGCCCGCAGTTCTACTTCCGCACGACCGACGTGACCGGGACGATCGAGTTGCCGGGCAACACCGAGATGGTGATGCCGGGAGACAACATCAAAATGACGGTGCAGCTGATCAACCCGATCGCGATGGAAGAGGGCCTGCGCTTCGCCATCCGTGAGGGTGGTCGTACCGTCGGCGCCGGAGTCGTGGCGAAGATCCTGAAGTAAATTCGATGTGCTGCGGGGACAGGCCTCATCGGCCTGTCCCCTCGAAGACGAGAAGTATCTACCTGCTGGGTAACTAACTACCTAGTCGCTCTTTAGAAGGAAACTGAACATGGCCAACCAGAACATCCGCATCCGGCTCAAGGCTTTCGATCATCGCCTGATCGACACTTCCGCCCGGGAAATCGTCGAGACCGCCAAGCGCACCGGCGCCACGGTCAAGGGCCCGATTCCGCTGCCGACCAAGATGGAGCGTTTCACGCTGCTGATCTCGCCGCACGCCGACAAGGACGCGCGCGACCAGTTCGAGCTGCGCACGCACAAGCGCATCATGGACATCATGAACCCGACCGATAAGACGGTCGATGCGCTCATGAAGCTCGAACTGCCGGCCGGCGTCGACGTCCAGCTCAAGCTCAACTAACAAACCGGCAATGCGCAGCCAGAGGATCGACCTTGAAGCTGCAGCAACTTCGATATCTCGCGGCCGTCGTCCAGAACGGCCTCAACGTCACTACCGCCGCCCAGGCGCTGCACACCTCGCAGCCGGGCGTCAGCAAGCAGATCCGGCTCCTCGAAGAGGAGCTGGGCCTGACTCTTTTCGTGCGCGACGGACGCGCGCTCAAGCGGCTCACGCCTGCGGGCGAGGAAGTCGCTGCGCGCGCGCTGCGCATGCTGCGCGAGGCGCAGGCGCTCAAGTCCCTGGCCAAGGATCTCAAGCAGTCCGATCGCGGCTCGCTGTCCATCGGCACCACGCACACGCAGGCGCGCTACGTGTTGCCGCGCGTGATCCGCGACTTCCGCGGCAAGTACCCGGACGTGCAACTGCACCTGCACCAGGGCACCTCGGACCAGATTGCCGAGATGGCGACGCTCGACCGCATCGACTTCGCCATCAACACCGGCAGCCAGGAGAAGTTTCCCGGATTTCGTGCTGCTGCCCATCTACACCTGGCACCGGCAGATCATCGTGCCCAAGGACCATCCGCTGGCGCAGGTTGCGAAACCCACGCTGCAGCAGCTCGCCGAGTATCCGCTGGTCACCTACGTATTCAGCTTCACCGGCCCTTCATCGCTGCACCAGCAATTCGCGCGCGCCGGACTCGAGCCCAACGTGTCGCTGACGGCGCGCGATGCGGACGTGATCAAGACCTATGTTCGCCTGGGACTCGGCGTCGGCGTGGTCGCCAGCATGGCCATCGAGCCCGATGACGAGAAGGACCTGGCCGTGGTGGAGGCGGGGCACCTGTTCCCGCAGCACGTGACCTGGATCGGCTTCCGCGCCGGTGCGCTGCTGCGCGGCTTCACCTACGACTTCATCCAGCTGCTGGCGCCGCACCTGTCGCGCGAGCGTATCGAGCGTATTCTTTCCGCGCCCACGCCTGCCGCGCGCGAGAAGCTGCTCTCCGCGATCGAAGTGCCGCGCTACGACTGAGCCGCGACTTTCCGCCTGACTACCTGGGTCTCCCAGCCGTCGTAGCGGCCGCCGAGCTCGGTGGCCTTGCGATTGAGCTCGATGGTGTGATCACTCAGTTCTTGCTGCCGCGTGGTGCCCACGTGGTAGAGGCGCACGCAGTGTTCACCGTCGTCGCCCACGCCCGATGAGGCGGCATCGTGTTTGTGCGGGCCGGTCAGCGCCCACTTGACGAATTTCGCGGCGGACTTCGCATTCGGAAAATAGGCCCAGTGATCGATGCGGCGCCTCACGCCTTCCGTGTCGCCCGCGCGCCGCAAGGCCTCCACCACGGCGATGTCGGTGATCACCTGCCAGTCGTCGGCTGTCGGGTACAGCTCCTTGTGGTAGCCGGCGTGCCGGCGATCGGACTTCGCCCCCAGCGCGAGCTCGTAACCCGTCTTGTCCACGAGGCGATCGAGCAGTTCGCCCCAAACGTTCTTTTTGCGCCGCGTGTAGAAGAAGAACACCCGATATCCGCCGCGAGTAATCCGGCCGACATAGCGATCCTTGCCGCGACGCGCGAAGCGCTCGAGGCTCTGCTCGATGGCGCGCACCGGCTCGAACTCCTCGCTCGTGGGCAGTCCGTTGGGTCGCGGCGCCTTGTAAGTGAGCCGCACCTTCACCAGGGTTGCTGGCGCGCGATCGATGTCCTTTTCGGCGGCGACGTCCACGTAGATGAAGGCGATGTCGCTGCCGATCTGGCAGGGAAAGAACTTCCAGTCGCTGGCGGGCTTGCGGGGCATCGGGTTCTCGTTATGTCGAGGTCTGGCGCGATTCTATCTGCTGCGCGGCCCGTCGCAGGCTGGACTCCTCACGTCGCGCAGTCCGGCGCAGGCGCGAACTCCGGAAGGTGAGCCGCCTCGAACTACCCATGAAACGAATCACCATCCTGTTGCTCATGGCCCTGGCTCCGATCGCATGCGGCGCTGCGAACGGGAATCCAGTACCGAAGACCGCGCATCCCATGAAGATCGGAATCATCGGCACCGGCGACATCGGTGGCGCGCTGGCCCGGCACTGGGGCGCGGCCGGTCACCAGTTGCTGATTTCGTCGCGCCATCCCGAACAGCTCCAGGCGCTGGCCCGGGAGATCGGCCCCAACGTGAAGGTGGGCACGCCGCGCGAAGCGGCCGCATTCGGTGACGTGGTGCTGGTGTCGGTCCCGTACTTCGCCACCCCGCAAGTCGGCCGCGACTACGCCGCGGAGCTGCGCGGCAAGGTGGTGCTCGACACCGGCAATCCCTATCCCGGCCGGGACGGCGACATGGCCGTCCGCGACCGCAAGCGGGGCACGGGCGTGGCCTCGGCCGAATACCTTCCGGGCACCCGGCTGGTGCGGGCGTTCAATGCCATCAATTCCGGACCCCTCGCCAACCAGGCCTTCGAGAAGCCCGAAAGGCTCGGAATCCCGCTGGCGGCGCGACGATCCCGACGCCATGGAAATCGCCGAACAGCTGGTGCGGGATGCCGGTTTCGACCCGGTGGCGGTCGGGGGGCTGGCCCGGGCCCGCGAATTCGACGTCGGGACCCCGGTTTACGTGCGCGGAATGACGGCCGCGGAGCTGCGTAAGGCCTTGAACCTGAAGTAGACCTGCTGGCACCGGCCCGTAACCCCGGTGTTATTGCTGCATAACCAAAAGTGCTTTCCGGACCGGGGCTTGGCGTCAGTACAGTCCCCCGCAACTTGTTGTGCCGGCCCCATTGGCCGGTATTTTTGCTTGGAAGGGTCTCGATGCACGCCCAGGTACAGCCCGTGACAACTCTAAAACCGGTGCCGACGCCCCGACGTAATGCCGGCGTCGCCCGGCTGACGCATCTCGCGCGGCTCGAAGCCGAAAGCATCCACATCTTTCGCGAAGTGGCGGCCGAGTTCTCCAAGCCCATCCTCATGTATTCCATCGGCAAGGACTCCTCGGTCCTGCTGCACCTGGCTCGCAAGGCTTTCTTCCCGGGCCGCATCCCATTCCCGCTGCTGCACATCGACACCGGCTGGAAATTCCGCGAAATGATTTCGTTCCGCGACGAGACCGCCAAGCGACTGAACGCCGAGCTCATCGTCTACACGAACGAGGCCGGCAAGGCCGCGGGTGTCACGCCGTTCACGCACGGCGGCCGCTACACCGACATCATGAAGACCGAGGCGCTCAAGCAGGCGCTCGACAAGTACGGCGCCGACGCGGCCATCGGTGGCGCGCGCCGTGACGAAGAGAAGTCGCGCGCCAAGGAACGCGTGTTCAGCTTCCGCGATTCGCAGCATCGCTGGGATCCGAAGAACCAGCGTCCCGAACTCTGGAACCTCTACAACGGCCGGCTGCGCAAGGGCGACAGCATCCGCGTGTTCCCGCTGTCCAACTGGACCGAGATCGACATCTGGACCTACATCCATGCCGAGAACATCCCGGTGGTGCCGCTGTACTTCGCCAAGCCGCGGCCGATCGTCGACCGTGACGGGCTCAAGATCATGGTGGACGATGACCGTCTGCCGCTGGGTCCCGGCGAGAAGCCGCATCTCGAGACCGTACGTTTCCGTTCGCTGGGCTGCTATCCGCTGACCGGCGCACAGGTGTCGAGAGCCGACACCGTGCCCGCCATCATCGAAGAGATGCTGCGCACCACGACCTCGGAGCGCCAGAGCCGCGCCATCGACGCGGATTCCGCCGCGGCGATGGAGAACCGCAAGCGCGAGGGCTACTTCTGATGGCCGCAGCGCTGACAACCGTGGTCGCGCCCGTGAGCGAGACACCTCGCACGCTCGAGCAATTCCTCGCGCAGCAGCGCGACATCGACCTGCTGCGTTTCATCACCTGCGGTTCGGTCGACGACGGCAAGAGCACGCTCATCGGCCGCCTGCTGCACGACACCCGCCAGGTGTTCGATGACCAGCTCTCGGCCGTGGCCAATGACAGCCGTCGCTGGGGCACCACCGGCGAAGTGCCGGATCTCGCATTGCTGGTCGATGGCCTGCAGGCCGAGCGCGAGCAGGGCATCACCATCGACGTGGCGTATCGCTATTTTCAGACTCCCAAACGCAAGTTCATCGTCGCCGACTGCCCGGGGCACGAGCAGTACACCCGCAACATGGCCACCGGCGCCTCCACCGCCGAAGCCGCCGTGGTGCTGGTGGACGCGGAGAAGGGCGTGCGCGTGCAGACGCGTCGCCACACCCACATCGTGTCGTTGCTGGGCGTGCAGAACGTGATCCTCGCAGTCAACAAGATGGACCGCATCGCCTTCGACCGTGCGAAGTTCGAAGCCATCGCCGCCGAATTCGTGGCCTATGCGCACAAGCTGGGCGTGACGAATGTCGAAGTGATCCCGGTGGGGGCTCTGCACGGCGTGAACGTGGTTCATCGCGGCACCAAGGAGACGCCCTGGTACTCGGGCCGCACGCTGCTCGAGGCTCTCGAAGGCATCGAAGTGGCGCGCAACGATGGCCTCAAGGAACTGCGTTTCCCGATCCAGCTCGTCAGCCGCCCGGACGCCAACTTCCGCGGCTACGCCGGCACGATTGCCAGCGGCGAGATCGCCGTCGGTGATGCCGTGCTGGCATTGCCCTCGCGCAAGACCAGCAAGGTGCGCGAGATCACCACGGCCGACGGTCCGCTGGAAAAGGCGGGCCCGGCGCAGGCCGTGACCATCGTGCTCGAGGATGAAATCGACCTGTCGCGCGGCGACGTGCTGGTCCACCCGGATCACCGTCCGGCGCTGGCGCGCACCTTCGACGCGCATCTCATCTGGATGGGCGAGGCGCCGCTGCTGCCGGGCAAGCGCTACGAATTCAAGATCGGCAGCCGCTACGTCAAGGGCCTGGTCGATTCGATCCAGCATCGCATCGACGTGAATGACCTCACCACCCGCGAGGCCGAAGCGCTCGACCTCAATGGCCTGGCGCGCGTACGCATCGCGCTGGAAGAACCGGTCGCCATCGATGACTACAAGCTGTCGCGCGCCACCGGGTCTTTCATCATCGTCGACCTGTTGCACTTCGGCACGGTGGGTGCCGGCATGGTCATCGCACCGCAGACGCAGGCGGTACGCGCGAGCTCGGACGTGGTGTGGCAGCCGACCAAGGTCACCGCCGCCATTCGCGCCAACCAGAAGAGCCAGAAGCCCGTGGTGCTCTGGTTCACGGGCCTGTCCGGCTCGGGCAAGTCCACGATCGCCAACGCGCTCGAACAGGCGCTGGTGCAGCGCGGACACCATTCCTACCTGCTCGACGGCGACAACGTCCGGCACGGGCTCAACAGCGATCTCGATTTTTCGGAAGGCGGGCGTCACGAGAACATCCGCCGTATCGGCGAAGTCTCGGCGCTGTTCGTCGATGCCGGTCTCATCGTGCTGACGGCGTTCATCTCGCCGTTCCGTGCCGAGCGCGACCGCGTCCGCGAGCGCCTCGGCGGCGAGCGTTTCATCGAGATCTATCTTTCCACTTCCCTCGAGGAATGCGAGAAGCGCGATCCCAAGGGCCTGTACGTGAAGGCGCGCGCCGGCGAGATCCGCGAGTTCACGGGCATCGATTCGCCCTACGAGCCGCCGATCGCGCCGCAAGTGTCCCTCGACACGACGCGGATGGAGATCGGCGCCGCCGTGGATCAGATCCTGCGGTACCTGGAGAACAAGGGCTTCCTGCACCAGGCAGACCCGGGACTATGAGAACAAAATGAGCAGCGCCGTCATCATTCAGGGCAACTTCCCCATCCCGGAAGATCGTCGGGATCAGTTGCAGCAGCTCGCCACCGAGTTGAACCGCGAGCAGTTGATGTGGCTGTCGGGCTATTTCGCTGGCGCCGCCGCCGCTGCGCCGTCCAGCATTCCCGGGTTCCAGAACAACTTGCTGGGCGGAAATGCGCGCGCGCCGATGGCTTCCGCCGCCGCGCCCGCGAGTGTCGCACCCGCGCCGGCCAGCGGCCGCCGCGCCGTCGCTGACCATCATCTCCGCCTCGCACACCAACAACGGCCGCAAGATTTCCGAGAAGTTGCTGGCCGCCGTGCAGGCGCTGGGAGTGCAGGCACGCATGATCAAGGCCGGCGACTACCAGCCGCGCGAGATCGCCAAGGAAAAGCTGCTGTACGTGGTCATCAGCACGCACGGCGACGGCGATCCGCCGGATGAAGCTCGCGGCCTGTACGAATTCCTCGGCACCAAGCGCGCGCCGCAGCTGCCCGAACTGCAGTACTCGGTGCTGGCGCTCGGTGATTCCAGCTATCCGAAGTTCTGTGAAGCCGGCCGTGTGGTCGACGAACGTCTCGCCAAGCTCGGCGCCAAGCGCCTGCTGCCGCGCGTCGACTGCGACGTGGATTTCGAACAGCTCGCCAAGACCTGGGCGGACGACGCGCTGGCGCGCGTGCGCGAGGTGGCCGACAAATTCAAGCCCGCGGGTGGTGTGGCCCATGCCTCCGCATCGGCCGCTGCGCAGGCCCCGGCCATTGCCGAACTCAAGCGCGAACAGCCGGCGACCGCCGAAGTGCTGGCCAACCAGCGCATCGTGGGGCGCGGCGCGCTGCGCGAAGTGCGGCATGTCGAACTCAGCTTCCCGGGGCTCGGAGCGCTTTACAAACCCGGCGATTCGCTGGGCATCGTGCATCGCAATCCGGACTCCGCCATCGAGGCGGTGCTCAAGGCCACGAAGCTCGACGCCGCAGCCAGCGTCACGCGCGACGGCAAGACGCACACATTGCTCGAGTGGCTGCGCGACGAGCGTGAGCTCACCCGTATTGCCCGACCGCTGCTGGTGACCGTGGCCGAACGCAGCAAGGCGGATCTGTCCGACCTGCTCGGGCCTAACAGCTCTGCGGCCGTCGCGAAACTCACGGCGACTTCGCAGGTGGCCGATGTGCTCGCGAAGTATCCGGCCGAATGGACGCCTGAAGCGCTGGTCGCCGCACTGCGTCCGGTGACTGGGCGCGTCTATTCGATTGCCTCGAGCCCCGCGGCCGTGGGCGACGAAGCGCATCTCACCGTGGCCATCGTTGGCAGCGACACGGATCGCAAGTTGCTTTCTGGTGCCGCATCGAACTTCGTAGTGAATGCGGCGGTCGATTCGCAGGTACAGGTGTGGATCGAGCGTAACGACCGCTTCCGCGTGCCTGCCGATGGCGGGCGGGACATCATCATGATTGGTCCGGGCACCGGCGTGGCGCCGTTCCGTGGCTTCGTGCAGGAGCGCGAGGCGGCGGGCGCTTCCGGACGCAACTGGCTGTTCTTCGGCGGCCGCTCGCTGTACCACGACTTCCTGTACCAGCTCGAGTGGCAGCAGGCCATGAAGCGCAAGGCGCTGCATCGCCTCGACGTCGCGTTCTCGCGCGACCAGGACCAGAAGATCTACGTGCAACATCGCCTCAAGGAAGCCGGCAAGGACTTGTTCAGCTGGCTGTCGAACGGCGCCTATCTATATGTGTGCGGTGACGCCACGGCCATGGCGCCGGACGTAAACGCGGCGCTGCTGGAGCTCGTCCAGGCGCACGGCGGCATGGATGCCGACGACGCCCAGGCCTGGGTGGCCGATCTCACTGCTGACGGACGGTATCTGCGCGATGTCTACTGAAGTTCTCGAAAGACCCGTCATCGAGGCGAAGAAGACGCCCGAGTCTCCGGTCGAAATCATCAAGAAGGCCTCGCGCGGCCTGCGCGGCACGCTGGTCGAGAGCCTGCACGATCCGCTCACGGGCGCGATCCGCGACGCCGACACGCAGCTCATCAAGTTCCACGGCAGCTACATGCAGGACGACCGCGACCTGCGCGCCGAGCGTGAGCACCAGAAACTCGAGCCTGCCTACAGCTTCATGATCCGCACGCGCCTGCCGGGCGGCGTGGTGACAGCCGAAGCAGTGGCTGGCGTTGTCCAGCCTCGCGCGCACCCATGCGACCGGCACCTTGCGCATGACCACGCGCCAGGCCTTCCAGGTGCACGGCGTCATCAAGAAAGATCTCAAGCAGACCATGCAGGCGATGAATGCCGTGCTCATCGATTCGATCGCCGCATGCGGCGACGTGAATCGCAATGTCATGGCCAGCTCCAACCCGGTCGAGAGCAAGCTGCACCAGGAGGTCTACGACTGGTCGGTGAAGATTTCCGAGCACCTGAAGCCGAAGACCCGCGCCTACCACGAGATCTGGCTGGATGGCGAGAAGCTGGTCGGCCCGCCGGAAGAGGAGCCCATCCTCGGGCCACTCTATCTACCGCGCAAGTTCAAGACGGGCATCGTGGTGCCGCCGCATAACGACGTGGACGTCTTCTCGCAGGACCTGGGATTCATCGCCATCCTCGATACCGAAGGACTCGAAGAGGGCAGGCTGCTGGGTTTCAACCTGGTGGTGGGCGGCGGACTCGGCGCCACGCACGGCGAGCCGCAGACCTATCCGCGAATTGGCGACGTCATCGGCTTCCTCACACCCGAGCAGACCCTCAAGGTGTCCGAGACCGTGGTCATGATCCAGCGCGACTTCGGCGATCGCACCGAGCGCAAACACGCGCGCCTCAAGTACACCATCGACGATCGCGGCATTGACTGGTTCAAGGGTGAGCTGTTCAGGCGCCTGGGATTCGAGCTTCCAGCCGGCGCGCCCCTTCAAGTTCACCACCCAGGGCGATCGCTTCGGCTGGCTGCGCGGTCACGACGGCCGCTGGCACCTGACGCTGCGCATCGAGTCGGGTCGCGTCGCCGACCGTCCCGGCGCCATGCATCTCACCGGCCTCGAGAAGATTGCGCAGATCCACCAGGGCGATTTCCGCCTGACGCCGAATCAGAACCTGATCATCGCGAATGTGCCGCCCGCCGAGTGCATGAAGATCGACCAGATCGTGGCGGATCACGGACTCGCGAAGAGCCTGCTCACCAGCCCCGTGCGGCGCGATGCGCTGGCCTGCGTGGCGCTGCCCACCTGCGGTCTGGCCATGGCCGAGGCCGAGCGTTACCTGCCGGATTTCACGGAGAAGCGTCGAAGGCGTGCTCGCGAAGCACGGCCTCAGGAACATCCCGCTCAGCTTGCGCATCACCGGCTGCCCGAATGGCTGCGCGCGGCCGTATCTCGCGGAGATCGCGCTCATCGGCCGTGCTCCTGGCCGGTACACGCTGCGCCTCGGCGCCGACGCCGTCGGCCAGCGGCTGAACGTCATCTATCGCGACAACATCGACGAGAACGCCATCCTCACCGCGCTCGACGAACTGTTCGCGCGCTACGCGGCCGAGCGCCAGACCGATGAGCGATTCGGTGATTTCCTGTGGCGCGTGCAGCTGCTCACACCTGAGAAGCGTCCGTGAGCGAAGCCGCCGCAGTCGAGCTTTCGAAGTCGCCGGCCACGCTGGCCGACGGACCGCGGCTGACATTGACGGCGGCGGAATTTGCGAACGATACGGACGCGGCCGCGCGCATCAACGAATGGCTGGCGTCGGTGGATGCCGAAACCCGCGTGCGCTGGTCGCTGCAGAACCTGCCGGGACCGTTCGCCATGACGTCGAGTTTCGGTGCGCAGGCCGCCGTGTCGCTGCACCTGGTGGCGCGACAGGATCCGCAGATTCCCGTGATCCTCATCGACACCGGCTATCTATTCCCCGAGACCTATCAATTCATCGAGCAGCTCACCAGGCAGCTCTCGCTCAACATCCAGCGTTTCGCGAGCCCGCAGCCGGTGGCCGACTTCGAGGCGCAGTACGGCAAGCTCTGGGAACAGGGCCGCGAAGGCCTCGACCAGTATCTCGAGCTGCGCAAGGTGGAACCCATGCGCCGTTCGCTCAAGACGCCTGGGGATCAACACCTGGTTTGCCGGGCTGCGGCGCAGCCAGGCCGCGAGCCGCGCAGGGCTGAATCCCCTCGAAGTGCGTGACGGCCGCTACAAGGTGCATCCCATCTTCGACTGGTCGGACCGCGACGTTTACCTTTATCTCAAGGCGCACGGCCTGCCTTACCACCCGCTCTGGGACAAGGGTTACGTGTCCATCGGCGACTGGCACTCGACCAAGGCGCTGCACGAGGTGGATTCCGCCGAAGAGCTGCGTTTTGCGGGATTGAAGCGCGAGTGCGGCATCCACGGCTTGGAGGGTTGAAAGGACACCTTTGCGTCCGTTCTGCCCCTCCAGCGAGCACAGGCCACAGGGGGCCGCCCAAGCCCGGCGCACCCCATGCGATTCAGCCGTGAACGAGTCGTGACATTCCGGGCGAATCGCGGCGTTAGGCTGGACGAAACCCCCGGCGACTGGCACGGTTACTAGCAATGAAACGACTGCAGAGATTGCGCGCCACCGCGGCGCTACGGGACATGGTGTCCGAGATCGGCTTTGGCCAGAGCCAGCTGATCCAGCCGCTGTTCCTGGCCGATGGCATCTCCAAGGAAGAGCCGCTGGCGGGACTGCCCGGCACTTCGCGCCACACGCTGAGCTCGCTGCTCACGCAATTCGAAAAGGACCTGGCCGCCGGCGTGCGCCAGTTCCTGCTGTTCCCCGTGCCGGCTCACAAGTCGAACCGCAACTTCGCCGCCGACTTCGTCGGCACGGCGCTGCAGCAGATGCGTCAGCGCGCGGGTAGCGATGCCGCCATCTGGGTGGATACCTGCCTGTGCAGTTTCACCGAGACCGGCCACTGCTGCGTGCACGATGCGCGCGGCAAACAGGATCTCGCCGCCACGCACAGCGCCCTCGGCGTGTTGGGCCTGACCTACGTGAAAGCCGGCGCCGACGGCATTTCGCCTTCGGACATGAATGACGGCCGCGTGGCGTACCTGCGCGGCAAACTCGACGAGGCGGGCTTCGATATCGCGCCCATCATGAGTTACAGCACCAAGTTCGCCAGCAATTTCTACGGACCGTTCCGCGAAGCCGCGGACTCGGCGCCGCAGTTCGGCGATCGCAAGAGTTACCAGCTCGACGTGCGCAATCGCAGCGACGCGCTCGCGTCGAGCCGCCGCTGTGCGGAAGAGGGCGCGGACCTGCTGATGGTGAAACCCGGGCAGCCCTCGGCGGATCTCATCCGCCCGATCCACGAGCAGACCGGCTTGCCGGTCGGCGCCTACCAGGTGAGCGGCGAATTCACCTCGCTGGTGCTGCTCGCGAAAGAGAACTTCGTCGACTTCAACGCCGCGCTCATCGAGAGCTGGTACAACCTGCGCCGCGCGGGCGCCAGCTACATCATCACCTACGGCGCGCGCCTGGCGCGCGGCCTGGGATTCTGATGCGCTACTTCCCGCTGTTCCTCGATCTCGCCGGCAAGCCGGTGCTGCTCGTGGGCGGCGGCGAAGTGGCGGCGCGCAAGTTCAGTCTGCTGGCCGAGGCCGGCGCCGTGGTCACCGTGGTCGCGCCCGCGCTCGGCACGGAACTCACCGCAGCCCGTGAAAGGTTCACGCACCACGCGCGCGAGTTCGTCACGACGCGATATCGACGGCATGTGGCTGGTGGTCGCCGCCACCGACGATCGCGCCGTCAATGCGCAGGTCGCCGCGGCCGCAAGCGCCGCGCGTATTCCCTGCAACGTGGTGGACGATCGCGAGCTGTCGAGTTTCATCATGCCCGCCATCATCGATCGCTCGCCGGTGCAGATCGCAGTGTCGACCGGCGGAACGTCGCCGGTGCTGGCGCGGCTGATTCGCGAGCGGCTCGAGACGCTGCTCGATGGTTCGCTGGGCACGCTCGCCGCATTCGCCGATCGCTGGCGCGAGCGCGTCAAGGCGAAGTTTTCGGATATCGGCGCGCGTCGGCGTTTTCTCTCCTGGATGCTCACCGGCCCGGTCGCCGCGGAAATCCGCGCCGGTCGCGAGGAACGCGCCGAAGCGCTCACGAGCAAGGCGCTCGACGACAACGACTCCATTCCGCACGGCCACGTCGTGCTGGTGGGCGCAGGGCCCGGCAATGCCGGCCTCATGACACTGCAGGGCCTGCGCGCGCTGCAGGAAGCCGATGTCATCGTGCACGACCGGCTGGTTTCGCCCGAAGTGCTCGAGCTGGCGCGCCGCGATGCGGCGCGCTTCGACGTGGGCAAGTTCGTGGGCGGCGGCGGCGCCACGCAGGAAGAGATCAACGAGCTGCTGGTGGAACACGCACAGCGCGGCGAGTTCGTTGTCCGACTCAAGGGCGGCGACCCATTCGTGTTCGGCCGCGGTGGCGAGGAAATCGATTTCCTGCGCGCACATGGCGTGTCCTTCGAGGTGATCCCCGGCATCACGGCCGCGATCGCCGCGGGCGCCTATGCCGGAGTGCCGCTCACGGATCGGCGCTTTTCCCAGGCGGTGCGATTCCTCACCGGCAACAGCGACGAACAACTGGCGCAGTTCAATTTCTCGGATCTCGCCGCCGGGCGCGAGACCCTGGCCTTCTACATGAGCGTGGGCAAGCTGGCCCCGCTGCGCGACAAGCTGCTGCTCTCCGGCGTGCGCGGCGCGACGCCGGTGGTGTTCATCGAAAATGCCAGCCGCGCCGAGCAGCGCGTGATCATCTCGACGGTGGAAACCATGCACCGCGATGCCGTCATGCAGAAGCTCACGGCGCCCGCAATGCTCATCATCGGCAGCGTTGCGTCGACCGCGGCGCAACTGCAGTGGTTTGGGCGCGCCGCCATTTCCGGAAACGGCGCCGCCTGAGTTCCGCGCGATGGACGACAATCCCTACGCGCCGCCCAAGGCAAAAGTCGGTGAGACGGTTTCGCAGGGTTTGCCGGAGGCTCCGTCCGAGGCGCGACTTTACTCGCAGGACCAGATCGCCCTGGCGACATTTCTAGGCACGCCGCTGGTCGGCGGCTGGCTGATTGCCGCCAACGACAAGACACTCGCGCGCCTGGAGCAGGCGAACAAGGCGATTGCGGTGGGCATCGGCGTGACGCTGGTGGTACTCGCACTCGCGGTGGTGTTGCCAGACAACTTTCCGAACATTGCCCTTCCAGTCGTATGCGCGGTTGCCTTCCGGGCCTGGGCCGATTCGCGGTTCTCGACGGTCCTCGAACGCCATAAAGCCAACGGCGGCGCTCGCTATTCCTGGTGGAGGGTGGTGGGGCTCGCGCTGCTGTCCACGGCTATCGTGTTTACCCTCATGTTCATCGTCTTCATGTTGCTCTATACGTTCGGGATCGAGTTGAACTGAGCCCGTGCCGGCCCGAAAGGAGAAGATTGGTGCCGTGATCACCGACGCTTCCATCAGGCTGGCCTCGTTTGCGGATGCAGCGGACATCGCTGCGTTGTCGCGCGATCACATCGAGCAGGGTCTCGGCTGGAGCTGGACCAAGGCGCGCGTGGAGCGCGCGATCCGCGACCCGGATACGAATGTCGCCATTGTGCGCGACACCCGCGCCATGCTCGCCTTCGGCATCATGAGTTATCGCGACGAAGCGGCTCACCTGCTGTTGTTTGCCGTGCGCAAGTCGCATCAGCGGCTCGGTATCGGCAGCGTGGTGTTGCGCTGGCTCGAAGACGTGGCCCGCGACGCGGGAATCCGCCATATCCATGTCGAGTGCCGGCGCAAGAATTCCGTCGCCCGCAATTTCTACTGCGAACACGGTTACCACGAGCAGATCATCAGCCCCGGCTATTACCGCGGCGTCGAGGATGCCGTCCGCCTGGAGAAGTGGCTCACAAGCCTTTGACGCTGCTGGTGGGGCATGTGTGGCGGTGCGACGGGCCGCGGCCCGGACTGTGTCCAAGAGACAGGGTAGTGCGGTCGGACGATCGTTTGCGGGGCGTTGACCAGTTAGGCGTCACGTGGTGGAGTTGAATCAGGGTCTTACGAGGGGGCGCCTGTGTTATCCGTCACTTCTGACGCAAATAAAAGCCGCATTTCTGCGGCTACTTATAGTTAGGCGGCAGCATGCGCGTTAACTTTCGCTCCAAGCTTTTCGATGCCTCCTCTGAATTACCTGAAGGATCATTTCGTGGCGAAGACGTCGCGAAGTGGCTTGATCGCCAACTCAGTGGGTGGAAGACCTCAGTGGTCGGAGAGGACTGGGGTTGGGCGATCGTTGCTAAGAAGGGCGATTTTGACTACATCTTTGGCATCTACGATCACGATACGGACGAAGTGACGGAGAATGGGCCGATCTGGGTCATTCGCCTGTTCAACCGCAAAGATCGTAGCAAGTGGTTCCTAAAGCTATTCAAGAACATTGCCCCCGTGACCCACGAAGAGGTGTTGGCAGAGGTCGTCGGAATCCTTGAGCAAGCGGATGGAGTGTCGGAGGTGAGTGTTGAGCCGCTATGATTCACTGTCTTCCGCCTGCCGCCTAACAAATCGCTCGAGCGGACGCGTGAAGGATAGAGTGCCAAGGTCAAACGTCGGTGTGCGCGCCGCTCAGCTCAACCGTTAGGCGTCAAGGAGCGTTTATCGGTCCCCGCCAACCGAGCCAGCATACTGAACTCAGCACTACTTAGCAATCCTGGCCGATCGCGTTCAATCGCTCGATCAATGCCCTTGAGGGTGCGGGTGCAGTTGACGCTGCGCGGCTGCAGTTCCGATTACAATGCCGGGTGCTCGAAGTACTACGACTTGGTTTCGTCAGACGCAGCTGGACGTACACCGCAAAGTTCGGTGTGGGTACCATCCGAGATCTATTCCGTAGCGCTTCGTCGGGTACTCCGTCGATTGACGCCTAACACTTCGCTGGAGCGGACGCGTCATGCATAAAGTGCCAAGCCCAATCGTCGGCGCGCGCGCCGCTCAGCTCAACCGTTAAGCGGCAGGCAATCCTGTGCCAAGCGCATACGCATATTTTAGAGTATCGGCGGACGAGCTCCCTCTTGACGAGATTTCAAAGCTACTCGAGAGCGAGCCGACCGAGAGCTGGAGGAAGGGTGATCCTGGTCAATACACCCGCTCGCACGCTAGTAGCGGATGGTGCCTGCATAGTCCGTTGCCTCGCACCGAAACCGACCTTCGAGCTCACATCAACGCGCTCGCACCAATGTTGCGACCTCACGCTGAGGCCATACGATCTCTTGGCGAGCATTACGAGACGCACTTGGTGTGCGTCGGGTACTACGATCGAACCGTAAGTCCGGGTCTTTATCTCTCGCGCGAAGTGGTCGCGTTGGTTGCTTCGCTCAATCTTGCTATCGACGCAGACCCTCTATTTCGAGGGCCCTTAGGATGCCGCCTAACAAATCGCTGGAGCGCACGCGTGGGAGATAAAGTGCCAAGCCCAAACGCTGCATGCGCGGCGCTCAGCTCAACCGTTAGGCGCGCCTGGAGCAAGCGTCGTGAACCTCCGCCGCATACTCGATGTTCGTGCTCATTTCTCGCACTCGTGCCCGGCTAGCGGTTCATCAGGTAGGATCATCGCTTGTCGAGCACGTGGGAGTGGTACATGGCCAGTGATCGCTCAGACCGTATTGAATGTTTCGAGAATGCTCAGGCGGATACTCGTCGGCTCTTGTCGACTGTCGAACGTCACTCTTGCGCGGGACTACCAGCTAGACCTGCGGTTGCTACTGTCATCTTGTTCCTTACCGCAACTGTACTGGCCACGGCGGTCGAAGTGCACTGGCAGCACCATCGCCGACGCGCATGCCGGCTTGGTTCATCCTGGATCTCCTGATTGCGGGGATCGCATTCGACTGGACATCCTGTCTGGTATTCGTCGGCGCGCCTAACACTTCGCTGGAGCGGACGCGTGAGGGATAAAGTGCCAAGCTCAAACGTCAGCGCGCGCGGCGCTCAGCTCAACCGTTAGGCGGCAGGAACTCGCGTCGCCAGATGTCCAACACGACCATGAAGTCTCGCTGGACTTCTTTCGTTGCTTCTCTGGTACGTGGTCGCGTGAGCCGTGGACTCGAGGAAGAGTCTGATCCAAGGCATCGGGCGCGCATTGAACACAACAAGAACGACCATTCTCATTCACCTTTCAGACGAGGACGGGGTTGGCTGGACGGTTGTGGCGGTTGATCGCAAGACGCGCGAGTGGGCTGTGGCCCAGGCCGAAACGCAAATGGATGCCGTTAAGGAAGCCTATGCACGTTTGTACAAGCGGTTCGGCGCCTAACAAATCGCTGGAGCGCACGCGTGAGGGATAAAGTGCCAAGTTCATACAGCAGCGCGCGCGCCGCTCAGCTCAACCGTTAGGCTGCACGGGAAGCATCCGTTGACACCGTAATGAGGGTGAGTGCGCTGCACCTGCTTTTGCGCGGAGCACCAACGTCCTTCAGAGCACATGAGGTGAACATGCCCACGCCCTTCGTCCCAGACCTGTCTTCACGCCCATTCTCGATGACCGTCGAGCGCCAAATGGTTGCATCGGCCGAGCTCATCTATGACGCCTGGACTAGACGTTTCGACAAGTGGTTTGCCCAGCCGGGTGAGCTAATCATGACGCCGAATGAAGGGAGTCTTTTCTTCTTCTACAACCGACACGACTGGGGGCGACACGCTCACTACGGACGGTTTCTGGAACTTATCAAGAACGAGCGAGTGAGAATGACCTGGCTGACCGGCGCGCCTGGCACCTACGGTGACGAAACGGTAATTGAGGTCGCGCTAAGCCCTCGAGAGAGGGGCACCCTCCTTCGACTCACCCACTCAGGCTTCAGCACCAAAGAAGCCTGCAAGGCGCACCAGGACAACTGGCCAGCTGCCCTGGAGGCACTGGACGAGGCTCTGCGTCCTTAGAGCACGGGACCTAGCACGCAAGGTTGTTGGCAATGAAGCGTGCTGCCTAACCAATCGTTCAAGCGGACATTTGGGCCGCACCCAGCATGTTCCTGATCTTGTAACATGCTGGGCGCGGCCCAAATGCCGCTTAACTCCGGCGTTAGGCGCTATGCATCGAACTACCAGACTTCTCTCGTGGCGGCATCGGTGTTCTGGTTATCTCTGGCAGTACACTCATCCGCGGCGGCTGATCCATTGCTCGGGCAGGTAAAGGCCTTTTATTCTTGGGCAATCCGCAACAAGGACGCGACGGAGCTATTGGAGCCTCGAATCCGAGACGTACCCGGAACAAATCGCTTCGTGCTGGACACGTCGACGATTGGGCTGTTTAAGCAGCGATTCATCGATATTGGCTTGTTTGCTCCAGAATTCGGTGGCGCCGTTGATCGTTACTACGATAAATACAGGAAGCGTTTCGAGGCGCTGACACAGGATGACTTCGATCGCGAAGCGCGTAACGTTCGTGGGCCTCTGATGGAAGTCGAGGACATGGATATCTTCTTCTGTGCCCAAGAGTACGAATACAAGCCGGAATTTGTCGATGCCATGAAGATTTCGCGGCGGAAAATCGAAGGAGACAACGCAACCGCTGTCGTAGAGTCACCGTACGAATGGAAAACCACGTTTAACTTCAAGCGAATCGACGATCAATGGCTGATTACTGGGTACTGTGTTTACAAATAGCGCCTAACACCTCGCTGGAGCGCACGCGTGAGAGATAAAGTGCCAAGCTCATGCAATAGCGCGCGCGGCGCTCAGCTCAACCGTTAGGCATCACTGTTCCGTCGAAGTTGTTGCCAATGGAAGTCACATCACAAGCTCCGCGTCGACCTTGGATTGTGGTGCTGATGTCGCCCTTCCTCGCCTGCGATGTCGCTGCCCAAGTACCCATCCCACCAGGTGGATACGATGTGACTGCAGAGACAATTCTTCCCCACTTGGAAGAGGCTCTTCGCTACGCTACAACGCACACGCGCGAGTGTTTGCGCGAACCTGATGCCACGCGCCTTTTTCCTCTGTTGCTCCAACCGGCCTTTGTTGGCTGCCATTTAGTTCCTGCCGAGACCGTTGACGAAAAGTTGCGCTTCGTGCTGCGTTGCGCCAACCCCGAGGCAGCTACTGGCTCAGCAGTGTTTAATGTCAGTCAATACAAGTTCTCAGCGGTACTGAAGTTGAAAATGGGAGGCAAGAACATGACGCTGTCTCAAAAACTCACTGGCACTCGAGTTCGCTCGTGTTGAGCAGTACCGCTGCGACGTGATGCCTAACACCTCGCTGGAGCGCACGCGTGGGAGATAAAGTGCAAAGTTCATGCGGCGGCGCTCGCGGCGCTCAGCTCAAACGTTAGAGGTCACTCCATGTCACGTGCGCGCGTCGCGATTGCGGGCCTCCTTGTCGCCGGGGCAGCTGCCTATGGGGCGCCCACGCAATCGTCGGTGACTGTCCCGATTGAACTAGTCAATAACTTCCCGGTGCTGAAGATCTCCGTCGGCGACCAGATTGTTTCAGTCATGTTCGATCTAGGGGGTAGCGACGAGATCGTATTGACTTCAGATGCATTGCGCTCGCTTAAGGTAGAGCGGCTTACGGAGACTTACGCCTGGCTCGATGCCAAGGGAAATAGGCTCGAAAGTCAGAAATTTCGCATCCCAGAAATGCGGTTAGGCTCACTTACGTTTCGCGGTGTTACGGGGCATGAGGATGCCGAGGCCGCGACATACCGAAAGACGCCTGGAGGTGCAGGGTACATTGGACCGTCGCTCGCCCGATCATTCAAGCTGGTCGTGGACTATGGAAGGCGTTCTATGACCTTTATCCCAAACGACATCAAGAATCCCAAAGCGCATGGCTGCTTCGGTACAAAGATTCCCTTCGACCCGGATATGCACGGAGAGCCCATCACGAAGGTGAAGTCAGATCTCGGAGAGCATAGGTTCGTCTGGGATACTGGGGCACCGATGATGATTGTCCGCAAGAGCCTTGTCTCGGCGAGTGGCGTTGTGCCAGACGGCGACTTTTTCCAAAGCAAAGCGTTCAAGTTCGGCAGGACGAATTTTGGCCCCATGGAGCTACGTATGTTTGACTTCGGTGAACCGGCTGAAGTTGACGGATTTATTGGCTACGATTTCTTTGCCAGGAATGTTGTTTGCATAGACATGCGTGACCGGAGATTTCTGGTCCACCCCAACCCGCGGTGACCTCTAACACCTCGCTGGAGCGCACAGGTGAGAGATAAAGTGCCAAGCTCAAACATCAGCGCGCGCGGCTCAGCTCAACCGTTAGACGGCAAGCGAGCCCGGCACATGAATCAGCTACATCACTGGCGCATGTTTCAATGATTCAGGACAAACCTTGGGAGCGGTTTATGGGCTTCCCGGACACGCCTTCGGCGGTGGCTGCGGCGGCTTATCTTGAACAGAACGGCGTGCCCTCCCGTGTCGAGGCGGGTTCGCCCAACGTAGACTTCTCGAACGCCGCGTTCGTTCTGGTTCCTGGTCATCTGGCTCACCGTGCTAGATGGCTGTGGGCTCAGTCGGACCTCACTGAGTCCGAACTGCAGTTCCTTGCCACGGGAGAACTTGATGGCGGCGGTACAGACCAATGATCGAGTTGTCGTCGCGGCGCTCAGCTCAACCGTTAGGCGCACAAGCAAGCAGACACTGGGGGCTCGTCGTTATGGCCAAAAATGAGCAAGGACCATCGAGAATGAAATGCAAATGCGCGATCACACCACCGGTCACTTTCGGACGCATGGCAAGCAATCTGCCCACTCGCCACTATGAGAGCGTATCGACCAAGCCTCATGGAGCGTTGCCGCGTGCATTCCAAACAAGGACTGACCTAAAGACGTGCGTCCACCTTATTCGCTGCAAAATCTGTGGTCAGCTCTGGCAAGTTGACGCATGGTCCAGAAACGCGGGTTGGACAAGTTGGCCTGACCTTGCAATAAAGATTGCGAGCGCGGCAGACTGGGACCGGTTCGACGACACGACTATTCGGAGGGAGCATTTTCCGTCGTTTGATCGTGGCCTCGAGTTTGTGAACTGCGCGACGCCGGGCTGCAAAGACATGCGGATTGTCGGAATGGACCAATGCGGCAATTGTGCAAGCAAAGCCTGGAATGAGGCACGAAAAAGCGGATCTCGCGGTGATTGATGTGTTCACGGAGCACGCAGGAGAGATTGGCAAAGACTCGCATGTGCGTCCGGACGCCTAACACCTCGCTGGAGCGCACGCGTGGGAGATAAAGTGCCAAGCCCAAACCGCCGCAGCCGCGGCGCTCAGCTCAACCGTTAGGCAGTCGACTATGGCAGTACGCCGATGGGTCCCCCCTTGCGCTAGGTGACATAGTTACGGTGCCAATTCCTGACCGGCGTGGCGAAAGCGCGTGTCGTAATGCTTGGTGACAGCTATGCGCATCTCGACATTGACGCGGGCTTTCTCGCAAGTTGGGTCACGAAGAAGCATCAGGTGCTTGATCGCGGGTCTCGCGCTCGGCGTTATTGAGTGGCTGCAATCGGCAATCGCGTTCGCACATCGAGAAGATCTCGAAGTAGCGCGCCAGTCTGGGGAACCAGAGGCGTATGTTTAGCCCTGTCGACCAACATCTAACTGCATGCCATGCCGCCTAACAAATCGCTGGAGCGGACGCGCGGAAGATAAAGTGCCAAGTCCATTGCACAGCGCTCGCGGCGCTCAGCTCAACCGTTAGCCGTCGAGAAGCCTCTCTATGCCGAACTGGCGTCGACTACTCGCTGCTTGCTCGCTGCTACTCGTTGGGTGCTCATCGCTTCAACACGGTGGCTGCGCTCCCGGCGAGCAAGCCGCGGTCAGTGAATTCCTCTACTTCGGCACTGACATGCCTGGCGGAATCGTATCTTCCGACGAGTGGGCCAAGTTCCTGAGCGATACGGTTACGCCTCGCTTCCCGGGCGGTCTTACCGTCTGGCAGGCATCCGGCCAATGGCAGTCTTCGGACGGCAAGCCTACCCGCGAGGGTTCCTACGTTCTCAGCCTCATCCACCCCGCGGACGCACAGGCCGAGGCGGCCGTGCAAGCAATCGTCGCCGAGTACAAGACTCGCTTCCACCAGGACGCTGTGCTCCGGGTCAAGTCATATGCCTGCATGTCGCTCTAGATTGCTTGTCGCCACAGCGACGTCTAACCCTTCGCTCCAGCCGACGTGCTACGGCCTGCGGCCTTCGCACGCGACTGAGCTTAACCGTTAGGCGTCATGACACCGCGCGAGGTAGTTGAACTCTGGGTGCAAGCCTTCAACCGTACCGACACGGATGGCTTGGCTGCGTTCTACGCAGAGGAGGCGGTGAACCACCAAGTCGCGGAGGCGCCGATCAGGGGGCGGTCCGCAATCCGCGCCATGTTCGCGGCTGGCTTTGCCTCAGCCAAAATGGTGTGCATCGTTGAGAACATCTTTGTGGACGGTGAGTGGGCCATACTCGAATGGAGGGATCCGCTAGGCTTACGCGGCTGCGGATTCTTTCACGTGGTTGCGGGAAAGATCGTGTTTCAGCGAGGTTATTGGGACAAATTGTCTTTCCTGCGGCAACAGGGGTTGCCGCTTCCGAAGGAATGACGCCTTAGGCGACTAGCTATGCCAGTTACCGTCGTTTCAGAATTCCCACCGTTCGACACAGGCCAATTCGAGGGCGCGGAGTTCCATATGTCACAGGGCGACGCCCAGCTCGTCACACATGTTGCGGCCGAAGACGACGTGGTTGTTACCTTCAAGCGTGTTCGGTGGCACGAATTCACGGCCAAGTACAACTGCTCGGCTGAGCAGGTGTCGGGGTCATATTTCAAACTGACCGAAGTAGATTCCTCGCCAGCTTTGGCCGCATACCTGGCGGCCGACAAAGCCTCAGCGAAAGCGTACAAAGAGCTCCATCACTACCGTGTATTTCTTGATGAACATGGGTGTCATGAAGTGTTCGCGCAATCGGCGTGCATCGATGCACGAAGAGCCCCGCGTTCGTTAGATCGCGAAAATGAGTGACCTCGCTATCCCGGCGCTCGGCCTGCTAAACGCGCTGATGGGAATCATTTTTCTCGTTGGGTGCTTCGTCAGGGTTGATTCGCCACCCTTTATAGAGCGAGCCGCCGGTAGCGAGCAAAAGATTGCCCGACTTCACTCCTTGCAGGATTCCTGGAACCGCCTCGGAAGACTTCGCCAGTTCATTGCCTCCTCGTCCGGGTTTCTCATCATGGGTGCCGGACTTCTGCTTGTATGGCGCAAGCCGGAGCTGGCCAGGTTCTTCTGGGTAGTTCCGGTGGCTTACTTTTTCAATCTGCTTGCGCTTCTCTGGGTCAGAAAGTACGCCGTTCTTGTTCTCGCTACGGAGTCGACAGGCGGTTCCGAAGTGCTACGGGTCATCAAGCGAAATATCCGTATCTGCATTACATTTAGCATCATCTACGTGCTGCTCGTGGCCGTGGCCTAACACCTCGCTGGAGCGCACGCATGGGAAATAAAGTGCCACGCTCATGCAGCAGCGCGCGCGGCGCTCAGCTCAACCGTTAGGCGGCACTCAATCGCAATGAGCAAGGTCAGCCTGAATCTTATTGTGTTGAGGTCGCCGGACATCGCGCGCTCGGCCGCGTTCTACGCGCGCCTCGGGATACAGTTCGATCTGCATCGCCATGGGTCGGGGCCGGAACACTTCTCTGCGGAACTGGCGGGTGGTGGAGTGTTTGAACTCTATCCAGTCGATAAGGGCACAACTGTAGTTGGCACACGAATTGGATTCAGGGTTCCATCGGTGGACGAGGCGGTAGCGGCACTTGCAGAGCACCCTGACGCAGTTGTAAACATGCCAGGTGAATCCGAATGGGGCCGCAGAGCTGTTGTGCTCGACCCAGATGGAAACAAGGTTGAGCTGGCTCAACTGTGAATACCTGTCGCACCCTGCAATACACTCCCTTCCACCACACAGGGCTGAACTATGGATCGCAGAACTTCTCTCTCAATGCTCGCCGTCGGCCTTGCGGCAGCAGGCACTGGCACCGCGGCAGCTCCCCAGGCCAGTGGTGGAATCAAGTTCATGGTCCTCTACGGGCACCCACCGAACCCTGCGGAATTCGAAAAGTACTACCTCGACGTCCACATGCCGCTTGTCGCTGCCATGAAGGGTGCGCGCCGAATGGAAGCGGCCAAGTGTTTGCCGCAGGCCGACGGTTCAGCATCCGCGTTCTATAGAGTCTTTGAAGCGTGGTTCGATAGTCCAGAACACATGGCTGCTGTGTTCGGCACGCCTGAAGGAACGAAGGTGCGAGCTGACGTTCCAAACTTCACCGCAGGGACAACCGTAACGCGACTGGTATGCAAGTTGGACTAAGTCGCAGCCGCGGCGCTCAGCTCAACCGTTAGTGCGCATGGGGCGCGTTGCCACGATCGTTCTGCCGTTCATCGCGGCGGCTATGGCGCCAGCGGTGATCGCGGTCGCTCTGATGGCGTTGTTTAGTGGCGATCTGACGGGCGCTTCACCCATTGGCTTGATGGTGTTTATCGTCGCAGCTGCGCACGTTCTTCTACTCGGGGTTCCAGTATTCGCTTTCCTCTATTGGCGCAATTGGGTTCGCTGGTGGTCACTTACCGCACTTGGGTTTGTGGCGGGCTGCATTCCTGCCGGCATTGTTTTCTGGCCGCCCCGGTACGAGAAACGGGAATACGCTTCAAGTTGGCAGGAGGACGGGGTCTGGACGATGATCGATGGCACGCCAACCCTCGCAGGCTGGCTAATTTATGGAAAAGGAATAGCTTGGTTTGGGGCGCTTGGCGCAGTCGCGGCGTTAGCGTTCTGGTTTACACGGACGAGATTGATGCGCTCTGACAAATCGCTGGAGCGCACACGTGGGGAACAAGGCGACGAGTCATTATTGCCGTAGCCGCGGCGTTCAGCTCAACCGTCAGGCGGGCATGACCATGCAGACAATCTACGAAGCAGTAGGGGGTCGCGAAGCGCTGCTGAGATTGGCCAGCGCATGGCACACCCGGGTAATGGATGACGAAGTGGTCAGCCATGCGTTCAGCCACGGTTACCACCCGCAGCACACTGAGCGCCTTGCCGCGTACTGGGCAGAGGCACTCGGCGGGCCAACGACTTACTCCGAACAGTATGGTGATGAAACCTCTGTCGTCCGGCTTCACAGCGGAAACGGCCCGCACGACGAGATGAACCAGCGGGCGATCGCATGTTTTGATCAGGCGCTGGAGGATATCGGGCTCGCGCGCGACGCGCCTCTTTGGGTCGTGCTACACGATTACTTTGCTTGGGCAACGAACACCACAATGGATCGTTACCACCGCTCTGCAGATGATGTGCCGGATGGCTTGCCCATGCCGAAGTGGTCCTGGCACGGACTCAAGCGTTAGGGCGATGGAAGTTCCGCCCCCGGTGCGCCTCGCACAGGATCTTGCTCCCACACTCCGGGGTCTCGATTGGGGCATTGGTGGTAGCTCGCTGCTTTGGAATCTGGGCCTTGCCGAGGTGCCCCGTGATCTGGACCTGGTGACGACCGCCGCGCATTTCCCGGAAGTGCGTCGACTCATTTCGCTGAAACTCGGTGCCGGTTCCGACACGCCCCATCCAGTCTACCGGTCGCGATGCTTCGCTCGGTTTGCGCCAATGGGTCCGGTTTCCGTGGATCTCTTCGCCGAGGTGAGGGTGGAAACATCTGACGGCGTTCATGAGTGGGCGTTTGACCCCGCTACCCTGGAATTGCGAGACGGCCTTCCGTGGATGCGAGCAGAAGATTGGGTTCAGCTGTACAAACTCTTTGACCGACCCACGCGGGTGAAGGCTCTGACGGACTACCTGGCGGGTTCTGGTTCAGTCTCGTGAGCGATCGCATCTCTCGAATTGACGCGCCAGGCATGCGGTCGCTTTGTTGGGCGGGAGCATTCATGCGTACCGTCCTGGCGCTTCTTTCTCTTTCCGTGACATTGATGTGCGCCGCGGCCACCGGATCATTCGACCTGATGAAGATTGCTCAACTGGGTGGCAAAGGTCGGATCCAGGACCAGGAATACCAGCCGAAGGATCCGCAGATCAGCGCGCTGCTGTCTGCCGGAAAGGACGCAATCCCGCTCCTGATCGAAGCGCTCGAGAGCGAGCGACCGTACGATCACGCGCCCAAATCTTTCTGGCCAGGAATGGTAGAGGGCGATATGGCGTTAATCGTGCTTTCGGATCTGTTTCTCGATCCAACGTGGCGGCTCAGCACACTGCCGGAGCTTTGCTGGGACAATTTGCTCGAGCGCACCTCCGAGGACACCACGGCTTTGGACTTGCTCCATGGTTTCGTGAAGTCACACGGCCGCGCGGAGTTGGCCAGGCGTTGGCGGCAGGCGTGGGCTCAGTACGGCGCGTCGGTGCGATGGGAACCGGAAGGTCGATACTTCGCGGTCGAGGGCCGCGAGTTGGCTCCATGCGCGCCTGACAAATCGCTATGACGCTGGTGGAGACCGCGACCGGCGGGATTCGTACGTTATGGCTTCGTTCCGGAACAGCAACGCGAACAGGACCATGACGACGGCGGCGAACGCGGCCGGATAGACCCAGATCTGAAACCAGTCGTGCTGGCCGTTGACGTTGAAGCGATCGGAGATCGCGCCGGCGACGGAGAAACCGACCAGCATGCCGACGCCGTAGGTCGCCAGCGTGATCATGCCCTGGGCGGCGCTGCGGTAGTGCTCGCCGGCTTTCGAATCCGTGTAGATCTGGCCGGAGACAAAAAAGAAGTCGTAGCAGATGCCGTGCAAGGCGATGCCGATGATCAGCAGCGCGGAAATGTTTCCTTGGCCGCCATAGGCGAACAACACATAGCGCACCGCCCAGGCGAGCATTCCGAGCAGCAGCGTCTTCTTGATGCCGAAGCGCAGCAGGAAGACCGGCAGTAACAGCATGAACACGAGTTCCGCAATCTGACCGATCGCCAGCTTGCCGGTGGAATCCGTAGTGCCGATTTCTGTGAGGAACGGGCTGGCGTTCTGGTAGTAGAACGCCAGGGGGATGCAGATCAGCACCGACGAGATGAAGAACACGAGGAAGTTCCGGTCGCGCAGGAGCTTCAGCGCATCGAGTCCGAGCGCGGCACGCAGCGAGAACTTGCCCGACCCGGCGGCCGTGGGTGGCGTGGCGGGCAGGGTCAAACTGAAAATGCCCAGCAGCAGCGACATCACCGCGCCCATCAGGAACGTATTGCGCAGCGCGCCGCCCGCCACCGCCTCCTGCGCATCCCAATCGAACACGAAGCTGATCACGAGCCCGGCGATGATCCAGCCGAACGTGCCCCACACGCGCACGAATGAGAACTGCCGCGAAGGATCCGAGAGCTGGCGGAACGAGATCGAGTTGACCAGGGCCAGCGTCGGCATGTACGCGATCATGTAGGCCAGCACATAGGGATAGAACTGCGCAAAGTCCTGCGCCCGGAACATCTGGTACATCAAAAGCGCGCCGAGGAGATGCAGCACCGCGAGGATGCGCTCGGCGTTGAAATACCGATCGGCAATCAACCCGATGATGAACGGCGCGATGATTGCGCCCCAGGACTGCGTGGAAAACGCCAGCCCGGTCTGTGCACCACTCGCCTGGAAGTTGGCCCCGAGAAACGTTCCCAGGGTGACGAACCAGCAGCCCCAGATGAAGAACTGCAGAAACATCATCACGCTCAGCCGTGCATAGATCATGAAACCCTCATGAACGATACGCTTCCCGGCCGGCGCCCTGGATCGGAATCCCCTGCGCTGCCATCACTTCATGTTGAAGGGCATACATCGCGGCGGCGGCTTCGTCGATAGCTTTCACGAACGCGAGCGACCCCTTCAATATCGGTGCGAGCCGCGACTTGTCCTGAATGCGGGCCGGCGGGTACTCGTGCTCCACGACCAGATAGGTATCCGCCGGGTTGATTGATAACAGCTCCCGGGCAGCGAGCTGGTGGTCGAGCCAATCGACGCTGCGATTCTGCAGATAGGCGAGGGGATCGTGGCGTGCCGTGCCGGGAAGCTCATGTTCGGCGAGCACCACCTGCTTCTTCCACGCATTGGCCGCATCGGCAGGGTTGGTCGACGGCTTGCCATTGATCCAGTCGCCGCGTCCCATGGTCTGACCGCCATATCCCCACGCCGAAACGCCGCGGGAGTTGACTACCTGTCCTTTGACATGGAAACCGCCAATCAGGAATCCATAACCCTCATCCTTCAGGTACTGGAATAGCGAGCGGGTGTCCTGTCCCATCAGGATGGCGTGCGATGGGTCGTAATGGATGCGGAACTGGGCCCCGACGCCATGCTTTTCGCAGATGCGATGCAGAGCTATCCATGGGCCCGGCGCGTAAGCGATGTTGTTGTGCCAGCGATCGAGTGTGTTCCACCCCGGCATCGGGCATTGCTCGACGCGGTAGGTGAGGCCGCGCGCCTTGGCTTCCTTGAGCAAAGGTATGAACTGCTCCTCGAACATGACGAGGTTCTCGTCCATCTCCAGCTTGACGTTGCGACCCACGAATCCGCAGACCGCATCGGCACCCAACAGAGCGGCGGCATCGAACACACGGAGCATGAATTCGTGCTTGTGCTTGCGCGCCGTCGGATCGTCCACGAGCATGTTGTCGAAGTAGCCCAGGTCGGAAAGGCCGACGCCCGTAGCCTTCATTGCCTTGAGCACGCGAGCCGCCCGGTTCTTGTCGAAGGGCGTGCGCAGGTCGAGCGTGTTGGCCACCGGGTCGAGCATCGCTTCCGGGGGTACATCGCTCAAGGTGGGATGCAGGGCGGCAGAGAGCTGGATATTCGGCGCACCGATGTCTCGTGCGAACCCCAGCCATTCTTCGATCGCAAGGTCCGGATCGGGGTCGCGCCGATCGCGCGGTGTCAGCTCCTGAAACGCTGCGGTCAGCACGCTGAGCTTCATTGGCCGGGAAGCGAAGTCTCGGACGGTCATGGTTCCATCCTCATGTCACTGAATGGGAATCGAAAATTGGCATGGTGCCAAGCATTGTACATGCACTAGTTTAGGCATCTGTGTCAGTCACCCGCACCAAGCTGATTCCCGAGGACATGCCGCGTGATCCTGATGACTGACGCGTTGTATGACCGAATTGGTCTCCAATACGCGAAGCGACGGAGGCCGGACCCGCGTATCGAGGCACGGATCGATGCCGCCTTGGGCCAATGCAATCGGATCCTTAACGTAGGCGCGGGCGCTGGGTCTTACGAGCCGGCGAATCGGTCCGTGATTGCTGTTGAGCCGTCAGTTGAAATGATCCGGCAGCGTCCAGCTGGGGCCGCGCCAGTCGTGCAGGCATCGGCAAGTCAGCTGCCATTTCACGATCAGTCCTTTGACGCGGCACTTGCGGTCCTGACGGTTCACCACTGGGCGCATCGCGAGCAAGGCCTGGCGGAGATGCGACGAGTCGCGCGCGAGCTTGTTGTCATCCTTACGTGGGATCCAGAACATTCTGGCTTCTGGCTGGTTCAGCAATACTTTCCCGAAATTCTCGCGATGGACCGACCCGCGTTTCCATCGCTGCATGAAATCGAATCCATCATCGGTCCCGCTGTCTCGACCGTGGTTCCGGTGCCTGCTGACTGTCTCGATGGTTTCCTGGGCGCGACTGGAAGCGACCTGCGCAATACCTGGACGCGCAAGTACGCGCTGCGATATCGGTA
>CAWHUD010000016.1:0-99269 GCA_963832505.1 uncultured Pseudomonadota bacterium | reverse complement strand
CCGGGATCGGCGCCGCCTATTTCTTTGCCAGCTCGCCGCCGCCGGCGACTGCGTCGAGCTCGCGCTTCCATCCACTTTCGGATGCGCCGCGCATCGGCAGTGCGCGTCAGCTTGCCGAACGAGTTCAGCAACACCATGTTGACCGGCCGCTCGCCGATCATCGCCTGCATCACCAGGCACTCGCCGGCGTCGTTGGTGAAGCCGGTCTTCTGAACCAGGATGTCCCAGTCGGGCTTGCCGACCAGCAGATTCGTATTCCGGTATCCGAGCACGCTGCTGGCCGAGCGAACTTCATGGCTTTGCAGCGTCGAGAACTCACGAATGCGGGATCGCGCGACGCGACGTTGACCAGCTTCGCCAGATCGCGCGCATTCGACACGTTCAGGCTCGACAGTCCGGAAGGATCGTCGAAGCGCGTCTGCGTCATTCCGAGCGCCTTGGCCTTGGGTTCATGGTGCGCACGAACGCGGCCCTGCCACCCGGATAGTTGCGCGCCAGCACCAGCGCGGCGCGATTCTCGGATGCCATCAACGCGAGCCGCAGCAGGTCGCCGCGCGTCAGCTTGGCGCCGACGGGCAGGCGCGAGAGCGCGCCCTTGCCCTTCCAGCGATCGTCGCTGGTGATCTCGATCTTTTCATCGAGCGGCTGCTGGCCGTCGAGCACGACGAGCGCGGTCATGAGTTTGGTGATCGAGCGATGGGGGTCACGACCGGCGTCGCGCTCGAAGATCACCTCGCCGTTGGCCGCGTCCACGACCAGCACGGCGGCGGAGTTTATCTTCGGGACCTTTCGTGGACGCCTTGTCGGCAGCGTTCGCCCTGAGCCCCAGGCTGAGGAACGCAGCCACTGCGTATACAGCCGTCCCCGTAATCCTCTTCCCCATTACTCCCATCGCTCCCATTGCCGAACGCCTTATGTAGAACGGGATGGTAGGCCGAAGTGCGCCGTTCTGCACGCGCAAAACGCGTGCACACGTTTGACCTATTTCACGATTTCAACTTCGAGCTTCGCGCCCTGCTTCACCCGCAGACGGATATTGCGCACGGCATCGAAGCTTGCGGAGCGGGTCGGAACCAAGGACAAGGAAGCTGGCTTCATTGCCGGGTTCGAGGCTGCCGACGCGACGGCCAGGAAAGAGAACCCGCGCACAATTCGTGGTCCACATGCGCAGCAGCTCGGCGTCGCTGAACACGCCAAGCTTCCGCAGGTAGGCAATCTCGGCGCTCGATGTCACTTGGAACTCGTCGCTGCCCGCCGCCAGTGTCACGCCCGCGTCCCGCAGGGCCCGAAGGTTGGCGATTTGCGCGTCACGCAACGCCGGCCGGCGATCGTCCCGGGTGGGCTCTTCGATCAGCACGGTGGTGGTCATCAGGATGACCCCGCGCTTGGCCGCCAACTGTGCATCTGCCGGGTCAATGGCGGCGGGTTGGTCGCTGCCCGGCAGGTGCGCGATCACATCGACGCCCGCATCCAGTGCCGCGTGAAAGTCGTGACCGCTCTCTACATGGGCGAACACGCGCAAGCCGGCGGATGTGCGCGCTCCACGATGCGCGGGACGAGCGCCGGATCGAGCCCCTTCCGGCCGAAAAACTTCGGGTCATCGCGGCGGCGGGCAAACTCCTCCGAGAACGCCAGCACGATCTTGATGAAATCCGGGCGCTGGCTGGCGATGGTGGGCCAATGGCGCTGCAGATCGGCCTCGTTGTCGATAACGAAATAGCCCTGTCCGGGCAGTGTTTCTTTCGTGAAGCCGGGATATTGGCCGCGCTCGAGAAGCGTTTCGCGCAGGCGGATCGGGTGCCCGCCGCTCGCGGTCAGCGGACCGTTGGCGAAGATGACGTCCACGCTCGTCGGCGTGTTGTACGTGTGGCGGACGGGATCAGTCAGCTTGGGCAGGTTTGACAGGATCCCGACATAAAAGATGCCCTCGCGCAAATATCCCGCGATCGTCGCGTCGTTGTCTTCGGCCGCTCCCAGGTTGTGGTTGTGCGCCTCGCAGAACGGCGGGACGACGTAGCCGCCCTTGAGATCGACGCGATGGCTCGCGCTTCCGGCGGGGGCATCGACGATGCGATCGCCCGCCACGACGATATCGCGCGTACGAAACGATTTTCCGTCCCAGACGTTTGCGCCGACGTAGGTGGTGCGCCCTGGTCCGGCGCCGGCGGACCGGCCGCGGCACATGCGCAAGTCGAGAGCGCGGCGAACAAGAAGAGTCGCTTCATGACGAAGCGGGGAAGTTAGCGGTCTCGTATTCCCGGCGCAACAGCAGCTAGTTGAGGAGTTTCCAGAGCGCCAGCCAATACATCTCACGCGAAAATAGGGATGTCCCCATTTTTTCGTCGGGCGCGGCGCCAGACCAGGCCGCCGAGCAGCGCGAGCGCGATCCAGTCGAAGCGGCCCCGCCTCCCACCGCCACCGCCACCGCCACCGCCACCTCCTCCGCCACCGCCTCCGCCGCCGCCTCCGCCGCCGCCACCGCCACCGCCGCACCACCCGGCGCGTCCACAGTGACGACGACCGAGGCCGCGTTGTTGCCGGCTGTCGAATCGTTGACGGCGGTCAGCATCAGGTTACTGGTGAACGAGCCTGTCGCCGTGGTGTTCAATGAAATGTCGATCGTGCGCTCATTGTTCGGCGGCACTGCCAGGAAGGTGCACTGCAGAGTCGTCGTGCCGCTGCAAATGGCGTCCGCCGACACCGAGCTCACGGTGGTGAAGGACGGCAATGGAATATCGACCGTGATGTCGCGCGAGGTCGCAGCACCGTTGTTGACGGTGATGCGCGGAAATTGCAGCGAGGTGCCATTCACCGCGGTGACGCTGGTCTGCGCGACTGACAACTGGATATCGGACCTGTCCAGCGTGAATATCGGTATTGCCAGGTGATTGTTCGCGCTGTTGGAATCGCGATCCGGATAGACGTCGAGCACTCGCGTACGTGTTGGCCTCCCCGGAGACCGGCGCGGAATACAGCCCTGACGGGTATCGAGGAATTCGCCGGCAGATCACCCAGCTCGCATGGAGAGCCGGACTGAGTCTGCGAGCAATCAACCCGCCCACGCTGAAAGAATCAAGAGCAAGGGCTGCACCACCTGCCGCCCACGGGTCGATCCGAGCGCCGGGACCGGATTCTTGCCGGTGGTGATCGTGGCATCGACGGTGGTGGTGTCACCGGTGATGAGCAGCCGCGACGCGTTAGGCAGCGCTCACGGCAATGTCGATGTAGGGCCGCACCTGCAGCGTCACTTGCGCGACATTGTTTGTCGGATCGCCGTCACTGGCAGCGTCCACCGTGAGCGTGGCTTGTCCATTGACGGCCGTATCGGACACGAATGTGTACCACACCGTGGCGAAACGCTGATTGACCTGATCGCCACCCGGGAACGACCCAGTGCAGCGCCCGCGCTGCGCCGTGAGGAGTTCGCACGTCCAGCCCGAGGGGCCGTCGCTGTAGCGGAGGCTCAGCAGTCGCAGGGGCGGCGCCAGCTCGATCGTGGCGGTCACGTTCTGGGCAGGATTCACGCCCTTCGTCTCGACACTGAATCCCGCTTCTCCGGTCACACCCTCGTCGGTCCCGAAGAAACCGCCCATGTTCGCAGCCACGTCGATCGTGAGATTTGCGTAGACCCAGGTATGCGCGTCTCGAATATTCGGTGCCGATCTCAGTGTCCCACAACGCGTTGCCAGATCATGAGCGACGTGAAGCTTTGCGTCATGTGGAATCGCACGACGACGGTGCGCACGTCGCCCGGATTCAGCGTGCCGAAATCGCAAGTGGTGAAATCCGGATCCGCGACACAGGTGATCGAATCTGTCAACTACGGACTCGATTACGCCCGCCGACGGCAGCTGGATCAGAAAGCGCACGTTCTCGGCAGGAAGTCGACCCAGTGCGTCCAACGTATACGTCAGCTCGTAGGTGGTGCCGACCACCGCGCGCAGTTCTTCCGCGGAGACGCGGGTGCGCACCTCGCGTTCCGCGCCCACGGCAACGCTGAACCTGGCTTCGTTGTTGGTCGGGTTCGTGTCGTTTTGCATGTTCAACTGAGCGATACCGTTCGCGACTGCGAGCCTCGACCGGGCGGCCGCGCACCGTGATGCGCGTCGACGCGCCGGGAGCGACGTCGGCGAGCTGACAAACGAGAATCCAGTTCAACGATGCATCGATCGTGCACGTATTGCGGTCCGGAGACGAACGACTCGATGGGTATGCCACCGATGTGGATCATGAGCGTGCCGCCGTGCGAAGCGAGTGTTCCGTAAGACGTCACATCGGCCGTGTAGTCGACCGCGTCGGTGACGAATACATTGCTCGGGTTCGCGGTGACGGTCACACCCAGGTCGACGCCGGATTCGATGCCGACCTGCACATTGCCGGAGTTGTTTCCGAGAAGGAGATCGTTATCAGCGGTGATCATCGCCTTGACGGGAAAACTGCCGAGGGAATTTCCGGTAACGCGCAGATCGATCGCCCGCTCCTCGCCGGCGGCGACATCGCCAAGGTCGCAGGTGATGATGCTGTTCGCGAACGAGCAGTTGGCACCCGCCAGCGTCGCGCCCTGCACAAAGAAATAGGGAGGAAACGTCACCCTGAGCTGGACATTGGTCGCGGCGTCATTTCCAAGCGAACGCACCGTCATCGGCAGCGAGAAGGTGCCATTGGTCTGCGCCGAGTACGGCGATGGCGGCAGCTCGAGCGCCAGGTCCACGTAGTGCGCCGTGCCGACACAGATGCCGCGTGCGCCGGCGATCGAGGCCGCCATGGAGCTCAGGCTGCACTGCGAGAACACCGAGCTCTCATTCAATTCAGGCGACATGAGATAGGCCTGCGGCGTGTCCTGACAGACTCCTTCGACGCCGTCGTGCCGGGCGCCGAAGTTGTGGCCGAGTTCGTGCGCCATGACCAGCGCCGACAGGAAGCCGCCATACTCGGAATCGCTCAGCGACACGCCCTCTCGCGGCAGGCACAGCGAGTCGATGTACGCAATACCGAGAATGTTTCCGTTGAGATCCTTGCCGGTCATCAGGTGCGCGAGCCCCGCGGCGCGCACCGCCGGCGTGGATTCGCGAAACGCGGCAACCTGGTCGAGCAGGTCACTGGCGTTGTTCGTGTTGAACGGATCGGCATTCGCGGGCATGAGCCGCAATTCAGTGGGCGCAATCAGCACGCCCACCTGCTCGGCAAAGATGCCGTCGACGACGTTGAGGCGCGCGAGCATCGCCGCAGCCGCGTCCGCGCCGGTGAGATTCTGGAACGCCGTATCCGCGATCAATGAAATGTCGAGCTGATCGCTGACGGTGGCGGCCGCGTTCATGCGCAGCTCGCTGACCAGGCTCTTGTATTGCTGAAGCGCCGAGCCGTCCGACTTGTTCACCGGACTGACATCGCCCGCGAGTCCGCAGAACTCCGGAGGCAGACCGTTCACGGTATCGGACAAGCGGTAGACGACTGTCTGATCCGGCGTCGCCATGAGAGGCGTCGTGAGCTTGTCGACGATGCTGGCGTAACTGGCAACGACGTACATTTCGTTGCCATCCCAGATCGCGCCTTCAATCCGGTTGCCGACGCGCGTCAGCCGGACCCACGAACCGGGCATGCCTTCGACCTTGCCGCGCAGGATTCGGGCCTGGCCCAGCTCCGCCTTGCGCGTCACCGGCAGCGACTTCAGCAGGCGGTCATTGCCTTCGAGCATGAGTGCGAAGCGTCGGCCGTAGGCGTCGAATTGCGCATTGCCTGCTGTGGCAGGCAGCGATACGGCCTCGGCAAATTTGATCTGCATCGGCGGCGCGGCGACCGCAGTGCCAGCCACCAGCGCCCAGGCCATCAATGTGACGGCGAACCCCACCCCTGCGCGCATGACGGCAACTCCCCGCCTGCCGGCGGTGTTCTCGATTTTCACCGGATCATACGGCTATCAAACAACCTGGACCATCGGGGCGAAGGAGACATAACGCCGCGCCACCCCACTCTATATATAGAGTGCCGTCAGCGATGCGGGCCGCGCCTGATCCAAGCGGTGGCGGCGGTGAAAGTCTGGTCCATGTTGTTGTGCCCGAGACCGGGGGACAGGAGGTACTCGTAGGGATGGCCGCTGCTGCGCAGTCTCTTCAGTCGGTCGATCGACAGGTCCACCGGGATACTGGGGTCGTTGTCACTGAAGATCCAAAGCCCGGGGATCGAGAGGTTCTCCAGGTTTTCCCCGGAATCGGTGTCCTTTCCAAGGAAGTCGGGCCAGATGTATTTCTCCGTGCGCGCCGCCAGCGCCACGGCATAGGGTGGCGCGGGCCCGATGTTCGCGTCGCCGGTGAAGCGACTGTAGATGTCTTCCTCACTCACCTTGCAGACCGGCCCACTCCACAGCACCAGGAATTTCACCTCGGCGCTTCGTTCCGCGGCCAGCGGCGCGATCCAGCCCGCCTGGCTGATGCCGGCAAGACCGATGGGTTTCCCTTTCATCGACGGATGAGAGGCCAGGCTGCGTAATGCGGCCACGGCATCGTCCGCCAGCAGCGAGATGTTCTTCTCGCTGACGCTCTGGTTGCCCTCGTACTCGCCGCCGGACTTCCCGGCCCCGCGCTTGTCGTAGACCAGCGCGGCGATTCCGTCCCGGGCGAAGCGCTCGGCCCAGTGCAGGCTTCGCTCCTGCTTTCCCGAGCCGTGAACGAACACCACCGCCGCATGGATATCGCCATCTGGAAACACGATCGACCCCGACAGCGTCACTCCGTGGCTGACGAACTCGACCTCCTCGGTGCGGAGGTTTTCGCCCACAGCCTGCAGGCTGAAGGCGAACGAAAGCAGGATGAGGAGCGTCCGTTTCATGGTCTGACTACCGGTCAGACGTTCGCATGGTCGGCAGGGTTTGAACAAGGTCGCCACCCCAGGACTGACCCCTTTTGCTAGGAAATGGGGGCTGCCCCCCTTTCCATTTCGCGGCCGGGGCGGCGGCGCGGATAGGGCGCGAGCTGCGACAGCTTCAGCCACTCGGGAAAGCGCCGGGTGAGTGCTGGCGGGCCTATCAGCTTGATGGCGCCGGCGCGAATCTCCGCGCGCAGGTCGCGGATCCCGCGCCATGACTCGATGAACCGACGCAGGTCCGAGCGCACGTACACGTCAACTTCATATCCCGGATCCTTGAGACACATGTCGACGTCACCGTCTTCGTTGACCAGCCAGAAGCGCCGGCAGTCGCGCGGCGCGCCGCTGAACTCGAAACCGAGCACGGTGCGGCCCGAGGGCATACGCCCGGTGTTGAGGCTCATGTGCATGCTCCAGGCGAGAAATCCCGGATCGAGATCGTCGAAGCACATGTCTCGCGCCCAGTGCTGGCCCCAGACTGCGAGGCTCATGATCAGCGGCTCGAGCTCCTGGCCCGCCGTCGTCAGTAGATAGGTACGTGGCTTGCCACGGCCCGCCGGCGTGCTTTTCACCAGTCCCGCACGTTCCAGCTCGCGCAATCGCTTGGTGAGCATGGCGGGCGAGATGCGCGGGATGCCGCGGTGAATGGCGTTGAAGTGTGTGCAGCCGTCGATGACGCGGCTGATGACGAGCAGCGTCCAGCGCTCGCAGAGCAGCTCCGCTGCGAGGGCCAAGGGGCAGTACTGACCGTAACCGCGTTTCAAGGCGCGGATTCTTGCAGCGTTCGGTTCGGCTGACTACTACAGCTTCTGTAGTAGTCACGGCGCGCGGCCGCTCGCAGTCTGCGCGCCATGAAAACCCTGATTCGCCTGAGCCTGTTGCTCACCTTCGTGTTGCCCTGCAACGCCCGCATGCCCGAGGCGCCGCCCGACGCGCAGCTGCTCGTTGCCTGGAACGCACGCCTGCTGGCCACCGCGGAAGCGGAAGACCGCTTCCTCACGCTCAAGGGCGTCCGTTCCGCGGCGATGATGCATCTCGCCATACACGACGCCATCAACGCCATCGATCCGCGCTTTCGCGCCTACGCTCTCGATGTGGACGGCCGCGGCGCGGATCCGATCGCGGCGGCGGCCCAGGCCGCATTCGCGATTGCCAGCGACCAATACCCGGCCCAGCGCGATCAATGGGAGTCGCTGCGCAGTCAATGGCTGCATCGTGTGCGCGATCCGCAGGCGCGCGCCGCAGGAATCGCCCTGGGCGACGCCGCGGCGCAGGCGGTGCTGTCGAAGCGCAAGGCCGACCGCTGGGACGCCACCGCGACGTACCAGTTTCATCCCATGGCGCCTGGTGTCTACGCCGAGTTCAACGAGCACAGCGGTACACCGCAGGGTTTCGTGTTCGGCGCGGGCTGGGCCGGGGTCGAGCCGTTCGCGCTGCAGTCTCCCGCGCAGTTTCGTTCACCGCCGCCACCGGCCATCAACAGCGCCGAATACACGCGCGCATACGACGAGGTGCGCACCGTCGGCCGCTTCGAGAGCCGCGCGCGCACCGCCGACCAGACACACCTGGCTTTCTGGTGGAAGGAATTCGCCGAGGCCTCGCACAACCGTCTTGCGCGCCAGCTCGTCGCCGAAGAGCAACCGGATCTGTGGACAGCGGCTCGCCTGTTCGCGCTGCTCAACGTCAGCATCATGGATGCGTACATCGGGGTCTTCGACAACAAGTTCTTCTACAACCACTGGCGTCCCTACACGGCGATCCGCTGGGCGGCGCACGACGGCAATCCGCGCACGCGCGCCGAACCGGACTGGAACAACACGCACCGTCACACCTATGCGTTTCCGTCCTACCCGTCCGCACATGGCACGGCCTGCGCCGCGGCCATGACGGTGTTCGCGGACACGTTCGGAGATGAGCGCTGGTTTCGCATGGTGACACCGCAGGTGGATTCCGCAGGCCCGCTGTCCGCGAAGATGGCCATGAAACCCGCGACGCGCTCGTTCGACAGCTTCTCCGGGGCGGCGCGCGAATGCGCCTGGTCGCGCGTGTACCTGGGAATTCACTTTCGCTACGACTCGATCGAAGGCAACCGGCTGGGCAAGCGGATTGGCCGATACGCGCTGCGTACAATGCTGGCGCCACTGGATATCGAGAAGCCGCAGCCGTGGAAGCGCGCGGTGTTCCATGGCGTGACGCTCGAATATCGTCTGATGGGCGCGGGCCTGGTGGGCGCAGGCGATCCCGTGGTGTTCATTCATGGCGGAGTCTTTCGCCGACGGACTCGAGCCGCTGTCGAGCGCGCCAGCACTCGTCGCCAGGCATCGCGTGCTCACCTGGCGTCGCGTGGGTTATGCGCGCAGCGGCCCGGCGCCCGGCAATGCAGACATCGCGAGCCAGTCCGCGCAGCTCGCGCAACTCATGCAACATCTCGGTCTGCCGCGCGCGCATGTGGTCGGTCATTCCTCGGGCGGCCTGATCGCGCTGCAGTTCGCGCTCGACCATCCTGACCGTGTGCGTTCGCTCGTGTTGCTCGAGCCGGCGCTGCCGATTCCGGGCGTCACCAGTCCAGGCATCGCGCAAGCAGTGCGCATCTATCAGAGCGGCGATCGCGCGGGCGCGATCGATGCCTTCATGCGGGCCGTCGCCGGCGCGGACTGGCGCGAGCACGTCGAGCGGGAGCTGCCGCTGGCATTCAGGCAGGCGCTGACCGACGCCCCGGCTTTTTTCGAGCAGGAATTACCCGCCGTGCGCGCCTGGCAATTCGGCGAGACCGAAGCCCGGCGAATTCAGCGTCCCGGCACTCGCTGTCACCGGAGGCGACAGCGGCAAGGTGTCGGCGAACTGGCCGGCGCGCCAGGCATTCCTGCTGCAGAACCTGCCGGATGTGGAAGCGTTCGTTCTGGATGACTCCTCGCACATGCTCGCACTCGAACGTCCGCACGCCCTCGCGGCGCGCATTTTGGAATTTTTTTCAAGTCATCCGTCGGGATGAACGCTGAGTCGGTCTGCCGCCTTGCGGTATCGGAAGGCGCCACTGGACAGCCCTCTGGCGAAACCGTCGAGACCCCGATGGCGTCGCGGCGCCAACGGCGGGCAAGATGCCGCCGTAATGCACAACCCTTCCTGGCGGCATCTCATCCGCTGCTCCGCCGCCCTGCTCGCAGCAGTCCTCGCAGCTCCCTCGCCCGCGGCCGAAATCGCCAAGCCCGAACACCTTCACCTTGTATGCCGGGCGGATCTCCGCCGAAGAGACCTGGCACGACGTACTGCTCAAGCCCTACAGCGCGAACTACACCGACGCCTTTCTCGTGACGGCCGCGTACTCACGCGCCTACCGCGAATCGCACGAGGGCGCGCTGCGCAGCGAGTTCGAAGGCAACATCACGTACAACTTCGGTGACCAATCCTACTGGGAAGTGAATTTCGTTCCGTTGACGCTGCGCTGGCAGCGCTTTCCCTGGAGCGAGCACCTGGACTCCTCGATCGCCTTTGGCGCCGGGTTCTCCTACACCTTCAAATACCCGCGCATTGAATACGAGCTCGAAAACGACACGCAGCAGTTCCTGATCTTCTGGCTGCTGGAAATCACCGCGGGTCCCCGCGACGGCCCGTGGTCCGCCGTCATACGCCTGCACCATCGCTCACCCGGCTGGGGCGTCATGGGAGTCGACGACGGCGGTATGAACGCGCCGTCGATCGGCTTCCGTTACTCCTTTTAAGGCAATACCGCCGCAGCCGTTCCAGTCGCCTGAAAGCTCAGCGGCCGACCAACGGCCAGCGTGTGCTTGAACTCCTCATCCATCTGGTGGAACGGCGCGTCCGGCGCGACGCCCAGCGCCTCCAGAACTTTCGTCCAGAACGCGCGCGCGGCCGCGACCGCGGCGACGTCGAAGATTTCCGGATCGCTCAAGCCCGTGATCACGCAGTCGCTCGACGTCCGCCGGCGTCACCTCGGAGGCGTTGCGCGACATCTTGCGCGTGAACATGACGATGGCCACCTCGGCCACGCTCAGAGAAGCGGGGAATTCGCCGCGCGCCAGCTTGAGCACGTCTTCGTGTGACAGGTACTTCGCCAGCGCCTTGCCGTGCGCCAGCGAGCACAACGTGCTGCGCAGCGTGTGTGCCGCCACGAAGGTGATGATCTCGAAGCGCCGGCGATCCATGTGGCGGCGCACGCCGTTCTGCAGGTCGGCCCACAGTTTCATCACCTCGGGCCGGTGCGAGAACACCCGCGCGTAGTTGGGAAGGTAGCCATAGAAAGATGACTGGCGTTCGTACATGGCGCGCACCTCTTCGTTTGCATCGCGCTCGTCGATGGTTTCGATGAATGACATGGCTGGCCTCCTTCACGCGCTCTTCCGCGGCTGCAGCCACTTGGGAAGCAACGTGTAGGGATCGATCTCGACGTCCTTGAAGGCGATGCCCTTCTCGTCCATCAACTTCTTCAGTGAACCGTCGCGCCAGGCGTCGAACAGGTCCGTGCAGCCGCCGATGTGCTTGCCGCCCACGAATACCTGCGGAATGGTGCGCGCACCGGTTTCGCGCGCCACCGCGGTGCGAATGCGGCCGCCCATGTCGCCTTCCTGGTAGCGCACCGAGTCCAGGTCCACGCTGTGATATTCGATGCCGAGACGCCGGAACAGCTTTCGCGCCGACCAGCAGAACTCGCACCACTCGAGCGCGAACATCACCACCGGCTTGTCCTTGATCATGGTCGCCACGAAGCGCGCCGCTTCGGCGTCCACTTCGATGGGCGTGACGTCGGCCTTCACGGGCTGCGGCGCCGGTGCCGGCCCGGTCACATCGAAGCGGCACGACGGCGTGGAGCGCGAGATCGCCAGTTCCTCGTTGGACATTTCCTCGCCGATGTCTTCGAACAGCGGCGTCGACAGATAACGCTCGCCGGTGTCGGGGAGCATGCAAACGATGTTGGTGCCCGGAGGCGACCGCCGCGCCACCGTGAGCGCCGCCGCCAGGGTGGCGCCGCTGGTCGTGCCGACGAAAATGCCCTCCTGCGTCGCCAGGGCACGCGCGAACATCAACGCTTCGTTGCCCGCCACCGGCACGATCTCGTCGATCAACCCGGCGTCCTGCGCGGACTCGGTGAGCTTCGAGACGAAATCCGGCGCCCAGCCCTGCATCAGGTGCGGACGGAAGCGCGGATGACTTTCACTCGCGGTGCCGTCGGGCTTGCGCGCCTGGCGGACGCCGCTGCCTAACAAGGCGGAATTGTCCGGCTCTGCGGCGATCACCTTGATGCCGGGTCGCACGCGCTTGAGCTCGCGCGACACGCCGAGCAGCGTGCCGCCGGTGCCGAATCCCGACACCCAGTAGTGCAGTCTTTCACCGGCGAAGTCGCGGAGGATCTCCTGCGCGGTGGTGCGGGTGTGTACGTCGGCGTTCGCGGGATTCTCGAACTGCCGGCAGAGGAACCAGCCGTTCTTCTCGGCGAGCTCGACCGCCTTCTTCAGCATGCCGGTGCCCTTCTCGGCCGCCGGCGTGAGCACCACCTTCGCGCCGAGGAATCGCAGCAGCTTGCGCCGCTCCACGCTGAAGCTCTCGGCCATGGTGACCACCAGTGGATAGCCCTTCTGCGCGCACACCATGGCGAGACCGATTCCAGTATTGCCGCTGGTGGCCTCGATCACCGTCTGGCCGGGCTTGAGCGCGCCGGATTGCTCGGCGTCTTCGATGATGGCGCGCGCCATGCGGTCCTTCACCGACCCCATGGGATTGAATGATTCCACTTTCACGTAGACGTTCACGCCCGCGGGCGTGAGGCGATTGAGCTTGACCAGCGGTGTGTTGCCGATGGTCTGCAGGATATTGGCGAAACGGGCCACGGTGATCTCCCCAGTTGTTGAACCGATGGGCCGCATCCTCCGATCCCAGCGTGGCAACCAGCGTGGGAATCCCCGTGGTTTTTTCATGCCGGGCGCCCGGCTGCGGCGACGCAGCACGATAAATTCCACGTGCGTTCCCACGCTGGGTCACACGGCCCGCGGCGAATCTGCGCCCCAGCCGGTCACCGACCGGCCCCAATACATTCATTTACGAGGGACATCGCAATGCTTCAGAACGGAACCCAGGTCAACAACGGCGTCAACGTGGCCGCGCTGCTCGATGCGCGCCAGGCGCTCACCAACGCACCCGAAGCCGCCCGCTTCAAGTGGCGCGCCACCACCCGCTGGGTCAACGGCACGCACAGCCGCTCCACGGTCAGCAGCTTCTTCGGCCTCGGCGCCGAGCAGTCACGCAAGGTCGAGTTCAAGTACGACGCGGATCATCCCGAGGTGTTCGCCTCCGAAGACCACGGCGCGACGCCGGTGGAATTCGTGCTGGTGGGTCTTGCCTCGTGCCTCACCGCGGGTGTCGCGGCCGTGGCGCAGCATCGCAAGATCCAGCTTCGCAAGGTGACCGCCACCGTCGAAGCCGGCATGAACCTGCAGGGCATCCTCGGCATCGATGCCGATGTGCGTAACGGCTTCGACGGCATCAAGGTGACCTTCGATATCGACGCCGATGCCAGCAAGGAAGAGATTGCCGCGCTCGTGGCGCAGTCGCAGAAGCGCTCGGCGGTGTTCGACATCGTCACCAACCCGACCGACGTCGCGGTCGAGGTGCGCTGATGACAGCCGCGCGCCGCGGGGCGCGCACCGGCGCCGTTGACGTAGTCGTTATCGGCGCCGGTCATTCCGGCCTGGCGATGAGCGCCTTCCTCTCGCAGCACGGCGTGGACCACGTCGTGCTCGAGCGCGGCCAGGTGGCCAACTCCTGGCGTCGCGAGCGCTGGGATTCCCTGCGGCTGCTCACGCCTAACTGGCTGAGCCGCCTGCCGGGCCATCGTTACGACGGCGACGATCCGCATGGATTCATGTCGCTGCCGGAAGTGATCGCGTTCATCGACAACTACGCGCGCGTGGTCGCGGCGCCGGTACGCACCGGCGTCACGGTGTCGTCGGTCACGGAGGAAGACGACCATTACCGCGTGAGCACCGACAGTCGCGACTGGCGCTGCCGCTGCCTGGTGCTCGCGAATGGCGCCTTTGGAAAAGCACACGTGCCTGCCATCGCGGCGGCGCTGCCGCCGTCGGTGCGCAGCCTCACGCCGGCGGAATACCGCCGGCCACAGGATCTCGAGGATGGCGGCGTGCTGGTGGTCGGTGCTTCGGCCACCGGCGTGCAACTCGCCGACGAGATCCAGCGTTCGGGCCGGCAGTCACTCTTGCGGTTGGCGAACACATCCGGCTGCCGCGCAGTTATCGCGGGCGCGACATCCAGGGCTGGCTCGAGTCGCTCGGCATCCTCGATCAGCGCATCGATGAAGTCGACGACGTGGTGCGCGTGCGGCGCGTGCCCTCTCCGCAGCTCGTGGGTTCACACGCGACACTCGATCTGAACGCGCTCACCGGGCGCGGTGTCGAGATCGTGGGACGCGTCGCGGGCATTCGCGACGGGCGTGCGCTCTTCTCCGGATCGCTGCGCAATCACTGCGCCATGGCCGATCTCAAGCAGCAGCGCCTGCTGACCAGCATCGATCGCTGGATTGAACATCATCCTTACCGCGTCGATCTCCGGGATGCCGGGACAATCGCGCCGACGTGGTTGCCGGACCAGCCGCGTCTCGCCATGGATTTCGGGCGAGAACGTGTGCGCACCGTGCTGTGGGCCACCGGATTCCGGCCCGACTACTCGTGGCTGCATCTGCCGGCGCTGGATGTCAAGGGACAATTGCAGCACGAGGGCGGCATCGTGAGCGCGCCCGGCGTCTACGCGCTGGGACTCAACTTCATGCGCCGGCGCAAGTCGAGTTTCATCCACGGCGCCGAGGATGATGTCCGCGACCTGGGTTATGAACTGCTGGCGCACCTCGAGGCCTTACGACAGGTGCGCCGCAACCGGCTGAGGGTCGCCGCCCGGCGACAGTCGGGAACCAAAGTACGACCTCGTTCGTGTCTCTCCTGAGAACAACGTTTCTTCAGGAGAAGCCATGAATTCAAGGTCACCCTCCGCCGCCGTGGTCTCGGTCCTGGGCGCGGTAGCGTGCATTGCAGTGCTCGCCTTCCTCGCCGCCTGCGGCGGCGGAGGTTCCTCATCCCCGGACGACACCACAATTCGGCCGCATGACGCTGCGGGTCACCGATTCGCCGGTGACCTCCGCCAAGCGCGTGGTCGTGCAGTTCACCGGGCTCGAGGTCAAGGCGCGGGATGCGCGGACACGGAAGTGTTCGACTTCGCGCCCCGGCAGATCGACCTGCTGGCGCTGGATGGTGGCGGCAGTGAAATCCTGCTGTCCGATGAGATGCTGCCCGCGGGGGAATACGAGTCGATCCGGCTGAAGGTGAATGCCGGCCGCAAGGCGTCGGACTCGTTCATCGAGCTCGATGACGGCTCGATCCATCCGCTGTTCATTCCCAGCGGCAATCAGACCGGCCTCAAGCTCATTCGCGGCTTCACCATCGGCGCCGGCAGCACGCACAACTTCACCATCGATTTCGACCTGCGCAAGTCGGTGATCCATCCGCCCGGACTCGGCGAGCCGTACCTGCTGAAGCCGGTGCTGCGCATGGTCAACAACCTGGAAGTCGGCACCATCGATGGCACGGTCGCGGCGGGACTCATCGTCGACGGCTGCGTGCCCGCGGTCTATCTATTCACCGGCGCCGACGTCGTGCCGGATGACCTGGGCAGCGCAACGCCGCCGCTCGCCAGCACGGCGGTGAATCTCGATAACACGACCGGGGCGTACAAGTTCCGGATCGCGTTCGTACCCACGGGGACGCACACGCTGGCCTTCACCTGCGGGGCCGACGATGACGATGCCGAGACTCGACGACGCCATCACGTTCGCGGCGCCGCTCAATGTCACCGTTACCGCCGGGCAGACCACGACGGTGGAGTTTGCGTCACCGTGACCCGGCGCTTGGCGCGGCGAGCCGCAGGGCTCGTCGCGCCCTGGGTGCGATTATGGTTGACCTGATGGATGACGAGCGGCCGCGGAATTCGACTTGTTGCTGCGCGGGCATGTGCGCCGCGCTGTATCGCTACGCCTATCGCTGGACCGGCGACGTGGACCAGGCCGAGGATCTGGTGCAGGAGACGCTGACGCGCCTGTATCCGGAACTGCCGCGAGCTGCGGGAGATCGAACAGCTGCGGCCGTGGGCGGCGCGCGTTATGTACCGGATTTTCGTCGACTGGCCTGCGTCGCGCGCGTCGCTCACCGGTGTCGTTCGTCGGCCGCAGCGGCACGACCGGCGCGTTTCTCGACGACGAAGACGAGGACGATCGAGGCTGCGGACGAGACCTGGGATCCGGCCGTGCTCGCCGAACAGGCGTTCGATCGCGAGCGGATCGCCGGCCGCGTGGCCCCGGCTGCATGAACAGCATCGCGTGGTGCTGTCGCTGCACGAAATCGAGGGGTACAGTCTCGAAGAAGTGGCCGCGATCATCGAGCGTCCCGCTGGGAACGGCCAAATCGCGGCTGCAATCGTGCGCGCCATCGCCTGCGCGCATTGTTAACTGAGGGAACGAATTCCCCCGCTCCGACGTGTAAGCCTACAGAGACACCAGAGAATACCGAACGTGGTTGACGATCTCGAAAAATTGCGCGAGGGCCTGCGCGCGATGCCGGTGCCGGAACCGCAGTCCCGGCTTCGTCGATCGCGTGCTCGCGAATGCGACCACGGGGCGGCCAAAGAGCGCGGCGCGTGGCGCCCGCGGCGTGCTGTCACGCCCGCTCACCTGGTGGGCGGCGGGCGCCGGTGCGGTCGCCGCGTCGATCGCGTGGATCCTCGTGATGTCGCTGCTACAGCCGCCCGTCACGAACCGCGCGTGATGCTGGCGCTCAACGAGAGCCGCGATGTGGCGCTGGTCATCGATTCGGAACGCGATCTGGAAGGCGCCACCATCCGGCTGCATGTCACCGGCAGCGTCGCGCTCGCCGGATTCGAAAACGAGCACGCAGATCGAGTGGCTGATCTCGCTCACGCAGGGCGCGAACCTGCTGTCGCTGCCGGTGATCGCGCGCGCGCCGGGCGACGGACGCGTCGTGGCGGAGATCGAGCACGAAGGCCGCACGCGGCGCGTGAGCGTCGCGATGCACGTCACTGCACAGCCCCTGACATTGATGGCACCGGTGCGCGGATGAACGCAGGATGGCAATGCATGAGTAGCAAGGGCATCATGCGGCGTGCGCGGCGCCTGGCATTCGCTTCGTGTGCATGGCGCTCCTCGTTTCAGTGGTGTCGGCGCAAACACCGCCTGCACGCACTCGCGACGATCTCGACGTCACGATGCGTGTCATCGTGGATCCGAATGCGAAGGTACCCGACGAAATCGTGCGCAGAATTCCGCTGCCGAAGCCGGCACAGCCGGCCTCCGGCACTGCGCCCCAGTCGGATACCGCGGACAAGACAGACAAGTCGGATAAGGCGGAAAAGTCGGACAAGAGCAACGAGCCTGGCGCAAAGGGCAAGGAAGGCGCTTCGCAGTCTCATGAGCAGGGTCGCGAGTTTGGTCAGCAGACTGCCGAACAGGCCCGGCAACACGGCGAAGACGCCCGCAAGAACAAGGACAAAGAGAAGAAACCCGAACCCCGAGGTCCGCCGAACCCCCCACCGGGCAATCCGCCCATGGGTCCGCCGCCCAAACCGGGCGGTTGAAGCGCCGCGTTACGCGGCTTTCGCGTTTCTCTTCGGACTCGCGCTGCTTCTCACGCACGACGCAGGCCGCAACACCGGAAGCGGAAGCGCGTTTCGGTGAGGCGCGCGTCGCATTCGAGGCGCAGGATTTCTCCACCGCGCTCGCGCTGTACGAGCAGGCTCTCGCGCTGGGAATGGATGGCCCGGCGGTGCACTACAACATTGGAGTCGCGGCGTATCGCAGCGGCGCTCTCGATCGTGCCGAGCGCGCCTTCCGCGAAGTGGCGCGCACTCCGGCGATGGCGGCACTCGCCCACTACAACCTCGGCCTCGTGTCGTTGCAGCGCGGCGCGCAGAAAGAAGCACGCCGTGACTTTGAAATCGCGGCGCGTGACGCCGGCGATGAACGTCTCGCGGCACTCGCGGCGCGGCGACTCGAGGAACTGCCACCCGCTCCCCCACCGGTCTCATGGTCGCTGTATGGGCGCACGGGCGCCGGTTACGACGACAACGTCGCGCTGCGCTCCGAATCGATCGACAGCTCCGGCAGCGGCGAAGACGATGCCTTCGCCGAGCTGTTGCTGTCGGCGAGCAGTTCGTTCGCCCGCGACTGGCGCGTCGATGCCGCCGTCGCGCTGCTGAACTATGGCGACCTGGACGAGTTCGACCAGGGCGCATTCTCGCTCGGCGCGGCGCGCGGCTTTGAGCCGGGCGGCTGGTATATCGAGCCCGGCATCTACGCCAACTACCTGACGCTCGGCGGCGATGTCTACGAGCAATCCGCCATGGCCAGCGTGCGGGCTTCGCGGAAATTCTCGGGCGGTCGCAGGCTGCAGGCGTGGTTAGGCGCCACCGCGGTGGATGGTGAGGGCGACTTTTCCGGACTCTCCGGCTCCCGCACCGATCTCGGAGTGCGCTACGAGTGGAGCTGGCAGGCCTGGAGTTTCACCGCGCATGCCCGCGCTGAAAACAACGACAGCGACGACGAGGTGTTTGCGACCAGCTGGGCAGAACTCGGTGCGTCTGCGGAGTGGTCCCTGACGACGCGCTGGAGCTTCACCGCGGCCGCGGCCCAGCGGCGCATTCGCCAGCCGGCCCAGCCCGATATCGAAGCGTGGGAGGATCGGCGCGGCACCTACCGCCTGGGCGCCATCGCCAAATACTGGAAGCAGGGACAACTCTTCATTCGCTACGAACACGAGCGCAACGCGTCGCCGATCGAAACCTATGAATACGATCGCAACTGGGTGGCTGCCTCGATCGAGTTCTGGTACTGAATTTTCAGGTATTGCCACGCGCAACCGGCAGTGGCGCAAGGCTCCCCCTTGCGGTAACCAGTCTTTGCGTTCAACCTGACGCCCGCGTGACCACAGCTCTTGCCCTGACTGCCAAAGTCATCCCGGTCACCGCCGCTTCTCCTGGCGATCGCGAAGCGATGTGGAATCTTTATCGCCGTTTCTATTCCGGCACACACCGCGAGTTGTTCGACCGCGATCTTGCCGCCAAGGACTCGCTGCTGCTGCTGCGCGATGCCGCGGACTGCATCCAGGGCTTCTCGACGATCGCGGTGGGCATCACGCAATTCGAAAGCCGCACCGTCCGCTACGTGTTCTCGGGCGACACGATCATTTCACGCGAGTACTGGGGCTCGCAGGCGCTGGCCTTCTCCTGGCTGCGCTACGTCGGCGAGCTCAAGCGCGAGCAACCCGGGATGCCGCTGTTCTGGTTTCTCATCGTGAAGGGGCATCGCACATTTCGTTACCTGCCCACCTTCGCGCGCGAGTTCTATCCACACTGGGAACGCGGCACGCCCGACTCCATCGCGGCGCTGATGCGCAAGCTCGCCGAGGAACGCTTCGGCGATGCCTTCGATGCGGCCAGCGGTCTCATTCGTTACCCCGAGTCGCACGGCCACCTGGCGCAGGATTTCGCCGAGGCCAACGAACGCGAAGCGGCGCGCGAAGACGTGAGCTTCTTCCTGCGCCGCAATCCGGGTTATCGCAATGGCCACGAGCTGGTGTGCCTGTGCGAACTCTCCCAGGAAAATCTGCGGCCGCTGGCGCGTCGCGTGTTCGACGGCGGGAGCGCGCTGTGAAGGCGTGGGCCACCATCTCCGCGGCCGCGACGCGCGAGCGCGGCGCCCTCCTCGCAGCGCTGTCCGCGCCCGAGCGCCAGCAGCCGCGGCTCCTGCAATACATCCTCTCCGCAAACCGCGAAACGCGCTTCGGCGAGCAGCATGGCTTCGGCAAGATCACGCGAGTGGAGGACTATCGGCGCGCGGTGCCGATACGGCGCGACGCGGAGTTCGTGCCGTGGATCGAACGAGTCGCCGCGGGCGAGCCAAGAGTGCTCACCGCCGACGCGCCGCTGGCCTTCGAAGCCACCAGCGGCACAGTGCGTGGCGCCAAGCTCATTCCCTACACTGCCGCGTCGCTCTCGGCATTCCGCGCCGGCGTGCTGCCGTGGCTGGCGCATCTCCTCGAACAACGTCCGCGCATTGCCGACGGCGTCGCCTACGTCGCGGCAAGCCCGGTGGCGCGCCGCAGAGCCGCCTTCGCCTGCAAACTTCCCGTGGGGCTGGCCAGCGACGCCGCGTATCTCGGTGCGGAGCTGGCACCGACGCTCGCACAAGTGATTACCCGGCCGCCGCCGTTCGCGGATCTGGCGCGCTGGCGTGTCGGCACCCTCGCGCATCTTGCCGCGCACCGCGATCTCACGTTGATCTCGATCTGGAGCCCCACCTTTCTGCTGGAATTGCTCGAGGCGCTGCCAGGCGACGCCGCGCACGTGCGTGTGGCGCTTTACGAAGCGGGCGATCCGGACGCGGCGCTGCGCGTGGAACGCGCGCTCACCGAACCCGGCGGATTGGTGCGCCACCTGTGGCCAAAACTTCAGGCCGTCTCCATGTGGATGGACGGACCATCTGCGCCGTACGCCGCGCGCGTCGGCGAACTGCTGCCCGGCGTGTATCTCGATGGCAAGGGTGTGCTCGCCACGGAATCCGTGCTCACGGTGCGGCAGTCGCACGGCTGTGTGCCGGCGCTCACCAGCGCCTTCATCGAGTTCCTCGATGCCGAGGGCAACTCATTCCTGGCCCACGAGATTGTTGCTGGCCGACGTTATCGCACGGTGATCACCACGCCGGGTGGCCTGTATCGTTACGACCTCGGCGATGTGCTCGATTGCGAGTCACAGGGCGTCGCCGGCCCGACACTGCGCTTCATCGGCCGCGCCGGCGTGGTCAGCGACCTGGTGGGTGAAAAGCTCTCCGACAGTTTCGTCGCGAACGTGCTGGCTCATGTGCCATTGGGCGCCGCACTGGTGCCGAGTGCCCAGCCGTGGCCGCACTACGAGTTATGGGTCGATGCCGAAGACTCGCCGGACGAACTACTCGGCTCGCATGTCGACGAGCTGCTGCACGACAACCCGCAGTACGCTTATGCGCGTCAGATCGGACAATTGCACGAGCTCGACGTGATCTTCGCTCCTGGCTTCGCACAACATCGTGCGCGCGAGCTCGCCTTGCGTGGCGCGCGTCTCGGAGACGCCAAGAGTTGCGCGCTGATCCTCGACCGGTCTCAACTACCCGTGGTGAGGCACTGATGAAAGTCGCGCTGATCTCTCCCAAGGGCCCGCTGTACCGCAGCACCGGAGGCATCTTCCGCAAGTCGCTGCGTTACCAGCCGCTGACGTTGACGACTCTCGCCTCGCTCGCGCCACCCGAGCTCGACATCCAGTTCCAGTTGCTCGACGAAGGCACGGGCAACGTGCCGCTGGATCTCGACGCCGACCTGGTCGGCATGACGGTGATCACGGGCAGCTCGATGCGCGCCTATGAACTCGCGGCTCACTACCGTCGCCGCGGCATCAAGGTGGTGCTGGGCGGCCCGCATGTCACGCTGATGCCCGATGAAGCGCGAGCAGCACGCCGATGCCATCTGCACCGGCTACGCCGAGAAATCCTGGCCCGCGCTGCTGCGCGACTTTTCGACTGGCACGCTGCGCCGCCGCTACGTGCAGGCGCCCGACCTGGATCTCGCCGGCATGCCGTTTCCGCGCCGGGAGTCTGTTGAACAAGCGCGACTACCTCACGCAGGCGGTATTCGAAGCCACGCGTTCCTGCGCGCACGACTGCGAATTCTGCGTGGCGCCGGCGGCCTGGGGCCGCAAGCAGTTGCAGAAGCCGGTGGAAGACGTGGTCGCCGACATCCGCCAGTTCGGCGCGCGCCGCATCATCTTCATCGATCTCAATCTCATCTCCGACCGCAACTACGCGCGCGAGCTGTTCACGGCGCTGGTGCCGCTCAGGATCAAGTGGTTTGGCCTCTCCACCAGCCTGATCGGCCGCGATCACAAACTCATGGAGCTGATGGCGCGCAGCGGTTGCGCGGGCCTGCTGATCGGCTTCGAGACCGTGAGTACCGCGGCGTTGAAGGATATCGGCAAGAACTTCAACGATCCCACGCTGTACCGCGCGCTGGTCGAAGACCTGCACAGGCTGAAAATCAGCATCCAGGGCTGCTTCGTGTTCGGCAACGATCACGACGATACCGACGTGTTCGCGCGCACCGCGGATTTCGTGAACGACGTGGCCATCGACCTGCCGCGCTTCGCCATCCTCACGCCCTTCCCCGGCACGCCGCTGTTCCGGCGGCTCGATGGCGAGGGCCGCATCCTCACGCGCAACTGGGAGATGTACGACGGCCAGCACGTGGTGCATCATGCCCAAGCTCATGACGACGCGCGAGTTGCAGGAAGGCCATGAGCGCGCCTGGAAGGCGGTGTATTCACGCCGCGCCATCTGGCGCCGACTGTCGAAGGCGCGGGTGCAGATCCCGATCGCCATCGCTGCCAACCTCGGCTACCGCTTCTACGCGCACCACCTGCACACGCATTACAACTGCGACTGGCCGCAGGTCGGAACATCAGCAGACCTGCTGCAGAAGGCCGGATGAAACTCACGCTCATTCATCCCGCGATTGGCCGCCGGCCGGGCGTGAGCTACATGCGCACCTGGCAGATGGAGCCGCTGCCCATCGCCGTGCTGGTCGGCCTCACGCCTCCCGACGTCGACATCCGCTTCCATGACGATCGCATGGAATCGATTCCCTTCGATGAGCCCACGGACCTGGTCGCGATTCCGGTCGAAACCTACACCGCCAAGCGCGCCTACCAGATCGCCAGCGAATACCGCCGGCGCGGCATGCCCGTGGTCATGGGCGGTTTCCACGCCACGCTCGCGCCCGATGAAGTGGCGCGCTACGCCGAGAGCGTGGTGCTGGGCGAGGCGGAGAATGTCTGGGCCGAAGTCATCGACGATGCGCGGCACGGCACAGCTCAAGCCCACCTACCGCGCCAGCGAACGGCCGGCGCTGGCCACGGTGCGCTACGACCGGCGGCTGTTCCAGGGCCGGCGCTATCTGCCCATCGGGCTCATCGAAACCGGACGCGGCTGCAAATTTCCCTGCGAGTTCTGCGCCGTGCAGACCTTCTTCGAGCGCACCGCGCGGCATCGCCCCGTCGATGCGATTGTCAGCGAGCTGCAGGAGCTGAAGAAGCGGCACAAGCTGTTCTTCTTCGTCGACGACAACTTCGCGGCCAGCCTCAAGTTCGCCAAAGAGCTGGTGGAGGCTCTGGTTGCGGTCAAGGCTGCGCTGGGTCACGCAGATGAGCATCAACGCCGCGCATGACGAGGAATTCCTCGCCACGCTGTCGCGCAGCGGCTGCCAGGGCGTGCTGATCGGCTTCGAGAGCCTGGACGACGAAGTGCTCAAGGCCATGCGCAAGAACTTCAACACCATGCGCGGCGGCTTCGAGGTGGCGCTCGCCAACCTGCGCCGCCACAACATCCGCGTCTACGGCACCTTCGTGTTCGGCTACGACGGCGACAAGCCGGGCTCCGCCGGCGCAGGCCGCCGAATTCTCGATCGACCAACCGTTTTTATCTCGCGGCGTTCAATCACCTGACGCCGTTTCCCGGCACGCCGCTGTACACTCGGCTGCAGCGCGAAGGACGGCTGCTGCACGAGCGCTGGTGGCTGGATGAGCGTTATCGATACAACGACCTGCCCTTCCGCCCGGCGCACATGGCGCCGGACGATGTGCGTCACCAATGCATCGACGCGCGCCAGCGCTTTTACAGCTGGAAGAGCATGATGAAGCGCGCGTTCGATCCGGTGAACCGGCGCGAGAATTTCATGTTCCGCAACTTTTTCCTGATCAATGGCATGCACCGCGCCGAAGTGTCGACGCGCGACCAGTTTCCGCTGGGCGATCCGCAATGGAGAGGCGAGTTATTGACCGTGGCGTGAGCGACCCGGTGTATTCCGTCGGCGACTACGACTACTGGGTCGCCACCCGGCAGGATGAGCCGACCGTGCGCGACATCCTCGCGCGCATTGCGACCGGCGGGCGAATGCGGCTTTCGTTCCGGCGCGAGCCCGACGCCTTGCAGTCGTACTCGAGCCTGGCGCAGGGCTACATCCTGGCGCGCAACCGCCGCAGCGGCGAATACGTCGGCATCTGCGAACGCGTGGTGCGCGAAGCTTTCGTCAACGGCGAGATCCGCGCGCTGCCCTATCTTGCCGGACTGCGCGTGGTGCGCGGATTTCGTCACCGCCTGCTGGTGCTGCGTGGCGGCTTCGAGGCCGTGCGCCGCCTGCTCGGCGGGCCGGAGGACCTGCCCTGGGCACTCACCTCCATCATGAGCGACAACCCGATCGCGCGACGCGTGCTCGGCGCCAGTCTCAAGGGCATGCCGCACTACGAGCCCGTGGGCGAATTCTCGACCTTTGCGCTGCTGCCGGGCGGCGCACACGGACTGCGAACGCGCGCGTGACACGGACCTGCCCGGAGATCTCGGCGCTGCTGATGCGTCACGGCGCGCGCCGGCAGTTCGCGGCCTGCTGGCGCACCGACACACTGCGAGACTTTTGCGCGCAACCGCTGGCTGGTGCCGAACGACTATTTCGTGCTGCGCGATGCGAACGGCCGCATTCGCGCCTGCGCCGCCGTCTGGGATCAGTCGGCGCAGCGCCAGCTGGTGATCGCGGGGTATTCGCCGTGGCTGGGCCGGCTGCGCCCGGTGATCAACCTCGGCGCAGGCATCATCCGCCAGCCACGATTGCCGCCACCCGGTGAGCGCCTGCGCGCGGCCTGGCTGTCGCACGTGGCGGTGGACGAGGACGCGGGAGACGACCTGCAGATGCTGCTCGGCGCGGCGCGCGCAGAGGCGAAACGCCGCGGCCTGCACGTGATCTTCACCGGCTGGCCAAGCGGCCATCCGTTCGCCGAGCGCGCGCGGCAACTGGCGCGCGGCCGCGAATATCGTTCGCAGCTTTACGTGGTTCGCTGGCAGGAGCATGAGGCTCCGCACCTCGACGGCAGCCTGCCGGTCGCGCCGGAGCTGGCGCTGCTCTAGTTGCCGCCTTCGACGGAATCACTTAGTCCTTATTTCTCGCCTGGCTTCAGCGATGAGTTCTTCGACAACGGTCAATGGAACGTCACAACCGAATGTCTCAAGTACGAACTCACCAGCAGCGTCCCAAAAGATGATTCTGGCGACCCTGTGTTTCTTCATGCCCTCAGAGCGGTATAGGTCGAAGCCACCCCAACCTTCGCGACGATCTTGTACGAACGCCGATTCGAATTCGAATATTCCGTGTACTCGTTTCATTGATCAGCTTCCCCCTACGTTCCCGCTGGAACGTTTTTGGCCCGCTTCGCCCGCTGCACCAGCACTTCGACGCCGAGGCCGTAGTCCATCCGCTCGCCAGTCCAGCCTTTCACCGCAGTGCGCGGGCCGGCAGTCAGCCGCCTCCAGTCGCCGAGCGGCTGTGTGTAACCGGGTGCAATGCTGTCGACTGCTGTCCCGTTCGGCTTGATGAATCTCAATGCGCCGTCGTCGAGGATCTCGATGCGAATGCCGCCCTCGTGAACCGCGTGGTGGTGGAACCGGCATAGCGACACGAGGTTGGAGGGTTTCGTTTCGCCACCGTTGGCCCAGTGTTCGACGTGGTGCGCATCGATGTAACGGGTGTTCGAGCAACCAGGAAAGCGGCAGCCCTTGTCGCGGGCTTTGAGGACACGGCGCAGCGGTGCCGAGATTGTTCGTGTCTTGCGCCCTACGTTGAGCGGCTCACCGTCGTCGTTTTCGATCAGGGCGACGACGCTGGCGTCGCAGGCCAGCCGACGCGCCGTCTCCGCGGCCATCGAAGGCCCGTGCTCGAATTCGCAGCACCCTGCCGTCCGGTCTCGCAACGTCTCTGCGGCTACATGCACCACAATCTGGTGGCTGTCCGTACCGCGCGCTTCCATGGCGCCATGCGCAAGGAAACTCTCGGCCACCACCGCGAGAGCGTCCGCGCGGCGTGCGCTGAAGGGAACGGGTTCCGATGACGTTCCCGCTGGAACGTCCTGCGCCGGAAACTTCGATGCGGCTCGACAGCTTTCAGGATCAGCGCGCCAGCTTCTGCCGGCAGGCGGCAATTCATTACGATTGAGCCGTCATCGTCGTACCGCCAGCTCACGGAACGATTCTGTTGCTGACGGGCCTCACGCGACAACTCCTCGGCGTCCTGGCAGCGGCGATACGCACGGACCAGTTTCTCGACGTGTGCGCGGTGCCGTGCTCGGCAATCATCAGCAGGTAGTCCTCGGTGCCAGAATCTGCGATCCGCGTGATCTCGCGCGCCTTGGAGTAGCTCAGCTTCCCGCACTCCATTGCCGCGGAAACCTTTGGCAGGTTCTCGAGCGCGCGTGCGACCCGCACCTTCTCGCGCGCCGCGCCCATCGCGATTCCGCACTTCCAGTTCAGCCAATGGGCACACGACTGGGTCGCGCTGTCCGCCCAGCCGTTGCGCCGATCAAACTCCGCGATGAGCATCAGCCAGCGGTGGTTCGCCGCGTTGATGTGGCCAGTGAGCGTGCAGATCTCGGCCGCAATCTCGTCGATGGGGCGCATGGGCGACTCCGACTTCACTACTGTGTTTGCACACAGTATACGTCGCGTGCCTCTCCCGCGCATCAACAAATGTCGCCTTTTCGACTAACTACTTCCTCACGCCTGCGACTCCACTTTCACGTCTTGGCGTAACGCCGCATCGAACGAGAAAAGCGTCGCAACAGCGCGCCGCCGCGCTGATCAGTGAAGCTCGCCAGCCGCGCATCGGCGCGATCCAGCAGCGCGCGGCCGCGCACACGCTCGCCGACACGCCATTCGCGCACCGCGCGGGTCGCGAGCCAGGCCGAGGGTTTCGCATCCGCACTCTCAGCCTGCGCCGCGTGCACCACGTCGCGCGGCAGGTTGATGAGGCCGTGCCCGAGGTCATCCTCGAGATCGCGCACCGCGGAACACCAGCCCAGCGCCTCCACCAGCTCCGGCACATCGCTGGCGCGCAGCGGTGAATTCGCCGCGATGAGCATGAGGTCGAGACTGCCGCGAAACGTGGCGCGATGCAGCTCGGCGAGCTCGGTCTCGCTGGACACCTGCGTTGCCAGCACTCGCTCGCGATCGATGCGCATGCGTTTCATCAGGGCCATCGCCTTGGCCAGCGCCTCGGGCCCGCCGCGCGCCAGCAGGTCCGCGCGAAATGCGGCACCGAGACGCCCGAGGTCATCTTTCGCGAACGCGCCGCTTTCGAGCGCGGATGTGAGTTCATCCGCCACTTCGAGCGGCTCGCGCTCGCTGGACCGGTCGCCATCGAGGATATCGTCCACCACCTGCAGGAAGACGAAGCCGGTACGCACCAGCCGCTGTCGGCGCCAGTGCGGAATGCTCGCAGCCAGCACCGCCAGCGTGACGACGAAGTAGCGCCGATGGCGCGCGATGAACGCTGCGCAATTACGCAGGCACAGCAACTCCACGTCGAACGCGGCCAACACCTCCGGCCGACGCCCCCATCCGCGGGCAACAGGCCAGGCGATCGCGGCCAGCATTACACCACCGGCGACATCGAGCAGATGGTGCTGACGCGTGAGCAGCGTGCTCAGCGCCGTGACGACAGCCCAGGCATGGAGCAGCACCGCGCCGGCGCGGCCCGCACGCGGTGAAAACGCCGCGGCCAGCGTGAACGCAAAGGCCACGTGCAGCGACGGCAGATCGTTGCGCTCCAGGTTCAGCACATCGGCCACGTGAAACAACGCGCCGGCGATGCCGGGTTCGCAGCAGTCGATGGCCGGTGGATCCACCGGCAGCAGCATGAAACACACCGCGGCGACGACGGTCTCGAGCATCAGCGCCGCGAACAGCGGCAGGATGCTGGCGAGACTGCGCAGCACGAACGGCGCCAGCAAAAGCATCGGCGCGATCGTGAGATAGAGAATCGCGGCGCCCGGAATGAACGGCAGTTGCTCGTCGAGCGCCAGCGCCATGGGCACGCGCCACGGCACGTACGCCGACAACGCGCTGGCGCCGCCGTAACACAACAGAAAGGTGAGCGCGAAGATCGCGGTGATGATGGCGAGATTGGCCATTTCCGCGCGCGCCGGCAGCGCCACGAAACGATCGGCGTCCATCACAGCCGTCGCGGACCGCGCCACATGCTGAGCCACACGCCGAGGAACGACGGCTGCGGCGCGCTTTGATCCACGTGCTCGCCCAGGTACAGCCACGGCGTGTTCGGATGGCGGTGATGCGCGAGATGGTAGTGATAGTTCAGGAACAGCACGCGCGACACGCGGGTTGGCGCGCAGGTTCCACGCGCCATCCTGCGGATCCAGCGGCGAGAAGGCATGGTCCGCGTACTGCAGGCCCGACCAGTGCACGGCGAAGGCGGCGTAACACAGCGCCCAGCCCGGCAGCGTGAGATCCAGCGCCAGGAACAGCAGCACCTGGAAGGCGAACGAAGCCAGCAGCTCCGCACGCACTACCGCGCCGTTCACATGGTCGAACACCTCGAGGTAGGCGCGCGAGCTCGATTGCCGCGCGAGCCGCGAGCCGGTGCGCCTCAGGACGGGAATACGCAGGAACACCGGGGCAACCAGGTAAATCAGCAGCCCGAGCTGCGTCACCACCCAGTAGAGGCCGGTGAGGATGCCGTACCAGTGCAGCCTCTTGGCCCAGGCGATGTCACCGGGCTCGATGTAATCGAAGCGCTCCTGCGGCGAGCGGTTGTTCTTGTGATGCGTGAGATGGAACCCGCGCTGCAGGGTGAGCGAGGTGGGAAAGAAGGCCGCGGCGAGTCGCCCCGCCCAGCGGTTGGCGCGCGCATCCGGGAGCAGCAAGCCGTGCACGGACTCGTGCATCAGCGAGAACATGCGTGTTCGCCGTGAACGAGAAGGCCAGCGCCGCCGCGAGCTGCAGCCACAGCGAGCTCGCATGCGAGGCCAGCGTCAGCAGTGCAGCGCAGGCCGCGCCGGCGGCGGCCAGCAGCAGCAGGTTGAGGCGCGCCGGGATTTTCATCGCGCGCTGTGCCCGCGAAGCGTTCGCAGATAGTCGAAAAACTTCTGCAGGATGGCGTCGTCCACGTCGGTGCGCAGCTGCATGCCTTCAACCAGCCCCAGGTCGCGTTTGAGGAAGGCGGCGAACAGCCAGCGCGTGAGCCACAGGCGCAGCGCGCCGAAAGGTCCCGGGCGGATGCCGAAGGCGCCGAACAGGCGCGTGCCCTGCTCCGTGGGCAACATGCCGATCATGGCCGCCGTGCGCGTGAAGCCGAGATCGGTCTCCACTACCACCAGCGGTCCGTGGCAGCGCATGCGCGCGCGGATGCGGTTGCCCGACAGCCACTTCATGACACGGTCGCTGGCGCCGCGGCCGCGAACGCGCGTGACGTAGTACATCTCGAAGTGATGCCCGGCCTCGAACGACACCTGCGGCGGCTCGGCGAGTTCGCGCCGATGCACCGTGGACAGGTGCGGCATGTCGAAGGCGTTGGCGGTGAGCGCATGCCAGTGCGCGCCGATGTCGATGGGCGCGATGTCGGTCCACAGGAAATCCGGCTCACCCACCTTCGGCATGGCGCGTTCGCCGCCGAACTCGAGCATCACGAGGCCGCCGTATTCCCGCACCGTCCAGGCTTGCGCGCGGCGCTTGTGGCCGGCCACGGCGCCGTCCACCGCCATGCGCCAGCAATGCAGGCCGCATTCGAGATGTTCGCCGCGCACCTGCGCGTGGCCGAGATGCGCACCCATGTGCGGGCAGCGGGCATCGAGCGCGCCGAGCGCGCCGGATGCGGTGCGGAACACCACCATCTCCCGCCTGGCCAGCGTGACTCTTTGCACCTGCCCGCGACGCAGCGAACGGGAACGCCCGACGACATACCAGCCCTGCGGCCAGTCGGGCAGTGGCGCCGGCGGTATTGCGACAACGAGGGCGCAACGATGCTGGGCGCGGCGCGCCCGAGGCTCTCGCTCATGCGGCAGGTTGAACGCGGCGCCGACGACCGACGAAGAATCCGATCACGGCGAACAGCAGGGCGATGGCGAAGCCGCCCCAGGTGCAGGAACTTGCGCTGCATTTTCAGTATCGGGTTGTCGAACACGTTGGCCGAGTAATGAAACGCGCCCACCAGCCAGCGGCCGTCCTTGTGGACCAGCGTCGCCGTCCAGCGTCCCTTGATGTTGAACTTCGAGCCGCTGGTGAGCACGTAGTCATCGTTCGAACTGCCGAACGCGACGGCGACATCGTCGCCGTAGAACACCGACAACGCGTCGGGGATGAAGTCCGTGGTCACGCTCTCGACCCGCTTGCCCGGCCCTTCCATCATGATCTTGAAATACTCGCGGACGCCTTCGCGGCCAGTGGCGACGTCGCCGTTCATGGTCGTGAACACCACGTTCTCGTCCAGGTTGGCGAGCAGTGCATCGAGATCGCGCGAGTTGAGCGCGGCCTCCATGGTTGCCTGCAGCTTGCGCAGCTCCTCGTGCTGCTGGGCAGCTGGCGTGGGTTCCTGGGCAGTGGCAGCGGAAATCGCGAACAGTGTCGCGAGACAAAGACCCTTTATGATTTTCATGTTTTCTCCTTGTCTACGCCGGGACGGTGACAGCCTTCCAACGGGAGGGCAAGGGTTCGAATTTCTGACTCCGTGTCGAATTCTGAAAATCCCGTTCGACCAGTTCGTGAACCCAAACAAAATTCAGGAGTTAGGAACATGCGCCCCGTTGCCCTGCTTGCCGTATTGGCCCTGGCGGCCCATGCCGCCGGCGTTACCGCCCAGGACAAGGACGCTCCGCCGGCGATGCCGGCCGTGTCCACCGCGCCCGTGCCCACGGGCGCCTATCAAATCGACAAGGCCCACACCAGCCTCGTGTTTCGCGTCAGTCACCTCGGCTTCTCGACCTACACCGGCCGGTTCACGGGTGTCGATGCGAAGCTGCAATTCAACGCGCGCAATCCCGCCGCCTCGCAGGTCAACGTGGACATCGATCCGCGCAGCATCGAGGCCGACAATCGCGCCATCCGGTTTCCTGCAGGCACTGGCCGGCAAGGACTGGTTAGACGCCGAACGTTTCCCGGTGATGACGTTTCGCTCGCGCTCGATCGAGTCCGTCGGCAGCGGAAAATTTCGCGTGCACGGAGACCTCACCCTGCACGGTGTCACGCGACCCATCGTGCTCGATGCGAAGTACAACGGCGGATACGCCGGACATCCCTATGAGCCGCAGGCACGCGTCGGTTTCTCCGCGCAGGGCTCCTTCAAGCGCTCGGAGTTCGGCGTGAGCCATGGCATCCCGGCGGCGGGCAGCAGCTTCGGCGTGGGCGACGAAGTCGATGTCATCCTCGAGACCGAGTTCACCGGGCCGCCGCATCGCAGCTCCTTAAGGGCCAAATGTGTCGGCTGATTCCTACGGGTCATCGTATATGCCCGGCCTAGCATGCTCCTAGAAGTCCTACGAACTCCTGGTGCTGAGCTTGAGCGCCAAGCCGGATTTCACCAAAGCTCAGCGAGCACTGCACTCGATTTCATTCCCGCACGACACCGAAGCCGGCCGGCTGGCGCGCAGCATTGACTGGGCGGCGACGCCGTTGGGTAGTCCCGCAGGCTGGAGCCCGGTGCTGCGCATGATGGTGCCGTTCGTGCTCGCGAACCGCTTTCCGCAGCTGCTGTGGTGGGGGCCTGACTACATCCAGATCTACAACGACGCTTACGCGCCCGTCCTCGGCGCCAAGCATCCGCGCGCCATGGGCATCGCGACGCGAGATTGCTGGACCGAGATCTGGGACGTGCTGCGGCCGCTGATCGACACACCGTTCAACGGCGGTCCCGGCCACCTGGATCGAAGACTTCGAGCTCGATCTGCGGCGCCATGGGTTCGTCGAGGAATGCCACTTCACCGTCGGCTACAGCCCGGTGCCCGACGAGACCGCGCCGAACGGCATCGGCGGCGTACTCGCGACGGTGCACGAGATCACCGAGAAGGTGATCGGCGAACGGCGCGTCGGCATTCTGCGCGACCTGGGCGCGCGGCTGGCGGCAGCGCGCACCGACGTCGAAGCCTGCACTTCCGCGACCGACATCCTCGCGCAGCACCCCAGGGACGTTCCGTTCGCGCATGCTCTATCTGTTCGATGCGGAAGGCCAGCAGCTGAAACTGGTGAGCCGGACCGGCATCGACGCCGAGCTCGCCGGCCCGGCACTCATCGATACCCAGGATCCGGACTTCGGAGTGCGCTGGCCGCTGGCCGCAGCGCTGCGCAGCGAGACCATGCAGACGCTCGACGGGCTCGAAGGCCTGCCGCCCATCACGCATCGGCGCTTCGACGCATACTCCCCGGACCGTGGCCGTGGTGCCGATCAGGTCCAACCTCGCGCACAAGCCCGCCGGCGCGCTGGTGGTCGGCGTCAGCCCGCGCATGCGGCTCGACAAGCTGTACGCCAGTTTCCTCGAGCTGGTCGGCGCGCAGATCGCCACCGCCGTCGCCAATGCGCGCGCCTACGAAGAAGAACGCCGGCGCGCCGCGGCGCTGGCGGAAATCGATCGCGCCAAGACCGCCTTCTTCTCGAACGTCAGCCACGAGTTCCGCACGCCGCTGACGCTGATGCTGGGACCGCTGGAAGACGCGCTCGCCTCCGGCGAGCTGCCCGCGCCGATCCGCGCGCAGCTCGACGTCGCGCATCGCAATTCGCTGCGCCTGCTCAAGCTGGTCAATTCGCTGCTCGACTTCGCACGCATCGAAGCCGGCCGCGTCACGGCCGCCTTCGAACCGGTGGATCTCGCGGCGCTCACCGAGGACCTGGCGCAGCAATTTCCGCTCGGCCATGGAACGCGCCGGTCTCGAGTTCGAGGTGCGACTGCCCGCCGCTCGGCGCAGCCGGTGCATGTCGACCGCGAGATGTGGGAGAAGATCGTCCTCAACCTGCTGTCGAATGCGTTCAAGTTCACGTTCGAAGGCCGCGTATCGGTGCGTGCTGAAGCGCGACGGCACGCACGCCGTGCTCGAGGTCTCCGACACGGGCATCGGCGTCGCCGCAGCACGAAGTGCCGCGCCTGTTCGAGCGTTTTCACCGCGTCGAAGGCGCGCCGGCGCGCACCCACGAAGGTTCCGGCATCGGCCTCGCGCTGGTGCAGGAACTCGTCAGGCTGCACGGCGGCTCGATCGAGGCCGAGAGCGCAGCCGGGCCGCGGCACGACGTTCCGGGTGCGCATTCCTTTCGGCGATGCGCATCTCCCGCCCGAGCAGCGCCACACTCGCCTCACGGCCGGCTCCACCGCGATCAGCTCGCAAGGTCTTCGTCGCAGGAGGCGCTGCGCTGGCTGCCGGATGCACGGCCAGGCGACAGCGCGCGCCGCTCAAGCGTCAGCGAACCGCTCGGGCGCGCGCCGGCGACCTGCGCTTCGCTTCGACCTTCGGCCAGCGCATCGTGCTGGCCGACGACAACGCCGACATGCGCAGCTACGTGAGCGACTGGTTGGGCCGGCTGTACGACATCGAAGCGGTGGGCGACGGCCTGCTCGCGCTGGAGGCGGCACGCCGCGAGCCGCCGGCGCTGATCATCTCCGACGTCATGATGCCGCAGGCTCGACGGCCTCGGCCTGCTGCAGGCGCTGCGCGCCGATCGCAACCTGCGCGAGGTGCCGGTGATCCTGCTGTCGGCGCGCGCCGGCGAAGAAGCGCGCATCGAGGGCCTGAGCACCGGCGCCGATGACTACATCATCAAGCCCTTCACGGCGACGCGAACTGCTGGCGCGTGTCGGCGCGCTGCTGGAGCTCGCATACACGCGCCGCCAGAGCGAAGAGCGACGCCGCCGCGAGCTCGAAGAAGCCGCTGCGGCAGAAGGACGAGTTCCTCGCCATGCTGGCGCACGAGCTGCGCAATCCGCTGGCGCCGATCCGCAACGCCGGCGAACTGCTGTCGCGCAGCCTGCCGGCCGATGCGCCGATGCGCACCGCCGTTCACACCATCGAGCGCCAGGTCACGCACCTCACCCGCCTGGTGGACGACCTGCTCGATGTGTCGCGCATCACGCAGGGACGCATCGAGCTGCGGCGCCGTCCGACCTCGGTGGCCGACCTGGTGGCGCGCTCGCTCGAGACGGTCGACCCGCTGATCCGCCGCAAGCAGCACAAGGTGTCGATCGCGGGCAGTCACTGGAACCTGTACGTGAACGTCGATCCGGAACGACTGGTGCAGTGCCTGTCGAACGTGCTGACCAATGCGGCCAAGTACACCGAGCCCGGCGGCGAGATTCGCGTCGAGACGCGCGATGACGCGCGGCGAGGTGATCGATCAGCGTCACCGACAACGGCATCGGGATTCCACGGGAACTGCTGCCGAAGGTGTTCGAGTTGTTCGTGCAGGGCGAACGCACGCTCGATCGCTCGCAGGGTGGCCTCGGCATCGGCCTGTCCATCGTCAAGCGGCTCATCGAAATGCACGACGGCAGCGTGAGCATCACCAGCGAGGGCGACCGTCGCGGCACGCGCTTCGAGATGCGCCTGCCGCTGCATCGACAGCGTGGTCGCGGCGGAACCGCAGCCGGCGCCGACGCAAGGCGGCAGCGCGGCGCATTCTCGTGGTCGATGACAACGAGGATGCCGCCAACACGCTGGCGATGATCCTCAAGCTCGAAGGTCACGAGATCGACACCGCCTACTCCGGCGCGCAGGCGCTGGAACGCGTCGAGGAGTTCGGCCCGCCGATATCGTGCTGCTCGACATCGGGCTTCCGGGACTCGACGGACTGCAGGTGGCCGAGCGCATCCGCGCGAATCCGAAGCACCGCGCCGTGCGCCTCGTCGCCATCACGGGTTACGGCAAGGACGCCGATCGCGCGCGGACGCGCGAGGCGGGATTCGCCACTCACCTGGTGAAGCCGGTCGACTTTGCGGACCTGAAACGCGCATTGGCGGAATTGGGGACACTCCCCGTTTCCTAGCTTAAAGGGTGGGGAAAGCTCAAGTCTGTCCCCGCACATCCATGTCCCATTTCATTTGACGGTGTTTTCCGACCTTTCTACGTGTCGGCTTCTCACGTCCCGGACGGCCGTCTCGGCGCATCGTGACCCGGAAGCGCGCGCAGTTGCGCGGCGCCGAGCGGGGCAAAAATGTCATCGTGGCCGGCGCGAGCCGCCTTATTTCTGTTGCTGATCCTCGGCACTTCGCGCGCGGGCGCGGACGACGTTGCGCCGGCGGACGATGAAGTGATCGGCACGGGCACCGCCACGGTTCCGATGGGCTACGTCAACGTGCACGATCCGTGGATCGATCGCGCCCACCAGGGCGTGTTCAACGCCGTGTGGCGCTCGGGCATGCGCGTGGATCAGTGGTTTGGTTCCACCGCCGATGAGTCGGCGTACATGGAGACCAGCGGTTCGATCGCGCCGGCGCTGCTCTACGACGAGTTCGATGGCTTCAAGCCGCGCTTCCGCTTCCAGGTGGACTTGCCGCTGCCGCGCATCAACGAGAAATTTCACGCCTTCATCGGACGCGTCAATCCGGACGAGTACGTGACCGAACGGCGTCCCGGCTCCGGCGCCTTCGCGCGCCAGTACGGGCCGGTGCAGGAGGACGACACCGTGTTCGGCATCCGCTACCGCGAGCCGAAACAAGGCGGCCGCTTCGAGGCCGATGCCGGCCTGCGCATCGCGCTCGCCGCTCGATCCCTTCGTCAAGGGCAGCTGGCGCTTCGACAAGGGCGCATCCGAGACCACGCTGTTCTCGTTGCGCGAAACCGCGTTCTGGCAGAACAGCGAGAAGTTCGGCCTCACCAGCCGCGTCGACGTCGAGCGCGTGTTCACCAACATGTGGCTGCTGCGCGGGACGCTCTCCGGAACGTTTTCCCAGCGCACCGAGGGAGTACGCGGCTACGCCGCCTTCACGGCGATCCGCGGACTGCCGGAACGCCGCGCGATCTGCGCGGAGCTGTTCAGTGAAGGCGAATTGGACGCCGACGTGCCGCTCGGCAACTACGGCTTGAAGCTCGCCTACCGCCGCAGCATCTCGCGCGACTGGCTGGTGCTGGAGACGCGCGTCAGCCTCACGTTTCCGCGCGATGAACTGTGGCAGGTGCGCGAGGCCACCTGGGGCGTGGGCGTGGGTCTCGAGATGTTCTTCGGCACCAACGACTTCCTCGCCCGCCCCGTCACCTTCTGACTACTCCTCGCGCTTCGAGGAGAGATTCCACTCGCTGGTGGTGGTCGTCCGTGTGCTGGCGTCATACACCGAGCTGCTGCCCTGGATCGTGTGGCCGTCTTCGCCGAGCTGGGTGCCGGCGATCGGCAATTCATCCAGCTCGACGGCGCCGGCCCGGTGACCACGATGGGATCCGACCCCGGGCACTGGGATCGATGAGTTGGTCGGGCCCTTCGAGCGTGCTGATGCCCACGCCCGTCACCACGCCAGTCTCGAAGTTGATGCTCAAATGGCCCTCGAGTTCGTCTATCGAACCCTCGACCAGGTCGATGCCCTGCGTGCAGCCGGAGATGTCGATCCAGTTCGCTTCGGTCGTCGCGGTGCCGGTATCCACCACGTAGAACTTCAGGAACCCGGTATCTTCGTCCTCGCCCTCGGGCTCGAGCAGCTTGAAGCTCACGTTGGCCGTGCTGCGAACCACGCCACCCAGGGTGTTGGTGACCGTGACGCTGGTGGTTCCCTTCCACGGCATGCAGCTCGCGTTCGAGATGTCGAACTTGGGTAGTTTGGCGTCCTCGTCGAACAGACCGACGACCATCGGCGGATCGCGCTCGAACGCCGCATCGCCGGCGTGCGAATTGCTGTAGATCAGCACCAGCTCCTCGATGCGCTCGGCCTTCTTGTCGCGGCAGTATTTGACCTCGTGCTTGTTGCTCCAGTCCTCGACCGCCTTCCACTGGCCGTCGATCTTCTGCAGGGCCTGCAGGCGCACCCGCGGATATTTGCCATGCAGCACATCCCCGCGCGGCTCGAGCTGGACCAGCGTGACCTTCTCGTCCGTGAACTTGATCTGCACGTACTCCATGGTCATCGGGTCGAGGTCACCGCGCGCGAGATTGATGAGCGTCTGTTTCAGGTCGACCTTGTTGGCGCCATCGAGCTTGGCTTCGATGAAATGGTTCTCGGCCTGCACGTAGCCCTTCCTGAGGCCCGCGCCCGCCATGTGCTCCCAGCCGTTCCATTCATCGGCCACGTGGTTCTCGTAGTCGTTCCACATGGCGAGTGCGAACTTCGGCCACAGCTGCTCGAGTCCGCCGCCGATGCCCCCCAGGCCCACTTCGAAGGCGCGCTGCGCACTGGCGCTGCCGGTGGCCTCGATCACATTCTTGATGGCCTGCGCGCCGTACTTGCGATCCAGCCATTCGAAGAAGGGATAGTCGCAATAGCCATTGCAGGCAAACGCGCCGACGCCATGGCCGTAGAGAATGCTTTCGTGCCATTCGCCATTCGTGCCGTCGAAGTACCCGAATCGCCCATCGCGAACTGATGCTCGAAGTCGTCACCCTTGTAGAGATGATCGAAGGCCCACGAGGCCGTGGCCTCGTCGAGAATGTTGTAGCGCCATTCGCCGCAATTCGAACGCGCCACCTTGAGCTGGAACAGGTGGACCAGTTCGTGGCCGATGATGTTGCGCGCCACGCGTGCATCGAGCACCGCATCCGGCGCCACCCACATCCACCCCGGGCGTGCGCACTCGCCCGGCAGATAAGGCATGACCTGCGCCTTCTCGCCCATCCCGACGCGGGTGACGTAGATGTCGATGGCCCCGTCACCGCCGTTGCAGGGCACCTGCGCATCGGACAATGGTGGCGAGCCGAACACCGCCAGCAGCTTGTTGTAGTCCTGCTGGATGGTGGCTGCCACGGTGAGCGCGGCGGCCTGCACGTCCTCGGTCGTGTACAGGTTCAGCTGGGCGTTGCGGCTGTCGAGCGTGGTCGGATACCAGATCTTGAAGGTCGCGGTGCGAATCACCTTCCATCCGGGAAGCGTCTCGGCGGTGGGCATGCCGGCGAGCCGATCGAAGCAGGAATCCGCGGCGGCCGCTGCGTTCACACGCAGCAAGGTGACTTTCTGCGCCTGGCCCCAGCTACCGGAATAGATGGGCGGAAACAGGTACTTGCCGATCGAAGTCTGCGCCGCCGGCGACAGGCTTTCGAACGCTACCGTCGCCTCTCGCACCGCGCCACCGTCGAGCTTGCCCAGGTCATTGCCGCGGAATTCCGCGGGCAACTCCGCGGCGCCGAAGGTCGCGAGCACGCGATACACCAGCGCCTGTTCTGCCGTGATCTGCCCCGCGTCGCGTTTCTCGCCGATGAGAGACTCGCTGGTGCGAATTCCCGATGCCGCGACCGGGATTATTCCGAGCCGCACGCGCTCGGTCGATTGGGTGCCGTCGAGTGTCGCCGACACTTCGACTGCGCCCGGCGCGAGCGCGGTCATCGTGGTATTCGCGGTGGTGGTGCCGGCCGCGTAGACGAGTTCAGTCGCAGCGAGCGACGCACGCGCCGCATTCGAGAGCGTCAATGAGACGCGCGCGCCGCCCGCTGGAGCTGGTTCCCGCAAAGTGACCCCGATGACCGGGGTGCCGCCGACCATCACGCCGCCATCGGCGCTCGACGCCACCACGTCGAACAGATCCGGTTCGACGCTGGCGTCGATAGTCACCGGGCTTTCGCCCGGCGCGGTTGCAGTTATGGTTGCTGTGCCCGTCGCATCGGCATCGATGTTTAACGACACCAGGGTGTCGCCTTCCATGACATCGATCGACGCGGGGACTTCGATCGAAGCCGGATTGCTGCTGAGCAGGGTGACGCGAACGCCGCCCGGGCCGGCCGGCGCCGGCAGCTGCATGGCAATGCGTCGACACCTCGCCCTGCACCACGTGGGGTGTCAGCCCACTGATCCCGAACGCCGGCGGCGCGGGCGGGCTGGAAAGGGTCAGCGTCAGGCTATCTACCGAACTCATGTTCCCGGGATCGCGCACTGTCACTTCCAGGACGTAGGTGCCGGCGGCCGTGGCCTGAAAACTGGCCGCGAGCCTGCGTGGCATTGGTGAGCGTTCCGCCGGCGGGGCCGGACGCGATGACCCATGAATAGGTGAGCGTGTCGGCATCGGGGTCGGTGGATGCAGCCGCGCTGAGACTGAACGTCTCCCCGGTCATGCCCGTCATGTCGACACCCGCATCGGCCACCGGCGCGCGGTTGACCGCCGGCGGTGGCGGCGGCGCGGGCGGCGTCGGATTGCTGCCGTCTTCTTTCTTGCACGCCGTCAGCAGCAACAGGCATGCAACAGTCCAGGCGTTCATGGGTTTCATGTTCACTAGAGCGAAATCGGCCGGGGGCATAGCTCATGGAGGTATCGTGGCGGCATGGATCTGCCCGCCCTGCTGCACCAGTACGGCTACCTGCTGATATTCCTGGGCACGCTCGCCGAGGGGGAGACGCTGCTGGTGTTAGGCAGCTACTTCGCCCACCGCGGCTACCTCGACCTGGGCGGCGTGATGCTCACGGCCTTTGTCGGCGCCGTGTGCGGCGACCAGCTGTTCTTTCACCTCGGGCGCAGGCACGCCAAGGGCCTGCTGGAGCGCTTTCCGCGACTGCGCGACAAGGTGAACGTGGCCTTGCGGCGCGTCGAAGACCACCAGGTCAAGGTGGTGCTGAGCATGCGTTTTCTCTGGGGACTGCGCATCGCACTGCCCGTTGCCCTCGGACTCACCAACATGAACGCCAGGCGCTACTTCTTCGTGAACCTGGTATCGGCCGCCATCTGGTCCGTCACGTTCTCACTCGCCGGCTTCGGCGCCAGCCGGCTTCTTTCGCAAATCATCGATAACCTGCACCACTACGAGTTGTGGATCGCCGGCGGCCTGCTGCTCATCGCCGTCATTGCGGCCGCCTGGCACTTCGGACGGCCGCGGCGCAAGGATCCGGACGCACCGCCGCCGTAACTGCGACAATGCCGCATGGCATTGAGTGTCTTCGACCTGTTCAAGATCGGCATCGGCCCTTCCAGTTCGCATACGGTCGGCCCGATGCGCGCCGCGCGCCAGTTCGCGCTGCGATTGCGCGACGCGCGGCAGCTCCGGCGCGTTGCCGCGCATCACCGTCATGCTGTACGGATCGCTCGGCGCCACCGGCAAGGGACATGGCAGCGACAAGGCCATCCTGCTGGGACTCTCGGGCCACGAGCCCGACAGCGTCGACGTGGATGCCATCGCGGGAATTGTTGAACGCATCCGGTCGACTCACGAGCTGTCCGTGCTGGGCGAACACGACCATCGCGTTCAACGAGCGCGCCGACCTCACCTTCAATCACAAGGACACGCTGCCGCTGCATTCGAACGGCATGCAATTCACCGCGCTCGACGCGGCGGGCGCGGAAGTGGCGGCCGGCGTCTTACTACTCGGTGGGCGGCGGGTTCGTGGTGAGCGACGAACCGCAGCCGGGCGGCGGCACGGAAAAGCGCATCGTGCCCGATCTCACCCAACTACCCTTGCCGTTTCGCAGCGGCGATGAGCTGCTGGAGCTGTGCGAGCGCGAGAAGACCTCCATCGCCGGCATCATGCGGCGCAACGAACGCACCTGGCGCAGCGACGCCGAGATCGACGCCGGGCTGCTGCAGCATCTGGCATGTCATGCAGGCCTGCGTGAAGCGCGGCTGCGAGACGCCCGGCGTGCTGCCCGGTGGCTACAAGGTGAAGCGCCGCGCGCCGGAGCTGTACCGGCAACTGACGGCGCCGCAGATGGCGGCGCCGCACGATCCGCTCATTGCGCTCGACTGGGTGAACCTGTGGGCGCTGGCGGTGAACGAGGAAAACGCCGCCGGCGGACGCGTGGTCACGGCGCCCACCAATGGCGCCGCGGGCATCGTGCCCGCGCTCATGCATTACTACGCGCGCTTCGTGCACGGCGCGAACGACGCCGGCATCGTCGATTTCCTGCTGACCGCCGCCGCCATTGGCTTCTTATATAAGGAGAACGCCTCGATCTCCGGGCGCCGAGGTCGGCTGCCAGGGCGAGGTGGGCGTGGCCTGCTCCATGGCCGCGGCGGCGCTGACCGCTGTCCTGGGTGGGTACCGTGCGGCAGGTGGAGAATGCGGCAGAAATAGCCATGGAACATCACCTGGGCCTGACCTGCGATCCGGTGGGCGGCCTGGTGCAGATTCCCTGCATTGAACGAAATGCCATCGGCGCGGCCAAAGCCATCAACGTGGCGCGCATGGCGTTGCGCGGCGACGGCACGCACTACGTGTCCCTCGACAAGGTCATCAAGACCATGCGCGAGACCGGTGCCGACATGAAGACCAAGTACAAGGAAACGTCGCGCGGCGGACTCGCCGTGAACATCGTCGAGTGTTAGCGAAAATGGGGACATCCCTATTTTCTGGAGGGAATCGTGACTAGAAAAACAGGAATGTCCCCATTTTTGGTAGCGGCCGCGCTGGCGGCCACGCTGCTCGCGGCGCCTGCGTCGGCGGACAAACCGCAGGTCCGACCTTACGCGGCCGGCTCACCGTCGGGCGGAATCCCGCTGTGGAATCCCGGGCGAGAAGTTCGTCGCGATCGCCGGCGGCGCGTGCTAGCGGAACCTGCCCGGTGTACGAGCTGTACGTGTTCGACGACGGCCGCGTGGTCTTCCTGGGCAAGAAGTTCACCGGCAAGACCGGCGTGTGGAAGCAAGCAGATGGACCCGAATGTGTATGCCGAATTGTTGACGACCGTCGTGCGCACCGGGGTACTCGACGGCGACATCAAGCGCGGCACCTGTCTCAAGGATCGCCCGATGCTCACCGTCATGCGCTCGGAGCCGGATGGCCAGAGCATGCGCATGCAGTTGCTCAATTCCGGCTGCGGCGGACATGCCGATTTCGCGCACGACATCGAAAAGCAGTTCATCGACTGGACCGAAATCGCGCCCTGGCTGGCGCCGCACCAAGTAAAAATGGGCGGCGAGCTCCTGGAGTCTGTCACCGCCAATCCAGGAATGTCCTCATTATTCGGACTACACCTCAGTTGGGATACAGCGTCTCCGGAATCTCGACGATCGACTCGAACGGCGTGCCGCTGGCCTTGGCAGCACTTTCCACCGCCGAGAAACTCGGCGCTTCGTACACCCAGTAGGAACCGCTCTTGTCGGCGGTGGCGTACGAGGTCAGCAGGGTCACGCCGAACTTCGGTCGCCCTCGCCGCGCACTGCCGGCGAGCCGGCGCGCCGCACGAGATAGCGGTGATTGCCCGGCGCGATGTTGTGCACGGCGCCGCGCGGCTCGGCCTTGATGTCGTCCGGGATCTCGGTGACCACGTCGACGGGCAGGCCGTTGAGCTTCGGGCGGCTTCACGCACCGCGTTCTCGCTCGGCGCCGTGTAGACGCAATACGTCTTGGTCTTCGTCGGCATTCGCGTACGACTTCTCCCAGGCAACGCCCAGGCTCTTGTTGTTGGCGTTCACCTTCTGCTTGGTGGCCGCATCGACGCCGTCGAGCGCGCCCGCCGGGAAAGTCCGCTCGATCAGGTAGCGGTGCGTGGCGGCGCGGCTTCGTCGGCCGTGGCCAGGCTGGATCCCGCGAGAGTCATCGCGGTAATGGCACAAATGGCTTTCATCATCGTCATCTCCGGGTGATTGGAACGTGATGAAAGCCTACGGACTGACGACCTTGCCGCGAATGATCGCGCGTCCGCGCTTGTTGTCCCGGCGTCTCCGCTCAGGCGTCGAGCGCGCGCGTGTTGGTCTCCTTCATCGACCATAACAATGCCAGGCCCACCACCCCGTAGCCCATGATGTACACCGCGGGTGAGAGCGGCTGACCCGAGTCGTTGCACCAGCCAGGCCGATACCAGCGGCGCGGTGCCGCCCGCGAGTGCCAGCGTCATGCTGTAGGCAAAGCTCATCGAGGTCACGCGCGTGCGCAGTGGAAAAATCTCCACCAGCATCGCGCCCTGCATCCCGAGCGCCATGCCGGCTGTCACGGCCATGAAGACCTGGCCGACCGCGAACTGCCACGGTGCGCCGGTGAGCATGAGCTGCAGCGCCGGGACGATGAGAATCAGCATCGCGACGGTCAGCGCGATCATGAGGCGCCGCCGGCCGACGTGATCGGACAACCACCCGCCGAACGGCTTCGCGAACAACACCGCGAACAGTGTCAGGGTGTTCGCGACAGCAGGAAATCCTTGCCGCGCCGGTCGACCGCGTACGTGAACGTCAGGTAGTAGGCGGCATTGGTCATCGCGAGGATGCCGAAGGTCTGCAGCATGGGACGCCAGTCCGCGACGAGCGACGGAATCAGCGCCGGCCGGCGCGCGGCGGCCTGCAATCCCTGCTTCGGTCTCCTGCAATCCGCGCCGGAGCAACAGGCCCAGCACCAGGAACAGCACGCTGCCGATGAAGGGAACGCGCCAGCCCCAGGCCGCGACCTGCTCCGGCTCGCAACATTTCGCGTGATCAACCAGGCGCTGGCTGATCCCAGGATGAATCCGATCGTGGTGCCCACGGCGGTCGAGCTGCTGACGAGGCCGCGTTTCGCCGACGGCGCAAACTCGGTGGTGTACACCATCGAGCCCGTGAACTCGCCGCCGACCGAGAAGCCTTGCAGCAGTCGCAGCGTGACCAGCAGGATGGGAGCGGCGACGCCGATGGACTCGTACGTCGGCAGCAGGCCGATGAGCAAAGTCGCGCCACCCATGAGCGCGATCGACAGCACCAGCAGCGCGCGGCGGCCGATGCGATCGCCGACGGCACCGAGCACCAGGCTGCCGATCGGCCTGCCCAGGAATCCGACCCCGAATACCGCAAACGTCAGCAGCAGCTGCGTACCCGGAGTCGACAGCGGAAAGAATTGCGCTCCGATGACGCTGGCGAAGTAGCCGTAGACCGCGAAGTCGAACCACTCCATGACATTGCCGATGAGGCCGGCGAGCGCGGTGCGGCGCATCGATTGCGCGGGCAAAGGCACCGCATCATCGTATTTGCGTAGTCGTTCTGACGCTGACACAGTAGGCCCCGCTCCTCAGAAAACGAATGCTCGCGCGTCCGGAATACATGACCGTACGTCCGCGGAGGTCTCATGGATGCATTGTCCGATGTTTTGCGCGCAGTACGCCTCTCGGGCGCGTTTTTTTTCGACGTGCACGCGCGCGGTCCCTGGGTGGCGGAAACGCCGTTGGGAAAGAGCGTGGTCGGGGCAATGTTTCCCGGCACGGGCTCAGACCACCTCATCTGCTACCACGCCATCCTGGAGGGCACCTGCTGGTGCAGCTCTCGAGGGCGAGGAGCCTATCAAGCTCGAGGCCGGCGACATCGTGCTGCTGCGCACACGGTGATACCCATGTGCTCGCCACCGACATCGGCATGCGCAATCCGCCTAACATGGCGATGTACCGCCAGCCCGATGATGGCCGATTGCCGTCGCGCATTTCCGTGGGCGCGGAGACAGGCCCACCCGCACACTTCGTTTGCGGCTTCCTGGCTTGTGACTCGCGGCCCTACAACCCGCTGCTGACCGCGCTGCCGCGCGTGATCCGCGTCAGCGATCACGGCAGTGGCGCGCTCGGCGCGTATTTCCGCGCCGCGCTGGCCGAATCCAAGGGCCGCATGGGTGGTGAATGCATGCTGGGACGAATCAGCGAATTGATGTTCGTCGACGTGGTGCGGCGTTATCTCGAGACGCTGCCGGAGGGACGCATGACCTGGCTCGCCGGCCTTGCGCGATCCGTACGTGGGCCGCGCGCTCACGGCGCTGCATGAACAGCCGGGACGCGACTGGACCATCGAGGCGCTGGCGCAGGTGGCGGCATTGTCACGCTCCGCGTTCGCCGAGAGATTCGTGGAATTCGTCGGGCAGCCGCCGATGCAATACCTGACCAACTGGCGCATGCAGCTTGCGACCAACTACCTGCGCAATGGCACCGAGAGCATCGCCGCGGTGGCCAATCGTGTCGGCTACGACTCCGAGGCCGCGTTCAGCCGCGCCTTCAAGAAAGCTCGTCGGCAGCCCGCCCTCGGAATGGCGCGAGGTACACTTGCACGGCCACGCCGCCTGAGGTGAAACCTGCATGACCAGCCGCCACGTGCTGGAGATGAGCGCGTTGATTCTCCTTCGCTGCCATCTCCCCGGCACACGCCGCAGCCAATGCCTGCGACCGCGATTGCCTGAAGAAACTGGCCGACAGCTACGTCGCCGCGATGGTGGCGCACGATCCTGCGAAGGTGCCGCTGGCGCGCGACGTGAAGATGGTGGAGAACATTCTGCGCATCCGGCCCGGCGAAGGATTGTGGAAGACAGCGAGCGCGGCGCCCGACCACGTTCCGCATCTACGTGCCGGATACGGTGGCCCAGCAGGTGGGCTACATGGCCGTGCTGCAGGAAGACGGCAAACCCATCCAGCTGGCCCTGCGGCTCAAGCTCGAGGGCGGCCGGATTACCGAGGCTGAACACGTCGTAGTACATCGACTCAACGAAGCGAATCTTCCGAACCTGCAGACACCGCGAACACCACTGGTCAGCCCTGTTCCCGATGACTGGCGCGATTCACGCGCACGATTGCTGTCGATCGGCGCCGCCTACTACGACGCGCTGGATCTCAACAATGGCTCGCTCGCACCGTTCGCCGATGATTGTGTGCGCTACGAGAACGGCGGCCAGTCGGCCCGCAAGCCGTGCCCACCGGACCGAGCAGCGACAGCTTCGCGCCGTTCGGCGCACTGGGCTGCGCCAAGCAGCTCGACACCCAGGTGATGGCGTACATCTCCAGCATCGACAATCGCCGCGTGTGGATAGCCGACGAAGAAACCGGCCTCACCTTCGGCCTCTCACACTTCCGGCACGCCATGGACAAGACCGAGTGGCCCACCTTCGGGGTACCGGGAGTGCCGTTCCGCAAGATCGACTACAAGCCCTTCGATCTGCCGGCCGTACACATCTTCAAGATCTATGGCGGGCAGATCCACGAGGTCGAAGCGCTGGGTTTCCTGGCGCCTTACAACTCGCGCAGCGGGTGGGATGAGTAGCGCCTGACGCCGTTTCGGTTCCGGGTTTCCCTTCAGTAAAACTAATCATTCGGTCAGAACTCCGGAACACGCCGGTTTTTCCGGCTGGCACGATGCGCTCCATACAAACCAAGGAGCACATCCATGTCGAAGCGTCTCATCAAACTTCTCCCCCTGGCCGCGGCCCTCGCACTCAGCGGGTATGCCAGCGCCACCACCCCCAAGGATCTTCCGAGCGTCGTCGTCAAATACGGTGACCTCGACCTGGATACCGAAGGCTGGCGTCAAACGCCTGCATTCCCGTCTGCGCAATGCCGCGGAACAGGTGTGCAGCCCGCTGAAAAGCCGCGTGCTCGGCCTGCGTGACCAGTACGACCGTTGCGTGACGGATGCCGTTACGCAAAGCGTCGCGGCCGTCGGCAACCCGGACCTGATCATGTTCCACCGCTACGGTGGCCGGTTCGGACTGGTTGCATCCAGCTGAAAGCGAATTGCGTAAGTGGAGAAGAGGAAGCCTGCAATGCCGCGCGGAGGCTATTAATTCAGCCTCCGCGCGGGATCAGCTCAGCAGCCATGCAGGCCCGCCTGAAGGAGAAACCTGACACCGATCGGCGCGCTCGTCGCGCCGCTTCGGCTGTCTGGCCTGCGACGCCATTCGCGGCCTGAGTGCGATGCTCGAGGTGTATTCATCACCTGGAGCACGTCATGGAACGACCAAGCGACATCGAAGCCAAATTCTGGAAGGCACTCAAGGGCGACCGGACCACGATGCTGGGACTTTCCGGCATCGAGGAAGGACACAGCCAGCCGATGACCGCGCAACTCCTCGAGGAACACGAGGAAGGCGGCGGACCGATCTGGTTCTTCACGGCGAATGATACCGACCTCGTGCGCGCCCTCGGACGGGGGCACCGCGCCCAACTGCATTTCTCGTCCAAGGGCCACGACCTGTTTGCCGCCGTGCACGGTGAACTCACGCCGACTTGTGATCGCGTCACCATCGACCGGCTATGGAATCGCTTCGTCGCCGCGTGGTTCGAGGGCGGCAAGACCGACCCCAAGCTGCAGCTGTTGCGATTCGAGCCCGATCGGGCGCAGATCTGGCTCAATGAGAACAGCCTGCTGGCCGGCGTCAAGATATTGCTGGGCCGGGATCCGAAGCAGGAATACCAGGGAAAGGTCGCCGACGTGCGGCTTCAGGCGTCACTGAAAAACAGCTGTCATACCGGCGGGGAAAATGGGGACATTCCTGTTTTCCCCACGCGGCGTAGGACTCCATCCCTGCTGGGAAAATAGGGATGTCCCCATTTCCCCACTCGCGTCATCGGCCTACACGTTTCCCCGCCTCGCCCCACGCAGGTCGCCAAGCGACGGCTGGCCGAGCCCTAGTTAGGGCGCTGCGTATCGTGGCTTACGCATCTTCGAGGACGAGGAGTGAGTCCATGCACAAGATTGAAAAGTCCATCGTGGTCGACCGCCCCGTGAGCACGGTCTACAACCAGTGGACGCAGTTCGAGGAATTCCCGCAGTTCATGAAGGACATCGAGGAAGTGCGCCAGCTGGACGACAACCACCTGCACTGGAAGGCGAAGATCGCCGGCATCGAGAAACAATGGGACGCCGAGATCACCGAGCAGGAGCCGGACCGCCGCATCTCCTGGAAGAGTCTCAGCGGTGCGCACAACGCGGGCACGGTGCGATTCAAGCCGCTGGGCAAGGATCAGACCGAGGTGCGCCTGTTGCTGGTGTTCGACACGGAAGGTGCCTATGAGGCCCTCGGCAACGCATTTGGTCGGCCGAGTTCACACGTGGCAGACGCGCTGCGCGAATTCAAGAACTTTGCCGAGCAGCTCGACTTCGAGACCGGCGCGTGGCGCGGTGAAGTCGTCAACGGTGAGCCGCATCCGCGGCCCGTGGTGCATCCGGCGGTGGGCTGGCCACTCGCGAATTGAGGCGCTGAACTGAGTTGAAGCTGCGCTAACATCGGCGGCCTCACAACCGAGGCCGCCATGCGCACATTTCTGATTGCCGTTCTGCTCCTTGGAGTCCTCGGTCAGGGCACAGCCGCCGAGCCCACCAGGGCTGTGCTGGTCACCGGCGCCAGCACTGGCATCGGACGCAACGTCACCGAGAAGCTCGCTGCCGCTGGTTACTTTGTCTACGCCGGGGCACGCAAGGATGCCGACCTCGCCGCGCTCAACGCCATCAAGAATGTGCAGGCCATTCGCCTGGACGTGACCAGGCAGGAAGACGTCGACGCGGCGGTGGCCACGATCACCAAGGCGGGACGCGGACTCTATGGACTGGTCAACAATGCCGGTGTGGCGTCACCCGGGCCGCATGGCCAATATCACCATGCAGGAGTTCGATCTGCAGATGCAGGTCAACGTCTACGGCCCGGTGCGCATGTCCAAGGCCTTCCTGCCGCTGCTGCTCGAGAGCAAGGGGCGCATCACGAATATCGGTTCGATCTCGGGTGTGCTCGCGTCGAAGGACCTGAACACCTACGCGATGACCAAACACGCCATCGAAGCCTTCACCGATTCGCTGGCCGACCGAACTTGCGCCGCTGGGCGTGATCGTCAATGTCGTCGAGCCTGGAAACTACAACTCCGAAATCGGCGCCAGCGCCACCAAACGCACCGGTCAACAGACCCGCATGACGGATCGCAGCAAGTACAAGGCGCCCGACGAAGTCGTCAGCCGCCATCGAGCTGGCGCTGTTCGAACCGAATCCGAAGCGCCGTTACATGGTGACGCCGGATCAGCGCGAAGCGGAGATCACGATTCGCAAGCAGATCGAGCAGCTGGTGCAGCTCAACGAGCGCCAGCCGTATTCCTACGATCGCGACGCGCTGGTGAAGCTGCTGGACGAGGCGCTGAAGCCTTAAACGGGGGCAGCCCCCGTTTGCTAGGAAAGGGGGGCTGCCCCCTTTTCGGGAGGCGCGTCCCCTTCTCTTCTTCGAGGGCGATGTCGGCGTGTTGCTCGAGGTCGTCGTACTGACCGTCGTCGATGGCCCAGAACATGGCCCAGACGGCGCAGCCGAACAGGCCCAGGGCCAACAACACGAGAACGTAGGAAATGCTCATGGAGTTTTCTCCGCTGTGGCGAGACGCCGCGCATTGAGCACGACGCCGAGGGAGGACAGTGACATGCCCAGGGCGGCCAGCCACGGAGACACGAATCCGAGCGCCGCGAGGGGCACGGCCGCGAGGTTGTAGGCCAGCGCCCAGGCGAGGTTCTGGCGCATGACGCGCAGCGCGCGGCGCGCGGTGGCGACCGCGCGCGGCAGCATCACCAGTCCCTCGTGCACCAGCAGCAGGTCCGATGCCGATTGCGCGATTGCCGAGCCCTGGCCCATGGCGCAGGACACATCCGACGCGGCCAGCACCGGTCCGTCGTTGATGCCATCGCCGATCACGAACACGCGGTGACCGTCGCCGCGCAGATCCTGCAGCAGGCGAATCTTGTCATCCGGGCGTGAGCCGCGAATACGCGCGGGTTATGCCGAGCGAGTGCGCGGCACCGCGTCACCGCCGCGCCGCTGTCACCGCTGGCGATGATCACCGTAGAGGCCCATGCCGCGCAGTTCTTCAATGGCGGCGCGCGGCATCCGCGCGCAGCGGAACACCCAGCTCGAATTCCGGCGACCAGGCCCTGCTCGCTGCCGAGATACAAGCGGGTGGCGGCGTCACGCGGCTCCGGTACCGTGGCCACGGCCGCGAGCCAGCGCCTCGACGAATTCGCGGCGGCCGAGGCGCCAGCTGCACCCCGTCGATGCGGCCCTCGACGCCCTGGGCTTCAAACTCGCTCAGCGCATCCGCGCGCAGCGATGACGTTCTCGTGCGGGCGGAATGCCTCCGCGAGCGGATGCGCCGAGCCTCGCTCGAGCGCGGCAGCCATGGCTAGCGCCTGCTCTCGCGAAACCGATTCGAAGTAGTTTGACGCCGATGACGCCGGAGGCGGTGCCGGTCAGCGTGCCGGTCTTGTCGAAGATCACGGTGTCGGCGCGCGCCAGCCGTTCGATGGCATCGGCGCGTGTCACCAGCACGCCGAGTCGCGCCAGGCGCGTGGTGGCGGCGGCCAGCGCCACCGGCGTGGCGAGCGACAGCGCACAGGGACAGGTGACCACCAGCACCGCGAGCACCGCGGCGAACGCGCGCGCGGGATCGATGGGCCACCAGGCCACGCGCCGTGATCGACGGCCAGCACCAGGATGACGCCGACGAACCACGAGGCCGCACGATCGGCGGCCAGCGCGATCTGCGGACGCGTGGCCTGCGCGCGCTCCAGCAGCCGCACCATCGACGCCAGTGTCGAATCTTCCACCGTCGCGGTCGCCGTGAGCGTGAGCGGCGAGCCCAGGTTCACGCTGCCGCCGCGAATCCGCTCGCCCGCGCCGCGCCGCACCGCCGCGGACTCGCCCGTGATCAGCGATTCGTCGAGCGAGCGCGTGAATCTCGGCCGGCAGATCCGCGGGCAAGCTCGGCATCCACGGCCACCACCCCGCCCTTCGGCACGAGGAATCGGTCGCCGGCGGCCAGCGCGTAGGCCTCGATACGTTCCGCGGTTGCCGTCCGCCAGCAGCCGCGTCACCTGCGCGGGCAGGCTGCGCGCCAGCGCCTCGGATGACGTTCAGGCTGCGATGGCGCACGCTCATCTCGACGAAGCGCCCGGCCGAGAGGAAGAAGATGAACATGCCGACCGAATCGAAATACACCTCGCCGTCGGCGCGCAGGGTGTTCACCACGCTCGGCAGCCAGGCGAGCACCAGCGCCAGCGCCACCGGCACATCCATGCCGAGTCGCCGGTGCCTGAGATCGCGCCACGCGCCCGCGAGAAACGGCGCGCCGCTGTAGAACAGCACCGGCGTCACGATGACCATGCCGGCGATGCGCATGAGCTGCGCCATCGAGGCGTCGATGTCGGTCACGCCGTACAACGCGCTGAGATACATCATCGCCTGCATCATGCCGAGCGACGCGAGTCCCGACGCGCTTGAGCGCCGTGCGGCGCTCGCGCTGGTATTCCGCCGTGGCGGCGCGTGCCCGCGAGCGGCACGGGCTTGAATCCGGCGCCGACCACGGCGCCCAGGATCTGCGGCAAGCCAGTCGCGCCGTGCCCGCGCCAATCGACCGACACCCGCGCGGTGGCGTTGTTGACGCGCACGTGCATCGACGTCGGGCAAGCGCGCGCACGGCCTTTTCGATGCTGCGCGCGCAACCCGCGCAATGCATGCCTTCGACCAGGAACACGACGTGCTCGTGCTCACCCGCATCGAGCGACCAGCGCGCATGCAGTGCGTCGGCGGCGCTCATGGAGTTCCGCCCCGGGACCTTCGGGATTGCGCGCGCGCAGTTCCAGGCGATGGAAGCTGCCGTGAACCTGCCCGCGCAGGCCCACTGGCCCGCGGAGTCTTCCAGCGACGACGCGCCAGCGGCCGGCGGGCAGCGGCGCGCAGGCGCCGCGGTACTGTCCGGGCGCCACGCGCGGCAGACGCAATACGCCGATCGAGCCCCGCGTCCGCGCCACTGGCAAACAGCAGGCTGAGCGCCGCGGGATCGGAAGGCGCGTTGCGCAACGTCGCGCGAGCAATCGCCTCGATCTGCGACCGAGCGTGACTTCGATGCCGATGCGTCGCCGCGACGCGCGCCAGCGCGAAATCGCGATCGAGGTGCTCGCCTTCCCAGTGATACGCCGCCGGCAACGGGCGATCCGCGCTGCGCATCGCGATGGCCAGCGTCGCGAAGCCCGCGACCACCGCGGACGCCCGGCAACAGCCACATCAGCCAGAACACCGGGTTGGCGCGCAGCGGTGATTCAGTCGTGCTCATCTCACCTCGCGGGCGCGAGGAAACGCGCGTCGGTCGTTGGCGTGAATTGCCGGATCGTCGACGCGAGCGCACCGTCAGCGTGATGGTCTCAGGCGCCGAGCGGATCGTAGGCCGCGCGACGCACGCGCAACGGCAGCGAATACACCGTCGCCGCTCGCCACACGTGTATTCGCGATCCCCGGGCAGCAGCGTCAGCGCCGAGGCGCCGCGCGCCTCGATGCGGAAGCGCTGCTCGCGCTCGGTCTTGTTGAGGATGCGCAGCGTGTAGACGTTGTCGACGTTGCCGTCGTCGGTGAGCCGGTACAGCGAGTTGCGGTCGCGCAGCACGTCGAGCGACACCGGCGAGCGCAGCGCGACCGCGACCACGAAGCCGACGACCAGCGCGCACAGCAAGCCGCCGTAGATGAGCACGCGCGGCCGCAGCAGGCGCGTCGGCTCGTGATCGAGCGCATGCTCGGTGGTGTAGCGGATCAGGCCGCGCGGAGTAACCCATCTTGTCCATGACCGTGTCGCAGGCGTCGATGCAGGCGGCGCAGGCGATGCATTCGATCTGCAGTCCCTGGCGGATGTCGATGCCCGTGGGACACACCTGCACGCACAGCGTGCAGTCGATGCAGTCGCCGAGGCCCTGCGCGCGCGGATCCGTGCCGCGCTTGCGTGCGCCGCGCGGCTCGCCGCGTTCGTCGTCGTAGGTGATGATCAGCGTGTCGCTGTCGAACATCGCGCTCTGGAAGCGCGCATAGGGACACATGTACTTGCACACCTGCTCGCGCAGGTAACCCGCGTTGCCGTAGGTGGCGAAGCCATAGAACAGGACCCAGAAGGTTTCCCAGGGGCCGAGCGAGAACGCCAGCACTTCCTGGCCCAGCGTGCGAATGGGCGTGAAGAATCCGACGAACGTGAAGCCGGTCCACAGCGCGAACGTGACCCACATGAACTGCTTGCCCGTCTTGCGCGCGAGCTTGTTCGCGTTCCAGGGACCGCGATCGAGTTTCTGGCGCGCGTTGCGATCGCCCTCGGCGAAGCGCTCCATCCACAGGAAGGTCTCGGTCCACACCGTCTGCGGACAGGCGTAACCGCACCACAGGCGCCCGCCGATGGCGGTGAAGAAGAACAACGCCAGCGCCGCGATGATCAGCAGCCAGGTGAGGAAGATGAAATCCTGCGGCCAGAACACCAGGCCAAAGATGAAGAACTTGCGCGCCGGCAGGTCGAACAGCACCGCCTGGCGCTCGCCCCAGTTGCAGCCACGGCAGCAGGTAGTAGATGCCGAGCAGCACCCACACCGACAGCACCCGCAGCCGCGCGAAGCGCCCGTCGATCTCGCGCGGATAGACCTTCTCCTGCGCGACGTAGAGCGGCTGTCCCTCGCCGTGAAGCGGAATGCGTACTTCAGCGGCCACGGCGATCCGGACGCGCGAGCTGCCAGCACAGTCCCGCGGCCACCAGGCCGACCAGCCAGAACAAGAAGAAGCCGATGCGCGTAGACCGCGCGGCGCGTGGTCCACCACTGCCGGCAGATTCCCTTCCGCAATCGCCAGCGGATCCAGGAATGCGAAACACAGCATCGTGCCGAGCGCCGCGGCGAGAAACGAGCTCCAGACGATGGCGCCCGTGGCGCGGCCGCGCTCGCCCAGCTTCTCCGTGCGTTTCAGCGGTCGGCGTGTTCATCGGCGTTGCCCGCGCTGGCGACGGCCTGCTGCTCCTGCCGGCCCAGCGACAACACGTACGCGGCCAGTAGTTTGACGCGGGTCTCGCCGAGGCGCGCGGCATGCGCCGGCATGGCGCCCTTGCGGCCCTTCTCGATGCTGTCGCGCACCGCGGCCAGCGAGCCGCCGTGCAGCCAGATCCATCGGTGAGATTGGGCGCGCCCAGCACCGGGTTGCCGCGCGCGTCGGCGCCATGGCAGGCAGCGCACAGCTCGGCGAACTTCGCGCCACCGGCGCGCGCGTCGCCGGCCTCGAGCTTGCGACCGCTGCAGGCTGAGCACGTAGCTCAGCATGTCTTCGACGCCGCGCGCGCCGAGCACTTCGCCCCAGGGCGGCATCACGCCCGTGCGGCCATTCGAAATGGTTGCAACGCACGGTGTCGGCATCGCCGCCCCACAGCCAGTCCTTGTCAGCGAGGTTGGGGAAGCCCGGCGCGCCACCGCCATCGGAGCCGTGGCAGGTGGCGCAGTTGTTGAGAAACAGGTTGCGGCCGATGTTGAGCGCAGCCGGGTCGCGCAGTGAGTTCGGCGACGCCGCGCGCGCTGTACGGCGCCAGCGTGCGTTCGATGCGCTCCGCATTGAGCGCGCGACTGCGTCTCGTGTTCGGTGCGCGAGGTCCAGTTGAGCGTGCCCTTGAAGGTGCCGAGTCCCGGATACAGCACCAGATAGACGCCGCCGAACACCACGGTGATGATGAACAGCCACAGCCACCAGCGCGGCAGCGGGTTGTTCAGTTCGCGCAGGTCCTCGTCCCACACGTGGCCGGTGGTGTGATCGGTGGTCGCGCCCTCGCCGTGGCGAGCGGCGCGTCCACCACAGCAGCCACAGGCAGCCCGCGATGTTCGCGACGCGTGAGGACGATGATGAAAATGCTGTGCCCGGTGGTCACGGCTTCGGACCCTCCTCATCGAGCGGCAGGCGCGCCGCGGCCTCGAAGTCCGCGCGGCGCGCCTTGCTCCAGGCCCAGATCGACCAGCCAGATGAACAGCACCAGCAGCGCGCCGGTGACGATTCCGCGAAACGTGTCCGATGTCATCGGATGAAGGGCCATGACTCACCAGTTCGCCGAGGCCGTGCCGAGGCCCTGTAGATAGGCGATCAGGGCTTCCATCTCGGTCTTGCCGCGCACGGCGTCCGCGGCCCCGACGATGTCCTCGTCGGTGTACGGCACGCCGATCGTGCGCAGCGCGCGCATCTTGCCGAGCCGTGCCGCCCTCGTCCACGTGGTCTTCCGCGAGCCAGGCATACGCCGGCATGTTGGACTCGGGCACGACGTCGCGCGGATTCGCGAGATGCGCGCGATGCCACTCGTCGCTGTAGCGGCCGCCGACGCGCGCCAGGTCCGGCCCGGTGCGCTTGGAGCCGAACTGGAACGGATGGTCGTACACGCTCTCGCCGGCCAGCGAGTAGTGGCCGTAACGTTCGGTCTCGGCGCGCAGCGGCCGGATCATCTGCGAGTGGCAGTTGTAGCAGCCCTCGCGGATGTAGATGTCGCGCCCTTCCAGCGCCAGCGCGTGATACGGCTTGACGCCCGGCGCCGGCGTCGTGACCTCGTTCGACAGGTACAGCGGCACGATCTCCACCAGGCCGCCGATGCTGATGACGACCACGATCCACACGCCCAGCCACGAGACTTTCTTCTCGACGGTTTCGTGACTGAATTTCGATTGCTTCATGCCGGCTCCGGAATCGCGGTGTCCAGGGCGCGCGTCATGTGCCGCGGCGGTCTTCCAGCAGTTGTATGCCATGACGAACATGCCGCCGAGCACCATGCAGGCCGCCGAGCAGGCGCACCGCGTAGTACGGGTAGGTGGCGTTCAGCGCTTCGATGAAGGAGTACGTGAGCGAGCCGTCATCGTTCGTGGCGCGCCACATCAGGCCCTGCATCACGCCCGCGATCCACATCGACGGCGATGTACAGCACCACGCCGATGGTCGTGGTCCAGAAATGCCAGTCGATGAGCCGTGATGCTCCACATCTCCTTCTTGCCGTAGAGCCGCGGCAGCATCGAGTAGATGCAGCCGATGGTGATCATCGCCACCCAGCCGAGCGCGCCCGCGTGCACGTGGCCGACGGTCCAGTCCGTGTAGTGCGACAGCGCGTTCACCGTCTTGATGGACATCATCGGCCCTTCGAACGTCGACATGCCGTAGAACGACAGCGCCACCACCATGAACTTGAGGATCGGATCGGTGCGCAGCTTGTGCCACGCGCCCGACAGCGTCATGAGGCCGTTGATCATGCCGCCCCAGGACGGCGCGAGCAGGATCAGCGAGAACACCATGCCCAGCGACTGCGCCCAGTCGGGCAGCGTGGTGTAGTGCAGGTGATGCGGGCCCGCCCACATGTAGATGGAGATGAGCGCCCAGAAGTGCACGATGGACAGCCGGTACGAATAGACCGGGCGTCCCGCCTGCTTGGGCACGAAGTAATACATCATGCCGAGGAAGCCGGCGGTCAGGAAAAAGCCCACCGCGTTGTGGCCGTACCACCACTGCACCATGGCATCGACCGTGCCGGCGTAGATGGAATACGACTTGCCGATCGACACCGGCATTTCCGCGCTGTTGACGATGTGCAGCACCGCGACGGTGATGATGAACGCGGCGAAGAACCAGTTGGCCACGTAGATGTGCGAGACGCGGCGCTTGACCAGCGTGCCGAGGAACACGACGGCGTAGGCCACCCAGACCACGGCGATCAGCAGGTCGATGGGCCACTCGAGCTCGGCGTATTCCTTGCCCGATGGTCATGCCCGCCGGCAGCGTGATGGCCGCCAGCACGATGACGGCCTGCCAGCCCCAGAACGTGAACGCCGCCAGCTTCTCGGCAGAACAGCCGCACGTGGCAGGTGCGCTGCACGACGTAATAAGAAGTGGCGAACAGCGCCGAGCCGCCGAACGCGAAGATCACCGCGTTGGTGTGCAGTGGACGCAGCCGGCCGTAGGAAAGCCAGGACACGCCGAAGTTCAGCTCCGGCCAGATAGAGCTGCGCGGCGATGATGACGCCGACCAGCATGCCGACGATGCCCCAGACGACGGTCATGATGGCGAACTGCCGTACGACCTTGTCGTTGTATGTGCCGGCTGGAATGGCCGGGCTTTCGGCGACTACCGGTTCGGCCGCGGCCGCTGTTGTGCTCATGTTTGCGATTCTCGAATGTGAAAAAGCCGGCCGATATACGCCCTACTGCGCACTTGCCAGTACCCGGGCAGGCAGTTTTACTGCCGCCTCGCCGTTCCATCGCCGCAACAGCGCTGACAAGAATCAAGGCGCCCGCGGCGGTCAGCAGCGTTTCGACGCCTAACACCAGGGGCAGTGGCAGCGGCAGGACACAAAGCGGCAGTCCCACCGCAAGGCCCGCAACACAACCGCCATGAGCGGCCAGTGCCGCCGAGCGGCCTGCCGATCGCGGCGAATGGCCCCGGCGATCAGCACCAGCAGCCCGCCCGCGAGTACCCCGGCGACCGCGGTGGGCATGAGCTGAATCGTGAAGGTGAACAGCGAGACGAGCGTGGCCCCGGCCTCGCGGCAGGCCGTGCGCCAGGTACTGAAGCCGAGTCGCGTCAATTCATCGATAACCGCGCCGGCGAACCCCAGGACCATGGGGATCGTGCCGAGCACGACGGCGTGCAACTGACAGCGATAGCGGGTCAGAAAAGATCTTTGGGGCATGGCCATGCGATTTGCGCATCGTCCCTCGCCGGCCGTCTATCGGACCTCCGTGCAGTCCCCGAGAAGCATCAGGGGTGTTGCGGATATGCGATGGCGCGCCGCTGTCGTACACCCTTGCGATGCAGCACGGCCGATGCAATCCTCTGGGCCCGCCTTCGGCCTCACGAGTCGCGCGCATGCTCTCCTCCGAGATGGTCCGGAGCGTTCTCGATTCGGCCCCGGACGCGATGATCATCATCGACTCCAGCGGCGCGATCCTGTTTGCCAACACCCAGGTCTCCGCGCTGTTCGGCTATTCCGCGGGCGAGTTGCTCGGCAGCCCGGTGGAAATGCTGATGCCCGACCGGTTTCGCGCGCGCCACACGGGTCATCGTGCGAATTATGGCCAGAACGTGCGCGTGCGGCCGATGGGGATAGGCCTCGATCTGTTCGGCATGCGCAAGGACGGCACCGAGTTTCCGGTGGAAATCAGCCTGAGCCCCATCTCCCAGGGCAACGAGAGCATCGTCGCCGCCGCGATCCGCGACGTCAGCCAGCGCAAGGAGGCCGAGAAGGCCCTCGAACAGGCGCGCCGCGAAGCCGAGCACGCCAACATCGCCAAGAGCCGCTTCCTCGCCACGGCCAGCCACGATCTGCGCCAGCCGCTGCAGACGCTCGGCCTGCTCAACGGCGCGCTGCGGCGCATGGTTCGCGACGGTGAATGCCAGGAGGTCCTCCAGGAACAGGACCTGGCCATCGAGGCGATGTCGCGACTGCTCAATGGCCTGCTCGACATCAGCAAGCTCGAGTCCGGTGCGATCAAGGTCGACCTCGCCGACTTCGATCTCGCGCCGCTGTTCGACGAGCTGCGCCGCGATTTCGCCAATCTCGCGGCCAGCAAGGGACTGCGCCTGTCGATCGACGCGCTCCACGTGCACCTGCACTCGGACGCCGCGCTGGTCGGCCAGTTGCTGCGCAACCTGCTGTCCAATGCCATCAAGTACACGCAGAAAGGCGCGGTGGAATTGCGCTGCGAAACGCACGGCGGCGCACTGCGCATCGAGGTGCGCGATACCGGTGTCGGCATTGCGCCCGACCAGTTGTCACTGATTTTCGAGGAGTTCTACCAGATCGGTGTCTCTCCCAACAGCTCGCGCGACGGCTATGGCCTGGGCCTGAGCATCGTGCAGCGCATCGCACGCCTGCTCGGCATCCGTGTCGATGTGAGCTCGACACCGGGGCACGGTTCGATATTCGCCATCGAACTACCCATCGTGGCGGCGGCGGACGCATCCATTGCCCAGGGCAAGCGGGTCCATGTTTCGGCCACACACAGCGGCGCGCACATCCTGCTGGTCGAAGACGAGCCGGGAGTGCGCAATGCCATGCGCACGCTTGCTCAGGATCGAGGGTTATCGCATCACGGCCGCGGCAGGAGCCGGCGAAGCCATCGCGCTGCTGCGTGCCGGCGGCTTCGACCTGCTGATCACCGACTATCACCTCGAGAATGGACGAACCGGCAGCCAGGTGATCGAGGCTGCCCGGGAGGTCCTCGGGTCCACGTTCGGGGCGATCCTGATCACCGGCGATACTTCGGCAGCAATCCGCGAGATCCAGGGCGATGCGCACCTGCGCATCGGCAGCAAGCCGGTCAATTCGAACGAATTGTTAGGCCAGGTTCGTACGCTGCTCGCGACGTGAAGCCTCCGGCGAGCGTTCGCTGGCCTGTCGGCCCGCCCCCGCGCCTGCATTCGCCGCAATACCTACGGGGTCAGGAATACTGCGTACTCATTGGTCCGGGGGGCCGTCGCATACTGCCGCGACATGTTTTCCCGCGAAACGCAGGCCCTCATGGAAGCCGCGGTGGACGCCGTTGTCGTGATCGATCACCGTGGCCGCATGCTGGCCGTGAACGACGCGGCGGGACGCATGTTCGGTTATCCCACCCACGAACTACTGGGCGAAAACGTCAGCATGCTCATGCCCGAGCCGGACGCGTCCGCGCACGATGGCTACATGGAGCGTCACCTGGGCACCGGCGAGGCAAAGATCATCGGCATCGGCCGGGAAGTTCGCGCGTTGCGCAAGGATGGCTCCGTCTTTCCGGTGCGGTTGTCCGTGGGCCGCATCGTCGAGGCCACGGCGCCACGTTTTGTCGGCCTGCTGCGCGACGTCACCGCTGAACACGAGGCAGTTGCCGCGCTCAAGCTGGAGCGTGATCGCGCGCGTGCCTACCTGGAACTGAACGAGGCCATTCTTCTCGACCTGGATTCCGGACTCCGTGTTCGCGAGATCAATGTGCACGGCGCCAACCTGCTGGGCGCACCGGCCGAGGCCATCCGCGGCCGCGAGTGGCTGGATTTCTTCGATGGCCCCGGCGAGCGCGAACAGGCGCGCTCGATGTTGACCAGCGCGCTGGCGAGCGCTGCATCGCGCGAGCGGGAATTCGCGGCTCTCGACGCCACCGGCGCCGCGCGGCGCATCTACTGGCGCTGCATCGCCCTGCGATCGACTGACGGCACGGCCGCGGGCTGGTTGTGCTCGGGGACCGACGTGACCGATCGCGCGCTGCGCGAGCAACACGCGCACCTGGCCCAGGAGCGGCTGACGCGCGTGGCGCGGCTCGCGACCATGGGCGAAATGGCCTCGGGCATCGCCCACGAGATCAACCAGCCGCTGACCGCGATCACCACCTACGCCCGCGCCTGCGAGCACTACCTGGGCATGGCCAATCCGGACTTCGTCGAGTTGCGCGAAGTGCTGCGGGAAATCGGCGCCGAAGGCATGCGCGCCGGCGACATCGTGACCAGGCTGCGCCGCATGGTGCGTAATGACGCACCCGAAGAACATCAGAATCTCGACGTGAATGCGCTCATCGAAGAACTGCGCTCGCTGCTGCAGGCGGACGCGCGTGTTCACGGCGTCGAGCTGCGATTCGCGCTCACACCCGGGCTACCGCGTATCGAGGCTCATGGCGTGCAGCTTCAGCAGGTGATCCTGAACCTGGCGCGCAATGCCTTCGAAGCCCTGGCGGAGATGCCTCCGCGTTCCCGGCACGTGAGCATTGCGACCGCGCTGTTGCACGACGGCGGTATCGAGATCCGTGTGAGTGACGACGGGCCCGGGATCTCGCCACAGATTGCCGACCGGCTGTTCTATCCCTTCGCCACCACCAAGGGCAACGGCACCGGGCTCGGCCTCGCCATCAGCCGTACCATCGTGCAGTCGCACGGCGGTACCATCGGTGTACGCGCGACCGAACCGCGCGGCTGCACGTTCTATGTGCGACTGGCCGAACACGAGGAATGCCTGACGTGACGACGAAAAAACCCATTGTCATGGTGGTTGACGACGACAGCGGCGTGCGCAATGCCATGCGCATCCTGCTCAAGTCGGTGGGCATGGAGTCCGCGCTGTACGGATCGGCGCAGGAATTCCTGGCGGCCTGGCAACCTGCGCAGCCGGGCTGCCTGGTGCTCGACATCCGCATGCCGGGCATGAGCGGCCTCGAGTTGCAGCAGCAGCTCAACCTGCGCGGCGCGGTGCTGCCCGTCATCTTCATGACCGGCCACGGCGACATCCCGATGGCGGTCGAAGCCATGCAACACGGCGCCTTCGACTTCCTGCAGAAGCCGTTCCGCGACCAGGACCTGCTCGACCGCATCCAGCGCGCCATCGTCAAGGACACCGAACGCCGCACGTCGCTCGGGGAACACGCGCGCATCAAGACGCATCTCGACACGCTCACCGCGCGCGAACGTGAAGTGCTCGACCTCATGACGCAGGGCAAGCAGAACAAGGCGATCGCGCAGGACCTCGGCGTCAGTCCACGCACCGTGGAGATCCACCGCGCACGCGTCATGGAAAAGATGAATGCGCAGTCGGTCGCCGAGCTGGTGCGCATGATGCTCGACCTGCGGCACGCCGTACGCTGAGCGCGATGCAAACCGTTCGGGATGGAGCGACTGACCATGTCACCTCCGACGGCATTGCCTATCGCATACGCCCGATTCGTCCCGACGACGCCGTGCGCGAGCGGGAATTCATCGCCGGCCTGAGCGCGCAATCGCGCTATCAGCGCTTCATGCACCACTTGCGTGAGCCGGGCGCGGCGCTCATCGACCAGTTCGTGAACGTCGACCGGCATCGCACCATGGCGCTGGTCGCGGTCATCGACCAGGCAGGCGCCGAGCGCATCGTCGGTGTCGCGCGTTACGCCGCGGACGACAACGAACGCGTGTGAATTCGCCGTGGCGGTGGCGGACTCGTGGCAATGCCGCGGTGTCGGCAGCACGCTGATTCCACTGCTGTTCGCCCACGCCGCGCAGCAGGGCTTCCGCACGATTTACGGCACCATACTCGCCGACAACCAGCGCATGGTGGAGCTCGCCGAATGGCTCGGGCTCACCGTGGATCCGGTACGACGCGGGGAGACGACGGTACGAGCCTGGCGTCGACTCGTCTAACGCAGTACTTTCGACGGGCGGGTTCCAGCCGATGCGTGACAGGTAGTCGGTGAGTCCCAGCACCTCTTCGAAATCGAGAGTCACGAGACGTTTGCGATGGGATGCGGCCAGCGGCAGGCGGCGCGCATCGACGGCGTCGTAGATCTGCCGCGTCAGGTAGGCGGCATGCTGGCCTGAGAGCCGCGGAATGCCGCGCGCTTCATCGCCTTCGGCTTTGACCCCGTGGCACGACGCGCAACTCTTTGCATACAACGCCGCGCCACGCTCCACGTATTGGCCATCGCCCACGCCGCGGGCGCCATCACGCTCGAGCTTGCTGACATACCAGGCGACGTCGGCGATGTCCTGGTTTCCCGCCAGCGCGCCATGCTGGGCCATGACGCCTTCCATGCGCACATCCCAGCGCTTGCCATAGCGGAAGTCGATGATCTGCCGCACGAGGACGTTGTAGTGCTGTCCGGCAATCCGCGGAATGGAACCGGTGGCGTTACCGCCGCCATCCCGTCCATGGCATGAAACGCATTGCTCGAACAGCGCCTCGCCATTGTCGAAGTTGGGCTTGCTGGCGATCGCGGCCTTGTAATCGCTGTCCCGCGATGCGGCGCCAGCGCCAGCAAGGGCAGGAGTGCCGCCAGGCTCACGATTTGGTCCACTTCATGATTCGTTGTAACTCCTCTTGTGCAATGGCCGTGCCTATACGTGGTGGACCTCATGCGCGTCAGCGGCTACCCGAATCCCGTCATTGTCATGAAGCCCTCACGCTTCCATAGCAGGATTGTCCGCAAGCCACGCGATGCGCGTGGCCGCGCCGGCACCGCCAGTGCCGCTTGATGCCTGAGGTCCCCATGCGAACGCTGACCACTTGCCCGCCTGCCCCCAAGCCCATGGAACATCGCTGGGGTGAACGAGTCGCGCTCGATTGCCCGGCCTTGCTCGTGCTCCACGATGACTCGATCGCCGAAGGGCAGGTGCGCAATGCCAGCATCAGCGGCGCCTGGATCGAGACCGACGCCCGGCTGCCGGTGTACACCGCGTTGACCGTGATCGTGCCGGCAGGTGCGGGTATGCGGCGCCGTGCCATCGAACTGCCCGCCTGCGTGGTGCGCACCGCGGCCGGCGGAGTCGCGGTGGAGTGGCGCGACATGGGAGTGCCCACCCTCGTCAGCCTGCTGCACGAGGCGGGAGCCGACAAGGCCATGCTGCACAGCGCGCGACCGCGCCTTCGGCTGATCCAGATCAGGGCAGCGCGCCCCGGCCGGCGGCAGCATGAGTCATGACTTCGAACATCACCTTCGACGCCGAGCTGCTGCGGCGCTACGACCAGCCGGGGCCGCGTTACACCTCGTACCCCACCGCGCCGGCTTTCGCCGCCGGACTTCGGCGCCGCGCAGTTGCGCGAGCAGGCACGGCGCACGAACCAGGAGCCCATCCCGCGCGCCCTGTCGATCTACGTTCACGTGCCCTTCTGCTTCAGCCCCTGCTTCTACTGCGGCTGCAACCGCATCATCACGCGCGACAAGTCGCGCGCCGCGCCCTATCTGCAGCGCCTGGCACGCGAGATCGAGCTGATCGCGCCCTGGTTCGACCGCGACCGCGAAGTCGTGCAGGTGCACCTCGGCGGCGGCACGCCGAATTTCCTCAGACCCGAGCAGATCTTCGAGCTGATGGAGAGCCTGCGCGCGCACTTCCACCTGACCACGCGCGCCAACCGGGACTTCTCCATCGAGCTCGATCCGCGCTTCCTCAAGACCGGCGACATCGCGAGTTACGCGGCGCTGGGATTCAGCCGCGCCAGTTTCGGTGTGCAGGACTTCGATCCGGTGGTGCAGCGCGCGGTGAACCGCGAGCAGTCGGTCGAGCAGACGCTGGCGGCCATCGCCGCCTGCCGCGACAGCGGATTCCGCTCGGTGAACGTCGACCTCATCTACGGCCTGCCGAAGCAGACCCTCGAGGCTTCGCGCGCACGCTCGACATCGTGACCGAGGCGCGGCCGGACCGCATCGCCATCTACGGCTACGCGCACATGCCGCAGATCTTCAAGGCGCAGACGCAGATCGACGAAGCCGAGCTGCCGGATCCCGCTGGCAAGCTCGCGCTGCTGCAGCTCGCCATCGATAGGCTCACCGCCGCCGGCTACCGCCATATCGGCATGGATCACTTCGCGCTGGCGGACGACGATCTGTCGCTGGCGCAGGATGCCGGCACCCTGCATCGCAATTTCATGGGCTACACCACGCATGCCGACTGCGATCTCATCGGCCTCGGCGTGAGCGCCATCAGCCACATCGGCGACTCCTTCAGCCAGAATCCGCGCGAGCTGCCGGCCTGGGAAATCGCCGTCGACCAGGGGCAGCCGCCGGTGTGGCGCGGCCTCGAGCTGTCGTTCGACGATCGCGTGCGCGCCGACGTCATCCAGCAGCTCATGTGCAACGCCGCCGTCGATGTCGCTGCCATCGAGACGTCGCCACGACATCGATTTCTGGAATTACTTCGCGACGCGGCCTCACGCGGCTGGAGCAGCTCGCCGACGATGGCCTGGTCGAGCTCGGCCACGCCGCGTGGCTGCCACGTCGCGCGGGCGATTGCTGCTGCGTATCATCGCCATGTGCTTCGACAACTACCTCGACCGCGCCGCCCGGCCCGCGCCGCGCATCGAGGCAGCGTTATTCGCGGGTCATCTGAGATGTCACCTCCGATCGCCGACGACGGCGACGAACTGCGCTTCTGCAGCACCTGCGCGTTCTCCGCCGCCTGCATGGAACAGGGCTACGACAAGAGCCGGCTCGGCGAGCTGCACGTGCTGGTGGAGCACACGGGCCCTTTCGCCGAGGGCACGCACCTCTTCCGCGAAGGCGATCCCTTCGATGCCATCGCCGCGGTGCGCGCCGGCACGGTCAAGACCTATGTGAACGACAGCGAGGGTCGCGAGCAGGTGCAGGGATTCTTCCTGCCCGGCGAGGTCATCGGGCTCAACGCGATCTCGAGCGAGCGCTATCCCTGCAATGCCGTGGCGCTGGATCCGGTCATGTTGTGCCGGTTTTCCTTTCCCGACATCGCCGCGCTCGCCACGCGCATGCCCGGCCTGCAGCAGCAGCTGTTCAGACTGCTGAGCCAGGACATCGGCAAGGCGGCGCTGCTGGCCGGCAATTACACCGCCGACGAGCGGCATGGCGGCGTTCCTGGTGTCGCTGTCGCGACGCTACGCGGCGCGCGGTTTCTCGCGACCCGCTTTCGTCTCACCATGACGCGCACCGACATCGCGAACTACCTGCGGCTGGCCTCCGAGAGCGTCAGCCGCGGTTTCCGCCGCCTGCAGGATGCCGGGCTCGTGCGCGGTCGACCGGCGCGAGATCGAGCTGCGCGACCTGCCGAAGCTCGAGGCCATGGCGAGCAGCATCCTGCGCGGTTGACCAGGCAAGCGCCGGTATCAGATCCCGGCCTTGGCGAGCGCGTCGGCCAGCCGGCGCAGCGTCTCGGCGAGCGCGGGATGATCGGCCTCGAATTTCACGGCGAGGGATTCGAGACCCGGGGCGCTCGGCGGCTGGGCGGTTTCACTGCTCGCGAGCGCCTTTTCGATGTCGTGCGAGCACGGTGACCAGCAGGCGCCGGTCTTCGGCATCCAGTGACCGGGCGTTCCCCAGGCGGGCATGCAACTGCGTGAGCAGATTGCGCAGCTCGCTTTCGTTCATCAGAATGCACTCCGGTGGCCGTTCGCGGTTCACACCTTAGCGCATCTTGCTTATCCGGAAGCCGCGTTCCACCTGATCCAGGTCAGTGCCGCATTCTGCCGTCGCCCGCGCCAGCATGAGCGCCATCGTCAGGAGGAGATGTCGTCATGAACGCGAATCGCAAGCTGTGGATCGGGCTCGGCGTGCTGCTGGTCGTTTCCTTCAGCGTCCTGCTCTGGGTCGGCACGGAAATCCACCGCGTCATGCCACCCATTCCGGCCAAGGTGGTTTCCGAACACGGCGAAGTCCTCTACACGCGCGCCGACATCCAGAAGGGCCGCCAGGTGTGGCAGTCCATCGGCGGCCACCAGCTCGGCTCCATCTGGGGCCACGGCAGCTACGTCGCGCCGGACTGGACGGCGGACTGGCTGCACCGCGAGGCGCGTCGCCTGGCTGGATCGCGATCGCGCGCGCGCCACTCGGTCGCGCTACGCCGACGCTCGGCGCGGACGACAGCGCGCCGCGGCCAGTCGCGCGCCTGACGCCGCGCATCCGCCGCAACACCTACGACGCGGCCACCGACACGATCACCGTCGACGCCGATCGCGCCGCGGCGATCCGCAGCGTGGCGACTCACTACCATCGCGCTGTTCGGCGACGACCCGGCGCTGCTCGACCTGCGCAAGGCCTACGCCATGAAGAACGGCACGGTGCTCGACGCGGAGTATCGCCGCGCGCTCACCGCCTTCATCTGGTGGTCGGCGTGGGCCGCGACCACCGAGCGCCCCGGCGGCGACGTCACCTACACCAACAACTGGCCGCACGAGCCGCTGGTGGGCAACACGCCGCCCTCACACCTGTTCATGTGGACGGTGTTCAGCGTGCTGTTCCTGATCGCCGGCATCGCGCTGCTCGGCTGGCACCACGCGCGCCACAAGGACGAGGCGCCGCCGGTGCTTCCCGCCAGCGATCCGCTGGCCATGATCCGCATCACGCCGTCGATGCGCGCCACCGCCAAGTATTTCTGGCTGGTGATCGCGCTGTTCCTCACGCAGATCCTGCTGGGCGCGATCACCGCGCACTACCAGGTCGAGGGCCAGGAGGCCTACGGCTTCCAGCTCGCCAACGTCCTGCCCTACTCGCTGACCCGCACCTGGCACACGCAACTCGCGGTGCTGTGGATCGCGACCGCGTGGCTGGGCATGGGCCTGTACATCGGGCCGGCGATCTCCGGTCACGAACCGAAGTACCAGCGGCTCGGCGTGAACGTGCTGTTCACCTGCCTCATCATCATCGTCGTGGGCGCCTTCACCGGCCAGTGGCTGGCGGTGATGCAGAAGTTAGGCCTGGCGAAGAACTTCTGGTTCGGGCACCAGGGCTGGGAATACGTCGACCTCGGACGCTTCTGGCAGATCTTCCTGTTCGCGGGCCTCGGCATCTGGCTGACGCTGGTCGGCCGCGCGCTGTGGCCCGCCATCAAGAAAGGCGGAGAGTCCAAGTCCATCGTCGCGCTGCTGTTCGCCTCCACGGTGTGCATCGGCCTGTTCTACGGCGCCGGCCTCATGTGGGGCGAGCACACGCACCTGTCGCATGGTCGAGTACTGGCGCTGGTGGGTGGTGCACCTGTGGGTGGAAGGCTTCTTCGAAGTCTTCGCCACCGCGGTGATTGCCTTCCTGTTCACGCGGCTCGGGCCTGCTGCGCGTGAGCACGCGCGACCACCGCGGTGCTGTTCGCGACCATCGTGTTCCTCTCCGGCGGCGTGCTGGGCACGCTGCACCACCTGTACTTCACCGGCACGCCCACCGCGGTCATCGCGCTCGGCGCCAGCTTCTCCGCGCTCGAGGTGGTGCCGCTGGCCTTCATCGGCTTCGAGGCCTATCAGACCTTCAAGCTGGGACAGGCCACGCCGTGGATGCAGAGTTATCGCTGGCCGATCATGTTCTTCACCGCGGTCGCGTTCTGGAACGTGGTGGGCGCCGGGACTGTTCGGCTTCCTGATCAATCCGCCGCTGCCGCTGTACTACATGCAGGGCCTGAATCTCACGCCGCTGCACGGCCACACCGCGTTGTTCGGCGTGTACGGATTCCTCGGCATCGGGCTGATGCTGTTCTGCCTGCGCGGCCTGCGTCCGCACGTGGTCTGGAACGAGCGCGTGCTCAAGACCAGCTTCTGGGCGTTCAACATCGGGCTCGCCGGCATGGCGCTGCTGACGCTGCTGCCCATCGGCATCATCCAGCTCACCGGCGCGCTCGAGCATGGTTACTGGTACGCGCGCTCCGCCGACCTCATGCAGAAGCCCATCATCCAGCTGCTGGTGTGGATGCGCGTACCCGGCGACACGATCTTCAGCGTCGGCGCGCTGTCGCTGGCCTGGTTCGTCGCTGCGGTCTGTGGATCGCGCCGCGCAAGGCGTCACCGCGACGCCTGGACGGCGCGAACGGTGCCGCGGCCGTGAACACGCGAGCGCGATCGTACCTTCCCGGAGAACGCCGCGCGCCTCATGGCCGCGGCGCCGCATCGCCTGCTGTTCCTGGTGGGCGCGACCAATGTGCTCGCGGCCATGGGCTGGTGGGCGGCGTGGCTCGTGGCCGCGCGCTGGCAGATCGTCGAACTGCCCGCAGCCGCCGCTGCCGGCCGGCTGGATGCACGCCATCATCATGCAGTACCACGTGCTGCCGTCTTTCATCTTCGGCTTCCTGCTCACGGTGTTCCCGCGCTGGCTCGAGCCTGCCGCCGCTGGCGCCGCGACACTATCTACCCGTGGGCGCCGGGCTGCTGGGCGGCCAGGTGCTCACGCTTGCGGGCCTCGCGGGCAGCCTGCCGCTGCTGCGCGCCGGCGCGCTGTTGACGCTCGGTGGCTGGATCGTCGGCATGTTCTGGCTGGCGCGCGTGGCGCTGCGCGACACGAGCGGACTGTCACTGGCATGCGCTGAGCTGTCTCTTCGCGCTGGGCTTCGGGCTGGTGGGCCTCGTCTTCTACGCGCTGCTCACCTTCCGGCTCGACGCGCAGGTGGCTTTCGTCGCGATCAAGTTCGGCGGCATTCCGATGCTGCTGCCCATCTACTTCACCGTCTGCCACCGCATGATCCCGTTCTTCACGCAACATCGTGGTGACGGACTACCGCATGGTGCGGCCGATGTGGACGCTGGCGCGCGGCCTGGGTGCTGCTGCTCGCGCACCTGTGCCTGGAACTGCGGCACGCCTACGCCTGGCTGTGGCTCGCGGACGCTGCCGCTCGCGCTGCTGACCGCCGGCCTGCTGGTCGCCTGGTGGCCGCGCGAGCGCATGCCGCCACTGCTGCGCGTGCTGTTCCTCGGCTTTGCCTGGCTGCCGCTCGCGTTCGCGCTGTACACCTGGCAGAGCGCCTGGTTCGCCGTGTCCGGCGAATTCGTGCTCGGCCGCGCGCCGGCGCATGCGCTGTTCATCGGATTCTTCGGCAGTCTGCTGGTCGCCATGGTCACGCGCGTCACGCAGGGCCACTCGGGCCGGCCGCTGGTGCTCGGCGGCGTCGCGGCGCACGGCGTTCGTGATCGTGCAGCTGGTCGCGGTCACGCGCATCGTGGCGGAGCTGGTGCCGGACGCGCTCGCGCTGGCAGGCGGTCGCCGCGCTGGGCTGGCTGCTGCGCGTTCCTGCCGTGGGTGCTGCGCTCCGGCTGGATCTATCTCACGCCGCGTCGCCGACGGTCGGTCGGGCTACAGGCATCCGAGCCGCGGATGCATCGAGTTCTATCCTCAGATCAAATGGGTGCACGTCGCCGCGGTGATCGCGAGCGGCAGCGCTGTTCGCGCTGCGCGGCGCCGGGCGTGCTCGCGGGCGCGGCTGGCCGATGTGGGCGCCGCTGCGCTATCTCAGCTACACCATCGACACCGTGCTGCTCACGGCGGCGCTGATGCTGGCCACGATCCTGCACCAGTATCCCTTCGTGCATGGCTGGCTGACGGTCAAGGTCGCTGCTGCTCGTCGTCTACATCGTGCTGGGCACTTTCGCGCTCAAACGCGGCCGCACGCCGCGCGGCGCGCGCGTGGTGCTTTGCAGCGGCGCTGCTCGTGTTCCTGTTCATCGTCAGCGTCGCGCGCGCCCACCATCCGCTCGGCATCTTCGCGCGCCTGCTCACTAACTAGCCGCGCGCCTCCGGATATACGGACCACCACGTACACGCGGTGGCCCGCATGCGGCCTATTGCCTATCGACGCGACGCCTGATCTGGATCAAGGTTGCGCATCGCCCGCGGCAGCAGAATGTCCGCAGCGCGAATCCCGCCGGAGAAGCACGAAGATGAACGAAGTGGATTCGATTGCCCTCGCCGCCGCTGCTGCTCGCGGCCTGCGGCCAGCAACCCGCTTCCACCGACCCGCGCACCGGCCGACACCGGCGGCTCGCGCTCGGGCGATTTCGGTCCGCCGCAGGGCGAGCCGATGAACGCGGTGCTCACGAGCCCCCCGCACGTGCCACCGCGCCACCGGCCGCCATGCGCCCGCCAAGGTCATCGTCGAGCTCGAAGTGCAGCGAGGTCGAACGCGAGATCGCCGAAGGCGTGAAGTACACGTTCTGGACTTTCGGCGGCACGGTGCCCGGCAGCTTCATCCGCGTGCGCCAGGGCGACACGGTCGAGTTCCATCTCAAGAATCATCCCGACAGCAAGATGCCGCACAACATCGACCTGCACGGCGTCACCGGACCCGGCGGCGGCGCGGCCTCGAGCTTCACGGCGCCGGGCCATCGCACGCAGTTCACGTTCAAGGCGCTGAACCAGGGCCTGTACGTCTATCACTGCGCCACCGCGCCGGTGGGCATGCACGTCGCCAATGGCATGTACGGCCTGATCCTGGTCGAGCCGCCGCGAGGGACTGTCCGCCGGTCGATCACGAGTTCTACGTGATGCAGGGCGACTTCTACACCGTCGGCAAGTATCGCGAGAAAGGCGTGCAGGCCTTCGACATGCAGAAGGCCATCGACGAGAACCCGACCTACGTGCTGTTCAACGGCGCGGAGACCGCGCTCACCGGACCGAACGCGCTCAAGGCGAAAACCGGCCAGCGCATCCGCATGTTCGTCGGCAACGGCGGCCCGAACCTGGTCTCGAGCTTCCACGTCATCGGCGAGATCTTCGACAAGGTGCAGTACGAAGGCGGCACGCACTTCCAGGAAAACGTGCAGACCACGCTGATCCCGGCCGGCGGCGCGGCCACGGTCGAGTTCCACACCGAAGTGCCGGGCAACTACATCCTGGTCGATCACTCCATCTTCCGCGCCTTCAACAAGGGCGCGCTCGCGATCCTCGAAGTGAGCGGCGAGCGCGCGCCGGACATCTACTCGGGCAAGCAGGTCGACGAGACCTACCTCGGCGACAAGGTCGCCAGCCTGGCGCCGGTGGCCGCGGCCGCCGCCGCCAAGCGCAGCCGGCACGCTCACCAAGGAGCAGCAGATCAAGGCCGGCGAGGTGCTGTTCAAGGGCACCTGCTCCACCTGTCACCAGGACACCGGCAAGGGATTGCCGAATGTGTTCCCGCCGCTCGCCAAGTCCGACTATCTACTGGCAGGATCCGAAGCGCGCGATCGGCGTCGTGGTGAATGGCCTGAGCGGGCCGGTCACGGTCAACGGCAACGACCTACAACTCGGTGATGCCGCCGATGAGCCAGCTCAACGACGACGAGATCGCCAACATCCTCACCTACGTGCTCAACAGCTGGGGCAACGACGGCGGCGCGATCACAAGCGAAGCAGGTGAAGGCGGTGCGCGCCGGCACCAAGCGTCCGGAAGGCGCGGCGCACTGATGCAACGCGCGGCGCGGCATCGTCTGCCTGATCGCCGGCGCGGCCTGCGCGCAGCATCGCGTGGCGCCGCGCAGCCGGCGCCGCGAGCGCGCGCGCGATCCCGGGCGGCACGTTCGAAACCATCCTGCCGCCCGCGGAGAAGGTGAAGGTCGCCACGGTGCGGCCGTTCCGACATGGACCGCACGCCGGTGACCAACGCCGACTTCGCGCGCTTCGTCGACGACGCATCCGCGAATGGCGCCGCGACCGCGTGGCGCGCGTGTTCGCCGACACGGGCTATCTGCAGCACTGGCAGAGCACCACCGCGCCCGGCGCCGGCCTCGATGCACAGCCGGTGACCCAGGTGAGCTGGTTCGCCGCCAAGGCCTATTGCGAGGCGCACGGCGCCCGGTTGCCCGACCTGGTACGAATGGGAGTTCGTGGCCGCGGCCTCGGCCACCGCGCCGGATGCGCGCGCCGATCCGGAGTGGCGCCAGGCCATCCTCGACTGGTATGCGCGGCCCGCGACCGACTCGCTGCCGGCCGTCGGGCAGCACCGCGCCTAACTTCTACGGTGTGCGGGATGTCCACGGCGTGGTCTGGGAGTGGGTGCTCGATCTCGGCTCGATGATGGTGTCGGCGGACAATCGCGAGCAGGGTGATCCCGATCTGAAGCGCTTCTGCGGCACCGGCGCGCTGACCATGGAGCAGAAAGACAACTACGCCATGCTCATGCGCATCGCGACCCTGTCCAGCATGCAGGCGAACTACACCTCGTCGATCGATGGGATTCCGCTGCGTGGCCGGCCCGGAGCCCGGCCCATGAAACGCCTCGCGGACGTTGCTGATGCTCGCCGGTGTGTGCCTGGGCGCCGAACGCCGCGCGCGCCGATGCCGACCGCATCCATCTACCAGCTCGATGCGACGCTCACCGACCAGGCCGGCCGCGCCCACGGCCTGGACATGTACCGCGGTCATCCGGTGCTCATCACCATGTTCTATGCGAGCTGCCCGGCCGCCTGCCCGCTGATCATCGACACGCTGCGCGCCACGGAGAAGGATCTCACCGCGGCGCAGCGCGCGGACCTGCGGGTGCTGATGATCTCGATCGACCCCGAACGCGACACCGTTGCCGCGCTGCGTTCGCTGGCCGAACAGCGACGTATCGATACCACGCGCTGGACGCTGGCGCGCGCCGACAGCGTGCGACGTGCGCACCATTGCCGCGCTGCTCAATGTGCAGTACCGGCAACTGCCGAACGGCGAGTTCAATCATTCGAGCGTCATCACCCTGCTGTCGCCGCAGGGTGAGATCGAAGTCGCGAGTGCCAAACTAGGCACGCCCGACGACGCGCTGCTCGCCCAAATGCGCGACTAGGTGGAGCCACTAGGGACGCCTTTGCGCAGGGTGCCTAGGTACCGTTGCCCATCGCGGCGGCGTCCGCCATCGACGACAATCCATCGAAGCGCAATTTTTTCGCGCACGTGGAGTCCTCGTGAGCACATCACCATCGCAAGATCGCCGCTGGGGAGTCCGCGCCGCGATCGATCTGCCGGTGCGCCTCGGTTTCGGGAGCGACGGCAGCGCACTGGGTCGCATGCGCGACGCCAGCATCAGCGGAGCGCTCATCGAGTGCGCCGTGGAACTGCCCACCTTCACGCAGTTGCGCGTGGAAATCCTGGCGGACGCGGCTTCGTTCCCCGAGCCGATCCAGCTCGCCGCGCGCGTGGTGCGCGCGGAGCATCCCTGCATCGGCGTCGAATGGCGCGACGTACCGCCGCCAGCTCTCGAGAACCTGCTGCAGGGCGGCGACCCGCGCAGCAGTTCGCGCTAATTTTTCGCGTTGCGCTGCTCCGAAGCTGCACGCCAGATGATGTTGCCCACGTCGTCCGCGACCAGCAGCGCGCCGCTCTTGTCCAGCTCCACACCCACGGGCCGGCCCCAGGCCTCACCCTTCGTCACTCACGAACCCGGTGAGCACGTCCACCGGCAATCCCGACGGTCGCGCACCTTCGAAGGGCACGAACACCACCTTGTAGCCGGCGGGTTCCGCGCGATTCCACGAACCGTGCTGCGCCGATGAACATGCCGTCGTGAAGTTTTCCCGGCAGCGCGGTCTCGTCGGCATAGATCAGTCCCAGCGCGGCGACATGCGCGCCCAGCGCGTAGTCGGGTGAAATGGCCTTCGCCACCAGGTCCGGGCGCGGCGGCTGCACGCGTTCATCCACGTTCTGTCCGTAGTAGCTGTACGGCCAGCCATAGAAGCCGCCGTCCTTCACCGAGGTGAGGTAGTCGGGCACGAGGTCATCGCCGAGTTCGTCGCGTTCGTTCGAGACGGTCCACAACGTGCCGCTGTTGGGTTCCCAGGCCATGCCGTTGGGATTGCGAATGCCGGTGGCGAACAGGCGCTTGTTGCCCGTGGCCACGTCCACTTCCCAGATGGCCGCGCGACCCTCCTCGGCCGCCATGCCGTTTTCCGCGACATTGCTGTTGGAGCCCACGGTCGCGTAGAGCCTGGTGCCATCGCGGCTGGCGATGATGTTCTTGGTCCAGTGGTGATTCAGATCGCCGCCCGGCAGGTCCGTGAGCTTCTGGCCCGGCGCGGTGATGCTGGTGGCGCCCTTCTGCGTACGGATATTTCACGATCGCGTCGGTGTTGGCGACGTACAGGTCATTGCCGATCAGCGTCATGCCGAAAGGCGAATTGAGGCCGGTCGAGGAATTCGGTCCTGATCTCTGCGACGCCGTCGCCATTGGCGTCGCGCAGCAGCGTGATGCGATTGGCCGAGGGCACGGCCGAACCGGCCTTGCACATGAACTTCTTCATGACCGCGCCCTTGATGCCCTTGCCATCCTCCGGCCGCGGCGGCGCGGCGGTCTCGGCGACCAGCACGTCGCCGTTCGGCAGCGTGTACAGCCAGCGCGGATGTTGCAGGCCGCTGGCGAAGGCATTCACCTGCACCCCGGCGGGCGCGGCTGGTTTCATGCCGGGCGGCCAGCCCTTGGCTTCGGCGACCTGCACCACCGGAATCGCCTTCTTTTCGGGCGCGGGCAGTGTGGGATTCGGACCCACGGTCGTATGTGGCGAGGCCACGGGAGCCTGGTCGGTCGGGCCGACGGTGCAGGCAGTGAAACCAGCCAGGATGCAGACTCCCAGGGCCGGCAGGAAAACCGAGTGATGCGTGCGCATGGGGAACCCCCTCGTTTTGACGGGCGCTGCAGCGCCCCGCGCGATGCCATCACCATAGTCACCATGGCCGTTCCCGGTGACTGGCGGACAACGCCCCCGGCTGTAGGAGGGTGCCCCGCGCCGAGGTAGTTAGCGTTCGCGATCGCCATCAGCCATTTTCACCCTCGGTTGAGGTCGGCCTCCGTCGGCCAGCTAACATGAAGTACGAGGTGGCCGATGACATACCGAATCCTGGCCGTAATCCTGCTGGCAACGGGCCTGACCGCGAGTTGCGCGCAGGCGCCCGCGACAGCCGCGGGCCCGCGGCTCTACATACTCGACTGTGGCGACATCAAGCCCATGGACCCGACCCTGTTCGGGCTCAAGAAAGAGGAGATCGCCGGCGACGCCAGTTTCGTCACGCCCTGCTATCTCGTCGTGCATCCCAAGGGCACGCTGATCTGGGACGTGGGGCAGATTCCCGACGCGCAGATCCCCGACGACGGCACCGAGGTCGTGGTGCAGGAAATCCTCAAGGCGCGCCACAAACTCGTGCCGCAGTTGCAGAAGCTCGGGATGTCGCCCGCCGACATCACCTACATGGCCATGTCGCATTACCACCTCGACCACACGGCCAACGCCAACCTGTTCGTGGGTTCGACGTGGATCGTGCAGCAGGCCGAGTACGACGCCATGTTCGGCGCGAAGGAATTCGCCATCCGCGACAGCTCGAGCTACGACAAGCTCAAGGACGCGAAGCGCATCACGCTCAACAACGCGGACCACGATGTGTTCGGCGACGGCACGGTGATCATCAAGACCGCGCCCGGCCATACGCCCGGCCACCAGATGCTGTTCCTGCGGCTGAAGAAATTCGGCCCGCTGCTGCTGGAAGGCGATCTGTACCACCTGCCCGAGGAGCGCACGCTGGATCGCGTGCCGACCTTCGACTTCGACGCGGCCATGACGCGCGCCACGCGGGTGAAGACCGAGGCCTTCCTCAAGGAAACCGGCGCCCAGATGTGGATCCAGCACGATCCGCCGACCAACGCGAAGCTGCGCAAGGCCCCGGAGTTCTACGACTGACCGCAAAATGGGGACATTCCTATTTTTCTTGTAACAATCGACGCTGTTGCGGACATCATCAGCGAATAACATTGTTACAAGAAAATAGGAATGTCCCATTTGCGATGTGGCGCACGGTACTGATCTACGGGGCGGTCCTGGCCGCGGGCGCGCTTGGCCTGCAGTGGCTGCAGTTCCGCCTGTTCGTGCATACCCACCCTTTAGAGGTCTACCTCGGGATCTTCGCGGTGGCCTTCATGGCGTTGGGCGCCTGGCTGGCGCTGAAGCTGCGGCGCCGCCCAGGCCCGGAACCCTTCGAATTCAACCGGCAGGCACAGGAAAGCCTCGGGCTCAGCGAACGCGAGCTCGAAGTCCTCGGACTGATCGCGGCCGGCCAATCCAACAAGGAAATCGCCCGACGGCTGGAGGTCTCGCCCAACACCGTCAAGACACATGTCGGTAACCTGTTCGAAAAGCTGACCGTCAAGCGCCGCACCGAGGCCATCGTCCGGGCCCGGGAGCTGGGGCTGATCCGGTGAACGGACGGTTTTCGGGTGATTTCGAGCGAATCACCCTTTCTTACGATTGCTGCGACCCGCCCGGCGGCGTTTTCATGCGCCACCCATTGAACAAAGGTGCTCCATGAAAAACATCGTCATACGTAACGGAATCATCGCCGGCCTGATCGTCGGCATCCCCATGGTGGCCTATTTCCTGAGCCTGCCCGCGGACGGCAGCCTCTCGCCCAACATGATGCTGATTACCTACGTCGTCATGCTGGTGGCGTTGAGCATGGTGTTCGTCGGGATCAAGCAATACCGCGACAAAGAACTCGGCGGCGTCATCAAGTTCGGGCCGGCGCTGCTCGTGGGCCTGGGGATCAGCGCGGTGGCGGGGATCATCTACGCGATCGCGTGGGAGATCTGCACGGCCTTCATGAGATTCGACTTCACCGCCTACTACGCCAACCAGATGATCGAACAGGCGCGCGCCAGCGGCGCGGGCGAGGAAGGGATCGCGATAGCCACCGCGAATGCCGCCGGCTTCACCGCGATGTACGCCAATCCCCTCTTCCGGATCCCGATGACTTTCCTGGAGATCTTCCCGGTGGGAATCCTGGTGTCGCTGATCTCCGCGGGATTGCTCCGGAACAGCAAGTTCCTGCCGGCCCGCGCGTAAATGGGGACATTCCTGATTTGCTAGCAAAAGGGGACGCGGCTGGGATGCTGGCGCACGCGGATCGAATATTCATTCGAACCCTGCGTGGTCGCTGTACTCAGGCGCTCGCGCGCCACTACGGAAAACGCCGCCGAAGCGGCGGCGTCCGATTTGAGGCTCGTCCCCTTTTGCTAGCAAATCAGGAATGTCCCCATTTAAGCATCAGGCGGCCGCGGCGACGTCGCTGCGCGCTGCCAGTGACCGCGCGAGTTCTCGCAACAATTTTCCACCTTCACCTTGATAGGCGCTGCCGTGCATCACGGCCAGCGTACGGGGCTCTTCGCGCGCGATACGCTCGAGAATGGAAGTGGTCTGCGGCGCATGCGCGTAATAGTCCATCGGCGCACGAAAAGCCTCGCTGGGCGCGAGAATGTCCGATTCCGTGAGCGGCGTTTCACCGCCCCCGCCCTGCGTGAACAGGTCACCGCAAAAGAATGTACGCGTGCTCATGTCCATCATGAGTCCGCAGTCCCATCCATGCGGCATGTGCGGGGTATCAAACCACCGCAACTTGCGAGAACCGAGCGCGAGATCCTCGCCATCCGACAGCGCCCGCGGCGCGCGATCGGCGTAGTCGCCGATTGAGACCAGCGCGCCAATCTGGCCACAGACGGGTTCGGCACCGCGGCGCTGCGGCCAGGAAGGAATTCAGTGCGCCGCATTCGTCGGCTTCGAAATGCGAGAAGCCGATGTAGCGCAGGCGCTCGAGGGGCATCACGGACGCAATCGCTTCACTGACCAGCGGAAACATCTGCCGTGGTCCGGTGTGAAACACCATGGGCGCGTCATCCACGATGAGGTACTGGTTGAAGTTGAACTGGCCAACACCGCCGGGCAGCGCAACCGGGGTGTTGATGCGGAAGATGCCGCGGGCAATTTCGTGGATGTTGGTGCCGGACTGGGTGTTCGTGATCATGATGTTCTCCGTGGGGTCTCGGATGAGGGAGTGTAACGACGCGCCGCTTCGTTACACCTCCCTTTCATGATCGTCCTTTCGCCGCGCGCGCCGGCCCCATATCCTTGGTTCGTGCACGAATTGGCTCCCGTCCCTGACGACAGCGAACTTGCCAGGCGTATCTGCGCGGCGACGCCGGGACATGACGTCGACGCCGAAGCCGAGCTGTGCCGGCGATTTGCACCCCGCATTCGTCTCTATGGGCTGCGCCACCTGCGCAGCGACGCCGCGGCCGCCGACCTGGTCCAGGACGTGCTCCTGATGACGCTGGAAAAGCTGCGCACCGGGGCCGTGCGCGAGGTCGACAAGCTCGCTTCCTTCATTCTCGGCACCTGTCGCCAGACGGTGATCGACGGGCGGCGCAGCGGCGGCCGGCGTGGGCGCATACTCGAGACCTTCGCACCCACCCTGGATTTCGCAATTGAAGATTCCGACACCGGGCTCGATACCGCGCGCCTGGAGACATGCCTCGAACACCTGCCCGAAAGGGAGCGCTCGGTGCTGGTGATGACGTTTTACGACGATCGGCCCGCTGACGAAGTTGGCTCGGCGCTGGGACTGTCGCCGGGCAACGTGCGCGTCATCCGCCATCGTGGCATCGAGCGGCTGCGCCGCTGTGTCGATGAGCAAACATCATGAGCCGTCCACTTTGCTCGTCCCCGATCCCTGAAGCAGAGCTCGCCGCGTACTGGCTGGGCGAGCTCGAAGATTCCGATGCCGAAGACATCGAGCAACACGTGTTCGGCTGCAGTCACTGCAGCAATCAATTGAAGCTCCTGGTGCGGCTCGGGGTCGGCATCCGGCAGGTCGCAAGCGAGGGCACCGTGCACGCGGTGCTCACTCCCGCGTTCGTCCGCCAGATGAAGGATAACGGTCTGCGTGTGCGCGAATACCGGCTGCAGCCCGGCACCAGCGTCGCCTGCACCATCGCGCCCGACGACGACCTGGTCGTGTCGCATCTGCACGCCAAGTTCGCAGGCGTGGAACAGGCTGGACCTGATATTCGAGGACCCGGACTCGGGCGCGCAGCAGCGCATGCAGGACCTGGCCTTCGATCGGGCCGCCGATGAGATCGTGCTGGCTTCCAACACGCGCTACCTGCGGGATCTCGGTACCGCCACGCGGCGCGTACGCCTGCTCGCGGTCCAGGATGGCGGTGATCGCGAGATTGGAAGCTACACGTTCAATCACTCGCGTTATCGCTCAAGTTCCGGGGCCTGACCCGGGCATCTCGTTTCCGTGTGAGTTCAGTCCGGCGCAAAGCGCCCTGCTAGGCTTCGGCCCCTTCGCTGAACCTGGAGACTCGCATGGCCACCATCGCCGTCACGGGCGCATCCGGCAAGCTCGGCAGCGCCACCATCGGATACCTGCTGGAGCGCAAGGTGGCGCCGGCGAGCATTGTCGCCATCGTCCGCGACCCGGCCAAGGTGATGGGGCTTGCGGCCCAGGGCGTGGAAATCCGCCGTGGCGACTACACCGACCCGGCATCGCTCGAGAATGCGCTGCGTGGCGTCGACCGGCTGGCATTCATCTCGACCAGTGCACTCGGCGACGAACGCACGCTTCACCATGGGAACCTGGTGAAGGCCGCGAATGCCGCGCGCGTCGGACACATCTTCTATACGAGCGTGATCAAGCCGGCGGCGCAGGCGAAGTTCGCCGCATCACCGGGGCACTTTCAAACCGAGGCATTGATCCGCGACAGCGGCGTGACGCACACCTTCTTCCGCAACAATCTCTACATGGATCTCGTGCCGCTGATGTTTGGCGGCGCACTGGCGACCGGAAAGCTCGCCCACAATGGCGGCGACGGCCGAATCGGCTTCGTCGCGCGCCAGGACATCGCCGCGGCGCTCGCAGCCGCGCTCAGCTTCCGACGGCCACGAGGGCCGCGCGTACGCCATCACCGCGCCCAGGCCGTACAGTCTCGGTGACATCGCGACCGCACTGGGCAAGGCCAGCGGCAAGAACGTGGCGTACGAACCTCTCACGTCAGACGAGTTCCGCACCTTGCTGAGCGCAACGCCGATACCACCGGGCATCATCGAAATGTCAGTGGCGCTCGGCGAGGCCATTCGCGCTGGCGAGTTCGATGCGGGCTCGAGCGATGTCGAGCGCCTGCTGGGTCGCGAGCCAACGTCACTGAATGCATTTCTCGCGAGCACACTCGGCGCAAGGACTCAATAGTCCAGGCGCTCGCTGGTGCCATCCGGCCGCGCGCGGAACAGGACACCATCGCGAATGACCAGCGCTTCGAACTCGACGACGCCGTCTTCCCGGCGGCGCGGATACACCTGCGTGGCAATGACCTTGCCGCCGAACAGCGGCGTGATACTGGGCACGCGCGTGTGCCCGACGAGAATGCGCGTGACGCCGAAGAATTTGCGGATCCTGTCGATGTCCTCGGCATTCGATTCGAGGCCGGCGGGCGCGCCGGAGAAATAGCCGCGATACCACAGCGGGCCGACTTCGCCGAACAGGAAGTCCGCGCGCTCGCGGTCGGCGTCGGTGGCCAGTGGAGTGTCGTTGAGTACCGCCCTCACCGTGCCGTTGATGTCCGCCAGCGAGAGCTTGCGCTCGACCAGCTCGCGCGAGATCCCACCGTGCAGGCAGAGCAGATCGTTGACCTTGAGCACCGCAGGCTTGCTGCGCAGCCACTGGCCCAGCACGCTGCCGGGCCCAAAGAGTTGGGTGTACGAGTCGACGCCGAGCACCGCCACGGTCTGCCGATACTTGGGATTGAGATAGCGCAGGTCGCCGCGCATGACCATGGTCTCGTGATTGCCGAGCACGAAGGCCACGCCGCCACCGGCTTTGCGTGCCTCGGCCTCGAGCGCGTAAATCAGCCACAGGATCTCGGTGTGGTGAGCGCCGCGATCGAACACGTCGCCGAGAATGACCAGGTAACCACGGCCAAAACTCCAGTTCAGATTGCTGTCGACCACGCGATGCCTGATGAGCATGTCGGCAAAGATCTCGTATTCGCCGTGTGTGTCGGCCACCACGAACAGCGGCGCCTTTGCACGCGTCGTCACCGTGTCCGATGCCATCGGCGGCGGCGGACGCAGCGTGACTTCGAATGCCGGAAGAGCACCCACCGCCGCGACCTTGAGCTTCGCGCCCGCGGAAAGCGGATCGATGCGCTTGCGGGGACCGTCGGTGCCCTGCTCGACAGTCCAGGCCTCGAGCTTGCCTGCGGCAACCTGCATCACGTACGGGCCGTCGAGGTCGGCGCCCACCGCGGCTACGGCGAACAGCAGAGGCAGCAACAGGAGTTTCTTCATGGGGCGCGAGACTAGCGCAATTCGTGCGACATTTTGACATGTGACCATTTGGTCACATATAGTCGGCGCCATGATCAACGAGGACATGGTGTTCAAGGCGCTGGCGGATTCATCGCGCAGGTTCCTGCTGGACCTGCTGCACAAGCGTGACGGCCAGACGCTGAGCGAGCTCGAGTGGGAACTCGAGATGACCCGCTTTGGGGTCATGAAGCACCTCAAGGTGCTCGAAGAAGCCGGACTCGTCATCACGCGACGCGAAGGTCGCGAAAAGCTTCATTTCCTCAATGCCGTTCCAATACGTCTGATTCACGACCGCTGGATCGGCAAGTACAAGGAGCGAGAGGTTTCTGCTCTCGCCGAACTGAAATCAAAACTGGAGAGAAAGAAATGGATTCAGGCACGAAAGACGGCATGACCCACATCCACCAGATCTACATCCGCGCCAATGCACAGGCTATCTGGGACGCGATCACGGACCCGGCCTGGAACGGCAAGTACGGCTACCAGGCCGTCAGCGAATACGATCTGCGGCCCGGCGGAAAATTTCGCGCGCTGGCGAACGGCCAGATGCGCAGCTACGGGTTGCCGGAAGTCATGATCGACGGCGAAGTGGTCGAAGTGAAGCCACCGCAAAAGCTGGTTCAGACCTATCGCTGGCTGTTCAACGAACAACACAAGGACGAAGGCTTCACGCGCCTGACCTTCGAAATCGAACCCACCAGTGCCGGCTTCTGCAAGCTCACGGTTACGCACAACACGACGGGCGCACCGATGATGTCTGCGGCCACGCAGTCCACCTTCAGCGAACAGGGCGGCGGCGGATGGAACTGGATCCTCAGCGATCTGAAGTCACTGCTGGAGACCGGCAAGAACATGACTGCCTGATCAACGACCCGGAGCATCGGGGCTTCATGCCCCGATGTTTCAGGGCGCAGGCGGATCCGCGAGCACGTGGTCGTAGCTCAACGCGCGCGCCAGGCGCCACTGCCCGTTGTCTTCTTTCCAGACGTGCGTGAACTGCGCAACCTCGGTGAGCCGGTTGGGCTTGCCCTTCGATACCGCGTAAAAGCGATGCGTGCCGGTTTCGATGGCGCCGTAGTTGTTGATGGGGAAGACCTTCACGGACTCCCGCACCAGTTCGCGGGTCGACAGGAAGTCGATCCCATCACGCTGGCGCTGGCATTTCTCCTTCGTGATGGTCACGAACTGCTCGCCCGACGTGATGGAACGTCCGCCCTTGTCGTGGAACATCTCGAAATCGTCGGTGACGAGTCGGCGCACGGCTTCGGCGTCGCAGTCATCGAAGAAGGCCTTGAACAGCGCCGCGTCCGCCTTGAGCACTTCTTCGAGCAGGCCCGGCCGCGCCACCGCGCCCGGCGTCAGATGCACCTCGGCTTCCTTTGCCGGCCCGGGCGCCCGGGAGCACGCGGCCAGAAACAGAATTGACGCGAGGATCAATCCGGCAATCATGGCGCTTCGCATGACGTGGCTCCCGCGTGCTGCTCTCATAGTCCCGACTCCTCGACGATCGTTCCCTGCTCGAATTCGCAGGGCTCCGCATGCGCGCAGGCGCTGCGTGGCGGCATGGGTGTGCGCGAGTACATTTCCGTCGCGCGAACGTGGCTTTCCATGACACGGCCCATCACCTTCATTTGTGTCGAGTGTGAGCGCACCGCCTTCAATTTTGCGTTGACCGCACCGTCATCGAGCGCGAATTGCTCCCACTGCATTCCAACGCCACGTGGCGCGACGGTTTCAGGCAGACCTGGATGATAGGCGCGCGGCTTTGGCCAACCACGGCCGCCGTGCACGATCCAGTACCTGATGTTGTGCGGCTCGTTGCGCCCGACCATGGCGCGCCAGGCAAGAATGCCGGCGCCGCGATGATCAGGATGGGTGTCCTGCGGACTGGGAGCCAACACCAGTGTCGGCCGCACACGATCGAGTACGGCACGGAAGTCCCGTTCGAGATTCTCGCCGTCATATTCGGCGCCGCGGTCAACCGCGTCCTGGTAGACGACCGAATTTTCGCCGGTGAACTTCGACCGCCAGGGGGTATCGGGGTAGTAGTGATCGAGCAGCAACGGCAACACACCGCGATCCGGATACCCCAGGAAGTACAAGGAGTCCGCATTCACTTGCAGCGCTGCGGCTGCCGCTCGTGCCTCGCCTCCTCGGCGTACGGCAAGATCCTCGTAGCCGGCAGCGCGGGGCCGCAATTTTCCCTCGACCACCATCGCATCCCATTTGAAACCGTCTCCATAGGTGACCCACACGATCGCAACGCGCGCGCCGATACGACGCGCCGAGTCGATGATGCCGCCGCAGCACAGGGATTCATCGTCCGGATGCGGGGAAACGATGAGCAATGTGTCCGTCGGGAGAATCGGCCGCAGGGGCGGAAGTGTCTCCGCCAGGATGGCGTTCGCATTGAAGACGGCCATCGCATACAGCCAGAAAGCTGATCGCAAGGTGGCGCCACTCCTGGTTGTTCTTCCGGCCTCGGGATTCAACCCGCATCGTCGGGCAAGGCGACACCACGCTCAATCGGACGTTTGCCGTATGCGGTCGGCGATGCGCTTCATGCGCCGCTCGAGCTCGACGCGCGGCAGATAGTGCCCGTTGGCGATCACCGCGGCGATGCTGCGCGTGTTGGAGATGTTCTCCAGCGGATTCGCATCCAGCAGCACCAGGTCCGCACGCTTGCCGGTTTCCACCGTACCGCGATCGGCCAGCTTGCCCAGCCATTCGGCGGACAGTCGCGTGGTGCTTTCGAGGATCTGCAGGTTGCTCATGCCGCAGCGGGACAGCGACTCGAACTCATCGTGCAACGCGAAGCCGGGCGCGAGGCCGGGCACGGGCGCATCAGTTCCTGTGAGCACCGGAACGCCCGCTTCGACGAATGCCTTCACCAGCGGACAATTGAAATCGACGACCGCCTGCACGTAGGCGATGCGTCCGGCGTTGACGTCCTTCAGGTAGGGATTGCCATTGATCACCATGTTGTAGGCCTGCGGATGCATGTGCCGCAGCTCGCCACGCCGCTTGAGGGATTCCGGATCGCGCATCTCCTCGACGATGCGCTCGTCGAGTGACAGCGTCGCCACCAGCCAGGTGCCATTGCGCTTCGCCATTTCCACGTAACGCGGAATGGCGCTGTGGTCCGGCGGATTGGTTTGCTGCGCGAACTCCTCCGCGTGCGCGACCAGGTCGAAGCCAGGCTGGAAGAACTTCTCCGTGATGCCCTGCTCTCGGCCGCGGGATGTGCCCCACGACGCGCATGTGCTGCTGGCGCGCCTCGTCGACGATTGCGGAGAAGGTCTCCAGGCTCAGCTTGCTGTAGACCTTGATGAAGTCGTAGCCCTCGGCCTTCGCGTCGCGCACGGCCTGCCTGCCATCTGCGGGCGTCGCGGCGGCGCGCGTCATGCCGAGCGGCCACATCGGCGGCGAGCCGTCGATCATCGCGGCCGTTGCGATGTGCGGTCCCACGACACGGCCGCTTTCCACCTCGACGCGTTGCCCGATGGTCTCGGACATCGAGGCAAGGCTGAACACCTGCAACACGCCGTTCGCGAGATAGGGCGTGAGCGCGTCCTCGAGACTCGAACGTGCCATCCGGCAGGTCTGGGATCGCCGACGTGCAGGCGGCCCATGCGGTCATTCTCCAGGTGCATGTGCATGTCGGAGAAGCCGGGCATGAGCCATTTGCCGCGGCCGTCGATGGCGCGAATCCCTTTCGGGACTGGCGTCCCGGCCGTGGCGGTGATCGAGGCGATGCGGCCATCTCGGATCGTCACCGTCATGTCGGCGAGCGGCGCGCCGCCTGGCGTCATCGGCAGGACCGTCACGTGCGTGATCGCCACCGGGTCGGGTGCGGGCGCCGGCGTGGCAAGACAATTCGAACTCACAAACAGCAACATTGCGAACAGGCGCGACATGGTGATCCCCATGCAGATGATGGGGTTGAGACGCGCGGAGAACGAAACGGGTTGCGTTGCAAGACGCAAAGAACTTGGGGAGGGTCAGCCGTACCTTAGCTGTCACCGCGTGGCGCAGGCTGGGCAAGAAGCTTTTCGAGCACAGCCGGATCTATGGGCTTCAGCAGATGTCCATCGAACCCCGCCTCACGCGTGCGTTGGCGATCGTGCTCCTGTCCCCAGCCGGTCAGGGCAACCAAGGTGATCTCCTTTCCGTGCGCCAGCGCTCGCACACGCTGCGCGGCATCGATCCCGTCCATTCGGGGCATGCCCAGATCGAGAAACATGAAGTTCGGACGCATCGCTGCGGCCTTCGATACGCCTTCGTGCCCACCAAATGCAGTATCGACGTCGTGTCCCAGCCCTTTGAGCAGCATCGCGAGGGAAGTGGCCGCATCCTGGTTGTCGTCAACCACCAGAATGCGATGCCGCGATGTTGCCGGTGGGCCGGGTTTCGCAGGCTGTGCTCCCACTTGAACATGCATGGATTCAAAGAGCGGCAAGCGCACCGTAAAGGTACTACCGCTTCCCGTACCAGGACTCTTTGCAGATACCGAGCCTTGATGCAACTCAACGAGTTTGCGCACCAGTGACAATCCGATGCCAAGACCACCCTCCGCGCGACCTCGGTGCTCGCTGACCTGCGAGAACAGCTCGAAGACGCCAGTCAAGTCGGCGGCGGGTATGCCGATTCCCGTATCGGCAACACTGACGACCGCCTCTTCGCCTTCACGAGTCATTCGAAGGTCGATTCTGCCGCCGGCTTCGGTGTACTTCGCTGCGTTCGACAGCAGGTTCGAAAACACCTGCGTCAGTCTGTCGAAGTCGCCTTGAACGCAAAGATCGTCGGCACCCGGCTCCACGATCAATGAGTGGCCATGTTTTTCGATGGCCGCCTCGGCACGTCTCCGCGCAGACCGCCAACACTTCACGCAGGTTCACTCGCTCGCGGCGCAATTCGATCTTGCCGGTGCTGATGCGACCGACATCCATGAGGTCATCAACCAGGTGCACCAGGTGATTCAGCTGTCGTTCCATCATCTCGATTACCCGTTCGAACGGCGAGTCTGGCCTGCTGTCTTTCTTTGCGATCTCCAGGCCGTTGCGCAAAGGTGCGAGTGGGTTTCTCAATTCATGGGCAAGGGTTGCGAGAAATTCGTTCTTGCGCCGGTCACCCTCGCGAAGCGCTTCCTCCGCGCCGCGGCGTGGGGTCACATCGCGCGCGGCGCCGAACCATTCGAGAATCTGCCCTTCATCGTTCAGCAGCGGCACGGCTCGCGAGAGAATCCAGCCCAGGCTGCCATCCACGCGCTTCACGCGATGTTCGAGTTCAAACAGACTCTTGGTCTTGATGGCCTCTGCGATCGCTGCGCTCAGTTGAGGCTGGTCGTCGGGATGGATGTAGTCGTTCAGCCAGTTGCCAGTCGAACTGGCTGAATCTGCGACGAAGCCTTGACCATCGAGCTGCCACATCCGTGACCAGTCCGGACTCATGCGGTAAGTGACGTCCGAAGTTGCCGTCACCAGCGCTCGAAACCGCTCCTCGGTCGTGCGCAATGTTCCTGCGGTGCTCCGCAGGTCCGCGAGTGCACGCTGCAGCGCTTCGCTGGACTGCGCCCACTGGGCGTCCGTGGTATCGAGCATCAGCCGTGCGAGCTGCGGATGCCGCTGCATGACGGTCACCATGTCGGCCTCGTATTCCAGCGTCGGATGCGTTTCCGTCCAGAAGTGCGCGGTGCGCACGAATGCGAGAAATGCGGCCAGGATTTCGAAGGTCGTTGCGCCAACCGCTGTCGTGATGGCGTTCCTCGCGCGCGCTGCGCGCCGCGGCGCGACGAAAACAATAGTCAGGGCGTCGAACAAGGCACGTTCCAGCGGCGTTTCCAGATCCGGAATGGCAACCGGGAGTCGCTGATTCTCGAGGTGAAGAATTGCCTTCTCGAGTTCCTGCGCGTTGGGAATGGGCGCCTCCAGCAGCGCGAGCACTTGTTCGACCGTGTGCGGCAATGCGCCCGCATCCCCGGCCGGCCAGCCTTCACCCATGAGAAATCCCACGTGCCGAACGATGCAGTAACGCGTCTCGCAGAAACGCGACAGGTGCACGAACAAGCGCTCTTTGAACAGAGAGGGCAACGGATTGTCGAGGTAGCCGGACTTTGCGAAGCCCCACATCTTCTCGATGAGCCCCGGCGCTGACTCTGCAGTACAAAAGAAATTGGGCAACACGCCGAAGCGTTCCCGAACTTCGGCTTTGAACCGCTCTGCCTGCGTGGCCTGAGTACTCAAGACTCGATCTCAGCGGTGGCGGATCGCCGGCGTTCCGCCCGTTGGCGGATGCACCTGGCCGCGCGACACCATCGAAAACTGAAGGCTGGTGCTCGCCGGGAACCGTGGCTGCCGAATTGCCTCTATCCATTGCCAGACGAGCATGATGACCAACGCAATCAGGAAGTAGATCGCCGGTCCCACTCTCCTTGACTGCGCTGCCGCGGGTCTGAGCAGTGGCGCCTCGGCGGAAGAAAGCCGCGGCGCGGCTGCTACATGCAGCAGCGCTACCAGGCGAGTCGCTATCCTCACCGCCTCGCCCGGCTCAGGGCCGTTCGGCAGAGTCGTGAGCAGCGAGGCCAGTCGTTCCGTCGCCGATTCGGACGGCTGTCGAGCGAGGGCCGCGGCCTCTTCCCAGGCGTCGATGTCCAGCCGTGCCAGCGCCGTGAGCAGACTCACGGGCATTCCGCTCCCGTCCCGACCGATTGGAGCCAGCAGAAAACTGTCAAGGTCGTTGCGCAGGGGCGTAGTCATGCACCCACCATCGCACACCCGCCGCCAGTCATCAGTGCGATTCCGCACCGATACAGCGCGAAGCTCATCGATAGAAAACGTGATTGCCGATCCTGGCAACGCTGCGCCTGGAATTGGCCCAGTACGGCTGCACGCTGGTCGCATGGTAGTAGAGCGCATCGGGCACGATGGGCAGGTGGGCGTCGTTGATCACCGCGGTGGCGACGGTGATTGACTGTTGCCACAGCGGTCCCCACGGCTCGCCTCGATCCTGCATCTGCGTCCACGAGAAGTGCGCCACGAAGCGGCGGCGTTGCGGATCCCAGCGGGTGTCGTGCACCACCGCGCAGATTGTCTTGGGAAAGTACGGCGATCTCACCCGGTTCAGCGTGACTTCGGCGACCGCGTACTGCCCATTCAGCGGCTCGCCGCGCGCCTCGTAGTAGATGTTTTCCGCGAGACACCGCAGCTCGAGGGCACGATCCTGCGCAACCTCGACGCGCCGGGACTCAACGCGCGACCGGCTCGAGTATGCGAACGCCACGATTGAAGAAAGTGCCAGCACCGGAAGGGCGAGCATCGCGAGTGAAGAAATGCCTCCACCCTCGCGCGCCAGCCAATAGAAAACAATCCGGCGCCGCCACGCCGATGGCTGAAATCGCATGCGAAGAAATCTGGGCACGATCGCGCCCCGGCCTCACAACATGCCGTCCAGCCGATCGAGGTCGTTCACCACGCGCCAACGTCCCCCCGCCTTCTCGACCCGGCCCTTCCACTCGTCGAGTCGCTCCAGGTATTTACGCGGGTCGTAGTTGTCCTGGCGCAGCTTGACGACATTCAGCGCCACCACGTCGAAGCCTTCGAACGGCACCACGATGTCGCGCATGTAACCCTTGTCGAGATCCTGCTCGAGGTCCGAGAAGATGAGGATGGTCTTGCGACCCGTGCCCTTCTCGTTGAGGAACTCCACGGCTTGCAGCAGGCCACCCGTGATGTCCGTGTACTGCGCGGCATTCTCGCGGGCGATGAAGTTCTGCACTTTCTGAGCGAACGCCCGCTTCTGCGCATTCGCCGCGCTCGGTCGCTCGTCGAAGGTGGTCTTCGCGATGATGTCCTTCTCGCTGAAGCTGCCGGTGTCGATGCGCGCCACCGCGAATGAATCCGCCGGTTCGAGCTTCGAGAGCGTGTAGAGAATGACGTCCTGCGCCTTGCGCAGCTCCGCGCGGTAGGTGCCGGAGGTGTCGAGCAGCAGATACACGCCCGTGTTGCGCGGCACCGGGGCGGATTGCGTGCACGCCGCGAGCAGCGCAGCCGGCGAGAATCACGGCGCGCTTCACGGCGTCACCTCACGCAGGTCCTGCACGGGCACGTCGCTCTTGCCGGGTTCATTTTCGGGGCGCCTCGATTCGAGCCACAGCGGCACGAACAATGGCAGGTCGTACAACCGTTCGAAGAGCGTGCCGAGATGACGGAAGCCGTTCCCCAGGACGCGCAGCACCAGGGCCAGCAGGCGCAGCAGGCCGATGCAGGCCAGGCCAACGACCGTTCGCAGGGAATGGATGAAGGTCTCGAGCGGAATCGCCACGAACACCAGCGCGAAGGGCAGGACGAATCCCATGCCCATCTGCGCCGCGGTGGTGATCCACAGGAAGCCGTTCTCGATGGTGGCCTCGCTGCCGCGCAGCAGTGCGCTGGTCGCGAGTTCATCCTGCAGCAGCACCTCGCGCATGTAGGCCAGCCCCGCTTCGATACTCGCCAGCAGCAGCAGGATGGTGAAGGTGATCCAGATCATGCGCACACGCAGCTTGTCGGGCAGCGCGCCGATCACGGGAAAGAGTCGCGTGATGCGCAGACTCTCCATCAGGAACAGGCCCATCGAGATCTCGACCATGATGATCACGAGGGCGGCGATATCCGCCGTCTTGAAGACTCCGATGAAGCTCGTACCACCCACCATCTCGGCCATCGGGCGCGCGATCAGCGAGAAGTTGATGGCGGCACCGCCGAGGGCGACCAGCAGCACCATGGCCGAGACGAAGAACTGCACCAGCGAGGAGGACGAGAGCACCGACAACGCCTTGTCTTCGCGTTTGACGATCTGCTCGTATTCCTGCATGTGCCGGTCGATGCCCGCCGAGCGCGACAACAGGCTCTCGGCCTTCTTGTCCACTTCGGTCAGCAGCTGCTGCACATCCCGCCAGCGCGGCATCATGGCGCGCAGCAGCTCGTGCCGCTCGGCGCCCGCCTCGCGATAGGCTTCCATCGCTTCCTTGTGCGCCTTGACGATGGACTTGTGCATGTCGGCGAGCACGTCGCCGCCGCCATCTTTCGCGTCGAGCTTGGAGACCGCTTCCACCGCGCGAACCCAGCCGGGCGGATCCGGCGGGACCTCCACCGCGTCCTGGTGATCCTTCTCGATGCGCCCGATGGCTTCGCTCAAGCCGCGATGCAGGTGCGGGTAGTTGGCGAGATCCTTGCGCACCGTCTCGCCGACGCGCATGAACTCGCGCTCGAGCACGCGTTCCTTTGCTTCACGGCCCGCGGCGAGCAGCACCTCGCGGTTGCGCTCCGCGAGCCGCGCTTGCGCATGCGACACCGAGTGCGAGGCGATTCGCAGACCGTGAGACAACGCACCGCTGGCGGTGCGAATTGCCTGGTGAGCGGTGCGACGTGCGAAGTACAGAATCGCGACCAGCAGGACGACCCAGATAACGGCCGAGAAGAACGGCCAGGGCGTGATCGAAAGGAGAGCGTTCATTGACATGACTGGCAACCCCGCTGTCGTAGGAGAACCTGTAGACCGGTGGCTTTGCGGCCCTTGCTTTCGCAAGGTGTGCTCTTGAGCAGTGCGACCGAGGTTGCGGGCGCGGTGTGACCCATGTCAAACCGCACTGTCGTTATGTCACGGCTGATCCGCGGGAGTGTGAACCAGTTCCGGTACCGGGCCGTTCACGCCTCCTGGATCCAGCCTCGCGCGACGGCGGCATCCAGGAATTCGACGATGTCCCCGGACCGCGCCCGGTTGCCGCTCTTTTGCAGGACCTCGGCCACGACCTGCGCGCGGTCGCGCGAGCCGTCGCACAACCCGAGGATGGCGGCCGCCATGGAGTTCAGCGGCACATTGCCCTCGGGACTCACCAGGACCACCTGCGCCGCACGCTCCTCACGGCCCCGCAGGTAGAATCCCTGGTGCGAGGCGTACGCGCAGGAGCGCAGCGTCGTCCTTCGTGGTACTCACGGCTCATGACATGCAGATTGCATGCCAGAGCGTGTCGTCGATGGAAGCGCCGCGCTACGCGAGAGGCAGGTGCGTGCGTCGCAACGGAATGCCGAGGCGCTTGCAACGACGATACAGAGTGTTGCGACTGATGCCGAGCCGCACGGCCGTGAGCGACATGTTCCCGTCACATTCACGCATGTGTCGCAACACGTCTTCGCGCACAGTCGATGCGGTGACGGGGTGCTGCGACGCAGGAGCAGCGTGACGAACCGCCTCGTTGCGAAGCTCACTCGGCAAATCGCTGCAGTCGCACGACTCCCCCGTCGCAGATCGCCAACGCGGTGCGGATCACGTTGCGCAGCTCGCGCACGTTTCCCGGCCAGTGATAGGCAAGCAGTCGCTGGAAGGCAGCCACTTCGATGGCGGCGGGCCGGTCGTCGCTGGTCTCCGCCGCAAGGAACTCGCGAATCAGGCGTTCCTTGTCGGTGCGCGCGGCGAGCGGTGGCAGCTCGAGCGTGATTCCGTTCAGACGATAGTAGAGATCCTCGCGGAACTCGCCGCGCGCGATCATTTCGCGCACGTTGCGATGCGATGCGCTGATGACGTGCAGGTCCACCTTGATCGGAATCTCGGTGCCGAGCGGCACCACTTCCTGTTCCTCGAGCACGCGCAGCAGCCGGGTCTGCAGCGCGAGCGGCATGTCGCCGATCTCGTCGAGAAACAACGTGCCGCCGGAAGACTGCAGCACCTTGCCTCTCATTCCTTCCTTGCGCGCGCCGGTGAATGCGCCCGGGCGATAACCGAACAATTCACTCTCGATGAGCGATTCCGGAATCGCCGCGCAGTTGAGCGCGACGAAGGGCCGGGCCGCGCGATCGCTCGCGGCATGCAGCGCGCGCGCGAACACTTCCTTGCCGGCGCCGGTGGGCCCCTCGATCATGACCGGCACGCGCGACTTCGCGATCCGATACGCGCTGCGCACATTGCGCAGCATCTGCGGATCTTCGCCGGCGAGCTCTTCGAGCGTCAGCGACGCGCGCCGGCTGGCCGGAGCCTCGACCTGCATGACGTGCGTGGACTTCGCCGGCCGGATCGACACCTGCGTGTGCATCGCGCCGCGGTCCAGGCTCGCAAAGAAGCGCCTGCCCAGCGCGACATCGCGCACCGGCCGCAGCTCGCCGTCAGAGTACGAGCGGCGCCCGGGCTCGATCAATTCGGCCGCGTTGACGTCGAAGACCGCGTCGATCGGCCGTCCGATCAGCGCGCTGCGATTCTCCGCATGCAGCAATTGCATCGCGGTTTCATCGGCCGCCAGGATCGTGGCATCCGGCGCGAGCGCGATGGCCCCGTCGTGCTGCAGGTTCACGAACTCCGGCCGGGCGTGGAAACGGAACACCACGCCATTCTGGAAGTGCCGCAGGAACAGATACTTTTCGATCAGGCGCGCGGACAGGTTGACCAGCGCCATGGTGTGCGCGACGCCGGCGCGCGTGGATTGCGCGCTCAACGTGGAGGCGTCGAGAACCGCCACCAGCGAACCTGCCGGATCCCGGATGGGTGCGCCGGAACAGGACAGGCCGATGTGACAGGAACGAAAGTGTTCGCCCAGGTGTACGGTCACCGACTGGTTCTCGGCGATGCAGGTGCCGATGCCATTCGTTCCCTCGCGACGCTCGCTCCAGTCCGCGCCGCAGATCAGCCCGGCCTTGCGGAATGTGTCTGCCAGCGTCGCGTCTGTCTTCTCGTACAGGACGACGCCGCTCGCATCGGTGAGGACCAACGCGTAACCGGACTTGGCGATGTAGTCGTACAGCCAGTCGATTTCCGCCGAAGCGATCTGCACCAGGTCCGCGGATTGTTCGCGACGGCGCGCCAGCGAAGCGGCATCGAGGACGCACGGGCGCGTAGTGCCGCGCATGGGTCGATGGAATAGTCGAGGGCGCAGCGGCGCCACGAAACCGCGATCGCGGGATTCAGGTCGGCAACCTGTCCTTCGAGCCGCGCCGCGCGGCCGCTCACGAAATCGAGCACGTTCGCCGCATGTTGCACGACACTGGAATCCATCCGGAGCTCCCCTGCTCCCTAATGGATGGCGACTACCGCCTAGGTGGAATGTATCACCCTGTCACTGTGTCCTTGAATCAGTGTCAATGCGGAGTACACGCGCCACGACCTCTGAATCGCGGTTTGCGGCCAGCCGCCCGCGCTGCCGCAGCGCTTCCCTGCTCAGGTGTAGGCCAATTCCTACTGGCATGGGCCTTGCTCTCACTACTCCACTCGTAGGCACACGAGCAAGGGGGACGTGTCATGGCTAATAGCAAGACGCTGCGATGCGGATCCGCATTCGTCGCTCGCGATGGCCTGCGCTGCAGCACCCGCGACGGCGGTGGAGATGACGGCCGGCGACTGGAAGTTCACGGCCAATGGCAACGTGAATGTCCATTACATCGGCTCGAGTTGTGAGGACGAAACGACGCCGGCAATCGCGGGCGGGCTTGCGTGCCGCGGCGCCGCGGGCGAAGACCGCACTTCGTCCATCAGCAACGGCTTGCTTCCCGCGGCACTGGCCCTCGGTGCGTCGACGACGCAAAACGGCTACGACATCGCCGTGACCTTCGGCTTCTATCCCGGGATCAGCACGAACGACGGCAGTGCGAACCTGCAACAAGGCGCGGGCCAGACGAATACGGCGCTCGGCACCGCGAGCATAGACATGCGGCAGGTTTTCATGACGTTCGGCAACGACAGACATGGGCGAATTCCTGCTCGGCCGAAACATCGGTTTGTTCGGCGCCGATGCGATCCTGAATGACATGACGCTGCCCGGCGTGGGCGCGGGCAGCGGCAACTACGCCACGCCTGCCAACACCTCGCTCGGATCGATCGGCTTCGGCTACATCTACACGGACTGGCTCGCGCAGATCGACTACACGACGCGTGACTTCGGCGGCTTCAAGGTCACGCTCGGCATCTTCGATCCGCTCGAGCCGCTCGGACAGGAGCTGCCACCCGGCACCACGGCGCCGCCGGAAAGCGCTCCCGGCTGGCACGCGAAGGCCGCTATTCAAGAATGAGAACCTTCTATTTCTCCGCGAGCGTGATCAGCCAGCAACACAATGGCGTAACGGACGCATCCGACTTCGACAGTTTCGGCTTCGACATCGGCGGCAAGATCACCTTCGGCTCGTTCGAATTCCTCGCGTGGTATTACCAGGGCGAAGGACTCGGAACCACCGCCTTGTTCCTGTTCGCCAGCGACGGCCTGGGCGGACGAGCGCGACTCCGATGGATTCCTCGCGCAGTTCACCTACAAGTTCGACGAACTCAAGCTCGGGCTCAACTACGGCGAGAGCAACCTCGATCTCGCGCCGGGCGAAGCGGTTTCCAACCTGGTGGAAACGAACAAGAAGTACACGGTCGGCGCCTACTACTCGCTCACCGAGAACCTCACCCTGCTCGCGGAATTTACCGATACGCAATGCCGAAGCGCACAATGGCGTTGAGAACGACAGCAGCAACTTCAACCTCGGGGCGTATCTGTCATTCTGAGCAAGAACTGTCTTGGCGCGCTGTTCGGATGCCTGCTTGCCATGTCGGCGCGTGGCGAGCGCGCCTACGTCTCCAACGAGGATGGCAACAGCGTCTCGGTGATCGACACCCGGACTGCGCAGGTCATCGCAACCATCGATGTCGGCAAGCGCCCGCGCGGCATGAAGATCGATCGCGCCGGCGCACGGCTGTTCGTCGCCGTGAGCGGACTTCCGAAATGCCCGCCGACGGTGCCAGACGAGGAATGCGCGAAACTCAAGCGCGACCTGAGCGCCGACGGTATCGCGATCATCGATACCGCATCGCACAAGGTCGTGCGCGTGCTCGCGGCCGGCTCGGATCCCGAACAGTTCGACCTGAGTGCCGACGAGAAGCGCCTGTTCGTGGCGAACGAAGATGCGGGGCGCACTTCCGTCGTGGATATCGCGAGCGGCCGGATCATTGCCAGCATTCCGGTCGGACTCGAGCCTGAGGGTGTTGCCGTCACACCGAATGGTCGCTGGGTACTCGTCACGAATGAATCCGACCACGCGGTCTCGGTGATCGATACCGCGCACGCTCAAGGTGGTGAGATCCGTGTCGGTGGGCCAGCGACCGCGCGACATCGCCTTTACGCCGGACAGCAGTTTCGCCTATGTCACCGGCGAGTTCGACGCGTCGCTGTACCGCATCGGCCTGCAAGGCGACGCGCCTGCGCAGCCGCGTACTGCAGCTGCGCAAGGAGGCGCGGCCGATGGCGCTGGTGCTGGATGCTGCGCGCAAGCGGCTGTACATGAGCACCGGCCGCGGCGGAACGGTCGCGGTCATCGATATCGCAGATTCCTCGGCGCCGAAGCTGCTGGCCGAAGTGCCGGTCGGAACGCGGCCCTGGGGAATCGCCCTCTCCGCGGATGGCAGCAGGCTCTATACCGCGAACGGCCCCTCCAACGATGTGAGCATCGTCGACACCGTGGCGCTGCGCACGATCGGAAAAATCCCGGTCGGCCGCTCACCCTGGGGCGTGGTGCTCGGCCCGTAGAAAGGGGCAGCCCCCTTTTCTCACGAAGCCGGGGCCTTGAGTCCGCAGGCGCGGTAGGCATTCTTCTCGAGCTCGCGAAACTGCTTCGCCCTGGCCTTCGCCTGCTCCGAGTCGCGAAAGATCCCGCCGCCCTCTCCCGGCAGCGTCGCATATCGCGCGAATGTCGAGACCTCGACGAAATCGTCGTAAGTGAGCGTGTTCGCGATGTCATCGATGACACACGAACATTGGTACACCTGTGACAGTTTGCCGCCGTTCCGCGCCACACAGTCGTTCACGTATTCGACGCGGGCCTGGGTCGGGTAGTCGTGCGCTGGTGGCGCGCCGTGACGCGGGGGCAATGAAGGCCAGCTGACAACGCGGTGCACAGTAGGATAGCGTGCACCCGCTCATGGCACGGCCGTTGCAATAGCTTGGCGTCCGAGTAGTCCGGGGGATTGAACATGAAACATCTGCATCGCTCCTTTCTTGTCGGCGTCGCGACGTCGGCTGTTGCTACGTTGAGCGGGTTGGCGGCGGCCACCGATCTCGAGCAGGCCATGGGCGATTCGAAGAACTGGGCCGCTCAGGCCGGCGATTATGCCAATCATCGCTACAGCACTCTCAACCAGATCAACGCCGCAAACGTCGGGCAAGTTGCAGGTCGCGTGGACCATGTCCACCGGTGTGCTGCGCGGTCACGAGGGATCGCCGCTGGTCATCGGCGACATGATGTACATACACACGCCGTTCCCGAACAACGTGTACGCGGTCAACCTGAAGGACCAATCCTACAAGTGGAAGTACGAACCGAAACAGGATGCGCAGGTCGTTCCGGTCATGTGCTGCGACACGGTCAATCGCGGCCTGGCGTACGCGGATGGCAAGATCCTGCTGCAGCAGGCGGACACGACGCTGGTGGCGCTGGATGCCAATACCGGCAAGGTGGTCTGGACCGCGAAGAACGGCGATCCGAAGATCGGCGAGACCAACACCAATGCGCCGCATGTATTCAAGGACAAGGTGATCACCGGAATCTCCGGTGGAGAATTCGGTGTACGCGGGCGCCTGATCGCGTATGACCTGAAAACCGGCAAACTGGTCTGGACCGCGTGGAGCACGGGGCCCGATGAGGAACTGCTCGTCGATCCGAAGAAGACCATGACCTGGACCAACGGCAAGCTGGCGCCGATCGGCGCGGATTCCTCGATCAAGTCCTGGAAGGGCGACCAGTGGAAGTTAGGCGGCGGGACGACCTGGGGCTGGTATGCCTACGATCCCAAGCTCAACCTCGTCTATTACGGCACCGGCAATCCCGGCACCTGGAATCCCGCGCAGCGCCCGGGCGACAACAAGTGGTCGATGACGTTATTCGCGCGCGACCTCGACACCGGCATGGCGAAATGGGCCTACCAGATGACGCCCCACGATGAGTGGGACTTCGACGGGGTCAATGAAAACCTGCTGGTCGATATCGACTTACAAGGGCAAGAAAGTGCCCGCGGTGGTGCACTTCGATCGCAATGGATTCGGCTACACGCTCAATCGCGAGACTGGCGCGCTGCTGGTGGCCGAAAAGTATGACCCGACGGTCAACTGGGCGACCAAGGTCGACATGAAGACCGGCCGTCCGATCGTCGACAAGAAATACTCACCGCAGACGACAGGTCCGGACGTCAACGTGAAGGACATCTGTCCGGCCGCGCTCGGCTCGAAAGACCAGCAGCCGGCGAGCTATGACCGCAAGACGGGCCTGATCCTCGTTCCGACCAACCACGTGTGCATGACGTATGAGCCGTTCCAGGTCGAGTACACCGCCGGCCAGCCCTACGTGGGCGCGACGCTGACGATGTTTCCCGCGATCGGAAGTCACGGCGGCATGGGCAACTTCATCGCCTGGGATCCGGCGCAGGGCAAGATCGTCTGGTCGAAGCCCGAGCGATTCTCCGTGTGGTCCGGAGCATTGACCACCGCCGGCGATGTCGCGTTCTACGGAACGCTGGAAGGCTACATCAAGGCGGTGAGCACCAAGGACGGCAAGGAGCTTTGGAAATTCAAGACGCCCTCGGGAATCATCGGCAACGTCTTCACCTATCAATACGGCGGCAAGCAATACGTCGGCGTCTACTCCGGAATCGGTGGCTGGGCGGGAATCGGCATGGCGGCCGGCCTGACGGAATCCACGGAAGGTCTCGGCGCCGTCGGCGGCTACAAGGATCTCGCGAAGTACACGACGCTCGGCGGATCGCTGTTCGTGTTCGCGCTGCCGGGCGACGGCGTCGGCACAGGCCGCGGCGAACTGAAACGGATGCGTTGGGCAGCAGCGCTACTCATCCTCGTCCTGGCGCCGCTCGCGGGCGTCGGGGCGGATGAAGCGAAACTCTACGAGGTGAAGGACGGCACCAAGGTCGACGCGAAGACTCTCATGGGATGGAAGACCTGGCGCGCGCTCGCGTGTGAGCGTTGTCACGGCGCATCCCAGGAGGGACTCGTCGGGCCCCCGCTGGTCGAGCGCCTGAAGACATTGTCGAAAGAGGATTTTCACACCGTGATCATGAACGGCCGGCCAGACAAGGGAATGCCGCCGTTCAATACGAGTCAGATGGTCACGCAGAACTGGGAAGGCCTGTACGCCTACCTGAAGGGCCGCTCCGATGGCGCGATTCAGCCCGGGCGCTTGTCGCCGCTCGAATAGTCGCTCGCGCTGCGCCGGCTCGCGCGGCCTTGCGTGCATGCTGCTCGCGGCACATGCGCAGGACGCCGCGGCCGTGCTGCGGGTCTGCGCAGACCCGGGCAACATGCCGCTGTCGAACGACCAGGGCGAAGGCTACGAAAACAAGATCGCGCAGGCGCTCGCCCGCGACCTCGGGCGCCGCATCGAGTTCACGTACTTTCCGCAGCGCATGGGATTCGTGCGCAATACCCTGCGGCAGCGCGACGAGTCGACGCAGCAGTTCAAATGCGACGTGATCATCGGCGTGCCGAAGGGATTCGAGCTCACGGCGACCACGCGGCCGTACATGCGTTCCACCTACGCGCTGGTATTCGAAGTCGCGCGAAGAATTCGCGCGACTGCAGGCGCCGGAGGATCTGCTCGCGCTGCCGCCGGAGCGGCTGCGCGCATTGCGCATCGGTGTCTTCGGCCGTTCGCCCGGCGCGGATTGGCTGCTGCGCAATGAACTGCTCGATCACGCCGTCTTCTACGCGCCGCAAAGCGGCGATCCGGCGGAAAGCCCCGCACACGTGATCGAGACGTGACCTGGCGGCCGGCAAGATCGACATGGCGATCGTGTGGGGACCGATCGCGGGTTTCCTCGCGGGCCGGCATGCACAACGCCCGGCGTGGCGCGCGCTGCCCTTCAAGCCGGATCCGCACGATCAAGTTCGACTACGAGATCTCGATGGGCGTGCGCTTCGGCGAAAAGGAATGGAAAGACACGCTCGACCAATGGATCGGCGCGCATGAGCGCGAGGTGCAGGCGATCCTGGCGAGTTACCGCGTGCCGTTGCTGGACGCGAACGGAGACCTGATCGCTCCGCGCGAGCTCGGCGCCAACAAGTGAGTCTCGTGAAAGAGGAGAAACCAACATGAGCGCAATATCGATTCATCCGTCGGTCGACAACGGCGTGAAACCGGGGACTGCGAACTTCGCGGGCGGAACGCTCGTCTGCCGCTGCTCGGACAAACAGGTGAAGGTGCGCATCAATGGCGACGTCGCCTTCAACCACGCCTGCGGCTGCACCAAGTGCTGGAAACCCGACGGCGCGCTGTTCTCAGTGGTGGCCGTCGTGAAACGCGACAAGCTCGAAGTCACCGAGAATGCGCAGAAGCTCAAGGTCGTGGATGCCAAGGCTACGATTCAGCGCCAGGCCTGCAGCGGCTGCGGCGTGCACATGTACGGCCGCATCGAGGACCGGAATCACCCGTTCTACGGACTCGACTTCGTACACGTCGAGCTGTCCAGCGAAAAGGGCTGGGCAGCGCCGGAATTCGCGGCGTTCGTTTCCTCGATCATCGAGTCCGGCTTCAATCCGACGCAGATGGGCGCCGTGCGCGCGCGCCTGCGGGAGCTGAAGCTCGAACCCTATGATTGCCTGTCGCCGCTGCTGATGGATCTGATCG
>CAWHUD010000015.1:0-111936 GCA_963832505.1 uncultured Pseudomonadota bacterium | reverse complement strand
ACCGAACCCTGGGATCTCCACTGAGGCAACGTATGAATCCGAAGGACATCAAGACTCGTCGACAACTGACGCAGTATTTGTATGGACAGCTTTCCTCGGGAGCCTGGGGGAGCAGCATCCTCGCCAATTTCGACTCGCCGGAGAACTGGACTGACGAGCCGGTGAGCGAGAGGGAGGTGTCCGCCGCCATTCGCGAATGTCGCCGCATGCACGTAACGACTCATAGGTAGGCATGTCCTATGCGCGATGAGTGTGCTGACTGTCCGTATTGTGGCGAGGGAGACCGCCAATGCGAGCATCTGTTGCTCGAGATCGACCGAGACTCGGAGAGCGTAATCGGCGGAGTACTCGGCGAAGAAGCCGATGCGTTCGAGATCGCGTTTCAGGAAATATTCGATGAAGTCGCCCGCAGGGACGCAGTCTGCGGCCGGGGTCTATTGCTGGAAGCAACAAAGGCGTTCTTCTGGGGTTATGGATACATCGCGTTTAGTGGCGAACTCCATGCCGAGTTGGATCGTGATTTCGCGATGGAGTATTTGCTCGACGCGATGGATTGCGCACCCAATCTGGTCCGAAGAACTCTTGAGATTGATTCGGAGTCACTGGAACTTATCTGGAGTGACATGCCGGATGAGTCTCGAAAACTTCTCGCCGAACACTTGAAGGAGCTACGGCGCCTGGTGCAGCTTCCACCAGGTGCTGAGGAATGGACTGCTGTGGACGTCACGTAGCTCGAGTGGAGGAGAAAGACCCGGGATTCTCGTGCCAGTTTCACCTAGACATAGGCTTGGCTGGCTCGGGTCATTCGTGACGCGCATCGAAGAAATCCGCGCTGCTTCCCTGAAAAGCCGGTGTATCAGAACCAACTGAGGCCCTTGTCTCCAACTGGCGTAGGTTGGCTTCTAGCTTTCATTCATGAGCGTCGCCGTACACGGTTTAGTCGATTCGCAGGACATCGCACGCGGGCGCCAGATCATCGGCTCGCTACTAGCTCCTTTGGGGCTATGTATCGCCGAGGACGTTTCCGCGCAGCCGTGCGGGTTCACGTACGTTGTCTACTTCCCCAAAGCGCATAGGTCTGGTGAGGCGAGGTACCTCTATGCGGGTGGATCAATGAAGCACCCACATCGAGAAGGTGCGCGCTACTTCGGATCATGCCGGGAACCGGGGTATTCGGACCACAAGACTGCCGCGGCGATTCGTTTTGTGATCGAGACGACTATCCGAGCGCGCGAACTGGTGAATGCGGCTGAACGGCGTCTGCTTTCTGGATTGGACGCTGCAGGCGATCCGCGATTTTGGAATCGACACAACGGCGCCGGAGCAGGTTGGGGTCGCGAAGTGGCACTCGCCGCATGGAAAGATCCGGCCTTCAGGGCGGGTGCAAGCGAACGCGCAAGAAAGGCGGCGCTTAAGAGGACGCGCCGGCATCCATCAACACCGAAAAAGAAAGTGCGCCCGCAAGGGCATCGGACCACCGCGGGCAAGCAAGAGGCGACTTCGGCGCGGCGACGCGCAGGGGCAATCAAGGCGTGGAGTAATCCGGCGTTCCGAGCGGGTGCTAGTGAGCGTGCTCGCAAGGCTGCTGCGACTAGGCGCCAGACGGAATCTGGCTCAGCCGGTTGACGAATGAGATCCACCAGATCCTTGAATTGGCGCAAATTTCAAGATGCGAGAACGCTTTTCATGCTGTTCGTCGCCGCATTCGTACTTCATGGAAGTGCTTTCGGGCACGGCGGTGGGTAGACAAGAACGGATGCCATTTCGACAAGAAGGCCGGCAAACGCCACTGTCACGACAAGCAGGGAAAGCGAAACGTCGGTCGCCTGCGACGGGAAAGTCCCGGCCGTGGGGACGAGGACGTCCTCTACGGGCGTGTCGTCAGCGTGACCGACGGCGACACCTTCAAAGCAAAGATCCAGGGCGCCGTCATGATCTTCCGAATGGCGGATATCGATGCGCCCGAAAAGGACCAGCCGTACGGCCGCGAAGCGCGAGAAGTACTGAAGGCAGCACTTGATGGCAAAGACGTCGTGATGCTGCGCGTCGACACCGACAACCACGGGCGGCTCGTAGTGCATGTGTGGATCGCGAAACTGCACATCAATCGCGAGGTCGTGGCGCAAGGCGCGGCCTGGTTTTACCCCGAATACGCCCACGACGATTGCCTGTTCGAGGTCGAGAACGAAGCCCGTGATGCCAAGCGAGGCTTGTGGAAGCTGCCGCCCGAGAAACGAGTCGAGCCCTGGGTCTGGAGAGAGCGAAAACGCGACGCCGGCGGCGCTCAACAGCAGAAGAAGTCCGCTCCAAATAGGCAGCGGCGCGATCGCGAACCGGGGCAACTCCACGTCAAACTGGCCAGCTGGCGCCGACGGGCTGGACGGTCGGTGGCCCCGTCATCCATTCACGACAATTCACGCCCCTTTAATGCCCTCCCAAAGCCCGCAAATGACCTTTGCGGGCAGTTTTCCTCCCACCCCGCAGCCAGCCGGCGGCGGGTAAACAAGGAGACAGACATGAACTCGAAGATCAAAGGCTCGATGCTGGCGGTGGTGGCGCTGGTGATGTCCTGCGGCGCGGCCGCCGGTGACGGCCGAAAGGGACGTGACTACACGGCACAGCTGCAGGGCGCCTGGACCAGCCAGGTCACGGTGCGCCATTGCGTGACCGGCGATGTGCTGATTGGCCCCTTCGCGGGTCTGAGCACCTTCCACCAGGGCGGGACGCAAAGCGAAACGGCGGCGGGCACTCCGACGGTCCGACGGGGGCCGAGCCATGGCTTTTGGTACCGCACGGGCAAACACACGTTCTTCAACAAGTTCGTGTTCCAGCGCTTCGACCTCAACGGCTTTCTGATCGGCACGCAGGAAGTGCGCTCCACCCAGGAAGTCGCGGAAGGCTCGATGCACGCCTCGGCGGTGGCGACGATCGTATTGAAGGACGTCAATGGGGTGCAGGTGGGCACGGGCTGTGCCACGGCGGAACTGGATCGTATGCAGTAGTGAGTCGGTAATGGCCGGGGAGCAATCCCCGGCTGTTGTCACGGATTGCCGTAAAGCTTGCGGGAAACTTCCGCCACGCAGGGCTCGGTACGCAGTGCATCCATGGCCGGATCGAGCTGCAGGAATCCCAGGAACGCGGAACGATCCAGGAACGCCGCTTCCAGCGCACGACAGGCCTGCGCCTTGTCACCGAGCGCGGTGTAGATAGTCGCCAGGTCGTAGTTCACACCGAAGCCCTGCGCGCCCTGGGCCCGGACCTTCTCGATCTCCATCAGCGCCTCGGCGCGGCGACCGGCGAGGGCATACGTACGGGCGGGATCGGCGCGACTGCCAGGTGTAGGATTGGAGCGCGCGGCGAATTGTGCCAATGCGCCGTCGAGGTCGCCCTTGGCGAGCAACGTGCGGCCGAGGAAATTGCGCGCATGATCGAAACGCGGCTGCAGCTCCACCACGCGGCGCAACACGGTTTCCGCCTCGTCATATGAACGGTTGAAATACAAAAGCATTCCCAGGTTGGTGCTGAAGAGGAGGCTGGCGGGCTCGATCTCCAGCGCGCGCCGCGCCTCGGCCACGGCCTGCTGCGGGCGCCCGAGGCCCACCTGGTTGATGGAGCTCAGTAGATAGAACTCGGGAGTGGTGGGGCTGAGGCGCTTGGCGAGCGTGTAGTGCTCCTCGGCCTCCTTGAATTTCGGTCGTAAACCGCCAGCACGTGCGCGAGTGCGGCCTGCGCTTCGGCAGAATCGGGATCGATCTCCACGGCCTTGAGAGCGGCTTCCTTGGCGCGCGGAAACACGGCCATCGGCGGCTGTGTGCCGAACACTCCCTGCGCGGCCAGTGCGCGCGACAGGCGCCCCAGGCCTGGGCGTAGCCGGGGTCCATGAGAATCGCCGCTTCGTACTTCTCCACCGCCATCGGCAGGCCATCGATGTCGCGGCGTTGCTGCTGGTAGAAGCCGCTCAGGTAGAGCTGGTAGGCCTCGGCGTTGTCGGTGGGCCGCAGCCTGGTGGGTCGCGCGTCGGACGATAACTGCGGCGCGAGCGTGAGCATGACGCGCTCGGCGATGGAGTCCTGCACGGAAAAAATATCGCTGATGGGCTCATCGAACTTCCCGACCCACAGGGACTGTCCGTCGCGCACGCGTAACAGACGAGACGACACGCGGATGCGTTCGCCCTGCCTGAGGATGGTGCTTTCGAGCACGGCCTCGACGCCCAGCGCCTTGCCGGCATCCGTGGCGTCCACGTCCGCACCGCCGACGCGGCGCACGGCGTTGAGCGAACTCACGGTCACGCCCGGCAGCGAGCCGATTTGCGCAATCAACGTGTCCGTCATGCCCAGTTCCAGCGCCGGATCGCTTTGCTCGGGCAGCAGCGCGGTGAAGGGCAGAACCGCCACCGACACGGGGGCAGCGTTCTTCGCATTGCCGCGCGGCCAGAACACGGCGGCGGCTGCGCCGACGGCAATCAGTCCCGCGACAGCAAACGCCATGTAGCGCGGCAACTCGGGGCGGGCGTCGCCTTCGGCGGCGGCTCGGGTTCGGCGATGAAGCGATAGCCACGGCCAGGCAGAGTCATGATGAAGCGTGGCGAATTGGCGTCGTCCCTGAGCGCGCGCCGCAACGCAAAGATGGCCTGGTTGAGGTTGTTCTCCTCGACGATGGTGCTGGGCCACAGCGCCTTCATGAGCTGTTCCTTGCTCACGTCCTCGCCGCGTCGTTCCAGGAGAAAGAGCAGAGCATCCATGGAGCGCGCCGGCAGCTCGAGCAGCTTCCCTTGTGTGTCGCGCAGTTGGCGCTTCAATCCATCGAGGCGGAAGCCGCCGAATTCGTAACTGCGCACCGGGTCTCCTGGGCCGAGGGAATCCTCGCTGCTGCAGTGTACGTGGGGCGGTTCTGGATTGTTTGTCGTTACGCCGATGTCCCTATGGCTCCTGTCACGGCTGCATCACCCAAAACGAATCCCAATTCGCCGCCGCCCGATATGTCGCGATCCCATACTGACCTCTCGCGATATCACGATCATGCGCCGTCGCCACCAGCGCCTGATCCACGTACAGATGCAACTGGTCATTGATCACCAGGAACTGCACCTCGTAATACCGCCCCGGCACCGCAGTGAAGTTGGCCGTCCCCAATATCGTGATCACCCCATTCACGATCTTGCGAATCTGGATCTGCCCGGTACTCCGCACCGTCACGTAATAGTGATTGCGCGCGTCGACATACCTCGCCAGCAATCCGAACCACGCCCCTTGCTGTGAAGCCGCGAACGAATCGAGCCGGATGCGGGCGTTGATTTCCTGGTTCGGTATCGGCGTTCCGATGACGGCGACGGCGTTGCCGCTGGTATCGCGCTGGGAAAGCCCGTTGAGACAGGATTCTCCTCGTCGCAGGCCTCGGTCACTTCCCAATCGCCGCTGAGTTCATTGAGACCGCTCTCGTACGAGTCATCCCGCGAAGCCGTACTCGCGCGTGAACAGCGGGACGTACTGATCTGTGCCAGCCACGTGCACGTCATCGAAGTCCGCGCGGGCGAGCCAGGTCACCACGCCACCGCGCCCGCGCGACAGGGAGTTGTCGGTCACGGGGGGGCCCTGCTGGAAGCCGAAGTCCACGCTGATCTGATTGCCAATCGACGCGCAGCATCGCCCGGAAAGTCGGGGTCTGGGTGTTGTAGAAATAGCTTTCGTACAGCAGCGTCATCGACGCCATTCACGCGCTTGTAGATGCCATAAGTCTGGTTGTCGCGGATGGCGACATAGTAATAGTTGTCGGCATCGACATACCGCGCCACGAGGCCGACCCAACTACCGGTGCCGCTGAACGTGGGCGTGATATCGGCTTCGACGCGCTGATCGTCGGTCCAATCGCTGTCGCTCAGCACCGCGATTGCGAGACCGTTGCTGGAGCTCTGTGCCAGCACATCGTCGGAGCCGCGCGTGGCCAGCGCGAACTGCGCCGCCGCTGAACGTGAAGTCGGAAACGTCGCGATCCTCGAAGTCATTCACGATGGGCGCGGGCACGCGCAGCTGCGAGGGCAGGTTGAATACCTGCACTTCGAACGCGCGTGGCACTGAGTCGCGTCACGGCGGCCACCACGGTGCGGCCGGAGACGTCGTAGAGCCGTTGTACGTTCCTCGTTGGTCCCGCATGTTGGCCACGTGCTCGAACTGGCCGGGTGACGCTTCGAGATACACCCGCGGGAATGGAACCAGTTGCGTCGCTTCCTGGTCACGAGCACGCCATCGCGGTACACGGCAGTCGAACATGCATTTCCGCCGCCCTTGTCGTGGTCCACGCTCGTGGCCACGCCCTGGCGAGTCCAGGTGCTGGCGCCGCTGCGACGCCAGACCACGCCGTTGGTCCCACGGCCGTGGCGCTTTGCAGCGCGAAATTCTCGTCGGTCACCGCTTCGTCCGGCAGCAACGCGAGGATGCCCGCCGGCACCCAGTTCAGCGCGCTGCCATTGCGTCGCCACGCCGTGGCCTCGCGTGCATATGGCGCATGCAGCAGCGCATAGTCATAGTTGAGTTCCACGTCGTAGCTCTCGAACGCGCCGAGGCACTGGCCCTGGTTGTCATCGATGCGGCCGGTGATGTCCCAACTACCTGCGGCGTTCTTCTGGTAGATGACGGCGTCGTAGTCGCAGTTGTTGCCGCCGATGAGCACACTGTTGCCGGAGATCGCGAGGCCTCCGTGATGACGGATGGGCGCGACGCTGGTGCGCGGCACGTAGTCGCCAGCCGGAATATTCGAACAGGGAGATTTGATCGCCGAACTGCACGGCGGCGATGCCGTTCTTCATCGCCACGCCGGACTGCACGTAAGCGCCGGTCCACGTCACCAGCGCGCGCCGATAGACCCATTGGCCATTGCTGTTGTTGCGCCGGTAGAGCAGGGCTTGCTGCCCGCCCTCGTAGCTGGCCAGCACGATGATGTTGCCGCCATCGATGGCAACGTCCTCGCCACAACCGGAGGAACGCGGATGCGGGCGGTCGGGGCAACGACTGCACGCGCTAGATGGAGCGCATATCCGCCAGGGCAGGCGTTGAGAAGCGAATGACAAAGCCAGCGAAGCGAGCGTGAACACGCCGACGCGGAAAGCTTGCATGGTGGCCCCCTCGCTAGTTTGAAGGGATTCCACTCCACGGCTCGGCCGCTTGATGTCGGACGGCGCAGCATCGCGGCGACGGGCTGGCGCTGTCAGGGATCGCGGCTCTTCCTGCAGGCGCTATGGCGCCTGTCTGACGCATCAACGTTAGCCGGCGATCGTCCATCGCGGGGTTCATGATCAAACGCGTTACCATCCCGTGCCCTGAAACCTGCGAGGTATCTATGTCAGTCGCCAAAGTGATCGAAATCATTTCCACCAGCTCGAAGGGCTTCGATGATGCGGTCAAGCAGGGTGTGTCGCGCGCCTCGGAAACCATCAGCGGTATCACGGGCGCGTGGGTCAAGGATCAGAGCTTGGAAGTGTCCAAGGGCAAGATCACCGAATACCGCGTGATACTCAAAGTCACCTTCGTGCTGAAGGGCGGCAAGGGCGACTGAGCTCTACACTGTCTCGGGCGTTGACGTTCCAGCTGGAACGTTCTTCGCCCGTTGCCTTCTGCACTACTCATGACGTAGAAATACCACTCAATATCCGTCCGCAACCGCCGATAACGACCTGGGTACCCCCATGGTCGAATTCACCGAGAAGAAATCCAGCCAATCGGCCGCCTTGGCCGTAGGCATCCTGTTGACCCTCGTTGCGGTCGTCGCGCATCGCTTCCTCCCCGAACGCCAATTGACGCTCGACCCCTCCAAAAGGGCGCGGTCTACTTCCTGACGAGATCAGATGACGACACGCTGACCAAGGTGGACTGGGTGGATCAGTCGCGCCTTCATTTCAAATGCCGGTTTGCCAGGGAAGCGGCGGGCGCGAATTGCGGCTACACCTATATGCTGTCCCGGGAGAACGCCGCGGATCATGGCGCCGATCTTTCCCGCTACCGCAACCTGAATCTCACGATCCGATACGCCGGTTCTGCTCACTATCTGCGCGTGGCGATCCGGAACTTCGATCCGAGATTCTCCCGCCTGGAAGATACGAACTCCTCGAAGTTCAACTTGCTGAATCTCCAGCCGAAGGATCTCGCAAAGCCGGTCGCCATCGACCTGCACGAGTTCACGGTGCCGGAGTGGTGGATAGCGCAATACGACCTGCCGCGAGACCTGTCCCAGCCAGACTTCAGCAACGCCATCGCGTTTTCCATCTACCTGCAGGGCGAGCCCGCGGGTACCGATCACGACATCCAGATCGACAAGATCGAATTCTCGGGAGACTGGATCAGCGCCGAGTACTGGTATCTCGGCATCCTGTGCGCGTGGTTGATCGTGGCGACCAGCTACGGCACCTCACAATGGATGCGGCTGCGTCGCAAGCACCGCGAGCTGCAAAGCGAGAAGGACAAGTATCAGAAGCTGTCGACGATCGATGGACTCACGAAGGTGCTGAATCGCCACGGCATCGAGCAGTTCATCGCATCGCGGCAAGTCGACAATCTACCGACCAGCGTCATCGTCATCGATCTCGACCACTTCAAGAAGATCAACGATCATCGCGGGCACTACGCCGGTGACCGTGTGCTGCAAAACGTCGGCGAAATCCTGCGTGCGCAGACTCGCAACACCGACGGCCTCGGTCGCTGGGGCGGCGAAGAGTTCATTCTCGTCTGCCCGGGTGCGACCCTGTCCAAAGCCTCGGACCTGGCCGAAAAGCTGCGTCACCGGATCATGCAGACGAACTTCATCCCCGAAGATCCGTTGTGCCGTGACCGCGAGCTTTGGTGTGGCGACATCCCCCGCGGGTGGCAGCTTCGAAGAGGCGTTCCAGCAGGCCGACCAGGCGCTGTACCTCGCCAAGAGTCGCGGCCGTAACTGCGTCGTCGCTGCGGCCGAAGATCAGATGCACAAGGTCACGGGCGCGCGCAAAGGCACTTGGGCCCTGATCAGCGGGCGCTTCAAGCTGCACAAGTAGTGGGGGCGGCGTGGTTCAGCCCGGACCTATTTCGGGCGAGGATCCATAAATCTTCGTCCGTCCCTGCCGATAGCGATCTCGAGTGCACACAGCGCCGCGGAATGACCGAATCCATCCATCGAAAACCCACTCAATCAGCCACCCTGCTGATCGGCATCCTGCTCACGCTGCTGGCCGTGGTCGGGCATCGCTTCCTTCCGGAACGCCGGCTGACGATCGACAGCTCGCGGCAAGGCGCCAACTTCTTCCTGGTGCAAACCGGTCAACGGAGCCGCCCGCGGAAATGCAGTGGATTGACCAGGCGAATTTCCACTATGCCTGCCAGTTTCCCCAGGAGACCGTCATGCAGGGCTGCGGCTTCGCCTACATGCTGGCTCCCGTTGTCGCCAGCCAGGGCATCGACCTCTCGCGCTTCCGGACCTTGAACCTGGCGGTTCGATACACGGGAAGGCGCAGTACCTGCGTGTCTCCATCCGCAATTTCGACTCGAGGTTCTCGACGATCGAGGACCTGAATTCGCCGAAGTTCAACTTCGTCAACATCCCGACCAAGGATCTTGCCCAACCCATCTCGATCAGCCTGCGCGAGTTCGCGGTGGCCGAGTGGTGGACGACTGCGTACAACCACCCGCGGGAGTATTCGCGTCCCGATCTCAGCAATGCCACCGTCTTCAACTTCGACCTGCAGGGCGATCTCGCCGGGACTCAGCACGACATCCAGATCGACAAGATCGAGTTCGTGGGCGACTGGATCAGCGCGGAGTCCTGGTACCTGGGATCTGCTGTGCCTGTGGATGATCCTGGGCACGACGTATGGGACTTCGCAGTGGCTGCTGATGCGTCGCGCGCATCGCGCGCAACGCCAGCAGATCGACGCCCTCGAGCATGAAAAAGAGAAGTACCAGAAGCTCTCGACGATCGATGCGCTGACGAACGTCCTGAATCGCCACGGCATCGACCAGTTCGTCGCGGCGCTGGGCATCACGCGCGTGTCCGCGAGCGTCATCGTCATCGATCTCGATCACTTCAAGCGCATCAACGATGAACGCGGCCATCACGTCGGCGACCGGGTGCTGCGCACGATGGGCGAAATCCTGAGCGCCGGCACACGCAACACCGATGCGGTGGGTCGCTGGGGTGGCGAGGAGTTCGTGCTCGTCTGCCCGGGCGCGACCCTGGCAAACGCCGCGGACCTGGCCGAAAAGCTGCGGCACAAGATCATGGAGACGAACTTCATCCCGGAAGATCCGCTCCCCATCACGGCCAGCTTTGGCGTGGCGACCTCAGGGGACGTTCAGGGTTTCGAAGATGTGTTCCGCCAGGCGGACCAGGCGCTTTACCTGGCCAAGAGTCGCGGCCGCAATTGCGTCGTCGCCGCGAACGAAGAGCAGATGCACAGGGTCACCGGGGCGAGCAAAGGCACTTGGGCATTGGTCAGCGGGCGCTTCAAATTGCACAAGTAGTTGCTGCGCTACGAGTCGCTATACTCGTGCGCAATGAAAAAGCTGAGAATTTGCGCCGCGCTGCTGCTGACGACATCCGCCTGGGGCGGCGACCCCGTGTTCGACACTCACGTGCACTTGCGCGAGGGCGAGACTTCGCTGAAGAGTACGAAGCTGAAGCACGCCAGTCAGGAATCGACGTGGCAGGCATCGGCGCGATGTGGTTCGGCGGCCCCCATCAAGCGCAGGCCGGAAATCCCGCCAGCATCCACGCCAGCAACGATGCGCTTGATCGCTCTCGCCGGGCGGCATCCCAAAGTGGTCCCCATCGCCACAGTCCATCCTTACGATGGTCAGGCGGCGCTGGATGAGCTGACGCGAGTGGCCGCGCTCGGCGTCAAGACTCTCAAGATCCATCCCCACGCGCAGCGCTTCGACATCGCGGATCCGCGCGTGTTGACGCTGGTTTCGAAGGCCGGCGAGCTCGGAATGGTCGTGCTCATGGACAACGCCGGCATCGTGCCGGGAGATTGCGAGGACTTGTTCAACCTTGCGGTCCAGGCGCCGAAGACCCGCTTCATCTTTGCCCACATGGGCGGCGCTCGATTTCGCTTCTGGAACATTCTTGTCCTGGCGCGCACCGCCGACGGCTTCGCGCTGGACAATGTCTACTTCGACATCTCCGGCACAGTGCTGCTCGCGGCCGACTCGCCCATCGAAAAGGAATTCGTCTGGACGTTGCGCAATGTTGGTATCGATCACGTGATGCTGGGCTCTGATTACCCGCAGATCACGCTGGCGCGCACCGTCGAAGCGCTGGAGAAGCTCGATCTCACCAGCGAGGAGAGACCGCCATCCGCAGCGGCAACGCTCGCCGAATACTGGGCGCCACATTCCTCGGTTTGTCGGGGCCGCCGGGCGGTAAGCAGTGACAGCCCCTACAAATTGTTCGCCTACTTTCTGCCGCCCGCGGCCCGAGGAAAAACCACAAGATCAGACCCAGCAGCGGCAGCAGCAGCACCAACAGTATCCAAAGCAGCTTTTTCCCGCTCGAAGCGGAGCTCTGAAAAATATTGATGATCGCCCAGACGTCGCCGATCAGTATCAACAGGCCCAAGAGGCCGTTGTATCCGGTGTCCAGCATTGCTTGGTTCCTTTTGTTCTGCGCCGCAGTATGCGCATCAGCCAAGTGGCCGCGCGAGCACCGTCTGCAGACGTCGTGTCGCCGACGGTCACGTAAATCTCGCCCTCCGAGCGCGCCAGCGAGAACTGCATGCGACGCTCCAGCCGCGCGACGAGCTGCGCGAGCCACGCCCGGTCGAACGCGAACACCGCGAGTTTCTCCGCCCGGTGGATCTTCGCGTCCGCGAGCTTGACGGCCCACTGCGCTGGATCCTTGTGCGTGTACACGGCGACGCGCGGCGCCGCCTTGCTGGCCCGATGCAATCGCTCGGGCTCGGGCAGACCGATGTCCACCCACACCTGCAGTGCGCCAGTCAGATCGCGCACCGATATCGCCGGCTCATCGGGATCCGACAGCCCCTTCGAGAATGCGATGCCCTCGGCATATTCGAGGCAATACGCCAGCACGCGGGTGAGCAGATAGTCCGGCGTCTCGCTCGGATGCTGCGCCACGCGCAGGTTCAGCGACTGATAGACGGCGCGATCGGCATCGGCGAGCTCGATGTCGAACGTGTAGATGGTCGCGCCGAGCGCCAAGAGTGTTCCGCCGGATGAATGGGGCGGGCGATACTAGCAGGGCGCTACGGATCTACGCCTCAATAGAGATACGCCGCGCCGGCGTTTCTGGTGCTGTTATCCGTCCGATCGCCGTCGATGCCGCGCGCGTTGCTGTCCTCCTGGGGGGCACCGACGGCCAGTGTTCGCCCGCTGGCGCTCAGCGACACCGAGGCGCCAAAGGAGTCGTCGTATTCCGGATTCGGCGCCTTGACCACATTGCGCAGCGTCCACGCGCTCGGGGAGGCGCCGCGCCGATAGACATAGACGGCTCCGAGTGCGCGTTCGTAGTAGGGCAAAACGTCACCGGCATTCAGGGCGCTGGCATCGCTGATGGCGAGCACGCCACCATCATCACTGATCGCGAGATCCGATATCCAGCGCAGACCGGCGGGTGCGGCGGACGGAACGGCGGGAATGCCCGCGGCGCGCACCCACTCAGTTCCATTCCATCGGTACACGCTCACAGCAATGGAAGGTACGCCACCTTCCCGCAGCACCATCCAGCTGGAATCGACGTTGAGTGCGACGGGTTGCGAGGCCGTGCCGAAGCTTGTTGGCAGGTCATCGACATGAACCCATGTCCGACCGGCGCCTTTGAGGGTGACGATGCGCCCGCCGGTGGGGCCGCCAAGGCAGCTGAACACGAGCGTCTGGCCGAGGCCATCCAGGACCGAGTTGGTGCACCGGTCGCCGGCGTAGAAAGGAGTGAGGGTGGTGACGTGCACCCACGTGCCCGCTTCTTTCAGGAAGATGTGTGTGTTCACGTCGGCGATGCCAACGTCGTCGATTGATCTGCGGGAGTTCACCTTGATGGTGCGTGCATCGTCGCTGATGTCGACGGAGTGACCGAACCGGGCATTATCCACGGGCGTGGGCGAGTGCAACGTCTGCACCAGGCTCCATGCATTCCGAAAGCGACGGTAGACATAGGCAGCGCCCGCATCCGAGGATGAAATGCCGCCGGCGACGAGCGTCGAGCCGTCGGCGCTCAATGCGACGGCGTGGCCGAAATTTCCGCCGGGCAGGTTCACGCCGGGCTTGATATACGCCTGTTGCTGCCAGCTATTGCCGCGGCGGCGGAAGAGATAGACGGCGCCTGACCACGGCGAGCTGTTGTCGGCCTGGTTGCCATTGACGCCGATGGCGTTGCTGGCCTCGCCCGGCGCGCCTACCGCGAGCGTGTAGCCATCCTTGCTCAGCGTGACAGGGAACCCGAAGTGCTCAGTGGAGTAGTCGCCACCGGCTTCTGTGTTGGACGCCTTGAAATAGCCCGCGGTCTCGGGCATCACGGTCTTCGGGTCCATGAGTGAGGAGCTGGTGCAGCCGGCGCTATTGCAGGCGCCGAGAACGTACACCGCGCCGACCCAGTGCTCCAGGCGCACGTCGTTAAAACCCACTGTCACCCATCGCGAACCGCTCCAGTGAGCCAGGTGCACGGCGATGACTAGAGTCAGGTGCGTGTCCGACGCAGGCATGCGCTCACCGAATGGCACGAATCGTGATCCGCCGGGATAGAGCACGTACATCTGGTAGTAAGTCGCGCCCGCGGCAGGTGCCCAGTCAAATAAGAGTTGCTTCATCTCGGCGCCGAGCGTGACCTGCGGCTTGGCGGGCCTCGCCAGGGTCTGCGCATGCGCAAGGCTGGCGAGCAGGGTGAGGGCGATCGTCAGAGCCAGGCGAGTGCGCATGATGGATCTCCTTGACGGGCGGGTCCGGATGGAAGCCTCGGTCAGTAGCGTGATGATTGGTCGTAATTCAGTCGTTGTGGCAAAGCGGCGACGTCAAGGTTGATACGCCACGTGCGAGAACGTATCCGCCGCCGTCTTGTACATCAGCAGCGCATGGCCGCCGCCCCCTGACATCGTGGGGTCGGTGGTCTGTATCTTGAGTTCGCCATTCACGAACGCACGGATATTCGTGCCGATCATCTCGAGCCGGAGGTCATGCCACGCTCCGGTGGTCACCGGCTGCGGGACGGTTGCGATCACCTGGATCTGTCCATTGATCACCCTGCGCAATGAGACCTGATTCGAGCGGCGCAGTGTCAGGTAGTAGTAGTTCTGCGCGTCGACGACGTGCGCCGCGATGCCCACCCACGGGACCTGCGTTCCAGTCGTCGTGCCATAACTCATCGGCCGCATTCGCGCGCTAACCACTTGGTTGCCGATGACGGTTTTCGAAAACCAGCGTGCGTCACCCGACGTAACTGACTGCCGCATGATGAAGTTATTGGTGCCTGGATCGTAAGCATGTGTCCATTCGCCGGTGGCGTCCGCCGGCGCGTCAGCCCACCATTGCCGCTCCGGGGTCTCGAGCCGCACCAGCAGGCGCGTCGCCGGGCTCACGATGACGTTGTCCACCTCGAAACGCGTGCGGTATCCCGCGATGCCGGGATGGCCGTGCGTGAAACTCGTGTCCTTGACATGTACGCGCGGAATGCCGTCGATCGACACCGCGAGCTGATCGCCCACCGATTCGAGGCGCACTCGATAATTCCGGCCTGGCACGAACGGAAGCACATTTTTGTATGCGAGCTCGGTCACGGTGCCATCGAGCACTCGACGCAGCGAAGACTCTGCCGGACGCGCGCAGGGTCACGTAGTAGTAGTTGCTCGCATCGACGCGTCGCGCGACAAGACCGAACCAGCGGTCGTTGCCGGCAAATTCGACCGGGCGCAGGTCTGCCTCGATCGACTGGTCGCGCCAGTCGAGCGCGGTGAGGTAGGCGCCCGCGTCACCGGTAAGATTCGACTGGCGCAGCACGCGCGTGGCGCCATTCGTGGCGATGTCGAACCGCCCGGCCGTCGGGGTCCAGCGCGAGAAATTGCCGTTCTCGAAGGTATCCTGTTGCGTACCGGCGAAGGAAACCGAATCCGGGATCTCGAACACGTATAGCCTTGTCGATGCGTCGAATCCAATGTATTCGACGTTATCTTCGAACGAGATGGCCGCGGCGCGCCGGCCATCGTTGCTGACCGACGCGGGGCGCAGGCTGAAATCGACGCTGAGCCGCGCGTAATAGTCGAAGTAGCCATTGGCACGTGGGCGGTAGACGCGCAGCGTCCACCACTCGGTCGGGATCTCAGGATCATCGGAATACCGGCGATACAGCTCTGGCAGCTCGTAGTCCGCTTCCAAGGCACGGATGAACAACCCGGATGAACAATGTGTTACCGCGAAGCACGCCGCCATACGAAGATCCACTCAGCTCGACCTCGGGTTCTTTGAGTTGGCCATGGAATACCCAGTTGTTGCCGCCGGTGTTGCGGTACAGGTGGTTCGGACCTGTGGCTGCCCAGTTGCTCGCGATCGTGCCGGTCGGTGGCCAGTAGTGTTGCGGCCCGGGCGCGGTCAGGGTTGCCACGCGTGTCCAACTCGGGGCGCCGGTATCGGTGAGCACGTCGGCCGGCGGCTGCGGTGTCGCGAGGTCAGGCGCCTGGTGGACGATGAGCACACGACCATCATTGATGTCGGCCGTGCGATGCAGCCCGTCCTCACAGCGAGGCGCGCCAAGGGTCGCCACATCTCGCCACTGTCCGCTCACCTTTCGCAGTACCCAATCTGTACGCGCGCACGCCGGGCCGATCGAGGGGTTGTACCGGCGCATGAAGATGGCCCCGTTATCGACGCTGATCGGGTAGTCCTCGCCCTGGTAGCCGGCGTCAATCGTCGCGGTTTGTGTCCAGCCTTGGGCGCCGCGTTCGAAGACGAGGACGTTACGCGGCGGGTCGAGGAGGTCGACGACGGCACGGGCGGGTCGATGAGGTCGAAGACGGCAAGATTGCCTTCGAGAAACAAACTGCCGCGCCCGTCTATGAGGACGCCGGTGTAATTCCACTCCGCATTCGACGCGCGCTCGAAGATGTGAATGGCGTACCGAGGCTCGCCGTTGACGACCTGCGTGGCCGATACCATCAGCGTGTCGCCATCGATCCCGGCACATCAGAAAATGTCAGGAGGCCATCGGTGCCCGACGGCAGCGACAGGCGAATCGGCGCCACGAGTACGGGCCGGGCCCATGCGGTGCCGAGCAGAGCCAACGACGTGAGCGCGAAGAGCCCGATTGCGAAATGCTTTCATGGTGAGACCCTCTCGAAGCCGCGAGTGAGTTCGCTTCGGCGCATTGGGGCGGCTTTCCCCTGCGGCGTGGTACCGCTCAGGCTGCGCCGTCAAGTACACGCCTGATGTCGGGCGCCGCGGACAAGCGGCGATGGCAGGCGCTGTCAGGGTCGGCAACAAGTGGACGCACCTTAGCCGCTTGTCCGACACGCGCGGGTTCGGTGTGTCAATACAGCCACACCGCGCTCCGCCTCACGCGGAAGAATTAGTACGCGCTGTGCTCTATACCCACGGCCGCGCGAGCAGCGTCTGAGAGGTCTCATCACCCACTGTCAGGTAAATCTCGCCTTCCGACCGCGCCAACGAAAACTTCATGCGACGTTCCAGCCGCGCGACGAACCGTGCGAGCCACACCTGGTCGAGCGCAAACACTGCGAGCTTCTCCCCGCGGTGGATCTTCGCGGCCGCGAGCTTCACGGCCCACTGGTCTGGATCCTTGTGCGTGTACACAGCGACGCGCGGCGCGGCCTTGCTGGCCCGATGAAGCCGCTCGGGCTCCGGCAGACCGAATGTCGACCCACACCTGGAGAGCGCCGGTGAGATCGCGCACGGAGATCGCCGGCTCATCGGGATCCGACAGCCCCTTCGAGAATGCGATTCCCTCGGCATACTCGAGGCAATAGGCCAGCACGCGGGTGAGCAGGTAGTCCGGAGTTTCGCTCGGATGCTGCGCCACACGCAGATTCAGCGACTGGTAGACGGCGCGATCCGAATCGGCGAGCTCGATGTCGAATGTATAGATGGTCGCGCCGAGCGCCATGCTAGCAGGCCCCTGAACGCATGGTCGGCGTGCCGGTCGCTGACGTTCCAGCTGGAACGTTCTTCGCCCGCTTTGCTTTCTGCATGAGCACCTCGATGCCGAGATCGAGGTCCATCTTCTCGCCGTGCCAGCGATTCACCAGCTTGCCGGCCGGAAGCTGTTTCCAGTCGCCGAGCGGCTGCGTGTACCCGGGCGCAACGCTGTCGACAGCCACGCCATTCGGCTTGATGAACCTCACCGCGCCGTCATCGAGCTTCACGATCCGGATACCGCCTTCATGAACGGCGTGGTGATGGAAGCGGCATAGCGACACGAGATTGGAAGGTTTCGTCTCGCCGCCGTTGGCCCAGTGCTCGACGTGATGCGCATCGATGTAGCGGGTGTTGCAACAGCCGGGAAATCGGCAGCCCTTGTCGCGGGCGTTGAGCGCGCGGCGCAGGGGCGCCGAGATCGTCCGCGTCTTGCGGCCGACATTGAGCGGCTCCCCGTCTTCGTCTTCGGTCAATTCGACCACGCTTGCGTCGCAAGCGAGCCGCCGCGCGGTTTCCGCTGCCATCGAGGGACCGTGTTCGAACTCGCAGCAACCCGCGGCGCGGTCGCGCAGGGTCTCCTTCGCGACGTGCACCACGATCTGGTGGCGATCCGTGCCGGTCGCTTCGAGGGCGCCCTGCGCGAGAAAGCTCTCCGCGACGAGGGCGAGGGCGTCCGCGCGTCGCGCACTGAAAGGAATCTTGTCCGGCAACGTTCCAGCTGGAACGTCGGGCGGTGGATCCTCGGGCAATTGCTCCAGCGCAATCTCGAGCGCCTTCACGATCTTCGCACCGGCTTCGGCCGGCAGCCGGCAATCCAGGATGAGCGAGCCGTCGTCGTCGTACCGATAGCTCACGCGCCGCGACTGCTGCTGTCGTGCCTCGCGCGAAAGCTCCTCGGCCTCCTGGCAGCGGCGAAATGTGCGCACCATCTTCTCCACCTGGGCCGCGGTGCCGTGCTCGGCGATCATCAGCAGGTAATCCTCGGTTTCCGCACTCGCGACGCGCGTGATCTCTCGCACCTTGGAGTAGCTCAAGGACCCGCTCGCCATTGCCGCGGAAATCTTCGGCAGCGTCTCGAGCGCCCGCGCGACGCGTACCTTCTCCCGCGCCGCGCCCATCGCGATACCGCACCTCCAGTTGAGCCAGTGCGCGCATGACTGCGTGGCGCCATCCGACCAACCATCGCGCCGATCGTATTCAGCGACCAGCAACAACCAGCGATGATTCGCCGCGTTGATGTGGCCGGCCAGTGTGCAGATCTCGCTCGCGAGCTCGTCGATGGAACGCATGACGGACACCTTCCTGTGTATGCGTACAGTATACGTTCTGCGCGCGACTGACGCAGCACCAAAAGCGCGTCATCGCGACACAAACTAGTTAGGCTGTCGTGAACCATGAGTCCCTGGGCCGGTCCAAACTGGCGACGTCGATGAAGGAGAAGGGAACGTGAAAGCACGGGATTACCTGGTGGCCATTTCAGCGATAGTCGTCACTCGCGCGGACATCTACGCGCTGACTCCTCCGTCCGAGTCGGATGGCCCGGTCAAGCTGCTGAACTGCGTGGTCGCTCCGAATGGCTTGCTCGAGGCCGAAGTCGACAGTCAGTCCGACGACGCGATGAGCTGCAACATCCGCTGCAGCTACGAGCTCGGCGGCCAGACGTTCTCGCATTGGTTCGAAGTGAGCATCCCCGCGCGGTTCAGCGGTCGCGTCGGGCGCTTCGACACCTCCGGCGCCAAGGCGGGCAACTACTCCGGCGACGTGGGCACCTGCAAGAAGACCGAAGCGCACTGACGTCACAGGCACCATACGCCGACAGACTCGCCCCGCGGCACGCCGTTAACGTGCCCGCCATGAACCCATTGGACGAACACCAGGACCAGCCTTCACCCGAAAGCGCGCGCTCGGAGCAACGCATCCTGAGCATGACGTTGCATGCCAAGACGCTGTCCTCCATCGAAGTCGTGCTCCGCACGCGCATCGAGGAGCTTGCCCAGGCGATCCGCGACAAGAACCTCGATCACCTCATGACGTTCTACGCGCCCGACGTCATGGTGTTCGATGTGCAGCCGCCGCTGAACACACGCGGCGCGGGCGAATATCGCAAGAACTTCGAGCGCTGGTTCGCATCGTTCGAAGGTCCGCTCGGTTTCGAGTTCAAAGACCTGCGCATCGCGCCGGGCGAGGGCGCGACGTTCTGTCACTACCTCGCCCTCGTCACCGGCGCGAGGCCGGGCGGGCGCACATCGGGCTACTGGGTTCGCGGCACCACCTGCTTCGAGCAGCGGGACGGACGTGTGGCTGGTCACGCACGAGCACATCTCGATGCCGGCGCCGATGTGACGATCCTGACCGCCGCCATCCTCCCTCAAGGTTGATAGGCCACGAAGTCGTCGTACTCCGCGGTCGCCATGTACGTGATCAATCCCACCTGGCCCTTCCCCCGATACGCTCCGATCGGGACCGGCCCCGGATCCGCGTTCGTCGACAGAATCAGCTGATCGTCGACGAACACGCGCGTGAGGTTGTTGATGACCTCGAGCCGCACGTCGTACCACGTTCCCACGCTCACCGGCAGTGGCCGCGCGGTCAGATACTGCATCTGGTTATTGACGCGCCTCCACAAAGTGACCATGCCGCGCTGCTGCAGGCTCACGTACAGGTAGTTGTTCGGATCTTGGTAGCGCGCGAACAGGCCCACCCAGTTGTTCTCGCCTCACGAAGCTCGTCGGCTTGATGCGGGCGCGAACGACCTGGTCATCCGTGAATGCGCCCGTGGAGACGCGCGAGAAGCGGTAGCTGGATGATTGCCGGAATACACCGTCGACGGCTTGCCAGTTCCGGCACGACACGTTCCAGTTTCCCGGCACGGTGCTGTTGAAGTCGTCGGAGTAGATGGTCGTGAACGGAGCGGGCGACACGATCACATTGTCGTAGTCCGCATTGACTCCGTTGGTCATGATGCCGGCGGCGCCTGCGGCGAACGTGGCGTCGCGCGCCTCGAGCAACTGCCGGTCATCGAGATAGACGCGATGCACGGTACCCACGGACTCGAGCCGCAGCCAGTATTTCTGATCCACCGACAATCGGCACCGTGGCGGCTGCCAGCGTGGCGAACACTCCGTTTTTGATGCGTTTGAGCTCAATCCTCTGGTCGATGAGACTCAGCGTCACGAAGTAATAGTTGTTCTGATCGGTGCGGCGCGTGACAAGTCCAACCCAAACCCAGCCGTGGGCAGTGCTTCCGCGCCAGGTCACCTCGGCCTGGATCCCCTGATTGGTGCTCACGCTGCCAGGCAGCCAGGCAGCGGCACTGCCTCGGAGGTTGGACTGGCGATACACATTGGTGTGACCTACTTTGACGATTCTGAACGCGCTGCCAGGTGAGGTCTGCCAGAGCGCACCCTCGGCCACGTTTTCGAAGTCGTGATACTGCACGGCCGGCGTATCGAAGTTCGTCGGCAGCTCGAAGATGCGCACCGTGTTGTCACCGCCACCGGGCGAGCGGCCACTCACGATGACGCGATTGCCGCTGACCTTCAGCCAGGAGCCCAGCGATGCGCCCGAGCGGCTCTGCAACGTGGCGATGGGCGGGATTTCTACGAACGTCTGCCCTTCATTCGCGCGGAACAGGTTGATGACGTAGGCGCCGCGGTCGATGCTGAAATTGCGCGTCGCGAACGTGCCCGGCGCGACGCGCTCGACCACGGAGGAAACTTCGTCAACGGGGTCATTGTAGCTATCTACCAGCTGAGTTCCGCCCACGCCCTGCCAATAGCCATCGAGTTCCTCCCCCACGCCGACGCGGTTGATGCCGATAGCGATGAATGGCGCTGACGAGCGCGACCTTGTCGCTCGTTCTCCGAAATCCCGAGCTGCGCGTATTCGTGCCAGCCAACACCGGTGGTATTCGGACGGAATATGCGCACCTGACCCCAATACGGATAAAAACCGGCGCTCAAGTTCACGACGGCAGCGCGATCTCCCTGGATGTCCAGCGACGTGGGCCGCGTTTCCGGAGTGCAATTCTGGCCGTGTCCGGGTAGTTCGCCCTCTGGCATCCACGCTGTGCCGAACTTGCGCAGGACCACGGCGTCGAACGTGCAGCCGAAGCGGGCGGCCAGGATTCGGCCGCCATCGATCTCGATGTCCGGGCCGGTGAGCGCGGTTGGCGCGATGCCAGCGACGGGTTGCAGTGTCCAGGTTTCGCCCGAGCGCCCCCAGATCCGCCAGCGGTCGGTAATGGTCATGGCCACACCGTCCTTCATGGCGAGCCCGCCGCGCCGGAGGGGATAGGCGGGCGCAATGGCGGCAATGGGGCCAAGACGGCCGGCGTAGTTCCATGCCACACCCGAGCGTCTATATAGAAAAGCGGCGGCATCGTGCCGCACGCCGTACTGCGCTGAAGCGATCGGCGACGTAGCGCTCGCCGGAGACCAGCGCCCAATCGCCATCGATGGCGACGCCAAATCGACCAAAAAATTCCCATGTCGGGTCGGGAGGAGGGCTGAGAGTGGCTACATCCTCGATAACGACTGGACGTGCGTGCGCGAGATGCTGGAAGACGAACGACAGCGCCAGCGCAGCGAACGGAACGAGTCCGGCGCGAAATGCGTTCATGACGAGTCCCCCTGATGTGTTGGGGGGAATTCAATCAGATGACTCGCGCACCCGATATAGGACAGGTTGCGCATCGCGTGGATCACCTTCAGGGTTCGCAGCGCTACTACGGGCTCGGGTTTGCGTGTGACACAGGGAGCCGCTGAGCACACCGTGAACTTCCCCCTAGGGATCAGTGCATCGACGAGCTCGATCTCGTAGCGCTCTTCGACCCAGATCAGAAAACGCGCGATGCCCTCCGTGAGCCAACCCGGCGACGAACTGTAGCTTTGCACGACGTGCATCACTTCGTGCACGACGACGTCATAGTCCTGCGGATGCGCTATCAACTATTCGACTTCGAGGTAGAAGTACTGGATCGCCGCCTCCACCGCATGCACAGGGGTCATGCGGATGGTGGTTGAGCCTCCCGGCCAAACACAGCAGGATCGGAACCGCACTCCGGTGAGTCGGGCGGCATGCTGCGCTCACCAGTCAGGAGACGCCGCATGAAACCCACGAGCCAGTCCGAATACACCAGACGCATCGAAAAAGTGATCGCCGCGGTGACGCAGAGTCTCGAGCAGGAGCGAGAACTGCCCTCGACCGCGACGCTCGCGGCGGTGGCCAACTTCTCGCCCTTCCACTTCATGCGCGTCTACCGCGCGCTGGCCGGGGAGTCGCTGGGCGCGACGGTGCAGCGTTTGCGCCTGGCGCGCGCGGCACACCTGTTGGCGGAAAGCGCGGCCCCGGTCTCGGAAATCGCCGGGCGGGCCGGTTTCGAAACGCCGCAGGCCTTCGCGCGCGCATTTCGCCAGCACTTCGGCATCGCGCCCAGCGATGCGCGCACCGCGGACATGGCAATCGCGATGGTCGGCGCGTCGCCGGTGCCGGTGGATGCGAAGTCCGTCATCCGCGTGGACGTGGTCGCGCTCAAACCTTTCCGCGTGGTGGTGATGAACACCCAGGGCTCGTATTCCACGCTCGACGAGGTGTATCGCGGGCTGTACGAGTGGATGGCGCGCCGTGGGGTGGTCGAATCCATCGAAGGGATCTGGGGCGTTGCCGAAGCACGACCGGCGGGACACGCCCGAGGCGGACTATGCATTCGACTGCTGCCTCGCCACTTCCTCGGAGCCGCCCGCCGGTGAGGGCGTCACGCTGGGCGAGCTGGGCGGCGGCGAGTACCTGCGATGTCTGCACCAGGGATCCTTCGACCGCCTGGAGGAATCCCACGACGCCTTGCTGCGTGACCTGCTGTCACGCCCGCAGTGGCAACTGCGCGATGCACCCATCCTGCAGGAATATCTGAACGATCCGGATGTGACTCCGGTCGAGGAGTTGCGCACGCATGTCTATCTGCCGGTGAGCAGAATCGCCGCCTGATCCCACACGGATGCTCAAACTGACCTCGAGCGATAACCAATTCGGCGCGGCGTTGGCAGGCCGCGGTGGCATGATTTGCGCTATCTTCAACGAAGGGGAAATCATGTCAGCTTTCAGGAAAGGCGCGTTGCATTAGCGCCGGCGTTCGCCGCGATGCTCGCTCTCGACGGCTCACGCACAGGAGCCACCGAAGACTCCGATCGAAGCGCCCGCCGAGCCGAACGCCATTCCTCTCGAGACGGGAGGCGTCGAAGGGCAAACAGCGAAAGAGACCTGGTACAAGCAATGGGGCGATCCTTTCGTGCGCAATGTTTCGCGCGCGACGCTCACGCCGTTCCTGCCGGATCCCGCCAAGGCCAATGGTGCCGCCGTGATCGTCGCGCCGGGCGGTGGCTTTCGAATCCTGTCGATGGGCAACGAAGGCTGGGAAGTGGCGAAGGCTCTCAACGAGCAGGGGCGTCGCCGCCTTCGTCCTGAAGTACCGGCTGATGCCGACCGCACCGGACTGGGCGGAATTCGATCGCGGCAACCCGCTCACCGCGCCGACACCCGGCTCGGCAGCTGGCGCTGCGCCCGCACGCTCGCCGGTGGCTCTGCCGCTGGAGGACGCGACCGCGGCGTTCAAACTCGTGCGCGCCCGCGCCAAGGAATGGAACGTCGATCCGCAGCGCATTGGCATGGTGGGGTTTTCCGCGGGTGCCGGCACCACCATGGCGGCGACGCTGCAGTCGAAGGAGAACAAGCCGGCCTTCATCGCGCCTATCTACGGCCGGCAGTCGGCGGTCGAGGTCCCGCCCGATGCGCCGCCCATGTTCGTCGCGCTGGCCGCGGACGATCCTCTGTTCGGCAACAATGACTACGGACTCATTTCGGCCTGGAAGAAGGCGGGCCGCCCCGTGGAGTTCCACCTCTACCAGAACGGCGGGCATGGCTTTGGCCTCGGTAACCCGGGCAAGACCAGCACGGGCTGGTTCCCTCAGTTCATGCTGTGGCTGGAAGCGAATGGAATGCTGAAGCGCTGATCCGTAACGCTCCGGTGCAAGGGGCCGTCATTCGAACAGACTGACGATGCTCTGGTACTTCTCGATGTACCAACGGTTTTCGTTGTTGTATCGCGGAATCGACACTGGACGAGTCTCGGTGCCATCCGCCTTCCAGACACAGGGACATTTCACTGAAGGACCAGTGAACTCCTCCTGCGGGAGGCTGAGCTGATGGAGCTGAACGTTCATCCGCTTCATGACACCGTAAAGTTTCTTCACGTTTCGCGGTCCGCCGTTGTAGGCGGCGACCGGAAAGATTCCCAGCACGACCGGATTTTTCTGATAGGCCTGGCGAATGTCCGACCGCATCCCGGCAATCTCCATATCCAGCAGGCAGATCGCCGCCTTCATGGCGTTCAGCAGATTCGTGGCGCCGGTCTCGAATACCGGGTCAAGCCTGGCCGCAGGGCAGCGTCTGACCACCGCTGAGTAGGTCCCTTTGCCCTTGCGGTTGGTGAATTGCATGGGCCCCAGCGCGCGTGCGCTCGAGACGCTGTACCGATAAGCCTCGCCCTGCTTGAGGCCGTACTGGCTCAACACCTCGTCGAAGGCGAGTGCCTCCTTGTCGATGTAATCCCGGTCGTCGGTCTGCTCGATCACGGCAAGCGTCGTGATTACCTGCAGCGGAATGGCATCGGCGAGCAGATCCCCCGGAAAGGCCACGCTGGGTGCGTTCGCGAGCCGCAGCTCATCCAGCGCCTGGCGGGCGGTGGCGACCAGGAAGTCCTTGCCGCCGCTGACGAAAGCCGGATCGAAGGTGTCTTCCGTGAAAGGTAGATAGACGATGGGCTTGGCGGTCTGGACGACGGCGGCCCACTTTTTGCGCTTCACCAGTTTGTTGTCGAACACCGGGAACAAGCGCCCATACACCTTCAAGGGCTCGCCATCCCGGGTAAAAGAGAACATCAGGCGCTCGGCGCCGGTGCCCTTCGCGTGCCGCGCCTCGATTCCAGGCGTGAGAGAGAGGAACGGCAGTGGCTTCCTGCCGGGCTTCCACTTGACCGGCGGACGCGGCAGTTCCAGTTCGGCGATGGTCCACTCCTGCTTGACCTCGCTCCAGAGCGCAAAAGCGACCGGCCGGCCGCGCAGCGCCTGGCGCTTGCCCTTTCCGGTCAGGACGTACTGGAGCTCGAAGTCGCGGAGCAGAGTCTGCGCCTCGGTGACGAGGTCGACGATCGCCTCGTGACGAAGGCGGATGCGAGCCTCGACCACCACCTCAGGTATGGCGTCGGCCGGCGCGGGCTCGGTCTCCGCCACGGCCAGCGGAACCTCGCCTTCTTTCTCCTTCGACTCCTCGGCGCAACGGTGGCGGTTCCGGGATCGGCGCTGCCGCTTCTTCCGGAACATCCGGCGGTGCGTCGATCACCGTCGGCTCGGACTCATCGCGGGCGCCGCCCGTCGTCGCGCATCCCGCTGAGAACGCAGTCGCGAAGACGAGAAGAATCAGCGCGACGGAGCGTGTGGAGGATGTGTGCATGCAGGCGACGGGTGGTGAGGCGCCAGTCTAGAGAAGGCCGGTGACGCCTGCGCGGCCGCCTACGTGACCGGGTTCGCGTCTTGCGCATAGCGGTCGAGAATCTCGAGGTGTGCGCGGCACAATTTTAGCGAAGGCGAGCGATATGCCGCTCATGCCTTGCGGCTTCGCCGAACTACCATCGCCGCATGAGGAAGAACTTCGACCCAAGCTTTCAATCAGGCCGTGCTGCGCAATCACACCCGCTTCACTGGAGACTTCCTGATCGAGCTGACAAATCAAGAGGTTGCGCGTCTAAGGTCACAATTTGTGACCTTAAACACGGGCCGTGGTGCCCAGAAAATGTTTTCGTCGTACGCGCGTTCGTGAAGTTGCGCGAGTCACTCGTGGCACATACCGATCTGGCGCGCGGTGGTGAAGAAGCAGTAGTAAGCCTGTCGAAAATGCACAATCTCATTCGACTACCCTGCAGCCACATCATTTCCCGGGAGCCGACATGAAAGTCCTCGTCTTCGTCAAAGCCACGTCCAACAGTGAAAAGGGCATTTTTCCGCCTGATGCCGCCAGGCTCTTCACGGAGATGGGCAAGTTCAACGAGAAGCTCGTCAATGCCGGCATCATGAAGGAGGCGGATGGCCTCAAGCCGAGCAGCGCAGGCAAGCGCATCACGTTCTCGGACAGCGGTCAGACGACAGTGATCGACGGGCCCTTCGTGGAAACCAAGGAGCTGGTGGCGGGCTATTGGATCTGGGATGTGAAATCGCTGGCTGAGGCGGTGGAGTGGGCGAAGCAATGCCCGAACCCGATGCCGGGCGAAGAGGGAGTGCTGGAGATTCGCCCGTGTTACTCGATGGAGGAATTCGAGGGCATCGCGCCGCAAGCCGAATTCGAGCGAGAAGCGCGGTTGCGCAAGACGGTCGCGCGAAAGCAGAAGACGAAAGCCAAGACCAAGGCGACGGCCAAGGCCAAGGTCAAGGTGAAGGCTAAGCGCCCGCCGACGCGCGCGAGATCAAAGAAGTAAGTAAGGTCGTCAGTAGAGCCACACGGCACCGCGATAGGGGACCGATGCATCCTCGCGATCGCCGTCGATCACGGTCGCCTTGCTCGAATCGTAAGGTGCGCCGACGGCGAGCGTGTGTCCGTTCTGGTCCAGCGCAACGGTCCACCCGAAGCCCTGGTTGATGCCGGCGGAATCCGCTTTGACGTACCGGCGCAATGCCCAGCCGGATGCACGGCGCTCATAAACCGCCACGGCGCCGGTTCGATCGCCACGCTGATAGGGCGGAAACAGTGGACCGCGACCGACGAGCGTATCGTCAGGCCACCCGATGGCAACGATCTTGCCGTCGCCACTGATCGCCGCGTGCCACACATTTGGGAAGGGCTCGAGCGTGCCGTCCTTCACCCAGCCGCTCGCGTTGCGGCGGTACATCTCGACGAAGGTGTGGCTTTGGGTGAAATGGTTGATGAGCAGCCGCTCACCTTTGAAGTCGATGGCGACGTCGATGTCCGAGCCGGCGGGCAGCCGCGCAGTTTCGTTGTATTGCAGCGGCGCCCACGAAATCGCCGTGAACACCTGCGTATAGAACGGCTGGTCCGACTGCATGGTGCCGCTGAAGCAGGAGCGCACGATGTGCCCGACCTCGCTCACCGCGATCGGGCGGCACCATCCCCATAAGGGATCATCGAACGCGGGCGTCGGCACGGTCGTGGTGTGCACGAACTGGTTGTTGCCGTCGTCCAGATCCTGGTAAACCTCGAGCGTTCCTTCCCGCTTCGTGCCTCCCACCTGGTCGTGCCCGATCACCAGCGTCTTGCCGGCCGCGTCGAGCTTCACGCGGATTCCGAAGTGATCGGTCGGGTAATTGTCACCCGTGATCCTCTGTTGCTGGTGCCATCCGTCCGACTCGCGGCGGAATAGATAGACCGCGCCGCTGGTGCCGTTTTCAGTCCAATTGCTGAACGCGAAGAGCTTGCCGTCGTGCGAGATCGAGATGGAATCGTCCGAACTCGACGCACCCGGTGCGTTCGGGCTGGGAAGGAGACGGGCATCGAGACCCCATCCCGAATGCACCGAAGTCTTGCGAAAGACGTGGAGGGCGGCGCGCCCCGAAACATGGTCGATCCTCTCGGCTGCCAGGACTACCATTGTCATGCCGTCTGCGCTCAGGGCGAAGTTGAATCCGAAAAACTGACCGGACCCGGCCCTCGAGGGCTTGAAGTAACCCATCGCGTCGAGCTGTAAGCCATCGACACCGACCTCGTTGGATTGGCTGCAGCTGCTCGAATTGCATGCCTTGACGAAAAATCGCGCCTGCCGCCAGTCGAGCAGATGCACCGACCTGTTGATCCGGAAGCGTGGGCGCTGTGCGGGTGTCTGCGAGAAGTACACCCACTGCGCGCCGGAACTCGCCTTGAACCACAGCTCGTACCAGCTGATGCGAGTCACCGGCGTGATGTCGAACTGGAGCTGCTTGATGTTGCTCGCGGCGACCGTAATGGTGGGTGCGTCCGGCGGTGCGGCGAGGGTCACCGGGGCGAAGGCGAACGAGCCAACCAGCGCGAGGATGACGGCTTTCATGGGAACTCCCTGATGTTCTTCCGCAGCCAAACTAGCTGGGTACCCGCACAGTCCGTATCGGCGGTCCGGGCAACGCGGCGGGATGGCCGCCGTCAGGGTCGCGCGCTACGACGAGGCTGATGACCGGGTGTCTGACGCGGCGCCGGCCCCCCTCACGCCTTCTTGACGAACTCCGACTTCAACTGCATCGCGCCGATGCCTTCGATCCGGCAGTCGATGTTGTGGCCGTTCTCGCCGTCCACCAGGCGAATGCCCTTCACCTTGGTGCCGACCTTCACCACGGACGACGATCCTTTCACCTTCAGGTCCTTGATCACGGTGACGCTGTCGCCGTCGTTCAGCACATTCCCGAAGGCATCGCGGACCGCGGGCGTGCCTTCGGTCGCGACGGGCGTCGCCCGCGCACTCCACTCATGCCCGCACTCGGGGCACGCGAGCATGACGCCATCGTCATAGGTGAGCGTGGAGCTGCATTGCGGGCAAGGGGGCAGGGTGGACACGGGCCGATTGTGCCAGCTTGCGGGTCAAATTAATCCCATCCAGGGAGTGTGGTCTTGCGACAAACGGTGTGAGATTCTCGCTCGATGCGCTCAAGAGACACTTGCTTCGCAGTCCTCGCGATTGCCGTTAGTTCAATCGCGGCGTCCCAGGACTTCGGCTGGCGTGATGCAAATGGAAAGCCCACGCCCGACACGGAGTCGCGCAAGACTTCGAATGGTTTTGCGGGCTGGCTTCTCACGACATCGGACCCGGACTGGGAAGCCAAGTGGAATACCCCTGAACACGAAACACCGTCGTTTTCGGGTGCGGATAGCGTTCGAATGGGCGAGACGGTCTACACGCTCATTTTCATTGTCAATCCGAAGCCCGACGGGAAAGGTGAAGCCAACGTCTTGTGCGATCTCAAGGTGACGCGACCGGATGGCACAGCGTCGATCGACAAGAAGGGTGTCGAGTGCCTCAAAGGTGCGTTGCCGGGCAAGCCCTACAACATGCGGTTGGCAGCGCCCGTGCTCGGATTCGTGGGCGAACCCTCGGATCCCGTGGGTACCTGGCGTGTCGACGTCACGCTGTACGATGTGCCGCGCGGCGTGACGATGGATCTGCACACGTCGTTTGAACTGTTGGACGGTGCGCAGGCGACGGCTTCGCAAAAGTCACTTGCACCCACCAGCCTTCTGAACCAGCCGGTCGATTGATCCCGTCAGCGCCGTCTTTGCGCGCTCCGGTGGCATGCGTGCCAGTTCAGAGAGTTTGAATTCGCCGAGTTCTTCGAATACACGCAGACCAACGTAGTATCCGAACCGCTCTGGAAATTCTTTTGCTCCGGCGCCGCCGGAGAACATGGCATCCCTGTCGGCGGACTCTGCCGACCACAACTTGCTTCGTGTAAAGCACAACGCCGCGGGCCAGTTGGCGTCCACGGCGGGACGAATGGGTTTGGGGACGGTGAGCAAAAGCTGCCGATCGTCGGCGCCAGGGTTCATCACCTTGGCGGCGTAGGTGGCGAGCCCCTCGGCCCACAGCGAACACCAGACCTGCTCGCAGTCAGGAAAGTATTTGCCGTTCTCGACGTGGAACAGCTCGTGGTCGAGAAACGGCGTGAGGTCGCGCGGGTCATGGAGCTGCGCAATCACATCGGCGCCAAAGATCAGGTAGACCTTGCCACCCAGTTCGCGCGTGCCGCCGTCCATTTCGCCGACTGAGTGCAATAGATAGACAGGAACGTTCGGGCTGAAGCCGGGGAACTCTTTGCGGAAATGCTGGATGCCGGCATCGAAGGCAGCGGGGAATTCCCGCTGTACCTGTTCGTATCGTTGCCGCAACTTAGGGAAATCCCTGAGCGCACGGGCAATATACTGATCGTACCCGGCCGGCGGCATGCCTGAGCGTGGTTCGTAGAAGCCGGGCAGCAGGGCGTCCATCCGCTTGTGGAACAGCGCAACCCGACCCGCGTCCTCCATGCCGGCGGTTTCATCGACAAAGCGCGAGAAGTCAGCGGTGAGGTCGGTGTAGTGCGCGCGCTTCGCTTCTTCTGAATGGAGCGCGTCAATTGCTAATAGCGCGGCGAGCGCAGCCGAACACAAAACAACGATGGGCCTCGACATCAGGCTCGGTAGCTTATCAGCCGCGATCCTTCGTCAGCGATTTCATCGCGGTCTCCCAGGCCACGAAACACCGCAGATGCATGTGAAACTCGCGCGCCGCATCGCCGCCGTCCGGTGCCTTGAATTCCAGCTCCATTTCCAGCTCTGCGGGCTCGATCGAGCGACAGCATATCGGGCAGGGTTCACCGCACCCGCATCCGCCCCATATCCGCTGGGGCGGAGTGCGGGGCAGGGTTTCCTTCTTCAGGGCCACGAGCGCACGGTAACGCAACTCCGGTCCGTCCTCGTCACTGTGGAGCTCAGGACTGCTCAACATCGGCGAATGCCGCTAGCTAGACGGCCGCGTGGACAAACTACTGTCGCGAAGTACAAGGTGCGCTGGATGAACGCTGTCAACTGATTAACCTCCCGTGAGCTCCAGGACGGCGCGCCGTGGCGCGTCCTTAGCTAGTGTCGCTACGGTAGGAATTCTCTCACTGAATCTTGTTGCGGCACTGCGACTATCTACCCGTAAGGGGTGGGTTGTAACGACATCTTCACACGCACGAGTTCAAAGACCTCGCGAACCAAGGGCGGCCCTTAGTCACGACTTCGCCGAATACGCGAGCACCACAACCACGCAACGACCAATCCCTTTGCACGTTGTTGGCGCATTCATCCGCGTCATTCACCGCAGGCCCAGAAAATCTCACCAGTTCCATGTGATCGCATTCACCTTCCGTCCCAACTTCGGCTGCTATGGTCGATCGCAACGGAAGGAGTCTTTTGTGAACGCAAGACTTTCGAAACGCTATCTTCTCGCGTCTGACTTCGATCAGACGCTGAGCTTCAACGACTCGGGCTTCGAGCTCAGCGAGCTGCTGGGCGTGCGCAACTTCGAGCAGAAGGTCTCGGGCCTCGCGCACAGTCACCTGGTGCAGCAGGGTGGTGAGCTCGCCTACCTGATCCGGCACGATCCCGAATATCGTGGCGTGCGCCGCGAACACCTCATCGCAGCGGGCCGCCGCGTGCGGCTCAAGGCGGGGCTGCAGCCCTTTGTCGATTTCCTCGCGCGTGGCCTCGATGGTCATCATTTCGATTTCTACGTGGTGTCGGCGGCGCCGCGCGAGGTGGTGGTGTCCGCGCTCGATGGCATCGTGCCGGCGGATCACATCTTCGGCACCGAGCTCGACTACGACCCGGACTCGGGCGAAGTGCGTGCCATCAAGCGCGTGCGCGCCGGCTATGGAAAGGTCACGGTGTTGGACGAGCTTCAAACACGTCTCGGCATCACACCTGATCGTGTGATCTATGTTGGTGACGGCAGCTCGGACATCCACGTGATGCTGCATGTCAATAATGGCGACGGCTTCACGATTGCAGTTTCCGACAATCGCCAGCTTGCGCGTATCGCGAAGAGCACGGTGCTCAGCGACAACGCCAGCAGCGTACTGGTGCCCGTGCTCGACCAGGTGCTGGGGCTGCGCACGGGCGAGATTCGCACGCTGCTCGAGTCAACGGGCCTGGTGCTCGACGACTGGCAACGCGCCCGCACTGACCGTGTCCTGATCCGCGAGTGGGCGCCGCTCGTCTCCGCGGGTTGAGGGCACAGCCATGACAGACATGCTGGGCTGGGTGGCGACGGCGGTATTCGTCGGGTCCTATTTCTTCAAGCGCCCGGCATTGCTGCGCGCAGCACAGATGACGGGAGCAGCGCTGTGGATCGTGTACGGCGCGTTGATAGGCGCGGTCCCGGTGGTGGTCGCGAATGGGCTGGTATTCGCGGCGGCCGCCTGGACGCTTGCCGCGGGAAGGACAACTAAAGCTGCAATAGCGTAGAGCATGTGTTGACCGTGGGAGCATAGGCTGTCGAAATTGCGCCTCCGCGTTCGTTTAGCTAGTGTCGCCGGGGAGTTTCAGACACATGCAATCCACATCCACCTGCCCGTGCCAGGCGAACGCATCGCGGTCGTCGACGTGCTGCGCGCCTATGCGCTGTTCGGCATCATCATCACGCACTCGGTCACGGGCTTCCTCGCGGGCCAGCCGCCGAGTCCGGATTTCATGCTGTTCAGCCCCCTGGATCGCGTGGTCGCGAAGCTCGAGCACCTGCTGACTTTCGGCAAGTTCTTCACGATCTTCTCGTTCCTGTTCGGCCTGAGCTTCGCGATCCAGTTGCGCAATGCCACGCAGAAGGGCGTCGGGTTCTCGGGCCGGTTCACCTGGCGCCTGGTGGTGCTGGCGCTCATCGCGCTGGTGCACGGCGCGTTCTTCACCGGCGACATCCTGATCATCTACGCGATCCTGGGACTGCTGCTGATCCCGTTTCGCAATATGAAGACCCGCACGCTGCTCATCACCGCGTTGGTGCTGGTCTTCAATATCCCGGGCCTGTTGTTGGGCATCGCGCAGGTCAGCTGCGCCGCCGCCGACGCCGGAGCAGCCGGCAGCCAACGCCGAGATTCAGGGCGCAGTTCACGAAGCCGCGCAGCGGTACGAGATCAAGCAGTCGGGCTCGCTCGCGGAGCTGGCGCACATCAATTTCACCAACGGCCATGCTCTCCAAGATCTTCTTCATGATCTTCACCGGCCGGCTGTGGATCACGTTCGGACTCTTCTTGTTAGGCATGTGCGCCGGCCGGCTGGAGATCTTCAGGGACACGGAGGCCAATCGCCAGTTCTTCCGCCGGCTGCTGTGGCCGGCCGCCGCCGTGGCGCTGGTGACGACCATTGTCGAGATCGTTCATCCCAGCGGCTTTCAGATGAGTTCGTGGATGGATCTGCTGGCGTCGTTCTCGTTCACCGTGCAACAGGTGTCGCTGTCGGCGTTCTACGTCGCGGCGGTGACCTTGCTGTACTGGCGCCAGCCCTCGAAAGGATTGCTGCCCGCGCTCGCGCCGCTCGGCCGGATGGGACTCACGACCTATCTCGGACAGACCGTGTTCGGCGTGCTGCTGTTCTACGGCCTGGGCTTCGGGATGTTAGGCAAGCTCGGCGTCGCGGCGGCCGTGGGTGCCGCGATCGCGTTCTTCATCCTGCAGATCCTGCTGGCGCGGGCGTGGATGACGCGATTCAGCCTGGGGCCGGTGGAGTGGCTGTGGCGCTCGCTGACGTACTTCAGGCTGCAGCCGATCACGCGCGGAGCGTCGCAGGCGGCGTAGACGATCTCGCGCTGATAACAGGACTCAGGCGTGATCAGTCGCTGCAAGTTTCTTCGCGAACTCCCATGCCTTGAAACACGGCACATGCAAATGGAACTCGCGGATGTCGTTGCCGATCTCCGTTGCGGCGAACTCGAGTTCCAGTTCCAACTCTTCCGGGTCGACGGAGCGCCCGCACACGGGACACAATTTGCCTGAACCGCATCCGCCCCACGATCGGTCGGGCTGGACGGAAGGGAGTATTTCCGCGCGCAAGGCCGCACTCGCCCGGCGACGCAGATCCTGTACGTCATGTAAGTACAACATCGCAGTCCCCGGTAATGGTTTCCTATTGTGAAAACGAACGAGACCGGGAATTTGTTCCGCCTCAACACGACGACTTGTACTTACTTGCTGATTTCACTCGCTATTTTGGCGGCGGTGGAAGGAGGTCGCTGCCGCGTGCTGCGTCTACGGCAGCAATGTCCCGACGGCTGGACACGCTCGGGCGATCTGTCGCGGCTCTAGATAGGGACGAGGCGATTCCTGGGGTCATGGGTTCTGCCAGGTCGAAGCAACGGGCGTCGCGCTCGACTATTCTCGTGCAACTACAGCGGAGGTTTTCATGAGCCCTGATTCCATCTCGTCGTATGTCAGTTCCCTCGATCCGCAACGCGCGGCCGTCTGCGATCGACTGGCCAAGTCGATCGACGCCACGCTTCCGCGGGCAACCTCGAAGCTCTGGCACTCCATCCCGGTGTGGTTCGTCGGCGAGAATCCGGCGGTGGGTTTCACGGCCCGCAAGACGGGCGTGATGCTGATGTTCTGGAACGGCCAGCACTTCGAGGAACCGGAACTCGAGAACACCGGCAGCTTTCACATGGCGCAGATCGCCTATGAAGACCCGGCGCAGATTGACGAGCAGAAACTGTCACGCTGGCTGGACAAGGCCGGTACCAGCATCTGGGACATGGTGGGCGAACGGCGCGCGTTTATGAAAGAGGAACAGACGCAAGGCAAAGGCGGCGAAGGCAGCCAAAGCGGCGAAGGCCGTCAAACGCGCCAAGGCCAGGAAGCCTGCAAGATCCTCAAAGCCGAAACTTGCAAAGCGCACGAAGTCGAAGTAGCGCGCCAGGTAGAAGAAATAGACGGGGCGCGACTCATTGACAGCCGAGACCAGAAACAATTACCGTCGCCCCGTGCCTCAATTTTTCCACAGCTATTACTCGGCCTACCCACTTGGTGTGGAGGCCGGTGATTGAGCGCCCGAAACTGACGTAACGACTCAACCAGACAGCCTCCCTCGCGGAGGCGTTTTTTTGTGCGCATCCGTGCGGGAGCCGAGGGATGCGCAATGTGCAACCCGACTCGACTCACTATCCGCCCGCTGGAACGCAGCGACGTGCCGGCCATGCTCGCCATCATCCGTGATGCGCGGAGGAATATGGTCTCGCGGTCCGTGTCGAATCGCTGCTGGAAGCGGCAGACCTGGCGCTTTATGACACCTACCAGGCACAGCGTGCGCTCTACAGCGTCGCGCTGCTCGATGGCGAACTGGTGGGCGGGGCAGGAGTGGCGCCGCTCGCGGGCGCGGATCCGCTCACCTGCGAACTGCAGCGCATGTATCTCAGGCGTGACGCTCGCGGTCTTGGAATTGGTACAAGACTGATGAACACCTGCCTGGATACGGCATCGCGTTTCTGGTTCGTTCGTTGCTACGCGGAAACAATTTCGGAGATGAAGGAGGCGGTGACGTTCTACTCGCGTCACGGCTTCGCAACACTTTCCGCTCCGCTCGGGAACACGGGACACGGGCACAGCGATCACTGGCTGCTGCGTGCACCGCTGCGTAGGACTTTGGCGCAATCCCGAAAAGGTGGGTTGTAACGAGGCGTCGGCGGGAGAAAAATTCCGGCCCTCTATTGGTTCCTCGCGCGAGAAATCCGCAGCGAACTATCTAATCAACACGCAGGGAGCACACCGATGAAATCCAGGACGGGTTTTCTAATCGCATTCGCGCTCTTGATGGCGACGATGGTAAACGCGGCTGGCGTTCTGCCAGCCGATGACAAGATGTCGGCCATGGGCAAACGCGCCGCGGCGGCGGTGGCGAAAGTGAACGCGGCCTCGAGCGGCGCGGCGGCCGCCCGCGCGCAGGCAGCCGACGATGACGACAATTGCGTCAACGAGCCGGAATGCGGCGAGGAGGGCGAGGAAGAAGAAGAGGAAATTCCCGGCGGCCAGGCCGAGCTTCGATCGCCGTCGATGCGAGCGGCCAGCATTCGTGATCGGCTTCAACGACACGCGCGGCTTCGACGAGAACCCGATCTCGGTGTCGGGCTACCTGTATTCGGAGGACGGCGGAAAGACTTTCGTCGACGGCGGGCAGTTGCCGTCGCCCGGCAATGATGTCATCGGCACGACGCGGTTCCCGCAGGTGTTCGGCGACCCTGAGGTGAAATACCTCGGCAACTGCGTGTTCGTCTATTCGTCCATCCTGATCGAGAAATTCAGCGACACGACCGACGTGCAGACCATGGGCGTGCATCGCTCGCGCGATTGCGGCAAGACCTGGGAAGGTCCCTTCGAGATCACCTCCGCGACCAACCCAACGGCATCGTGGAAGACGATGTTCCGCGGACGCCGCGGACAAGGAGTTCATGGACGTGGATCCGGACACGGGCCGCGTGCTGCGTGAGCTGGTCGAACTTCACGCCGGCGCCGACCGCCGGCGGCGTCGAGATCCGCACCACCTTCTCGGATAACCTCGAAGACCGCGGCGCGCCGACCTGGTCGCCGGCGTGGTGGTCGCGGTCGACCGAGTCCGATGGCCAGGCGTCGATTCCGCGTTTCGCAGAAGGCAGCAATCGCGCCTACGTGGCGTGGCGGCGCTTTCCGTTCCCGGCACGTTCTCCGGGCTTCGGCAATTCGGTGGGCTTGCGCGCTCGACGGACAACGGCGCCACCTGGTCGGCGCCGATCGAAACCGCCGAGTTCTTCACCATGGACCAGGTGCTCGGCAACGATCGCGTGAATACCTCACCGTCGCTGGCCGTCGACAATTCGCGCGGCGCGCACAAGGGAACGATCTACCTGGTCTACGCCAACAACAACAGTGGCGACGGCGCGGACATCGTGTTCCAGAAGAGCACGGATGGCGGCCGACACTTTCGGCGCCCATCGAGATCAACGCCGCGCCAGGCGAGGACCGGCCGCAGTGGTTCCCGTGGGTGTCGGTCGATTCGCTGACGGGGCGAGTCAGCGTGTTCTATTACGACCAGGGAATCGACACCTCGGGCGATCTCACGGAAGTGAGCTATATCTTCTCGGACGACGGGGCGCGCACTGGTCGGCGCCGGTGCCGCTGACGAAGATTCCGTTCCACGCGGGCTGGGGCAATGACACGGGCCAGCCCAACCTCGGTGACTACAACCAGGCTGTCTCGCAGCGCGGTGAATTGTTTGCCGCGTACGCGATCACGTCGCGTCCGCCGGGCGGTTTCGTCGACGGGCAACCCACGACGCGCCTCACGGTGCCGAACATCGAGTTCAAGCGCGTCGGGCAGTTCTCGCACAGCGGACGTGAACTCGCTGCCGCTGACCATCGACGTCAATGGCGTCACGACCAACGAAGTGTTCGGCAACGACAACGGCTTCCTCGATCCGGGCGAGACGATCCGCGTCCGGATCCCGCTCGATAACTACACGATCAATCCGCTCTCGGCGGAGGACGCGCGCAAGCGTGATCGGCGCTGCTGGTTTCGGAAACTCCGGGCGTCAGTCGTGCTGCAGCCCTTCGGCGATTACGGGCGCATTGATTCCGGGGAGACCACGGCCGGCGATCGTGATCTACCCGCTGCGCCTGCAGCCGGGCTTCGATCCCGGCACACCGATCAATCTGCGGCTGCGGACCTTCGGGCGATTTGGCGGCGGCGGCTCATTCGAGCTCGGCACGCTGCGTCACACGCTGTTCACCGGCACGCCGCAGGTCGACCACGCTGCTGACCGAGAACTTCGACGCCGCGCCGGTGGGAACGTTGCCCGCCGGCTGGACTTCGTCGCACGGTGGCGGTGCGAACATCGTGCCCTGGATCACCAGCAATATGTTCTGCGGAGCCACGAGCAACGCCGCGTTCCATCAGAACGCCAATGACAATCCGCGCCGGCAACCCGACGCGCTGGGAGCGTCTGTTCAGCACGAACTTCGCCGTTCCGGCCGACTCCGACTACGTGACGCTCGAGTTCGATGTCTGCACCGACACTGAATACGATCCCAACTTCCCGGTCCTGGCGTACGACGGACTGACGCTGCGCATCCGGACTGCACGCCGGGACACACCTTGCGTTCGGTGCTGGTGGAAGCGTTCGCGGACGAGTTCACGACCGATGGCTTCAAGCATTTTCCGAAGCACCTGCCGCGCAATGGCAACCCGGCGTACTTGCAGGACATGTCGGTGTGGGCCGGAGACTCGGAGGGCGCGCAACACGTGCGGCTGCGGCTGCCCGGCATGGCCGGCACCACGGCCCAGCTGCGCTTCGAATTCACGCAGGACGGATCGGCACCTGCCTGGACGTGGGCGGAGGACCGGTCTGCGGTGTGTCCGTCGACAACATCGTGATCAAGAGCGTGAAGTCGATCGCCGCGCCGCTACAACACTGATCGCTGTCATCAAGCCCCGATGAAAAGGGTCGCACGCCGATGGGCGTGCGGCCCTTTCCTTCTTCTGATTGCAGACTAGACCGGCGACAAGCCGAGCTGCTGCAGCAGTTCCTCGGCCCTGGCCTTCACCGCTCGGCCCTTGTCGGCGGCTTCGGTGGCCTGGCCGGCGTTGAACGCGGCGCCGGCCTGCGCCCACGTGGTCTTCAGCGTCTCGAGCTCGGTTTTCGCGGCTTCGAATGTTTCCTTCTTCACTTCCGCGGGCAGCTTGCGCGCCTTCGACAGGGCGTCCAGGCGACCTTCGAGTGCCTGAATGACCTTCGGCACTTCTTCGGTCAGCGTGGTCCACTCATGCGTGGCGGCCGCGGCCTGGGTCTTCTTGGAGATCACGGTGTCCTTGAGTGTGGTCACGGACGCTTTGAGCTCGGGCCCCTGGTCGAGAACATCCTGGTACTTCTGCCAGGTGATGTTCTCTTTCGCTGCCGCGAGTTTCTCTTCGGCAGCTTTCAACTCTTCGGGCGCGTATATCGTGGCGTCATCGCGCACTTCGGCGATCGACGTCTCCGCCCCGGCGACAAGTTGTTTCGCGGGCTCTTCCTTGTTGGCACAGGCGGTGATGAGTAGCGCGGCTGCCAGTGGCAGCCAGATTCCTGAGTGACGCATGGGCTTCTCCCCTCTCGATCTGGTCAGTACCGTCAGGCCTTTTTCATCTTGAGCTGTTCGCGGATGTCTTCGTTCATCTCGCGCGCAATCCGGGCTTTCTCTACAGCCTTGATCTGCTTGCCGGAGTTGTATTCGTTGCTGGCCTCGGTCCACTGGGCCTTCATGATTTCGAAGTCCGACTTGGCCTCGGCGAATTCATCCTTGTTGAGGCCCCACGGCAGTCGCTTTTCCTTCGACAGTTCGTCGACGCGCGACTGGATGTCCTCGACCATCTTGGGCACTTCGACGCTCAGGGATTCCCACTCCTTCTTGGCGGATGCCAGGGCGGCGCTGTGCCTGCGCCTTGCCGGATTCCACGGCAGCGGTGAGCGAGTCCACGGCCTTGCGGAGTTGCGGCGTGCCGGCGATGACGTCGTTGTACTCCTGGTTCTCATAGCTGGTCTTGAGCCGCGCGAGTTGCGACTCGACACTCTTGAGGCCCTCGGGCGCGTAGCGCGCGGCGTCGTCCTTGATGGCCTTGAGCGAGGTCTCAACGGATTCCAGCACTTTGTCGGCGTTCTGTTTCTGTTGTGAGCAGCCGGTGGCGAGCACTGCAGCGGCCACCACGGCCAGTAATACGTTGTACGGACGCATGGTCATCTCCTTCTTCGCAGAGCCTGGAAGGGCGGCCCTTGTGTAGGGAGAATCTTGTTAGGAATTGAGCGCCATTGCTGCAAGCGCACTAACTAACATGGACGTAGGACAGCATCCCGAACGATGCCAGTATCTGCTGGCAGGCGCCCGGATCGCCGCCATTTGGCGACAAACCGGGCGCCTCGACCGTTGTGATGGCTACAACTTGCGCAGGTACGCCAGCAGCGAAGCGCGATCCTCGGGTTTCAGGGCTCGGTCAAAGTTCACGCCGTCGGTGGTGATGATGGGTGGCACGAGGTTTGGTGGCCTGTTCGCCTGGACCAGCTTGAAGAACTCGGTGTAGTGGTCCACCACTTCCTCCAGGGTGTCGGCGCTGTTGTTGTGGAAGTACGGCGCCGTCTTGCTGATGCCGCGCAGGCCGGGGACATCGAATTTGTCCCAGTCGTCCTGGGGCGGGGTGGCCGGAATCACCACGCCGGTCAGCAGCGCGCGGCCGGGATCAGAGCTGGTGCGACGCAGGATGGTGCCATCGGGCAGCGTGATCTGGTACGTGCGCGCATTCCTCGCCAGCCGCGGCGGGCAGGGCTTGAATGTGAAGCGCGCGGGCGTGACGCGGTCGACCGGACGCGGACAGGCCGTGCTGATGTCGTGAAAGCGAACAATGGGAAACGGCACTCTCAATGGGGTGGACTGGTCGGCCCCGCCGTGGCATTGCGCGCAGGAGCGCGTAAAGATCGCCTTGCCCTGCAGCTCGAGTTCATTGAGAACGGGATCCGGATCCGGCAGCGGTGTCACGCCGGCGCTGATTGCATCGGAGAGATTGCGCACGCGCGAATTGCTGAACAGCAGCCGCTGGAAGGAGGCGAGGTCGTCGAGCAGGCGAGGTGACGGGTCATTCTGGATCTGGGCATGATTTCGCAATGCGCCCAGCGCCTGTTCCTGCAAGTTGGCGACGCGCGCATCGAGCTGGAAACCGCCGCCCGGATTCGGACCGCGAGGCCAGGCGATGACGCTGGTCGGCCCGGTGAGTTTCACGTTGTTGACCGTGGGCACGGAGCGCCAGACGTCGACCGAAGTCTCGTTCGAAGGCTGGTCGGTGAGCGGATCGATCAACCGGATATTCGGCGGCAGCGGCATGGACGATGCGGATCAGGCCGTTCTCGCGCAGGTTGCTGAAGTCCTGCGCCTGCTCGCCGTTGACGCGGAAATCATCGGCATCGATGGGCCGGAAGAGCGGATCGTCTGCCCTGGGATTCCACTGCCGGCGCCACTCCAGTAGTTTGAACCGGGCCTGGACTGTTGCCGGTGACAACTGGAACTGATCCTGCGGCACGTGACAGTCGGCGCAGGAACGGCCATTGCCCTTGAGGCCGAACAGGTGCCGGTCGAAGAATGCGAACGAGCCACGGATCACGGCATCGCAGGGCTCGCCCCCGCAGACGGGAATGTGTGACACCTGGGTGACCGGGTTTTCAGCCGCCGGGGCATCGCTTGCACCCAGTACGGCGACTGCGAAGATCGCTGGCGCGAGCGCGAAGATGGATTTCATGAAGACTCCCCGGCAGGTGATTTCCTGGCGAGGGCGACCATACGGGTGGTCGACTTACACGAGACTTACGTTCCTGCGACTTTCGCCGGCTTGATCCACACGCCCTGTTGCAGCGTGGTGGCAAATGCCGCGCCGACGATTCCCGCATCCGCGCGCAGCGCGCCGAGCTTGAGTTGCGTCGGCACCTTGAGGTCCTCACACAGGTGCGGATGATCGGCGGTGATGCCGCCGCACAGCACGATGAGATCCGGCCAGAGCAGGGCGTGCGTGCGGTTCAGCACGTAGTTGAGCTCGGTCACGTAACCGTCCCAGTCGAGCTTGCGCTCCATGCGCGCGCGGCCCGAGGCGCGCGCCTCGGCTTCCATGCCGTCGAACTCGAGATGCCCGAACTCGGTGTTCGGCACCAGCTTGCCGTCCACGAACAGTGCGCTGCCGATGCCGGTGCCGAGGCTCAACACCAGCACGGTGCCCATCACATCGCGCGCGGCGCCGAAGTGGACTTCGGCCAGGCCGGCGGCGTCGGCGTCATTGATGGCGACGACTTTGCGTTTCAGTTTGGCGGCGGCGGGTTCGGCGAGCGGCTGGCCGATCCAGGACTTGGCGACGTTGGCGGCGGTGTGGACGGTGCCGCCGACCACGACGCCGGGAAAGGTGACGCCGGCGGGCAGGTGTGCGGTGTCTTCGGGCACGGCTGCCGCCATGGCATGCAGCATTTCGCTGACCGCGGACATGGCCGGCGAGGGGACCGAGCGGCGTTCACCAACGAGGCATCCGCGGGTCAGGTCGACCACCGCCGCCTTGATCGAAGAGCCCCCGATATCAATGCCAATCGCTTGTCGGTGCATTCCGCATGTTACTCGATGCGTTGTTGGTGCAGCGCGAAGGCGCGACCCCAAGCTATCTTGGTAATCTCTCGCCCCCACTCGCGATGTGCCTATGATACTGGTCTTACGCCCCCGTCATAGAACTTGCATGCATTTGCGTGCAATGTCGGGTGGCCAAGAATAATTGTCCTGAAATGTCTCGTCGCAGAGAGAAAGGTAGTTCGAGTGCTGAATGAGCCGACGCTGCAGGCTGGATCGATCCTAAGGCGCGGGTCGCTGCGCGCGGTGATTTACGACCGCCTGACGCGCAGTCTCGGCAAAGAGCCGGACACGGCCACGCCGCGCGATATCTACGACGCCCTGTCGCTGGGTGTGCGCGAGGAATTGTCCGCCCGATGGCTCGCGACTCAGCGGCGTGTCGCGCGGGCGCGGGTCAAACGGCTTTGTTATCTGTCGATGGAATTCCTGCCCGGCCGCTCGCTGATGAATGCACTTTCCAGTATCGATTCAGAACTGATCGATGAAGCCAGGGCCGCCGTCGCCAGCATGGGCCATGACTTCGATTCGGTGATCGCGCTCGAAGTCGATCCGGGACTGGGTAATGGTGGCCTCGGCCGTCTCGCGGCGTGTTTCCTGGATTCACTGGCAACGCTGCAGTATCCCGCCACGGGTTACGGCATCCGTTACGACTACGGCATCTTCACGCAATCCATAGATACGGATGGCGCGCAGCGTGAATCGGCATCGACCTGGCTGCGCCTGCACAACGTGTGGGAGACGCCGCGTTCGGATGCGCGCTACATCGTGCGTTTCGGCGGACGTGTGCTCACGGCGCACGATGTTGGTGGCGGACAACGTTCGCGCTGGGTGGAAACCCAGGACATCCTCGCGGTGGGCTTCGATCAGCTGGTGCCGGGAAACCGCAGCCCCACGGTGAATCATCTGCGCCTGTGGTCCGGGCGCGCGCTGCAGCCGTTTCACATCGAGGATTTCAACGCGGGAAATTATCCGGCCGCGGTCGAAGACCAGGTCGACGCGAAGAACCTGTCGCGCGTGTTGTATCCCGACGATTCGACGCCGCAGGGCAAGGAGCTGCGCTTCAAGCAGCAGTACTTCTTTGTTAGCGCTAGCATCCAGGACATCCTCGCGACGCATCTCGCGGAAGAGCGCTCGCTGGAGGAACTGCCGACTTCACTGGCCATCCAGCTCAATGACACGCACCCGACGCTGGCCATCCCGGAGCTCATGCGCCTGCTGTTGGATCAGTACGACATGGACTGGGCGCATGCCTGGCAACTCTGCCGCAGCGTGTTTGGTTATACCAATCACACGCTGCTGCCCGAGGCGCTGGAAACCTGGCCGGTGCAGTTCTTCGAAAGATTCTTGCCGCGGCACCTGGAGATCATCTACCGCATCAACGAAGAGTTCCTGCTCGAGGTGGAGAAACGCTTCAAGGGTGACGGCGCGGCGAAGACGACGTCTGTCGATCATCGGTGAGTCGCATGGCCGGCGAGTGCGCATGTCGCACCTGGCCGTGGTGGGTTCTCACAAGGTCAACGGCGTGGCGAAGCTGCACTCCGAGCTCATGCAGAAGACTATCTTCTCGGGCTTCGCGCAGATGTTCCCGGATCGCTTCATCAACGTGACCAATGGCATCACGGTGCGGCGCTGGTTGAAGCAATCCAACCCGCGACTGTCGCGGCTGCTGACGGAGCGCCTGGGCAGTGCCTGGGAGAACGACCTCGAGGAGATCGAGCGGCTGCGCTGGGCGGCGGACGATCCGTCGTTCCGCGCGTTGTTCCGGGATATCAAGCGCCAGAACAAGATCGCGCTGGCGGAAGAGGTGGATCGTCGCACCGGCATCGACGTGAGCGTGGACTCGCTGTTCGATGTGCAGGTGAAGCGCATCCACGAATACAAGCGCCAGCTGCTGAACATCCTGTACGTGATCACGCGCTACAACCGCATCAAGGCCAAGCCCGAGCGAACACTGGGTGCCGCGCACCGTGATGTTCGCCGGCAAGGCGGCGCCCGGTTATGTGATGGCCAAGGGCATCATCCGACTCATTAATAATGTGTCGACCACCATCAACCAGGACCCCCAGACCCTGACCAAGCTCAAGTGCGTGTTCCTGCCGGATTACGACGTGACGCTGGCGCAGCTGATCATGCCGGCGGCGGACCTGTCGGAGCAGATTTCGACCGCAGGCATGGAGGCCTCCGGCACGGGCAACATGAAGCTGGCGCTGAACGGCGCGCTGACCATCGGCACGCTGGACGGGGCGAACATCGAAATCCGCGATTCGGTGGGTGCGGAGAACATTTTCATTTTCGGGATGACGTCGGATGAGGCGTCGGCGCTGCGCGCCAATGGCTATCGGCCGCGCGAGATCGTCGCCGCCAATCCGGAGCTCGCGGCCACGCTGGAAATGATCCGCAACGGCGCGTTCTCCCGCGGCGACAACGAGTACGCGCGGCACGTGGTCGATCGCCTGACGGCGGACGGCGAGCCGTTCCTGGTGCTCGCGGATTTCAAGGCGTATTGCGAGGCGCAGGATCGCGTCGATGCGCTGTATCGACAGCCCGAAGAGTGGAGCCGTCGCGCGGTGCTGAACACCGTCGGCATGGGCCCATTCTCGAGCGACCGCAGCGTGCGTGAATACGCGGACAAAATCTGGAACATCCGCTCGGTGATTTAGAAGAATGGGGGCAGCCCCCCTTTCCTAGCAAAAGGGGTCGGCCCTGGAGACGGATGTGCAATTGCTGAATGAGAATTGTGCAGGACTGACCCCTTTTGCTAGGAAAGGGGGGCTGCCCCCATACCAAATGGAATGTCGCCATTAGCACCAAGAACGGAAAGCTGACGAAGGCGGAGATCGCCTCACTTCTGCAGGCGGTACACCACGAGCCGCGTTCGCTGCTCGGTTACCACGAGTTCCCGCGCGAGGACGGTTCGCCGCTCGCCATGGTGCGCGTGTTCGAACCGGGCGCCGAATCGGTGGCGGTGTTCTGGGAAGACGACGCAGCCGAGAGCGCTCACGAGCTCAAGCGCGTGCACGAGGCGGGCATCTTCGAAGGCAGCATCCCGTACCGCCGTCCGCTGGTGCCGTATCGCCTGCGCGTGCGCTTCGGCGCCGGCAACGAAGTCATCAAGCACGACACCTATTTCTTCTCGCACGAGCTGTCGGATTTCGATCTGCACCTGTTCGGCGAAGGCCGGCACTACGGCATCTATCACAAGTTCGGCGCGCAGCTGCGCGTGCGCGAGGGCGTCGCCGGCGTGCACTTCGCGGTGTGGGCGCCGAATGCGAAGCGCGTCAGCGTGGTGGGCGACTTCAATCTCTGGGACGGACGCAAACACGCCATGCAGGCGCGCGGCAGTTCGGGCGTGTGGGAGCTGTTCGTGCCCGGCATCGGCGAGGGCGCGGCCTACAAGTACGAAATCCGCGGCCAGGTGAACGATCTCCACATGAAATCCGATCCCTTCGGATTTCGCATGCAACTGCGTCCCGAGACGGCCTCCATCGTCGCGGACCTCGATGGCTACACCTGGGGCGACGAGGCCTGGATCCAGAAGCGCGCGCAGACCGACTGGCGCCGCGCGCCGATCAACATCTACGAAGTGCACCTGTCGAGCTGGCGGCATTCATGGGATCGCAAGCCGCCGTTCTACAGCTGGACCGAGGCCGCCGAGCACCTGATTCCCTACGTGGTCGAGATGGGCTACACGCACATCGAGCTCATGGGCGTGGCCGAACATCCCTTCGACGGTAGTTGGGGCTACCAGGTGGTGGGCTACTACGCGCCGACGTCGCGTTACGGCACGCCGAAGGAATTCATGGCCTTCGTCGACAAGTGCCACCAGGCGGGCATCGGTGTGTTGCTCGACTGGGTGCCGGCGCACTTTCCCAAGGACTCGCACGGCCTCGCCGATTTCGACGGCTCGTCGCTGTACGAACACGCCGACTCGCGGCTCGGCGAGCACATGGACTGGGGCACCAAGATCTTCAACTTCGGCCGCCACGAGGTGAAGAACTTCCTGGTGGCGAACGCGCTCTTCTGGATGGAGCGATACCACATCGACGGGCTGCGCGTGGATGCCGTGGCCTCCATGCTGTACCTCGATTACAGCCGCAAGGCGGGCGAGTGGCTGCCCAACAAGTACGGCGGCCGCGAAAATCTCGAGGCGCTCGAGTTCCTGCGCGAGTTCAACGTCGTCGCACACCGGGAACATCCGGGCGTTCTGACCATCGCCGAAGAATCCACGGCCTATCCGGGCGTGTCGCGCCCCGTGCACCTGGGCGGCGTGGGTTTCTCGTTCAAGTGGAACATGGGCTGGATGAACGACACGCTGAGTTACTTCAGCAAGGACCCGGTCTACCGCCGCCACGAACACAACAAGATCACCTTCTCGTTCATGTACGCGTGGACCGAGAACTTCATCCTGCCGATCTCCCACGACGAAGTGGTGCACGGCAAACATTCGCTGCTCGACAAGATGCCCGGTGATGAATGGCAGAAGCGGGCCAACTACCGCCTGTTCATGAGCTACATGACGGCGCACCCTGGCAAGAAACTCATGTTCATGGGCTCGGAGTTCGGCCAGTGGCACGAGTGGCGCGAGCACGAACAGCTCGACTGGCCGCTGCTGGAGAATCCGAAGCACCAGGGGCTCGCACATCTCAACCGCGAGCTGGCCAAGCTCTACCGCGAGACTCCGCAGTTCCACGCCAGCGATTGCGAGGCCAGCGGCTTCCGCTGGAGCGACCTGCACAACGCTGACGAGAGCGTGTTCGCCTTCCTGCGCGAAGAACAGGGCCACGCGCCCATCGTCTGCATCTTCAACGCCACGCCGGTGCCGCGCGACGACTACTGGTTAGGCGTTCCGGATCCCGGTTCCTACCAGGTATTGTTCGACTCGGACTTCCCGGCCTTCGGTGGCGGCGGCTTCGGTGGCGTGGCGAGTTACCAGGCCTTTCCGCACACCGTGCACGGCTACCCGTTTGCGCTGCGCATCCGCCTGCCACCACTCGCGGCGGTGTTCCTGAGGCGTGGGATGAAGAACGGTTCGCCGGACGTTCTCGGTGCCACTTTCACCGGCGAGGGCGTGAACTTCGCCATCCGCTCGCGCGCAGCCACGCGCGTGGACGTCTGCCTGTACGACGCCAGTGGTGAGCGCGAAACCGCGCGGCTCACGCTGCCGGGGCGCACCGGCCACGTGCACCATGGGTTCGTGGAGCAGGAGCTGGCGCGCGTCGGCACGCTGTACGGCATCCGCGCGCATGGCGTCTACGATCCGCGCGAGGGCTACTACTTCAATGCCAACAAGCTGCTGCTGGATCCCTGGGCGCGCGACATCGTCGGCGAGCCCAAGGCGGATGCGCGCCTTCTCGGCTTCGACCCCGGCGATCCGGAGCGCCTGAAGCCCAACCTGATCGACAGTGCGCCGGTAATGCCGCGCTGCCGTGTCATCGACGGCGCGTTTGACTGGGGTAACGACCGGCAGCCGGCGGTGCCCTGGCGCGACACCTTTATCTATGAGCTGCACGTCAAGGGATTCACGCAGCTGCATCCGGACGTGCCGCCGGAGTGGCGCGGCAAGTACCTGGGCCTCACCGTGCCCGCGGTGCTCGATCACCTGAAGTCCCTGGGCGTGACGGCGGTCGAACTCATGCCGGTGCACGCGGTGGCCGACGAAGGATTCCTGCACGAGCGCGGCCTCACCAACTACTGGGGCTACAACACCATGGGGTGGTTCGCGCCAACGGCGCGCTACGCCGTGAAGGACCCGGTCAGCGAACTCAAGCAGGCGGTCAAGGCGCTGCACGCGGCCGGCATCGAGGTCATCCTCGACGTGGTCTACAACCACACCGCCGAGGGCAACCATCTCGGCCCGACCATGTCCTTTCGCGGCATCGACAACCGCGCGTACTACTTTCATCGCGCCAATGACCGGCGGTTCTACGACGATGTCACCGGCTGCGGCAATACCGTCGCCTGCGACCATCCCATCGTGCAGGCCGACATCGTGGCCTCGCTGCGCTATTTCGCCGAGGAATACCGCATCGACGGTTTCCGCTTCGACCTCGCCACCGTGCTGGGCCGCGACCGCTCCGGCTTCAATTCGAATTCGCCGTTCTTCGCGGCGCTGCGTGCCGATCCGGTGCTGGCCTACGTGAAACTCATCGCCGAGCCCTGGGACGTGGGTCTCGGCGGCTATCAGCTCGGCAATTTTCCGCCCGGCTGGTCGGAGTGGAACGACCGCTATCGCGACACCATGCGCGCGTTCTGGCATGGCGGCCGTCGCATGCTCGGCGGTTTCGCCGAGCGCTTCGCCGGCTCCTCGGACCTGTTCCGCCGCAACGGTCGCAAACCCACGGCCACCATCAACTTCGTGGCGGCGCACGACGGCTTCACGCTGCGCGACACGGTGTCGTACAACGAGCGTCACAACGAGGCCAACCGCGAAGAGAACCGCGACGGCCACAGTCACAATCACAGCTGGAATTGCGGCGTCGAAGGCCCCACCGACGACGTGCACGTGATCGCGCTGCGCCGCCGCCAGGTGCGCAACCTGCTGACCACGCTGTTCTTCGCGCAGGGCGTGCCCATGCTGCTGGCCGGCGATGAGCTGTATCGCACGCAGCAGGGCAACAACAATGCCTACTGCCAGGACAACGAAATCAGCTGGGTGAACTGGGCGGGACTCAAGGAAGACGATTCGCTGCTGAACTTCGTGCGCGCGCTGTCGGCGTTGCGCCGCGCGCATCCTGAATTGCGGCGCGATACCTTTCTCAAGGGCGCGTTGCACACCAGCCATTCGCGCGACGTTTCCTGGTGGCATGCCAGCGGGCATGAACTCACCGACCAGGAATGGAACGATCCCGAGTTGCGCACGCTGGGCATCCGGCTTCGCCGGCTCCACGTCCTCGTCGCGACTTGCTGCTGCTGCTGAATCCCACCGAAAGCGAGTGCGAGTTCAATCTGCCCATGTTCACGGACGCGGGCAGCTGGGACGTGGTGCTCGACACCGCTCATCCGGTGGGCGTGTTGTCGGGGTTTCGGCTGCCCACCGGTCCGCTGAAGGTGGGGGCTTACCAGACGCTGGTGCTGCAACGTGTCCGCTGAAGCGCTGGCTGGCCTCATCGAGCGACTGGCGCGCGCTCGCGGCATCGGCGACGCGTATCACTCGTACAAGGGCGAGCTGAAGCATTTCTCGCTGACCACCAAGAGCGCCATCCTGCGCGCCATGCATTGCCGCCTCGATGATGCGGCCCTGCTGGAAGCACAGATCCTGGAATCCGAGGCCGCGCACCCGGTGGGGTTGTTAGGCGACGTCGTGGTGCTGCGCAATGGCGCGCGTTTCGCACGCATCAATACTCCCGCCATCGAGCACAACGCGCTGCTGCGCTGGAAGGTGGAGCTCGAGGCCGGCGGCGAACGGCGCGGTGAAGTTCGTGCCTGGGACCTGCCGGAGCGCGGTTCACATCAGCAGGACGGCAAGTGGTTCGTGTTGCGCGACCTCGTGTTGCCCGAGGATCTCCCGCTGGGTTATCACCGCCTGCACGTCGACCTCGAGTTCTCGGGCACCGAAAGTTGCGCGCTCATCATGACGCCCAACAAGTGCCACGAACCCGCGGCGCTGGCCGCGGGTGCCAGGCTCTGGGGCGTGGCGGTGCAGTTGTACACACTTCGTTCGGCTAACAACTGGGGCATCGGCGATTTCACCGACCTGGCGGAAGTGCTGCGGTTGGGCGCCGCCGCCGGCGCGAGCTTCGTCGGCATCAGCCCCGTGCATGCGCTGTTTCCCTCCGATCCCAACCTGTTTTCGCCGTATTCGGCCTCGAGCCGACATGCACTGAACATCATGTTCATCGACGTCTCCGCGGTGCTCGAAGTGCAGGGCTCGCGCCGGGCGCTCGCCATCATGGCGGACCCGGTGTTCCGCGCGCGCCTGGAGAAAGTCCGCGCCGCCTCGCAGGTGGACTACGCGGCCGTGGCCAGCCTCAAGATGCCGGTACTGCAGGCGGCCTTCGAACGCTTTCGCACCGAACATCTCGCGCGTCACACGACGCGCGCCGCCACCTGCCGCGCCTTCCTGCGCGAGCGTGGCGAGCCGCATGCGGTTGCACACGCTGTTCGATGCCATTGATGGATATCTCCGGCGTCATCACGGTACCGCGGCCGGCTGGCACAACTGGCCGGAGGAATATCGTCATCCGGAGAGCGACGCGGTGCGGCGCTTTGCCGACCACCCATGCCGACGACGTGGACTTTCACGGCTACCTGCAATGGCTGGCGGCCGAGCAACTCGGCGCCGTGCGCCAGCTGGCGCGCGAGCTCGGGCTGACGGTCGGGCTGTACGGCGACTATGCGGTGGGCGTGAACGCCTCGGGATCGGAGACCTGGTCCGACCAGACGCTGTACTGCACCGGTGCCGCCATCGGCGCGCCGCCTGACCCGATCGGACTCGGCGGCCAGGAGTGGGGCATTCCGCCGCAGGATCCGCGCGTGCTCAAGCGCACGGCCTATGCGCCATTCGTGGCGCTGGTGCGCGCCAGCATGCGCAACTGCGGCGCGTTGCGGCTCGATCATGTGATGGCGCTGTTCCGCCAGTGGTGGGTGCCGCGCAGTTTCAAGTCCGCCGAGGGCGGTTACGTGCACTATCCGCTCGAGGAGTTGCTGGGCGTGGTGGCGCTCGAGAGCCATCGCCAGCAATGCCTGGTGGTGGGCGAAGACCTCGGTGTGGTGCCCGACGAAATCCGCCGCGCGCTGCCGCAGTTCGGCGTGTATCACTACAAGGTGGTCATGTTCGAGCAGCGCAACGATGCGTTCGTGATGCCGGCGGACTATGTGCGTCATGCGCTCGCCACCGTCACCACGCATGATCTGCCGACGCTGCACGGCTGGTGGAGCGGACATGACATCGACCTGTGGGAGAAGCTCGGCTTCTATCCGGATGCGGATGCCGCGGCCCGCACCCGCGAGGAACGCGCCGAAGCCCGCGAACGCCTGCTGCGAGCGCTGCGCGCCGAGTCCTTATGGACCGGCGATGCCGCGGTGCCCGAGTACTCGGAAAGCCTGGCGCGCGCGGTGCACGCCTATCCTCGGCCGGACCTGTTCCGCGCTGGTGACCGTGCAACTCGAGGACATGATAGGCATGCTGGAACCCGTGAACGTTCCCGGAACCAGCAGTGAATACTCCAACTGGACGCGGCGCATGACGGCCAGCGCCTCCGATATCTTCGCGCGCCCCGAAGTACGCGCGCTGGCGGCCGCGATGAGTGAAGCACGGCGTCCCGGCAATGAGTGACGACAGCGCCATGCTGCAGTCGCTGATCTACACCGCGCAGCGTGCCGGTGGCGCCATCATGGCGGTGTATGCCACGGACTTCGCGGTACGCGACAAGGCCGATACCTCGCCGGTCACGGCCGCGGACGAAGCCGCCGAGAAGATCATCCTGGCCGATCTCGCGGCCATTGCGCCGGACATTCCCGTGGTGGCCGAAGAAGCGGTCGCGGCCGGCAAAGTGCCGATCGTCGCGGATCGGTTCTTTCTCGTGGATCCGCTCGACGGCACGCGCGAATTCGTGAGCCGCCGCGACGAATTCACCGTCAACGTGGCGCTGATCGAGGCCGGAAAGCCGGTGCTGGGCGTGGTGTTCGCACCGGCGCGGCGCGAGTTGTACTGGGGCGACGTGCGTGCCGGCAAGGCGGGCCACATCGACGCGGATCCCGACGGCACCATGCCGTCCATGGGCAGCACGATCGCGGTGCGGCAGGCGCCCGCGAGCCGGCCTTACCGCCGTGGCGTCGCGTTCACATCGCACGCCGGAGACCGACACACTGCTGGCCAACTACCCGGTGACCGAGTTCCGCTCGATCGGCTCGTCGCTGAAGTTCTGCCTGGTGGCCGCCGGTGAGGCGGACATCTATCCACGCATCGGCACGACCATGGAGTGGGATACTGCGGCCGGACATGCGGTGCTCGCAGCGGCAGGTGGCAGTGTCACGGGACTCGACGGAGAACCCTTCGTCTACGGCAAGCCCGGATTCCGCAACGGCAACTTCATCGCAAGGGGGCGGCTGTGACGGACTTCGTGGACCAGCTTCTGAAGCATCCGGACGTGGTGCGCGGCGACCCGGCGCCGCCGTCCACCATCGACGCGCTGGCGGCGAAGTATGGCGCGACGTTTCCAGAGTCACTGCTCAGGATCTGGAGCGCGGGTGATCTGACACTCGAGACCCTCGATGCCCATGTTCCCGGGCGCCCGCGAAATCCTGCAGCTCCTCGAGAAGGGTAGTTGGCCGGAGGAGCTGCGGGCACGTGGCTTCGTGCCGCTGCTCAATGATCACCAGGGCAACTACCTTGCGGTCATCGTTCGCCCGCCGCTGGCGTATCGCGTCGCGCATGTGCCGCATGACGATGGCAGCCGCCTGATCTACCGGGACGTCGACGGAGTTGCGAAGAGCATTGCTGGAGGCGCTCGCCAGCATCGATTCCGCCGACATGTATTTTTACGAGACGGATGGAGACTATCCACCGGAGACTCCCCGGCCTGCGGCGGACCAGGACACGGCGCGCGGCCTGCTGGCCACCGACGGAGCCGGCGAAGAGTGGAACTATGCCGCGCAATTGCTCGACGAGAACAACCTGGACGAATGGGCCACGCTGCTGGAAACCGAACACTTCGTTCGACGGGATGTCGTGCGCCGCATGCGGCAGCTGAAGTCGCCGGCGATCCAGGAACTGCTCGCGCGGGATCGCCGCGCCTTTGCCGACTTCGCGAGCGAGGTGGCCATGAACGCCCGCGAGAGCGGTCTGAAGGTCGGCGAACGGCGTGAGGGCGTGCTGCGCGTGGAAGGCAGCTGGATGAACCTGGATGCGCTTTTTTACCGGCGGCATATTCCGAACGCGATGCCGCGCATGATGTTCTGGTTCCAGGACCTGATCGCCCGGCGCGATCCGCGCGAGCGTCCCGGCAACTTCATGAAGGACTGAGTTTCGCTGACTCAGTTCGCCGGCCGATCGCCGTACAGCCGCACCATGTTCTCCAGGTGCTGCCGCAGGATGGCGAAAGTTCACCAGCCGCATCGGGATCTCGAAGATCTCGCCGCCGGCGGCGCGCACTTCGAGCACGCGATCATCGAGCCGTTCTTTCAGCGAACGGATGTCCTTCCACAACATGGCGCCCACGTGCAGTCGGCTCCAGCGTGCGCCGGTGGCGCGCGAGGCCATGCCGTGGGTGTCGACCCGTACCGAGAAAGTGCGCATGAAGGACAGCGCCGTGAACATGGCCGTGAACGCGCCGGCCACCACCGCGACCATCCACAGATTGATCTCGTTGCCCACCATGACGGCGCGTGGAACTCTTGAAGCCATCGACCACGGCGAACAGGCAGGTGGCGGCGGCGACGCTGCATCCGGTCGCGGTGACCACGATGGGCAGCAAGGGGTCGTGAAATTCCAGCACCAGGCTTTCGGGATCGCTGGGGCGGCTGCCGGCGAGATTCGCGCGCCATGTCGCAGCATCTCCGGCGTATTGAGCCGCGCCTTCAGCCCCTGCAGCTCGGCACGTGTCGGCTCATCCGGCGCCTGCGCGATGAGCTGATCGATGTGCTGCAGCAACTTCTGCAATTCTCCGGGAGTCTGGTTCATCGGGGACTGGTTCATTGGCAGACAGTATAGGGCGTACACTCGCGTCCTCATGACCCAGGATCGCGTCAGTAATTATCCACACTGGATCGGCGGAAAACCCGTCGCCGGAATATCGGGCAGGGCGGGCGACGTGTTCAATCCGTCGCTGGGACTGGTGGCCGCGCGCGTGGCGCTGGCCTCGGAGGCCGAGGTCGATGCCGCGGTGCATGCGGCGCGCGAGGCTTTTCCGGGATGGGCTGCCACTCCTTCGTTGAAACGCGCGCGCGTACTGTTTCGGTTCAAGGAAATCATCGAATCACGGCGCGCGGAACTGGCCCGGGTCATCGCCTCGGAACACGGCAAGCTGGTGAGCGACGCGGCGGGCGAGGTGACGCGCGGACTCGAGGTGGTGGAATTCGCCTGCGGCGCGCCACACCTGATCAAGGGCGAATTCGCCGAGAACGTCGGCACCGGCGTCGACAGCTTCTCCATGCGCCAGCCGCTGGGCGTGGCCGTCGGTATCACGCCGTTCAATTTCCCGGCCATGGTCCCGATGTGGATGTTCCCGGTGGCGCTGGTGTGCGGCAACAGCTTCGTGCTCAAGCCCTCGGAGCGCGATCCCGGGGCCTCGATGTTGTTAGCGCAGTGGCTCGCCGAGGCGGGCCTGCCGCCCGGCGTGTTCAACGTGGTCAACGGCGACAAGGTGGCGGTGGATGCACTGCTGCGTCACCCGCAGGTGAATGCCGTGAGCTTCGTGGGCTCCACGCCGATTGCTGAATACGTGCAGCGCGAAGGCGTGGCGCATGGCAAGCGCGTGCAGGCGCTGGGCGGCGCCAAGAATCACCTGGTCATGCTGCCGGACGCGGATGCGGATTTCACCGCCGATGCCTTGCTCGGCGCCGCCTACGGCTCGGCGGGCGAGCGCTGCATGGCGATCTCGGTGGCCGTGGCCGTCGGCGCGGACACGGGCGACCGGCTGGTCGCGGCGCTGGCCGCGAAGGTGCGCAAGTCTGCGCATCGATCATTCGCAGAATGGCGAGGCCGACATGGGCCCGCTGATCACCGCGGCGCATCGCGAGCGGGTCTCTGGCTACATCGATGCCGGCGTCGCCGAAGGTGCGCGCCTGGTGGTCGACGGTCGCGGTCACACGGTGCCGGGCTACGAAAAGGGATTCTTCCTCGGCGGCAGCCTGTTCGATCACGTGACGCCGCAGATGAAGATCTATCGCGAGGAAATCTTCGGCCCCGTGCTGGTCGTGGTGCGCGTGCCCACGCTCGAGGCGGCCATCGAGCTGGTCAACCGCCACGAGTTTGCCAATGGCACGGCGGTGTTCACGCGCGATGGCGGCGCGGCGCGCGCCTTCGCACAGTCCATCGAAGTGGGCATGGTGGGTGTCAACGTTCCCATCCCGGTACCGATGGCGTATTTCAGTTTCGGCGGCTGGCGACGTTCGAGCTTCGCCGATCACGCCATGCATGGCATGGAAGGCGTGCGCTTCTATACCCGTCTCAAGACGGTCACGAGCCGATGGCCCCAGTCTTCAGATGGAAAGCAGGGCGGCGGAGGCAACGCGGAGTTCGTGATGCCGACGATGAAATAGCCCGGATGGATCCGCAGGTACCCGAACTCGCGTTTCCACCTTCCTTCTGCTGCAACTGCGGCGAGAACAATTGTCAGAGCGAAGTGCAGGACACGCGTGTCACACGCTTCTTCGGCATTCGGGGCACGGAGTCCACGTTTCACCTGACACTGCCGGTGTGTGTGGCCTGTCGCAAGACGCTGCGGCGGCGCCCGCCGGGCTTCTTTTCCATGCTGTTTGTATTCGCGGTCGGAACCGGCGTGGCCCTGCTGCTGGGATACGCGCTGTCCAGGTCCATTGAGTGGCCGGCGTGGATGGTCACGCACCGTATTGAGATCGGCGCCGTGCTGGGTGCGATGGGGGCGCTCGTTTTCTATTGGCTCCGCAGTGCGCGCCCGCCGAAGACCAGCTTCTATCAACCGGTGCGCGTCAAGCAGGCGAGGGTGCAATTCGGCGGTGTCATGGGCGGCCCGGGACACGTGGCCTTTCTCAAGGTGGCCTTCACCAATCCTGAGTATCTCCATGTCTTTGCGAGCGCCAACCGCGACGCCATCACGGCCAAGCATCTCGCCGTCGTGAAGGCCTGAGCGGGATAGACGCCTAACCAGTCATTCACGCGAGATTCGCGCGGCGACGGGCGCCGTTGTTTGCGTTCCAATGTTCGACAACTGGAACATGGGAGCAGCGCATGGACGCGCAGCACACGAACACCCGGCGGGCGCGGATCCTGCAGCGCGCATGCGTGGCCACGCTGGCCATCCTGATCGCGGCCGTTCTCTGGCAGGCTTACGGCCCCTGGCTCCTGTCGCCGCGCCAGCATGTCACCGTCCATTGACCCGGCGCTCATCGGCGCCTGCGCGCTCATCGCGATCCTCATCGCGTTGCCAGCACTTGGTGCTGCACGGCGACGGCAGCAGAGCCGCGAGATGGCGCGCATCGCCACGGGCTTCATGGAATTCGCGCTGGCCGTGCGGCGCGCGGATTCGCGGCTGCCGCTGGATGACGCCTTGCTGACGAGTGCGCGCAGCCTCGCCATCCCGGAACTGGTGTCGTTCGAGTTCATTCATACCTCGGCGCGGACCACGCCGGAGCTGCTGGCCGACACGGCCCAGCGACTGGGGCTGCGCCTCAAACGACGCGTCGCCTTCGAGCGCAAGATGCTGGCCCGTACCGCGTCCGGCCGGTGGCGCGGATCGCTGGCGGCCGCGGCGCCGGCCGTTGCGCTGCTGCTGTTGGCGTTCTTCGGCATGGCCCTGCCGGGCGGCGCACTGGTGTGGCTGCTGCTGCTGGAGACCCTCGGCTGCTGGCTGCTGTGGCAGGCGGCGCGCGTCGAGGTGTGAATGAGCGAAGTGCCGCTGTTCGTGCTCGTGCTGCTGGTACCCGGTGCGGTTGTGCTCGCCGTGCTGGGACTGCGTGGCCTGCTCGATATTCGCGAGGCCTTGCGGGGCGCCGAGCTGGCGCGCCTGTCGGCGCCGCTGCACTGGCCGGCCACGCGCGCATTTCTCGGGGCGTGTGCGGCGTTGCCGGTGTGTATCGCGGCTGCGCCGCTGGGCGTGGCGGCATTCGGCGCTGCGGCGGCCACCGCCGCCCTGGGATACGCCGTGGCGCCGCGATTCCTCGATGCGCTGCGGCGGCGGGCCGCGCAGGCGCTGCTCGATGAACTCGCGTTACACCTGGACCTCATCGCGCTGGCCGTGGAGGCGGGCGGTAGTTTGACCTCGGCGCTGACGGCCTGCGCCGAGCGTGCGCCCGACGGGCCGCTGCGTCGCTGCTGGTCGCGCGCGGTGCTGGAGATTCACGCCGGCGCGGCGGTTCAGGACGTGCTGCGGGAGCTCGATCTGCGTATCGGCGTCCGGGCATTCAGTGCCCTGGTGACGGCGCTGCGTTGTGCCGAGCGGGCCGGCGTCGATGCGGCGGTGGTGTTGCGCGAACGCGCGCGGCAGGCGGCCGCGGCAAAGTTTGCGCGCGCCGAGCAACTGGCGCGCGCGGCGCCGCTGCGACTCTGGGCGACCATGATGTTGTGTATCGCGCCCTGCACGCTGCTGGTGCTGGCGTTTCCGGTGGCGAGACTGCTCGCGCTGCTCGTCGACTACTCAGCTATCGCCGAGGCTTCTGACGCTTCACCTGCGTCCCGACCTCGAGCGTGAGCAGGTCCTCGGGCCGGTCGATGTCCAGCTCGGCGCTGGGCATGGCGAGGCGCACCAGTCGATCCACGTGACGTTGCAGCAGTGTCTGCGCGCCGCGATCGCCGCGCAGCTCGTTCAACTCGCGGAAACACCAGCGCGGAAAGATGGCGGGGACGCCGACGCCACCGGCGTACTGCGCAGCGACAATGGAACTGGGGTTGCGCCGCCAGGCACCGGCGAGCCGCCGCAGGTCCTCGGTGGTGACCGCGGCCTGGTCGGCCAGCACGATCATGATGCCGTCGGCCGTGGCCGGCGTATGCGCGATGCCTTCGCGAATGGAACTGGCGATGCCTTCGGACCATTCGCGGTTCACGGCGACCGCGGCCGGGCTGTGCTTGAGCAGCGGCGCGAGTTCGCCGGCATGGGCGCCGAGCACCACGGTCACGGAGTGACCGGCCAGCTCGACCGCGCGGCTGACGATGGTATGCATGAGGGGACGGCCACCGACGCGCACCAGTTGTTTGGCGGCGCCAAATCGCGTGGAGGCGCCCGCCGCCAGTACCACGACGTGGATATGGGTGGATTCGGCGTTCGCGGTTTCCAAGGAGCCCGTCAGCGCCGCGAGAGGAATCCGATCGCGATGGCGGACACCACGCAGATGCCGGCAATCATCGCGGTCTTGCCCGCCACCTCGGCGAAGGCCGAGCGGGGGATGACATCGAGCACCACCAGGATGGCGATTGCCGCCAGCGCCAGGATGGTCAGGGTGGCAAGGACACGGGCGACGCCGCCCAGGGCGCGGAAATCGGTACCGGTCTTCTCAGGTTCGAGGTTCATGGGCGGCAATATTAACCCTGCAACGTGTCGGACTCCCCGTTTCAGGGCGCCCAACCGTTAAGCCGGTCGCAATTGTCGACTTGGGGTTTATACGTGAGCGTGCGCCAGCGCACGTCCAAACCGATGATTTCTCGCTAATTTGTGCCGGTGAGCACGCAATTTTTCGAACGCCAGGAGACCCAGCGAACCTACACCACATGGCTGGTGGCGGGATTCATTGGCGCGTTGTTGCTGGTGACGCTGGTCATCAACCTGGTGGTCATCATCGGCCTCGGCGGTCATCCGCTTTACGTGCTGCGCAACGAACCCGCGTATGTGATCTGGACGACGATCATCGTGCTCGGGACCATCCTGATCGCGACATGGCATCGCAGCTCGCAACTGCGCGCCGGCGGCATGGTGGTGGCGCGCTCACTCGGCGGCGTGCCAGTGCTGGCCGCAAGGAAGAAGACCTCAAGCGCAAGCGACTGCTGAACATCGTCGAAGAGATGGCCATCGCGGCGCGCATTCGCAGGCCGGCGGTGTACGTGCTGCCGGACGAACCGGGCATCAATGCATTCGCCGCCGGTCATTCGTCCGACGAAGCCGCGGTGGTGGTGACCCAGGGCGCGCTCGACAAGCTGGATCGCGACCAGCTGCAGGCCGTCATCGGCCACGAGTTCAGCCACATTCTCAATGGCGACATGAAGATCAACATGCGTCTCACGGCGTGGATCTTCGGCCTGTTCGTCATCACGGACCTGGCCTCGCGCATCATGCAGCAAGCGCGGTGGTGGCAAGGATGCAGCGCGTCTCAAGCTGGTGGCTTTCGGAATATTCCTCGCCGGGAGCGTGGGGCTCGTCGCGGGCCGGCTGCTGCAGGCCGCGGTGTCACGGCGCCGCGAGCATCTCGCCGATGCGTCTTCGGTGCAGTTCACGCGCAACCCGCAGGCGCTGCAAGGCGCATTCATCGCCATGGCGGCCAACCCCGAAGGCTCGAACCTGCAACACGTCAGCGCCGTGAATCTCGCCCACATGTTTTTCGCCGGCACCCAGGCGCAATGGGCCGACAAGATGGGCACGTCCTGGTTCTCGACCCATCCGCCGCTGGAAGAGCGGGTGCGCGCGCTCGACTCACGAATCTCGGACCTGAAGTTTCGGACGCTGGTGAGTGACGAGCGTCGCAAGATCGCGGCGCGCGCCGAGGAAGAGGCCAAGGCGGCGGTCGAGGCCCAGAAGGCGGCGGAAGCCGCAAAGCCGCAGCGGCGACCGCGACGCCGCGGCTGCAGCAGGACCGGGAACTCGACCTACCTCGACATTCCGCTGGACGGACTGGCTCACTTGACGGCGCCCATCGTGGCTGCGGCCGCGGCGACGATCACATCTGAATCGACCATGCCCAAGCCCAAGCCCAACCCCATGCCCGTGCCACCTGAGACATTTACGGATTCACCTGCGACATCTGCCGATTCATTTGCGCATCCCTCCGATGCGCCGCAAGGCGCCGCATGAAACCGGTGTCGCCACGGCCCTGATGCGCGCCGCCGGACCGATGTCGCTGGCGACACCATGCCCACGGGCGTGCGCATGATTGGCGGGCCGCCCGCTCGCCGCCCGATGTGCTGCGCAATCGCCTGAGCCAGGATCAGCAGGCGGCCATCACTCAACTTCGACGGCGCAGATCGAGAAATCCAGCATCACCGTGCAGGCGACATTCGTCGCGACCATGCTGGCTGCAGAGCCCGCGAAGTGGCGCACGCAGCTCACGCGCCTCGCGCCGTTGCTTGGCAAAGAACTCATTGAAGGAAACGCAGTGCGCAGATAGCGCAGGTTGCCGCGCTGGCGCCGGCCGCGCGCCTGCCCATGCTGCTGGACCTGCAGACACTGCTCGACACCATGGAGCACGCGGATCGCAAGCGTCTGCGCGCCATCGCGCGCGCCTTTGCGCCGACCGTGTCAACCGGGGACATGCTGCGCTTTGGCGTGACGCGCATTCTCGAGAAGCGCCTGCAAAAAGCCGTGGAAACTCCGCCGCCCGTGCCGCTGCCCGAGCGCGCCACGGCGGTTTGCGAATTGTTCACCGCGCTTGCGCAGTGCCGTTTCGGCGCGGGCAAGCAGGGCCAGAATGCCTACCGCGCGGGACTCATGGGATTGCTGCCACCGCAGAAGTGGAGCCCGTACGTGGAAACGCTGATCGCGCCGGCGGCACTCGACGCCACGCTGGCCGGCCTCGCGCAGATCCACCCCACGGGAAAGAAGTCCTTCTCCGAAGGTATGGCGCGCGTGATCGCGGTGGGTGGTCAGCTGACCGTGGCACAGGTCGACCTGCTGCGCGCCACCTGCCTGGTCATCGACTGCGCCGTACCGGTGTTGCCGATTGACGTGGTGTTCGAAGATAACGACGCCGCGCCGCAGGCGACTCAGCTCAGCGCGCGATAGACCATCCGCGTACCGACAACCAGCAGAAAGACGCCGAAGGCCTGCGACAGGCGACGGCGGCTCAGCGAGTGCGCGACGCGTGCTCCCAGCGTGGCGGTGAGCATCGAGCCCGGCGCAATCACCGCCAGTCCCACCAGGCTGACGAAACCCACGGTGGCCCATGGCAGATCGACGGGCGGCTGCGCCAGTAGATAGCCCACCGTGCCGGGGATGCTGATGAAAATGCCGAAGAAGGCCGCCGTACCGACCGCGCGATGAATCGGATAGCCACACAGGTTCAACGTGGGCACGGTGAGCGTGCCACCGCCAATCCCCATGACCGCGGAGACGCAGCCGATCAGGCCGCCGGTCAATGCGCCGCCAATGCCGCGCGGCGCGTCACTGGCGACGCGTAGCTCGTCGAGCGGCAGCAGCATCTTCGCTGCGATCAGCAACGCCACGGAACCGAAGACACCCGCCAGCACCGGCAGCGGTGCGTGCGAGGCCAGCAGGCTGCCGACCGCGGCACCCAGCACCATGGCCAGGCCCCAGCTCTTGGCCAGTTGCCAGTCCACGGCGCCACGTGCGTGGTGAGTGCGCGCCGAACTGATCGAGGTGGGAATGATGGCCGCGAGCGAGGTGGCCACGGCGACATGCATGCGATATTCCTCGGGCACGCCGGCGAAGCGCAGCGTGTATTCGAGCACCGGCACGGTCACGATGCCGCCGCCGACGCCGAGCAGGCCGGCGGCGAACCCCGCGACCACGCCCGACAACGCCAGCACGCCGATGAGAGGCAGCAGTTCCTGCAGGGAGACGGCGCCGAAGTCGGCGCTCATGGACTCGTGGACGTCATCCGTGGACGTCGAGAAGGGCCGCCCGCCGCGCCCGGCGATCGCAGCGTGCACTTCGCCGATGATGGAGAGCGCGATGGATTCGGGCGCACGCCCGCCGATGTCGAGGCCCACGGGGGCGCGCAGCCGGGTGCGCAGCAGGTCCGCGTCGGCGCCGAGATCGGACAGCAATTTTTCCCGCCTCGCAGCCGGACCCAGCAGGCCGACGTAGGGCAGGTGGCTGTGAGCGAGGCAGCGCAGGTAGTGCAGATCGGATTCCAGGTGATGGCTCATGACCACCGCCGCCGCGAAGCTGTCGAGCGTCACGACCGAGGCCAGATCCGCGGGCCGCAATTCGATGAGCTCGGTGCCCGCCGGGAAGCGCGCGGGCACCAGGTAACTCGCCCGGTGATCCACCACGACCACGCGCCAGCCCAGGAACGCGGCCAGCTCCGCCACGGGACGCGCGTCCGGTCCGCCACCTAACAACAGCAGCCGCGGGGGTGGCGCGTTGACTGAGACAAACAGCTCGACATCGGGTGGGTTCACCTGGATCAGGGAATTTCCCGCGCCAGCGTCCGCGGCGTTTCGCAGCGCCAGAATTTTCGAGTCGACCATCGCGCCATTGGGGGGTGTCCCCGTATCGGAGACCATCAGCCCGAGTGGCAGGTCGGCATCGCGGCTCTCGATGACGAAGGCGACCCGGCAGGCATCTCCACGTCGCGCGGCGGCCGCCATGTAATCCAGCGGCTGCCAATGCTCGAACGCGCTGACGCGCGACATCAGGATGTCCATGGCGCCTTCGCAGCCGGCGCCGAGCCCGAACAGCTGGTCGGTGGTGCTGCGCAGGTCGTAGCTGACGATGCGGCTGGTGCCCGAGGCCGCGACCGTGCGTGCGTGTTCGCGCAGGTCACCTTCGAGACATCCGCCGGACAACAGGCCAGCGTATTCGCCGTCAGTGGCGATCAGCATCTGTGCGCCGGGTTTGGCGTACGTCGAGCCGCCGGTACGGATCACGGTGGCCAGCACCAGGGGCTGATCCAGGCCGCGGGCGCGTTCAAACAGGGGCAGGAGGCGATGGAGCGACATCAGGGCGGGATTTATGCCAGATATTCACGCCGCGTGCTTGCGCGCGATGCGGTCCAACCAGTAGATTTGCCGGGCTTTTTTGCCCCCTTCAGGTCACCTTTTTCCATGTCATCCCCTGACCCCTCCGCCTGGGTCGTACATAAATTTGGCGGTTCGTCAGTCGCTGACGCCGAGTGCTTTCGCCGCGTCGCCACCATCCTCGAAACACTGCCTCCCGGGCGACTGGGCGTGGTGCTCTCGGCGTGTCGCGGCGTTACCGATGCCCTGCTGGGCCTCGTGGACCGCGCCGAGGCACAGGACGATTCCTATCGTGGTGAACTGGATGCGCTGCGCGTGCGTCACGCGACGATTGCGCAGGCGGTGCTGACGTCGGCGTCCGCGCAGCTCTACATGGCGGCGTTCGATCGCGACCGTCACGACATCGAAGGCATCCTGCACACCGTCAAGCTCACACGATCGGCGGCGCAGAATGTCCGCGACCTGATCGCGGGTTATGGCGAGATCTGGTCCACCAAGCTGTTCCGGGAATTCTTCAGCTCGCGCTGCCAGGCGTCCCGGCGTCGTTCGGTGGATCGACGCGCGCGAAGTCGTGGTGGTGGAATGGGGGCCGCTCGGTCCCGCCGTGCAGTGGGACGAGTCGCGCGCCAAGCTGCGCAAACTCGTGCCCGCGGATTTCGACGGCACGCTCATCATCACCGGCTTCATCGCCTCGGACCGCCGCGGCGTGCAGACCACTCTTGGTCGCAATGGCAGCGACTTCTCCGGATCGATCTTCGGTTCGCTGCTCGACGCGGCGGAGATCCACATCTGGACCGACGTGGACGGCGTTTTGTCGGCCGATCCGCGCCGCGTGCCGGATGCCAAGGTCATCGACTCGTTGTCGTACAACGAGGCCATGGAGCTGGCGTACTTCGGCGCCAAGGTGATCCATCCGCAGACCATGGCGCCCGCCGTGGGCCGCGGCATCCCGATCTGGATCCGCAATAGCTTCTCGCCCGAGAAGCAGGGTTCGCTGATCTGCGCCTTGCCGACCTCCAAGCTGCCGGTGAAGGGCATCACTTCGATCGAAAACATCGCGATGGTGAACGTGGAAGGCGCCGGCATGATCGGCGTGCCCGGGCACCGCGCATCGCCTGTTCGGCGCGCTGCGCGAAGAGGGCATCTCGGTCATCCTGATTTCGCAGGGCAGTTCTGAACACTCCATCTGCTGCGCCATTCCGGGCCATCGAAGCCGAACGCGCCGCGCGCGTGGTGACCGCGGCCTTCGAACGCGAGGTCAAGGAAGGCCAGATCCAGAGCATCCAGGTGGACAGGGTCTCGCCATCCTCGCGGTGGTGGGTGATGGCATGGCCGGCCTGCCCGGTATTTCGGGCCAGGTGTTCAACGCACTGGGTTCGGCGGGTGTGAACGTGCACGCCATCGCCCAGGGCGCATCGGAGCGCAATATTTCCGTGGTGGTCGATCAGAAAGAAGCGACCCGCGCGTTGCGCGCCGTGCACTCGGGCTTCTATCTCTCGCCGCACACCATTTCCATCGGCCTCATCGGTCCCGGCGCGGTGGGACGCGTGCTGCTCGAGCAGATCGCGGCCGAGCGTGAACGACTGCTGCGCGACTTCAAGCTCGACCTGCGCGTGCGCGGCATCATGACCAGCAAGAAGATGCTGCTGTCGGAGCAGGGCATTCCCAACCACAGCTGGAAGGCCGCGCTCGACGCGAGCGACGCAGCCGCCGACATCGACGAAATTCGTCGATCATCTGCACGTCGATCACCTGCCGCACACCGTGATTCTCGATTGCACGGCGGACGAGGGCGTGGCGCGGCATTACGCCGACTGGCTGAAGGCCGGCATCCACGTGGTGACGCCCAACAAGAAGGCGAACTCGGGACCGCTCGAGTACTACGAGTCACTCAAGAGCGCGCGCAAGGCCGGCAGCAGTTCGTATCTTTACGAGGCGACGGTGGGCGCGGGCCTGCCGGTGATCTCGACGCTGCGCGACCTGCGCGAGACCGGCGACAAGCTCACCGAGCGTCGAGGGCATTTTCTCCGGCACGCTGGCCTACCTGTTCAACGTGTACGACGGCAAGAAGCCGTTCTCCGAGATCGTCAAGGACGCCAAGGCCAAGGGTTACACCGAGCCGGATCCGCGCGACGACCTGTCGGGCACCGATTTCGTGCGCAAGGTCATCATCCTCGGCCGCGAGATGGGCCTGAAGCTCGAGATGAAGGACGTGCAGGTGGAGAGCCTGATTCCGTCAGGCCTCGAAAAGGGATCGATCGACGATTTCATGAACGGACTGCCGAATTACGACGGCGAAATGAAGAAGCGTTTCGACGAGGCGGCCTCGCGCGGCAAGGTGCTGCGTTACATGGGCCGGCTCACGGCCGATGGCAAGGCCACCGTGGGTGTGGCCGAGCTCGATCGCACGCATGCCTTCGCCAACATCGCGCTCACCGACAACGTGGTGCGTTACGCGACGGCGCGTTACAACACCAACCCGCTGATCGTGCAGGGACCGGGCGCCGGACCCGAGGTCACCGCGGCCGGCGTGTTCGCCGATCTGCTGCGCGTGTGCTGCTACATCGGGGCGCATCTTTGATGAAGACAAAGGCCACGGCGTTCGCGCCGGCATCGGCGGCGAACGTCGCCATCGGTTTCGACATCCTGGGATTCTCGGTCGATGTACTCGGCGATACGGTCACGGTGGAGCGCACCGACGACGCCCGGCGTGGTGATCACTGGCGCCAGCGGCGTGGTCACGGACATTCCGCGCGACCCAGAGAAGAACACCGCGGGTCGCGCGCTGCTGGCCATGCAGCAGGCGCTGAATCCGGGCTTCGGATTCTCGCGCGTCGATCCACAAGGGCATTCCGCTCGGCAGTGGACTCGGCGGATCGGCGGCCTCCGCGGTGGCCGCGGTGGTAGCCGCCAATGCGCTGCTGCCCAAGCCGCTGTCGAAGATCGATCTGCTGCAGTTCGCCATGCAGGGCGAGAAAGTCTCTTCCGGCTCGCTGCACGTCGACAATATTTCGCCCAGCCTGTTCGGTGGCCTGGTGCTCACCGTGGGCATCGATCATCCGCGCGTGAAGCAGATCCCGGTGCCCGAGGGCATCCGTGCCATCCTCGTGCATCCCCACCTGTTCCTGTCGACCAAGGCGGCGCGCGGCATTCTCAAGCGCGACGTCACGATGTCGGACTTCATCTGGCAGACGGCGAATCTCGCCGGATTCATCTCGGGCTGTTACACCAACGATCTCGACATGATCCGCGCGTCCTTCGAGGACGTGGTCATCGAGAAACAGCGCTCGCAGCTCATCCCGGGGTTCGACGCGGTGCGCAAAGGTGCGCTGGCGGCCGGCGCGCTGGGCTGCACGATTTCCGGCGCCGGCCCGACCATGTTCGCGTGGGCGCTCGAGGCTGACGCGGAGAATGTGCGCCGCGCCATGGTTGCCGCGTTCCAGGCCGCCGGCAAGCAAGTCGACGACTGGATCGTGCGCATCACCACTTCGGGCGCGCACGTAGTCGAGGCGTGAGTCAGGCCATGAAGTTCGTCAGCACTCGAGGCCAGTCGCCGGCCGTCAGTTTCGGCGCTGCGTTGACCCAGGGACTCGCGCCCGACGGCGGTCTGTACATGCCCGGGCAATGGCCGGCCATGCCGCTCGCGGCCTTCGACGGCGCCAGCAGCCTGCCGGAAGTCGCCGATGTGTTCCTGAAGCCGTTCGTGGCCGGGGACGCCATTGCGGCAGAGATCGCCAATGTCACGCGCGATGCCTTCAATTTCCCTGCGCCGCTCGAGCCGGTGACCGCCGACGGGCACCTGTCGGTGCTCGAGCTGTTTCACGGACCCACGGCCGCGTTCAAGGATTTCGGTGCGCGCTTCCTGCGCCGCGTGCTATGCAGCGTTCTGCGGCGCCTGCGGTGCCAGCCGTCCGCTGAACATCCTGGTAGCCACCTCGGGTGACACCGGCGGCGCCGTGGCGGCCGCTTTTCACCGCCGGGACGGCGTGGTCGTCTCGGTGCTGTTTCCGAAAGGCCTCGTTTCGCCGACCCAGGAACGACAGCTCACCTGCTGGGGCGACAATGTTCATTCCTTCCGCGTCAGCGGCAGCTTCGATGACTGCCAGCGCCTGGTGAAGGAAGCCTTCGTCGATGCAGGCCTCCGCGCGCGCTTCGAATTGTCGAGCGCCAACTCGCATCAATCTCGGGCGCCTGCTGCCGCAGGCGGTGTATTACGCCGCCACCAGCCTTGCCGTGTACCGCAAGCACGGCGTGGCCCCGAATTTCATCATTCCGAGCGGCAACCTGGGCAATTCCGTGGCCTGCGTCTGGGCCCGCAAGCTGGGACTGCCCATCGGCCGCATTGTGCTGGCGCACAACGCCAATCGCACGGTGCCGGATTTCATCGAGAGCGGTGAGTGGCGGCCGCGCGCGAGCGTGCCGACGCTGGCCTCCGCCATGGACGTGGGTACGCCTAGCAATATGGAGCGCCTGCGCGCCCTGTTTCCCGACATCGATTCGGTGCGTGGCGCGGTCAGCGCCGCCAGCGTGACCGACGAGCAGATCCAGGCCCGCATCAGCGCGGATTTCCGCCAGTACGGGAAGACCTGGTGCCCGCACACGGCCACCGCGGCCGAGGTTTACGCCCGGATGCAACCCGCGGAACGCGAAAGTGCGCGCTGGATCGTCGTGTCGACCGCACACCCGGCCAAATTTCGCGAAATCGTGGAGCCGCTCATAGGGCAACGAATCGAAATACCGGAAAGCCTTGCTAAACTCTTTTCGCGTCCCGGTGTCCGCGGCGGACCTGCAACCGTCACTCGCCGCGTTGACCGCCGCGATGGAAACAACAGAGAGCAAGATTTGAATCCGCCTTTCGGACTCACCCAGGTCGAATTCATCCTGATCGTCGTCGGCGTCGTTGCCGTGGCGGCGCTGGGATTCTTTGGCGGGCGCGTGTGGATGCTGCGCAAGCGCGACGCGCGCCGCGTGGCGCGGGTTACCAGCGGCGCGGCCGAATACCTGCGCAACGTGCTGGTGCCCGACGGCAACGGCGGCGACTTCCACCTCGACTTCGTGTTGCTGACCACCCGCGGCGTGGTGATCATCGACATGCGCGACATCATCGGCAATGTGTTCGGCGGCGACCAGATGACCGACTGGACTCTGATTGAAGGCGCGCGCCGCACCACCTTCGTGAATCCGCAGTCCGGCCTCTATGACCGTATCGCCAGCGTCAAGGCCATCGCCGTCGATACGCCGGTGGAAGGCCGCATCGTGTTCACCAAGCGCGCCAAGTTTCCGAAAGGGCTGCCGCGTTTCACCGTGATGCTGGAATCCGTAGCCGCGGAGTTCCCGCACCTGGGCGCCGCCGAGCTGGAGATTGCGGTTTCGAAGTACCGCCCCGGCTGGCAGCGCCTCAAGGAAGCCGCCAAACCGAGCCCGCACTTTCGCTCGAGCCCGGTGGCCGTGGCCTGATAAATGGGGACATTCTATTTTCTGGAAAGGAAAAATAGGAATGTCCCCATTTTTCCGGCGGCAGGTGGGGCAGTGCATCGCGCGCTGCCATTGCACGGCGACTTCCAACATGAATTCGCGATCGAAAGGACCAGACCTCATCGGCTGAGGTCCGGCCCTTTTTGCCAGCAAATGGGGAGTGTCCCCATTTTTCATCGGCGGGCCTCGAACACCAGGTTGACCGGCGACTGCATGGCGCGGCGGAAATGGCTGAAGCCCGCTCCCATGACCACCGAGCGCACGCGTGCTTCGCCGGCCTGGGCGCCCAGCGCCAGTCCCACCTCCTGTGACAGCGAGCAGGGCGTGCACATCAGCGTCGATCCCGCGTAGTAGGCGCGCCCGATCGGATTGAGGTTTTCCTCGACGCGATCTCCGGCATACGGCTCCACGATCATCCACGTGCCGCCTGGCGCGAGCTTCGAGAGGATGTGGCGCGACGCGCCGGCGGGATCGCCCATATCGTGCAGCGCGTCGAAGACGGTGACGAAATCGAACGTGCCGTCGAAGTCCTTGGCACCACCCACTTCGAAGGTGCAGCGATCGGCCACACCGGCCTCGCGCGCACGCAGGCGCGCGGCGTCGATCGATTCGCGGTGATAGTCGAACCCGACGAACTTCGATTTCGGAAACGCCTGCGCCATGAGAATGGTCGAGTAACCATAGCCGCAGCCCACGTCGGCGACATCGATGCCGGCCTTGAGGCGCGCCTCGACACCGTCCACGGAGGGAATCCAGTCCTGCACCAGGTGGGCGATGTAGCCCGGCCGGAAGAAGCGTGCACAGCCATGGAACACGCCATGGTCATGCTCGTGCCAGCCGATACCTTCGCCGCTCTTGAACGCCTGCTTGAGGCGCTCGACCGCGCGTCCTGCCGACAGTGCGATCTGGAAGCCGCCCACGACGAAAGCCGGGCTTTCTTCCTGGGCAAACATCATGGCCTGCTCGGTGGTGAGCTCGTACTTGCCGGTGGCGGCGTGGTACTGCACGTAGCCCGAGGCGGCATGGGCATTCAGCCACTCGCGCACATAGCGTTCGTGGGTGTGCGTGCGGCGTGCGAGCTCGGCCGACGTCTGCGCGCCACCGGCCAGCAGGCCGCGATACAGGCCGAGTTCATCGCCGATCAGCACCAGCGTTGCCAGCGAGGTGGCGCCCACGTCGTTGATGGCGCGGCCCAACAGTTCGTTCAACGCGTTTTCGTCGATGGCCGGGGCATGGGCGTCGGTCTTCAGGGTCTGTGATTGCATGATTCCTCCTCAGTTGCGAGGGGCGCAATCTTGCGGGCAACATGCTGGCCCTGGTTTGCGCGGCGTCCGGAGTTCTTGACCGGTCTGCCGCGCAACGCATCCGACTTGATCGAATTACCGTGGAAGTTTGCCGATGGACGCCCTGTCCGAACTATTGCGCGCCGTGAAACTCAGCGGCGCGTTGTTCTACAAATCGCGATGTACCGCGCCGTGGTGCCTGAATGCGCCGCCTTCCACGGCCTTTGCGCCGTATGTCGCGCCCGAGGCCACGCACATCATCGAGTTCCATCACATCAGTGAGGGGCGCGCGTTCGTGCGCGTCGGTGAGGAGACCACGCCGCTGGAGGCGGGCGATGTGGTCATGATCCCGCATGGCGATGCGCACCAGATGGGCAACGGCACAGGGGGCAAGGCCATCGATGGCAAGGCGGCCTGGTCGGCGCTGATGACCGGACGCGTGCACCTGGCGACCTTCGGCGGCGGTGGCGAGGAGACCGGCCTGGTGTGCGGCTACCTGGCCTGCGATGCGGAGCTCATCAAGCCCGTGCTCGCGAGCCTGCCACGTGTATTGCGCGGTCAGCCTGCGCAGCGACAAGGGTGGCGAATGGTTCGAGAACACGTTGGGTCATGCCGTCGAACAGGCGGCCGCGGCACGGCCGGGCAGTGACGTCTTTCTTGCGCATCTCGCCGAGGCGTTGTTTGCCGATGTGCTGCGGCGCTACCTGGCCTCGCTTCCCGACGGACGCACCGGCTGGCTCGCCGGCGCGGGAGATCCCGCGGTCGGGCGCGCGCTCGGCGCGCTGCATCGCAATCCCGCGCAGGCCTGGACACTGGACGCGCTGGCGCGCGAGTCCGGGATTTCACGTTCGGCGTTGACGGAACGCTTCACGAAATATCTCGGCATCGCGCCCATGAGTTATCTCACCGACTGGCGCCTGGAACTGGGTGCCGAGGCGCTGCGGACCACCAGCCGCAGCGTGCAGAGCATTGCGCTGGATGCCGGCTACGAATCCGAAGCGGCGTTCAACCGCGCATTCAAGCGGCGTTTTGCCGCGCCGCCGGCGCGCTACCGGCGTGAATGGCGCGAACGCGCCGCGCACAAGTCGCGCAAGGTTGCAAGGCGCGCGTAAAGCGTCTGCGACGCGCGTCTCACGCGCGTGACATAAGAATGTAGGTAGTTGGACTAAGTAACCTGTGACGCCGTTTGGCGACGGGCCGGGCGTATGCTCCGCCGCAATTTCAGTCGCGAGGGACGGATCCATGCGCTCGAAAGGTCTGACCAGGATTACGCTTGCTTGCCTGGGTTTGTTAGGAAGTGCATTGGCCGCCGCCCAGGGCGTGCGCTTCAGCGAACTCCATTACGACAACGTCAGCACCGATACCGGTGAAGCCATCGAGGTGGCCGGTCCTGCCGGCACCGACCTCACGGGCTGGCGCGTGGTGCTGTACAACGGCTCCAACAATCTCGCTTATGGCACCACGACGCTGAGCGGCGCGATCCCCGCGATCTGCGGCACGCGCGGCGTGGTGGTCATCAACTACCCGAGCAACGGAATCCAGAACGGCACGCCGGACGGCATGGCGCTGGTCAATCTCGCCGGCACGGTGGTCGAGTTCCTCTCGTACGAAGGCACGATGACTGCCGCTGACGGTCCGGCGGCTGGCATGCTGTCGATCGACATCGGGCAGCTCGAAACCGATACGCGTTCCATCGGAACCTCGCTGGCGCGCCGGCCGAACGGCACGTGGGGTCCCTCCGCAAGGAATTCCTTCGGCGCGTGTAACGAACAGGACAACACACCGCCGGTAGAAATTGTCAGTGTCACCGTCTCGCCGACCAGCGCCTCGCTGGACGCCGGGTGCCACGGTGTCACTTGTCGGCCAGCGTCCTTGACTGCCGGCGGCCAGCCGGTGCCGGGCGCAAGCTTCACCTGGACCAGCTCGGCTCCCGCTGTGGCCAGTGTCAGCTCGACCGGCGTGGTCACGGGCCTCGCCGAGGGCGATACCACCATCACCGCGACAGCGACCAATGGCGTCGCCGGTTCGTCGGCCGTCCACGTGAATGCCGTCGGCATACCGCCGTCGACGTCACCGGTGCGGATCAACGAAATCCACTACGACAATCGTCGGCACCGATGCCAATGAGGCCATCGAAGTCGAAGGTCCCGCGGGAACGGATCTGACCGGCTACACGCTGGTGCTCTACAACGGCAACGGCAACGCGATGTACGACACGCAGCCGCTGAGCGGTGTGCTGCCGGCGAGTTGCGATACGCGAGGCGTGGCGTTCGTGAGTTACCCGCAGGACGGCATTCAGAACGGCTCGCCGGACGGCATCGCATTGGTAGACAACACCGGGGCACTGGTCGAGTTCCTGTCGTACGAGGGTGTACTGACGGCGGCCGATGGGCCGGCGATGGGAGTCACCTCCGTCGACATCGGCGCGTCGGAAACCAATGCGCCGGTGGGAGCATCCCTGCAGCGCACCTCGGGTGGCGCCTGGCAGGTGAATGCCGCGAGCTTCGGCGCCTGCAATTCGGACACGCCGGGAGGCATCGCGGTGGCCATCACGGGCCGCACGGCATCCGACGTGCCGCTGCCCGTGGGCTTCCAGGATCAATTGTTCGCACGCCTGGCGGACGCCAATAACCAGACCCTGCCGACCAGCTTTGTGTGGACGTCGGACACGCCCACGGTCGCGAGCATCGACCAGAACGGCGTGTTCACGGCGCTGGCCGCAGGCTCCGCGACCTTGCGCGCCACCGCCGAAGACGGAACATCGGGGACCATCACGCTGCCCACGCAGGTGGCGGTGGCGAGCGCCACGGCGGTGTACGAAGGCAACGCCGAGTTCGGCGAACCCGCCGACGGCGACGCCAGCGACGACTTCATCGTGCGGTATCCGCAGTACACGGCCTCGTACAACCAGAATCGCGGCACGCCGAACTGGGTGGCCTACGATCTCGAGGCCACGCACTTCGGCGCCGAAGACCGTTGCGACTGCTTCACCATGGATCCGGCGCTGCCGGCGACCTTCCCGCAGCTCACCACGGCCGACTACACCGGCGCGGGCGCCTTCCATGGTTATGGCATCGACCGCGGCCACCTGGTGCGCTCCTTCGATCGCACCAGCGGCAGCCTCGACAACGCCTATACCTATCTATTCGACAACATCGTGCCGCAGGCCGCGGACCTCAACCAGGGCCCGTGGGCGATTCTCGAGAACTTCCTCGGCGACGAGGCGCGCGCTCAACAACAAGGAGGTCTACATCCTCGCGGGTGTGGCCGGAAACAAAGGCACGCTGAAGAACGAGGGCAAGGTGGTCATTCCCACCTCGACGTGGAAAGTGGCCGTGATCCTGGGGCGTGACCAGGGCCTCGAGGACATCCACGACTATCGCGACCTCGAAGTCATCGCCGTCAACATGCCGAATGAACCCGGCGTGCGCGACGTCGACTGGTCTTTCTACATCACCACTGTCGATGCCATTGAAAGCCTGACGGGCTACGACCTGCTGGCGCTGCTGCCGGATGAGATTGAAGCAGCGGTCGAAAGCGCCACGCAGCCACCGCTCGCGGCACTCTCGGGCTCGACCAGCCTCAGCGAGGGCGACAGCGCGACATTCAGCGCGGCGGCTTCGCTCGATCCCAATGGATCGATCACCGACTATGGGTGGAGCTTTGGCGATGGCGCCACCGCATCGGGTGAGTCTCGGTGTCGCACACGTACGTGCAGGACGGTGTGTACCCCGTGACGTTGACAGTGACGGACAACGACGGTCTGACCGCGACCGCGACGGTGAGCGTCACGGTGATCAATGTGGCGCCGGTGGTTGGCGCCATTCCGGACGCGAGCCTGGATGCCGGCGGTGCGCACACGGTTGCCGGCAGCTTCACCGACCCCGGTACCGATAACTGGACCGCGACGGTGGACTGGGGTGATGGTTCGTCACCCGGTCAGGCCATGCTGAGCGGCCATGACTTCTCGCTGGTGCATGTCTATCCCACCGCCGGGACCTTCACGGTGACGGTGACCATAGCCGACGACGATGCGGTCGGCAGCACGACCCAGACGGTGACGGTCAATGCCGTGAGCGCGCCCGGCGGCGTGCTGGACCCCGCCTATCCGTTGATCGACCAGCTGGTCGCGAACCGCAAGGTATCGCGCGACTTCGGCAACTTCCTCAAGGCACAGGTCCGCGAGGCTCAGAATCAGCTGGATCGTGGCAACACGAACGCGGCGGTAATGATGCTTCGCGTGCTGGTCGGCGAAGTTGACCTGCTGGTGCGCTTCCGCCAGATCACCGCAGCCGACGCCGCGCCATTGCGTACGCTGTTCACGCAGGTCATCGACGCACAGTCAGTACAGCTCAGTCGCTACGGGCACCGGCATCGTCATCACCATCGTCACTGAGTCGGCGCCTGCGGCACCGGGGGCAGGCCGAAGAACTGACGCGCAGTCCGGGTGGAAGCCGCCGCAACGGCTTCCACCGGCTCGCCGCGCGCCGCGGCGACCGCCTGGGCCACCTGCGGCAGGTACATGGGTTCATTACGCCTGGTCTTCGGGGCGGGCCTGAGATCGCGCGGCAGTAGATAGGGCGCATCGGTCTCGAGCATCAGCCTGTCGGGCGGGATGCCCCGGACCACCTCGCGCAGCCCCAGGCCGCGGCGCTCATCGTTGATCCAGCCGGTGATGCCGATGCACAAGCCGAGTTCGAGATAGGCATCGCGTTCGGCGGCGCCGGCGGTGAAGCAATGCGCGACGCCACCGGCGAGCGCGGCGCGATGCTCGCGCAGGATGGCGAGGAAGTCGTCGTGCGCGTCACGCTGGTGCAGGAACACGGGCTTGCGCACCTTCGCCGCGATCTCGAGCTGCCAGGCGAAGGCACGGCGCTGCAGGTCGCGCGGTGAGAAGTCACGGAAATAGTCGAGGCCGCATTCGCCGGCCGCGACCACCGCCGGATCGCGCGCCAGTGCTTCCAGTGCTGGCAGGCTTTCGGCGGTGACATCCGCGGCGTGATGCGGGTGAACGCCGGCCGTGGCGAACAGCACTCCCGGATGGGCGCGGGCGAGTTCGATGGCCTTGTGCGTCGCCTCGACGCTGGAACCGGTGACCACCATCTGCACCACACCAGCGCGTGTCGCGCGTTGCCGCACGGCCTCCCGGTCGGAGTCGAAGCTGTCGTGCGCGAGGTTGACGCCGATGTCGACGAGCTCGATGTGTTCCATCAGAGCAGGATGATGGTGAGGCCGCGCAGCACATCGAGCGCGTCCCACCGCGGAGACATTGCCGCGCTGATGCGTACTTCGCTCGAGATCATGGCTGCGGCGCTGGTCGACACGCGCCGCAGTATATGCGCAACCGCCCTCGAGGTACTTCGCAGCACCGACGCACTAACTACGTGCGCAGGAGGAGTCGCGGCTCCCGCTCATGACGTGCCGGCGACGTAACGATTCTCACCAGGTGCGCATGACAGATGACAGATGTGCCGCGCTGAGAATTTCCATTACTCTGCACGCCTGCGGTGAAATTGATGTGGAAATAGGCGACTTAATCGCCAGAACATTCATGGACTTATAGCGCATGCCTCTTGATTCAGATTCACTCGGTTCCCTGCGTATCGATCGCTCGGCGCCGGCGATCGGGCGGCGGTGGCGCAAAGCGACTCATCTATATGGCTGGCGCGCTCGTCGTGCTGGCCGCGGTGGGATTCGTGCTGTGGAAATTCTTTGGCGGCCACACGACGGAAGTGACCACCGTGCTGGTTGAAGAAGAGAGCTCCGGCCCGAGCCTGGGCAATTCTGTGCTGAATGCATCGGGTTACGTGGTGGCGCGCCGCATGGCTACGGTCTCATCGAAGGTGACCGGCAAGATCCTCGAGATCTACGTGGAAGAGGGCATGACGGTTCAGAAGAACCAGGTGCTCGCCAGCCTCGACCCGGTGAACCTGAAGACCATGCTCACCATGGCCGAGCGTGAGCTCGAAGCCTCGCGCCGCAACCTCGCGGAAATCGAAGTGCGACTCGCGGATGCGCGCCGCACGCTCCAGCGCAACGAATCGCTGGTCAAGCAACAACTCGTGAGCGAATCGGCGCTGGATACTTCGCGCGCTGAAGTGAATGCACTGGCTGCACGACTCGAAGCCTCGAAGGCGCAGGTCAAGGTTTCCGAAAGCCAGCTCGCCATGCGCCGGAACGACTACGACGATCTTGCAGGTGCGCGCGCCGTTCACGGGCGTGGTCATCTCCAAGGACGCGCAGCCGGGCGAGATCGTCTCGCCGATGTCCGCGGGCGGCGGCTTTACGCGCACCGGCATCGCCACCATCGTCGACATGGATTCGCGCGAAGTGGAAGTCGATGTCAACGAGGCCTACATCAACCGCGTCAAGCCCAATCAGCGCGTCGAAGCCAAGCTCGACGCCTATCCGGACCAGCCACTGCCGGCGCATGTCATCAACATCGTGCCGACGGCAGACAGGACCAAGGCCACCGTGCGCGTGCGCATCGCTTTCGACGGGCTCGGTCCGCAGATCCTGCCGGACATGGGTATCAAGGTGCGATTTCTCGATGACGCGCCCGTAGCGGCGGTCAGCAACCAGGGCCCGCGCGTGCGTGTGCCCAGCTCCGCCGTTCAGCGCAGCGGCGATGAGACCTACGTCTGGGTGGTCAGCGAGGGCAAGGTGGAACGCCGCGCGATCACCGCCGGGGCCGAGAACGATGGGCAGACCGAAGTGCTGGCCGGCGTGCACGCCGGAGAAGAACTGGTCGCCCCGATCGTCGAAGGCCTCGAGGACGGTGGCAAGGTCAAGCTCAAGGAAAGCAATAGTTAGTCTCTATATCCGGAGAATGCGGCATGTCTGCAGTTGAACAAGTGTTGGCGAAATCCGATCCAGTGGTCGCGCGCCTGCGCGGCGTGGCCAAGCAATACCAGCGCGGCAACGAAGTGGTGCCGGTGCTCGAAAAGCTGGACCTGGACCTGCCGCGCGGCGATTTCGTCGCTCTCATGGGCCCCTCCGGCTCGGGCAAGACCACGCTGCTCAACCTGCTGGGCGGGCTCGATCGTCCGACCATGGCAGCGTTGAAGTCGACGGCCTCGCCATCGACCGGATGTCGGACTCGGCGCTCGCAGCCTGGCGTGGCGCACACGTCGGCTTCGTGTTCCAGATGTACAACCTGCTGCCGGTGCTCACGGCGGAGCGCAACGTCGAGCTGCCGCTGCTGCTGACGCGTCTCGGGCGCGCAGAGCGGCTCAAGCACGTGCACACGGCGTTGTCGCTGGTCGGCCTCGGCGATCGCATGAAGCACAAGCCGCGGGAACTGTCGGGCGGCCAGGAGCAGCGCGTGGGCATCGCGCGCGCCATCGTCACCGATCCCACGCTGTTGTTGTGCGACGAGCCCACGGGTGACCTGGACCGGAAATCCGGCGACGAAATCCTCGACCTGCTGCAGGCACTCAACAAGCAGCACGGCAAGACCATCGTGATGGTGACGCACGATCCGCGCGCCGCGGAGCGCGCCAATCGCACGCTGCACCTGGAGAAGGGCCGACTGGAGCGGGAGACATCCTGATGTTCCGCTGGATACCCCTCGTATGGGCGAACCTGAGGCGGCGCAAACTGCGCCTGGTACTCACCTTCGGCTCCATTCTCGTCGCATTCCTGCTGTTCGGACTGCTAGAGGCGTTTCGCACCAGCCTGTCGGCCGGCGTGACCATGGCCGGCGCCGATCGCCTGGTGCTGCGTAACAAGTTAGGTCTCACTCAGCCGCTGCCGCTGGCCTACTACGAGAAGATCAAGGCATCACCGGGTGTGCGCTTTGCGGCTTCCAACAGCTGGTTTGGCGCAGAGGTGCGCACGCCGCAGAATCCGAAAGCCCAGTTTCCGATGTTTGCGACGCAGCCCGCCGAGTTCCTCAATGTGTACCCGCAGATCAAGGTGACTCCTGCGGGAGGGGGCAAGGCCTGGCAGCAGGATCGCCAGGGTTTGCTGATCGGTTATTTGCTCGCGCGGCAGCTGGGCTGGAAGGTCGGCGACCGGGTTCCCATCCGTTCGAACATCTGGCGCAAGACCGATAACACCGACACCTGGCAATTCAACATCGTCGGCATCTACGAGAGTGGCACGCCGTTCCTGGACGGCAGCGCTTACATGCAATTCGAGTACTTCAACGAATCGCTGGTGTTTGGCAAGGACATGTTCAGTTCGGTGAATATCCGCGTCAACGATGCCGCCCAGAGCACGGCGATCGCGAAAAAGGTCGACGCCCTGTTCGAAAACTCCACCGCGGAAACGGAAACGAGCACCGAGCGCGACTATATCAAGCGTTGGATCGAGCAGATCGGTGACCTGGGCATCATCGTCACGTCCGTGACGCTCGGCAGTTTTCTTCACCATGTTGCTGGTGACCGCCAATCGCATGGCGCAATCAGTTCGTGAACGCACCAACGAAATCGGCGTGATGAAGACGCTGGGTTTTGGCGCCGGGCTGATTGTCGGGCTGGTGTTGCTCGAGTCACTGATGCTGACCCTTGCCGGTGGTCTGGTCGGCATCGGCCTGGCGAAATTGTTGTCATTGGGGCTGGCATTCTTTCTGAAGGACAACCTGCCGGGCTTCGCAATCGGCGGCTCCACCTTCCTGCTGGCGGTCGGTACTGATGCTGGCGTTTGGATTGATTGCCGGCCTGTGGCCATCGCTCATGGCGATGCGCCTCAAGGTCGTCGGACGCGCTGCGGCGCGTTTGAGAGGTACGCATGGCCAATGCTCATTGAACAGATCGGCGCCGTCACGGCGATGAACCTGCGCAACATTCCGCAACGCTGGTCGTCTTCACTGGTGGCGGTGCTGGGTATCGGCGGCGTGACGCTGGTGCTGGTCGCGCTGCTGTCCATCGGCGCGGGTTTCAGCAAGGCGCTCGAAGGCTCGGGCTCGGACGAAGTGGCGATGATCATGCGCTCGGGCTCGACCAGCGAAATGCAGAGCTATTTCGTGGCGGACCAGGTCACCGCGCTCAACGATGTGCAGAGCATCATGCGCAGCGCGAACAAGGAACCGATGATTTCGCCCGAAGTGTTCGGCATCGTGGCCGTGCAGCTGCGTGGCAAGGACTCCACCGCCAACCTGCCGCTGCGTGGCGTGGGGCCGGTCGCTTCGCAGCTTCGCAAGCACTTCACTCTGGTGCAGGGACGCATGTTCAAGCCTGGCAAGGCCGAACTCATCGTCGGCGCCGGCGCGGCAAAGCAATACGTTGGCCTCGGCGTCGGCAGCAAATTGCGCTGGCTCAACACCGACTGGGAAATCGTCGGCCGTTTCACCGACGATGGCGGACTGGCCGAGTCCGAAGTGTGGGCCGATGCACCGGTGCTGCAGCAGGCCTGGCAACGCGGTCCGGTCTATCAGACCGTTCGCGCCAGGATCGCGGAGGGCGCGACCCTCAAGACTCTCAAGAACACGCTCTCGAAGGATCCGCGGTTTTCCGTGGACGTCGTCAGCGAGAAGCAGTTCTACGCCGACCAGCAGAAGGCCATGTCGAACATCATCAACAGGATCGGCCTGTGGATCGGCATCATCATGGGACTGGCCGCGCTGTTCGCCGCGTTGAACACGCTGGAAAGCGCCGTCGCCAGCCGCGTGCGCGAAATCGCGACGCTGCGTGCCATGGGATTTGGCGCCGGACCGGTGGTGACCTCCGTGCTCGTGGAAGCCATGATCCTCGGCGCCATCGGTGGGCTGGTCGGCGGGTTGTGCGCCTATGTCTTCCTGAATGGCATCACCAGTTCGACGCTGAATTTCGCGTCCTTCAGCCAGATGACGTACGCATTCACGGTCACGCCGCTGCTCATGCTGATGGGAATCGGCTACGGGCTGCTGTTGTGCCTGCTTGCAGGTATCCTTCCCGGCATCCGTGCGGCGCGACAGCCGATTACTCAAGGATTGCGAGAATTGTGAAGCGGCATTTTTTTCTCAAGTGGACCGGGGCGCTGGCACTTGCCGGCGCCTCTTCGTTTTCGGGTGCGCAGTCGCAAACCAGCTGGTCTGACGTCGAAGGGCGAATTCAATACGCGTACTACACCGAGGACGCGCGTGCCCTGAACAGCATGTTCAATTCACTCAGGCCCAAGCCGGTCGAAGGTGAAGCTGCGAACGCGGCGCCCGATGCCGGCCTGCGGTCCTACTTTCTTGCCCTGACGCATTACCGGCTGGCCCAGGTGCTGGCGGTCAGCAAGAAATCACAGGCGCGCTCCGCCATCGACGACTGCGGCGAAGAAGTCGACAACGCCGTCGAGGCGCTGCCGAAAGTGCCGATCGGCCTCGACGAGTCGGACGAGGCGCGGCATCTGCGCGCCGAAGCCTACCTGCTCAGTACCGCCTGCACGCTCGCGGGGCGCGAGATGAGTTCAACTTCCTTCGGCGGCGGCCGCGTCGGCTCGCGCAACGAAGAGGCCATCAGGCTGGAGCCGAAGAATCCGCGCGTCCGGCTGGTAGAGGCGCTGGCAGCCTTCGAGCGCGCCGGCAAGGACGCTGCAGAGAAGACGGCGGCCGTGCAGAAGCTGCGTGCGGTTACCGTCATGTTCGAAGCGGCGCGCGCCGGTGCGTCGACGACGCCGGAGTGGGGCGCCGCCGAGGCCTATGCATTTCTCGGCCGCGCATTGTTCGATCAGCGCGACCTGGTGGGCGCGCGCGAAGCGCTCGAGCGTGCATTGCTGATTGCGCCGGACTACGCATACGCCAGGCGCCTTGCCGCGCAAATAACTCGCTAGACTCGGGTGATGAAATACGGGCACCTGTTTGCCCCACTCGACCTGGGATTCACGCGCCTCGCGAATCGCATCGTCATGGGCTCGATGCATACCGGGCTCGAGGATCGTGCGCGCGATTTCGGCAAGCTGGCGGCCTATTTCGCGGCGCGCGCGCGCGGTGGCGCGGGCCTGCTGGTGAGTGGCGGCATCGCGCCGAATCGCGCCGGTTGGGTCAAACCGTTCGCGGGGAAACTGTCGAGTCCGCGTGAGGTAGCGCGCCATCGCCTGGTGACCGACGCCGTACACCAGGAAGGTGGCCGGATCTGCATGCAGATCCTGCACACCGGCCGCTATGGCTACCATCCCTTTCCCGTGGCGCCGAGTGCGCTGCGTGCGCCCATCAATCGCTTCCGGCCGCGGGAGCTGTCGTCCGATGGCGTGCGCGATCAGATCGCCGATTTCGTGAACTGCGCGCTGCTGGCGCGCGAGGCCGGCTACGACGGCGTCGAGATCATGGGTTCGGAAGGTTATTTCATCAACGAGTTCCTGGCGCCGTGCACCAACAAGCGCACCGATGAGTGGGGCGGACCGCTGGAGAACCGTGCACGGCTGGCACTCGAGATCGTGCGGCAGACACGCGCCGCGGTGGGCCGCGACTTCATCATCATCTTCCGCATCTCTGGCCTCGACCTGGTCGAGGATGGCGGCACCGGCGCGGAAGTCGAATGGCTGGCGGCGCAGATGGAAGACGCCGGCGCCACCATGCTCAACACCGGCATCGGCTGGCACGAGGCACGAATTCCCACCATCGCGGGCATGGTGCCGCGCGGAGCTTTCGGCTGGGTGTCGGCGCGCATCAAGGCTGCGACCCGGCTTCCCGTGATCGCGACGAATCGTTTCAATGCACCGGCTGATGCCGAAGCATTGCTCGCCAGCGAAGCCGCCGATCTCATTTCCATGGCGCGGCCGCTGCTCGCGGACGCGGAACTGCCGCGCAAGGCGCGCGAAGGCCGCGAATCGGAAATCAACACCTGCATCGCCTGCAACCAGGGATGTCTCGACCGGGTGTTCGAGGGGCGCCGCGCGACCTGTCTCGTGAATCCGCGTGCGGCGTACGAAACCGAATTGATCCTGGCGCCGGCGGCCAGGCCCAGGAGCATTGCCGTGGTCGGTGCGGGACCCGCCGGCCTGGCCTGTGCGACGGCGCTCGCCGAGCGCGGCCATCGCGTGACGCTGTTCGAACGCGCGCACGAGATTGGCGGACAGTTTCGTTACGCGCGCGAGGTGCCGGGCAAGGAAGATTTCCGCGATACGCTGCGGTACTTCACGCGACGCATCGAGCTCACCGGCGTGCGCCTGGAGCTCAACCGCACCGCGGATGCCGCCGCGCTCGGCAATGGCGAGTTCGACGAGATCGTGTTGTCGAGCGGCGTGCGCGCGCGTATGCCGCAGATCGAAGGTATCAGCCACCCCAAGGCCATTACCTATCCGGATCTGCTGTCGCGGGCGCGCCAGGCGGGCGAACGCGTCGCCATCATCGGCGCCGGCGGTATCGGGTTTGACGTCGCGACTTTCCTCACGCATCGTCACGGCGATGACTACTTTGCGGAGTGGGGCATCGACCGCACGCTCACGGCGCGGGGTGGAGTGGTGCCGCAGCGCGCCGTCGAGCCGGTGCGCCGGGTCTATCTACTGCAGCGCAAGTCCGAGCGTCTCGGCATTTCGCTGGGCAAGACCACGGGATGGATTCATCGCACCGCGCTCAAACACCGCGGCGTGGTCATGCGCGGCGGCGTGACCTACGAGCGCATCGATGACCAGGGACTGCTCATCAGCAGTGAGCGGGGGCAGGAATTGCTCGAAGTCGACCACGTCATCATCTGTGCCGGCCAGGAGTCGGTGAATGAACTCGCGTCCGAGCTGGCCACCAGCGGCAAGCCGGTGCACGTGATCGGCGGAGCCTTGCTGGCAGCCGAACTGGATGCCGAGCGCGCGATTCGCGAGGCCACGGTGCTGGCGGCGAGGTTATGAAGAACAATCCTTCGAACGGCCGAGACGACAGGAATGGGGGACAGTCCCCATTTTCAGCTGGACCTGCTGAGCTTCGAGGGTGGTAGTGAAAATGGGGACAGTCCCCAGTCCCACACACCTCGAATCAGGGTCAGCCCGAGGGCGCGACGCTTGTCGGTGCGCGTCTATCCCGACGCCCGTGTCGAAGTGGTCGTGCCGCCGCGTGCACGTGCGCGCGAAGTGGAGCAGTTTCTCGCGCTCAACGGCAATGGATCGATGACAAGCGCGCCGTGGCGCTGCGCAACCGCCCACCGCCGGAGCCGTTTCCACCCGCGAGCCTGCATTTCGCCGCCACGCGCGAAACCTGGCGCCTGCACCTGGCGGGCGGTGATGGCCGCCTGCGAATCGCCGAAGTGGCAAACGGCGGCGGCCATATCCTCAACGTGAGTGGGCGGGTAACGCCGTCAGCCCTGCGCGATGCATTGCGCGCCTGGCTGATGCGCGCCGCGCAAGCCCGCCTGGCGCCGCGTGTGACTGCACTGGCGCAGGCCACCGGCACGCGGTTCTCGCGCGTGTCGATCCGCCGGCAGCGTTCGCGCTGGGGAAGTTGTTCAGTGCGCGGTACCATCAGTCTCAACGCATGCCTGCTGTTCCAGCGTCCCGAAGTGGTCGACTACCTCATCGTGCACGAGCTCACGCATGTCAGGCACATGAATCACTCGGCGCGTTTCTGGCAGGCCGTTGAGCAACATTGTCCCGGCTGGCGCTCGCTCGACCGCGAGCTCGTCGACGGCTGGCGTCACGTACCGCGCTGGGTGTTTACCGAATGACAAACGAAGACAAAGAATTGCCGCGCCGCATCGACCTGCGCAACGAAGGCGTGCACTGGGACCTCGGTGAATCGCAGTCCTACGGCGAGTACCTGCAGCTCGACAAGGTGTTGAACGCGCAAAAGCCCAACTCCATCGAGCAGGACGAGATGCTGTTCATCATCGTCCACCAGGTATCGGAATTGTGGATGCGGCTGTTCCTGCACGAGCTCGGTGCGGTGTTCGAGTGCGTGCGGCGCGACAACCTCGATCCCTCGTTCAAGATGCTGGCGCGCATCTCGCGCCTGCAGGAGGAGTTGATCGGCGCGTGGAGTGTGCTCTCGACGCTCACGCCCTTCGAGTACTCATCGTTTCGCAACACGCTCGGACGGTCCTCGGGCTTTCAGTCCGTGCAGTACCGGCTGCTCGAGTTCATGCTGGGAAACAAGAATCGCGACATCATCGTCGTGCACAAGCGCGACCCGGCCGCGTACGAACGGCTGGAGCGCGCCCTGAAGGCGCCGTCCATCTACGACGAAGTGCTGCGCCTGCTGTCACGCCGCGGCTATGGCATTCCGGAAGAACTGGTCGAACGCGATTTCTCCGAGCCCTACGAGGCGTCGAAGGCGGTGACCGCGGCCTGGCTGGCCGTGTATCACAACGCGGAGAAGGACTGGGATCTGTACGAGTTGGCGGAGCGGCTCACGGATCTCGACCAGAAATTCCAGCTGTGGCGCTTCCATCACCTGAAGACGGTGGAGCGCGTCATCGGCTACAAGCCGGGGACTGGCGGTACGGGAGGAGTTTCCTATCTCGCGAAAGCGCTCGAGCTGAAATTCTTTCCGGAGCTTTGGCACGTCCGGACGTCAATGTAGGAGTCGTCATGCGCAGAATCGCATCAGTGTTGCTTGTCAGCCTGGGGTTATCAGGCATTCAACATGCCGCTGCCCGAGGCTGGTTCGGATTCGATCGAGTACGACAAGGCAGTGGCGCGCGTGTGGGGAAGCATCACTTCCACCGAAAACGTGGTCCGCGCGTGCATGAAACGGGCTCCCAAGTCGAAGAAGCAGATCGACGCGGCATACCGGGAGTGGAAGACCAGGTACGCGCCGCTGATCGCCGAGATCGACGTGCGCATCGATCGGGTGATGAATTCCAGTGGTGCCTATTCCGCCGAGGAGCTGGCGGCGCGCAAGGCGGACGTGCTTAAACGTGGCGCTGCGCGTTACGAGGCGGATCTCGCCACTTCACCAGCGGAACAGGTGAAGCGCGAATGCGAGCTGTTGCCCGGCTACTTCACCACGTCGAGTTTCGTCCTGGAAACGCACTTCGCGCCGGAACTGGCGCTGATACGCGCGCGGCCTATTCCTGCGGAACCCAGGAATTGATCGACATCGAGGAAGCGTTTCCGACCGAAGAGCCGATCGGAGACGTGTAGCCGTCGACCCACGGAATGTCGCCGCTGTAGTTCACCGCCGAGCTCCACAAGTAGCCCTGCTGCCACAGGTAGCCCGAGCTCCACAGGTAACCCGAGCTCCACAGGTAACCCGAGCTCCACAGGTAGCCCTGGTCCCAGAGCTGGCCGTTCGGGCTGGTGACCGCGAAAGTGCCATCCTGGAGTTGCGTGACGCGGCCCATGAAGTGCTGCGTGCCCGCGATATCCGCGGCGATGTTCAGTCCCTGGTTGGCGCAGCCGTTCTGCGTGCCGTACACGGCGGCCTTGGCATCGACGAGGCCGGTGCCCTGCTGCAGCACGCTGTAGGCGAGCTGGCCATTCTGTCTAACGCGGGCTTGCCGCTCGCGATGATGCGGCACTTCACCTGGTCGGGCGTGAGGCCGTGGTTGTTGCTGATGACCAGCGCCGCGACTGCCGGAAACCAGTGCCGCGGACTGCGAAGTGCCGGACATGGTGAAGAAGTCGCCGCTGTTCATGAAGGTGGGATGATCCACGGCGATCTTCTGATAGGTCGCCATGAAGCCCCACACGTGGCCGCCGGGCGCCACGAGATCAGGCTTCACGAATCCTTCGAAGGTCGGACCGGTCGACGAAAACGAAGCGAGCTTGTCGTCCTTGGCAAGGTTGCTGAAACTGTCAGTCATCGCGCCGACCGTGATGACGTAGGGCACGTTGCCCGGTACACCCACGGTCTGCGGCAGCGGTCCGCTATTTCCCGCTGACACGACGACGACGATGCCGGATTGCCACGCGCGCATCACGGCTTTATTGAGCGGATCGTCCCAATAGCGCGACTGCGCCGGGGCCCCTAGCGACAAATTCAGAACCCGAATGTTGTATTGCAGGCGGTTGGTGACCACCCAGTCGATGCCGCGGATCACCGTGGCATAGCTGCTGGCAGCCGTCGTCGCCGAACGCCTTGACCGACACCAGGCGCACATCGGGCGCCACGCCGAAGAAGTGACCGGTCGCTTCCTTGCGGCTGCTGGCGATCAGGCTGGTGACATGCGTACCGTGACCGTTGGTATCGGTGGACTTGGACGAATACTGGGTGTCGAGCACGTTGCGCACGGCATCGAATTGCGCGTCCACGCGGCCATTGCCCAGGGAATCCTTGTCGAGCGAGTTGAGCTTCCAGTAGCCCGTGTCGATGACCGCGACGCCAATGCCGCCACCCTTGATGCCGGCGAGATGCAGGTCGTGCGCATTCACGTCGACGGGGAACGGGATCGCCTTCGCTGAAGGTGGTGGTGTAGGTGACCTCGACGTCGTCGATGTCGACGTTGTCCTGGCCGAACGTGCCGCCCATGTTGCCGACGAAGCGAATCGCCGTATCGCGGCCGCGGTAGCTGGTGATGTTGTACGACTGGTTGATGAAGGCCATGTCGTTGGCCGGGCCATTCAGGCGACCGACCTCAGCCCAGGTCGCGCCACCATTGCCACTGGCCTGCACCGAGACGTAGTCGCCGTAATCGAGACCGGCGCGTGAGTACTTGAACTTGAGAGTCACCGCGGCCGAGCTGGCCGGGGTCGCGGCGCGGCGGTAGATGGCGCCGTTGCTCGAACACGATGAGGCGATTGCCGCCGCGATCGTTCCAGCCGATGGTCACCTTGCCGCCGTGCGGATTGTTGTCGTCGTTTTGCTCGACCCAGTCGCCGTACCAGCGATGCGTGCCGTCGTTGTTGGCGAACGAACCGTATTCGAAATTGTCGCGCACGCTGGCCGCGGCCTGCGTGGTGACCTGCGCGTTGTGCGAAATCTGTTTGACGTCGGTCGCGGCGAGCACGCGCGCATGTTGCGCGTCGGTGAGCGTCGCTTCGACGGCGTCGATGATGTTGAGCCGCGAGACCACCTGGCCCCCGGCGTCGGTCACGGCCTTGGCGGCCGCGTCGGTGTTCTTGCCTTCGACGATGTAGCTGTGCGTCTGGGGCACGGCAATTGCCGTGGCCTCGGGGGCGCTCGATGTCGCTGTGGAACACGACACACCAGTAGCGCCGAGATTGCCGCTCCCAGGACTCGAACGGCAGCTTTACGAACAGTAATCGTCATCTCGGTAATCGCCCCTGTGTGTGGCCCCAATTCGCTTGCGCGAACGGCCCCATTAGAGGTGGAGGCGGCAATTTCCGAGCGTGCGTGTGTGATCCGGCTCTCGGGAAAAGTGTGACGGACCTCTAATAAGAGCCCGTTAAATCGTGACCTATGTCAACAATTGTTCAGCGCTGGCCGAGCTTTGCGACAGAAGCTGGTGCGGTCTTCGAGGCGGGAAGAATCTGCTCGAGGAGCTGGGCCAGCGGGCGTGGCCGCAGCGAACAGGTGGCCCTGTCCCTCGTGGCATTGCTCGGTCATCAGGAACTGCGCCTGGGCCTCGGTCTCGATGCCTTCGGCCACGATGCGCAGTCCGAAGGCATGACCCAGGGCAATGGCCGCGCGGCACACCGCGCGCGCCTCGTGATCGTGACCGACTTCTTCGACGAAGGAGCGGTCGATCATGATGCCGTCGAGCGGGCTGTTGCGCAGGCGCCCGAGGGACACGTAGCCGGTGCCGAAGTCGTCGATCAGCACGCGCACGCCCTGGCCGCGCAGCTGGTGCAGGGCGGTGAGCCCGCTGCGGCCGGTGGACAACATCTGCTCGGTGATCTCGAGATCGAGGTGCGACGGTTCGATGCCGGCTTCGCGCGCGGCACTGGTCACGTCTTCGGCGAGGCTTTCCGCCGACAGGTACTGGCGGGCCACGTTCACCGAGACGCGCAGCGCCGGATAACCGCGCTGGGCGAGCGTGGCGATATCGCGGCAGGCGCGCCGCAACACCCAGCGGCCAAGCTGCACGGTGAGCCCGGAGAGCTCGGCGATGGGCAGGAACTCGGAGGTGGGCACCATTCCGCGGATCTTGTGCGGCCAGCGCAGGAAGGCCTCGACCGCGACGATTTCACGCGTCGCGAGCGTCAGGCGCGGCTGGTAGTGCAGCTCGAGCTCATCCTTGCGGATGGCCTGCGTGAGCTCTTCCTGCCAGTCCAGGCGGGTGAGCGAGGCGAGGCGCAGCGTGTCGGAATAGAAGGTGATGAGGCGGTCCGAGCCGTGGTTGCGTCCGGCATCGAGCGTCGTGAGTGCGCGGTCGATGAGTTCGGAGGCGCGGGTGCCGTCGGAGCCTGACAGCGTGACGCCGGCCTGCGGCGCGAGCTGGAACAACTGTCCGTCGAGATCCACCGGATGTCGCAGCGCCTTCACCATGGCGTCCATCGCGGCATCGGCGTCGGCGCGCGTACGGATTTCCGTGAGGACCACGCCGATGACGTCATCCGACACGCGCGCCAGGCGCGGCAGGTTGGAACGTCCGTCGTTGAGGGTCTCGAGAATCACCTTGGCGGCCGCCTCGACCAGGCGGTTGGCGAGCGCGGAGTCGAACACGCGCTGGTAGGTGATGTAGCCGCCGAGATGGATCAGCGCCACGCCCACGGTGTCTTCGCGCAGCGCGGCCATGTCGAGCGCCATGCGCAGCGATTTTTCGAAAGCATCACGATGCGGCAGCATGAGGCCGCCGCTCTTTTCGTACAGTCCCGAGTCGTTGGAGGTGGCGCCGGCGCCGAGGTCACGGCACACCACGAGCACGCGGTCGAAGCCCTGCACCTGGAAGCGCATCTCGTACTTCGTTTCACCATCCTGGTAGCGCTGTTGCGCGGGTTTGCGCGTCTTGAGGATGCGCCGCACGGTCTGCAGCATGTGCGAGGACATTGCCTCGGGCCACAGGTCCTGGATGGAACGGCCGGGAATTTGCTTCTTCGCCGCTGTTGAGGCCGCGAACCGCGTTGCCGCCGACGCAGGAGAGGATGACGCCGTCACGGCGCACGATCATCGCCAGGTCGGGCAGAGAGCGCGCCAGCGCGTCGCGGATTTCAGTATCCATACCGTTCGAAATTCCTGTGGCGCTAACGCGCCTCGCGCAACACACGCAGCGTGTTGACGGTGTCGTCGCTGCCACGCGTGGATGATTGTTCGATGATGACGCCGTTGGCGATCAACTCATCGACGTTGGACTCGACCGCCGCGATCACCGACTGCAGCGTGGCCACCGATTCGGTACCGAACCAGCCCTGCCAGGCATTGCGGCCGCGCTTGGCGCGGTACAGCGCCAGGTCCGCGATCTTGATGGCATGTTCCCAGCTCACGGCCTTGGTATCGCCCGGCACGAAGGGCAGGCAGGTCAGGCCGATGGAACAGCTGGTACGCACCACCGCGCCGCGCGGCAGCACACATTTCATCTTGGCGACGCGTTCGCGCATGCGCTCGGCCAGCATGGTGGCGTGTTCGACATGCTGCGCATGCGCGACCACCACGAATTCGTCGCCGCCCCAGCGCACCAGCACGTCGTCGGGACGGATGGCCTGGCGCAACGTGCGCGCCACTTCGACGATGAGTTCGTCGCCGCGCGGCGTGACCGTGCTGGTCGTTGATGGGCTTCAGCGCATCGAGATCGATGATCATGATGGCCAGGCCCTGGCTGCCCTGGTGCTTGGCGAGCAATTGCGGGAAGTGCTGCATCAGGTAGCGGCGATTGGCGAGGCCGGTGAGCGTGTCGGTGTAGCTCGCCATTTCCAGGCGGCGATTCGCGTCCTGGAGTTCGCGGTAGCGCTCGGCGAGCTCGTAGGTGCGATCGCTGACCTGCTGTTCGAGCTCGGCGCGATGCGCCGCGGCGCGCGCGATCTTGCGTTGCTGCGCGTACCAGACGGCCAGCAGCATCAGCAGTGCCAGCACGCAATAGGCGATGTACGCCCAGGTCGACAGCCACGGCGACGGCGCCACGTCGATGGGCAGGGCGAGATCCTGCGTGCTCCACACGCCGTCGCTGTTGCTGGCGCGCACGCGGAACACGTAGTGGCCGCCGGGCAGGTTGGTGTAGGTCGCGGCGCGGCGTTCATCGGCGCGCACCCACGCATGGTCGAATCCTTCGAGCTTGTATTCGTAGCGGTTCGCGCGTGGATCCGCGAAATCCAGCGCCGCGAACTTCAGCGTGATCACGTCTTCCTTGTGACTCAGCGAGACGTTCTCGATGCGTTCCTCGGGTACTCCGCTGACCCCGGGCTCGTTGAGCTTGAGGAACTGCGTGAGCACCACGCGCGGCGGGCGCTCGTTGAACTCGAGCACCTCCGGGTAGAACGCGTTGAAGCCGGTGGCGCCGCCGAAGAACAGCTTGCCGCTGCGATCGCGGTAGTGAGCGCCGAAGTTGAATTCTTCGCCCTGCAGGCCGTGCAGGCGATGGAAACGCTGGATCACCGGGTTTTCCGCATCCAGCGTCCTGGGATCGATGCGGCCGAGACCGAAATTGGTGCTGAGCCAGATGTTGCCGATGCCATCGGCGCGCAGGCCGTAGATGGTGTTGTTCGGCAGGCCCTGCGCCTCGGAGATGTTGGTGAAGCGCAGTTGCGTGGGCGCCTCGGCCGGATTCACCACGCGATCGAGGCCGCCGCCGCGCGTGCCGATCCAGACGCCGCCGTTGTCGTCGACCAGGATGCGAGAAGATCGTGTCGGCGCTCAGCGAGTCGAGCCGCTTGGCGTCGCGCTTGTAGTAGTAAATGCGGCGCGTCTTGACGTCCCAGACATTGAGGCCGCCGCCGTCGGTGCCGATCCACACGTGCCCGGTACGGTCGCGCGCCAGCGCGGTGACGCGCCCGCTCGACAGGTGCAGGCCATCTTCCGGGCCGGCGCGCAGGTTCTCGAAGCGCCGGGTGTTCGAGTCGTAGCGCGAGATGCCGCCACCAAAGGTGCCGACCCACATTTGTTTGTCGACCTCGAGCAGGCTCATGACGCCGGAGGCCGCGAGCGTCGTGGGGACGGCCGGGTCGTGCTGGAATACTTCGGCGCGCAGCGTGCGCGGATCGATGCGGTTCAGTCCGCCATCCATGGTGCCGACCCAGATGTCGCCGTCGCTGCTCTCGAGCATCGCCATGACGCGGTCGTCGCTGAGTGAGCCGCGGTTGCCCTTGACGTGGCGCAGCGTGCTGACCTTCGCACTGCCGCGATCCAGCAGGTTGATGCCGCTGCCGAAGGTTCCGATCCACAGGCGACCGAGCTTGTCCTCGGCGAACGAGGTGATGTTGCGATCGCTGAAACCTTCCTCGCTGCTGGCGCGCATATGGCCGAACGACCAGGTGCGCGGGATTCCACTTGGCGAGGCCGGCGGATTTGGTGCCGATCCACAGCGAGCCACCGCGGTCCTCGAACAGCGAGACGATGTAGTCGTCCGGCAGCGAGCGACCCTCGACAGGATCGCGGTGATAACTCGAGAACGTTTCGGTGGCGGCGTCGAACCAGGCCAGTCCCTGGATCAGGCCGACCCACAGCCGGCCCTGGCTGTCGATGAGCAATGCCTGCACGCGGTTGTCAGGCAATACGCCTGAGCTCGACGGATCCTGGCGATACACGCGCCAACGGTCGTTGCGCGGATCGTAACGGCCGAGACCGTTGTCGGTTCCCACCCAGACCATGCCATCGGCCGATTCGGTCAACGCGCGCACCCGCAGCGGCTGGCCTGGAGGCACGAGTTCCCTGGGCAACGCAACGCGGCTGATCTCGAGATTCGCCGCCGTGAGTTTGTCGAGTCCGGTGGCGGTGCCGATCAGCTTGTTGCCGTTGCGCAGCGACAGGATGGTGAACACCGAGTTGTCGGACAGTGACTGGGGTTCCGTGGGCGAATGCCGCAGGCGTTTCAGTTCACCGGTGCGCGGATCGAAAATGGCGACGCCGGCGTCGCGCGATGCGATCCAGATCCGGCCGAGGCTGTCGCGCGACAGGCCGCGCACGCGCTGCAGGTCGGGCGAATCACGCAACTGCGCGGGCGACGAGAGTTTGCCGGTCTGCACGCTGCGGAACACGACGCCACCGCCGTCGGTGCCGATCCACAGGCCGTCCTCGCTCGGCACCAGCGAGGAGATCCAGCCGTTCGGCAGGGACTGCACGTCGGCGCGATCATGGCGCAGCTGGCGGAATTCGTAGCCGTCGAAACGATTGAGTCCGTCCTCGGTGCCGAACCACATGAAGCCTTCGGCATCCTGCGTGATGGCATTGACGGCCTGTTGCGAGAGGCCTTCCTCGAGGCTGTAACGCTGCACGCTGAGCGGCGGCGTCGCCATCGCGGGGGCCAAAAATGCGGTGCACAGCACGACGCACGCGGTGCGCGCGACGATTCTGCCGAGCCTGAATTTTCCCCGCGTCTTAGGCATTCTCGATGTCAGCGGACGACTCCAGACCACATCGTAGGTCCGCGCGCGGGAAAGCTATGTGATAGGCGTCAGATGCGCTGCGCCTCAGCGCGCCGCGGCAGGGCGACACGGCTCGATAAATGTGATGGAAGTCACGCTTGCAGCGCGAGTTGAGCCGGTTACGTCCAATCGACGCAGGCCACTCCCAACTCGGCTGCCTGGCGCCGCGCGGCGAGATTGCCGTTCACGAGCAGGCCATGCGTCACCAGCCGCAGGTGCGGCAGGTCGGAGTCACTGTTGCCATAGGCAAAGCTCTCTGTGCTCTCGACGCGCTCCGCAAGCAACACACGCACGCAGCGCGCCTTCTCCTCGCCACGACGGTTGGCGCTGATCAGGGTGCCATCGAGTCGATCCCCTTCCCAGCGGACTTCGGTCGAGATCACGTGGTCGAAGCCGAGCTGGCGGGCGAACTCCGGCACGTAGAAGTCCACGCTGGCCGACATCAGCACCAGGTAATTGCCCGCGTCGCGGTGCCGGCGGATGCACGCCAGCGCATCACGAAAGCAGCCTTGTGCAATCTTGTCGCGCACAAATTCCGTGGCGAGCGCGGCGATGTCGGCGCGCCGCGCACCGCGCATGGTCATGCGCAACAGGGCCTGCTTGAGCGTGCCGCGATCGTGGTCGAAGGCAAAGCGCAGCAATGCCGGCAACACACCGGGCAGCCGCAGCAATTGCCACGGGCGGCGCGCCAGGTGGCGCAGTACCAGCGGAAACAGCGTGTCGCGACGAGTGATGGTGCCGTCGAGATCGAAAATGGCGATGGCCATGTGCATCGATCTTAGCCCAGACGAACGCTCGCCGAGTCGGTGGTTGTCAGGATTCGCCACAATTGCGCCACCCGACCTGCCACTTTGCGTCGCCACACTCCGGGTAGTTCGAAGCACGTGGGAGACGAACGATGCCGGAGTTCCGCAGGTTCATGCCGCCGCTGCTGGGCAAGTCACTGGTGATCGGTGGGTTGATCCTGTTGCTGCTGGTGCCGATTGCGAATGTCGAGAACCTGGTGAGCGAACGCGTTGGCATGCGCCAGGAGGCCGCCGATCGGGTCGCGGCCTCGTGGGGCGGGGCGCAGACCACGGCGGGCGTGCTGCTGGCGATCCCGGTGGAAACCACGCGCGTGGTGATCGAGCAAAGCGCCGCCGGCCGCGAAACCCAGCGCAAGGAAGTGACGCGCAACGTGCTCTACGTGCTGCCAGATACCTTGAACGTGAGCGCCGACGTCAAACCGTACTACCGCAGCGTCGGCCTGTATCAGACCCCGGTGTACGAGGCACGGGTCGACGTCACCGGTCACTTCATGAGCAGCGATTTCGCGCACCTGCTGCAGGCCAGGGAAGGGCGAGAAGTTCGCTGGACCGAAGCTCGTCTGCTGGTGCTCAACTCCGAGTCTCGTGCGCTGCGCGGCGTCGACGATCTTTGGGTGGCGGGAGAAAGTCCGCAAGTCGCCGCGGATGCCTACGCCGGATCGGCCGGCATTTCTGCGGCGGTGCCCGCGCTGGCGCTTCGCGAAGAGGCGGTCATTCCGTTCCGCCTCAAACTCACCCTGGCGGGCAGCAGCCAGCTCACCTTCCTGCCGTTGGCGCGCAAGGCGTCAATTGCGCTGACTTCCACCTGGCCGCATCCGAAGTACATGGGTGCGCCGGCCCCGCTCGACTCGCAGATCAGTGAAAAGGGATTCAGCGCGCGCTGGTCGGTACTCGAGATCAATCGCAATTTCGGCCAGAGCTGGTACGACTCCTTCGTGCACGACGATCTGAAGGCGGAAGCAGCCTTTGCGACGAGCGGCGTGGGCGCGACGTTCTACGAACCCGTGGACGTGTACCAGCGCAACTACCGCGCAGTGCACTACGCCGCGTTGCTCATCCTGATCACTTTCCTGTCGTTCTTTCTCTGGGAGAATCTGAGCGGCAGCGCCATTCATGCCATGCAATACCTCATGGTGGGACTGGCGCTGGCGTTGTTCTATCTACTGCTGCTGGCGTTGTCCGAGCACCTGGCCTTCGACCTGGCCTATGGAATCTCGGCGGCTGCGCTGGTGGCGTTGATCACGCTCTACCTGACGGGCGTGCTCGGCCGCGTGAAGCTGGCGCTCGGCGCCGGCGCGGGGCTCGCCACGTTGTACGCCTTGCTCTACTGGATCCTGCGGTCCGAGGACTACTCGCTGCTCATGGGTGCATTGCTGCTGTTCGGCGTACTCGCCATCCTCATGACGACAACCCGACGCGTCGACTGGTCGAGCGTCGGGCGCGTTCGCAAGGCAGCGGCGGATGCTGAATAACGGAAGGGGAAATGGGGCGCATCCCCCATTTCCCCATCCGTGACGGCGTCCATGCCGATTTCCTCAGCGCCGATCGGCGTACTGATCCAATCCCACGTTGCGACCGGTCCTGGACTGGTGCAGGGCGACCAGTGTGGGCAGGTTGACCTGCTGGACGGCGCGATCGATCGAGTCAGCCTTGCAGGCCTTGAACTCCGATTCGATCTTGATCTGGTGTGTGCCGGTCGGGATCTGGCACACCTCGTACGCGGCCTTCCTGATGCGCTTGTACAGCGCTTCGACGCCGGCCGAGGACTTCAGGTTGAGGTCCGCGTAGCTCACCGTCTTGCTCGGGTCGGCAGGCGACCTCCGCAAATGCCGATCCGCAAACCAGTGCGGCCACCACGGCCACCGTCACTCGAATTTTCACGGAAGAATTCATGTCGCTCTCCTACAGTTGTTTTGTTGGGGCCCGTCCACATGGCCGGGCTGAGAGCGACAGTCGTGCAAGACGCAGGGGAAAGCCTGAAGGAACCCCCAAGCCTTTCCAAGGAATCACTGAAGCTCGGCTGATGCCGGACCGACATCTTGCGGATCAATGACTTGGCCGATGGCAGATCATCGGAAAGTCACATCGCCAACGCGGTTCAGCGACGGATCAGCTACTCGGGGAAGCGCACGGCGTATTCCTGCTCGCGTTTTGCGTGCGAACTCCAGAAGCCACGCGGCGCCTGGCCGGTGAGCACGTCTTCGAGAATGCCGACGTGCACATCCCAGCCACCCGAGACGCTGAGCAGGGCATTGCGATCCTCGAGCTTGCGATGGGTGATGGCCAGCAACACCTTGTCGGCGCGTTCCGCGAGTTCGAAGGTGACCTCCGAATGGCTGCCATGGCTTTCCATCCAGGAGAACATCAGCAGGCGCGGCGGATCGCAGCGCATCACCTTGCCGGTGAACCCCATGGGCATGTCGCGGTACTTCGCGGGCGTGGGCTCGGGCGAGATCCTGGTGTGGTCGAAGTTCAGCTCGACCTTGCCGCCGGGTTTCAGCTCCATCTCGCCCGCGGCCAGCCAGCGCGCGCGCTTGTCCGATTCGGTGAGGAAGGCCCAGACACGTTCGATGGGGCCGGGCAGCAGGCGTTCGAGGCGAATGGCGTCGGGCGCGATGCGGGTGGCGTAGTCGTTCATGAGTTACTCCTTGAGAGCGCGCTCGAGATCATCGAGCCTTGAGTTCCAGAATCTTTCGTACTTGCGCAGCCAGCGGCCGATGCCGGCCAGCGGGCTGGCTTCGATGCGGCAGCGATGCGTGCGGCCCTCGACGGTGCGGTGAATGAGCCCGGCTCCCTCCAGCGTGCGGATGTGCTTGGAAGCCGCCGCCAGCGACATGTGAAAGGGCTCGGCGAGCTCGCTCACCGTGTGCTCGCCGGCCGCCAGGCGCCGCAGCATGTCGCGGCGCGTGGCGTCGGAGAGGGCGTGGAATACGCGGTCGAGCCGCGCGCTGCTTAATTCAACCATGTGGTTGAATATAACGCCGGCGGCAGAACAATTCAACCAAATGGTTAAGGATTGGGGACAGGTTTATTTATTGCGAAGTCGGGACAGATCCGGTGTCCGTCCGGTCTTACACATAAATAAACCTGTCCCCGAACTACGCAGCCTTGCTGGCGAGCTGGCGGAGCACGTACTGCAGGATGCCGCCGTGGCGGTAGTAGTCGCGCTCCTTGGGAGTGTCGATGCGCACGCGCGCCACGAAGCTGATCGGCGAACCCTTGGGCGGCGTGGCGACCACCTTCACGGTCTTCGCCTCGGCATTGTCGAGCCCGGTGATCTCGAACACTTCCTGGCCGGTGAGGCCCAGCAAGGCGGCGGTCATGCCCGCCGGGAACATCAGCGGCAACACGCCCATGCCGATGAGGTTGGAGCGGTGGATGCGCTCGAAGCTTTCGGCAATCACGGCGCGCACGCCTAACAACATGGTGCCCTTGGCGGCCCAGTCGCGCGACGAGCCGGTGCCGTATTCCTTGCCGGCGAGGATCACCAGCGGCGTGCCTTCCTGCTTGTAACGCATGGCGGCGTCGAAGATCGACATCTGCTCGCCGCTCGGCACGTGAACGGTTACGCCGCCCTCGGTGCCCGGCGCCAGCAGGTTGCGCAGGCGGATGTTGGCGAACGTGCCGCGCATCATGACTTCGTGGTTGCCGCGGCGCGCACCATAGGAATTGAAGTCGATGGGCTGAACGCCCTGCGCCACCAGGTACTTCGCGGCCGGGCTGGTCTTGGCGATGTCACCGGCGGGAGAGATGTGATCGGTGGTGACCGAGTCGCCGAGCAGCGCCAGGCAACGCGCACCGGTGACGTCGGTGACCGGCTTCGGCGTCATGGTCATGCCGTCGAAGTAGGGCGGGTTGCGCACGTAGGTGGATTTCTCTTCCCACGCATAGATCTTGCCGGCCGGGATCTTGATCGACGACCAGTTGGCGTCACCGGTGAACACATTGCCGTAGCTCTTGCGGAACATGGCGGAGTCGAGCGAAGTCCGTACCGCGTCGGCGACCTCCTTGTCGGAAGGCCAGATATTGGCGAGCAGCACCGGCTTGCCGTCGGGGCCGTTGCCCAGCACTTCGGATTGCAGGTCCACGTTCATGGTGCCGGCCAGTGCGTAGGCGACCACCAGCGGCGGCGAGGCGAGGAAGTTCATCTTCACTTCCGGATGCACGCGGCCTTCGAAATTGCGGTTACCCGAGAGCACGGAGGTGGCGATGATGTCGCCCGCCTTGATGCCGGCGGAGATCTCGGGCCGCAGCGGGCCCGAATTGCCGATGCAGGTCGTGCAACCGTAGCCAACGACGTTGAAGCCGATCGATTCGAGAGGGGCTAACAACCCGGCCTTCGTGAGGTAGTCGGTGACGACGCGCGATCCTGGCGCGAGGCTGGTCTTGACCCAGGGCTTGGCCTTGAGGCCGTACTTCGCGGCATTGCGCGCCAGCAGGCCCGCGGCCATCAGCACGTACGGATTGGAGGTGTTGGTGCAGCTCGTGATGGCGGCGATCATCACCGCGCCGTCGCGCAGCTCCACCTGCTGTCCGTCGAGCTTGATCTCGGCGCAGCCGGTAGCGTCCGGGCAGTTTCTTCTTGCGTTCGTCCGCCATCGCCTTGAGCGAGGTCTGGTAGACGGACTTCGCCTTGGAGAGCGGCACGCGATCCTGCGGACGCTTGGGGCCCGCGAGGCTGGGTTCGACGGTCGCGAGATCGAGCTCGAGCACGTCGGTGTAATTCGGCGGGCCTGGCGCCGTTGTAGCGCCACATGCCCTGCGCCTTGGCGTAGGTCTCGACCAGCGCGATCTGCTCGGGCGAACGGCCCGAGAGCTCGAGGTAGCGCAGTGTTTCTTCGTCGATCGGGAAGATGCCGCAGGTGCTGCCGTATTCCGGCGCCATGTTGGCGATCGTGGCGCGATCGGCCAGCGGCAGGTTCGCGAGACCGTCGCCGAAGAACTCGACGAACTTGTCGACCACGCCTTTCTTGCGCAGCATTTCGGTGACCGTGAGCACGAGATCCGTGGCGGTGCAGCCGGGCTTCATCGAGCCGTTCATCTTGAAGCCGATGACCTGCGGAATGAGCATGGTCACGGGCTGACCCAGCATCGCGGCCTCGGCCTCGATGCCACCCACGCCCCAGCCGAGCACGCCGAGTCCGTTGATCATCGTGGTGTGCGAGTCGGTGCCGACCACGGTGTCCGGATAGGCTTCGTTCTTTCCCGGCGTGTCGTTGTGGAACACGACGCGTCCGAGGATATTCGAGGTTCACCTGGTGGACGATGCCGGTGTTCGGTGGCACGACCTTGAAATTGCGGAACGCGGTCTGGCCCCAGCGCAGGAAGGCGTAACGCTCGCCGTTGCGCTCGAACTCGATCTTGTTGTTGGTGGCCAGCGAGGACGCGCGGCCGTAGTCGTCGACCTGCACCGAGTGATCGATGACCAGCTCGGCGGGATTCAGCGGGTTGATCTGCTGCGGGTCACCGCCGAGTTTCTGCACGGCTTCGCGCATGGCGGCCAGGTCCACGACACAGGGCACGCCGGTGAAGTCCTGCATGATCACGCGCGCCGGCGTGAAGTCGATTTCGTACGAGGGCGTGGCCTTGGCGTCCCAGTTGAGCACCGCATCGATGTCAGCGCGCGTGACATTCACGCCGTCTTCGTAGCGCAGCAGGTTCTCCAGCAGGATCTTGAGCGAATACGGCAGTCGCGCAACCTTGTCGGCGGGCAGCGCAGCGAAACTCCAGTAGTCGTACTTGCGCGTGCCAACGGTCAGGGTCGAACGATTGGTGGAACTGCCGGTCATGAAGCCAACTCCTGTTGAAAGACGGGCTCGGGAAAAAGGGGCCGCATTCTAACCCACGACGCCGTTCTTACGGCGGCGCGGTTACTGTGGCGTCGTTGCTTCGATGACACCGCCGCCGAGGCAGCGATCGCCGTCGTACAGGACGGCAAACTGGCCGGGTGTCACGGCCCGCTGCGGCTGGTCGAAACGCACCTCGATTGCGCCATCGTCGCGCAGGCTCGCGCGGCAAGGCTGGTCGGGCTGGCGATATCGAACCTTGATTTGCGATGCGAATTCCATCCCGGCGGGCTGCACCAGCCAGTTGCAGGGCCCCGTGGCCAGCGCACGACTAACGAGCAGGGGATGATCGTGGCCCTGCACGACGGTGAGCTGGTTGCGCTGCAGATTCTTCGCTGCCACGTACCAGGCGTCTTCCCGCGCGCCCGCGCGGCCACCAATTTCCAGCCCGCCGCGCTGACCCAGGGTGTAGAAGGCCAGGCCGCGATGCCGTCCGATGACCGTCGCCGTTTTCGTCCACGATTTCGCCGGGCGAGGTCGGGATGTAACGCGCGAGGAATTCCCGGAACGGCCGTTCGCCGATGAAGCAGATCCCGGTGCTGTCGGGCTTGTCGAACACCGGCAGGCCGGCGTCGCGCGCCAGGGCGCGAACCTCTGACTTGGTGAGTTCGCCGAGCGGGAACATCACGCGCTCGAAGTGCCGCCGTTCCACGCCATGCAGAAAGTAAGACTGGTCCTTGTCCGCATCGCGCGCCTTCATCAGCACCGGGCCCGAGGGGCTGGCCTCGAGGCGCGCGTAATGGCCGGTGGCGAATCGCTGTGCGCCGAGTCGGGTCGCGTAGTCGAGGCACACGCCGAACTTGATCTCCCGGTTGCACAGCACATCGGGGTTCGGCGTGCGGCCGGCGCGGTACTCGGTGAGGAAATAGTCGAACACCCGCGCGCGGTACGCTTCCGCGAAGCTCACGCGATGCAAAGGGATGTCGAGTTCGGCGGCGGAGGCGCGTGCGTCCTGGAAATCCTGCGCGCCCGTGCAATAGGCGTCGTCGTCTTCCCAGTTGCTCATGTAGAGACCGTGCACGTCATAGCCTGCACGCTTCAGCAGCAACGCGGCGACGGCGGAGTCCACGCCACCGGACATGCCGACGACGATTCTCTCAGGGCCCTTTTTTTCCAGGATTGGCACGGCGCGAATTGTACGCTGCCGTGTCGCGCTGCCGCCTGCTACAGGTTGACCACCGACGGCGCGTACAACGCCGTTTCCAGGTCCAGGCAGGCCACCGAGTCGAGCGGCTGTCGCTTGCCCAGCAGATAGTCATCGATGCACCGCATGACCAGCGGTGAGCGCAGACGTGCGGCCTGCGCCTGCAATTCGGCCTGCGACAGCCACACGGCGCGCACGATTCCCTTGTCGAGAGGCTGTTGCGGCCGATGGTCGTCAGCCTCGCCGCAGAAGGCGAAGCGCAGGAAGCTGCGCCCGTCGATCGGGCTGCGCCACAGGTAAGTGCCGACGAGCGCCTGAGGATGGAATCGCCATGCGGTTTCCTCGCGGGTTTCGCGAATCGTCGCGGCGAGCAGGGTTTCCCGGTCTTCGAGATGCCCGGCGGGCTGGTTGAGCACCAGTCGGCCCCTGATGCGTTCTTCGACCATGAGAAAGCGCCCGTCGTGCATGACGACCGCGGCGACGGTGACCTCAGGATTCCATTCCATGAGATTGCGGGGAGACTAGCGGTTTGCTTGCCGGGTCAGCTCGTCGGTCGAGCTGGCGTGCCAGATCTCGTCGAACTCGTCGAGATACTGGCGGGCGATCGGCGGGTTGTTGAGATCGGCGACGCCGTCCCAGCGATCCGAATGCACGCGGTAGACGATCGCGCGGTCATCGGCGATGAGGTACGCGCAGGCGCGCTGCTTCGCGACGCCGACGGCGGGCCGGATGTCGATGCAGCTCGTCAGGCGGCGGCCCATGGCGATGAAGCGATTGTTGTCGCGCAGCAGCCGGCCGGAATCGGATAACAGCACGCGGACCTTGGCGAAGCGCCGCGCGAGCACGAAACGTTTGACGATCTCGAGGAAGCCGTTCTGGTCGTAGAGGTCCGGTTCCAGGTCGGGCGTGTAGATAGACATCAGGCGCTGGGCGCTGGCCGCGACGGTGTCGACCGCCGCACGCATCTCCTCGAGGGAGCTGATGACGCGTACGTGGTTCTCGGCGCGCGCTTCGGGCGCGGCGGGCGCGGTTGCGCCTGGCGTCGCGGATGCGCGCGTGAACCTGTTGAAATCGAATTCCCCGGTCGTCATGGGTGACGACTACTCCCCGAAGTTTGGCCCGGACTTGCAGGCAGCCAGATTGTGACCTGTGCCCGTGAAAGCGTATGGGCCGTATCGCTCAGGTCAGTGCCAAATGCGTCACGCTTTCATCGGGTTTTCAGTCGAGGTGCCAGCAAAACGTGTGCTGGGTCGCACTTTACCCGCCAGCGATTGCGGGAACGCATCAGGGGAAACCTGGCGCGCACCGCAGCACGGATTCAGATGGAGCGGGCCATCTCCGCCGCGAGGCCGGTGTAGTCGGCCGGTGTGAGTGACTTGAGTCGTGCGCGGTCGGAAGCGGTCAGCGGTAGTTTGTCGATGAACGCGGCCAGGCCGGCCGCGTCGACGTCCGCGCCGCGCGTGAAGTCCTTGAGCAGTTCGTATCCGTTGGGCACGCCCGCGGCGCGCAACGCCGTCTGCAGTGCTTCGCCGAGTACTTCGTATGCGCCGCCGATGTCCGCGGCGATGACTTCGGGAGCGGCGGCGATCTTGCCGAGTCCGCGCTGCAGTGAATTCCACGCCACCAGGCTGTGCGCCAGTGCGACACCTGCATTGCGCAGCACGGTCGAGTCGGTGAGATCGCGCTGCCAGCGGGAGATCGGCAGCTTGCTGGAGAAATGATGCAGCAGTGCGTTGGCGATGCCGAGGTTGCCTTCGGCATTTTCGAAGTCGATCGGGTTGACCTTGTGCGGCATGGTCGAGGAGCCGACTTCGCCGGCAACGGCGCGCTGCCGCAGGTAGCCGAGAGAGATGTATCCCCAGGTGTCGCGCGCGAAGTCGATGAGGATGGTGTTGATGGCGGCGAGCGCGTCGCAGTACTCGCCGATCCAGTCGTGCGGTTCGATCTGCGTGGAGTATTCGTTCCACGCGAACCCCTGCGATTCGACGAAGCGGCGACTGACCGACGGCCAGTCAACCTTGGGAAGCGCGGCGACATGTGCGTTGTAGTTGCCGACGGCGCCATTCCACTTGGCGAGGATCTCCACCTTGTCGAGACGCGCGCGGGCGCGACGCAGGCGCGCGACGACGTTGGCGAACTCCTTGCCGAGCGTGGTCGGACTCGCCGTCTGTCCGTGGGTGCGCGACAGCATCGGCAGGGCCGCGTGTTCGTGCGCGAAGCCGCGCAGTCGGTCGATGACTTTCTCCAGTTCGGTGGACAGCAGCGTGCGGGCGGCGCGCAACATGCGCGCGTAGGCGAGGTTGTTGATGTCCTCGGAGGTGCAGCCGAAGTGCACCAGCTCGAGAGTCGCAGGCGAGGCGCCGGCCTGCGTGAGCCGCTCGCGTACGAAGTACTCCACGGCTTTCACGTCGTGGTTGATGCGTGCCTCGATGGCCTTGACCGCGGCCGGCTGCGTCTTCGCCGGGTTCGAGCGCCAGGCTCGCCGCCAGTTGCCGCACGGAGTCGGGCAACGGCTGGTTGATGACTTGTGGCACGGATTCGACGAGGGCCAGCAGCCAGGCGGCTTCGATGCGAATTCGTTCGCGAATCAGTCCGCTTTCCGACAGCACGGCCCGCAGGCCATCGGCAGCCTTCCGGTAGCGGCCATCGACGGGAGAGAGCGCGGAAAGTGCTGCTGAATCCATGAAAGGGATGCCTCGAAATCAAGTGCTAGACTGGCCGCGCATGATATCGCAGGACGTCAGCCGAATTGAGCACGACAGCTTCGGTGACATCGAAGTGCCGGCCGGGCGCGTTGTGGGGCGCGCAGACCGAGCGGGCGCGCCGCAATTTCCAGCTCAGCGGTACGACCTTGCCGGCGGATTTCATCGCGGCCCTGGCGCTGATCAAGGCGGCGGCGGCGCGCGCCAACCAGCGTCTCGGCCTGCTGCCTGCCGAGGTGGCGGGCGCGATATTCGACGCCGCGATGGCGGTTTCGCGTGGCGCGCACGACGCGCAATTTCCGCTCGACGTCTACCAGACCGGCAGCGGCACCAGTTCCAACATGAACATGAACGAGGTGATCGCGCGTCTTGCGGGCACGGCGCCTGGGCAAGGCCGTGCACGCCAACGATCACGTCAACATGTGCCAGAGCAGTAACGACTGCATTCCGAGCGCGATCCACGTGAGTGCCGTACTCGCCAGCCGCCGCGAGCTGTTTCCGGCGCTGGAAGAATTGCGCGCGGCGTTCCAGGCGAAAGAGCAGGCCTGGGCCGAGGTGCTCAAGACCGGGCGTACGCATCTCATGGATGCCATGCCGATGACACTGGGACAGGAGGCTTCGGGTTGGCGCGCGCAGATCGAGCTGTCACTCGAGCGCTTGCGCGCCAGCGAACCGCGGTTGCTGGCGCTCGCGCAGGGTGGCACCGCCATTGGCACTGGCATCAATGCGCACCCGGAATTCGCGGCGCGTTTCGCCGAGGAACTGCGCGTCCTGAGCTCGGTGCCGTTCAAGACGGCGGCGAACCTGTTCGCGGCACAGGCAACGCAGGATGCGGCCGTCGAATATTCCGGGCAGTTGCGCACACTGGCCGTGTCGCTGATGAAGATCGCCAATGACCTGCGCTGGATGGGGTCGGGGCCCCTGGCGGGCCTCGCGGAGCTGGCATTGCCGGCACTGCAACCGGGCAGCAGCATCATGCCGGGCAAGGTGAATCCCGTGATCCCCGAGGCGGTGTCGATGATTGCGGCCCAGGTCATGGGTCTCGATGCCGCCATTGCCATTGCAGGGCAGTCAGGCAACTTCCAGCTCAATGTCATGTTGCCGCTGATCGCCAGCAATCTGCTCACTTCCATTCACCTGCTCGCCAATGGCGCGCGTTCGCTGGCACGCCAGTGCGTCGCGGGCCTCGAGCCCAATACGCGCGCGGCTCAACGAGGCGCTGGCGCGCAATCCGATCCTGGCCACGGCCTTGAATCCCGTGATCGGCTACGAAAAGGCCGCGGCGATCGCCAAGCGTGCTTATGCGGAGGGCCGGCCGGTGCTGGATGTGGCGCTCGAGATGTCGGGCCTTTCGGAAGCCGAACTGCGCCGGCTGCTCGATCCTGCGGCCGCCACTCGCGGTGGCATGCAAGGCGGCGGAGGTTCGGGTTGAGTGAAGCCGGAGCTACGCGCCCGGATCCTGCGGCGCTTCGCGGGATCTGCGCCTCAACATGAGCTGGCCGACTGGCGTGTACTCGGTGTCGACGCCGAGCGCAGTCAGCGCCTGGCGCGGCACTTTCCCGCGGACCTGGTGCCCGGCGGCGGTACTCATGCCGCTGGTCGACCGCCCGGATGGCCTGACGGTGCTGCTCACGCAGCGCGCCTCGCAGCTCGCCCGTCACGCCGCGCAGATTTCATTTCCCGGTGGCCGGCTCGAGCAGAGCGACGCCGATGTCGCGAGCGCGGCGCTGCGCGAGACGCAGGAAGAAATCGGCCTCGAACCCTGCGCGCGTGCAGGTGTTCGGCTATCTACCCGACCACCTGGTGATCAGCGGCTTTCGCGTGACACCGGTGCTCGGCCTGGTGACGCCGCCGTTCACGCTCGAGCTCAATCCCGCCGAGGTGGCCGGAGTCTTCGAAGTGCCGCTGGCGCACGTGCTCGACAGCGCCAATCACAAGGCGCGGCTGCGTCGCGTCGGTGATGAAGACCTCCTGCTCTACGACATTCCGTGGGAAGGGCAGAACATCTGGGGCGCCACGGCCGGCATGCTGCTGACCTTCACGCGCATGCTGAGCGAGGAGCGCGCGTGAACGAGACGGATGACCGCGCCCGCGCCGCCGCTGGTGCGGTTGATCGAAATCATGCGCCGCCTGCGGGATCCGGCAGGGGGTTGCCCGTGGGATCGCGAGCAGAGCTTCAGCAGCATCGCGCCGTACACCATAGAAGAAGCCTACGAAGTGGCCGATGCCATCGGTCGCGGCGAAGCCGGGGAAATCGAAGCCGAGCTGGGCGACCTGTTGTTCCAGGTGGTATTTCACGCGCAGATGGGCGCCGAGCGCGGCTGGTTCGATTTCGCCAGTGTTGCGGAATCGATTTCCGACAAGCTCACCGCGCGGCATCCCCATGTATTTGGCGACGCGAAAATCGGCTCGGTCGAGCGAACAGAACCGCGCCTGGGAAGAACACAAGGCACGCGAACGCGCGGCGCGAGGCGAGCGGGCACCGAGTGAACTCGCCGATGTGCCGCTGGCACTGCCGGCACTGGCGCGCGCCGCCAAGCTCGGAAAACGTGCCGGGCGCGTGGGCTTCGACTGGCCGGACGCCGGCGGCGTGCGCGAGAAGATAGAAGAGGAGTTGCGCGAGGTGGCGCAGGCGCCGGCCGCGCAGCGGCCCGAGGAAATCGGCGACCTGCTGTTCGCGGTGGCGAACTGGTCGCGACATTTCTCGATTGACCCGGAAGAAGCGCTGCGACTCGCCAATGCCAAGTTCGAGAAGCGCTTTCGCGCCATGGAAGAGCTTGCGCGTCAGCGTTCGCTGACCCTCGGAAGCCTCGATGCAGCGGCATGGGATGCGCTGTGGAACGAGGTCAAGAAGCAGCGAAAAAGGCAGCGAATCCAACGTTCAGTAGGGATTCATCGACACCTTCATAGAGTGTCTCCACGGTCGGGCATCGGCCCGGCAGACGGAGGCTCTATGTCGATCAGCAACAACAAGGTTCTGGTGAGTCTGGTGGTCGCGGGTTTCACGCTTGCGAGTGCCACGGCGGGAGCGCAGGACCATTACCCGAATGGTTACTTCAAATTACGACGACGGCCGCTACGAAGACTCGGAGGGCATCTACGACTACGCCAAGGTGGTCGACGTGCAGCCGCTGACCACGCGGGTGCGAGTCAGCACTCCGCAGCGCGAATGCTGGGACGAGACGCGCTACGAACAGCCCGTTACGGTGAAGGTATGCCGCGCAAAGTCGCCGGCGGAACCTTGCTCGGTGCGGTGCTCGGCGCTGCCATCGGCAACCAGATCGGCAGTGGCGACGGGCGCAAGGTGGCCACCGCGGGCGGCGCCGTGATTGGTGCGGCCATCGGCCACCAGCAGGCGGTGCGTCGCAGTGGCTACACGCCGCCGCCGCCGCGTGAGTACACGGTGCAGCGTTGCGATACCCGCTACCACGACGAATGGCAGGAGCGGGTCGACGGCTACCGGGTGACCTACCAGTATCACGGGCGCCGCCAGGTCACCGAGATGCCCTATCGCCCCGGCGACCGTATCCGGGTACGAGTCGATGTCAGCCCGGCGGAGTCGTGAGCGAGTTGTTTGTCATGGCGGTGTGGGCGGCCAGTCTGGCAACGATGGCCGCCCGCATCGCGTTTCAGGCGCAACGCGCTAAACTTGCCGTCGTCATGAACAAGCTTCGACAGGGCCTGTGGCCCGCCACCATGATCCTGCTGGGCTTTGCCCCGATGACCCAGGCGCACAGCATGCCGGGCCACCCGGTGGCCGGCGCCTCCATCGAAGAGCGTGGTGTCGTCATCGATGTGCCGCACGACGGTGTGTCGCTGGACGAGGCGGTGCGCAAGGCCGAGGCCCAGTACCGCGCGCGCGTGGTCCGCACCGAGGTCCAGGACGAAGACGGTCGCAAGGTTTACGTGCTCAAGCTCCTGTCGGATGATGGCCGCGTGATCACGGTACGGATCGATGCGGCCACCGGAAGAATGCGTTAGGAACCCCCATGCGTGCGTTGGTAGTCGAAGACGAGGCAACCCTGCGTGAGGGTCTGCGCGAGCAACTGGTGAAGCAGGGCTTCACCGTCGACGTCGCCGCGGACGGTGAAGAGGGCTTGTTTGCCGGATCCGAATATCCGCTCGATATCGCAGTCATCGATCTCGGACTGCCAAAACTCTCCGGCCTGGAGCTGATCCGCAAGCTGCGCAGTGCCGGCAAGACTTTTCCCATCCTCATTCTCACCGCACGCGATCGCTGGCAGGACAAGGTCGAGGGACTGCAGGCGGGTGCGGACGATTACGTCGCCAAGCCGTATCACTTCGAGGAAGTGCTGGCGCGCATGCAGGCGCTGATGCGCCGCGCCGGTGGCTGGGCGTCGCCGATACTCGAATGTGGGCCCATCAAGCTCGACACGCGCGCCCAGGCCGTGACGATCAACGGCGCGCCCATCGAGCTGACCACCTTCGAATACCGCATCCTCGAACACATGATGCTGCGCGCCGGTGATGTGATCTCCAAGACCGAGCTCACCGAGCGTCTCTACGACCAGGACTACGAGCGCGACAGCAACGTCATCGAGGTGTTCGTCGGGCGTCTGCGACGCAAGCTCGATCCCGACGAAACCCTGCGGCCCATCGAAACATTGCGCGGGCGCGGCTATCGCTTCTCGATCGCACGCGCCCAAGGCGCTTAAGTAACGCGATGGCGACCGGCCAGGGGAGGACGGGCGCCACGCCACGCGTCGCATCGCGCGTGATGCTGGTTGCTGCGCTCGCCGGATTTGCCGCCGTGGGGCTGAGTTCTTCCTCAAAGGTCTTCACTCCCGGGCGTAATGATTTCACTACGCGCACGCACATCGGCAAGCTCCACGTATTCATCGATGTGCAGAAGGTGAACGGCCAGCGTCAGCTGCAGGGCGTGAAGATCTGGGTCGGCGACAAGCCGCTGGAGTTTCCGGCTGGTGTCGATCTGCGCGTGCCGGAACCCGAGGATCAAGCGTGTGACGCTCATCAGCACTGCATCCTTCTCGTGTATCGGCGGTCCCTGCGTGGATGACAGCCCCGCCATGCTCTTCATCCCCTTCGGCAAGACGATCAGGCGCAACAGCGACAAGCCGGATCCGATAACGCGAACCACGCCCTGCACCGAGTCCTACCTGTCGTTGGACATTTACCCGGAACAGTTCGGTGGGATCACGCAGTACACCTGCAGCGAGAGCGGCGAGGTGCGTCGCGTGTTGTTCGAGCCGCAATAGCCGGGGCGAATTCCTTGTCGCGACCTTCATTGACTCGACGACTGCTGCTGACCGTATTCAGCGTCATCCTCGTCTTCTTCGCGCTGACCATCGTGCTGCTCGACATGCTGTTCCGGCAGACGGCGGAGCGCGGCCTGCGGGAAGTCCTCGATGCGCAGATGGTGGCCTTGATCGCGGCGGCCGATCCGGACGGCCCCGAATCCGTGACGCCCACCGCAGCGCTGGAAACGCGCCTCGCGACACCGGGCTCGGGGCTGTACGCCGAGATCCGCTCTGGCAGTGGCGAGAGTATCTGGCGCTCGCAGTCCACCGTCGGAAGTCACGTGCAATTCGGGCCGCCGCTCGGAGGCCGGAGAGCGGCAGTTCCTGTTCACGGTCGTGTCGGGTACCAGCGTGCGGCTCGCCGTCGCGAGCCGTGGCATCGTCTGGGACGACCTGCACGGACAGCCCGCGCGCTTCACCTTCAGCATCGCTTCCGATCTGAAGACCTACGACGCGCAACTGACGAGCTTTCGCCGCCAGGTCGTGGGCTGGTTCATCGGGCTCGCGCTGCTGCTGATCGCGACACTCGCGCTGTTGCTGCGCTGGCTGTTGAAACCCGTGCGGCGGCTGGAAGGTGAGATCAAGGAAGTCGAGGCCGGCAAACGCGAACAACTCGGTGAAGCCTGGCCGCGTGAACTCGAGGCGGTGACCAGCAATCTCAATGCCTTGCTGGAAGGCGAACGAACGCGCGTCAAGCGTTACCGCGACACTCTCGGCAATCTCGCGCACAGCCTGAAGACTCCGCTCGCCGTCATGCGCCAGACACTCGGCAGCGGCGCCACGCCCGGCAAGGACGCGCTCGACAACGAGATCGACCGCATGAGCGGCATCATCGAGCACCAGATGAAACGTGCCGCCGCCAGCGGCGGCGTGCTGCTGGGGCAGGCGCCCGTGGATGTCGCGCCCATCGTCGTTGAACTGCGCGCGGCGCTGCTCAAGGTCTATGGCAACAAGGACCTGCTGTTCGCAACCGACATTGCGGCCAGCGCGCAATTCATCGGTGACCGCGCCGATCTCACCGAGTTGCTGGGCAACCTGCTCGACAACGCCTGCAAATGGGCCAGGTCACAGGTACGCATCGAAGAGTGGCATCGACGCGGCGGCCAACTCACGGACCGCCTTGCACCTGGTCATCGAGGACGACGGCCCGGGAATCGCCGAGGTCGATCGCGCGCGCGTGCTGGTGCGCGGCGGTCGCGCCGACGAAGCGACGCCGGGTCACGGCATCGGTCTTGCGATGGTTCATGACACCGTTGCCCTGTACGGCGGCGTCATGCATATCGACGCCTCGCGGCTCGGTGGCGCGCGCTTCGATCTCAAACTACCGGGGCGTGCGGCATGACAGCCGACCCTCAGGGACCTTCCTTGATCTCGAAGGTAATGCCCTGTGCCAGCGGCAGTTCGCGGCTCCAGTTGATGGTGTTGGTCTGGCGTCGCATGTAGGCCTTCCAGGAATCCGAACCCGACTCGCGTCCGCCGCCCGTGTCCTTCTCGCCACCGAACGCGCCGCCGATCTCGGCGCCGGAAGTGCCGATGTTCACGTTGGCGATGCCGCAGTCGCTGCCCGCAGCGGACAGGAAAGTCTCCGCGTGTTGCAGGCGGTCGGTGAAGATGGCTGACGACAGGCCGTGGGCCGACGCGTTCTGCATTTCGAGCGCGTCTTCGAGCGTGTCGAACGGAATCAGGTACAACACGGGCGCGAAAGTCTCGTGTTGCACGATGGGCCAGTCGTTCTCGGCGCGAATGATGGTCGGCGCGACGAAATTGCCCTTGCCCGCGAGCACCTTCTCGCCGGTGATCACGGCGCCGCCGGCGGCGCGCGCTTCGGCGATGGCCTGCGAGTAACGCTCCACCGCGCTCTTGTCTATGAGCGGCCCCATGAGGGTCGCCGGATCGATCGGATTGCCGATGCGCACCTGCGAGTAGGCGTGCGTCAGTTTCTTCTCCAGCTCGCCGAGCCGCGAGCGATGTACCAGGACTCTGCGCGTCGTGGTGCAGCGTTGCCCCGCAGTACCGACGGCACCGAACACGATCGACGGTACCGCGAGTTTCAGGTCCGCCGATTCATCCACGATGATGGCGTTGTTGCCGCCGAGCTCGAGCAGGGACTTGCCGAGCCGGCGTGCCACGCGTTCGCCAACGTTGCGACCGATGGCCGTGGAACCCGTGAACGACACCAGCGCCACGCGCCGGTCGTCGACGAAACGGGTCGCGAGTTCGGTGCCAGCGTCGATGAAGAGCTGGAAGATCGCGGGTAGTTTGTGCTTCGCGCATCACCCGGTTGCAGACGTGCTGCACGGCGAGCGCCGTGAGCGGCGTCTTGGGCGAGGGTTTCCAGACCGAGGCGTTGCCGCAGATGGCCGCCAGGAAGGAGTTCCAGGCCCACACCGCCACCGGAAAATTGAACGCGGAGATGATCCCCACCACACCGAGCGGATGCCACTGCTCGTACATGCGGTGCTGCGGGCGCTCCGAATGCATGGTCAGGCCGTAGAGCATGCGCGACTGGCCGACGGCGAAGTCGGCGATGTCGATCATCTCCTGCACTTCGCCCAGGCCTTCGGCGCGGATCTTGCCGTTTTCGAGCGTGACGAGCGCGCCGAGATCTTCCTTGCAGGCGCGCAACGCGTCGCCCAGCAGTCTCACGGCCTCGCCGCGGCGTGGCGCGGGCACCGAGCGCCACGCGGTGGCAGCCTCGACGGCGCTGCGCATCACGGCTTCATAGTCGGTCACCGTGGCGCTGCGCACCTGCGCGAGTTCCTCGCCAGTGGCGGGATTGTGCGACGTGAGCAGTGTGCCGGCCGTGTCCCTGGACCAGCCGAGTGATCCCGACCAGGCGCCGGCGTTGATCGAGTCGATGCCGAGCCGGCGGAGGATGCCGGCGATGTCGGTAGTTTGTTTCACGGCGTTCATTTCATTCGCCTCCTTGCTGGCTTCGCTTTTGCTGGCGGCGTCTTGCCGCCGAGTCGGCGCTGGTGTCCGGCTTCGCCCTTGACTACCACGGCGGAGGAAACATCCTTGGTGCCGCCGGGCGCGTAATACTGGCCGAAGCGATTGTCGAGAATTTCCGGCAGGCTGAATTGTTCCTGCGCGACGAAACCCTTGAAGCGCCGCGGACTCGACAGCACCAGGTCCACGACGGCGGTGATGCCCGCGGCGGTGGTGACCTGGATGGCGGACCACAGGCGTCCGGCGATGACCTGCGGATAGACCTTGTTGACGTAATTTTCTTCGCGCAGTTCGCCGTCCTGCTTGCCGGCGACGGCGGCGTAGACGATGACCACGTCCTGGAGCGTTTGCGGCACGGCGTGTTCGAGTACGCGCTTGAGGGTTGCGCGGTCGGAATTGAGTTTCAGATCGTTCATGAGCAGGCGCATCTGCGCGCAGTGCCCGGGATAACGCATGGTCTTGTAGTTGATCTGTTCGCACTGCTTGCCGTAGGTCTCGGCCAGCGAGCCCAGGCCACCCGAGGTGTTGAAGGCCTCGTACAAGGTGCCGTCGATCGCAATTTCTTCCAGCCCCTCGAGCGGCGCTGCCGACACGACCTTGCCGTTGACCACCGAGTCGCAGGGATTGCCGTACTCGTTGATCAGACCTTCGGTGGACCAGGTGAGCGAATACTTGAGCACGTTGTTAGGGTGCTGGGGCAGGGCGCCGACGCGCAGCTTGATGGTGCGCAGCTCGTCGAAGTGTTTCGCGAGCTCGTTGGCCGCGATGCTGATGAATCCTGGCGCGAGTCCACATTGGGGCACGAAGGCCTTGGCTGCACCAGTCGCGATCTTGCGAACCGCGCGAGTCACTGCCACGTCTTCTGTCAGGTCGAAGTAGTGGGCATTTCCCTTGCGGGCCGCCTTCGCCACTCCGGGATTGCAGTAATACGGCAGGCTGGAGATGACCGCGTGCGGTTTGTGAACACCGAAATGATTGCTCGAGCGCCTTGGTATCGCTGGCATCGAGCGCCACGGCGCGGAGTTGCCGCGAACCGTGCGCCTTGACGACCGCCTCGGCCGCAGCGGCGTCGACATCGCCGAGCGTGACCTCGTAATCACCGGATTCGGCCAACAGGCCACTGATAAGAGCGCCGATCTTGCCGGCGCCCAGGATCAAAACTTTGTGCATGGAAACCTCGATTGCGGGTAGTGTGCCGTAACCCCATGAATTAGAATAGTTCGCAACATGCGTACCCCCGATACATCTGCCTGGCATCCGGCGAGCTGGACTACCCGCCCTGCACAACAACAACCGCGCTACTCGGACATTCCGAAGCTCGAGAGCGTGGTCGCGCAACTCGCAAGACTGCCGCCGCTCGTCGTGTCGTGGGAGATCGAACAGCTGCGCGAGCACCTGGCCGAAGCGCAGCGCGGCAACAAGTTCCTGCTGATGGGCGGCGACTGTGCGGAGACCTTCGAGGAGTGCGAGTCCGACCTGATCGCAAAGAAGCTCAAGATCCTGTTGCAGATGAGCCTGGTGCTGCTGCACGGACTCAAGAAGCCCATCATCCGCGTCGGTCGCATGGCGGGTCAGTACGCAAAACCGCGCTCGGCGGACACCGAGACCCGCAATGGCGTGACCCTGCCGGCGTTCCGCGGCGACCTGGTGAATCGCTCGGAGTTCACCGCCGGAGGCGCGCGAACCGGATCCGTTGTTACTGCTGCGCGGCTACGAGCGCGCGGCGCTCACCCTCAATTTTGTCCGCGCCCTGTGCGACGGCGGTTTCGCCGACCTGCATCACCCGAAGTACTGGGACCTCGGGTTCATGAAGCATTCGCCATTGATCGAGCAGTACCAGAAGATCGTCGATTCCATCGGCGACTCTTTGGACTTTTTTGAAAGGGTCAGCGGCGGACGTGCGCCGCACGAAGTCACAGCAGTGGATTTCTTTGCCTC
>CAWHUD010000014.1:0-500071 GCA_963832505.1 uncultured Pseudomonadota bacterium | reverse complement strand
GGAGGCGTGTTGTCCAAGCAATCCTTGATCTCGATCGTCGATGACGACCAGTCCTTTCGCGACTCCATGCGAAGGCTGCTCAAGTCGCTGGGCTACCCTGCCGCTTTTGCGTCCGCGGCCGATTCCTCGCATCCCCCAGCTTTGCGGCGACCGACTGCCTGGTCGCCGACATGCACATGCCCGCCATGACGGGTGTCGAGCTTTACCAGCATCTGGTCGCGACGGGGCACTCAATCCCGACGATCCTCGTCACGGCTTATCCGGACGATGGCGTGCAGCAACGCATGCTGAGCCTGGGAGTCGGGTGCTACCTTCGAAAGCCATTGGACGAGGCTGTTCTGATCGATTGCCTTCGTTCCGCCGTCACGCGCCGATAAGGACGCGTCCGTCTCGTTGGGCACGCGCAGCCAAGGGGACTCCCTGGAAGTGTTGTGGGAAGACGCCGAGCGTGTCTTCTGCAGACTGTCGCGCGACGATGGCGAGGGCGATAGGCACGCTTTCATGCCCATGCTTTCCGGCGCCGAGCATCCGACGCTTGAGAGCATCAGTCGCCTGACGCACGAATACGAACTTCAAGACTACCTCGACCGCACGTGGGCGTTGCAGCCAGTGGAGCTCGTGCGCGAGCGCGGGCAGACCATGCTCGTTGTCGACTACGCAGGAGGCGAGCCCCTCGATCGCCTCATCGGCCAACCGATGGAGATCGGACAATTTCTCCGACTTGCAGTGGCGCTGTCCGGCGCACTCGGTCAGCTCCATGGACGTGGCCTCATCCACAAGGACATCAAGCCGACCAATGTGCTCGTGGACTCGGCGACCGGGCGGGTCTAGCTCACCGGCTTCGGCATCGCATCGCGCCTCCCACGCGAGCGGCAGTCGCCCGAGCCTCCCGAGTTCCTTGCCGGAACGCTCGCCTACATGGCGCCCGAGCAAACGGGACGAGTGAACCGCTCCATCGATTCCCGCAGCGACCTTTACTCCCTTGGCGTCACGTTCTACGAAATGCTGACCGGCGGTCTCCCGTTCACGGCAGCCGATCCGATGGAGTGGGTGCACTGTCACATCGCGCGACAACCGGCCGCCCCCAGCGAGCGACGAGAACCGTGCCCGTCCCAGTCTCCGCGATCACGATGAAGCTGCTGTCCAAGACGGCCGAAGAGCGGTATCAGACGGCGGCGGGTGTCGAGAGCGACCTTCGGCGCTGCCTTTCGCAATGGGAATCCGACGGACTCATCGACGACTTCGCCCCCGGCACTCATGACACTCCGGATCGCCTCATGATCCCCGAGAGGCTGTACGGGCGGGACCGCGAGGTCGAAACCCTCCTCACCGCGTTCGATCGCATCGTCGCGGGCGGCCGGCCGGAGTTGGTGCTGGTCTCCGGATACTCCGGCATCGGCAAATCCGCGGTCGTGAATGAGCTCCACAAGCCGCTGGTCCCTCCCCGTGGCCTGTTTGCATCCGGCAAGTTCGACCAGTACAAGCGCGACATTCCGTATGCCACGCTGGCGCAGGCGTTTCAGACCCTCATCCGGCCGCTCCTCAGCAAGAACGAAGAAGACTTGCGCAAATGGCGCGACGCGCTTCGCGAGGCGCTGGATCCGAACGGGCGGCTCATCGTCGATCTCGTCCCGGAATTGAAGCACGTCATTGGCGAACAGCCACCGGTACCCGAGCTGCCGCCGCAGGAAGCGCAGAGGCGCTTTCAGCTGGTCTTTCGGCGGTTCATCGGCGTATTCGCGCGACCCGAGCATCCGCTCGCGCTCTTCCTCGACGACCTGCAATGGCTGGACGCGGCAACGCTCGACCTGCTCGAAGACCTGTTGACCCAGCAACGATCTGCAGCACCTGCTGCTCATCGGCGCGTATCGGGACAACGAGGTCAATGCCACCCACCCGCTGGTCCGCAAGCTCGACGCGATCCGCCAAGCCGGAGCGGCAGTGCAGGACATCGTTCTCACACCGCTCGGCTCGCGACGATCTGGGCCAGCTGCTGGCGGACTCTCTTCACTGCGAACCGGAGCGCGCCGCCCCGCTGGCGGACACTGATTCACGAGAAGACGACGGGCAATCCGTTCTTCGCGATCCAGTTCATTTCGGCGCTGGCAGACGAGGGCCTGCTCACCTTCGACTACGGCGAAGGGCGTTGGATCTGGGACCTGCGCCGCATCCACGCCAAGGGCTTCACCGACAACGTCGTCGAGCTGATGGTCGGGAAGTTGAATCGCCTGCCGACGGAGACGCAGAAGGCGCTGCAGCAGTTCGCTTGCATGGGCAACAGCGCAGAGTTCGACATGCTGCGGATGGTGTATCAGGAATCGATCGAGGACATGCACGAGCGATCTGTGGGAGGCCGTGCGGTCGGGTCTGATCTTTCGCTCGGGACGACTCGTACCGCTTCCTCCACGACCGCGTGCAGGAGGCAGCGTATTCGCTGATCCCGCAGGAACTGCGCGCCGAGGCGCATCTGCGCATCGGCATGCTCCTCGCCGCGCACACGCCTGCGGCGAAGCGCGAAGAAGCCATCTTCGAGATCGTCAATCAACTCAACCGCGGCTCGCATCTCATCGCCTCGGTCGAGGAGCGCGAGCAGGTCGCAGACCTCAATCTGATCGCTGGCCGGCGCGCGAAGATCTCGACTGCGTATGACTCGGCGCTCAAGTACCTCAGAGCCGGCAGCGCCCTCCTGACGGAGGAGACCTGGGAGCGCAACTACGAGCTCATGTTCTCCATCGAGTGCCTGATGGCCGAGTGCGAGCTGCTGACGGCGGAGATGTCGGCGGCCGAAACTCGGCTCTCGCGGCTGGCCGAGCGCGCCAGGAGTCGCCACGACTACTGCGTCGCGACGCGTTTGCGGCTCACGCTCTACACCAATTGGGACAAGAGCGACCGCGGGCTCGACGTGTTCCTGGAGTGGCTCCGCCGCGACGGCACCGACTGGTCGAGGCATCCGACCCGCGAAGATGCGATGCGCGAGTACGCACGGATCTGGACGCTGCTCGGCAGTCGGCAGATTGAAGACCTCGTGGAGTTGCCACTGATAACGGACCCTGAGGTCCTGGACACGCTGGACGTCTTCTCGGAAGCCGTTACACCGTCCTTCTTCTCCGATGAACACCTCTCATCACTCGTTGTCTGCCGCCTGGTCAGTCTCAGCCTCGAATACGGCAACTGCGATGCGTCGTGTTACGGCTATGTCTGGTTGGCCTTTCTTGCCGGGCCGCGCTTTGGCAACTACAAAGACGGATATCGGTTCGGCCAACTCGGATATGACCTGGTCGAGAAACGCGGCCTGACGCGTTATCAAGCGCGCACCTACTTGTGCGTGGGCGCGCTCGTGATGCCGTGGACGAGACACCCTGCCAGCGGCCGGAGATGGTACGCCGGGCGTTCGACGCCGCGTATCGGGTCGGCGACCTTGCCTTTGCGGGTTACAGCTTTCACACATCGATCGCGCTCAGCCTGGCGGTCGGAGCGCCTCTCGCGGAAGTCCAGGCGGAAGCCGAAAGCGGTCTTGCCTTTTCCCGCAAGGCCCAGCTGGGTCTTGTCAATGGCATCCGCAGCGCCCAGCTTGGGCTGACACGGACGCTCCGCGGACTCGACCGCGACCTTCGGGCGGCTGGATCACGAGGGATATAGCGAGCTCGATACCGAACGCCATCTGGCCAGCGACCGCAATCTGGGGCTTGTCGAATTCTTCTACTGGGTCCGCAAGTTGCAGGCACGATTTCTTGCCGGAGACTACTCATCTGCCGTTGACGCTGCGATGAACGCGCAACGTCTCCTCTGGAGCGCGCGCGGCAAACTTCGAAACCGCCGAATTTCAGCTCTACGGTGCGCTCGCGCATGCTGCAGCCCATGATGCTCGCCTCTGGCGACCAGAGGCGGCAACACTTCGAGGCTCTAGTCGGTCACCACCAGCAGCTCGAAGTGTGGGCCGAGCACAACCCTGTCACCTTTGAGAACCGCGCAGCGATCGTGGGTGCGGAAATCGCCAGGATTGAAGGCCGCGTGCTCGAAGCTCAAGACCTCTATGAGAAAGCCGTGCGTTCGGCGCACACCCACGGCTTTGTCCACAATGAGGCGATCGCCAACGAGCGGGCCGGATGCTTCTACGCGGCGCGCGGCTTCGAGAAGATTGCGACGACCTACCTGCGGGATGCCCGGGACTGCTATCTCCGTTGGGGCGCCGACGGCAAGGTTCGACAACTCGAGCAGCTCTATCCGCAGCTCAGAGCCGACAGAGCCGATCTCCGATGCGACAGCACGATACAGACATCCGTCGAGCACCTCGATCTGGCGACCGTGATCAAGGTCTCCGAAGCGGTGTCGGGTGAGATCGTCCTGGAGAAGCTGATCGACACGCTGATGCGCACGGCCATCGAGCACGCCGGCGCCGAACGCGGCCTGCTGATTCTTCCGCGAGGCGATGAATATCGGATCGAAGCCGAAGCCACGATCGGCAGCAACGAAGTGAAGGTCGATCTGCGACAGGCAAGCGTCACCGCCGCAGATCTGCCGGAGTCCGTTCTTCGTTACGTCCTCCGCACCAAGGAAAGCGTGCTGCTGCACGACGCCTCGGGCCAGAACCCGTTCTCCGACGATGACTACATTCGCGAGCACCACGCGCGCTCGGTGCTCTGCCTGCCGATACTCAAGCAGACCCGGCTGCTCGGGATGCTGTACCTGGAGAACAACCTCACGCCGCACGCGTTCACCCCCGCGCGAATGGCCATGCTCAAGCTGCTCGCCTCGGAGGCGGCCATCTCGATGGAGAACGCGCGCCTGTACCGCGATCTTGCCGAACGCGAGGCCAGAATCCGGCGCCTCGTGGATGCCAACATCATCGGAATCTTCATCTGGGATCTCCAGGGCCGGATTCTCGAGGCCAACGATGCGTTTCTCACCATGGTGGGATACGACCGCGAGGATCTCGTCTCCGGACCGCGTCCGCTGGACGGACCTGACGCCGCCGGAATGGCGCGAGCGTGACGAGCAACAACGCGTGCCGGAGCTCAAGGCGACCGGCGCGCTGCAGCCGTTCGAGAAGGAGTTCTTCCGCAAGGACGGCAGCCGCGTCCCCGTGCTGATCGGCGCGGCCACCTTCGAAGACGGTGGGCAACAAGGCGTCGCGTTCGTGCTCGACCTGACGGAGCGCAAGCACGCTGCGGACGCGCTGCGCGCGCTGCAGACGGATCTGGCGCATGCGAACCGCCTGGCAACGATGGGGCAGCTCACCGCCTCCATCGCGCACGAGGTCAATCAGCCGATCGGCGCGGCACGCAACAACGCCCATGCGGCGTTGCGCTTCCTCGCGGGAGATCCCCCGGACCTGGCGGAAGTCAGGGAAGCGCTCGAGTGCGTGGTGAACGACACCTATCGCGCGGGCGACATCATCGGCGGGATCCGCGATCAGGTCAAGAAAGCGCCTCCCCGCAAGGAGGCGTCGACCTGAACGATGCCATCGAGGAAGTGATTGCACTCGTGCGAGGCGAGCTGTTGAAGCATCGCGTATCGATCCAGATGCGGCTCGGCAGAGGGACTGCCGCCGGTCCACGCAGATCGAGTTCAATTGCAGCAGGTGATGCTGAATCTGATCCTCAATGCGATCGAGGCCATGATCAGCGTCGACGACGAGCGCGCGAACTGGTGATCAGCACCGAATCCATTCCGGCGGAGGGCGTGCTCGTCGCGGTCAGCGGACTCGGGGCCCGGCATCGCACCGGAGAATCGCGAGCGGATTTTCGAATCCTTCTACACCACCAAGGCCGGTGGAGTCGGAATTGGTCTTTCGATCTGCCGCTCCATCGTCGATGCCCATTCAGGACGATTGTGGGTGGACGCGCATGAGTCTCGCGGCGCCGTTTTCAGGTTCACCTTGCCGGCGCACCACTAAACCAAGATTCAGAGCGCCTAACCAGAAGACGCAATAGAACCGAACTCCTTGCCCTGATGTGATTGCGCCCAGGTTGTGCGCCACGGTGCGCGCACCACGCGCATCAACAGTTGCCCAGAAGGAGCAAAGCCATGAGTGCAGTAGTCAAACAGTCGAGCAGTGACCCCACTGCGATTCGACCCTTCCGCGTCAACGTTCCCGAATCGGAACTGACCGACCTGCGCCGGCGCATCAAGGCCACGCGGTGGCCGGAGAAGGAAACCGTCGCGGACACGTCGCAGGGCGTGCCGCTCGCGCCGCTCCAGGACGCTCGCGCGCTACTGGGCGACAGACTACGACTGGCGCAAGGTCGAGGCGAAGCTCAACGCCCTGCCCCAGTTCATCACCGAGATCGACGGGCTCGACATCCACTTCATCCACGTGCGTTCGAAGCACGAGGACGCGCTGCCGGTCATCGTCACGCACGGATGGCCCGGCTCGATCCTCGAGCAGATCAAGCTCATCGGCCCGCTCACCGACCCCACGGCCTTCGGCGGCCGCGCGGAGGACGCCTTCGACGTCGTGATCCCGTCGATCCCCGGCTATGGGTTCTCGGGCAAGCCGACGGCGACCGGCTGGGATCATGCCCGCATGGCGCGCGCCTGGATCGTGCTGATGAAGCGCCTCGGATACACGCGATACGTCGCGCAAGGCGGCGACGTGGGCGGACAGATCACGGACGCCATGGCGGTCGAGGCGCCCGCGGAGCTCGTGGCCATCCACACCAACTTCCTGTTCGCCCTCTCGCAGGACGTGTCCAACGCGATCCAGGCCGGAGCACCGCTGCCGTCCGATCTCTCCGACCTGGAGCGACGCGCGCTCGCCAAGCTGCAGGGCTTCTTCGTCAAGAACGCGGCCTACGCGATCGAGATGGCGACGCGTCCGCAGACGCTCTATGGAAACGCCGATTCGCCTGTCGCCCTCGCGGCCTGGCTGATCGACCACGGCGACGGCGACGACCAGCCGGCGGCGACGGTCCTCGCGGCGATGCGCACGCCGACCAAGGGACAGCCCGCGGAGCGGCTGACGCGGGACGACGTGCTCGACAACATCACCCTCTACTGGCTGACCAACACCGGGGTCTCCTCGGCCCGCAGCTACTGGGACAACAAGCCCCCGTACTTCGGCCCCAAGAAGTTCTCCATCCCGGCGGCGTTCACCGTCTTCCCCGGCGAGATCTACCAGCCCTCCCGGCGCTGGGCGGAAGGCGGCTACTCGAACCTCGCCTACTTCAACGAGGTGGACAAGGGCGGGCACTTCGCGGCGTGGGAAGAGCCGCTGCTCTTCGCGTCGGAGATGCGCGCGGCTTTCAAATCGTTGCGGTAGATCAATGTCGTGCGGTGGATGGCGCGCAAGTGCGCGCGTCATCCGCCGCCCGACATCCAGGTCAGTTGACGGAATGCACCCATTCATTACCTGTTTAGTGACTTCAAATTTCTGGGCCAGGGGATCGCATGAATATCAAGAACATCGTAAAAGACAACCATGTCAGGTTCTTACGGTACCGGCACGGCGTCATGTACTACTCGGTTTCAGTAGCAGGGAAGCCGAACGAATTCATGTTCCCGGTTCCACTAAGCGACGTGGGTAACGCCACGCTGGATGCTCAGGACAAGGCTATTATTTTCATGCGCTACATTCGAAAGGCGATTGCTGAAGGTACTTTCGTCCCTAGCTTCGGCGATCGAACGGTCGCGAAGTAAGTTGCAGCTCACGATCACTGCGAACTTGGCCCATGCAGTCGTGCGCGGACACATATATCCGCGGGCCCTTTGCAACTACGCCAGCTTCGCTTCCGGTCGCTTGCGTCTCGGCAACACCCAGTTAGGCCGGATGAAATGACAGGTGTAGCCGTCCGGATACTTCAGTAGATAGTCCTGATGTTCCGGCTCTGCCTCCCAGAAGTCACTGGCCGGTGCGATCTCGGTCACGACCTTGCCGGGCCACAACCCGGAGGCATCGACATCAGCGATGGTGTCCTCCGCGATCTGGCGCTGCTCGTCGCTGGTGTAAAAGATCGCCGATCGGTAGCTCGCGCCGACATCGTTTCCCTGGCGATTGCGCGTGGTCGGATCGTGAAGCTGGAAGAAGAACTCGAGGAGCTTCCGATAGCTGATCCGGGCGGGATCAAAGATGATCTCGACTGCCTCGGCATGGTGTCCGTGATTACGATAGGTCGCATTGGGTGTGTTGCCACCCGAATAGCCGACGCGGGTCGAGATCACGCCGTCGTAGCGGCGCAGGAGATCCTGCACGCCCCAGAAACAACCGCCGGCCAGCACTGCGCGTTCCGTAGTCATTTTCTGTCCTCCACCTGGCCGAGGTATGCCCCGTATCCTTCGGCCTCCATGTCGTCGCGATGAACGAATCGCAGCGAGGCGGAGTTGATGCAGTAGCGCAATCCTCCTTGATCCTCGGGGCCATCGTCGAAGACATGCCCGAGATGGCTGTCGCCGTGCGACGAGCGCACTTCAGTGCGGACCATGCCATGCGACCTGTCCGTGAGTTCATTGACGTTCGCAGGCTCGATCGGCTTGGAGAAGCTTGGCCAACCGCAGCCCGAATCGAATTTGGCGGACGAAGCAAACAGCGGCTCGCCCGAAACGATGTCGACGTAAATGCCCGGCTCATCGTTGTCCAGATACTCGCCCGTTCCTGGCATTTCGGTGGCGCCCTGTTGGGTGACGCGATATTGCTCGGGAGTGAGGCTCGAGATGGCGGCGGGATCTTTGGCTGAACCTGCGCACTGGCTTCTTCTCGTCGGCGTTGGCGTTCACGATGGCTCCTCGAGTGCGCGTGTGACGGGGCGATTTCACCACAGGCGGAGCGTCAGGGCGATTACACCATGGTGCAATCCGAGCGGCCTTCAGTTTGACGTGCCCTCGCCTGGCAGTCGGCCCAGCAGCTTGTCGAGCGTGATCGGGTAATCGCGCACGCGCACACCGGTGGCGTTGTAGATGGCATTGGCGACGGCGGCACCGACGCCGCAGATGCCGAGCTCGCCCACGCCGCGCGCCTTCATGGGCGAGGCGAGCGGGTCCGCCTCATCGAGGAAGATGACTTCCTGGTACGGAATGTCGGCGTGCACGGGCACTTCGTAACTCGCGAGATCGTGATTGACGAAGAAGCCGTGGCGCTTGTCGACGGCCAGCTCTTCCATGAGCGCCGCGCCCACGCCCATGACCATGGCGCCGATGATCTGGCTGCGCGCGGATTTCGGATTGAGGATCCGGCCCGCCGAGCACACCGCGAGCATGCGGCGCACGCGCGTTTCGCCGGTGAACGCATTCACGCCGACTTCGACGAAATGCGCGCCGAAACTGTAGATGCGGTTCTTCTGGTCGAGCTCGCCGAACTCGATGGCGTCCTCGGCGACGAGCTCGCCGCTCGCTCGCGGCGCTGTGCCAGCGGCAACGCGCGCTTGCCCTCGCGCACCTCGCCATTGGCGAACTCCGCCTTGGCGGGATCGACGCCCAGTTCTGTCGCGACGGCTTCGCGCAGCTTGACGCAGGCGGCGTACACGCCGGAGGTCGAGCTGTTCGCGCCCCATTGACCGCCGGAGCCGGCCGACACCGGGAACGAGGAATCGCCGAGCTTCACGATGACCTGGTCGAGCGGCACGCCCATCGTCTCCGCGGCCGTCTGCGCGATGATGGTGTAGGTGCCGGTGCCGATGTCCGTCATGTCGGTTTCGACGGTGATCCTGCCGTCGGCATCGAGCCGCACGCGCGCCGCGGACTTCTGCACCGGGCTGTCGCGGACCGCGGCGGCCACGCCGATGCCGATCAGCCAGTCCTTCTCACGCACCGCGCCGGGCTTGGCATTGCGGCGGCTCCAGCCGAACTTCTCGGCGCCGGTGCGCAGGCATTCGATGAGATGGCGCTGCGAGAACGGCCGCGCGGGATTCTCGGGATCCACCTGCGTGTCGTTGAGCACGCGGAACTCGATGGGATCCAGCTTGAGCTTCTCGGCCATCTCGTCCATGGCGATCTCGAGCGCCATCTGGCCCGGCGCATCGCCGGGCGCGCGCATGGCGTTGCCTTCGGGCAGGTCGAGCTCGGCGAGGCGCGTGGTCGTCATGCGATTGGCCGCGGCGTACATGATGCGCGACGGGCGCACCGCGGCCTCGGGTTTGCCGCCGGGCAGATCTCCGGACCAGGATTCGTGCGCGAAGGCGGTGAGCTTGCCGTCGGCAGTCGCGCCGAGCCGGATGCGCTGGATGGTGGCGGGGCGGTGCACGGTGTTGTTGATCATCAGCGGACGCGGCAGCGCCACTTTCACCGGCCGCTCATGGCGCGTGCCGCCAGCGCCGCGAGCAACGCGTCGGCGCGCAGGAACAGTTTGCCGCCGAAGCCGCCGCCGATGTACGGCGAGATGACGCGCACGTTTTCCTGCGGAATGCCGAGCGTGATGGCCATGTCGCGCTTGGCCCAGACGACCATCTGGTTGGCGGTCCACAGAGTGAGCTTGTCGCCCTCCCAGGCGGCGATGGACGCATACGGTTCCATCATCGCGTGCGCCTGGTCGGGCGTGGTGTACGTGGCGTCGAGCTGCACCGGCGCGGCGGCGAACGCGCCCGCGAAGTCGCCGACCGCGGTGTCGGGCGGGCCGCCCGTGACACTCTGCGGCTTGGCGCTGGCCCTGCGCCGCCGCGAGATCGAAGGCGCCCGGTGCGCGGGCGTATTTCACCTGCACGCGTTGCGCGGCGGTGCGCGCCTGCTCGAAGGTCTCGGCGACGACCATGGCGATGGCCTGGTGGTAGTGCTGGATCTCCGGGCCGCCCAGTAGTTTGGCGGTGTTGAGCTGGACCTTCTGCAGCGGCCCGGCCTCCGCGGCGGTGAGCACGCCGATGACGCCCGGCGCGGTCTTCGCGCCGTGCACTGTCGATCGACACGATGCGGCCCTTGGCGATGGCCGCACCGATCACGTAGCCGTACGCGGCCTTGGGCACTTCGTCGTGCCATTCGTAGGCGTACCGCGCGGTGCCGGTGGCCTTGAGCGGGCCTTCGATGCGATCGGTGGCGCGGCCGAGGAGCTTCTGCTGATCGAGCGGATTGGCGCCCTGCGGGTGTGTCGAACTTCATTTGCGCATCTCCCTCGCGTGCGCCAGCACCGCGCCCAGCGTTCCTTCGACCAGCTTCAGTTTGAACGCGTTGTCATGCGTGGGCTTCGCGCCGGCGAGCAGGCCGTCGGTGACCGCCTTCGCGCCGCGCGGCAGCGCGCTTTCGGCGCTCTCGACGCGCCAGGGCTTGTGCGCGACGCCGCCGAGCGCGACGCGCCCGGAGCCGTCCTTCTGCTGGATCAGCGCCACCGACACCAGCGCGAAGGCGTACGACGCGCGATCGCGCACCTTGTAATAGAGCTGCGTGCCGCCGACGGGCTTGGGCAGCGTGACGGCGGTGATCAATTCGCCCGGCTGCAGCGTGGTCTCGATGTGCGGCGTGTCGCCGGGAAGCCGGTGAAACTTCGCGATGGGAATCTGGCGCGCGGCGCCATTGGGCCGCACGGTCTCCACCGTGGCATCGAGCGCGCGCATGGCCACCGCCATGTCGCTGGGATGCGTGGCGATGCAGGCATCGCTGACGCCAATGACCGCGTGCTGGCGGCTGATGCCTTCCGAGCGCGCTGCAGCCGCTGCCGGGATTGCGCTTGTTGCAGGGCAGGTTGGTGTCGTAGAAATACGCGCAACGCGTGCGCTGCAGGAGATTGCCGGCGGTGGTCGCCTTGTTGCGCAGTTGCCCCGAGGCGCCGGCCAGCAGCGCGCGCGACAGCAGTGGATAGTCGCGACGCACGCGCTCGTGCGCGGCGAGATCGGTGTTGCGCACCAGCGCGCCGATGCGCAGGCCGCCGTCCTTCGCCACTTCGATCTTGTCCAGGGCGAGGCCATTGACGTCGATGAGATGCGCCGGCGTCTCGATCTCGAGCTTCATGAGATCGAGCAGGTTGGTGCCGCCGGCGATGAAGCGCGCGCCCTTGATTCGCGCGGCGGCGGCCGCGGCTTCGGCCGGCGACTTCGCGCGTTCGTAGCTGAAGGTTTTCATGCGTTGCTCCCCGCGGCCCCGGCCACTTCGGCGATGGCTTCGGCGATGTTGGAGTACGCGCCGCAGCGGCAGATGTTGCCGCTCATGCGCTCGCGCAACTCGGCGTTGGTGAGCTGCGGCGGCGCGAGCAGGTCGGCGCTGACATGGCTGGGGATGCCGGCCTTGATCTCGGCGAGCACGGCGACGGCGGAGCAGATCTGCCCGGGCGTGCAATAGCCACATTGATAGCCGTCGTGTTTGACGAACGCGGCCTGCATGGGATGCATCTTGTCGGGCGTGCCCAGGCCTTCGATGGTCGTGATGCGATCGCCTTCGTGCATCACCGCCAGCGTGAGGCAGGAATTGATGCGGCGTCCACCCGCGATCACCGTGCAGGCGCCGCACTGGCCGTGGTCGCAGCCCTTCTTGGTGCCGGTGAGGTGCAGGTGATCGCGCAGCGCATCGAGCAGCGTGGTGCGCGTGTCGAGTTCGAGGGAATGTGGTTTGCCGTTGATCTCGAAGGTCACCTTCGACATCACCGGCGCGGCGGTGCCGGAAGGCTCTGCCGCATCCGCGCTGAAGGGCAGTGCGCTGGCGGCGGCGGTCGCCGCGGCGAGCTGCAACAACTCGCGGCGGTTCAGTTCGTCGTCCATGTCATGCATTTGGTTTGCTCCTGCGCGCCGTATTGCTCGTCCGTGACCTTCTCCATCCACTGCGCCGCGACGCCATTCAGCGGTTCGACGATGGCGTAGTGCGACATCGCGACACTTGGCCTGGGCGCCATGCCAGTGACGGGTGTTGGGCGGCGTCCATATCACGTCGCCCGGCTGGATCATTTTCTTCTGGCCCACCTTCTGACTGCACCCAGCCGCAACCGGAAATGACGATCAGTGTCTGTCCGAGAGGATGTGTGTGCCAGGCCGTGCGCGCGCCCGGCTCGAAGTAGACCATCGAGCCCATCGGGCGCGATGGGTCATCGGGCCGCACTTGCCGGTCGATCCTTGCCTTGCCGGTGAAGTTCTCGGCGGGTCCGTCGATGAGCGGCCGCGAGCCGGCGCGCATCAGGGTGAGCTGCGGTTTGTCCGAATCCGCGGCCAGGACGGATACGGCGCCCGCGCCGATGGCGGCGCCAACCAGCAGGACCAGTGGGGCCTGTTTACGCACGAGGTTTTTCATGCGTGCAAGGTAACAAGTGCGGCGCCGGGCGATAAGGTGGCAAAATCCGCAAGCACTTGTGAGAAGAATTCATCAAATACGGGTGTCACCGATGGCGCGCGACAACTTCAGGGACATCCTGGCCTTCCTCACGGTCGCCCGGGAAAAGAACTTCACCAAGGCGGCGGCCAAGCTCGGAGTGTCCCAGTCCGCGTTGAGCCATACGATACGCGCGCTCGAAACGCGCATGGGCCTGCGACTGCTCACGAGAACCACGCGCAGTGTTTCGCCGACGGATGCGGGCGAACGGCTGCTCAATGCGGTCGGCCCACATTTCGAGGACATCCAGACTGAGCTCGACGCGCTCAGTGCGCTGGCCGACAAGCCTTCCGGCAATGTGCGCATCACCGCGGGCCTGCATGTCACCGAGACCATTCTCTGGCCAAGGCTGCAGCCGTTGCTGCGCAAGTATCCCGACGTGCATGTCGAGATCATCGTGGACTACGGACTTGCGAACATCGTCGCTGACCGCTTCGATGCGGGCGTTCGCCTGGGAGAGCAGGTAGCCAAGGACATGGTTGCCGTGCGGATTGGCCCGGATTTCCGCATGGTGGTGGTCGCGGCACCGTCTTACTTCTCGGGAAGGGAGCAGCCTCGCACGCCGCAGGATCTGACCGCTCACAACTGTATCAACCTGCGATTCCCTACCTATGGCGGGATCTACGTCTGGGAGTTCGAGCGAGGCGGACGAGAGATCAATGTTCGCGTCGATGGGCAGCTGATTTTCAATAACAGCAAGCAGATCCTCGACGCTGCGCTGGCAGGGTTTGGCCTGGCCTATCTTCCCGAGGACACGGCCGCGCCCCACCTCGAGCGCGGCCGGCTGGTCCAGGTGCTCGATCCCTGGTGCGCGCCGTTCCCGGGTTATCACATCTACTACCCGAGTCGCCGGCAATCCTCTCCGGCGCTTCAGCTCGTGGTCGATGCGCTGCGGTACAAGCGCAAGTAGTCGTACGCCGACATTCGCCGTCTCCTGCCAACTCATGAACGCCATTCATGGGTCCTTGCGGATTGGGCTACTTAATCGCACTCGCGGGTTGCCTAACATGCGCCGTGGCAATGCGCAGTAACCTGAACCGCAGGGCGATGTTGACCGCTCTCGCAACCCTTTCGGCGGCCTCGTCCGCTGCCGATGGCGAACGCGGCGAAAAGCGTGCGAAGGAGATCGGACATTCTGGTCGCATACTTTTCGCGCTCGGGAAACACCCGCGTCGTAGCGGGACTGATCCAACGCGCGCTGGGCGCGGAGCTATTCGAGATCCGCCCCGCGATGGCCTACCCGGACGACTATCTGGAGCAGGTGAAGACAGGCGACCGAGGAGCGCGATCGTGGATTCGAGCCGCCTTTGGCAGCCACGGTGCCCAGTATCGCCAGGTACCAGACGATCTATCTGGGTTTTCCAATCTGGGGCGAGACGGCGCCCGCCGTCATCCGCAGTTTCCTGAAGACACACGACCTTGCGGGGAAGACGCTAATTCCCTTCATTACGCATGGCGGCTATGGCCTGGGAAACAGCCAGGCCGTCCTCGCAACCCATGCGCCCCGAGCGCGACTGCAACGCGCGTTCTCCATGCAGGCAGACCAGGAGCGTCAAACCATGAATACCGTGAATAGCTGGCTGAAGGAAACCAAGGCCATCGAGAGGCCGGCGCCATGAATCGTTGCGCCAGGTTGCAACTCCTCGCGCTATTGGTGTTGCCGTTGTCGACGGCCGCCTTCGCAGCTCCAGACAAAGCTCAGACCAAAGACGAAAAGGAAGTCGTCGAGCTGTCTCGTCAAAAGTGGCTCTGGATGGCGGAACGCAACACCGCAAGCGCTCGACAAGATGATCGATCAGCAAGCGATCTTCGTTCACATGGGCGCAACGATGACCAAGAGCGAAGAGCTTGGCGTCATCGAAAGCGGCAGGATTCAGTACAAGCAGACCGATATCCAGGAGGTATCCGTGCGGATCATTGGCGAAACCGCCATTGTGCTGAGCAAGATCCAGCTAGTCGCACTCGTCGGCGGCAACGAAGCCATAAATCCGTTCATGGTGACCGAGACCTACGTAAAGCAGGCCGGTGAATGGAAGCTTGCTTCGCTTGCGTTCACGCGACGCATCACCCCGAACCCGCCACCACAAACCAATTGAGACTGTCAGTGAACATGACAAGACAAGTGTGTGTATGGGTCCTTGGCCTGGCGATGATCTCTCATGGAGTGGCCGCGCAGGATGCCTTTGCGTTTTTCAGGGGAGAGACATTTCCGCCTGCCCGCAGCACTCCCGCCGCCTGGCTTCTCGAGTTGCACAAGGCCGATGGCTTGCTCAATTCAAACATTGCTGTTGCAGAATTCCTGCCGAATACGCAGATTGGCGTGGCACAACCATCCCGGCGGCCAGATCCTGCTGATCACGGATGGTGTCGGCTATTACCAGGAAAAGGGCAAACCCAGGCAGATCGTTCGCAAGGGGGATGTCATCAAGTGCTCGCCCGGCAGTTGAGCACTGGCACGGAGCGTCTGTCGAAAGTGGCATGACGTACGTGGCAGTCAGCCCTGCGCAAAAGGGAGGCACCGTATGGGCGCAAGCCGTTACGGACGAGGAATACAAGAGCCCCGCTGTAGATAGTCGGACAGTCTCTACAGTCAAGAAGGCAGGCGCTGCCACTCTCATCGAACTACTCAAGGCCGACAGCATATTTCCTTTCAACATGGCGTCGGCAACATTCGCGCCCGGCAAGAGACTTGACTGGCACAAGGATCCCAACGGCCAGATTCTCGTCATCACGGACGGCACCGGCTATTACCAGGAAAGGGGCAAGCCCAAGCAGTTGGTCCACAAGGGCGACGTCATCAAGAGTGCTCCCGGCGTGGAGCATTGGCATGGAGCTTCATCTGAGATCGGCATGACTCACATTGCAATCACGCCGGCCAGCGAAAGCGGGACGGTCTGGTTGCAGAAAGTCACGGATGCGGAATACGGCGCCGCGCCGAGTTGCGCCAGGCGACGCAGGAGTAGACATGTCCAATAGTCAGGAACCCACGAATCCGCGCCGCCGGGAGCTCATGTTTTCGGCCGCCACGCTGGGCCTGGCGACCGCACTGGGTGGATCGCTCGCCCGTGCGGCGACCGATCCGGCACGCCTCCGACACGACTGTCGCCAACCGATCGACGCAAGCTGGGCAAGCTCGAAGTGTCGAGCATCGGCCTCGGCTGCATGCAGATGGCCGGCCCGATTTATGGCGTGCAGGTCGAGAGGAAGGACATGATCGCGCTCGCGCGCAGCGCGGTGGACCTGGGCGTGACCTTCTTCGACACCGCGGAAGCATATGGTCCGTTCACGTCGGAAGAGATCCTCGGCGAGGCGTTTCAGGGCATTCGCGACAAGGTGGTCATCGCCACCAAGTTCGGCTGGAACATCGATCAGGAAACGGGCAAGCGACTCGAAGGTCTCAACAGCCAGCCCGATCACATCAAGCGGGTGGTGGACGGAATGCTGCAGCGCCTGCGCACCGATCGCATCGATCTGCTCTACCAGCATCGGGTCGACCCCAACGTGCCCATCGAGGATGTGGCTGGCGCGGTCAAGGATCTGATCAAGCAGGGCAAGGTGTTGCACTTTGGTTTGTCGGAACCCGGCATCAAGACCATTCGCCGCGCGCATGCCGTGCAGCCCGTGGCGGCGATCCAGAACGAGTACTCGATGGTTTGGCGCGGGCCGGAAGCCGAGGTTCTCCCAATTTGCGAAGAGCTGGGAATCGGCTTCTGCGCCTGGAGCCCGCTGGGCATGGGATTCCTTACGGGCACCATCGATGAGAACACGCGTTTCACGGACTACCGGGCATCGTCACCGCGCTACTCGCCCGAGGCCTTGAAAGCAAACGTGGCACTCGTGGATATCGTGAAGACCTGGGCGGCGCGCAAAGGCGTTTCCGCGCCGCAACTGTCGCTCGCATGGCTCCTGGCGCAAAAGCCCTGGATCGTGCCGATACCGGGCACGACGAAGCTGCGACACGTCGAGTCGAACAACGGCGCCGCAGCGGTTCGATTCTCACCAGCCGAATTGAGAGAACTGAATGCGGCGGTTGCCGCCGTCAAGATTGAAGGCGATCGACTCTCCAAGCGGTCACTGGACCAGACGGGAGTCGAGGCGCCACCGAAACGATAGCTTCGCTACAAGGAATGAGCATGCAGAAGCGAACACTTGGCGATGGCCTGGAAGTTTCGGCCCTGGGGCTGGGTTGCATGGGCCTGAGCTTTGGCTACGGTCCGGCGACGGACAAGCAGGAGGGCATCCGTCTCATTCGAGCTGCCGTGGAGCGGGGCGTGACGTTCTTCGATACGGCCGAGATCTATGGTCCCTTCGCGAACGAGGAACTGGTGGGTGAAGCGCTGGCGCCCTTCAAGGGAAATGTCAGGATCGCGACCAAGTTCGGTTTCGGCATCGATGCCGACGGCAAACCGAATGGAACGCTCGATAGCCGGCCGGCACACATCCGCGAAATGACCGACGCGTCGTTGAAGCGGCTGCAGGTCGATTGCATCGATCTTCTCTATCAACATCGCGTCGACACCGAGGTACCAATCGAAGACGTCGCCGGCGCGGTCAAGGATCTCATTCGCGCGGGCAAGGTGAAGCACTTCGGTTTGTCCGAGGCCGGAGCGCAGACCATCCGCCGCGCACATGCCGTGCAACCTGTCGCGGCGCTGCAGTCCGAGTATTCGCTTTTCTGGCGCGCGCCTGAAAAGGAAATCATCCCCACGCTCGAAGAACTCGGCATCGGCTTCGTGCCCTTCAGCCCGCTCGGCAGGGGGTTTCTCACCGGCAAGATCGATGCGACTACCACCTTCGACAAATCGGACTTCCGCAATCTCGTGCCGCGATTCTCGGCCGATGCGCGCAAGACGAACCAGGCGCTGGTGGACGTGCTCACGAAGATCGCCACGCGCAAGCAAGTCACGCCCGCTCAACTCGCGCTGGCGTGGTTGCTGGCGCAGAAGCCATGGATCGTGCCCATTCCCGGCACCACCAAACTAACGAGACTCGAGGAAAACCTGGGCGGGGCGATCGGTGGAGCTTTCGGCGGCGGACCTGCGGGAGATCGACGCCGCGGCGTCGGGCATTACCTTGCAGGGTGCGCGTTATCCGGAACATCTCGATCGGCTGACGGGACGTTAACCCGCGGTCGCCGGCAGGCCGAACGCGAACAGCGCACCCACGTAGAAGCAGGCGGTCGCGATGAAATAGATGACGTTGCTGGTGCGGCGCAGCCGGGTGCAGCTGCGCGCCGCGGCCGGATCAGCCGGGCAGGGCAGCGAACGCGCGTGCCAGAGCAATGCACCGCTCACCGCCAGCAGCAATGCCGCGCTGCCGAAGACCCAGCCCTTGTTTTCCGACAGCCAGACAAGCTGCGGGAATGTCGACACCAGGCCCACGAGCGCGGCGCCGGCGCCGATCGAAACCAGGGCGGCCGGCAGCACGCAGCACACGAGCGTCGCGGAACTCGCGAGCAGCGTGCCAAATGCCACGCCCACATTGCGCTTGTGCGGATCCATCATTTCGCCCGCTTGAGTTCGGCGCGGATGTCGTCGAGCGATCGCTGCGTGCGCGTGATGCCTTTGACGTCGTAGCCGGCATCCGTTAGGGCCTGGGTGAGTTCAGCGTCGGAGATGTCCTGGCCTTCGCGCGTGGTGATTGCGACCAGCTTGTGCTCGAGACTCACGACGACGTCGGCTGTGGCGGGATTCTTGCGCAGCGTCTTTTCGATGCCCTGGGCACAGAAGCCGCAGACCAGTCCATAGACCTTCATTTCGATCGTGGCAGCATTGGCAGCGCCGATGAGCAGTGCAAGTGTGCAGAAAATGATCTTTTTCATGATTTTGCTCCGATTCAAAAGTTGACCATGGCCATGGCCTGGAGTTTTCCGTCGTCGCTGACGCCGGCTTCGATCCAGCCCGAGCCTTTGAATAGGCGCAGCAGGAATGCCCATTCGACGCCGTCGTGGATGCCGCCGGTGTAGTTGGCGGCCCTGCACGACGAACCAGGTGGCCAGGGTGTCGATGTCGTGTTCGTAGGGGGCAATGCCGAGCTGCAACGTGTCGACGCGATGGGAAAACGCGTTCGAACGATGCAAGTCGGTCTTCAGCGATGAATAGATTCGACGAGTCTCGTAGTCGATCTGTGCCGCCGGCATTCCAGGCGAAGGTGTGATCGTTGGACTCGCTCACATAGGCCTGGCCGGCGCCACCCCAGACGAACACATTGGCCTGCGCGTCTTCGAGGTTCCAGCGCTTCGCGAGATAGTTCACGCGTGCGTAGGTGATCTCGCGGCGACGCCCATCGATGTCGCTTTCCAGCTCGAGATAGCCGGCGCCGAGTGAATAGAAATATTTCGGCGCGTAGAAGACCTGCGCCTCATTCATGGTGCCCGCGCCGTATTCGGCCATCACCGTCGTGCCGTGCGCGAAAGCAATCGGCTTGGCCTGCGCCAGGCCGCATGTGCCCGCGAGCACGAGGCCCGCGAGCGCGATTCGAAAGAGGTTCATGGGAACCCTCCAGATCAGGGAAGTCGATCAGACAGGGCAGTCACGCGCGTGCGCGCGACTGCGCCGGATTGGCTGATCAGCTGATCGGTGGAGGTTTGATCGGCGGGGAGGAGAAGGAGTCGGCGGTGAAAGGCATTTCGATGTACGGCGGTGCGTGCGAAGTGACGCAGTGCGCCGAGGTAATCGCAGGAGCCGCCACTGCGGCCAACATGCAGGACACCAGGCAGTCCGTCATGGATGTTGCGCCATCGGGACAGCAGGGACAGGGATCATCGCCATCCATTGCCTCGTGCATGGGCATGCCATCGCAGGGCATTTCCGTTGCGCCGGCCATCGAAACCGACGCAGCCGCGATCGCCGGCACCGCGAGCAGGATTTGCGCGGCGATCACGAGAAATGCCAGCGGCTTGGCCAGGCGACGCATGGGCCAAACATAGGCGCTTGTCCGCAGGATTGCCAGTCGAGCCGATACTTTCGCGATGGATTTCAATGTTCTGCGGTGTGCGCACCCGCCTGCGTGCCAATCCGCGGTCGCATGTCTTCGCCGCGCCGCTACTCAGGAAGAAGCCGTGAGCACTGAGCTGCGTTCGCTTACTGCCAGCGAGGCGATTGCGCAATCGCTCATCCCTAACAACTTCGAGCCGTGGATCGATCATTGATTCGAAGTGCGCACCAGGCCCGCGCCGGGAGCCGATGACTTCGTGCGATGCGACACGCGCCCGCGGCTGGCGTCGCGTGCCTGTCGCGAAGTAGGCACATTCCGTCAGTTGAGTCCGTGCTCCTCTGTCTGGTGTTATGTTCTCGTGATGAAACGCGAACCTGTCGGCGGCAGACAAGCCTCGCGCACTCCCTTGCACGGCGCGGAAGAACCGCGCGCCCTGGACCATCTGGCGCGTGCACATGAGGCCTACGACAACCATGCATGGCGCGATGCATACGAGGCATATCGCGCAGCAGACGCCGCCGGGTCATTGGCCGACGAAAACCTCGACCGGCTGGCGCTGGCCGCGTGCCTGGTCGGAAACAATCAGGAATTCATTGCGTACAAGGAACGTGCACACCGCGCGAACATCGCCGCGAATTGTGCGGAGCGCGCGGCGCGAGATGCCTTCTGGCTTTCGCTCCTGTTTCTGGTGACCCGCGAAGTCGCGCAGGCGAACGCCTGGGTCGCGCGTGGCGAACGGCTGATTTGCGAATCCGGTCCCGACTGCGTCGAGCGCGGCTATCTGCAGCTGCCGGTGATGGAGCAGATGCTGCGCAGCGGAGACCTTGCGGCAGTCCACGCCATGGCGGCCGACGCAGTCGCGCTCGGCGAACGTTGTGGCGAGGAAGACCTCATTGCGGTGGCAAGACATGTGCAAGGTCGCGCGGCCATCAAACTCGGCCAGGTATCGCAGGGAATCAAGCTGCTCGATGAGACCATGCTCGCGGTAGTCGCGGGCGAGTTGTCGCCCATCATCACCGGGTTCATGTACTGCAGCGTCATCGATGCCTGCCGCGGGATCTATGAGTTGCGGCGAGCGCGTGAATGGACCGCCGCGCTGTCACGATGGTGCGATCGGCAGGCCGGCATGGTGGCTTTCACCGATATCTGCTTTGTCCACCGCGCGGAAATCTTGTGTCTGCAGGGCTCCTGGCAGGACGCCCTGGTTGAAACGCGTCGTGTCTGCGAGCGCGCCGAAGATTGCGATCGCATCCCGCCGGGCGGCGCCTTCTATCAGCAAGGCGAGATCCATCGACTGCGCGGCGAGGCCACGCTGGCGGAGGAGTGTTATCGCGCTGCGAGTCGCCGGGGATTCGATCCGCAGCCCGGGCTCGCATTGCTGCGCCTCGCGCAGGGGCGCACGGACGCCGCAAATGCAGCGATTCGCAGACTCCTGGGGGCTACCAGCGAACAACTCGACCGCGCCCGACTGCTGCCGGCGCACTTCGAAATCATGCTGGCAATCGGCGACCTCGAGGAGGCGAAGCGCACATGCGAGGAACTCGAGACGCTGCGGGCGGCATTCGAAAGCGAGGTGCTGCAGGCTCAGGCGGCGCAGGCGCGAGGCGCCCTGTGCGCGCGCAACGGTGATGCCGTCGCGGCGCTCAAGTCTTTGCGCGAGTCGTTCGAGTTCTGGCAGGCGTTCGGAGCACCATACGAGGCAGCGCGAGTGCGACTGACCCTCGCCGAGGTTTGTGAAGTGCTGGGGGATCAAGAGGCGAGTGCGCTCGAGCTCGATGCGGCGCGGCTTGCCTTCGAGCAGCTCGGCGCCAGGCCCGAAATCGAACTGCTCGACCGGCGTCGCGCGGTTAAGCCGGCCGGGAACGCTCTCACGTCGCGCGAGCGCGAAGTACTGCGGCTCATCGCGCACGGACAAACCAACAAGGCGATTGCGCGCGAGCTGAAGCTGAGCGAGCGGACCATCGACCGCCACGTGAGCAATATCCTCGGCAAGTTGAACGTGCCCTCGCGCGCGGCCGCCACCGCGTACGCCTGTTCACACCAGCTGATCTGAGCCGCACCTGGCGGAAACTACCCAGCCGCGCCAGGAGCGCGTGGGTGGTTTCGCCGAAGCATTTCCGGGCGCCTCCATGCCAACCTTCATTTCGCGGAAGTTAGCCGTGCAACGGAGGAATGGACGTCATGGGGGCTGCAACACGGGAAACAGTCGGAACACCAGCGAAAGTTCGCAATCCGCGTGAGCTATTGATCGAGTCGTTGCCGGTGACTGAGCGGCGGCTCAGCCTGAATGGCGTCGCGACGGCCGTTCTTGAAGGTGGTAGTGGTTCGCCCATCATCCTGCTGCATGGACCGGGCGGTTATGGTGCGCAGTGGATTCATGCGATCCCTGCGCTGGCGGCCACGCATCGCGTGATCGCGCCCGATCTGCCCGGGCACGGAGCTTCGGCATTTTTTGAAGGCCCGCCAACGCCCGGCCTCGTCAACGACTGGCTCGACGATCTCATCGAGTGCACATGTTCGAAGCCACCGGTCCTCGTGGGCCATACCCTGGGCGGTGCGATCGCGATGCACTTTGCCGCGGCCGCGGGTCGCCCACTTGCAGCGCTGGTGCTGGTTGACACGCTGGGTCTCGCGGCGTTTCAGCCGGCACCAGCGTTCGGCGCTGCGCTCGAGGCATTTCTGCGCGCGCCGACCGGTGCCACGCACGATGGCCTGTGGAGTCAGTGTGTGTTCGATCTCGAAGGCGTGAGACGGCGCCTCGGCGAACAGTGGCAATGGATTCGCGCGTACAACCTGGCGGGCATGCAGGCCGGCGCTTCCGCGCTCATGGATTGGATGGAGCAGTTTGGAGTCCCTGCGGTGCCCAGCACGGTGCTCGAACGCATTCGTACGCCGACCACGCTGATCTGGGGACGGCATGACCGCGCGACACCGTTGGCGGTGGCGGAGGCCGCGCGCCAGAAACATGGATGGCGCCTGGAAGTCATCGAAGGTGCCGCCGACGATCCCACCATCGAGCAGCCGGAAGCCTTTCTCGGCGCATTGCGCAAGGCGATTGCTTCTAACGTGAATCGCAGTCAGACAGGAGTAAGTGTGATGTCAGTGACAAGGATGTTCATCGGATTGATGGCCTTGACCCTGGTTGTGTCGAAGCTGGGTGCCGCACACGCGAACGAGGCGCGTGAAGATGTGGTGCTCGAGTGGAACCGGATTGCCTTCGACGGAGTGTTGCGCCCGGAGTTGCCGCCCATTCAGATGCGGATCGGGGCCATCCTGCAGCTGGCCGTGTTCGAAGCGGTGAATGCTGTAGACGGTGACTACGAGTCGACTCTAGGCACCTTGAACGCGTCTGCGGGAGCGTCCGCGGAAGCCGCGGTGGTGAGCGCCGCACACCGCGTGTTGAGCCGCTTCTATCCCGAGCACGCCGCCGAGTTCGACGCGGCGCGCGTGCGTTCATTGGCACGAATCCCGGAAGGTCCTGCGCGCGCGGCCGGCATTGTACTGGGCGAAGCAGCCGCCACCGCCGTAATGGCGACACGTGAAAACGACGGTTCAGAATCGCCGGAGTTCTATCTACCGGGCTCGACGGATCCGGGTCAATGGCAACCCACGCCCGATTGTCCGCCCGATGGGCGGAGTCTTCCTGCACTGGAGCAAGGTAAAGCCATTTGTAATCAGGAGCGCCACGCAGTTCCGCTCGGCGCCCCCGCCGGCCTTGAGCAGCGCGCGTTATGCGCGTGTCTACCAGGAAGTGCTGGAGGTGGGCGCGCGCGACAGCACACAGCGCCCACCCGATCGCACGAAGGTCGCGAAGTTCTACGCGGAGTTTGGCGATGCACCGTTGTGGAACCAGGTTGGCCGACAGCTTGCGGTGGCGCACCGGCAGACGCTCGCGCAAAACGCGCGCACTTTCGCGCTGCTCAACGTGGCGTTGCACGATCTCGTGGTCACGCTGATCGAGACGAAGTATCACTACCACTTCTGGCGCCCGGAAACGGCCATTCCCGCCGGCGGGACGGACGGCAACCCGCGAACACAAGCCGACGCCAACTTCGTACCGCTGATCACGACACCCTGTCATCCGAGCTATGGTTCCGGACACGCGGCGACCAGCGGTGCCGGGCGGGAAGTGCTCGCGCGCGAGTTCGGAGAGCGCGGACACAGAATCACCGTGACGGACCCTGCGGCGCCAGGTGTGGCGCTCCACTATTCGGCGCTCGAAGAGATCACCCGCGATATTGACGACGCGCGCGTATACGGCGGCATTCATTTCCGCACTGACCAGATCGCCGGCGGAGAGCAGGGTCATCGCGTTGGCGCCTATGTGTGGCGCCACGCCTTCAGGCCGACACGCGAATGCAAGGTCAAATTCCTGCAGCCCGAAGGCAAGCGCTACGCCTTGCGGCAGACCTCCGGAGCCGGACACCGGTGCACTGCGAATAGCCGAAGCTACGAAGCAGCGCTATTGAACGTGCGTGAAGCGCCTCAAACCAGGCCCTTCTCGCGCAGTTCTTCCTTGAAGTAGGCGTAGAAAATGGGCGCGGCGATCAGGCCGGGGATTCCAAACGCCGCTTCCATCACCAGCATGGCGATCAACAGTTCCCACGCGCGCGCATTGATGTGCGAGCCGATGATGCGCGCATTGAGGAAATACTCGAGCTTGTGGATCACGACCAGGAACACGAGTGACGCAACTGCCACGGGTACGCCCTGGCTCAGGCAGACGATGACGATCGCAGAGTTGGAAAGCAGATTGCCGACAATGGGCAGCAGACCCACGATGAAAGTGAGTGCCACGAGAGTCTTCACCAGCGGCAGATCCACTCCGAACAGGCTCAGCACGATGTCGAGGTACAGCCAGGTGAAGAAGGTGTTGATCATCGAGATCCACACCTGCGCAAACACCACGCGCTGAAACACCGAAGCCATGCGCGCCGCGTGCCGCGCGACTTCTTCGGTGAGTGGCCGCCGATCGATCGGTTTGGTGACCTTCTGCATCGACAGCAACGCGCCAATGATCATGCCCATCAGCACGTGCACCAGCGTGCGGCCGATGCCGCGACCCGCGAGCTGCAACGAGCTGGCGTTCGAGCGCAGCCACTCGGCAATCGTGCTCTGCAGGGTCTCGGTGTTCTGCGGGATGTACTTTTGCAATCCTTCAGGAAGGATGGCGCGCGCGTCCTCGACGATCTGCGCCATGCGCTGCATCAGCAGCGGCACACTTTCGTCGCTGTTGCGCAGGAAGGCGGCGATGCCGAGGGCAATACCCACCAGCGCGGCGATGACGACGGTGGCGATCAGGGTCACGGCCAGCACGCGCGGTCCGACATGCCCAATGCGCTCACCCGCAGCCACGGCGTGAGCACATCCACCAGCTTGAATACCAGCAGGCCCGCCAGCAGTGATGACAGCAGGTGCAGCTTGATGATGAGGGCGAGCGCCACCGCCGCCAGCACCCACGCCGCGATGTCCGCGCGAGTGACGGGCTTCGAAACGGCGGAAATCGTGGGATCCACCGCGGAGTTGGTCAAGTTCAGGCCGACTTCTTGACCGGTCCGGCTTCCAGCACCTTCTTGCATGCGCTCGATGGACTTCTCCAGCGTCGCCATGCTGCAGGCGAACGAGGCGCGGAAATGGTTGGGGCACCGAAGCCGGAGCCCGGAACCACGGCAACGCCCGCGTCATTGATGAGCATCTCGGCGAACGCGTTGTCGTCCTTGATGCCGAAGGCCATCATCGCGGCGGAGCAATCGGCCCAGGCGTAGAACGCGCCGGCTCGCCGGCAGGGCGGACGATGCCCGGCAGCGTGTTGAGCGCGGCGATGAAGTAGTCGTGGCGCTTCTTGAACTCGACGTTCATCAGCTCGACCGGCGTCTGATCGCCGTTGAGCGCCGCCAGCGCGGCCTTCTGCGTGATGGACGAGGCGTTGCTGGTGCTCTGACCCTGGATCGTCGACATGGCGTTGACGATTTCCTTCGGACCACCGCAGTAGCCGAGGCGCCAGCCAGTCATGGCGTACGACTTGGACACGCCATTGATGGTGACGGTGCGATCGTAGAGTTCCGGCGCGACGGTGAGCAGGCTGGTGAACGGCTCGCTTGCCCCACCAGATCTTCTCGTACATGTCGTCGGTGCCGATGATCACGCGCGGGTGCTTGCAGCAGCACATCCGCGAGCGCGCGCCACTCGGCGCGCGTGTAAGCAGCACCTGTCGGATTGCACGGCGAGTTGATCAGCATCAGGCGCGTCTTCGGCGTGATCGCGGCTTCCAGCTGGCGCGGCGTGAGCTTGTAGCCCGCGAGGCCGGGCAGTTGGGCGTGACGGGCAGGCCGTCCGCGAGCAGCACCATGTCCGGGTAGCTCACCCAGTACGGCGCGGGGATCACGGCCTCGTCACCCGGATCGAGCACGGCCATGCAGAGGTTGTAGATAGTCTGCTTGGCGCCCGAGCTCACCAGGATCTGGTTGCGCTCGTAGGAGATCTGATTGTCGCGCTTGAACTTCGCGATGATGGCGTCCTTGAGCTCGACGATGCCATCGACGTTGGTGTAGCGCGTGAAGCCCTTGTTGATCGCCTCGATACCGGCATCCGCGATGTGTTTCGGCGTATCGAAATCCGGCTCGCCGGCCCCGAGGCCGATGATGTCCTTGCCCTCGGCCTTCAGTTTCGCGGCGCGCGCGGTGACGGCGAGAGTGGGCGAGGGCTTGACGCGCTGAACGCGTCGCGAGAGCTGGTTGGGCACGGGCGAACCTACTTCTGTTGGGGGATTGGGATCGGCAAACGGGCGCGTATATTACGCGATCCAGCCGCGTCAGCCACAGCACAGTGAGCCTCTAAGCCCATGGAATCCAAGCCATTTGTACTGAAAGCCGATTACCAGCCCGCGGGCGACCAGCCGGGCGCGATCGCGGGCCTGCTGGAGGGCATCACTGATGGCTTTCGGCACCAGACGTTGCTGGGTGTGACGGGCAGCGGAAAGACGTTCTCCGCCGCCAAAGTGATCGAGGCGGTGCAGCGCCCGACGCTGGTGCTGGCGCACAACAAGACCCTGGCCGCGCAGCTCTACGGCGAGTTCAAGGAGTTCTTTCCCGAGAATTCGGTCGAGTACTTCGTCTCGTACTACGACTACTACCAGCCCGAGGCCTATGTGCCCTCGAGCGACACATATATAGAGAAGGACGCCTCGATCAACGAGCACATCGAGCAGATGCGCCTTTCGGCCACCAAGGCGCTGCTGGAGCGCAACGACTCGATCATCGTGGCCACGGTGTCGGCCATCTACGGCCTGGGCGATCCCGAGTCGTACCACGAGATGATCCTGCACCTGAACCGTGGCGAGATCATGGATCAGCGCCGCCTGCTGCGCCGCCTCGCGGACATGCAGTACACGCGCAATGAACTCGACCTGCAGGCGGGCACGTATCGCGTGCGCGGCGATGTCGTCGACATCTTCCCGGCCGAGTCCGCGCGCGAGGCGATTCGCGTGGAGTTGTTCGACGAGACCATCGAGTCGCTCGCGCTGTTCGATCCGCTCACCGGCGAGATCCAGCGCAAGGTGCCGCGCTACACGGTGTACCCCGGCTCGCATTACGTGACACCCAAGGAACGTGTGATCGGAGCCATCGACGCCATTCGCGACGAATTGCGCGACCGGCTGAAGGTGCTGCGTGAGCAGAACAAGCTGGTGGAGGCGCAACGCCTCGAGCAGCGCACCATGTTCGACATGGAGATGATGAGAGAGGTCGGCTATTGCTCCGGCATCGAGAACTACTCGCGGTATCTTTCAGGCCGCGCGCCGGGCGAACCGCCACCGTGCCTGTTCGACTATCTGCCGGGTAACGCTCTGCTGTTCATCGACGAGAGCCACCAGACCATTCCGCAGCTCGGCGCCATGTACAAGGGCGATCGCTCGCGCAAGGAGACGCTGGTGGAATACGGCTTCCGCCTGCCCAGCGCGCTCGACAACCGGCCACTCAAGTTCGAGGAGTGGGAGCAGATCGCGCCGCAGATGATCTTCGTTTCCGCCACGCCCGGCCAATACGAAGCGCGCAAGGCAGCGAAGACCGTCGAGCAATTGCTGCGTCCGACGCACCTGGTGGATCCGGAAGTGGAAGTGCGCCCGGTGGCGACGCAGGTCGACGATGTGCTGTCGGAGATCGGCAAGCGCGTGGCAAACGACGAACGCGTGTTGATCACCACGCTCACCAAGCGCATGTCCGAAGATCTCACCGAGTACCTGCACGAGCACGGCGTGAAGGTGCGTTACCTGCACTCGGACGTGGAGACGGTGGAGCGCGTGGAAATCATCCGCGACCTGCGCCTCGGAAAGTTCGATGTGCTCGTGGGCATCAACCTGCTGCGCGAGGGTCTCGACATGCCCGAGGTGTCGCTGGTGGCGATTCTCGATGCCGACAAGGAAGGCTTCCTGCGTTCGGACAACTCGTTGATCCAGACCATGGGCCGCGCCGCGCGCAACGTGAACGGCAAGGCCATCCTGTACGCGGACAGGATCACCGGGTCGATGGAGCGTGCGATGGGCGAGACCCAGCGCCGGCGCGAGAAGCAGGTCGCCTTCAACAAGGAGCACGGCATCACGCCGCAGACCATCCGCAAGAACGTCCAGGACATCATGGAAGGCGCGCGGACCGATACCACGGATTTCGGCTACAAGATGGGCAAGAAGAAGCGCGGCGCGGAAGAGGCGGCGCCGAATCTGCGCATGCTGAGCCCCGAGCAGATCGTGCGCGAGATCAAGCGCCTGGAAGCGGAGATGTACAAACGCGCGCGCAATCTCGAGTTCGAAGAAGCCGCCAGAATGCGCGATGCGATCGAGAAGATGAAGCAGCAGGAACTGGGCCTGGGTGAGCCCGGCGACATGATCGCCTGATCGGGGACAGGTTTATTTATCTCGCGCCACAATTGATCACATTCGGATAAGTCCCGCCGGAACCAATAGTTGGGGTGCAGCATGGAAAAATGCTGCGCAATGGCCTGCCACCACCCGCTTGCGCGCCAACAAACAGTTGCGCCAGATTTCGCGCGGCGAAGACGGGAGGCCAAGTGAACAAATGGATGGTGAGGTTCTGGGGCGTGCTCGCACTGGTGGCGCTGGGCGCGCTGATTGGCACGACGGTCTGGTCAGCAGTCCCTACCGGGCGGCAGTACCGGTGTGCCCGGGCCGCGAAGTCGCCGGCAGGCCGACATCCGCCCTGATCCCGAAGGGTCGGAAATCCGCTCTATGGTCAAAGTCGACACTTCGGCCACGAGAGCGTCCGCGACCCATGGTTTCCCGCAAAACCCTAATGCAGAATCGCCAGCCTTCCTGCCCGGGCCGGAGGCTGTTTGGCCGAAGGAATCGAAGAGCGCTTCCAGGCGAGTTACGCGGATATCCTGCGACTTGCACGGGCGCGGCTGTCGCGCGAGCGCTCGCCGATATCGACGGGCACGCTGGCGCACGAGCTGTACCTCAATCTGCGCGAGCGCTCCGACCTGAAATTTGCCACTCCTGGCGCCTTCATGGCCTATGCCAGCCGTGCGATGCGCTCCTTGCTGGTCGACATGGCGCGCGAGCGCATGTCGCAGAAGCGTTCGGCCGAGCTCATGCCCCTGACGCTCGGCGCCGAGGTGCCCGGACCTGGCGGGTACACCCGAACAACTGGTGGCGCTCGACGAGGCGCTGACCCGGCTCGGCAGCCTCGACGAGCGTCTGATGCGCGTGGCGGAGCTGCGCGTGATCATGGGATTGGAGGTCGCCGAGGTGGCCGAAGCCCTCGGGATCTCGGAACCCACCGTGAAGCGCGACTGGCAACGCGCCAAGGCTTATCTATACGAGGCACTCGGAGTCACCCCGTGAGTGACGTCGAGGTGCTCGACTGGCTCGACCGGTTGCTGGCATCCGACGAGCCACAGCGCCGCGCCTCACTGGAAACTCTCGCGCACGACAATCCCGCACTGCACGCACGCCTCGAGCGCCTGTTGGCGAGCGCGCTGTCTCCTGAGGATTCCCGTCGGCTGGCGGCACCCGTGCTCAACGGCGTTGCGCGCCTGGATGTGGATGTCACCCGCACGCTTCAGCCCGGCGACGTGCTCACCGGCTATCGCCTGATCCGCGAGCTGGGCCGCGGTGGCATGTCGGTGGTGTGGCTGGCAGAACGCGCCGACGGCGTCGTGAAACGCGCGGTCGCGCTCAAGATGCCCATGTTCATGTTGCAGGGCGGGGACGTCGAACGATTCGCGCGCGAGCGCGACGCGCTGGCGGCGCTCAGTCATCCAAATGTCGCGCGCCTGTATGACGCCGGCGTGTTGCCTTCCGGGCAACCCTTCATCGTGCTCGAGCACGTCGATGGCATGCCGTTCACGGTGTATTGCGATGCGAAGCGGCTCGACTTGCGCGCGCGGCTGCGGTTGTTCCTGCAGGTACTCGGCGCGGTCGAACATGCACACAAGCACCTGATCGTGCATCGCGACCTCAAGCCTTCCAACATCCTGGTCGACGCAGAGGGGCAGGTAAAACTGCTCGACTTCGGCATCGCCAAACTGCTGGGCGAAAACGAAGGCGTCGCACCGCTGACGGAGATGAACGGTGCGGCGATGACGCCGCTGTACGCGGCGCCCGAGCAACTGCGCAACGCGACCATTTCCACGCTCACCGACGTGTATTCGCTGGGCGTGGTGCTGCACGAGTTGCTGACCGGCGCGTTGCCGTATCGCGGTGCCGGATTGCGCGCGTCGTTGGTCGAAATCCTTGAGAGCCTGGGTCGCGGCACGTTGCCGCGCGCCAGTCACGCAGCCATCGAGGACGCCGCGGCCATCGCGCGTGCTCGTCCTTCGTCGGCGAAATTGCGCAATGATCTCGCCGGCGATCTCGACACCATCGTGGGCAAGGCGCTGCGAATCGCGCCCAATGAACGCTATGGTTCGGCGGCGCATCTCGCCGATGATCTCAAGCGTTATCTCGACCAGAAGCCCATCGACGCACGGCCGCCGAGTTTCTGGTATTCGGCGCGCCTCGCGCTGACGCGGCACCGTCTGGCTGCGAGCGTGGCCGGCGTCGGTCTGACACTGGTGGCGGGCGCCAGCGTCGTTGCATGGACGCAATATCGCGAGTCGCGCGCGCATGCCGAGCGCACCGCCGCCGTACGCAACTTCATGTTCGACCTGGTAAGCGACGCAGAGATTCCGGAAGGTCAGGAATCAGAGGTGACCGGCAAGCAGATGATCGACGGTGCGGTACTGCGCGCGCGTCGCGACTATGGCGCACAGCCCCAATTGCAGGGTGAACTGCTCGGCGAGCTCGGCCGCATGTACATGCGGCTCGACGAGATTGATGCCGCGATGCCGGTTCTCGACGAGGCCATTTCGTTGCTTGAAAAGCATGCGCCCCCCGGGGACGCGGCGCTCAATCGCGCGCGCGCCTACCTGGCAGCGGCATGGTTGCAGACCAGTGACGACCTGCAGCGCACCGGCGCACTTGCCACCCAGGCACGCGAGTCATGTGCGTCGCAGGATACCGAGTGCGCGAAAGTCCGCGTCTATGCCGGCAGCACACTCAGTCAGATCGCTTCGTTTTCCGGCGATGACGAACGCGCGCTGTCGGAAATCCGGCGCACCGTCACGGATGCCGAACTCGCCTTCGGTGCCGCGCACGAAGACATCGTCATGCAACTCCTGCACCTCGCGATGGTGGCGCGCAACGCGGGGCATCTCGTAGAGGCGAGTGATGCCGTCACGCGTGCGCTGTCAATCTCCCGGAACTTGCGGATGCGTGCTGCCGATCGCACGGATCTGGAACGCACCATGGCGATACTCGACTACGACCTCGGGCATTACGTGGCGGCGCGCAATCGGCTGGTCGCCTTGCAGGCGAGGGCCGGCGATCGGAATGAACGGGCACTGCTGTCGAGACTGCTGGCAAACGTCGAACTCGAGCTCGGAGACGCAGAAGGCGCACTGAGGAATGCCGAGTCGTCCATCGCGAATCTCCCGGAGGAGCAGTCGGGCGAAGCCCTGGCGTACGCCTTGCAGGCGAAGGCGCGCGCGCTGGCACTCATGGGCCGCCCGGACGAGGCGATAAAGCAAATCGACGAAGTACAACAGCGATTACAGGCGGCCGGCAGTGGACCGGGCGCGTTCGAAATTTGCGTGCGCAGCGATACCGCGCTGAATTCCTGGCGCAGGCCGGCAACGATGCGCAGGCGCTGACGGAGGTGCGCGAACTTTCGAAACGCCATGCCGCCGGCGGCACTTCACCGATTGAATGCGGATTGACTTACGACCTGCTGGGCGAGCTCGAGCAACGAGCTGGCAACAGCGACGCGTCTCGAGCCGCGCATGATGCCGCGCGCGGGCAGTTTCTGAAGCAACTGCCCGAAGGTCATCCCTATCTGGTTCGCAATGCGGCGCTGCTGAGCGCCAATACAAAAACGAAGGAGGATCTATGAAGAGCTCAATTTTGCGTGGGGCAATGTTGTTCGCCGCTGGCGTAGGGTGCACAGTGGTTGCGCAAGTTGGCTGGACGCCGCCGCCGGAACCGGAAGAGGTACTCGAGAAGCGGCTCAATCAGCTGCTCATCGATGTGTCGCAGCTCGGCCGTTACGTGACTTTTGCGGAAAATGGGCGGGTGATATTCAACCTGAACCCGGCTCGCTGCCCGACACCGATTCCATTGCCGAAGTTGCCGGCCAATGCGGTGGATCCGATCACCTTGCGCATGGGCGCCGCCGCGCTGTTTACGGTTGACGAGGCATACCTGATGGGCGCGGAGGATCCGATGCGCTCCGACGACCGGTGCCACATCGCGCGTTGAGGTTCTGCAAGATTGCCGCTTTGTTAGTGTTCGTCGACAGTCCATCCTAGCGGGTGGATTTGTCCTCGGGCAGGCCTAGCTTCTTGTAGAGATCGCGGCGGGCGTTCTTGTCGCCGTCGATGATCTTGTGTGCGTAGGCGGCGACGTCGAAAGCGACGGCGCGCGGCACCACGATGACGCCGTCGCCATCCGCAACGATGACGTCGCCGGGCATCACCAGCACGCCGCCGAGCACGATGGGCCGGTTGACGGACTCGACCTCGTTGCGTCCCGGGCGTATGCCGCGGCCCGGGTGCTGGAAATACAGGGGCACCTTCTGCGTGATGATCTCGTCGGTATCGCGCGAGGTGCCGCTGGTGATGACGCCAACGGCTCCGTGCAGCTTCCAGTTCATGATGTTGTTGGAGCCGATCGAGCCGACGTCGGTCTCCGGCGCCTCTTCGATCACCACCACGCTGCCTTCGCGCAGCAGCGGCACGAAGGGTTCCGGCGTGCGCTGGTCATAGAAGTCTCCCACCCACTTGTCGAACTCCGCTTCGCTGCGTTTGCCCGCTGGCGGCTGCTGCGTGGGCACGTAGCGCACGGTGACGGCGATGCCGATGATCCGGTGCGTGTAGTTGGTGGTGTCCTTCCACAGCGGCAGGATCGAGGGATTGACGAGGCCGATGTCGTGCAGACCCACGAAGTCCATGCCGTCGGAGACGTCCGCGACGCGCAAACCATCGAAGGCCTTGAGCACCTTGCGGTCGTCGTCCAGCGAATACACCTTCACCGGCATGAGCGTCGAACCGGCGCGCAGGCTCTCGGTGGCGTCGGCGGACAGGGCGTTGGAGGCGAGCCCCAGAGGGCTAGCGCCGCTAACAGACTACGCATGTGAGGCCCCTTCTTTTTCTGAACAGCCAGGTCGTGAGCGCGAGCACCGACCACCGAGGCGCCAAGCACCGGGAACAACAACGCCACCGCGACGATGCCGATCATGAGTCCGGTGCCGATGCGAAATTCCGGCACGCGCGGCGCGGGAATGCCGAGCGACCCATCCGGTCGGCGGCGCCACCACATCACGATTGCGGACACGCACATGGTCAGCAGGCCGAGCGCGGTGAACAGCCCGAGCAACTGGTTGGCGATGCCAAAGAGCTGACCCTCGTGCACCGCGATGCCGACATTGATGGCCTTGTCGAGCGTCGTCTTGTCGGCGAAGCGATCCTCGTGGAGCAGGGCGCCGGTGACCGGATCCAGGGCCAGTTCGCGCACCCGCGGCCGATTCTGCGTTTCCGAGCGCACGCGCCAATGCGGCTGGTTCTCGTTGGGTAGATAGAGCCGAACGGGCGGATCGAGCTGGTAGGGCGCGACGCGCGCGATGATCTCGTCCACCTTGAGCGGCGTGGCCACGGATTCCGCCGCCGCCTGTCGTCGATGCGCCGCGTGTTCGTCCGCGCTGTTCGAATTCCAGTCCTGCTGGGCCGGCGCCACCCAGCCGCGGATCCTGCCGATGCCGTCGCCGACGACCGTGGTCCAGGGCATGGCCGTGACCAGCAGGAATAGTGCGAACGCCGAAATCCAGATACCGCTCACGGCGTGCAGGTCGCGCCAGAACACGCGGCGTCCGCCACCGAAGCGCGGATACAACACGCCGCCGGCACCGCGGGCATCCCGCGGCCACCACAGGTACATGCCCGTGCCCAGCATGATGAGCGCCCAGCTCGCCGCGAGTTCGACGAACAGGGAGCCGGTTTTGCCGACCAGCAGTTCGCCATGAATCATGCGCACGATCTCGGTGAGGCGCGAGGTGTGCGGTACCGACTTCAGGATGGCGAGCGTTTCGGGATGAACGTAGACGATGCGGCCCGCGCCGTCGGGCCCATATATATGTACCCGCACCGCATCGTCGGCCTCGAGCGGAACTTCGTAGACGAAGAGTTTCGAGCCGGGCAAAGAGGCCAGCGCCGCGGCGATGTGTGTTTCGCCCGAGGCGCGTGCGCCGGTGGTGGGCAGGGAGTCGACCGCGCGGTCCGCGAAGGCGTCGATCTGCGGCTTGAACAGAAATATCGAACCGGTCAGCGCGAGGACCATCACGAAGGGAATGCAGAACAGGCCGGCGTGAAAGTGCCAGCGCCACAGGGCGCGATAGGTAAGGGTTGCCACGGCGCGGAATTATGGGGGAAACGGGGGCTCCGATCCCGTTTTCGGGCGCCTTTTCGGGCCCGGGACATGACCACAAAAGGTCGTTCTGGTATCTTTCGCGCCCTCTCGGTAGTCGCGTAGCTCAGTGGTAGAGCACCTCCTTGACATGGAGGTGGTCGGTGGTTCGATCCCACTCGCGACTACCAATTTCCTTACAGACCACCCCGTCGCCAATCGCGATCTTCGGCGCAATTGCGCCTGCGCGAGGTGACTGCATGACTCCTGCGAAATCGTCCTCCTGGTTCACACGCTTTTCGAAGGTGACGGCGCACGTGACCGGTCAACCCGTGAGCTTCGTGCTCGCGTTGCTGGTCATCGTGGTGTGGGCCATCACGGGTCCCTTGTTCGGCTGGAGCGACACCTGGCAGCTGGTGGTCAATACCGGCACCACCATCGTCACCTTCATCATGGTCTTCCTGATCCAGGCCACGCAGAACCGCGACGCCGAAGCAATGCATATCAAGCTCGACGAACTGTTACGGGTATCGCCCGGGCGCGCACAACGTGCTGCTCGACCTCGAGGAGCTCGAAGAATCGGAGCTCGATCGCCTGCGCGCCATCTACTGCCGGCTCGCGCAGGAAGCGCGGCGCGGCGTCAGCGAGGGACGCAGCGACGAGGGCGTCCCTGATATCAGCGAGCTGGACTGAGGCGCGCTGCTACTTCTTGCGCGAGCGCGAACGCGAGCGACTGCTCGCACGCGACGGCACCTTGCCACCGGCGCGTCGCGCTTCCGACAGTCCTATTGCGATCGCCTGCTTGCGGCTGGTCACGCGCTTACCCGTGCTGCCGCTGCGCAGCGTGCCACGCTTTCGCTCGTGCATGGCACGCTTCACCTTGTCCTGCGCCTTCTTTCCATAGCGATTGGCCATGGATCACTCCTATTTGAATCCTTTCATCAGTCGGCCGACGACGCCACGGTCCTTGCGGCTTCCTGGCGGAGGAGTCATGTCGTCATCGTCCGCGGCTTCGTCTTCAAGCTCCGCCTTGCGCGCGGCCATTTGCGCGCCCAGTGATTCCAGATCCATCTCCGACTTGCGCGCTTCGGCAAACATGCCGCCAGGCTGCTCTTCTTCCTTGACGTGGTGCTTGATCATTTCCGAGAGGACTTTGACCTTGGCATCGTAGTAGTCGTCGTCGGGCCCGGATTTTTCGATCTGCGCGATGAGATTCTTCGCGCCGTCGTGCTCGATTTCCGCCTCGTGGTGGAGGTCCTTGTCCTCGGTGGCTTCGAGGAACGCGGGATAAAAGATGTCTTCTTCAATCGTGGTGTGAACCCGAAGTGCCTTGCAGATCTTGGTCGCAAGATTCTGCTTGCGATGATCGTCGCGGGCCTTCTCGAATTGTTCGAACCAGTCCTCTACCTGGCGGTGATCGGCTTTGAGCAATGCAATTGCATCGTCTTTCGCTGCTTTCTTCCTTGAATGGGCTTTCGCCTTGGCTCGTGCCATGTCCGTACCTCCGGTAATGTGGGAGGCATCGTGGCGCTTGCGCAGCCGCGGCAACAGGGACAAGCGCAACCTCATTGCGTCGGGAATGCCTCACACGTGACGTCACCGCTCCGCGCCGTGTGATTCAGGTCAGAGGCTTTTTCGGAAGCGGCTGGCTCGATTTCCAGTAACCCGCCCAGGGATCCTTGCGCTGGCGCGCGATGCGTTCAGGCACGTTGTGAAGGTTGAAATGCGTGCCGCGGATGTCGGCGTCGATTTCTTCCCAGGCAACCGGCGTAGAAACTCCGACGCCGGGGCGCCAGCGCGGCGAAAACGCGGCAACCGCTGTTGCGCCGAAGCCATTGCGCAGGTAGTCGATGAAGATCTTCTTCTTGCGATTTCGCTCGCCGGTCTTCGACGTGAACATCGTGGGCGCGAGCCGTTCCATGAACAGCGTGACGCTGCGTGCGAATTCCTTCGCCTTGTCCCAGTCAGGCAACGGCCGCCCGAGCGGCGCGACCACGTGCAGACCCTTGCCACCCGTGGTCTTTACCCAGGATTCGAGGCCGTGCTCCTGCAGGAGTCTGCGAATCGCCAGGGCCGCATCGCGCACGGGCGGATAGGGCAGCTCGGCGCCCGGATCGAGATCGAAGGTCAGCCGGTCGGCATGCGTGGGACGCGGCATCACGGCACCCCAGCTATGCAACTCCACGGCGCCGACCTGCGCCAGGTGCAGCAGGCCTTCGGGCGAATCGCAGACTACGAAGTCCGGATCCTTGTCCGCGTTCGGAATCTGCACTACGCGCAGACCCGCACCCGATTCTTCGAGGAAGTGCTTCTGGAAAAAGGGTTTGGAGCCGTGTGTGTTCCGCAGGATGGACAGCGGTCGATCCTGGTAATGCGGCATGGCCGCCTCGCCCACGGCGGCGAAGTATTCAGCCAGCTGCAGCTTGGTGATGCCGTCATGCGGATAGAGCACGCGATCGGGATGGGTGAGGCGCTGGCCGCTGACCTGCGTCTCTCCGCCCTGGGCGCGGGTCTCGCCGGTGGTGCCGCGCGCTGGCTTGCGGCGAGAAGCTGGTGACTTCGCCGGCGTCTTGCCGCTCTTTCTGGTCCCGCCTTTTGCGACCACCTCTTCAGTATGCGCCGGTTCCTCGCGTATCACGGTCTTGGGGTCGCGGTCCTGGCGCAGCCCGAGGTATCGCGGCTGGCGCAGGATTCCGCCATGCGTCCAATCGGCAAACGCCACCTGGATGACCAGCTCGGGTTTCATCCAATGCCATATCTCACCGGAGCGCTTGTCGGGTAGTTGATCGAAGGGACTGTCTTTGCGCTCGAGCTTCTGCACGCGCTTGTGCCATTCGCCGCGCTCGTCGGCCGAGAACCCGCCGCCGACACGGCCGGCGTACCGCAGGCTGTTCTTGCCGGAGCGAACGCCGACCAGCAGCGACGAGAACGTGCCTGTGCCACGGCCCGGTAGGTAGGCCGCGCCACCTACGACGAATTCCTGTTCCCGGTGACACTTGATCTTGAGCCAGTTCGCCGAGCGTCCGCCCACGTAGGTGGAATCGCTCTTCTTGGCGATCAGGCCCTCGAGGTGCTGATTGCACACGCGGGTTATCAGGGCGGAGCTGTCACTGTGGATCTGGTCGGCCAGCCGCAGGGGCCCCTTCGCGGGTAGCCGGGCGAAGGCAGCGTCGAGTTTGGCCTTGCGCTGCGCCAGCGGCAGATCGCGCAGGTCCTCGCCGTTCCAGTAGAGCAGGTCGAAGATGCAGAACTGCAGTTCCTCGATGCGCCCCTGCTCGAGGATGTGCTGCAGGAGCGAAAAATCCGAGCGGCCGTTGGGGTCGGTGACGATCAGCTCGCCGTCGACCCAGGCACCCGAGAGTTCGAGTTTCGCCAGCGCCTCGACGATGGGGCCCACCTTGTGCGTCCAGTCGATGCCATTGCGCGAGATGCAGCGGACATCGTCCCCGTCGCAGCGGCACAGCAAGCGCACGCCGTCGTACTTGAGCTCGTACACCCAGCCGTCGTCGCCCGGCACCTTGTCGACCAGCGTCGCGAGCTGCGGCGCGATACTGGCGGGAAGCGCGCCGCCGCGCGTGCCCGATGATCTCGCGCTGCGCGGTTTCGGCGCATCGGCAGGCTTGGCCTTCTTCGTCGGCCGGTTTGGCCCGGCGTGCCGGGACGCGCTGCGGCTCATCGGCGTGGCCGGCATCGATGACATCCGCGTCCGCGCCGGTACGTGCCGCCTCGTCGTTGCTCTTCATGAGCAGCCACTGGGTCTGTTTTCCCTGCATGCGGGTACGCACCAGGTGCCACTTGCCGTTGAGCTTCTTGCCGTGGAGCAGGAATTCCAGGTGGCCCTTGGCAAGTTGCTTCTTGAAGTCGCCGACCGGTTCCCAAGTGCCGTTGTCCCAGATGTCGACGTGGCCACCGCCGTACTGGCCCTTGGGAATGTCGCCTTCGAACTTTGCATAGGCGATAGGGTGGTCTTCCACCTCCACGGCCAGTCGTTTGTCGGCCGGATCGAGCGACGGCCCCTTCGGAACCGCCCAGCTGCGCAGTGTGCCCTGCCACTCGAGACGAAAATCCCAGTGCAGCCGGCGAGCGGCGTGTTTCTGCACCACGAAGATGAGTTGCTTGCCCTTACGTGCGCCGCGCGCGTGGCTCGAGGGTTCCGCGGTTTTGCCGAAATCGCGCTTTTGCGCGTAACGCTTGAGGCGTGGCTTGCCGCGCGCGCGATGCCCCGCGTCCGGCATGTGTCAGGCGCGGCGGGCCGCGCGGCTATTGGTGGTACGCCGGCGCGCGGCGCTGTGTTTGCGCTTGCTGGCGCGTGAGGCGGAGCTCGTCAGCGCCCGGAACGCGCACCCTTCTGGTCGAGGCTGCGTTGCAGCAGGGACATGAGGTCGACCACCTTGCCGCCGGTCGCGGCGCGTTGCTCGGTGACTTCTTCCTCGGGCTGCGTGAGTGCGTGCGTCTGTCCGGCCTTGACCTTCTGCTCGATGCGCTTCATCAGGTCGTCGCGGTACGTGTCCTTGAAAGCCTGCGGCTGCCATTTCTCGGTCATTTCCTCGACCAGCTTCAGCGCCATCTGCAACTCGCGGCCACCGGCGCCGTTGGCCTTCTTCGCCGCGGCGGCGGCGACGTCGGGATGCGGCTGGATCTCGGCGTGGTATCGCAGCGTGTCCAGCACGATGATCTTGTCGACCGGCATCAGCGCCGCGACGTACTGGCGGCTACGCAGCACGAACGTCGCCACGGCAAGCTTCTTCGATTGCTCCAGCGCTTCGCGCAGCAATGCGTAGACTCGTTCGCCGTTCTTGTCGGGCACGAGGAAGTAGGGCGTGTCGAAGTAGTAAGGCGCGATCGCGTCGCGCTCGACGAAGGTCTGTATGTCGATGGTCCGAGACGCTTCGACGTTGGCGCGTCGAAAGTCCTCGTCCGTGAGCACCACGTATTCGCCCTTCTCATGTTCGTATCCTTTGACGACGTTGTTCCACTCGACGACCTTGCCGGTGGACTTGTTGTAGCGCTGGTATCCGATGGGCGCGAAATCACGCTTGTCGAGCAGGCCGAGATCGAGGCTGCTGGAGCGCGCCGCCGTGTGCAGGCTCACCGGGATGTGAATGAGGCTGAAGCTGATCGCGCCATTCCACAGGCCGCGAGCGCCGCGGCCCCTCTTTCCGGGCTCGCGTTGCATCGCCGTCTCCGTTTTTTTTGCGACTAGCTATGACCGCTCTCCGCCTGGACCATCGGGGGTTCGCGCGGCACAGCCGGCCGGCGAATCTCCTGGCTCAGAGTTGGACGATTCTGTTTGCGCGGCGTTGTCGACAGCTCGACCCAGCCACCAGAGGCCATCGACTCGTGGATGGCTTCGATGATGGCCACGTCGATGAGGCCTTCCTTGCCCGAGGGCTCGGGGGTCTTGCCGGTGCGCACGCACTGCGCGAAGTAGATCAGCTCGGGGGCGAACTGATCGCTCTTGGCGAACTTCTTCTTTTTCTTTCTTTCGCCGACCGTGAGCTCGTACGCCAGGCCTTCCGCGTACTCGTAGGCAGGTTCGACGACGATACTGCCCTTGGTGCCGACCACCTCGTAACGCGAGCGATCAGCCGCACCGAAGCTGCAGATGAAATTCGCGATGCGCTCGTCGGGAAACTTCAGGATGACGTGTACGGTCTCGGGAACTTCCTTGAAGCTGGCGGTCGCCGGAATTCGTCGCGGTCGCCCAGACATGCGTGGGTTCGTCCGCGAACACGTAGCGCGCTGCGTTCTGGCAGTAGATGCCGATGTCCCATTCGGGCCCGCCGCCGAGCTCACTCTGGGTGCGGATGTTTCCCGGCTTCACCTGCATGGAAAATTGCGAGTCGAAGTAGCGCGCTCTCGCCGATGCGTTTGGACCGCACCAGCTGGGCCGCTTCGAGATTGCAGCGCTCGAAGTGCAGGCGATACGCCGTCATCAGCCTGACGTTGTTGCGCTCGCACGCGTCGATCATGCGTTCGCAGTCGCGCACGCTGGTGGCGAGCGGCTTTTCGCACAACACGTGCAGTCCGCGTTCCGCGGCGCGGACCACCCAGTCGGTGTGTTCGGTGTTGGGCGTCGCAATGTAGGCCGCGTCGACCATGCCGCTGTCGAACAGCTTGTCGGCGTCGGCGTACGAGACCAGGTGTTCGACCTTGTAGCGACGCCCCAGCGTCTTCAACTTGGACTTGGTGCCCGGAGACGAGGGCGGTGAGCTCGACGTGCGGCCGCGCATGGCGGAAGGCCGGCAGGACGGCTGCCTGGGCAATGTGTCCGAGGCCCGACCACGGCAAAGCGCAGCGGCGGCGCTGATTTGGAACGCCTTTTCATGGCAGCCAGTAGAAGCGCCGGGGAAGGGTGTCGATATCAGCGAAGCCCCTTGTGCCCTGTCGGAATTGATTCTGCGCATCCGGTTTGGCACGATGCGCGGCCCTCAACTGATTGATCTCATTTTGTTTTTTTAAGGACGCGGGCGCCAAACATCTATGCCAGTCATTACGCTGCCGGACGGCAGCCAGAAAACATTCGACGCTCCCGTCTCGGTCGCGGAAGTTGCGGCCAGTATCGGCGCCGGCCTTGCCAAGGCGGCGCTCGCCGGGCGGGTCAACGGCAAGCTGGTCGACACGTCTTTCCTCATCCAGGAAGACGCGCAAGCTGTCCATCGTCACGGAGAAGGATCCGGCGGCGCTCGAGATCATTCGCCACTCCACCGCGCACTTGTTAGCCCAGGCGGTGCAGTCCATCTATCCCAAGGCGCAGGTCACCATCGGTCCGGTCATCGAGGATGGCTTCTATTACGACTTCGCGTTCGAGCGTCCTTTCACACCCGAAGACCTCGAGAAGTTTGAAGCGAAGATGAAGGAAATCGCCGCCCAGGACCTGAAGGTCGGGCGCCGCGTGATGCCGCGCGACGAGGCCGTGCAGGTCTTCAAGAACATGGGTGAGCACTACAAGGCCGAGATCATCTCCAGCATCCCGGCCAACGAGGACATCTCGCTGTATGGGCAGGGCGAATGGTTCGACCTGTGCCGCGGTCCGCACGTGCCCAGCACCGGCAAGCTCAAGTCCTTCAAGCTGATGAAGGTGGCGGGCGCCTATTGGCGCGGCGATTCCCGCAACGAGATGCTTCAGCGCATTTACGGCACGGCGTGGCTCAACGACAAGGACCTCAAGGAATACCTGACGCGGCTGGAAGAGGCCGAGAAACGCGACCATCGGCGCATCGGCAAGGACCTGGGACTTTTCCATTTCCAGGAAGAGGCGCCGGGCGCGGTGTTCTGGCACCCCAAGGGCTGGCGGATTTTTCAGCAGCTCATCGGCTACATGCGCAAGCGCCAGGACGAGGCCGGCTACGGCGAAGTGAATGCGCCGGAGATCATGGAATCCTCGTTGTGGCAGAAGTCCGGCCACCTGGAAAAGTTCGGCGAGAACATGTTCCTGACGAAAACGCCCGACGAGCGCGTGTTCGCCATCAAGCCCATGAACTGCCCGGGCCACATCCAGATCTTCAACCAGGGCATACGTTCTTATAAGGAACTGCCGATCCGCTTTGCCGAATTCGGCAAGGTGCATCGCTACGAGCCTTCGGGCGCGCTGCACGGCCTGATGCGCGTGCGCGCCTTCAACCAGGACGACGCGCACATCTTCATCACCGAGGACCAGATCACCGAGGAGTCGGTGAAGGTCATCCAGCTTCTGCTATCTATTTACGCCGACTTTGGCTTCAACGAGGTGGCGGTGAAGTTCGCCGACCGCCCCCCGAAGCGGGTAGGTTCGGACGAGATCTGGGACAAGTCGGAAAAGGCGCTGAAGGCTGCCGCGGCCGCCGCCGGCATCGAATGCGACTACAACCCGGGCGAGGGGGCGTTTTACGGCCCGAAGCTCGAATTCCACCTGAAGGACGCCATCGGCCGGACCTGGCAGTGCGGAACCTTACAGGTCGACCTGAACCTGCCGGGTCGCCTGGGGGCCACATATATAGATGAGCACAGCCAGCGGCAGACCCCGGTGATGCTGCATCGGGCGATTTTCGGCTCGCTGGAGCGCTTTTTCGGCATCCTGCTGGAGCACCACGCGGGCAAATTGCCCGCCTGGCTGGCCCCGACGCAGGCCGTGGTGATGAACATCACGGACCGCCAGGACGCCTACGTTCAACAGGTTGCGGAAACACTTAGAAATCAAGGAATTCGCACCGAGATTGACTTGCGGAACGAAAAGGTGGGCTTTAAGATTCGCGCCCACACGCTGCAGCGCGTGCCCTATTTATTGGTGGCAGGCGACAAGGAAGTAGCGGCGAATCTTTTGTCAGTGCGTTCCTTGAGTGGCAAGGATCTCGGCACGATGTCCCCGGAAGACTTTGTTAGTCGGCTCCGCGCGGAAGTCGAGAGCCACGGTCGCACGTTGTTGGAGGGATGATTTATAGCGATTGCAACCAAGCGCGTACGGCGCAACGAAGAGATCACGTCGCCCAAGGTGCGAGTCATCGGGGCCGATGGTGGACAGGTCGGAGTGCTCACGCGCTTCGAAGCTCTGGACCTCGCGCGCAGCGCCGAGCTCGATCTCGTAGAAGTGTCACCGCAGGCCGATCCGCCTGTGGTTCGCGTGATGGACTTCGGCAAGTTCCTGTTCGAACAGAACAAGAAATCTCATGCCGCGAAGCGCAAGCAAAAGAACATCCAGATAAAAGAGATCAAGTTTCGTCCCGGTACGGATGAGAACGATTACCAGATCAAGCTGCGTAACATCATTCGATTCCTGACCGAGGGTGATAAGGCCAAGGTGACGTTACGTTTCCGCGGCCGTGAGATGGCGCATACAGAAATTGGCCGCAAGCTGCTGGACAGGCTGGTGAACGATCTTCGCGAACACGCGGCGATCGAGCAGAACCCGCTGATGGAAGGCCGCCAGATGGTCATGATGTTCGCGCCAAAAAAGAAGTAACCCGCCAGCCACGCAAAAGTTGGTGGATTCGCCCGCAAGCGGGTTGTCGTTTACGCGACGCAGCCTTGTGAGCGGTAGCTACATAAGGAGTTGATGTTTATGCCCAAGTTGAAAACCAACCGGGCAGCGGCCAAGCGTTTTCGCAAGACTGCGAAGGGATGGAAATCCTATTCCGCCGGCCGCCGCCACAATCTCGGCCACAAGCCTCGCAAGACCAAGCGCCAGCTGCGCTCTGGCGGTTCCTCGCTCGTACACAAGAGCGATTCGGGCCGTATCGACCAGCTGTTGCCCAACACCAAGTAAGCGAGGACTAACCAATGGCACGAGTCAAACGCGGCGTCACTGCAAGTGCTCGCCACAAGAAAATTCTCAAGAAGGCGAAGGGTTACTACAACGCCCGTCGCAAGGTATTCCGCGCAGCGAAGCAGGCCGTCATCAAGGCCGGCCAGTATGCGTACCGCGGTCGAAAGCTGAAGAAGCGCGACTTCCGCGCGCTCTGGATTCAGCGCATCAATGCCGCTGCGCGCGAGCACGAGATGAGCTACAGCCGGTTGATCGATGGCCTCAAGAAGGCCGGTATCGACATCGACCGCAAGATGCTCGCCGATCTCGCCATGAACCAGCCGGATGGCTTTGCGGCCATCGCGAAACAGGCCAAAGCCGCTCTCGATAAAGCCGCGTAAGCGGACGGGGTAGAAGCCCGTGAGCGCGGAGGCTCCGAAGGATCTCGATACGCGCCGGGAGGAAACTCTCGGCGCGATTTCGAGCGCGCCCGATGTGGCGGGTCTCGAAGAAGTCGCGCGTCCGCGTCGCTCGGCAAGAGCGGCTGGCTGACCGAGAAGCTCAAGGAACCTCGGCAAGCTGGCGGATGCCGACAGCGCAAGGAAGCGGGCGCGCTGCTTCAATCGCGTCGCGAAGAGATTCCAGTCGGCTCATCGAGGCGAAGCGCGCCGAACTCGAGCAGGCAGCAGTCGCCAAGCAAACTCGCCAAAGAGCGCATCGACGTCACCTTGCCGGGACGCGGTGAGGCGCGCGGTGGCCTGCACCCGGTCACCAAGGTCAGGCTGAGAATCGAGCAGCTGTTCCGCCAGTCCGGGTTCACCATCGCCACTGGCCCCGAGATCGAAGACGACTTCCACAACTTCGAAGCGCTCAACATCCCCGCCGATCATCCGGCGCGGGCCATGCACGATACGTTCTATTTCCCGGATGGCCGGCTGCTGCGGACCCACACTTCGCCGGTGCAGATCCGCTCCATGCTCACCGGCAAGCCGCCGTTCGCGGTGATCGCGCCGGGACGCGTGTATCGCAACGATCACGACGTCACGCATTCGCCGATGTTTCACCAGGTCGAAGGACTGATGGTCGACGAGGGCATCACCTTCGCGAACATGAAGGCCATGCTGCACGGCTTTCTCGAAGCGTTCTTCGAGCGCGACCTCAAGATGCGCCTGCGTCCGTCGTACTTCCCGTTCACCGAGCCCTCCGCGGAAGTGGATATTGCCTGCGTGCTGTGCGGTGGCGCGGGTTGCCGCGTGTGTAAACACACCGGCTGGCTGGAGATCTCCGGCTGCGGCATGGTGCATCCGCGCGTACTCGAAGCCGGTGGCGTGGATCCCGAGAAATACACCGGGTATGCATTTGGCATGGGCATCGATCGCCTGGCGATGCTGCGTTATGGCGTAAACGACCTGCGCCTGTTCTTCGAGAACGATCTGCGTTTCCTGTCGCAGTTCAGGGCGGGGTAGCGGGCCATGCGTATACCCATGTCATGGCTGCAGAATCTCGTCGACGTGCCGTGGAGCGCGCGCGAGCTGGGTTCACGCCTGACAATGTCAGGCTTCGAGCTCGAAGCACTCGAGACTGCCGCGCCGCCTTTCAACGGCGTCGTGGTGGCGGAAATCGTGGAAGCCGTGCGGCATCCGCAGGCTGACAAGCTGCAGGTGTGCAAGGTGCGCGCGGCAGGCTCGGATCTGCTGCAGATCGTCTGCGGCGCAGCCAATGCGCGCGCCGGACTCAAGACTGCGCTGGCCATCGTGGGCGCGAAGTTGCCTGGTGGGCACGCCATCGCCGCGGCGAAGCTGCGCGGCGTCGAATCCTTCGGCATGTTGTGTTCGGCGAAGGAGCTGGGGCTGGCCGAAGTTTCCGAGGGCATCGTGGAGCTGCCGGCCGATGCGCCGCTGGGCCAGGACCTGCGGGCCTACCTGCAGCTCGATGACGAGATCCTCGAACTCAACGTGACGCCGAATCGCGGTGATGCGATGTCGGTGCTGGGCATTGCGCGCGAAGTTGCCGCGCTGACCCGCGGCAAGCTGGCGGTGCCGGGTGAGGATTCGCGTGAATCGGGAGATGCCCGCGCCCGCGGCGAATCTCGGAAACCTGCCGCAGGCAGTTCCGACATCACGAAGGAAACCTTTCCGGTAGAGCTCCTGGCGCCTGCCGGGTGTCCGAAGTTCACCTGCCGCGTGGTCCGCGGCATCGACAACAAGGTTGCATCGCCGCTGTGGCTGCGCGAGCGCCTGCGCCGCGCGGGACTGCGGCCCATCAGCCCGGTGGTCGACATCACGCAGTACGTGATGCTGGAGCTGGGTCAGCCCATGCACGCCTATGACCTCAACAAGCTCAAGGGCGGGCTCGAAGCGCGTTTCGCGCGGGCCGACGAGTCGGCAACCCTGCTGGACGGCAAGGAAATCAAGCTTTCGCCAGACGTGGTCGTGATCGCGGATCAATCCGGCCCGGTCGGCATGGGCGGGGTCATGGGCGGGCTCGCCAGCTCCTGCACGGCCGAGACCACCGACATCCTGTTCGAGGCAGCTTTCTTCCCGCCGGCCGCCATTGCGGGCCGTGGGCGGCGTTACGGCCTGGTGACGGACGCCGGACAACGGTTTGAACGCGGCGTGGATCCGGTACACCAGGAGCGCGCCGTCGAACGCGCCACGCAACTCCTGCTGGAAGTTGCGGGCGGCAACGCCGGCCCGGTGCACGTGGTCCAGGATTCGGACGCGCTGCCCAGGCGCCTGGAAGTCGCACTGCGCCGCGCACGCATTGGCAGGCTGCTCGGCACCACCATCGCCGACAACGAGGTCAAGGCGACGCTGGAGTCGCTGGGGATGCGGGTACTCGCCAATGCCGATGGCTGGCTAGTGACGCCGCCACCGCATCGTTTCGACATCAACATTGAAGCGGACCTCATCGAAGAGCTGGCGCGCATCGTCGGCTTCGAGTCGATTGTCGAGGCCGACGCCTCGGTACGTCAGAAGGTGGGCGCGCTCCCGGAAGAATCCCCGGTCGAGAGCCAGGCGCTCGAGATCCTGGCCGGGCGCGGTTACCAGGAAGCCATCACCTACGCGTTCGTCGATCCGGCGCTGCAGGACAAACTGTTCTCCGGTGTGGTGACGCCCGCGATCAGCAATCCCATTTCCAGCGACATGGCGGTGATGCGCGCATCTTTGTGGCCGGGGCTGCTCAAAGTGGCGCAGGAGAATCTGCGACGCCAGCAGGATCGCGTCCGGTTGTTCGAGCATGGCGCGCGTTTCGAGGCCGGTGGCATCGAGACCGATCTACTGGCAGGTATCGCCATCGGCTCGCGGCGTCCGGAGCAGTGGGGCGCCAAGGCCCAGCCGGTGGACTTCTTCGATGTGAAACAGGATGTCGATGCGCTGTTTGCACGCACCGGCGCGTCAGACGAGTTCGGGTACGTGACAGATACCCTGGCGTGCCTGCATCCGGGCAGAAGTGCCCGGATCACGCGATGCGGCAAGACAATCGGCTGGCTAGGCGAGTTGCACCCCCAATTGGTGCAGGAATTCGATTTCACATATGCACCCATTTTGTTTGAGATCGAGTATCGGGCGGCACTGGCGGCCAAAATGCCGCGTTTTGAAGAGATTTCGCGCTTCCCGCGGGTGCGCCGCGATCTCGCCGTGGTAGTCGACGAAAAAGTGTCTTTGCGACAACTACATGACCGTGTAACCTTCGCGGCGTCGAGCCTTCTTCGCGATATCCGGGTGTTCGACGTGTTCAGGGGGCCCGGCATAGAAAATGGAAGAAAAAGTGTCGCTTTAGGCTTGATATTTCAGGACAATTCTCGCACCCTCGCGGACGAGGACGCGGACCGTTTGTTAGCTGCGATTCGTGCCGATCTGAGTGCAACGCTTGGCGCAGGATTTCGAGAATAAAAGCATGGCTCTGACGAAAGCGGAGATGGCAGAGGCGCTGTTCAATCAGCTGGGCCTCAACAAACGTGAAGCGCGTGAGCTCGTGGATCTGTTCTTCGAGGAGGTGCGCCATGCGCTCTCCAACGGCGAACAGGTCAAGCTCTCCGGCTTTGGCAATTTCGATTTGCGCGATAAGAACCAGCGGCCAGGACGAAATCCGAAGACTGGTGAGGAGATCCCGATCAGCGCGCGGCGCGTGGTGACGTTTCGTCCGGGACAGAAACTGAAGGCGCGAGTCGAAGCGTATGCTGGAACCAAAGAACAATGACGAATTGCCGGCAATCCCCGGCAAACGTTATTTCACGATCGGCGAAGTGAGCGATTTGTGCGGCGTAAAGCCGCACGTGTTGCGCTACTGGGAGCAGGAATTCCCGCAGCTCAAGCCAGTGAAGCGCCGCGGCAACCGCCGCTATTACCAGCGCCAGGACGTCATCATCATCCGCCAGATCCGCTCGCTGCTCTATGAGCAAGGCTTCACCATCGGTGGCGCGCGCAACAAGCTTTCCGGCGAAGAGTCGCGCGTGGACGTGAGCCAGAGCCAGCAGATCGTCAAGCAGATGCGCATGGAGCTCGAAGATCTCCTGAGAATGCTGCGCCGATAAATGGGGACATGGATGTGTGGGGACAGACTTAAGTCTGTCCCCACCCGTTTAGCTAGCAAAAGGGGACGCACCTGCGTCCCCTTTTCATTTATCCCGGCGGTGAGGACTGTCCCGATTTGCTGCAAATCAGGAATGTCCCCATTAGTTGGTTCGTGGCTACTGCGCGGCGACGGCCGATCCGTCTTCCTTTTTCCACATCGAGTCAGGGTTGAACTCGACGATGCCCATGGCCACGTCCGTGGTGTGCGGCCCGAGATCACGGGAATACACCACGCCATCGTGGTTCACGATGAAGGTCATGACACCCGAACTGCCGTATTCGGCGGGGATGGCGATCAACGCGAACCCGCCTAACAACTCGCCATTCACCGTGTAATCGTAGGCGCCGCCGGGGGCCTGGGGTCCCTGGCGTGTGAGCAGCCGGTAAATGTACCCATGAAAGGGCGAGCCGCGCGCCGCGCCGGGTTGCAGGTAGCCCTCCGCACGCGCAGCAACGAACTCCTCGCCCATGGGGCTGGGTGGTTCGCCCGCGGCCGCCGGCCAGTAGAGCCCATCCTTCTTGCCGGTCGAGCTGAAGAATTTGTTGGCGTAATGCTGCAGCGGATCTTTCTGCACATTTCTCAGGTAGTACTCCTGCTGCGCATCCACGAAGGCCAGGCAGGTCTGAATGGTGTCCAGCTCGTTCTCACCGACCCGTCGATTGATGAGCTCTTCTGCGCCCGCGGCGCTATTCCAGTACCAGCGGCCGTCACTCAGTTCGATGGGGATCGCGAATGGAAACTTGTCCTCGCCAACCTCGAGCGTGACCTTCGCTGGATCACTCTTGTCGAGCGAGTGCGCCGTCTTGTATCTCGCCAGGAAATTCGCGCGCACGTTTTTGTCGGCGACCGGGTCGCCGGAATTGATGAGTGGTTCGCCCAGCGGTCCGAGCACTTTCACCAGGGCCGTGTTGTCCTTGGCCTGCACGGCCTTTATGAGTGCCTGCACCGCCGCTTCCGGCGTGGCGAAATTCTGCTGATCCTTGGGCACTGCCGCGAAGGCCAGCGGCGCCGCGAGGGCGCGATTACGTACGAATAACTTGGTACGCATTTTCATTCCTCCGGATCAGCGCCGCCGCCCGCCGCCGCCACCGCCGCGAGACATTCCGCCGCGACTACTGGACGAGCGCGCGCTGGCGCCGCTGCCGCCGCCGAATGCGCTGGACGAGGATCGTGACGACGAATTGCGCGAGGAGCTGCCGCCGTAGTCGCGGCTGGAACTGCCGCTGGTACTGCGGTTCGAACTCGAGCCACCCATGTCACGCGTGCCCGAGCTGGTGTTGCTCGCGCGATTGCTGGTCGAGCCTGTGTTGCGCGATCCGGACGTATCACGCGTGCCCACCTGGTTGCCCGCCATGTCACGCTGATTCCCGAGCCCCTCGCTGTTCATCTGCTGGCGGCCCTGCTCGGCATGGCCGCGGTACTGCTCGCGTGCCGCGACATTCTGCTGATTGCCACCACGGTTGTATTTCTGCTGGGTCGCCGAATCCTTGTAACCAACTCCTTTGCGATGCGAGGAGTCATGGTTCCAGCTCTGTTTGTTGCCGGCGCTGTTGTTGCCAGCACGATTGTTGGCGCTATTGTTGCCAGTGCGATTGCCGCTGTTATTGCGGTTGGCGTTGATCTCGTTCTTGTTGAAATTGTTCTGGCGGTTGATGTCGATATCGACGTCGTTGCCGCCCCAGTTGCAATTGCCCCAGATCGCACCACCGACGATGACGCCGGCCGTGAACCCCCAGAACGCCCCGGCGTACGCGTATCCCGGCGGGTAATACGGGTAGGGCGGGTACATGGGATACGCCCAGGCGCCGTACACCACGCTGGAGTTGTACGTGGGGACGTAGACCACTTCCGGGTCCGGCGATTCGATGATGATGGTCTGCGGCGCGGGTGAGCCCGCCGGTGCCGGCTCCTCCTTGACGGTCACTTCCTTGGTGCTCTTGAGATTGCCGGTTTTCTTGGCCTTGTCCCGCAGGATCTGCACGGCCTGCATGACGTCTTTCTGCTGAGCCAGAAAGGCGTCGCCGAGCTTCTGCGTCCAGTCGATCTTTTCGTTCATCTTCTCGAGCACGCTTGGGAAAGCCACCAGCGATTTCACGCTCGGGTCCCAGGTCTGGCTCTGCACGGCGCCGGCCACGGCATCACCCTTGACGTCCGGGTGCTCTTTCGACCAGCGCGCCGCCTCGACGACTTCCAGCGGGTAGGTCGAGGCCATGAATATCTGCGCGAGCAGGGCGTCGGGATACAGCGCGATGGGAGCGAGCAGTGACTCGAGCTCCTCTTGCTTGAACGGCGGGGCTCTTGTTGGCCGGAGCCGGTGCAGCGGCGGCTGCCGGTTGTGCTGGCGGCGTCTGTGCCTGGATGGTCGCCAGCCCGGCGACGAAAACAGCCACTACGACGGTGCCTAATACTGTAATTGCGCGTTTCATTCGTTCTCCTCGCGATTGCCTGGCGAGGCAATCGCCCCTGCGGCAATTCTGGCGTCGTACCGAAGGTGGCTGCCATGGCCCTAAGTGCCTAGCCTAGCCGCTGGCGCCGGCCTTGACTCGGTCCCCATGCTTCACCAACGCACCGGCAGCCACTAAGCTCGCAACCCAGCGGTCCGTGGGGAGTCGGGCCGCCGCCCGGCGCATCTTCCAGACGCGGGGCGCGAATCGATATTCGCATTCCTGCGGCGCTGACGCGGACGGCGCCTCTCGTTAGTTAGACATTCACCTGCCTGAGGGGAGGCGGGTCGCACTATTGCCCGAGAGGACACCATGACCGGGACCGCGGTTTCATTCGGAACATTGGATTGGGCTGTTGTCGGGCTGTACTTCATCGCCAATACCGCCATTTGCGTGTGGGCGGCGCTCAAGAAGGAAAAAGACACCGCGGACTACTTCCTCGCGAGCCGCAATGCCGGCTGGTTCCTGATCGGCTCGTCGATCTTTGCCTCCAATATCGGCGCCGAGCACCTCATTGGCCTCGCCGGCTCGGGCGCAGGCTCGGGCATGGCATTCGCCCACTGGGAGCTGCATTCCTGGCTGGTGCTGGTGCTCGGCTGGGTATTCGCACCGTTCTACCTGCGCGCCAAGGTGTTCACGACGCCCGAGTTCCTCGAACGCCGCTATACCCCGGGCACGCGCACCTTGCTCTCGGGCATTTTTCTCGCGAGTTACATCCTGACCAAGGCGTCGGTGACCATCTTCGCCGGCGCCTTTGCCATCCAGACCATCCTCGGCTACGAAACCATCTCGCTGCCGCTGTTCGGCGAAGTCGACTTCTTCTGGTTCTCGGCGGCCTTCCTCGTAGTCATCACCGGCGTGTTCGTGATCGCCGGCGGCATGTTGTCGGTGCTGTGGACCGAGGCCATGCACGTCCCGTGTTGCTCACCGGCTCCGCCGTGCTGCTGTTCGTCGGCTTGAACGAAATCGGCGGCTGGGACGCATTGATCGCGGCGAATCCCGACAACCTGCATCTCTGGCGGCCGCTGTCGACCACCCCGAGACGCAGGGCTTTCCCGGATTCCTGTTCGACCCCAGCGAGACGCCGTGGCTCGGCGTGCTGCTGTGTTCACCCATCATCGGGCTCTGGTACTGGTGCACGGACCAGTACATCGTGCAGCGCGTGTTGTCGGCGCGCGGGCTCAAGGAAGCGCGACGCGGCACCATCTTTGCGGCATATCTGAAGCTCGCGCCGGTGTTCATCTTCCTGATCCCCGGCATGATCGCCGTGGCGCTGTTCAGGCAGAAGTACCCGGGCTTCGAGTCCATCGGCACGAATCCGCAGGGTGCCTTTCCGGTGCTGGTATCGAACCTGCTGCCCATCGGCCTGCGCGGCCTGGTGCTCGCCGGCATGTTGTCGGCGCTGATGAGCGCGCTGGCGTCGCTGTTCAATTCCACCGCGACGTTGTTCACCGTGGATTTCTACAAGCGCCTGCGCCCGCTATCGAGCGAGCAGCACCTGGTGCGCGTGGGCCGCATCGCGACGGCGGCGGTGGTCGTCATCGGCATGATCTGGATTCCGATCATGCAGTCCATGAGCAAGCAGCTCTACAGCTACCTGCAGCTGGTGCAGTCATTGCTCGCACCCGGTATCGCCGCCGTGTTCATGGCCGGAATCTTCTCGCGGCGCGTGACGCCGCAGTCCGGATTCATCGGACTCGCCACCGGCTTCACGCTCGGCATGTTGCGATTGCTGCTCCAGGCACTGCATCAAAGCGCCGGCATCGACTGGCCCTGGTTGATCCAGGCCTTCGTCGATATCAACTGGCTGTACTTCAGCTTCCTGCTGTTCGTGTTCACCTGCGTGGTGATCTACGCCGTGAGCCAGGTGACGCCGAAGGCACCGCCGGAGCAGATCGAGGGGCTCACGTGGCGCACCGTGTCTCGCGATACCGTGACCGCCGAGCGCGGGACCTACGGGTTCTGGGAAATTTTCCACACCTGCGTCATCGCCGGCATCGTCATAGCGATCTACATCTATTTCTGGTGAACGGTAGGGGCCCGGAGGAGGGCCCAGCGGAAGCCGGACGACAATAAATCGGGTGCCTCGGGTTTGTGCGCCAGATCACAGGGAAAAGCGACATAACGGTGGGACCTGACGCCGGGTGGTGACACCTACTAACCAAGAACCTGCGAGGTTCCTGGAGGTTTCTCACCGTGGCTCACTATTTCCTCGACAACCGCCCCCAACCGGACGGCGCACATGAAATCCACGCCGTCGGCTGCAAGCGGATGGCCTCTGACAAGCGCTATCTCGGGGACTACCCGAATGGCGATGAGGCTGTGGTCGAGGCTCGCAAGGAGCTCTGGCATACCGCCGCTTGTGTGCGCTGCATGACCGACGTCCGCCCGGACCAGACCGGCGGATTCACGCAGATGCGCTTCGAATTCACCACCCTGCGCGCCGCCTCGGTCTAGCCAGGAAAGTTCGACGCCGCGAGAAGCCTGTGGCATGATGCCGCCCATGAGAGGCAGTGTTGCCGCGGCCGTCTGGTCGATTTCGTGCGTTCTTGCGCACGCGCAGGACGTTTCGAATCCCAAGGATTCCGACCTCGAGACCATCGAAGTCGAGGCTTCGCGCGCAGAGATGCGCAAAGAAATCAGCTCCTTCGTGTCCGCGGTCACGCGTCTCGATGGCGAGCTCATTTCCCGTTGGAGCAAGGACACGCCCTTCTGCCCATTCGTCATCGCCGATAATCCAGGCGATCGCAGAATTCATCCGCAAACGGATGCTCGAGATCGCCGCGCAAGTGCCGATCCGCGCTGAAACCGACCCCAAATGTCAGCCCCAACCTGTTCGTGATCGTGAGCGCACAGGCGCCCGAGTTCGCCGCGAACTGGGAGAAGGGCGCGAGCTGGGAGAAGCTGGATGACGGCGCGTCTCGCGCGCCTCGCTGGAAGCCGCGCGCCGGCGCTACGCGTTCGGCAGAATTGCTGCCCGTGCGCACGTGGCATAACGTGCGCATCGATCAGTCCAATGGGACGCCCATGCTTTCCATTGCCTCGGGCCTGGCGTCAGAGCGGCAACGAGCGCCAAGGACCTGGGTTCGCGCATCACGAGCAACGTCTCGGAAACCCTTACGGCGTGGTCGTGCTCGTCGATACGCATGCGGCCGCGGGCGTCACCGTGACGCAACTCGCCGATTACATCGCCATGATCAGCTTCGCCAAGCCCGATCTCGAAGCAGATCTCGGCAGAACGGAATCCATTCTGCAGCTGTTTGCCGTGGAGCCCGCGAACCGCCCCCGGCGGCCTCACGGAATGGGACCAGGCCTTCCTGCGCGGCCTGTATCGCATCAGCTACACGCCCAAGCAACAGCGGACGGCCATTGCCACCAAGATGGTCGGGGAGCTCGCGCCCCGCTAATCCTGCTTGCGCAAATCCGAAGCGGGTTCGGGTATCATGCGCACCCCCGCGACCGACCCCCATCAGCGGGCATTCGGTTTCTCGGTCGGGATGTGGCGCAGCCTGGTAGCGCACTTGCATGGGGTGCAAGGGGTCCCGAGTTCAAATCTCGGCATCCCGACCAATCTTCTCGAACGACCTTGGCGCGACTATTTGTTCCGCATGCGCGCGCTCGCACGCCTGCTGGGATTCGCAATCGTCTGCGCATGGCTCGCGGCACCCTTGCATGCGGCAAACGATCCGATGGAAACCGTGGAAGTGCACGGCTCGCGCGCCAACGGTCCGGCGCGAGGTCCAGACGTTTCGTCGGCGACATCACGCGCATGGACGGCGTGCTCGTAGGCCGCTGGGAGCAAGTCGTCTGTCCGCTGATGGTGGGAGTGAGCGAGCCGCAAGCGAATTTCGTGCGCCAGCGAATCGATCGAAGTTGACGACTCGGTCCGAAAGAGGCCAGCGCAAGGCGGGCCAGGCCTGTCACTCCGAATGTGTTCGTGATCATCTCGGATGAACCCGAGCAGGTTATCGCGGACTGGAAGCAACGCGATCCGGGAATGTTTCGCTGGAAGTCGCGCGAGGGTGTGTCGCACTCGAAAGGTCCGGGGCCCGTGCTCACCTGGCACAACGCCACCGATGTGCCCTCCGAGGGAGATCCGCTCATCGACCCTGTCCGCGGCGCCGCCGCGTGCGACGTGTCTCGAGCTCCCCCGCATCGTGTCGCGCGCCTCCGAACGCATCAGCGCGTGGTCGTACTGGTGGACGCTCGCGCCACGGGCAAGGTGACGCTGGCGCAACTCACGGACTACATCGCGATGGTGAGCCTGGCGCAGCTCGACTTGACCGTCGACCTGGGGGTATCAACAGCATCCTAGCACTATTCGCGCAGCCGCGGCCCGACGTGCCGCCACTTGCACTCACAGAGTGGGACTACGCCTTCCTCAAGGCGCTGTACCGTACGAGTTACGAGCCCCTGAACCAGCGGCGCGACATCCGCGCGCGCATGGTGCGTGAGTTGGCGCCACGTTGATGATGGCGCGATAGTATTGCCCGCATGTTCACACTCATCGTCGACTAATTCCACTTGTATTGGCTTGCGCATGGCTCGCGGCCCCTGCGCGAGCGGCGGACAATGCGATGGAGACCGTCGAAGTCACCGCCTCGCGCGAGAAAATTCGGCGCGAGATCCAGACATTCGTTCACCAACTCACGCGCCTGGAAGGCGAGTTCGTCGGGCGCTGGGGCTTAGTTTGTCTGCCCGATGGCGGTCGGTGTCTCGGACGCGCAGGCGCAGTTCATCCAGAGCCGCATCATCGAAGTGCAGAACACGGTTCGCAAGAAGAAGCCGAAGCCTGATGCGGAATGCGAGCCGAACCTCTTCGTCATCATCACGGATGAACCCGACCAGGTGGTGGCGGAGTGGAAGCAACGTGATCCCGGAATGTTCCGCTGGAAGAATCGCGAAGGCGTGTCGCGTTCGGGTGGCGCGGGTCCGGTGAGAACGTGGCACAACGCCGTCCGAGGAACATGCAAAAGGTGCCGCCGTAATTCAAGGAGGTGTTCGACGAAGACATACGCATCGAGAAACCGAGCTGCGGGCTCATGGGTTCTCGCATCGAGTCCGGCTGTCTGGAGTTCATTACGGCGGTGGTAGTGCTCGTGGATACACGCGCAACGGGCAACGTGACCCTGGTTCAGCTCGCGGATTTCATCAGCGTGGTGAGCCTGTCGCAGATCGACCTCTCCGCGGACCTCGGTGGCATCGACAGCATTCTTCGACTGTTTGCGCAGCCGCGGCCGGAGATCCCGCCCGCGGGGATTACCGAGTGGGACTATGCATTTCTCAGGGGGCTGTACCGCGTGAGTTATTCGCCGATGAACCAGCAGCGCGATATCGCAGCGCGCATGGTGCGTGAGCTGGCGCCACGTTGACGACCGCGCGATAGTTGCACCGCGCGTCTCACTACTGACGCATGATTCGCAGGTTGTTGTTGTCGGGCATGACTCGCGGCGCTGTTTTTCTGCAGCGCACAGGCTGCGAACGACTCGCTCGAGACCGTGGAAGTCACCGCCTCGCGCGAGAAAATGCGGCAGCGAGATCCAGACATTCGTTCACAAGGTCACGCGCCTGGAAGGCGAGTTCGTCGGCCGATGGGGCGAGTTTGTCTGCCCGATGGCGGTCGGTGTCTCGGATGCGCAGGCGCAGTTCATCCAGGGCCGCATCATCGAAGTGCAGAACACGGTTCGCAAGAAGAAGCCGAAACCTGATGCGAAATGCCAACCGAACCTCTTCGTCATCATCACGGACGAAGCCGACCAGGTGCTCGCGGACTGGAAAGAACGCGACCCGGGAATGTTTCGCTGGAAGACCCGCGAAGGAGTGTCGCGTTCGGGTGGAACGGGGCCGGTGCGGACCTGGCACAACGCCATCCTGACGGTTTCAGATGTTGGGGCTGTCAACTCGGGTTCCGCCCTCCCTCAAGTTGCCGGGAACTCTCGAGTTACCACAGGAAGTCGACTCAACATCAGCGCGCCGAGCTGCCCGCTCAATGGACGCATCGTCGCTGGGTGCTGGGAGCACATCAACGCGGTGGTGGTGCTGGTGGATGCCAGCAAGGCGGGGAAGGTAACCCTGGCGCAACTCGCCGACTTCATCAGCGTGGTGAGCCTGTCGCAGATCGATCTCTCCGCGGACCTCGGTGGCATCGACAGCATCCTCAGGCTGTTTGCGCAGCCGCGGCCGGAGGTCCCGCCCGCGGGGATTACCGAGTGGGACTACGCATTTCTCAAGGGGCTGTACCGCGCAAGTTACTCGCCGGTGAATCAGCAGCGCGACGTCGCGGCGCGCATGGTGCGCGAGTTGGCGCCACGCTGACGATCAGGGAGTGACAACCCTGACTTTCAGTACCGCCGCACTCTTGCCGATCTGCTCGATCATGTCCGCGCACCCGATGTCGATCGCGGGTCCTTTCAGGTCGTAGATCGTCGTCTCGTCGTTGCCTCCCACCCAGGTCAGCTGGTAGCCCGGGCTTGTCAGCAATGAAGTCAGAAAACTGGGGTCGCGCGGATCGTTCACTTCCGCATCGAGAGTGACTTCGATGCGCGCGCGACAGGCGTCCTGCTGCGCGTTCGCGATGGCCGAACCAGTTAGAAAGGCAATGGCGCTCGCGATGAGGCCAGCAGGTACATGGCGCTTTTGCGCTGTGTGATTTGCATGCCGGTCCATGGCAACTCCCGCTTGCAGGTCGATCCCGCGATGCTCTCGCCGTGCGCAGGCTCAATCAAGTAACAGGTGAGTATCGTCTGCGAATTGAGTTGCAGGGCTGCGGAATTGTCGATTTGACGCCCGCCGCGATTGCCATCAGTCGGACCCAGGCCGAACTCGTCTAAACTTTCGTGGTTCTCGCGAGATGGGGCAAGGGCATATGATCCGCGGCAAGCTCCCGGTTCTTCCTGCTAACTATCGGGCTCACCATCGGTCCGGTCGTCGATGCGGGTGTTGGAAATACGATGCAGGACGAGCTGCGCATCTTCGGGGAAGAAATCGCTGTTCAATGCACCTCCGTGAAGGAACAGCTCGAGGCTTTCAAGGTCAGGGCGGATCCGCTGACCGGCTACAACCTGAAGGATGCGGTCCAGAGTCTTTGTGTATGCCTGCCGGCGCACACGCAGACGTTCAGGAGCACGCTTTCGCCGGAAGACCTGGCGCGCACCATCAGCGAGGAAGAATTCCTGCAAGGTCTTCGGCCCCGCCGTCATCGACAAGTGCGCGGCCGAACAGATGCACTCGATGTACGGCGAAGAATGCCGCAAGCGTTTCAAGAAGGCTGGCATCGATACCTCGCGGTACTGCTCATGCATGAATGAAGTGGTGACCGGATACTCCGACGCCACCGCCGCGGCCATTGCCGCGGCTGCGTCGGATTACCTGCCGTTGGCCGCTGAGGCAGAGAAGAAAGGCGAGCCGGCCCCGCCGCGGCCGCCGATTCTCGAGGCCTACTACCAGGCGGACCAGGGTTGTAAGGCGAGGAAGCCGTGATACACCGAATTGCAAAATTCACCGTGGCGACAATTCTATTGTCGACAGCGTCCGTGCACGCCGCTGAACTAGGCCACCGGCAGCGCGATCACGAACGAGGCGCCGCGCTCGGTGTTGTTGGCGGTGATGCTGCCCTTGTGCGCCTCGACGATCGAACGCGCAATCGAAAGACCCAGGCCGATGCCTTCGCGCTTGGTGGTCACGAACGCCTCGAAAATCCTCGGCAACATCTCTGCGGTGATGCCGGGCCCGGTGTCGTGCACGGAAAGTTCCACGGCGCCATTGGCGCGCCGGGTTTCGAGCATCATCTCGCGATCGCCCTTGACCTGGTCCATGGCTTCCATCGCGTTCATCACGAGATTGAGGACCACGTGCTGCAATGAAATGCGGTCGGCGAAAATTTTCGGCAGGCCCGGCGTCGTCTCCAGGAACACGTGCACATGCCGGCGCAGCGCATCGGCGGATACCAGCCGCACCACGCCAGCGACCACTTCGTTGAGGTCGATGGGTTGCGGCTCCATTGGGCGCTTGCGTGCCAGGTTGCGCAGTCGGTCGATGATTTCGCTGGCCGAGGCGATGGCCTCCTGGATATCGTGGAGGATGGGACCCACCTCGCCAGTGGCGCTCCTGGGCCAGCGCGACACATGCGACATGCGCCGCTTCGGTGTTGGCCGCGATAGCTGTCAGTGGCTGCTGGATTTCGTGGACGATGGACGTTGTCAGCTCACCGACCAGTGCAAGTCGGGCGGCATGTGCGAGTTCGAGCCGCGCCAGTGCCAGTTGTCGCTCAGTCTGCTTGAGGTCGGTGATGTCGCGGCAGGTGCACAGCACGGTGCCACCGTGAATCGACACACGCTTGAGATGAATGAGGATGTGCCGGCGCTCGCCGTTCTTGGCGGTGACCTCGCGCTCCACGTTCTGGATCTCGCCCCTGGCGTCGAGATCGGCCGGATCGAACAGGTCTTCACCGAGGAAGGCGCCAAGCCTTCCGACAGCGAAGACTTCGTCCGGCGTGAATCCGAAAATCACGTCGACATTGGGGCACACGAAGGTGAACTTCCCCGCGTCGTCCGCCATGAAGACCGCGTCGGAGATATTGCTCAACGTTGCGCGGTGCAACTCTTCAGATGCGCGCAAGGCTTCAAAGGCCTGCGTCCTGCCGCCGTTCCCCGGGCCATTCATGTCCCACCTCCCGCGTGGTGCTGCAAAGCCTGCGACATGGGTCGGCGAGACACAACTGCCGTGCCGCAATGCACCATGATGGTGCCACTGCAGGGGGTCTAACGCGGCAATCCGTGGGCTGCGATCTCGCGCCGCGAGAGCTGGCGCTTCGAGACGGCGTACAGATCCCCGCCGTACAACTTTTCACGCTCATCAATCATGCGGTGCTGCTTTGGAGGCAGCTTGCACTTGAGCACGGCGTCGAACACGGTGGCGCCTGCGTAGCGCGGGTGGACTTTGCCGTTGCGCATCTCGCTGATCTCGCGCACGGCGGGCAGGGCCGCGGTGCGCACCTCGTACCACTCACTGTCGATGCGCAACAGCAGGGTGCTGGCGTCGATGCGGCGCAGCCGTCGCGCGAGTCTTGCGGCCTGCGCCTTCTCCTCTGCGCGCCACTCGCGAATGTAAGAGCGATAGCTCTTGTTAGGCCGGATCAGGCCGGTGCGCGGATCGACGTAGAGTTCCTGCACAGGCTCGCAGCGGCCGGTCCGGAAGGAAGGCGTGGGGCTGCGGAGATCCACCAGGCTCCCGTCCCGCCATTCCACCTGCAGTGCGATGAAATTCTCGAGGTGCTCGAAGATGTGCTGCTGAACGACATTGCGCCGGTCGATGCCCGCGGCAATTTCGCCATAGACCTTGTTCCACGGCCGGCCGACCTGCGCGCGCAGGTAGCGCTTCAGCGGGTTGAGGTTTTCATTGAGCATGGGGCGGCCGTGACCTGCGCGCATCCCGAGGAAGCGCGGGCCATCGAAGTCGTCGCGCCGCCGGGTGGCCCCATTCCCGGGGTCTTTCCATTTGCGCGGTCGCTCGACGATCACTTTGTACATGTCACTACGCATGAGCATCGGTTCCCCATATCAAGGGGCAAACAAAAAGCCCCCGACAGAAATCCCTGCCGGGGGCCTTGTATTGCGCCCGGCCTGTTGAATCCACGCGGATTCAAAAGGCCGAAGGGGCTAGTGAATCAGCGCGGGTATGTCTCGATCCGAATCCTCGTCTTCATGGTTAGATCCACATCCCGAAAAAATGAGGGGCGCAGGATAGCCGCGAGTGGTTAGATGTCAAGCGTTACTGGGGTTCGAGCACATCGACGCTTTGAATCCAGCGGCGGGTCAGGGTGGCCAGGCCCATCCGGTAGCCGAACGCCTTCGTCTTCGATGAGTCCCAGGGGCACGTACCGCACGGCCTGGTCGGTGCCGTAGAGCGCCGCATCGGCCACCACCCACTTGCCGCCTTCGAGCATCTCGGTCCAGGCATGACCGAATGCGGCGTGTTCGGAACCCTGGGAAATGAGGGCGACGCCCACCACCACGCGTGCCGGTAGCCCCACGGCACGGGCCAGCGCCGCCGTCAGGACGGCGTGCTCGCTGCAATCGCCCTGGCGGCGCTCGGCAATCACCGAGGCGATATCCCAGCCGCGAGCGAAATTCTCATCGATGAGCTCATCAACGAAGGCAACCAGGGCCGCGCGCTCCGCACGCACACCCTGGCCTTTCATTTCATCCTTCAGCTTCGCGAAAGCCGCCTGGTCGAAGTCGACCATGAACGTGGCTTCGAGCCAGCTGCGATTGGCGCGCGACTGGAGCTGCGGATAGGCATCGATCAGGTACTCGAAACTCGCGGCATCAGCCGGTACTTCCACGCCGAGCGAACTCGCGAGCATGGCGGCGTCGACGCTGGTGATGCGTACGCGCGCCGCCTTGCCGGCGGGCAGAGTGACGCCGGCAGTGTTCTGAGTCGGGATCACGAACAGCGGCGTGTACTGCGCCCAGGCGGGTGCCGCAAGACTCACGAGCCCGACGGCCAGCGCGCAGATGCCGATGCGGGTCATCGGGATCCTCAGAAACTCCCTTTCACGAAGACGCGCTCGATTGTCATCTTCTGCGGTCCCATCTGCAGATCTGCGACTTTGACCGAGCCACTCTTTTCGAGAACGACGTTGGCGTCGATCGCGCCTGCGGTGGCTCGCCCGGTGAAATCATCGCCGCTCTTGGCCAGCACCTTGGTCTTGGCTTCGGTGAGCTTGCCGGGGTCGGCGGCGATCCACAGGGGAATGGAATGTTCGGCGCCGACCGGATTCGCGCCCGCGAGCAGTGCACGAATCCCCAGGGCCTGGCCAAGCCACGTGCCGGGATCCGCCTCGCCGGGGATTTTCATGGCGACTTCTTTTCCCTGCAGTTCGCCCTGGATCGCCCAGTGGTCTTCGTTCCATTTGAGACCGATGTTGGTGCTGACCTCACCGCTCTCGGTGACGAAGTGCGAAGCATTGATCATCGCCGCGTCCGGCTTGACCCATTCAATCTGTACGGAATCCTGCGTGTGAAGCTCACCGCCGGCGGCTGGAACCATCATCGAGGTGCCCTGTACGGTTTTCGTGTCACCTTCCGCATCGCGGGTGAGGGCCATCACGGTGATGCCCGCGACCTGGGCGCCGAGCTTCGCCACCGCGATCTCCATGTAATAGGGATCGGGGGTGCCGGTTTCCGTCTCCAGGGTTTCGGCGAACGCCTGCATCAGGGTATCGAATGTCTTCACGTAGCCAATGTCGAGGTGGGCGCAGTAGAGGCCGTGGCCGCGCTTCTCCATGACGAACTGCTTCAGCATTCCGACACTGGTTTCCTTGCCGTCGTTGACGCGAAACATCCAGCGTGTCTTGAGGTAGGGCACATTGCCGATGGCGCCGGCGTCTGAGTATTCGAGTTCCTTTGCTTCAACCTTGCTCGGGGCATTGCTGAATTGTTTCATGGTGACGTCGAGCATGCGGCGCATCGTGTCGGCGAGGTAGAAACCGTCCGGAACGAACTCGCAGTAGACCGGCGACTCGGCCGCAAAGTCGATCTCGATGCTGTACGAACCCTCGACCTTTTCCACCTTCCCGACTACCTTGCCGGGAACTCGGCCCTTGAGCCAGTTGTCCTTACTCTTGAATTCGCGTGCCTGGCCGAGCTTGCCTTCGCGGGTGCGCGCATCCTTGAGCCACTGCGGCTCTTGCGCGAGGGCGCTGGAAGCACAGAAGAACATCAACGAGGCGAACGTGGCGCGCAGAATCATCGAACCTCCCATATCCCGGAAATCTGTCCGGCAAGGCACTCTACTGTGCGTTGCGGGATTCAACAAATTGGACCCGATCCGTCATAACGGGGCGGCGCGGCAGGCGCGTATCCGGCAGTCGATCGCCGCTGTGCACGGCCTCGCTGAATTCAGGCCGAACGGCCGGCGAAACACACCGTCAACCGGAGTAGATAGACCACACCGGTCGGCGAGCCGTATGCTCCGCCGCGGGGGAAACGCCATGGCAGACGGCTCGCGACGGATCGGTTTTCTTCCGGCATTGCTCGCGTGCGTGCTCACGGCGTGTGGCGGTGGCGGCGACGCGTCCGGTCCGCCGCCGTTGCCGGCACCACCAAGTCCGTCCGCGGGCACGCTGGGCGATGGCCGCCTCGCCGACCTGATCGAATGGGCGCGCGCTGCGCAGGATGTGCCCGCCATGGGCGTCATCATCATCCGCGGCGGCCAGGTGGAGGAGCGTGCCGTGGTGGGGTTGCGTTCCGCGGATGGCGGGCCGGCGGCCACGGTCGAAGATCGCTGGCACATGGGATCGATCACCAAATCCATGACCTCGACACTCGCGGCGTCGATGGTCGAGGACGGCCTCATCAACTGGGACACGACGCCGCTGGATGTGTGGCCGGACCTGGCCAATGACATTCACGCCGATTTTCGCAATGCCACGCTGCGGCAGTTCCTGTCACACACCTCGGGCATGAAGCGCGACGACGATTGGTCTGGCGCAGCGGACAGCGCCTCCGGCACTACGATGCAGAAACGGCACGGGTGGGCGAAACACCTGCTGTCCCGGGCGCCGGAATTCTCCAACGGCACGTGGTCGTATTCGAACATGGGTTACGTGGTGGCGGGGGCCATGCTGGAGACCCGCGCCAACACCGCATGGGAGACGCTGCTCACGACGCGAGTGTTCGCGCCGCTGGGCATGACGCACAGCGGATTCGGTGCGCCGGGAACGCCCGGCCAGATCGATCAGCCGCTCGGGCACTGGAGCCGCGGCAGCGGATTCGATCCCGTGCCTGTCGGAGCAGGCGCTGACAACTGGATCGCCCTGGGGCCCGCCGGCACGGTGCACACCACGCTGGATGACTTCACGCACTACCTGCAGGCACATCTCGACGGCGCGCGCGGTGTGCCGGGACTGCTTTCGACCGACTCATTCGACACGTTGCACACGCCAGTGGCCTCCGACTATGCGCTGGGGTGGTCAGTGTGTCCGGCAATTTGTCGCCGCTGGGTGCAGCCGGTTTCGATCCACAACGGTTCAAACCTGCGCTGGTTTGCGAATCACCTGGTTCTCGCCGCAGAAGAATGCCGGCCTGCTGATCGTGCTGAATGGCGGAGGCGATCGTGGCTTCGCGGCAATGTCGGCGCTGGATACGCTGCTGCGGCAGAGAATCGCAGCGAGCCCGTGAGCCTCAGGCGTCGGGCAGGCTGAAATAGAACGTCGCGCCCTGGTCCTGCGCGCCGTCGACCCACACCGTGCCCCCGTGACGCTCGATGATCCGCCGCACGATCGAGAGTCCGACGCCCGTGCCTTCGAACTGGTCCGCCGAATGCAGGCGCTGGAACACGCCAAACAGCTTGTTCATGTACTTCATGTTGAATCCGACGCCGTTGTCCTTGACGAAACAAACCAGCGTCGTGCCATTCATGCGATAGCCGATCTCGATACGCGCCTTCGCGCGGTCGCGCGTGAACTTGACCGCATTCGAGAGCAGGTTGACGAACACCTGCTGCATGAGGCCCGGATCCACCTGCCAGGTGGGAATGTCCGCGACCACGAATTCGATGTCGCGGCCGGCGCGTTCCCCGGCCATGCTCTCGATGATGCGTCCCACCAGCTCGGTGAAGCGCACGGGCTGGCGGTGCAGTTCCTGCCGATTGAGTTGTGAGAGACGCAGCAGGTCGGTGATCAGCCGATCCATGTGTGCGGCGCCGGCATTGACGTTTTGCAGCAGGCGGCGGCCTTCCTCGTTGAGCGTGGTTACGTGTTCGGACAGCAGTGCCTGGGTGAACGCCGACACGGCGCGCAGCGGCGCGCGCAGGTCGTGCGACACCGAAAATGAAAACGCCTCCAGCTCGCGGTTGGCGATCTTGAGTTCCTCGGTGCGCTCGCGCACGTTCTCCTCGAGCTGCTTCTTCTCGATGCGCAGCTGCCGAACCGCCAGCGCGCGTTCCAGGACGGGCAGGGCAGTGGCGAGCTTGATGGGCTTCTGGATGTAGTCGAGCGCGCCGGCCTTCATCGCGGCGACCGCGGTTTCGAGCGCGCCGTGTCCGGTCATGATGACCGCGACCAGTGTCGGATCCACCAGCTGGGCGGATTTCATGAGATCGATGCCATTGGTGCCCGGCATCTGCAGGTCGGCCAGCAGCAGATCGAAGCTGCGTTCGCGCATCGCTGCCAGTGCGTCGGCGGCGGAGGTGTAGCCGTAGGTCCGATATCCCTCGTATTCGAGCGTGTCGCACAGTGCGCGCATCGATGCCGGCTCGTCGTCGACGATGAGCAGCGTTAACTTGTGAGCCGGTTCGATGGCTGGATTCGTATTCACAGTCGGGAAAGCAGGATGATTGAATACATAAGCGTGTGCCGTAGTTTCCGCCTCATGGCGGCCGGGCCAAATCCCTAGGAAAGAACCTGATCGATTTATGTAGGCGAATTCCTGACACCAAATTGACGGAGATTTTCAAGCCTCGAAACTATCTACTCGATACGCTGTTGCAAGTTTGAATGGCAGGGATGCCGGATCAACGACGGCGGTGAATAACAACGCAACCTCGCGTGGGCATTGGGGGAATGTGCCAAACGGAGGATGCGGGGGCGACTGGGACCGGCGGCCTTAAGGGTGGGCCAGCCAGCTAGTCGCGGAGAAGAGCAAGAATGCAGCCTGTAAGTCTGGTTCTCGTCGAAGACGTGCCGACCGAGGCGGAAATCGCCGTGCGGCAACTGGAGGCGGCAGGATTCTCGTGCACCTGGCGGCGCGTGGATTCCGAGGCCGTGTTGCGGCGCACGCTGACCGAATTCAAGCCCGATCTCATCCTCTCCGACTTCACGCTGCCCGGCTTCGACGGCCTGACGGCACTCGAACTGGCCCGGGAGCTCGCTCCCGAGACGCCGTTCATCTTCCTGTCCGGGACACTGGGCGAGGAGCGGGCCATCGAGGCCCTGCAGCGCGGCGCATGTGACTACGTGCTCAAGACCAACCTCGCGCGGCTGGCACCAGCGGTACGCCGGGCGCTCGAGGTAACCGGCATCCGGCGCTCACGCCTGCGCCTCGAGCAGCAGTTGCGCGACATCGTGGAGACCTCGCAGGACTGGATCTGGGAACACGATCGCGACGGTCGTTTCACTTTCTGCAGCGACTCGGTGCGCACCATCCTCGGGTATGCGCCCGAAGAAATGCTCGGCAAGAACGCCTCGCAGTACATTCATCCCGAAGACCTGGCGGCGCTCGATTTCGCCATGCACACCCTCGGTCCCGGCCAACGCACCGCGACCAACCTGCAGGCGCGCTGGCGCCATCGCAATGGCAGCTACCGCTGGCTCGAGCGGAACATGCTGGCGCTGCTCGGCGAGCAAGGGCAGGTGGTGGGATTCCGGGGCAGCGAGCGCGACTTCACCGACCGGCGCCGCCAGGAAAAGCGCATCAGCCGCCTGACGCGCGTGCTCAAGATGCTTTCCGGGGTGAACGGGGCGATGGTGCGTATTCGACAGCGCCGCGAAATCCTGGTCGAGGCCTGCCGGCTCGCCACCTCGGTGGGTGGATATGCCAGCGCCATGGTTGCGCTGATCGAACCGGGCACGCGAACCGCGCGACCCACGGCCTGGTCGGGCAGCGTCGACCAGCAACACGCGCAGCAGCTCACCTTCGCCATCGCCGATTCGGAGCCCGAAGATACGAGCGTCGTCGGCCGTGTGCTGCGCACCGGCCTGTCGATGGTTTGCAACGATCTGCAGTCACTGGAGATGCCGCTGGCGGCGCGCGCCGCGCTGCTCGACGGCGGTTTTCGCAGTGTCGTGGCGCTGCCGCTGCTGGTGGACCGCACTCCCGTCGGCGCGCTGATGCTCACCGCCTACGACGTGGGCGCGGTGGGAGATGAAGAAATGCGCATGTTGCGCGAGCTGGTGGCCAATCTTTCCTTCGGCCTGCAATACCTGCACAAGGAAGACGAGATCCGCTTCCTGTCGTACTTCGATCCGCTCACCGGGCTCGCCAAGCGCGGCCTGTTCTGTGAGCGCGTGGTGCGCGCGCTCGAGCCGCGGATCGGTCGGCGCGGCACTCCGGCCGTGGCGGTGCTCGACATCGAACATCTGTCGACCATCAACGATTCATTCGGCCGGCACGCCGGTGACTTGCTGCTGCAGCAGGTGGCCGACCGCATGAAACAGCATTTCGATTCCACCGAACTGCTGGCGCATTTCGGCGCCGGCACCTTCGGCGTGATCATGGAAGCCGCGGGAGACGAGGACGAGGCCGTGCACTGGATGCAGGCCCAGATCATGGATGTGTTCCGCGCGCCGTTCGCGGTCGACGCGCGTGGAATCCCGGTGGACGTGAAGTGCGGCTTTGCCCGCTTCCCCGACAATGGCCACGATGCCAATGCGCTGGTGCAGAACGCCGAGGCCGCGCTGCGCAGCGCCAAGAGCACGGGCGAGAAGTATCAGCACCATCGCCTCGAGTTGTCGGCCGCCGTGGTCTCGCGCATGACCATGGAGCATCGGCTGCGGGCGGCCATCGAGCGGCAGGACTTCGTGCTGCATTACCAGCCCAAGTACGACGTCCGCAGCCGCGAGATGCGCGGCCTGGAAGCGCTGCTGCGCTGGCGCGATCCGGAGGCGGGGCTGGTGATGCCCGGCGTGTTCCTTTCACTCATGGAATCGAGCGGACTCATCGTGCCGCTCGGCGACTGGATCCTGCGCCAGGCGTCAGCGGATCTGCGGCGTTGGCAGGGAGCGGGACTCGCACCCGGCCGCGTGGCCGTGAACATCTCACCCGTGCAGCTTCGCCGCCGCGCCTTCGCCGATCACCTGCTCGACCTGGTCGGCGAATGGCGCAGTGAGACTGCCGGCATCGACATCGAAATCACCGAAGGGGTATTGATCGATGACGTGAGCTCCGCGGTGGCGCAGCTGCGCGTCCTGCGGCGTTCGGGAGTGCGCGTCGCCATCGACGATTTCGGTACGGGGTATTCCTCGCTGAGCCGCCTGGCAGAACTGCCGGTGGACATGCTCAAGATCGACCGCAGCTTCGTGAGTCAGCTCACCACCAGCGGTGCAGGCCGCACCGTTGCCGAAACCATCATTGCGCTCGGCAAGGCATTCAACATGACGACGCTGGCCGAGGGCGTGGAAACCAGCGAGCAGCTCGAGATGCTGACTCACATGGGCTGCGATCAGTCGCAGGGATACCTGCACAGCCGGCCACTCGCCGCCGCCGACATTGAACCCATGCTGAAGCTCGCCCACGCGCAGACCACATTGCAGAAAAGTAATGGGGCGAACCACGAGAGAACGGCGTCGATTCACGGCGGTTGACCGTTCCGATATCTATTTTTCCGGGGGAACGCCCGACCCTCGGTCTGATCTACACTGGTGACGCGCCCAGTTCGATCGGATACGACTTTGCTCAAACAAATCTCCCGCGCACGCCTGATATGGCTCGCCGTCATCGTTATCGTCATCTTGTTTGCCCTGTATCGGTGTAGCGCCGGCGGTGATGCCGCGCCCGAATACCAGGCCGCGCCGGCAGAAAAAACCAACGTCGTCTCGCGCGTCAGCACTTCCGGCAGCCTGCAGGCCGTGGTCACCGTCGATGTCGGCAGCCAGGTTTCGGGTCGCATCCAGGAGCTGTTCGCCGACTTCAATTCCAAGGTGAAGAAAGGCGAGCTCATCGCCAAGATCGATCCTTCACTGTTCCAGACCGCGGTGGCGCAGGCCGAGGCCAATGTCATGGCGTCGCGCGCCAACGTCACGCGCCTGGTGGTGACGGCCGAGGACGCCGAGCGCCAGGCCAAGCGCGCTTCCGAAGTCTTCCAGCAGCGGCTCATCTCCGAGACCGAGCGCGACAATGCAGAAGCCACCGCGCGTTCGGCCAGCGCCTCGGTGGACCAGGCCAGGGGCCAGCTCGCCCAGGCGCTGGCGCAACTCGACCAGGCGCGCACCAACCTGCGCTACACCGACATCCGGTCGCCCACCGATGGCGTGGTGATCTCGCGCGCCGTCAACGTGGGTCAGACCGTGGCCGCGTCGCTGCAGGCGCCGGTGATCTTCACCATCGCGCAGGACCTGCGAAAGATGGAAGTGCATACCAACGTGGCCGAGTCCGACATCGGCAGGCTCAAGCCGGGCATGCGCGTGTCTTTCACCGTCGATGCCTATCCCGGCGAACCGTTTCGCGGCTCGATCCGCGACATCCGCAATGCGCCGCAGGTCGTGCAGAACGTGGTCACCTACGACGCCGTCATCGACGTCGCCAACGATGAGCTCAAGCTCAAGCCCGGGATGACGGCAACCGTGAGCGTGGTGACCGATCGGCGCGGCGATGTGCTGGCGGTGCCGAATGCGGCGTTACGTTTCCGGCCCGAAGGCGTTGCACTGGGCGCGCAGCGCGCGGCTCCAGGTCAGCCGCAGAACGCCGGTGGTGGCGGCGCACGCGAGCGCGCAACCGGTGGCCAGGATGGCCAGGGCGGTGGGCAGTGGCGCGAACGCCAGCGTGACGATGACGGCGAGGCCGCACCGGTAAAGCGCACTCTCTATGTGCTCGATCGACGGGCAGCCTGCATTGCGCGAAGTGACCACGGGAATCACCGATGGCCGTGTGACGGAGATCACCGGTGGCGATCTCAAGGAAGGCGAAAGCGTCATCGTGTCGAGTGGCAGCCAGGCTCAGCAACGCGGCCAGGGTCAGCGCGGCGGTGGCTTCCGCATCCTCTGATGACCGCGCTCATACAACTGAACGATCTCGCCAAGATCTATCAGTCTGGCGACACCGAATTCGCAGCCCTGCACGACGTGAATCTCACCATCGAGCCTGGCGAGCTCGTGGCCATCACCGGTTCATCGGGCTCCGGCAAGTCCACGCTGATGAATCTCCTGGGCTGCCTCGATTCGCCCACGCGCGGCAATTACCTGCTCGGCTGGCCGTGACGTGGCGAAGCTGTCGCGCGTCGAACTGGCGCGCGTTCGCAACGAGCAGATCGGCTTCGTGTTCCAGAATTTCAACCTGCTGGCGCGAACCTCGGCGGCCGAGAACGTCGAGCTGCCGTTGATCTACGCCAGGGTGCCGCCGGCCGAGCGGCATCGCCGTTCGCGCGAAGCGCTGGAGCGCGTGGGTCTCGCGAATCGCGCCGGGCATCATCCCTCGCAGCTCTCCGGCGGCCAGCAACAGCGCGTCGCCATTGCGCGCGCGCTGGTGACACGGCCGCCATTGATTCTCGCCGACGAGCCCACCGGGCAATCTCGACTCGGCCACCAGCACCGAGATCATGAAGCTGCTGACCGAGCTGCAACGCTCGGGAATGACCATCATCTTCGTGACCCACGAGGCGGACATCGCCGCGTACGCGGCGCGCAAGCTCGCGCTCAAGGACGGCGCCATCGTCAGCGACGTGCAGCAGCAACCCGCGGCCGCGCCGCTCGCGCAGGCACACGCATGATCAGCGCCGGCGAAACCCTGCGACTCGCCGCACGCGCGCTGCGGCGGAACAAGCTGCGTTCCTTCCTGACGACCCTGGGGATCATCATCGGCGTCGGCGCGGTGATATTCATCCAGTCGATCGGCGAGGGCGCCAAGTCACGCGTGCGCGCGCAGATCGAAAGCGCCGGCACCAACATCGTCATGTTGTTCTCCGGTACGAGCTCCGGGCCCGGGTGGGCGGGGCGGCTTCGGCTCGCAGCCGACCATCACCTGGGAAGACCTGCGCGCCATCCAGACCGAGCTGCCATCGGTAGCCGCCGTGGCCCCGCAGATCAATGCAAGCCAGCCGGTGATTTCCGAGACCAGCACCTGGAACACGCAGATCACCGGCACGACGCCCGACTACTTCACCATCCGCAACTGGCCGGTGGCCGACGGCGCCTTGTTCACGGCCTCCGACCAGGCCAGCGCCGCGAAGAATGCCGTGATCGGGCAGACCGCGGCCGAAAATCTCTTTGGGCCTGGAGTTGACCCAATCGGCCAGTTCGTCCGCATCCGCGACGCACCTTTCACGATTGTTGGCGTGCTGGAGCGCAAGGGTCAGAACGCCATGGGCGTGGACCAGGACGACGGACTCTTCATTCCGCTGTCGGCATTTCAGACCCGCATGCAACGCGGCCTGGGCAAATTCGTGCCGGGTCGGATCGCGGTGAGCGCCGTGTCGCCCGAGGCCATTCCGCGCGTGCGGCAGGAGATCTCGGAGTTGCTGCGCGAACGGCACCGGCTGGGGAACGACGAGGAGGACGATTTCACCACCAGCAGCATGGCGGAGATGACCAGCATGCTGACCTCGACGCAGGAGACCCTGACGCTGCTGCTCATGGCGATCGCGCTGGTGTCGCTGGTGGTCGGCGGAATCGGCGTCATGAACATCATGCTGGTGTCGGTCACCGAGCGCACGCGCGAGATCGGCATCCGCATGGCGGTGGGTGCGCAGCCGGCGGACATCATGGCGCAGTTCCTGGTCGAAGCGCTGGTGCTGGCCGCCATTGGTGGCGCACTCGGCGTGATCTTCGGCGTGGGAGCGGGGCGGTTCATAGCCCCGCTGTTCGGCTGGACCATGGAGACCAAGACCCAGATCGTGCTCATCGCGCTCGCCGTGAGCGTCGGAGTCGGCATCGTGTTCGGGCTGTATCCGGCACGCAAGGCGTCGCGCCTCGATCCCATCGAGGCACTGCGCTACGAGTGACGGAACGCTGCCGCGCGGCGCCATCCTTTATACTCGCGCCACCTTCCAAACGAGCGCGTTGCCATGATTTCTCGCCGACACCTTCTCGCGGCCGCGGGGGCGGTCGCAGCGCCATTGATCATTCCCGCACGCGCCTGGGGTGCGAACAACCGCATCCGCGTGGGCCAGATAGGCCTGGGGCGCATTGCGCAGAGTCACGACATGCCCGGTGTCATCAAGTCGGATCTTGCGGATTACGTGGCGGTCTGCGATCTCGACAGCAAGCGCGTTGCCGATGGCGTGAAGATCGTCGAGAAGTCGTACACCGATCGCGGCATGACAGCGCCGCAGATCCGCACCTTCGACAATTATCGTGAGCTGCTCGCGCGCAAGGATATCGACGCCGTGGTCATCAGCACGCCGGATCACTGGCATGCCGAGGTGGCGCTGGCAGCAGTGAACGCCGGCAAGGACGTCTATCTCCAGAAGCCGTTCACGATGACGCATGCCGAAGGCGTCATCCTGCGCGATGCCGTCAGGCGCAAAGGCCGCATCCTGCAGGTGGGCAGCCAGCAGCGTTCCTGGGAACAATTCCGCCGCGCCGCCGAGCTCATCCGCTCGGGCCGCATCGGCAATGTGCAGCGCGTGGAAATCGGCTTGCCCATCGATCCCACGGCGCCCGACACGCCGCCGCAGGGCGTGCCGGAAAACCTCGACTTCAGCCAGTGGTTAGGCCCGACGCCGTTCGCGTACTACACCGAGATGCGCGTGCACCCGCAGACGGACTACAGCCGGCCGGGCTGGCTGCGCCACGAGGCGCATTGCCTCGGCATGATCACCGGCTGGGGCTCGCATCACTACGACACCATGCACTGGGCGCTGGAGTTCGAGAACACCGGCCCGAGCCACATCGAAGGCAAGGGTGAGTTCCCGCCCGAGGATCGCATCTGGAACGTGCACGGCGTCCTATGACGTGACGCTGCAGTACCCGAAGAACGTGGTGGTCAATGTCTCCGACAAGCACAACACCGGACTCAAGTTCTTCGGCGATGAAGGCTGGATCTGGGTGACGCGTGAAGGCACGGGTGCAACGTCCAGCGATCCGCAGGCCAAGGGCGCGAACCTGCCGCCGCTGGATGCCAGCGATCCGAAGATCCTCGATCCGAATGGCGTGACGCGGCCGCTGCCGGTCAGCACCTCGCATCACAAGAACTGGCTCGAGTGCGTGATCTCGCGCAAGCGGCCGCTGGCCGCAGCCGACGTGGCCCATCGCAGCAACAGCGCCTGCATCGTGAGCTGGATCGCGATGAAGCTCGGCCGTCCGCTGGAGTGGGATCCGAAAGCCGAGAAGTTCAAGAACGATCGCCGAGGCCAATGCCATGCTGACGCGCAGCGAGCGCGAGCCGTACGGCGCGATCACCCTGGCGAAGGCGTAGCAGGAGGGGACATTCCGATTTCCTGAACCGGGGAGTACCTCGGCGCAGAACGCTTTCGCCGGGAAAATGGGGATGTCCCCATTTCTTCAGATGCACCGACCGGAGCCGGTTTTCCGGCCTGCGCTTCGTCGCGGTGCAAAGTGCAATGGAATTGGCGTAAAAAGTGCGGCGGAATCCTGCATGAATCTTGCAGCGAGTCAGGGATATCAAGAATCAAGAGGGCGCCTCGTGAGCACTCCCGTTACCAGTTTGCCGAGTGTCGCTCGCGCTTCGCATGAAGAAGACCGCGTCGCGTTGAGCAAGGATGCCTTCAAGCACGCCTTCCTCGACAACCTCTTCTATATCCAGGGCAAGTTCCCGGCGCTCGCCACCAAGATCGACTACTACATGGCGCTGGCCTACGCGGTGCGCGATCGCATCATGCAGCGCTGGATCTCGACGGCCTCGGCGTACACCAAGCAGGGCTCGCGCACGGTGTCGTACCTGTCGGCCGAGTTCCTCATGGGGCCGCATCTCGGCAACAACCTCATCAACCTGGACATCTACGAGACCGCTCGCACCGCGGTGGCGGAGCTGGGCCTCGATCTCGAAGAGTTGCTGGCCCACGAGGATGAACCCGGACTCGGTAACGGTGGCCTCGGACGCCTCGCCGCCTGCTTCATCGATTCGCTGGCCACGCTCGAGGTGCCGGCGCTGGGCTACGGCATTCGCTACGAGTTCGGCATCTTCCAGCAGGAAATCGTCGACGGCTGGCAGGTGGAAAAAACCGATAAGTGGCTGCGTTACGGAAATCCCTGGGAGATCGCGCGGCCCGAGTGGTGTTGCGAGGTGAAGTTCGGCGGCCACACCGAAGTCTGGTACGACGAATTCCATCGCAAGCGCACGCGCTGGGTGCCGGGGCGCATCGTCAATGGCATTCCCTATGACACGCCGATTCTCGGCTACCACGTGAACACCGCGAACACGCTGCGGCTGTGGAAGGCCGAGGCGCCGGAGTCATTCGACTTCGGCACCTTCAATCGGGGTGATTACTACGGCGCGGTCAACCAGAAGGTGGCCAGCGAGAACCTCACGAAGGTTCTCTACCCGAACGACGAGCAGGTGCGCGGCAAGGAGCTGCGCCTCGAGCAGCAGTACTTCTTCGTGAGCTGTTCACTGCAGGACATGCTGCGTATCTGCAAGGTCCAGAAGATTCCGCCGGAACGCTTCCACGAAAAATTTGCGGTCCAGATGAACGACACGCATCCCTCGGTGGCCGTGGCCGAGCTCATGCGCTTGCTGATCGACGAAATGGCGGTGGACTGGGAGCGCGCCTGGAGCATCACGCGCCAGACCTTTGGCTACACCAACCACACGCTGTTGCCCGAGGCGCTCGAGCGCTGGCCCGTGGGCATGTTCGGCAAGTTGCTGCCGCGGCTGCTGGAAATCATCTACGAGATCAACGCGCGCTTCCTCGACGAAGTGCGCATGGCCTTCTTCGGCGACGAAGAGCGCATCAAGCGCCTGTCGCTCATCGATGAAGTCGGGCGAGCGCTACGTGCGCATGGCGCACCTCGCCAGCGTCGGCAGCCACGCCATCAATGGCGTGGCGCAGCTGCACTCCGATCTGCTCCAGAGCGACGTGCTCAAGCGATTTCGCGCGAGCTGTGGCCGGAGAAGTTCTCCAACAAGACCAATGGCGTGACGCCGCGGCGCTGGATGGTGCTGGCCAATCCGCGCCTCGCGCATTGCATCACGCAGCGCATCGGCGATGAATGGATCCGCGACCTGTCACTGCTGCGCAAGCTCGAACCGCTGGTCGAAGATGCGGATTTTCGCGCCGAATGGCGCCAGATCAAACACGCCAACAAGGCCACGCTGGCGGGACTGATCGAGGAACGCACCGGTGTGGTGGTGAACCCGGCGGCGATTTTCGACGTGCAGGTCAAGCGCATCCACGAATACAAGCGCCAGCACCTGAACATCCTGCATGTCATTGGCCTGTATCACCGGCTCAAGACCGATCCCAAGTTCACCATGGAGCCGCGGGTGTTCGTATTCGGCGGCAAGGCTGCCCCGGGTTATTACCTCGCCAAGCTCATCATCCGCCTGATCACCGCGGCGGCCGAGATCATCAATCGCGATCCGGGCGTGCGGGAGCTGATCAAGGTGGTGCTACCTGCCGAACTTCAACGTCACCAACGGCCAGCGCATCTACCCGGCGGCGGATCTCTCCGAGCAGATCTCCACCGCGGGCAAGGAAGCCTCCGGCACCGGCAACATGAAGTTCCAGATGAATGGCGCGCTCACCATCGGCACGGTGGACGGCGCCAACATCGAGATCTGCGAAGAGGTGGGCGTCGAGAATTTCTTCCTCTTCGGTCTCGAGGCGCACGAAGTCGCGGCCAGCGCGCCATGGGCTATCGGCCCATGGAATACCTCGAAGCCAACGAGGAGCTGCAGGCCGTCATCCAGCTCATCCGCGACGGCTTCTTCTCGCGCGGCAACTCCACGCAGTTCCTGCCGCTCATCGACAATCTCGTACATCACGATCCGTACTTCGTGATGGCCGACTACCAGTCCTATGCGGACTGCCAGGCGCTGGTCGACCAGTGCTACCGCGACAAGGAGAGTTGGACGCGCATGTCCATCCTGAACGCCGCGCGCTCCGGCAAGTTTTCCTCCGACCGCACCATCCGCGAGTACTGCAACGAGATCTGGTACGCCAAGCCCGTGCGCGTGCAGCTGCTGTCACAAGAAGAAGTAAAGGCCGGTCTCCTTCAGTAACATCAGTGCGAGCCGTCCCAGGCCTGACTGAGGGGAAGGGCGATGCACGGACTCGAAACTGCGCAGCTGTCGCTGGCCGCGGCAGGAGATGCTGCGTCGTCGCTGCGCATGGCAAGGAGAAAGCGTCGCCGGCAGCCGCTGCCGGCCCGCGGCGCCGGATCCGAAAGCCGCCGAGCTCATCCAGGAACTCGGCCTGGTCGAATCACCCGTCGCGCTGCGTGATCAGAAAGGGCTGGAAGACACCACGCCGCATCGTGATGATCGCTTCGGGACCGCTGGGGGGTGCGCCGGCGCTCGAATTGCCGGGAGTCGAGTTCGTCATCGTCAAGAATGCCGAAGAAATGGCGGCGCAGGCGGTACGACGCCGATGCCATCATCGCCGGCGACGATGTGGCCTGCGACGATCGCGTACTCGCCGCCGCCAAACAACTGCGCTGGATTGCCGTCTATTCGGCGGGCGTTGAATCCTGTCTCGGCAAGGCCGCACTCGAGAAACCCGGCATCACCGTCACCAACATGCGCGCCGTGGCCGGCCCCGTGATGGCCGAGCACTCCATCGCGCTGCATGTTCGCGCTGTCGCGTTCGCTGCAGGTATCGATCGGCCGCCAGGCTACCGGTGAAGGCTGGAGTCGCAATTTCTCCGGATCGCAGCCCCAGGCACTGACCGGCAAGACGGTTCTCATCGCCGGCCTCGGTGGCATTGGGCTCGAAGTTGCGGAGCGCGCGCACGCGCTTGGCATGAACGTGATCGCGACGCGCAACAGTTCACGCGAAGCGCCGAAATACGTGAGCTACGTTGGTCTCTCGGATGAACTGCCGACGTTGATTGGCCAGGCCGACGTGATCGTGGCTGCCCTGCCGCTGGTGCCCGCCACCACCAATCTCTTCGACGCGAAGATGTTCGCGCGCATGAAGAAGACTGCGTTCTTCATCAATGTCGGCCGCGGAGGCAGCGTGGTCACCAACGACCTGGTGACCGCGCTCAACACCGGAACCATCGCTGGAGCCGGGCTGGATGTCACCGATCCCGAGCCACTGCCGAAAGACCACGCGCTCTGGAAGGCGAAGAACATCATCATCACGCCGCACATGTCGGCGCAGTCGGATCTCGGTCAGAGCGCGCGCATCACGATTCTGCGTGAGCAGCTGCGTCGCTTCGTCGCTGGCGACAAGCTGCTCTCGGTGGTGGACTTCAAGAAGGGATACTGAGGAACGGGCGCGGGCGGCCATCCGCCGCGCGCCCGGTTCGGACTATTTTCCGCCCGCGTACATCTTCGTGAGGCGATAGAGAAACTCGCGTCCCTCCATCAGCGTCTGCACGCGGATGCGCTCGTTCAGGCCGTGCGCATTGCTGGTCGCACCGTCGCTCAGCATGCCGGAGACGCCGTAGGTTGGAATGCCCGACGGGTGTGAGGAAGCGTCCGTCGGTTGCGCCGGACTGAAATGGTCGGGACCACCGCGACTCCCGGGAAACATGTCCGCGGTGAGTTTTTCGATGGGTCCGATCACTTCGCGCGACATCGATTGGCGGCTGCGCCGACCTTCTCGGGTGGTGACTGGAATTCGACGCTGACCTTCGGGTCGTTGATGGTGCGAATCAGCTCCTGCCGGATCTCTTCCTGGGCGTGGCCCGGGAAAATGCGGCAATTGACGTTGGCGGTCGCGCGCTGCGGCAGCGCATTCGGCGCGTGGCCGCCGGCGATCTGCGTCGCCACGCAATTGGTGCGCAGGATGGCAGTTCGAGGACGGATCCTTCTTCAGGCGTTCGTAGCCGCGGCATCGCCATGCGCCGCGGCGATCATGTCCGCGCCTTTCTCGCCGCCCTCGATGGCGCCGAACTTCTCGAAGTAGCTGCGCGAAACGTCGTTGAACTCCACCTTGAACTGGTACGCCTCGATCTTGTTCAGCGCACGGGTGAGCCGGTAGATGGCATTCTCGGGCGTCGGGCGCGAGGAGTGCCCGCCCTGGTCGTTGGTCGAGAGCGTGAAGTCCTGGTAGACCTTTTCGGACGCGAGCACGGCGACGTAACTGTAGACGCCGCTCTGCTGGTCGTAGCGGCCACCGCCACCTTCGTTGAGCGCGAATTCGGCGTCGATGAGATCGCGGTGGTTTTCGATCAGGTAGCTCACGCCGTTGAACACATTGGGCGTTTCCTCGCCGCAGGTGAGAGCGAGCTTGATGCCGCGCTTTGGCCTATAACCTTCGCGCTTGAAGCGCACCATCGTGTCAGCGAACACCGCCGCCATGGCCTTGTCGTCGGAAGCACCGCGCGCGTAGAAGAAGCCGTCTTCCTCGACCAGCTTGAACGGATCGCGCACCCAGTCGTCGCGATTGGCTTCGACCACGTCGATGTGCGCCAGCAGCAGCATGGGCTTGAGCTTCGGATCGCTGCCAGGCAGCAAGGCGACGAGGTTGCCTTGCTTCGGCCAGTCCTTGGGAACGACGACCTGCGCCTGCGCGTCGGTGAAACCTGCTGCGAGGAGTCGCGCCTTCATGGCATTGGAAGCATCGGTGCACGAGCCCACCGAAAGCGTGGTGTTGATCTCCACCAGCTCCTTGTAGAGCGCACGGAATTCCGTTTCACCGGCACGCGCCGCCTTCGAGGCAGCGCTCGTGGCGGCTGGCGGTGATGTCGGCAGCCTGTGCGGCGGTGAATGACAGCAGGGCGGCGAGAGCGAGAGGGCGGACGATCGCATGGACAACATTGGGTTCTCTCGAAGGTGATTCGGTTGGACGCGACGATATCTCTTTCCGAATCCAGGTTTCCCGGGAAGTTCGCTGACATCGGCGGGCTTCTCGGAGCTGCCGTTCTGCGCTATTTTTGGCCGATGCGATCCCATGCGACAAACAATGTTTCTGGCAGTGGCCGCGCTGAGCTGCATTGCCGCGCAAGCGCAAATCCCTGCCCGACAAGATCGTGGAAGGTTTCGGCGAGGCTCGCACTCGAATGCGTGCATCGCGAGTATCCCAACAAGATTGCGCACGTGATGGGCAGTGACGCCGACGCCAAGCCTCCGCGGCAACTGACGCCCGCGTTCTACGGCTGTTACGACTGGCATTCCTCGGTGCATGGACACTGGCTGCTGGTGCGCGCCGTGCGCCTGTATCCGGATCGGCCCTTTGCCAAGGACGGCGCGCGCCGCGCTGGCGCGCAGCCTGACGCCAGCAGAACATCGCCGCCGAAGTCGCGTACCTGAAGGCCGAGGGTCGAATCACATTCGAGCGGCCGTATGGCCTCGCGTGGCTGCTGCAGCTCGTGGCGGAGTTGCGTACCTGGGACGATCCTGAGGGAAGGCAATGGGCCGCGGCACTCGCGCCGCTGGAGCAGGAAGTGGCTGCGCGCATCTCCGCCTGGCTGCCCAAGCTGCGTTATCCCATCCGCGAGGGCGAACACGATCAGACGGCGTTCTCTTTCGGCCTGATCTGGGACTGGGCCAGTGCCACCGGCAATGTGGCAGATGACGCGGCTTCTCCGGACCAAGGCCGACGAGTTCTATCGGCGCGACCAGGCCTGTCCGCTCGCCTACGAACCTTCCGGGCAGGACTTTCTGTCGCCATGCCTGGCGGAAGCGGATTTCATGCGTCGCGTGCTCGCGCCGAAGGAATTCGCAAAATGGCTCACGGCCTTCCTGCCGCAAATCGCGCGTCGACGGGTCGACCACGGTGGCTGCCGGCGGCGGAGGTGACGGATCGCAGCGATCCAAAACTGGCGCATCTCGACGGACTCAATCTCAGCCGTGCCTGGATGCTGGAAGGCATTGCGCAGGGATTGCCGCCGTCCGATCCACGGCTGGGTTCGCTGCGCGCCACCGCCGCGCGGCATCGCGAAGCATCACTGGGAGCCGTGAGTCGGGAGCACTACGTCGGCAGTCACTGGCTCGGCACCTTCGCCCTCTATGGTGCGCGCCAGTAACGCGTCAGATGCTCGTCAACACTTCCTGCTTCTCGATCTTTGCGGCATCGAACTCGATACCGAAGCCGGGTTTCTCCGCTAGCTGGACCAGTCCGCCGCGGGCGACGAGCGGGTCCTTGAGGAACCACAACTTCTCGGGCACGTTGTTGATGAGGTATTCACCCACCGGGCACACCGCGGGCGACTGACTCGCGACGATGGCCAGCGCCGCATGCACGTTGTGGCAGTGGGGCAGCAGTTTCACGCCGTGCACCGAAGCCAGGTGCGCGATCTTCAACGTCTCGCTCACGCCGCCGCACCACTCGGGATCCGCCTGTATGTATTGCAGGGCGTCGGCCTTGAAGAACTGCTCCACTTCCCAGCGGTTGTAAACGTGTTCGCCGGTGGCGATGGGCACGGCCGTCGACTTCGACAGCCGGATGAAACTCTCGAGATCCGCCATCGGCACGGCCTCTTCGAGAAACCAGGGTCGGTACTGTTCGACCTTGCGGCACCACTCGAGCGCGTATTGCAGGTCCCAGCCCTGGTAGGCGTCGAAGCCGAGCTCCACGTCGTCGCCGACCGCGGCGCGCAGTTCACGCATCAGCGCGACATTCATGTCCATCCCGGCGCGGCCGTCGCCGGGGCCATATCCCAGGAACCATTTCTGGTGGACGAAGCCGTCTTTCTTCAGTTGCGCGGCGCGTTTGCCCGCGAGCGCCGGTTCGATCGAAAAACCCAGGCAACTTCCGTACACGCGCACCGGCTGCTGCGTCGGACCTCCTAACAACCGGAATACGGGTACACCCAGTACACGGGCGCGCAGATCCCACAGGGCGTTGTCGCAGGCGCTGATGCCCATCATGTAGTGGCTCGCGCGCGCGTGGCGGTTGGAGCGGTACATCTGGTCCCAGAGTTTCTCGACGGCAAGTGCGTCCTGGCCGATGAGCAGCCGGCGCAGCGGTCCGAGAATCGTGGGCAGCGCCTCGGTATCGATGTAGCCGTAGATGCCTTCCTGGCCGCCCTTGGTGCGGATGCGCAGGTAATGATGGCGCGCAGTGTAGGTCTCCTGGCGAGGCGCGCCTTCCTTGAATACCGGCGGCCGGCGATCGGGATATAGATGCAGCGGCTGTACCTGGTGCTGACCGGTGACACCGCGCGTTGCCTCGCGCGGCCCGGAGATGCGCAGGATCTCGACTTCGCTGATGACCAGATCCGGCAAGGTTCAGCGACGCCGCGAGCGTCTCGCGCATGGCGAGCGGCAGGCAGGCGAGGGCCGTGCCCGCACCCAGGTGCTGGAGAAAATCCCTTCTTCTCATGTGGGTGTCAGGTCCTTGTAGAAGATCACCGTGCTGCAGAACGGCCCGTCCGGCATGAGCGCGTATTTGGGCACCGTGCCCACACGCTGCCAGCCGCCGCGCTCATAGAGTCTCTCCGCCTCGGGACTTGCCGTGTCGAGCACCAGCAGGGTCCGACCCGCCTCGAGTGCGGCACGTTCGGCGGCCGCGAGCACCAGCGCGCCGACACCGTGCCGGCGCGCGCTGCGTCTCACCAGCATCTTGGAGATGTCGGCCCGATGAGGCTGGTTTTCCTGCGGCGCCCACACGGCCTGCGCGGTGCCCAGGATCTCGCCGCGTTCATCCGCGGCGATGACCAGCGCGCGTTCGTTTCGCCTGAGACTCTCCGCGATACCACGCCAATACGCCTCCGCCTTGGCCCGCGTCATCGGCCACATGAAATTCACCGACGCGCCGCCTTCCACGCAGTCGATGAGCACGTCGCAAAGTCCCGCCAGCTCGTGCGGACCGATAACGTCGAGTTTGCGTACCACCGGCATGCTCATGGCGTCGCGCGCTCCTCGGCAAGTCGTTTCGCCAACCGTTCTCTCGCGCCGGCGGCGTACGCCTTGCAGGCATCGCGTTCGATGAAGGGATCGAGCTTCGGATTACCAGCGCGGCTCGCAACCTTCGCGTCGAGGTCGAATGCTTCGGGATGTGGCGTGAGCAGGATGCTGCACTTCAGCCCCGCGACCGTGTCGATGGATCTCTCGAAGATCTTCACGCGCTGTGCATCGGCGCTGAACTTGAAGCCAGGCGCCGAAACCGAGTTCAGGCTGTCGGCGTACACCATGTCCTTGCAGACATCGCGATCGCAGGACATCCAGGTCCACGAGGTGCCCCCGGGCGTATGTCCGGGCGTGAAGTGTGCGGTGATCGCGATGTCACCGACGCGCAGGCGTTTCGCCATCCAGGATGGCGCGCACGTTGGCAACGGCCGGAAAGTTGTTGTGCTCTGGTCCGAAGGCGAATTGCGGGTCGTCCTCGGTGGGACCACCTCTCTCCAGTGCGCGCTTCGCCGCCGGACTCGCGGCGACCTCGGCGCCGCTGGCGCGTTGCAGGGCCGCGATTCCACCGGCGTGGTCGTAGTGCATGTGTGAGTTGACGATCAGTTTCACGTCCTCGAGCCTGAAGCCAAGTTTCGCGATGTTCGCTGCGATTTGTGGCGCAGTCTGCGTCAGGCCGCCATCGATGAGTACGTGACCGTCCTTCGACGTGATGAGCACCGAAGACACGCCGCCACCAACGAACCAGGTGTTGCCGTAGATATGAATGGGCTCTCGGGCACGACTCCAGCCTTCGCAATATTCACAGTCGTGCCGTGGATCGGGAACCAGTTCGGCTGTCGCGGCGGGAATTGCAAGCAGGGCCGCGATGAGCGGCCACGCTGTACGAGTTGGATGGGTCATACCCCGATTAGAGCAGCGACTTCTCCAGCGTGTCGAGTGTGCGCATGGCCGGCAGGATCTGCTGGATGCTGCCATTGGGCTCGCGCCGCTCCCTGATGGCCGCGAAGAACTCGCGGTCCTGCAACTCGATGCCATTCATCGACACGTCCACCTTCGAGACGTCGATGGGATTGTTCTTGCCGTCGATGAGCTCGTCGTAGCGCGCGATATAGGTGCCGTTGTCGCAGATGTAACGGAAGAACGTGCCCAGCGGGCCGTCGTTGTTGAAGGACAGCGACAGCGTGCAGATGGCGCCGGAGGGCACCTTCATCTGGATGCTCATGTCCATGGCGATCTTGAGCTCGGGATGCATCGGGCCCTGGACGGCGCGCGCGACGCTGGCGGCTTCACCGGTCTGGTACTGGAACAGATCCACGGTGTGGCAGGCGTGGTGCCACAGCAGGTGATCGGTCCAGCTGCGCGGCTTGCCGAGCGCATTCATGTTGGTGCGGCGGAAGAAGTACGTCTGCACGTCCATCTGCTGGATCCTGATCTCGCCGGCCAGGATCTTCTTGCGCACCCATTGGTGCGAGGGATTGAAGCGGCGCGTGTGGCCACCCATGCAGATGAGGCCGGTTTCCTTCTGCACGCGCGCGAGTTCCTCGGTGTCCCTGAGGTTGTCGGCCACCGGGATTTCGATCTGCACGTGTTTGCCGGCGCGCATGCACTGGATGCCCTGGCTGGCATGCATCTGCGTGGGCGTCGCGAGGATCGCGGCTTCGACGCCGGGCTGGGCCAGGCATTCCTCGAGCTTCGTCGACCAATGCGGGATGCCGAACTTCTTTGCCACCTCGGCGGTGGAATCCGGGCTGCCGCCGGCCAGCGTGACGATCTCGATTCCGGAGATCTTCTGGATGGCTTCGATGTGTTTGATGCCGAAGGCGCCCTGGCCGGCGATGCAGATTTTCATGATCGTGTCCTCCATGCAGCAGCAACAGTCCCGACGCGGTGTTCGACGTGGGCACGTGATAGAAACGATACGCCTCGCGCACCTTGCCGCCGAGCGCGCCGCGCATGGCCAGCCACATGACCATCTCGATGCCCTCGGAGCCCGACTCGCGCATGTACTGGGTGTGCGAGATCTTCGAGAGCTTCGCGCGGATCGTGGACCATGCCGTCGAGAAACATCTTGGTCGAATTCCTGGTTCACGAAGCCGGCGCGTTCACCCTGCAGCTGGTGCGACATGCCGCCGGTGCCGTACACCACGACGCGCAGATCCTCCGGGTATTCCTCGACCGCGCGGCGGATCGCCTGTCCCAGCTTGTAACAACGCACGCCCGTGGGCGGCGGATACTGGATGACGTTGACGCACAGCGGAATCACCTTGAACGGCCATTCGCTCGGCCTGGCCGCAGGTCACCGACAGGGGCACGGTGAGGCCATGATCCACCGGCATTTCGTTGGCGATGGTCATGTCGAATTCATCGAGGATCAGTGCCTCGGTGAGATGCCAGGCGAGTTTCGGATGCCCGTGCACCGTGGGCACGGGCCGCGGCCCGAAACCTTCATCAGCCACCGGAAACTCCGCCGCCATGCCCAGCAGGAAAGTCGGAATCAGCTGCAACGACAGCGCGTTGGCGTGATCGTTGTAGATGAGGATGGCGACGTCGGGCTTGAGTTTTGCGAGCCACTCGCGCGCCGGGATCGGTGCCTTCGAAGTATGGCTTCCAGTATTCGGTTGCCGGCAGTTCCCCTTGTCGAGCGCCGCGCCGATGGCTGGCACGTGTGAGCACGCGATGCCGCCAACGATGCGCGCCATCTACTTCTGTCTCCTCTGAAGAATCCGCCTTGTACAGATTTCCTTCAGGGTTGCGGCCACCGGCCATCATCATCTTTGCGTATTCCTCTTTGGGCATGCTGCACATCATGCCGGCCACGTCCTGGAAGGTGAGGCCGTCGCAGAACGCGATCTTGATGGTGTAGTAGATGTTGCCACCCACCTTCAGCATGCCTAACCAGTCGCGCTTGAGGACGGCCTGCTTCTGTTCGGGCGTCAGCGGGAAACGATCGAGGTAGGCGGACTCGTCGGCCTTGAACGCCTTGCGATTCTCCGGGTCGTTGAGCGACATGCAGAACATATTGAGGTGATATCCGACACGGCCGCGTTCCGCGTCGTACACGTAGGTTCCGGGAATGTCTTCGTAATCGCGCGGCGCGCCCATTTATGCCTCACTGCAAAGGAGTTGCGCCCAGCATGCCAACGGCATGGCTGTGACTGCTCGATGATCGCAGAAATCCTTTCGATTCCGAGCGCATACGTTGGCAGGACCGAGCCCGAGTATAAGCGCGGGATGATCAAGGGCGAATGTCCTACGAGCGCCGGCGCATCGTCGGCACGCCGGGGCGTGGTGCGGCGATTCGAGTTACGCGAGAGCCTGGAACTTCTTAAGCGCGGCCAGTAAGCCTTCCAACTCTGCAGGCTTGAAGAGAGCCTTGACACGTTCTTCATGCTCGGCGATTCGCGCCTTGACCTTGCGCAGAAGGCCCTGTCCGCCCGGGGTGAGGTACAGCTCCTGGCGACGGCGATCCACGGTCGAGCGTTTGCGTATGAGAAGACTGCGTTCTTCGAGGCGGTCTGTGATCGACATCATGGTTGCCCGGTCCATGCCGAGCGCCGCGGCCACCGAGACCTGTGCAACTCCCGGATTTGACTGGATCAGCCACAGGGTCGCGGTCTGTTTCTGGGTGAGGTTGAGTCCCGCTACGGTGGCCATGTAGTCGCGATGCATTGCGCCCTGTGCGCGCCGCAGCTGATAGCCAAGCAGCCCATCCAGTTCCTCGAACATGAGTTGGGGAGCGTCGAAGCCTTCCGAGGCCTCGTCGACCATCGGCTTCTGGTTGGGCGGCATCTGTTGTTTCCCGGTGTGCGAGTGGCGGCCGAATCTACGCGCTTGCAAATTCGCTGGCAACGCAAATAGTATGTACTACATACAAACATCTTCCGCAGGGGGAGCCATGGAAATGTTTGACCAAAGAGTCACGCTCAAGCGTCGCTATCTGCCTCTCGTCACTTTGCCTCTGGTGCTCGCCACGACTGCCGTTGCGCAGGACTCGCCGGCGCCAAAGCCACAGGCCGAAGAGGCGACCACACTCGAACAGATCGTCATTACCGCACGGCGTCGTGAAGAGAATCTGCAGGACACCCCCGTTGCCGTGACCGCACTGAGCGCGGAAGAGCTCGAGCGTCAGCAGGTCGTCGGCACCACGGATCTCGACAAGATCGCGCCCAATCTGCAGTTCCATTCCTACGGCACACTCACCGGTAACAATTCCGCGGCGCAGGTTTTCATTCGCGGCATCGGGCAGACGGATGCCACCCCGGCGGTCGATCCCGGCGTTGGCATCTACATCGACGACGTGTACATGGGGCGCGCGGTCGGCGGGGCGATGGAGTTCCGCGACATCGCCAGCGTGCAGATCCTGCGCGGTCCGCAGGGGACCTTGTTCGGACGCAACACCATCGGTGGAGCGGTGCTGCTGACCACCAACCAGCCGGGTGAGGAAGCCGGCAACTCCGTACGCCTCGGAGCCGGCGAAGACAACCTGTTCGAAGCCTTTGGCGCATTCGATATCCCGTTCAGCGACACCTGGGCGGCGCGCGTGGCGCTCGGCGGGCGCCAGCGCGACGGCTATGTGCAACGCGCGTTCGACGGCGAGGACCTCGGCGACGAGGAGATGTACACCGGGCAGCTCGCACTGCGCTGGAAGCCGTCCGACAGCTTCGCCATGACACTGCGCGCCGACTATACGAAGGAAGACGAGAACGGCTCGCCGTTTGTATTCCAGTCGATGAACGAGGGCGCGACCTTCGTCGGTGCCGCGAGCATTGCCGCCGGCTGCCCCAACATTCTCGACCCGTTCCCGCCGCCGCTGCTCGTGGGTCCGCTCGATGACCCCCGTTGCGGCAACGATGCCCAGGCCATCGATGAATTCACCAACGGTGGCACGTATCCCGCTACGCAGCACGCTCGAGAACCAGGGCGTGTCGCTGGTGATGCGCTGGGACGTGAACGACGCGCTGGCGTTCAAGTCGATCACCGCGGACCGCAGCCTGGAATGGACCGGCACGCGCGATGCGGACAACACACCGCTGCTGATCCTGCACACCAACTACGACAGCCAGAGTGACCAGTTCAGCCAGGAACTGCAGGCACTCGTCGACACCGATCGCATCGATGGCGTCTTCGGCCTGTATTACTTCGACGAAGACTCGTTCGATCGCCTGCTCGTGCCACTCGGCAACCCGGGCACCTCGTACGACACACAGCGCGTGGCAATGGATTCCGAGGCTCTTGCGGCGTTCACGGAGTGGACTTTCAAATTCACGGACGCCTTCAGCGCAACCGCCGGCGTCCGCTACACGGAAGAGACCAAGGGCCTGCAGGCGACGATGTTCAACGTCTCGCCGGCGACCGCCGCCGAACCGCCGGCACCTACGGCGTTGTGCCCCTTCGCTGGCCCACCGCCGACGCAGACCGGCTGCCTGTTCCTCACGACCAACCGTTTCGAGGAGGAATTCTCCGCAACCACGACGTCGGCTAGCCTGCAGTACCGCTTCAATCCCAGCGTCATGACCTACGTGAGTTGGTCGGAAGGGTTCAAGAGCGGCGGGTTCAACCAGCGCTATAACGCGGCGCCGCCGGCCAATGCGCCGATTTCGTTCGGTGCCGAGAGCGCCCAGACGTGGGAGCTGGGCTTCAAGCTCGATCCGACGGATACGCTGCGCGTGAACATCGCCGCCTTCACGACCGAGTACGACGACATCCAGATGACATATCGACTGGGCGTGGTGCCGCTGCTGTTCAACGCGGGCGTCGCCTCCATCGACGGCGGCGAAATCGAGCTGCAATTCGCGCCGACTCCGGAGTTCCTCCTCGATGCCAGCCTCGGCTTCCTGGATTCCGGTTTCGACAGCATCACGCCGCCGCCGCCCTTTGGCCCCGTCACGCCGACGGCCACGGCGACACTCGACAGCAGGTTGCCATTTACGCCCGAAATGCAGGGGCACCTGGGACTCGAATACACGTTCGGCAGCACCTGGGGGCTCACGCCGCGCGTTGACGTCAGCTACACCGATGAGCAGTTCTTCGATGCGGGGAACTCGCCGCAAATCGCGCAGGACGACGCGGTCACGCTGGTCAACGCCTCACTGGCGTTCAAAGCCGAAAGCGGGAAGTGGCGCCTCGTGCTGAGCGGCACGAACCTGACCGACGAGTTGTATCCGGTTGCGGGGACGTCGTCGCTGACCACCGCTTCCGGGTATGCGGAGATCATCTATGTGCGGCCGCGTACCTTCGCGCTGACAGCCACATTGGACTTCTAGTTCCGAACCACAACGATTGAGGGAGGGCGTCATGAATCTTCCCGGCCGACTTCTTCTCGGCACCGCGTGTGCCTTGTTGAGTGCGAATTCAGTCAGGGCTCATGGGACGAAGCCATCGCAGGCCGAGTGCACTGCGCTGACGGGTTTTTCCTATTCACCACAGCTGCCGAACAAGTCGCTGATAGAAAGCGCCGTGGTGAACGTGGCCACGGCAACCGTGCCTGAGCACTGCCAGGTACAAGGCACAATCGAAGCCGGCAGGCCGGGTTATGGGCCTACGCCCGGCGATTCGACCAGTGCCAGCCTCAATCAAACGTACGCGATCCGCTGGATGTTGCGACTGCCAGCGGACTGGAATGGCCGTTTTTATTTCGCAGGCGGCGGGGGTACGAACGGCAACGTCGGCGATGCAACGGGCGGCGGAGCGCTCGCTCGCGGCTACGCCGTCGTATCGCAGGACTCCGGACACAACAATGCCGTCAACGTGACGACCGAAGCCGCCACCGCCACGTTCGGATACGACCCGCGGGCGCGCGTCGATTTCGGATATCGCTCCTACGACCTCGTGACACGACTGGCGAAAGGTCTGATCAGGGCGCATTACGGTCGTCGCCCGCAGTTTTCGTATTACGTGGGTTGTTCCGAAGGAGGGCGCGAAGGTCTGGTGATGTCGCAGCGTTTTCCCTGGCACTTCGACGGAATCGTATCCGGCAATCCCGGCATGGACCTGCATCGATCTTCACTGGCTGAGGCGCATGCCGTGCAGCAGTTCGCGGCCGCGGCTGCAGCGCGCGGGTTTTTCACGTCGACTCCTCCCGGCAACATTCCCTGGGCTAACAAGGCATTCACCGACGCCGACCTGGTCGCGGTGGGCAATGCAATTCTGGCGCGTTGCGATGCTCTCGACGGACTTGCCGACGGCAGCGTCGACAATTTCGAGGCATGTCGTTTTGATCCGGCAAGTCTCGGTCCTGGCGGCACCGGACAGCTCGGCGCCGCCCAGGTCGAGGCGCTCGTGAACGTGTTCGCGGGCCCGAGGAATCGCTTCGGCAAGGAGTTGTACTCGAGCTGGTACTGGGACCCGGGAATCGCCGCGACCGCGGGATTCATCAGCTGGCGCAACTGGAAAATGGGTGCGTTCAATCCGACCCAGCCTTTTCCACCGTTCACCCCAGTCTCATTCAACACCGCTGCGGCGCAAAGTATCGGGCTCGGCGGCGCTTCAGTGCCGTTTCTGTTTCGCACCCCGCCGAATTCCCCCTCTGCGGGTGGTGTTTCCGTGAACGGTCCCGCCGCCGCGCCCGATGCGCTCATGCCCTTCATCCTGAGCTACAGCTTCGATCGCGATGCGCGCCTGATCTTTTCCACGTCGGGAATCTACGACGAGTCGGCGGCTGAATTCATGTTCTCCAGTTCGACGGATTACCGCCGCTTCAAGGCGCGGCGCGGCAAGCTCATCGTCTACACGGGCGGCGCCGATCCGGTGTTCTCCGCGAAGTACCATGTTGACTGGTACCGACGACTTGCCCATGCAAACCACGGCTATGAGCGCACGCAGGAGTTCGCTCGACTGTTCTATGTGCCCGGGATGCAGCACTGCGGCGGCGGCATTGCTACCGATCGCTTCGATGCCTTTGCAGCGCTGGTGGACTGGGTGGAAAGCGGACGCGCACCTGCGCGCCTCGAAGCGGCGGTGAATCCGGCAAATCCATCGCTCGATGACCTCGCGACTGCCATTCCGCCGACACGGACGCGTCCGTTGTGTCCGTACCCACAGTACGCGCGCTATCGCGGCAACGGCAGCATCGACGACAGCGCCAGCTTCGTCTGCGCGTCGTCGCGCGAACGGCACTAACGGCCGAAGACTCGACGATGGCTGAAATTGTCTCGACCCCGAGCGTAACGGGGTCGATGGGTGGGCGCTGCTACTATAGGCGCCGGAAATACCTATGCAGCGCCCCATCCCTTGCCATTTCATGCGCGGCGGCACTTCGCACGGACCGTTTTTCCGCGCCCGTGATCTGCCGGCCGACATCGCGACGCGCGACCGCGTGCTGCTCGCCGTCATGGGCTCGCCCGATGCACGCCAGATCGATGGTATCGGCGGTGCGGATCCGCTGACCAGCAAGGTGGGCATCGTGCGCCGGGCACAGACGGCGCCGATGTGGAATGGATCCTTTCGCGCAGGTGTCGATGCAGGAGGCGCTGGTCGATACCACGCCGAACTGCGGCAACATGCTGGCGGCGGTGGTGCCGTTCGCGATCGAGAGCGGCCTGGTGGCGGCGCGCGGCGAGGTCACGACGCTGCGCGTGCTGACGAAGAACACCGGCACGCTGTGCCGACATCGAAGTGCAGACGCCCGGCGGGCGCGTGGAATATGCGGGCGACGCGCGCATCGACGGCGTGCCCGGCACCGCCTCGCCCGTGAACATCAGCTTTCTCGATACCGCGGGTTCGGTGTGCGGCGCGCTGTTCCCCACCGGCAATCTCGTCGATCGCTTCGATGGCGTCGAGGTGACCTGCATCGACAATGGCATGCCGGTGGTCGTCATGCTGCGCCGCCGATCTCGGCGTGACGGGATACGAGACGCGCGATGAGCTGAATGCCAACGCCGCACTGAAGAAACGCATCGAGTCGATCCGCCTGCAGGCCGGTCCCGCGATGAAGCTCGGCGACGTCACGAAGAAGGTCGTGCCGAAGATGTGCCTGGTGGCGAAGCCCAACGAGGCGACGGGCACATCACCACGCGCACCTTCATTCCGCACGACTGTCACGCCGCGGTGGGTGTGCTCGGCGCGGTGACGGTGGCGACCGCCGCGGTCACGCCGGGCACCGTGGCGCATCGCGTCGCGCAGGTGCCGCCGGGCGCGCGCAAGACATTCTCCGTGCAGCACCCGACCGGAGAGTTCACCGTGGTGCTCGAGATGAGCGCGCAGAATCCCACGGAAGTGGCGCGCGCGTCGCTGTTGCGCACGGCGCGGTTGCTGATGCGGGGCGAAGTTTTCATTCCCGCCGACATCTGGCGAGGTCATCGGAAGGAAGACATGATCGGAAAATCCGGAATCGCGGTGCGCAACATCCAGCGTGCGCCGGCGGCCGCGGTGGCGCAGCTCGCGAAGTTCGGCGTCGCGACCATCCACGAGGCGATGGGGCGCACCGGCCTGCTGGCGCCGTACATGCGGCCTATCTACCCGGGCGCGCGCGTGTGCGGCACGGCGGTCACGGCGCTCGGGCACCCGGGCGACAACTGGATGCTGCACGTGGCCGCCGAGATGCTGCAGCCCGGCGACGTGGTGGTGTTCGCCGTGTCGTCGCCCGACGATCATGGCTTCTTCGGCGATCTGCTCGCGACTTCGTTCCGCGCGCGCGGCGGCCTGGGGCTCATCATCGACGCCGGCGTGCGCGACATCTCCGAGCTGCAGCGAGATGAACTTTCCCGTCTGGTCGAAGGCCGTGCACGCCAAGGGCACCATCAAGGCGACGGTGGGTTCGGTGAATACGCCGGTCATCTGTGCCGGTGCGCTGGTGAATCCCGGCGATGTCATCGTCGGCGATGACGACGGCGTGGTGGTGGTGCCGGCGGCGAAGGCGGCCGAAGTCGCGCAGGCCGCGCAGGCGCGCGAAGACAAGGAAGCCGCCACGCGCGCGCGGCTCAAGGCCGGCGAGCTCGGACTCGACATCTACGACATGCGCGACAAGCTCAAGGCCGCGGGCCTGGTCTACTACGACCATCCCGACGACGTGAAGTGAGCGGCGACTTCAATGAGCCGCGATCCGACAAGAGTTGTCTGCCGCCGGATCCGAACCCGGTGAAGCCGTCGACTCGTGCTGCCGCCCGGCGCCTGCGACGCGCATTGCCACGTATTCGGGCCCGCGATGAAGTTTCCCTACGCCGCCGACCGCAGCTACACGCCGCCGGATGCGCCGGTGGAGCATCTGCGCAAGCTGCATGCGCAGCTTGGCATCAGCCGCGCGGTCATCGTGCACGCCAGCTGTCACGGCAGCGAGATGGACGTGACGCTCGATGCCATCGCCTCGAGCGGTGAGCCGTACCGCGGCGTCGCGGTGGTGGAAGACGCGGTGACCGATCGCGAGCTCGAGCGCCTGCACGCCGGCGGTATCCGCGGCATCCGCTTCAATTTCGTGAAACACCTGGGCGGCGTGCCGGACCTCGCCGTGTTCTACCGGCTGCTGGCGCGCATCAAGCCGCTGGGCTGGCACATCGTGCTGCACTTCGATGCCGGTGATCTCATCGAGCAGCAGGAGCTGCTGGCGCGCATCGACGTGCCGTTCATCATCGATCACATGGGCCGCGTGAAGGCGGCCGACGGTCTCGAGCAGACGCCGTTCCAGCAGCTGCTGGCGCTGTATCGCGCACAATCCGCTGGCGTGGATCAAGATCTGCGGCGCGGAACGCGTTTCCGTGGGCAAGCGACCGTTTCGCGACGCGGTGCCATTCGCGCAGGCGCTGATCGCCATCGACGCCGGGCGGCTGCTGTGGGGCACCGACTGGCCGCATCCGAACATCACCAGGGACATGCCGAACGACGGCGAGCTGGTGGACCTGCTGGGCGAGATGTGCCCGGATGCCGCAGTGCGCAATCGGATCCTGGTCGATAATCCCGACGCGCATGTACTGGGCCTGAAAACTGGGACGTGACCATGAACGAGCAACGCATCGGTTTTCTCGGCTTCGGCGAAGTGGGGCAGCGCTTCGCGGCCGACCTGCGTGCCGCGTCGACGCGGAGCTCGAACTCGCCACTTTCGATCTGCTGCTGCACCAGGCGGCGGCCGGTGATGCCATGCGACGGCACGCGGCGGCGCATCGGCGTCGAACTCAGCGTCGACGCGGCTTCGCTGGCGTCGGCCAGGCAACCTGATCTTCAGCGCCGTCACCGCCGACCAGACGCTGGAGGCGGCCCGCTCGCTTGCGGCACGTCCGCTCGACGGCATGCCTGGGTGATCGACCTGAATTCTGCGGCGCCGCAGACCAAGATCGAGTGCGCCGCAGCTGGTCGCCGCGGCCGGCGGGCGTTACGTCGAAGCCGCGGTGATGACCTCGGTGCCGCCGCATGGCATCCGCGTGCCCATGTTGTTAGGCGGCGCACATGCCGCGCCGGCCGAGAAGCTGCTGCGCGAGCTCGGCTTCGTGGCGGAGACCGTGTCCGCCGACCTCGGCGTCGCCTCGGCGATCAAGCTGTGCCGCAGCGTGATCATCAAGGGCCTGGAATCGCTGGTGGTGGAGAGCTTCACGCGCCGCGCGCTCGCTCGGCGTGGAGCAGCAGGTGCTGGCCTCGCTCAAGGAAACCTACCCGCAATTCGACTGGGAGAAGCAGGGCGACTACCTGTTCTCGCGCGTCATCCAGCACGGCAAACGCCGCGCCGAAGAAATGCGCGCCAGCGCGCAGATGATCGATGCCACGGGTGTCGGCGGCATCATGGCCGCGGCGCCGCGCACCGCCAGGCGCAGCGTGGCCGAGCGCACGCGCCGCCGGCGATCTTCGACGACCCCATGACACTCAAACCCTGGCGCGAACGCGCCGACGAAATTGCTGAAACCGATGATCATCGACTGTCACGGCCACTACACGACCGCGCCCGAGCCGCTCAACGCCTGGCGCAAGCAGCAGACCGAGGCGCTGAAGACGCCGGCGCTGGTGCCCGCGAAGGGCAGCATCACCATCAGCGACGACCAGATCCGCGACAGTCTCGAGAACGCGCAGCTCAAGCTGCAGCGCTCGCGCGGCACCGACGTGACGATCTTCTCGCCGCGCGCCAGCGCGATGGGTCATCACCTCGGCAACGAGACCACCAGCAGGCACTGGACCGAGCACTGCAACGAGCTGATCCACCGCGTGTGCAAGCTGTATCCGGAGAACTTCGTCGGCGTCTGCCAGTTGCCGCAGTCGCCGGGCGTGGATCCGCGCGGCGTGATCCCCGAGCTCGAGCGTTGCGTGAAGGAATTCGGCTTCGTCGGCTGCAATCTCAATCCCGATCCCTCCGGCGGAAAATTCTCCGAGCCACCGCTCACCGACAAGTGGTGGTACCCGGTGTACGAAAAGCTCTGCGAGCTCGACGTGCCGGCGATGGTGCACGTGAGCCAGGCCTGCAATCCCGCGTTCCACACCACCGGGTCTTACTACCTGAGCGCGGACACCGTCGCGTTCATGCAGCTGATGATGTCGGACCTGTTCAAGGATTTTCCGAAGCTGCGCTTCATCATTCCGCATGGCGGCGGCGCGGTGCCGTTTCACTGGGGCCGGTTCCGCGGCATCGCGCAGGACCAGAAGCGTCCGCCGCTGCCGGAGCTCATGCGCGACAACGTGTTCTTCGACACCTGCGTGTATCACCAGCCGGGCATCGACCTGCTGCTGAAGGTCGTGCCCATCGACAACATCCTGTTCGCGTCGGAGATGGTGGGCGCGGTGCGCGGCGTGGATCCGGAGACGCGGCCACTACTACGACGACACCAAGCGCTACATCGACGGCAGCGCGCTGTCGCGCCGCCGACAAGCAGAAGATCTTCGAAGGCAACATCCGCCGCGTGTTCCCGCAGGCACTGAAAGGGGTCATCTGATGCCCCATGCAGACTGCCGCAACGAGCTCGGTCCCGTACGACGTCACCGCCATCGGCTTCGGCTGCATGAACCTGTCGCATGCCTACGGGCCGCCGCAGCCGCGCGAAGTCGCCGAGCGCGTGATCCGCCGCGCGCTCGATCTCGGCGTCACGCATTTCGATACCGCGGCGCTTGTACGGCTTCGGCGCCAACGAGCAGCTCGTCGGCGCGATTGCTCGGCAAGCCGCCCCGACAACGTGATCGTCGCCAGCAAGTGCGGGCTGTTCGGACGCGATGGCAAACGCGTCATCGACGGCCGGCCCGAGTCCATCCGCGCCGTCTGCGAACGAGTCGCTGCGCAATCTGCAAGACCGATCGCATCGATCTGTACTACCTGCATCGCTGGGACAAGCGGTTCCCATCGAGGAAAGCGTCGGCGCCCTGGCGGATCTGATGCGCGCCGGCAAGATCCGCGCGATTGGCCTGTCGGAAGTCGGTGCGGCGACGCTGCGCAAGGCGCACGCCGTGCATCCCATCGCGGCGCTGCAATCCGAATACTCGCTGTGGACGCGCAATCCGGAAATCGCGGTGCTCGAGGAGTGCCGCCGCCTCGGCGCGCGTTCGTCGCCTTCAGCCCGCTGGGCCGCGGGATTCTCACCGGCGGCCTGCGCAGCCCGGCCGAACTCGTTCGAAGGCGACATCCGGCGCGGCATGCCGCGCTTCCAGAGCCCCAACTTCGAGGAAAACCGCCGCCTGCTCGAGCCGCTCGATGACAATCGCCGCTGCGGCGGGCTGTACGCGCGCGCAACTGGCGCTCGCCTGGGTGCTGACACGGCATCCACACGCGCTGGTGATTCCGGGCACCACGCGAGAGGCACACCTGGTCGAAAACTGTGGTGCGGACGCGATTCGTCTGGATGCTGCAACGCTTGCAAGACTGGATGCGCTGCTACCCCCGGGGAGGGCCTCAGGTGCGCGTTATCCACCTGCGACGCAGGTCGAAAATGACACCGAAGAATTTGGTCAAAGCGCTTGAATCGTATAGGCTTGCCGCGCCTATGACAGATCCCGCGCCCACGACCTCACCGAGTCGAGCGATTCCCGCCGCGCCGACGCCCGCAAAACCGTCCGCGTCGCGATGCAGGAATACCTGCGCCGCGACTCGGTCATGCCCGTGCTGCGCCTGTTGTTAGACCTGACGTTCCTCGGCGCGTGCATCGCCGGCGCCTGCTACTTCAACGCCTGGTGGGCGAAGGCCCTCATGGTCATCCCCGGCATCGATCGCGATCGCGCGATTGTTCGTCATCGGTCACGACGCCTGTCACGGCAGCTACACGCGTTACGACTGGCTGAACAAACTCGTCGGACGCATCGCCTTCCTGCCTTCGCTCACGCCGTTCTCGCTCTGGGACGTCGGCCACAACGTCGCTCACCACGGCTTCACCAACCTCAAGGGCCGCGACCAGGTCTGGGTGCCGATGTCGGCGGAAGAGTGGCAGGCCGCATCGAAAGTCCGCCGCGGCCTCGAGCGCATCTATCGCTCGGGTTTCGGCCAGGGTCTCTACTACCTGATCGAGATGTGGTGGAAGAAGCTCATCCTCCCCACCAAGAAACACGTCGGCGTGCGCCGCGCGATTTTCTGGTGGGACAACGCGCTGGTGCTGGGCGTGGGCGCGGTGTGGATCACCGCGCTGGTGCTCTGGGCCGTCTACGGCGATCACTCGATCACCTGGACGCTGCTCGGCGGCTTCGTGCTGCCGTTCCTCGCCTTCAACTGCATCATGGGTTTCGTGATCTACGTGCAGCACACGCACCCGGAAGTGGCCTGGTTCGACAAGCGCGAAGAATGGCAGAAGCGCCTCGGCTTCATCACCACCACGGTGAACGTCGTGGTGCCGAAGCGCATGGGCGAGATCCTGCACGACATCCTCGAGCATGGCGCGCACCACGTGAACACCGGCGTGCCGCTGTACCGGCTGCGCGCCGCGCAGACCGCGCTCAAGAACGCCGTGCCGCAACTGGCGCGCGTCTACGTGCTGACCTGGAAGCGTTACTGGGCGACGGTGCGTACCTGCAAGATCTACGACTACGCCAACCATCGCTGGATGGACTTCAAGGGCCGCGTCACCGCGGCGCCGCTGTTCCCCGAAGCCGCCGCCGCGTAGCTGCTCTTCAGACTCACGGACGGCGCCGCCTCGGCGCCGTTTTCCGTTTGTGGCGTGAGCCCCTGACTAAGTCTTCCTCGCGGTCAGCTTGACGATCATCTCGCGCAGCCAGGTATGCGCGGGATCGGACTCGTGCCGCTTGTGCCACAGCAGCACTTCCTGCGTGTGCGGCACTTCGAAGGGCAGCGGCAGGATGCGGATGGGCAGGGCATCCGCGTAGAGCTGCGCGACCCGCTCGGGCAGCGTCGCGGCCAGCGTCGAGCCGGGCAGCACCAGCGGCAGCTGCAGCAGGCTCGGCAGCGTCAGGTGAATGCGGATATCGATGTTCAGCAGGTGGCGCACCAGCTGATCCGCGGCCCCGGTGTAACCACCCGGCCGGCCAAACATGTGCTGCAGCCCGATGTACTGATCGAGCGTGAGCGTATCGTCCGACCGTCGGGTGGTCCTTGCTCACCGCGCACACCCATTTCACCGAGCGCAGCGGCATCGAGCGGATGTTGTCCGGATAGGCGCGCAGGTCGAACATGTGCAGGCTCTCGAGGCACAGGCACAGGTCCGCCTCGCCGTATTCGAGCCGCGACAGGGCGGTCGGCGAGACCATCTCGATGTGCACGTCGAGTTCGGGCGCTTCGTTGGCCAGGGTGCGCAGCAGCGGCGGCAATACGCCCGGAACCGCTTCCTCGGACATGATCACCGTGAAATCGCGGCGCGCCGTCTTCGGATCGAAGGTCGGCTGCGTGCCCAGCATCATCTGGATGCGCAGCAGCGCTTCGCGCACCGGCTCCACCAGCGACTCGCCGCGCGAGGTCAGTTCCATCTCGCGGCCCACGCGCACCAGCAGGGGATCGTTGAAGTATTCGCGCAGCTTGTGGAGCGCGGCGCTCATCGCGGGTTGCGAAACAAACACACGTTCGGCGGCGCGGGTGACGTTCTTCTCGCGCAACAACGCGTCGAGCGCGATGAGCAGGTTGAGATCGAAGCGATTGAGCTGCATGTGCGTGAATCATAACGGACGAGCGCGCGTACTCAAAGGGATTTCCCGATCAGTTGAGCCCCCCTTCGGCGTGAGTGGAGTCCCGGCAGTGGGCGAAAGCGGTCTGATCGCCGGCAAGAGGGGGAACTGTGGCGCTGATGCATCGGTGCTGCGCGCTCCCAGGGGAATGCCATATCAATCTGGCCATAGGGAGTTCGCAATGAACCAGCCATCTGGCGTTGAGAAGAAATCAGAAGAAAAACCCTCCATCAACGGACGCATCGCACTTGCGCTCGCTGTAGCGACAGCCTGTGGAGCCGGCACTGCGCCGGTCTACGCGCAGGAGCAGGAGGAAGCCAGCAACAGGTCTCGACGAAATCATCGTCACTGCGCGGTTCCGCGAGGAAAAGCTGCAGGAGACGCCGATCGCGATCACCGCGATCACGGCCGACGACCTGCAGCGCGCGGCATGCAGAACGCCTACGAAGTCGCCTACACGGTTCCGAACGCGTCAGCCTGCGTCCCGCCCAGGCGGCCTTCGGCGCATCGATGACCGCCTACATCCGCGGCATCGGCCAGTACGACTTCCTGCCCGAGTTCGAGCCGGGCGTGGCCATCTATTTCGACGACGTGCTGCATCCGGTCACCTTCGCCTCGAGCATCGACCTGATGGACCTGGAGCGCGTCGAAGTGCTGCGCGGTCCGCAGGGCACGCTGTTCGGTCGCGGCTCGATCGGCGGCGCCATCCGCTACATCAGCAAGGCGCCGCAGGGCGACGACACCGGCAACATCTCGCGTGACCTACGGCGACTTCAACCGCATCGACATCCGCGCCAGCTACGACTTCAAGCTTTCGGAAACGGTGTTTGCCCGCGTCAGCGGTGTCGTCGAAGAAGCGCGACGGCTATCAGAACGTCTATGACTTCGCCTGCAAGTTACCCGTTGCTCGCCGGCTACGGCGACGGCCTCGGCGGCCGACGGCGCAGACGCAGACACGGCGCCCGATGTCGTGGCGCCGGGCAGCGCCGCCGACAACGCCTTCGCCATCCCGCGCCGCACGCAGAATCGCGGCGGCGGCTGCAAGGTGGGCACGCAGGGTGGCCAGGACGTGACCGGTGCGCGCGCCGCGATCCGCTTCGCGCCGAGCGACACGTTCGATCTCACGATTACCGGCGAGTACATCAATGACGAGTCCGAGGCGCGCGCCGATACGCTGGTGCACATCGGACGCAATCCGGGCGGTCCGTTTGCCGGCCAGCTTCCCGTGCCGTTCAATTTCTGGAGCGATGCGCAGGTCGCGCGCACCGGCGTGCCCTTCGACAACCGCTTCGTTCCCGACGACATCTACACCAGCTATGCGCACCTACCAGGATCCGGTGACGGGCTTCACGACGAATCCGCAAACCTCGTTCGAGCAGCAGGCCCTCAGCGCCAAGGCCAACATCCACTTCGGCGACAGCCGCGCTGCTCGAGTTGATCGGCTCGTACAGCAAGTTCGATGGCGCCTTCGCCACCGATTCCGACCAGTCGCCCTTCAGCGTGCAGCTCGTGGATGGCATCCAGGATGTCGATGCGAAGACCTTCGAGGCTCGTCTGTCGGGCACCGCCGGCGACAAGTTCGACTGGACCGTGGGCGCCTTCTGGTACAAGGGCGAATTCACCAACTCGCAGCAGGTGTCCATCCCGGCCTTCGTGCCGACGGCGCTGCTGGTCAATGGCCAGAACACCACCAGTTCGGAGAATCTCTCGGGCTTCGTGACACGCCGTGTGGCACGTCACCGACAAGTTCTCGCTGACGGCCGGCGTGCGCTATTCGACCGACCAGAAGGACGAGGAGTTCGACAACTCCATCGTGGTGACGCAGCTGGATACCGACGAGAGCCACTTCGACTGGAAGGCGGGCGTCGACTACAAGTTCACCGACGGCATGCATGGCGTATGCGTCGGCGGCGACCAGCTATCGTCCGCAGGCGTTCAACCCGCGGCCGTTCCAGGTCACGCAGTTCGTGGGCGTGGATGGCGAAGAAGCGACTTCGTTCGAGATCGGCTTCAAGAGCGACTTCGCCGACAACCGCGTGCGCATCAACCTGGCGGCGTTCTACGTCGACTACAACCAGCGCATCCTGCCGGTCGGCGGCACGGAGTGCCCTGGCGAACAGCGCCGGCGAATACATCTACATCGTGGACCCAAGCACGCCGGGAGCCGTGCAGGACTCGCTGGGCCAGTGGTGTATCGACCTGAATGGTCCGCCGCCTCCGGGCGCCACGACCTCGCGCACCTTCTACAACAACATTCCGGCGACCATCCAGGGCGCGGAGTTCGAGTGCCAGTGCGTGCCCGTCGATGGCCTGATCATCAGCGGCCAGTACGGCTACACGGACTTCCAGGGTGACGAGTTCGACGATCCGTCGCTGCTCGGCAATCCGGCGGTCACGGAGATCACCAGCGACAACCCGATCTACGTGCCGACGGACAACTGGAGCATCTCGTTCTCGTACCAGTTCGACGGCGATGGCGACCAGCGGCAGCTTCACGCCGCGCCTCGACTACTACGGCCAGAGCGAGATCTGCACGGGCATTCGCACCAACGTGTCGCCGAACAACATCGACACCACGGAGGCGCAGGCCTGCTCGCAGGCCTACGAGCTGCTCAATGCGCGCATCGAGTGGGCCAGCCCCGAGGACACCTGGCGCGTCGCGCTGGGTGCGACCAACCTGACCGACGAGGAGTACTTCCTCAACAAGTTCGACCTGACCGCCTTCGGTCAGCCGACGCTGGAAGGTCAGCCGGGTGCGCCGCGCGAGTGGTACGTGCAGTTCACGCGCAACTTCAACTGAAGCGCGTGAGACTCGGGTAGAAACAGGAGGCGCGCCCGGCAACGAGCGCGCCTCTTTCTTTTCAGGCGGAAGCAACAAATGGAAACACTGAAAGACAAGGTGGCATTCGTCACCGGGGGCGCGAGCGGCATCGGTCTCGGCATCTCCAAGGCCATGGTCGCGGCCGGCATGCGCGTGGTCATCGCCGACGTGCGCGAGGATCACCTCAAGGACGCGCGCGCCTGGTTCGTCTCGCAGACACCTGAGCCGGCGCGTCAAGTGCGTCAAGCTCGACGTCACCAACCGCAAGGCCTATGCGCGCGCCGCCGACCAGGCGGAGAAGGCCTTCGGCAAGATCCACGTGCTGGTCAACAACGCCGGCCTCGGGTTGCTAGGCTCCATCGACAAGACCAAGTACGACGACTGGGACTGGGGCCTCGCCGTGATGATCGGCGGCGTGGTCAACGGCCTGCTCACCATCCTGCCGCGCATCCGCGCGCACGGCGAGGGCGGACACATCGTCAACACCGCCAGCATGGCGGCGGTGATTCCGATTCCCAATTGCTCCATCTACATCACCGCCAAGTCGGCGCTGGTCGGAATGTCCGAATGCCTGGCGGGCGAGCTCGCGGCCGACAAGATCGGCGTGTCGGCGTTCTGTCCCGGTCCCGTGCAGAGCAATATCCGTGAGCTCGGCAAGCTGCGTCCGGACAAGTACAAGAAGGACAGCGGGCTGGAAGAATTCGAGAAGCATCTCGCGCAGCGTCCGCAGGGCGACTTGTGGATGGACCCGGTGGAATGCGGCGAGCGCGTGGTGCGCGGCATCCAGCGCAACGATCTCTACATCTTCACGCATCCGGAGTTCAAGGCCGGCGCGCGCGAGCGATGCGAGAAGATGCTGGCTTCGTTTCCGGACGAGCCCATCAACCAGCCGCGTGCCGACGCCATCAAGTTCCTGCTGTCGAACCCGATATTCAAAGCGCCAAGATGACGCGTCGACTGCCGGGGGCGGGACTTCCCTAGTCGCGCCCCCGTCGCGGTGTGAATGCACGTCACACTATTGAACAAAATATTGCCCAGTCGATGACATTCGGGGCGTCTTGCTGCAATTGCACGACGCCGCTCGGCTCGCAATCGCGCATTACCGCGTAGTGTCCCTGCCATGCTCGGCCCACTGCGAGCAGGTGTGTTCGCGCGCCTGCTCCTACCCATCTTGCTGCTGACCGCATGCGGATTTGCGCAGGCGAACTGCATTGAGAGTCCAGATCCCGCAATCCGGCGATTGCAGGAGCTCGCTGTTGCGGATCCGAACAAAGTACTGGCAACCACGCAGGTGATGGTCGCCGATGCCATCGCGGCGCACGCCTCGCCGCAAGCATATCGCCTGGCTGCACGCGGTCCGCGCGCAGGCGTACAGCGCCCTCGAGCTCGATGCCGACGCGCGCGCCGCCGCGGCGGAAGGCATGAAGCTGGTATCCGATCCGTCCACGCCCGTGCACCTGGCGCTCTTCTTCACCGATTCCGAAAACATCTACGACGCTGAAGGCATGGCCGAGGCCAAGCGCAGCGTCGAAGCCGTGCGTGCCAGGGGCGTCGGCCCCGAGGCCGAGCGCTGCCTGCTGATCACGCTCGGTACTCTGCAATTCCGTGAGAATCGCGCCGACCTCGCGGTTGCCACGTTGACCCAGGCTTATCGTGCCAGCGACGCCGCCGGCAATCTCAGGCAGCGCAGCGTGGCGGCCTCGGCTCTGTCCAAGGTGATGAGCGAACTGGGTGACTACCGCCAGGCGCTGGCACTCAATGGCGAAGTGATCGAGTGGAATGCCGCGCACGACGAGACCCTCAATCTCTCCGTGTCGCGCTACCTGCGCGGCATCATTCTCCACGAGATGCACGAGTTCGACGCCGCATTGCTGGCGTTCGCGAATGCGCGCGCACTCTCGGTGGTGCTCGGCGATGAGCAGGGTGTGGCGTTTGCCGACATGCGTGTCTGCGATGTCCTGATCGATCTCGGCGATCTCGCAGCGGCGCTCGCGCGCGTTGCGATGACGCGCTGAAGATCTTTGCGGCTTCGGGCACCGTGGACGTCGTCAAGCAGACGCGTTCTTTCCTCGCGCAGATCGACCTTGCCGAGGGCCACCCGTCGCGGGCCTTGGTCACGCTCAATGACATCCTTGCGAATGGCGCCGTCGACATGCCGCCCCGCGAGGTGACGCCGCTGTTCAAGCTGCGTGCTGACGCCAATGCCGCGCTCGGCAATCTCGTCGCGGCCTATGCGGATCTCGACGAATACATGCGTCGCTACACCGAGACCAACGAGACTCGCCGTCTCCGCCAGGTGGCCGCGTTGCATGCGCGGTTCGAGATCGATCGCGAGATCGATCGCAACGCCTCGCTGCAACGCGAGCTCAGTGCAGTCAAAGCTGCGCCAGGCCGAATTGCAGCGCCGCACGCTGCTGGCGATCACGGCAGGCTCGCTGGCCGTCGCGTTGCTCACCGCGCATGCTCATCGGTGCGCGCGCGCATCGTCGCCAGCTCGCGGTGCTCGCGAATCTCGATTCGCTCACCGGGCTGCCCAATCGGCGTCACACCGCGCAACTGGCGGAAACCGCGCTCGAGGTTTCCATGCGCCTCGGCGAGCCGCTCACCATTGCGCTGATTGACCTCGATCACTTCAAGGCGATCAACGATCGCTCCGGCCATGCCGGCGGCGACCAGGTCCTCAAGGAATTCGCGCGGCTGGCGCGCGAGACGCTGCGCTCCGCCGACACGTTTGGCCGCTGGGGTGGCGAGGAATTCATGCTCGCGATGCCCGGTGCCACGCTCGATGTCGCCCTGGCGGTGGTCGAGCGGCTGCGCAATGTTGCCCTGACCATTACCGTTCCGGGTTGCGAGGATGTGCGGGTGAGTGTGAGTGCGGGCCTCGCGGTCAATGAGTCGCAGGCACTGTCACTCGATGCGCTGGTGGTGCGCGCCGATGTCGCGCTCTATCGCGCCAAGCACGACGGCCGCAACCTCGTGCGCATCGACGACGCGAGCTTCGACGCCGCCTCGTCCGGCGTACAGCGCGCCATGCGCTGACAAGTCAGGCGCTGACGTAGCCATATCGCAGGTTGCTCGGCAGTCCGCCCATTGCCAGGTACTCCGCCTTGATCGCGTCGAAGTTGTCCGCCGACATCTTCGCGCGCCGCGGCCGGGTCGATCTTGTAGAGCTTCGAGGCATTGCCGGCGAAGATCCTGGTCTTCACCGGACCATCCGCGGCGCCGAGCGGCTTGTAGCCGTACTTCTTCTGCATGTCCTCGGGGATCTCGAGCCGGCGCATGGCCTCGATCTGCCACTGCGGTGAACCCCACCAGACCGAGTCCGTGCCCCAGATCACCTTGTCCTCGCCCAGGCCCTTGATGAGCGTGCCCATGAGCGCGGCCGCCAGCCTGGGATGCGTGACGCAGGTGTTGGCGAAGCAGGCGCCGAGTTCGCCGTAGACATTGCTTGACGCCGAACTTCGCCGGGATGTCGGCGAGATCGGAAACCCAGTCGAAGCGCCCGGTCTTTTCGAATTGCGCCAGCTCGCGGTCGGGCAGCTCGAGGAAGGGGCGCATGGCCGAGTGATAGATGACGAAATTGATCTGCGGCCAGTCCTTGGCGGCCTTGCCCACGTCCCAGACGGTGGCGTACTGCCACATGTCGGCCCACGAGGTCATGTAGTCGGCCGGCATCAGGCCCTTGTGGATGCAGATGGTGTTGATGCCGTTCTTGAGCATGGCCTCGTACAGCGGATAGACGAGTTTCTCGTCGTCCATGCGCCAGTTGGTCTTCTTCTTGGTCTGGTAGATAGGGTCGCCGATGGTGTAGCCCTTGATGCTGTCGGGCTTGAGATCGGTCATGACGCGGTTGATCTCCTCGAACCAGCCGGGCGTGCCGGGGGTCACGATGCCGTGCGCCAGGGTGCGGCGGCTGACCGGCCACCTTGTTGACCACGTCGCGGGCGCTGGCGATCTGGTCGTTGGTGAGGAACAGGTACTGGTAGTCGTCGGTGGGCGTGCCGGAGATCATCGCGACCTTGGTGTCGCTGTCGATGAAGATCTTCCTTCACGTAATTCTGGAACTTGTAGCGCGTGAGGCCTTCGCTGCCGGGGATGTCCGGGTTCCAGTGCTTCTTCGCGAAGTCGGCCGAGAACACCAGCAATTGCTGGCGTGTAGTCGTCGCGCACGAAATGTGTCTGGCAGTCGACGATGAACTGCTTCTTGAGCGCCGCGGCGCGCGCGTCGGCCACGCCGGGCGTCGCGGCCTCGGCGCGCGAGGCGGTGAACACCGGGCCGAACACTTCGTTCATGGCGAGGAAGGCGGCCGACATGCCGGCGGCCGAGGAGAGGAATCCGCGCCGGCTCATGCCGTGCTGCGGCGCCAGCTCGTCGGCCAGGTCGCCGATGCGCGCCTCGACGCGGCGCTGATCCTCGCTCTGCGGCAGCGGCGTGAATTCGCCGTTGGAAACGACCTGGGTGGGTATGGGTGAGGCGACGTCGCGTTGTTCGGCGGGCGTCAGGGTGGCGAGCTCGGTGTCACTGACGAATCGCATGGCGAATCTCCCGTGTGGCACAGCGACAAGTCTAGCACGCCGCAGTCCAGCGGTCCACGGCTGCCGCAAAAGGCGAGATCGCGCTTCAGTGTGAGTCGAGTGTGCCATCATGCCGAACGTCCGAAATTGATTCGCAGCCGATGAAAGAGGGGACTTTCGCATGCGTCCGATGGGATTCTGCGTCGTTGCCGTCTTGTGCGCCGCCTGCCACGCGATGCCGCGACCGCGCGTCGACAACGCCGCACTCAAGCAACGAGGCCGACGGCCGCAACTGGGCCGCCTACGGCCGCACCTTCAGCGAAACGCACTACAGCCCGCTGGCCGAGATCAATCGCGAGACCGTGCCGCGCCTGAATCTCGCCTGGACGCTGGATCTCGACGTCACCAACAACCTGTCGACGCCGCTGGCGGTCGATGGCGTCATCTACGTCGCCTCGGGCTACAGCTTCGTCCACGCGGTCGATGCGAAGACCGGCAAGCTGCTGTGGCGCTACGACCCCGAAGTCGCCAAGGTCGCCGGCGCCAAGCTGCGCACCGGCTGGGGCATCCGTGGCCTGAGCTTCTGGAAGGGCCGGCTGTTCGTCGGCACGCACGACGGCCGGCTGATCGCGCTCGATGCCAAGACCGGCAAGCCGGTGTGGAGCGTGCAGACGCATCGACACCGAACGACGGCTCGTTCATCTCCGGTCCGCCGCGCGTGTTCAACGACAAGGTGATCATCGGCTTCGGCGGCGGCGACTTCGGCGCGGTGCGCGGCTACGTCACCGCCTACGACACCGCCACCGGCAAGCAACTGTGGCGCTGGTGGACGGTGCCGGGCGATCCGGCCAAGGGCTTCGAGAACAAGGCCATGGAAATGGCCGCGAAGACCTGGACCGGCGAATGGTGGAAGTACGGCGGCGGCGGCACGGTCTGGAACGCCATGACCTACGACCCGGAGTTCAACCGGCGTGTACCTCGGCACCGGCAACGGCGGACCCTGGAACTGGAAGATCCGCAGGCCCGGCGGCGGCGACAACCTGTTCCTGTGTTCGGTCGTGGCGCTGAACGCGGACACCGGCGAGTACGTCTGGCACTACCAGACTACTCCCGGCGATGCGTGGGACTACAACTCCGCGATGGACATGACGCTGGCCACGCTCAACATCGGCGGCGCGCCGCGCAAGGTGCTGCTGCACGCGCCGAAGAACGGCTTCTTCTATGTGCATCGATCGCGAACCGACGGCAAGCTGATCTCGGCCGAGAAGTTAGGCACGGTGACCTGGGCGACGAAGGTGGATCTGGCCACCGGCCGGCCGGTGCTCACGCCGAACGCGCGCTACGAGAACGGCCCGGTGACGCTGTGGCCGAGCTTCCAGGGCGTACACAACCTCTATCCGCAGTCCTTCAGTCCGAAGACCGGGCTGGTGTACGTGCCCACCATCGAGATGCCGGCGCACCTTCGGCGGCGACGTGGACTACAAGAACTGGCACCCGCTGCCGTCTTCGATCCAGTACACCGGTTTTCCGACCGCCGATGGCGACGCGCCCGCCGATGCCGGCAAGAGTTTCCTGGTTGCCTGGGATCCGGTGAAGCAGCGCGCCGCCTGGCAGCAGCCGACGCCGGGTCCGCACAACGGCGGCACGCTGGCCACCGCCGGCGACCTGGTGTTCCAGGGACAGGCCGACGGCTACATCAATGCCTACGGCGCGTCCGATGGACGCAAGGTCTGGTCGTTCTACGCGGCCACAGCCGCGCTGGGCACGCCGATCACCTTCGCGATCGGCAAGACCCAGTACGTCGCCATCCTCACCGGGCCCGCTGCACGGAGCGCCCGGCGGCTTCGGCTCCATGGCCGCGCGTTTTGGCTGGGACTCGCGCATCCATCCGCGCCGCCTGCTGGCCTTCGTGCTCGACGGCAAGGCCAAACTACCGCCAACGCCGCCGCCGACCTTCGCCCAGCCGCTCGACGGTCCACGAGATGGAAGTCGACGAGGCGCTGGTGAAGGAGGGCATCCAGCAGTGGTCGCGCTGCCAGCTCTGTCACGGCCCGGGCGCGGTGGCTGGCGGCACTGCGCCGGATCTGCGCGCTTCGGTGGTTCCGCTGAATGCCGCGCTGTTCTCGCTGACGGTGAGAACCGGCATCGAGGCGCGCGGCATGCCGAAATTCAGCGAGCTCAACGACCGCGAACTCGACGCCCTGCGGCACTACGTCCGCTATCGCGCCCGGCTGGCCACGCGTCCGAATGGCGTTGCGCCGCCGGCTCCCGAGGCGCCCGAAGCGCAGGCGCCAGCACCGGACGAAAAAGTGCCCGAGAAGAAGCCACCGGGATCGCTGGAGTCCACCGGTCCACCGCCCGGGCAGTGAGTGCGTTTCCGCTCGCGGCCGCGCGAGTGGTTAGTCACCGCCGGAAATCGATGGCGCCGCCGGGCTGCATGCGCATCCGGTGCCCGCACCGGGACTGATTCCAGGGAGGCGCGACTCATCCTGGTGCGTTGTCACGCCAGCCGGATAGTCGGGATTTGCATGGCCGATAGCGCACCAGCGTGCATCTTCGAGACATTTCCCGGATAGTCGAGAACGAATCGAAATCCCGTCGAGATCGGGGAATTCCTACAGTCGAAGATGCCTCGTCGCGAGTTTCCCGGTTGGCGGGAGCGGTAGTTGGACTGCACGGACGCGTGCATCGACGAGCGCCATCACGATGGGTTCGATTCGCGTATCGAGTTATAAATTTTCAGGGGGAATCATGCAGAACAGGATCCTATCGCGCGCAATTTCGCTGGCACTGATGATGTCGGGCACCGGTGTGCTGCAGGCGCAGCAGCCGCAACAAACCGAAGGCGCTGACACAGCTCGAAGAAGTCATCGTGACGGCGCAGTTCCGCAGCCAAAACCTGCAGGAAACGCCACTGGCCATCACAGCCATCACCGGCGACATGCTGGAGGCGCGCAGCCAGACCAGCATCTACGAAGTCGCCGCGCAGGCGCCCAATGTCTTCCTCGCACCACAGGCGCAGGCCAACGGTTCCGGCCTCATTGCCTACATCCGCGGCGTCGGCCAGACCGATTTCAACTTCGCACTCGAACCCGGTGTCGGCCTGTACGTCGACGATGTCTACCTGCCCACGCTGACCGGTTCGCTGCTCGACCTGCTCGACCTCGACCGCGTCGAAATCCTGCGCGGACCGCAGGGCACCCTGGCGGGACGCAACTCCATCGGCGGCGCCATCAAGCTGTTCTCGAAGCGCGCCGAAGGCCACGGCGGCAACGTCGGACTCACCTATGGCTCGTACAACCGCGTCGATGTACGCGCGTCGGGCGATTTCACGCTGCTCGAAGACAAGCTCTTCATGCGCGTTGCCGGTGTCACCAAGAATCGCGATGGCTACGTCGATCGCATGGACTACGGCTGCACGCATCCGGGTTCGGGCGTTCCGACCCTCAAGCTGTCGCGACGGCTGCCGTCTGGGCACTCTCGGTGGCATCTCGTACACGCGCCGGTCGCCTCAACATGCGCTGGATCGCCGTCAGACAGTGTCGAACTCAATTTCACCGCCGACGTCACCAACGACAGCTCCGAAGCCGGCGCCGACGTGTTGCGCCGCGCGGTGCAGACGCTGCCGAACACCGATCCTCGCTATCGTCTGGGTGGACGATGGCAATCCGGCCACCGTTCCGACGATTCCCTACGACTGCCGCTTCGTTCCCTATGGCCAGTACAGCTGCGATCCGAACTCGCCGCAACGATCCGTACGTGAGCTACGCGACCTTCGCCGACTCGACCGCGCCCACCAACCAGCGGCCGTTCAAGCCGGTGGTGGTGCCGGTCGTGCAGCAGCTCGATCAGTACGGCGTGTCGGCCAACCTCGACTGGACGATCAGCGACACCTATTCGCTGAAGTCCATTTCCGCCTGGCGCAAGTACGAGTCGAGCTGGGCGCAGGACGTGGACAGTTCGCCGGCGGCCAGCCAGCAGCTGCTGCAGACGCTGTCGCACTGGGCCTGGAGCCAGGAGCTGCGGCTCAACGGTTCCTTTGGTGACGCATTCGACTTCACCGCCGGCGCTGTACTACTTCAAGCAGGACGGCACGCTCGACGGCGCGCGTGGATCTGAACTACGCCGGTATCGACTTCGTGCACGGTCCGGATCCGACGCCGTCGACTTCGCAGGCGCTGTTCGTGCAGGGCACGTTCCACGCCACGGACAAGCTGGACTTCACGGTGGGTGCCCGTTACACCGAGGACGAGAAGGACTACGTCTACCATCGCCACAATCCGGATGGCACGTTGCCTTCGCCGCCCACGGGCTTCCCGTTTGCGCCGACCCAGCCTCCGAATGCGGTGCTGGCCGGCCTCGATGGCAGCACGGGTCATTTCGAATCCGACCAGTCCGACTGGCGCGTGGTGATGGACTACCAGTTCACCGATGACGTCATGGGCTACGTGCAGGCGTCGACGGGTTACAAGGGTGGTGGCATCAACCCGCGGCCGTTCTTCACGACGCCAGGTGTTGCCGTTCGATCCGGAGACCCTCACCACGTACGAACTCGGCTTGAAGACCTCCTTCGCGGAGAACCGCGTTCGCGTCAACCTGGCGGCGTTCTTCAACCAGTATGAGGACATCATCCTGCGCTTGAACCGTTGCCCGGCGCCGTCGAACCAGCGACACCCTGCCAGCTGCCGGCCAACGTCGGTTCGGCGGACGTGAAGGGCGTCGAGCTCGAATCCAACATGCTGCTGGGCGCTGGCTTCTCCGTCGACCTCGCGGCGAGCTGGCTCGACTTCGAGTACACGGAAACGGACTTCGCGAACACGGCCATTCCGACCCGACTACATCACGCCGTACACGCCCGAGATCAAGGGCAGCCTGGGCCTGCAGTGGGAGACGCCGTTCGCGGGTGACCACACCTTCGTGGCGCGCGCCGACTGTTGCGTACCAGTCGGACGTGTACGGAGACGCGTTCAACAATCCCTTCAACCACATCCCGTCATACGGTGTGGGCAATCTGCGCCTGACCTGGCGCGGACCGGAGGATCAGTGGGAGGCGTCGGCGGAAGTCATGAACGTCACCGACAAGCTCTTCTACCTGGCGACGAATGATTATTCGGCGTCGGCAGGTATCGTCGAGCTTCGCGCCGGGACTGCCGCGCACCTGGGCGTTCACCGTGAAGCGCCGCTGGGACTGATTTCCGCTCGTGTTGATGTGAAACCGGGGGGCGACGGCAACGTCGCCCCTTTTCATTTGTGTTGCCGGCCGAGCGCGCTAACCCCGCATGCTGGTCCGCACCGTTAATACGCCAGACCATCAAGGGAGGTCGTATGACGATTAACGTTTACAGGGTCTCGTGCGCCCTGTTGATCGCCGCATTTTCGTGCGGCTGCGCGAGCTACATGACGCCGGGCAGCGGCGTTTCCATTCCGGAGATCACCTCACCAGACGTTGCCGAGGCCATGTCACGCGTACCCGCGGCGACATTTCCCGGCGCGCATCGTGATTGCGCGTGTGCAGGCGTCCGGCTACGAGTCGAGGAGCAGCCAGAGTTACGGGCGCGGCAAGTACAGCGTGATGACCACGCGCGACATCGAAACCGAGGCCGACTTCATGCGGCTCGCCGCCATGCCGGAGGTCAGTGCGGTGGGCACGCTGAATCGGCTGTTGCTGCCCAACGTGCTGAACTCGGGGAACGATCTGCGTCACGCGGCCGCGCAGCTGCAGGGCGATATCGTGATGCTCTACACCATCGACACGTCGTTTCGAACCGATACGAAGCAGATCGGGCCGATGCAGCTCGTGGCGATGGGTTTCTTCCCCAACAAGAAGGCCCGTGTGACGAGCACCTGCGCCGTGGCCTTCATCGACACACGCACGGGATTCGTCTACGGCGTTGCCGAGTCGACCGCGAACGAAGAGCAGCGCTCGGACGTCTGGAACAAGGAAGAGGCCATCGAAAAGGCGCGCGCCAAGGCGGAGCGCACGGCGTTCACGCAGGCACTGGGCGATGTCGAAAAGCTCTGGGGTCAGATCGCGGCGCGCGCGACTGCCAATCGCGGTGCGGGTGGTGGTGCGCCGCCGGCGTCGCCGTAACACACCCCGGAATCGCAGGTTAGTTAGGCGCCGGCGGGCTCTGGGGCCGCCGGCCGCCGACACATATATATGTGTCGGCCTCCGGCACGACCTCTGGACCTTCAAGTGGCTTGCGGCCAATATCGGCGCTGCTTCCTCGGGGAGGGACATCATGGCGACCGAAAACACGCCGCAACAGGCGGAATCGAACAAGAACCTCACTCAGGTGATCTACGGTCTGTATGCCGCATCGTTGGTTGTCGGCGTCACTTACCTCGTCGCGATCATTCTCAACTACGTGAAGCGCGACGATGTGAAGGGCACGTATCTCGAGAGCCACTTCGGCTGGCAGATCCAGACGTTCTGGTTCAGCCTGCTGGGCTGCGTTGTTGGCACCGTGACCACCATGATCATCATCGGCTTCGTGATCCTGGGCGCCACGCTGATCTGGTACATCTACCGCATCGTCAAAGGTTGGCTGCGCCTCAACGAAGGCCAGCCGATCTCATAGCGGATTCAGCGGACGCTGGTCGGCTGGCACCCACCAGCCGTGAACCTGCTGGAAGATCCTGAACGGCAGGCGCACCGTGGCCAGCGGCCCTTCGGCCAGTCGCTGCGCGTCGACTATCACCAGGTCGCTGCGACGTTCGATCTCGCGGTCGACGACGCCGACCAGATAACCGTCGCCCTCGGGTGCGCGCGCCGAACGCGGCACGAAGCAGCATTCCTGCAGGCCCGAATCGGCGCCGACGAAGATAAGATTGCGTGCGCCGTTGCGCGTGATCGAAGCGCGTCCAGGTGTTGAACGGCGCGAAACGGCGAGCCCGCCAGCCGCGGATCGAGCGGCTGCGTGGCGTCGAGGCAGCGCATGAAGCCCACTGAGTACGGGCACGGTGTGATAGCGATCGTCCTGCCGCGACAACACGCCGGTGTGGGGATAGAGCACTTCCATCTCGTAGCCCGGCCGCGATGCCTGCGCGAGGTCCACCGACAAGCGCGTGATGTGCCCCTGCGCGGCCACCGGATCGAAGGGACTGCCGTCCTTGTTGGGGAAGAACGGAAACTGGTTCTTCGTGCCCATGTCCATGTCGACGTACACGCGGTCGCCGTCGGTGAAGCAGCCCATGGTGTGCGTGGCGCAGCGTTCCGGACCCTTGAACCAGCGCAGGTCCTTGCCGTCGCCGCCGCGCCGCATGACGCCGAGCCAGGTGGGCAGCGCTCGAGTCCCAGGAGAAATGCATGCGGCCCTGCTTCATGCCTGGCGACGTCGGTGATCATGGGCATGACCAGGAACGCGATGTGTTTCTGCGTCACCGCGAAGTCGTGGATCATTCCGGCGTAGGGCACCTTGATCCAGGTCTCATCGGTGAGCCGGCCGTCGCGATCGATGGTGAGCACCGCAACGTCGGTGCTGCCTTCGCCGCTGCGCCTCGTAACCGAAGGCGATCATCTCGCCGGTTTCGGAATCGATCTTCGGATGCGCGGTGAAGGTGAGGCTCTTCAGCTTGCCGCCGAAGGTGTAGTAGTCGTCGATGCGTCTCGAGCGTGTCCGGATCGAGCGCCACCGGCGGACTGTCTTCCTTGAGCGCGAACAGTTTGCCGTGGTGAAACATCGGCGTGGTGTTGGCGGTGCCGCGGCTCACGCCCTTGCACGCGCGCATCGTCGGTGCGCGGATTGCGATAGGTGCCGAACAGTGATTCGCGCGCCGCGGCCTGCGCCTTGTAGCGCTGCGTGCGCACGAAGCGGCTCTTGTAGTCGACGTGGCCGTTCGCGAAGCGAAACATGCCGATGTGGCCTTCGCCATCGAAGCGGGATGTTGGGCAAGCGCGGCGGGTACTGGAAGTCCGGGCCGACGCGGTAGAACGTGCCGTTGAGATCGGCGGGCAGTTTGCCTTCGACTTCGCAATCGACGAGGTCGATCTCGGCGCGCACCGGCGCGAACGGGCCGCGGAACATCGGGCCGTGAAAAGCGGCGGTGCGCTGGCCATGTCCGTACCTCAGGCCTGCGCGGCTCGCGCGCGCGCGCGTACGCCTCGCCGTAGGCGCGCAGGCCCTTCCAGAACACCAACACCGCGAGCGGCCCGAGTACGGCGTGCATCAGCACCAGCGAGTAGCGCAGCTTGTTCGGATCGCCGAAGACGTAATCCGTGGTCAACCGTGCTCACCAGGTTCGGACCCAGTGCGCTGCCGATGCGTGAACATGAACAGGAACGTTGCCGTGATCTTGGCGCGCATCTGTTGGGCACGATGGCCTGGAACGCGGCGTTCTGCGGGCCGGTGCCGATGCCAATCACGCAGGTGTTGAGCGCCGCCAGCACCAGCGCCACCCACGGATTCGGCACCAGTGCAAACGTGACCGCGAACGGAATGTGCGCGAGCGATGCCCAACAGCACCACGCGCTGGTTGGCGTCGCATGATGCCGCGCTTGGCGAGTCGTTCCGGCCAGCCAGCCGCCGAACAACAGGCCGGCGGGCGCGAGCACCAGCAGCACCCAGCCCTGGTAGACGCCGAACTTGCCCGGACCCCAGCCATACGTGCGCCGGTAGAACGGCGCCATCCAGAACGAATTGCCGACCAGCGCCATGCAATTGATGCCGAGGCCGAGATACATCGGCCCGAAGGCGCGCCGGTTGTCCCACAGTATCGAAAGACTTCGCGGGTAGGAGACGCCGTCGCGGCTGCGACGCGGCAGTCGGCTGCGGCGACGCACGGCCGCGGCGTTTCGGTTCGTGCACCGTGAAGCAGAATCAGCAGGCCGAGCAGCAGGTCCGGCACCGCCATGATCAGGAACACCACCTGCCAGGATCGCATCGTTCCGAACAATGCGGCAGCGTGTATTCCGGCGTCGCGAGTGAGCGCAGCAGATAGCCGCCCACCAGGTACGACAGGCCGACCGCGACCATGAAACCGATGTTCATGGTGGCCATGGCCTTGGGCAGTTTGGCCGGCGGAAACAGGTCCGCCAGCAGCGAGAACGTCGCCGGGCCGTTGCCCGCGCCGCCGACGCCACCGATGAGGCGCACGACGAGCAGCGCCCTGGCGGTTGCGACCACCGCGCTGCCGATATTGCAGCAGCCGAGGATGAGCAGACCGATGCCGATGATGAGCGTGCGGCTGTAGTTGTCTGCCGAGCGGACTGATCAGCAGGCTGGCGAAGGCCAGCGTGAACGGGCCGGCGAGGCCGAAGATCAGCGCCACCTGCTGATCGGTGAAGCTTCAGGTCGTGCTTGATCGGCTCGAGCATGAGCGCGACCAGGAACTGATTGCCGAACAGCGTGAAGACGGTGAGTCCGAAGATCGCCACCGCGTACCAGGCGCGCGCCGGGACTCGGCCACGGCTCGGACTGCTCGTCGGTGGCGACCGCATCCGGCACGGGCATTACGCGCACTTCTGCCATGTAAACCCCCTTGAACGGATGTAACGGCATTAAGTGGCGCCGGCGCTTCGCTCATCGTGAGTTTTCGTTTCGCCGCCGATGCGCTCCAGTGCGGATAGCACACATCCGCACAAGCGATTTCTGCGCGCGCGCGTTGCCCGCTAACTTGCACGCCGGTTCAACCACGCCGCCTCGCGGCCAAGAGTGAACAACGGTGAATGCAGTGATCGACGCGCCGGAAGCCGTGAGCCTCCGCCGACAGCTCGCGCGACTTCGTCGCGGCCGGTTCCACAGAAGTCACGCCGCACGACGAGAAGGTGCTGGACGAAATCGCGCGCGTGTTGCCCGCGGGCTTTCCCGTGTACGTGGCGAACACGCCGAAGGCGTCGCCCGACGACGTGGTCCGCGTCGCGCTGCGCATCCAGGCATTGGGCCTCACGGCCTCGCCGCATATCATCGCGCGGCGCGTCGTCGATCCGCAGCGACTGCGCGATCGACTGCGCGCGCTGGCTGGCGGGTGGCGTGGAGCAGGTGCTGCTGGTCGCGGGCGATCGTGGCGACGCCCAGCCGGACGCCTTCACAAGTACGCTCGATCTGCTCGACAGCGGTGTGCTCCGCGACGCGGGATCAAGCGCGTGGGCGTTGCCGGCCATCCCGAGGGTCACCCGGTGGTCGCCGATGAGGTTCTCTGGCAGGCGCTCGAGCGCAAGCAGGCCTTCGGCCGCGCGACCGGGCTCAAGATGCACATCGCCACCCAGTTCGGCTTCGATGCGCGCTCCCTGAGCAACTTCGAGCAGGGCCTGGCCGACCGGGGGATTACGCTGCCCATCCATGCCGGCGTCGCCGGGCCGACCCCCTTCACCAAGCTGCTCAAGTACGCGGCCCATTGCGGGGTCGGGCGCATCCCTCAAGGCGGTGGCCGGAAATGCCTTATCTCTCGGGCGGTTACCGCATCTTGTGACGCAGTCCGACGAAATGCTGATCGGGGTCTACAGGGCCAAGCAAGCCAACCCCGATTCGCGTATCTTTGCGCCCCATTTCTTCGCGTTCGGCGGCGTTCTGGAGACGGCACGCTGGCTGCGGGCGGTCATCGAGGGCTCCTTTGAGCTGGATTCAGCTGAAAGGGGGTTTTCCATCAAAACTTGAGACGGGCATGGCGGGATAAGGACGAGAAGAGCGCACTCATCTGCGGATCGGTCGCCTACGACACCATCATGGTGTTCCCGGACCGTTTCCGGACAGCACATCCTCCCCGACAAGCTCCACATGCTGAACGTGGCCTTCCTCGTGCCGCAGATGCGGCGCGAGTTCGGCGGCTGCGCGGGCAACATCGCCTACAACCTCAAGCTGCTGGGCGAAACCGGCTATCCCGATGGGTGGCATCGGCTCGGATTTCCAGCCCTACCGCGAGTGGATGAAGAAGGTCGGGCATGTCCGAGAAGTACCTCGTGACCATCCCCGAAGAACACTGCGCCCAGGCCTTCATCACCACCGACCTCGACGCCAACCAGATCACCGCCTTCCACCCGGGCGCCATGAACCACTCGCAGCGCATCAAGGTGCCGGCGAATGACGGTATAACCATCGGTGTTATCGCCCCGGACAGCCGCGAGGGCATGCTGCAGCACGCCGAGCAGTTCAAGGCGGCCAACATTCCGTTCATCTTCGACCCGGGCCAGGCGATGCCGCTGTTCGAGGGCGAGGATTTCCGGCGCTTCATCTCGATGTCGGACTGGCTGGCGGTCAACGACTACGAGTGGGCCCTGCTGCAGGAACGCACCGGCTGGACGGCCGCGGACTGCACGCAGACACGTCAAGGCGCTGATCATCACGCGCGGTGCGGAAGGTTCGGTCATCCACGCCGACGGCCGCGTGCATCACATCCCCTGCGCGCCGGCGGCCGAGGTGGTCGATCCGACCGGCTGCGGCGATGCCTACCGCGCCGGGCCTGATTCACGGCATCCTTCGCGGGCTCGACTGGGAAACCACGGGCCGCATCGCGTCGCTGATGGGCGCCATCAAGATCGCCGTCCGCGGCACGCAGAATCACAGCTTCACGAAAGCCGAATTCGCTGAAGCCTATCGCAGCCGCTTTCGGCGAGCCGCTTCGCGCCGCGAGCTGAAGACTCGCGGCGGCAAGCAATTTCAGGCACGAGGAACGTATGTCGAACAGTTTTCTTTTCACGTCCGAGTCGGTTTCCGAAGGCCATCCGGACAAGGTCGCCGACCAGATCTCCGACGCCGTGCTCGACGCGATCCTCGCGCAGGACAAGTTCTCGCGCGTCGCCGCCGAGACGCTGTGCAATACCGGCCTCGTCGTGATGGCGGGTGAGATCACCACCAAGGCCGTGGTCGATTTCCAGACGCGTTGCGCGCGAGACGATCAAGAAGATCGGCTACGACAACACCGACTACGGCATCGACTACCGCGGTTGCGCCGTGCTCGTCGCCTACGACAAGCAGTCGCCCGACATCGCGCAGGGCGTCGATGAAGGCAAGCGGCCTCAACCTCGAGCAGGGCGCCGGCGACCAGGGCCTCATGTTCGGCTACGCCTGCACCGAGACCGAAGGTCTCATGCCGCTGCCTATCTACCTGGCGCATCGCCTGGTCGAGAGGCAGGCCCAGCTGCGCAAGAACGGCAAGCTCAAGTGGCTGCGCCCGGACGCCAAGTCGCAGGTCACGGTGAAGTACGTCGACGGCAAGCCCGCGAAATCGACACCGTGGTGCTCTCGACCCAGCATCACCCGGAGATCGAGCACAAGCAGATCGAGCAGGCGGTGATCGAGGAGATCATCAAGCCCGTGCTCGCCGGCCAGACGCTGTCGAAGAACATCAAGTACCTCGTGAATCCCGACCGGCCGCTTCGTGGTCGGTGGTCCGCAGGGTGACTGCGGTCTCACGGGCCGCAAGATCATTGTCGATACCTACGGCGGCGCAGCCCCGCACGGCGGCGGCGCGTTCTCGGGCAAGGATCCCTCCAAGGTGGATCGCTCGGCGGCCTATGCCGCGCGCTACGTGGCGAAGAACATCGTGGCCGCGGGCCTCGCCAGCAAGTGCCAGGTGCAGGTGTCGTACGCCATCGGCGTGGCGCAGCCCACCAGCGTGATGGTCACCACCTTCGGCACCGGCAAGGTGTCGGATGAGCGTCTCGAAGCGCTGGTGCGCCAGCACTTCGACCTGCGCCCGAAGGGCATCGTGCAGATGCTCGACCTGCTGCGTCCCATCTACGAGAAGACCGCCGCATACGGCCACTTCGGCCGCAACGAGCCGGAATTCACCTGGGAGAAGACTGACAAGGCGGCGGCCCTGGCTGCGGACGCCGGAGCGCGCAAGACGGCATAGACGAATGGGGGCAGCCCCCATTTCCCTGCAAAAGGGGTCAGCCCTAGGTTCGCCAGATAGGACTGACCCCTTTTGCTAGGAAACGGGGGCTGCCCCCATACTTACACGCACTCTCTACCGAGGAGCGCTGCAGCGTCGATGGACGCGAGGCTCGGCGGGACCGTGCGAATCGATTCCAACGGCGCTCTCTAACTGGAACCAATAGAGAGGTATTTATGAATGCTGTTGTGAAGCCCGGTACGGGCAATGACTACGTCATCGCCGACATCAAGCTCGCCGAGTGGGGCCGCAAGGAACTCAACATCGCCGAGGGCGAGATGCCCGGCCTCATGGCCATCCGCGAGGAATACGCGAAGAGCCAGCCGCTCGACGGCGCGCGCATCACGGGCTCGCTGCACATGACCATCCAGACCGCGGTGCTCATCGAGACGCTGCAGGCGCTCGGGCGCAAAGGTGCGCTGGGCCTCGTGCAACATCTTCTCGACGCAGGACCATGCCGCCGCGGCCATTGCCGTGAAGGGCACGCCGGTGTTCGCCGTGAAGGGCGAGTCGCTGAAGGACTACTGGGATTACACCCACCGCATCTTCGAGTGGCCGAACGGCGAGTACTCGAACATGATCCTCGACGACGGCGGCGACGCCACGTTGCTGCTGCATCTCGGCACCAAGGCCGAGAAGGACCTGGGCGTGCTGGCCAACCCGGGCAGCGAGGAAGAGATCGAGCTGTTCAACTCCATCAAGGCCACGCTGAAGCGCGATCCGAAGTGGTATTCCACGCGCCTCAAGCAGATCAAGGGCGTGACCGAAGAGACCACCACCGGCGTGCATCGCCTCTATGACATGCACAAGCGCGGCGAGCTCGCGTTCCCGGCCATCAACGTCAACGACTCGGTGACCAAGTCCAAGTTCGACAACCTGTACGGCTGCCGCGAGTCGCTGGTGGACGCCATCAAGCGCGCCACCGACGTGATGGTCGCCGGCAAGATCGCCGTGGTCGCCGGTTACGGCGACGTGGGCAAGGGCTCGGCCCAGGCGCTGCGCGCGCTGTCGGCGCAGGTGTGGGTGACGGAAGTCGATCCGATCTGCGCGCTGCAGGCGGCGATGGAAGGCTACCGCGTCGTGACCATGGATTACGCGGCCGACAAGGCCGACATCTTCGTGACGGCCACCGGCAACTTCCAGGTGATCACGCATCGATCACATGAAGAAGATGAAGAACAACGCCATCGTCTGCAACATCGGGCACTTCGACAACGAGATCGATTGCGCCTCGCTGAAGCAGTACAAGTGGGAGAACATCAAGCCGCAGGTCGATCACATCATCTTCCCCGACGGCAAGCGCATCATCCTGCTGGCCGAAGGGCGCCTGGTGAACCTGGGCTGCGGCACGGGCCATCCGAGCTACGTGATGAGCTCGAGCTTCGCGAACCAGACCATCGCGCAGATCGAACTGTTCACGCAGACGGCGAAGTACCCGCTCGGCGTGTACACGCTGCCGAAGCATCTCGACGAGAAGGTGGCGCGGCTGCAGCTGAAGACGCTGAACGCCAAGCTCACCGAGCTCACCGACACGCAGGCCAAGTACATCGGCGTGGCGAAGACCGGTCCGTACAAGACCGATCACTACCGTTACTAGAAGAAAGAGAACTGAATGACGGCAAAGATCCTCGACGGAAAGGCCGTCGCAGCGAAAGAGAGAGCAGAAGTCGGCGGCGCGAGCCGCCGACTTCGTTTCGAAGTTCGGCAGGGCACCGGGACTCGCGGTGGTGAAGGTCGGTGAGGATCCGGCTTCCGCCGTCTACGTGCGCAACAAGCGCAAGGCCTGCGAGGAGTGCGGCATCGCCTCGTTCGCGCACGACCTGCCGGCCACGCACCAGCGCGCGCCGAGTTGTTAGGGCTCATCGAACGTCTCAATCGCGACGACGCTGGTCGACGGCATCCTGCTGCAGCTGCCGCTGCCCAAGGGTCTCGACAGCACCGAGATCATGGACACCATCGATCCCGCCAAGGACGTCGATGGCTTTCATCCGACGAACACCGGGCTGCTCGCGCAGAAGCGTCCGGGCCTGCGTCCCTGCACGCCCTGGGGCGTGATGCGGCTGCTCAAGGAATACGCGATCGACGTGACCGGCATGCGGCGCGGTGGTCGTGGGCGCCTCCAACATCGTGGGCCGGCCGATGGCGCTGGAACTGCTGCTGGGGCGCGCCACGGTCACGGTATGTCACACGGGAACGCGTGATCTGCAGGGCGAGGTGCAGCGCGCGGATCTGGTGGTCGCCGCGGTCGGAAAAGCCGCGTACATCCCAGGTATATGGATTCGTGATGGCGCGGTGGTGATCGATGTCGGAATCAACCGGCTTCCCGACGGGAAACTCGCCGGCGACGTCGAATACGCGGCCGCGGCCGAACGGGCGGCCTGGATTACGCCCGTTCCGGGCGGCGTGGGGCCCGATGACCATTGCCATGCTTCTGTCCAATACGGTGGATGCGGCGCTGGCACGTAAGGGCGCTAAGGCCGGGCCGTAAATTCCGACGATGGCGGTGCGGGTGTAAGATCACCCGCATGAAAAGTCCGGTCCATCGCGACGTGCAGATCGACGCGTTGCGCGATGCGGGCAACGCGCGCCGCAGCGACGTCATCGCGGTCGAAGAGCCGCTCGAGATCCGGCTCATGCGCGACGGCCTGCCCGAGGCGGACGAGAACGGCGGCACCGGCCGCTCCATCTCCATCACCATGCGCACGCCGGGCAACGACGCGGAGCTCGCGGTGGGCTTCCTGTACGGCGAAGGACTGTTGCGCGAAGCGCGCGATGTCATCGATACCGGCTTCTGCGGGCCCACCGGCAATATCCTGCGCGTCACGGTGCGCGCCGATCTGCCGCTGGACCTCGCGCGGGTGACGCGCAATTTCTACACCACCTCGAGCTGCGGCGTCTGTGGCAAGGCGTCCATCGAAGCGGTGACCGCGAACGCCGGCGACCGGCGCATTGCCAGCGAGACTGATAGTTAGGGAGTCGGTGCTGCGCGGCCTGCCCGACACGCTGCGCGCCGCGCAGGCCGGCTTCGCCGAGACCGGCGGCATGCACGCGGTCGGACTGTTCACGCCGGACGGTCGATTGATCGCCAGCCGCGAGGACGTCGGCCGGCACAACGCCATGGACAAGCTGGTCGGCGCGTCGTTGCTCGCCGGCGAACTTGCCATGGCGCGACCGCGTGGTGCTGCTGTCCGGGCGCGCGAGTTTCGAGCTGCTGCAGAAGGCCATGATGGCGGGCGCGCCGGTGGTTGCGGCCATAGGCGCACCCTCTACGCTCGCAGTCGAGTTGGCCGAATCCGCGGGCATCACACTGGTGGCTTTCCTGCGTCCTGGTGGTTGCAACGTGTACTGCAATACCTGGCGAGTAAGACCCGGGCGCGAGTCTGGAGAGACACGAGAGTCATGAACACCGAGGCCGAAAAAATCCGCCGTTGCGTGGCCGGAGCCGTGCAGAAGTTCGCGCGGCGAACCGGGGCCGCTGCTCGAGATCCTGCACGCCATCCAGGACGAGCTCGGCTTCGTGCCGCCCGAGGCGGTGCCGCAGCTCGCCGAGGCGCTGAACCTCTCGCGCGCCGAAGTGCACGGCGTCATCAGTTTCTATCATCACTTCCGCGAGCACGCGCCCGGACGATATGTCGTGCAGCTGTGCCGCGCCGAGGCCTGCCAGTCGATGAATGCGCGCGCGCTCGAGGAATTCGTGCGTGGCCACCTGCGGCTGAACTTCGGCGAGACCACGCCGGATGGGCGCGTCACGCTGAAGCCGGTGTACTGCCTCGGCAACTGCGCCTGTGCGCCGGCCATGATGGTGAACGGTGAATTGCACGGCCGCGTGACGCCGGAGCGCTTCGGCGAGATCGCGAAAGAGTGGGGCGTGCACGCATGAGCGCAGCACCCGTCACCGTCTTATGTGCCCGGCGATGCCAGCGCCTGTTCGCTGGGCGCGGACCGCGTCGCGCGCGCCATCGAAGCGGAAGCGGGCAAGCGCGGGCGCGCCGTGCGCATCGTGCGCAATGGTTCGCGCGGGCTGTACTGGCTGGAACCGCTGGTCGAGGTGGTGACGGCCGCGGGCCGAGTCGCCTATGGACCGGTGACGCCGGCCGACGTGGCCAAACTACTCGACGCCGGGATGCTCGAGGGCGGCGCCGCATGCGCTGCGCCTCGGCGACATCGTCGACTCATCCGTATCTCGCCAGCCAGCAGCGCCTCACCGGCGCGCGCCTGGGAATCGTCGATCCGACGAGCCTCGTGGACTATGTCGCGCATGGCGGCTACGTCGGGCTGCGCAATGCGCTCGCCATGCAGCCGCTCGACATCGTGCGCGCCATTACCGACTCCGGCCTGCGCGGCCGCGGCGGCGCGGCGTTTCCCACCGGCATCAAGTGGCAGACGGTGCACGACCAGAAGGCCGAGCAGAAATACATCACCTGCAATGCCGACGAGGGCGACTCGGGCACGTTCTCCGATCGCATGCTCATGGAGGGCGATCCGTTCTCGCTGATCGAAGGCATGACGATCGCCGGCGTTGGCGGTCGGTGCGACGCAGGGCTACATCTACCTGCGCGTCGAGTACCCGCACGCGGCGCGGGCGCTGGCGAAGGCGCTGCAAGTGGCGCGCGCGCGTGGGCTACCTCGGCGCAGGACATCCTCGGCAGCGGCAAACGTTTCGACATCGCCGTGCGCCTGGGCGCCGGCGCGTACATCTGCGGCGAAGAGACCTCGATGCTCGAAAGCCTCGAAGGCCGCCGCGGCGAAGTGCGCGTGCGTCCGCCGCTGCCGGCCATCAAGGGCCTGTTCGGACAGCCGACGGTGGTCAACAACGTGGTGACGCTGGCCAGCGTGCCCGTGGTGCTGGCGCGCGGTGCGCAGTTCTACAAGGATTTTGGCGCCGGCAGGTCGCGCGGCACGATTCCGCTGCAACTCGCCGGCAATGTGAAACACGGCGGCCTGGTGGAGCGCGCTTTCGGGCTCACGGTGAAGGAGCTGGTGTACGACTACGGCGGCGGCTCGGCCATCGGGGCGCCCGGTGCGCGCGGTGCAGATCGGTGGGCCGCTCGGCGCCTATCTGCCGGCATCGGAGTTCGACACGCCGCTGGAATACGAGGCGCTGTCGGCGAAGAACGCGTTGCTGGGTCACGGCGGCGTGGTGGTGTTCGACGATCGCGTCGACATGGCGCGCATGGCGCGTTATGCGCTGGAGTTCTGCGCGGTGGAGTCCTGCGGCAAGTGCACGCCCTGCCGCATCGGTTCGACGCGCGGCGTGGAGCTGCGTGGACCGCATCATCGCCGCCCGCGCGGGCGCCAACGGCGCCAACGGCGCGCACGAATCGAACCTGGCGCTGCTCGACGAGCTGTGCGACACCATGTTCAACGGATCGCTGTGCGGCCTTGGCGGCATGACGCCGTTCCCGGTGCGCAGCGCACTCAAACACTTTCAGAGAGGATTTCCAGCGGATTCCAGGGGCTCGCGCCCCACTGTCAAACGCCGCCGAAGCGGCGGCGTCCGTGAGAATGGGGTAAACCTATGTACGCCAAGGACTATCACGATCTTGGGAACGCCGGCCGCCAAGGGCGAGTCGGTCACGCTGGAAATCGACGGCGCAACCATCACGGTGCCGGCGGGTACGTCGATCATGCGCGCCGCGGCGCTCGCGGATCGCGATGTGCCGAAACTCTGCGCCACCGACACGCTCAAGCACTTCGGCTCCTGCCGCGTGTGCCTGGTGGAGATCGAAGGGCGCAAGGGATTTCCGGCCTCGTGCACCACCGAGGTCGCCGCCGGCATGAAGGTGCGCACGCAGAGCGAGGCGCTGACGAAGATGCGCCGCGGCGTGCTCGAGCTGTATGTCTCCGAACATCCGATGGGCAGCTGCCCGGACTCGAGCCGCTGCGAGCTCGAGACACCTGGCCGGGGAGCACGGCATCGCCGAGTCGCGCTTCGCCGGGCCGAAGACCGCGCGTCATGTGCATACCCACAAGCCGGTCGACGCCAGCAATCCGTACTTTCCGCTTCGACAATGACCTGTGCATCGTCTGCTCGCGCTGCGTGCGCGCCTGCGAGGAGACGCAGGGCACCTATCGCGCTCACCATCGAAGGCCGCGGGCTCGAATCGCGCGTCTCCGCTTCGCAGGATCGAACCCTTCCTCGAATCCGAATGCGTCTCCTGCGGCGCCTGTGTCGAAGCCTGTCCCACCGGCGCGCTCATGGAGAAGTCGCGTCATCACGGCTGGCCTGCCGCAGCAGGCGATCGCGACCACCTGTGCGTATTGCGGAGTGGGCTGCGCGCTGGTCGCCGAAGTCACCGACGGCGCGGTATCGCGCATGGTGCCCAACAGGAATGGCCGCGCGAACCAGGGACATGCCTGCGTCAAGGGCCGCTTCGCCTATGGCTACGCGACGCACGCAGGATCGCGTGACGAAGCCGCTGATCCGCAAGAGCATCACCGACGAATGGCGCGAAGTGAGCTGGGACGAGGCCATCAACTACGCCGCCAGCGAATTCAAGCGCATCCAGGCGAAGTACGGCCGCGACTCCATCGGCGGCATCACCTCGTCACGCTGCACCAACGAGGAAACCTTCCTGGTGCAGAAGCTGGTGCGCGCCGCATTCGGCACCAACAATGTCGACACCTGCGCGCGCGTCTGTCATTCGCCCACCGGCTATGGCCTCAAGCACACGCTGGGCGAATCCGCCGGCACGCAGGAGTTCGTCTCCGTGCAGCAGGCCGACGTCATGATGGTGATCGGCGCCAGCCCCACCGAGGCGCATCCGGTGTTCGCCTCGCAGATGAAGCGCCGCCTGCGCGAGGGCGCGAAGCTCATCGTGGTCGACCCGCGCGCCATTCCGCTGGTGAAGTCCGCGCACGTCGAAGCCGACTATCACCTGCGCCTGCTGCCCGGCACGAACGTCGCCATCATCAATGCGCTGGCGCACGTGGTGGTCACCGAAGGACTCACGAAGGACGACTACATCGCCGAGCGCTGCGAAGCCGATTCCTACGAGAAGTGGAAGAAGTTCGTCGCCGATCCCGTCAACAGCCCCGAGGCGATGGAAAAGATCACCGGCGTACCGGCCGCGACCGATTCGCGGCGCGGCGCGCCTGTACGCGCGCGGACCGAACAGCGCCATCTACTACGGCCTGGGCGTCACCGAACACAGCCAGGGCAGCACCATGGTCATGGGCATCGCCAATCTCGCGATGGCCACGGGCAACCTCGGCCGCGAAGGCGTGGGCGTGAGCCCGCTGCGCGGCCAGAACAATGTGCAGGGTTCCTGCGACATGGGCTCATTCCCGCACGAGTTCTCGGGCTACCGCCACGTGTCCGACGACGCCACGCGCGCGCTGTTCGAATCGATGTGGAAGGTGCAGCTCGATCAACGAGCCTGGCCTGCGCATTCCCAACATGTTCGAAGCCGCGCTCGATGGCAGCTTCAGGGGCATGTACATCCAGGGCGAGGATCTCGCGCAGTCCGATCCCAACACCTCGCATGTGACCGCGGCGCTGTCGGCGCTCGAGTGCCTGGTGATCCAGGACATCTTCCACAACGAGACCGCGAAGTTCGCGCACGTATTCCTGCCGGGCTCGTCCTTCCTCGAGAAGGACGGCACGTTCACCAATGCCGAGCGCCGCATCTCGCGCGTGCGCAAGGTCATCGAGCCGCTGCCGGGACTCGCCGACTGGGAAGTCACGGTGCGCCTGTCGAACGCGCTCGGCTATCGCATGGACTACACAGCATCCTTCCGAGATCATGGACGAGATCGCCGCGCTCACGCCCACGTTCACCGGCGTCACCTACGAGAAGATCGACCAGCTCGGTTCCATCCAGTGGCCGTGCAATGCCAAGGCGCCCGAAGGCACGCCCACCATGCACGTCGGCCAGTTCGTGCGCGGCAAGGGCAAGTTCTACGTCACGGCCTATGTGCCCACCAGCGAGCGCACCTCCAGCAAGTACCCACTGCTGCTGACCACCGGCCGCGTGCTCACGCAGTACAACGTCGGTGCGCAGACGCGCCGCACGCAGAACCTTGCCTGGCACAGCGAAGATCGGCTCGAGATGCATCCGCACGATGCCGAGGCGCGCGGCATCGAACATAGTGACTGGGTCGGTGTGACCAGCCGCGCCGGCGATACCGTGCTGCGCGTGGAGATCACCGACCGGGTCGCGCCCGGCGTGGTGTACACGACGTTCCACTTCCCCGAATCGGGCGCCAATCTCATCACCACCGAGAATTCGGACTGGGCCACGAACTGTCCCGAATACAAGGTGACCGCGGTGCAGGTGGTCAAGGTGGCACAGCCCGCGTCATGGCAGCGGCGACGCCAGGCCGCCGTGCCGGCGACTCCGCGGCGCCGCGTGCCGCGCGAAGAGTCACCCGTGGGCGGTTGAGGCGTGGACGTCGAGCGACTGGTCACGATGGCCAACGACATCGCCGCGTTCTTCGATGCCGAGGCCGACAAGGCCGCGGCGGCGGAAGGCGTGCGGTTTCACATGTCGCGATACTGGGAGGCGCGCATGCGGCGCGCGATCATTGCGCACGTCGAAGGCGGTGGAGCAGGGCTGGTGCCGACCGCGGTCGCGGCGATCAGGAAGCTGGCACCACCCGCGGCTAATAGCCCAAATCAATCAAGTTGAGGTCGGCGTTCACCCCTGTCAGGCGGGTCGGCCGTGCCAGTATCGCGCCCCATGAATTCCAGCCTCGCGGCGAAACTCGCCGCCAAGCAGTTCGTCGTCACCGGCGAACTCACGCCCCCGAAGGGCACCGATCTCACCAAGTTGTTTGCCACCGCCGAGTTGCTGCGCAGCTCGGTCGACGCGCTCAACATCACCGAGTCGCCGCGCGCGCGCATGGCCATGGATCCGCGCGCCGTGGGCAAGCTGCTGCAGGACCGCGGCATCGAAGTGATCGTCCAGGTCACCAGCCGCGACCGCAATCGCATTGCCGTGCAGTCGGATTTGTTAGGCGCCGCGGCGCTGGGCCTCAGGAACTTCGTGTTCATGGGCGGCGACTCGCCAGCGGGTGGCGATCATCCGGACGCCAAGCCGGTATTCGATCTCACGGCTTCCGGCCTGCTGGCGGCGGCCGAGGCGCTGCGCAATGGCAAGGACTTCGCCGGCAATGCGCTGCACGGCACGCCCGACCTGTTCCTGGGCGCCACGGCCAACCCCGGCGCGCCCAAGTTCGAAGCGGAAGTCGAGAACACGCGCCGCAAGATCGACGCGGGCGCGAAGATGCTGCAGACGCAGGCCATTTATCACGTCGATCAGCTCAAGCGCTTCATCGATGCCGTGAAACCGGACGGTGTCGCCGTGCTGGCCGGCATCATCCCGCTCAAGTCCGAGAAGAGCGGTCCCTGGCTGAACGCCAATCTGCCGGGCGTGGTCGTGCCGACCGACATGCTCGAGGCCATGGAGCAGGCGGCGAAGGAAGGACGCGCGCGGGAACGCGGCGTGGAGCTCGTCGGGCGGCGTGATCCGCGACCTGCAGGGTGTCGCGCAGGGCGTGCACATCATGGCCATCGGCGGCGAAGCCGAAGTGCCGGCCATCCTCGCGGCTGCCGGCGTGCGGCTCAGGAGCCTTGCGAACGTAACTGTTCGAAACGCGCGGCGTTGAAGCCGCGCATGGGCTCGCCGTAGACGAACAGGTACGGCACGCCGCGGCCGCCTCGATCACGAAATTCCCGCCGCAGCTCCATGCTGGTCTCGACATTCTTTTCGAGATACTCGATGCCGTGTTCGTCCATGTACGCCTTGGCCTGCTTGCAGTAAGGGCAGCGCGTGGTCGTGTAGATTTCGATGTCAGCCGTCTGGCCGACCAGCGACTCCTGGGCGTCGCGGTGGGCAAGGTACTGCCAGCCGAAATACAGCCCCAGTACGATCGGGGCGAGCTTGAAAAAGCGTCCCATGCGGGTCTTGTAACGCCGCCGGCCGGTCATTTCCGTGACGCCCGTCGCAGGGCAAAAACCGATCCGCGGATCGCCAGAAGTTAGGCGTGGAAGTCAGCCGAAAAGACCGGAAATCAAAGGATGTCGTCTTCGCCCGCGACTCCGCCTTCGTCCTCCCAGCGGTTCACTTCCCAGACTTCCTCGCGGCTGAACTTGAGGCGCGCGCCGGCGCCGCCGCCATTCTCGGAAATGAACATCACGCCCGCGGCCTCGAGTGTGGCCCGCAGGCGCCGGCGCGTGGTCTCGTCCGCCGAGCGCACGCGGCGCTCGAAGTCCGCAATGGTCTGGACGTCGATGGCGGCGGATTGCGAAAGCTGCGCCTGCGACCATTCGATGAGCGCGCGGGCCGGCACGGCATTGCGCGGCGGTGAGCGCGGTGGGACCGGGTACGGCGACGGACGACATGTTGCGGATACTACATGTGAATGAGAGTGCCTATTCACGCTCGGAAAGGGACGTGTTATTCAACACGTCGGAAAAGGAGGATGTCATGCCCGTACCCTGGCTCGCCGTCGGCAGTCTCGTGCTCGGCAACCTCGACAAGATCATGGCGGTGATGAAGCCGGCGTTCACGCGCCGGAACATCGACGCGGTCGACAACCAGACGGACCTGCTCAACCAGCAGATTTCCGAACTGCAGGCGGCCGCGGCCGCCAATGCGGAACAGATCCGGGTGCTGGCCGCGCAGCTCAAGGATGTGGTGGCGGCGCTCGAGCAGGCTGGACTGGCTGCCGCCGCGGAACGCGCTGCCACGCGGCGCTTGGCAGCGGTGGCACTCGCTGGTCGGTGCCGCCGGCCTGGTGGCCGGATTCCTGGCGGTCGTGTCCTAGGCTCGCGACACGCGTCTACGCGTACGGTCCGATGTCGGCGTTGGGCGGCGGAATGCCGAGCGCGGTGGTCGACGACACCTCCGGCCCGTATTCATTGATGGTCGCGCGCCGCATGTCCCGCTTGTGTTCGAACACCTTGTACGGTGTCGCCCGGTGTTGCGTGCAGCGGTTGTCCCAGACCAGCAGGTCGCCCGCGCGCCACTTGTGCACGTAGCGGAAACGCGGGTCGGCGATGTGTGCGTTGATCGCGGCGATGAAGCGGTCGCTCTCGTCGCGGGGCCATCCGACGATGTGCGTGACATGCGCGCCGAGATACAGCGCCGTGCGGCCAGTGTCCGCGACCTCGCGCACCACCGGGTGCCGGGCGGGTGGCATGGCGTTGCGCATCTCGTCGGTGATGTTCATCTTCCCGGCGTCCACGCGCGTCTTCCACAACCAGTGTTCGGCGGTGGCGCTTTGCGCGCGTTCGCGCAAGTTCGGCGGGCAGCGTGTTCCAGGCTTCGCGCGCATCGCAGAACTCGGTGTCGCCGCCTTCCGGCGGAACCACGCGCGCGGACAACATGGACCACTTGGTAGGCAATGTGTTGAACGAACTGTCGGTGTGAAAGTTCTCGTTGCTCTTGTTGAAAATGAGCCGCAGTGAATCTTCGGGCAGGAAGTTGCCTTCCGGGTCGAGGTTGGAAATATCGTACAGGCCGAAGCCCACGCGCACCTTCATCGCGGCCGGTCGCATGCCCATGTGCGGCGGCAGTTCGAGCGGGCCGAACGCGCGCGCGAAACGGACCTGTTCTTCGTCGTTGATTTCCTGGCCGCGCAGCACCACGACGGCGTATTTCGCCATCGCTTCTTCGACCGCATCGATGAGCGCGTCATCCGGCGGTTCGTGCAGGTTCGCACCCAGCAATTCTGCGGCAAAGGCGCCCTGGGCGAATTGCGGCCCCAGGCGATTGACTGTGAAGGTCATGGAACAGCTATACCCCGAAGCTCCGCGGCCTGGATGCATGCTCTCGCGCACCGAAGTCAGGCGCAATTCCGCACCGGTGGAGTCCTAGTTCCTTGACGGTTGAACCGCCGGGAGGCGCACGCCGAGAATCCATCGATGGACGCGCGTACCGGGGTTGGAGTTGAGCCTGCTATCGGCAGCAGCCGAGTGGCATCCGCAGGCGACTGGCCGAGTCCGGCGCGTGCCTGGTACGCACTTTTCATCCTGACCGTCGGCCTGATGATCGCCACGGTCGATCGCGGCATTCTCACGCTGCTCGTGCAGCCCATCCGCTCGCACCTCGGGATCTCCGACACCCAGTTCGCCGTGTTGCATGGCTGGGCCTTCGTGAGCGTCTATGCGCTGCTCGGGCTGCCCATTGCACGGCTGGCGGATCGCGGCAGCCGCCGGCTGATCATCGGTATTGGCATGGCTTTCTGGAGCGTGTCGACTGCGCTCTGCGGCTTTGCCAACACCTTCGCGCAGTTTTTCGCGGCGCGTGCCGGCGTCGGAGCGGGGGAGTCGGCTTACGCGCCGGCGGTGTATTCCATCCTGCAGGACTCCTTCCCGCCGGAAAAACTGCCACGCGTATTCGCCATCATGGCCATTGGTTTTGCCTGGGGCACGAGCTTCGGCGTGATCCTGGGCGCGTCGCTGCTGATCGTGGCTACGGGACCTGGCCGCCTCGCCAACTCCAATCTTCGGCGGGCCTCGCGCCGTGGCAGGCGGTACTGATCCTGGTGGCCATTCCGGGAGTGCTGCTCGCTCTGGTCATGGCCACCGTCCAGGAGCCGCGTCGCCGTGGCCTGTTGCCCGGTGCAGTCAGTCACGTGTTGCCCGTCGGACAGGTATTCGATTACTTCATCGCGAATGCCCGCACATATATGCCGATGTTCGCGGCCATGGGCATCAAGGCGATGTTGAGTTTCGGCAGCGGTGTGTGGCTACCGGAGATGTTTCGCCGCACGCACGAATGGCCGACGACCCAGACGGCGCTGTGGATCGGCGGCATCGGCCTGGCGGTCGCGCCGCTGGGGCTGTTGAGCGGCAGCTGGCTGGCGGAGCGATACGCGAAGCGCGGCTACGATGATGCCAACCTGCGCGTGCTGCAGATCGCGACGATTGCCGTGGTGCCGTTTTCAGTGGCTTTTCCGCTGGTCTCCTCGCCCGAACTGGCGCTGGTCCTGTGGGGAATGACTTTCTTCGTTGCCATGCTGGGTGTGGGCCCGGCCAACGCGGCCGTGCAGATGATTACCCCGAACCAGATGCGCGGACAGATGCGCGCCGCCTATCAGTTCGTTTTCAACGTGGTCGGCTTCGGCGCGGGGCCGTTCCTCGTCGCGCTGTTCACCGACCGGATATTCAACGACGATGGCGCCCTGCGCTATTCGCTCGCCAGCGTCGCTGCCATCATCGGCCCGCTGGCGGCGATACTGACGTGGTACGGCATGAAGCCTTATGCCGCCTGCGTCGTCCGCTCGCGCGCCTGGACCTGAACTGGAGTTTCCATGTCACAAAGTTTTCCGGCGCCGCCGGGGCTCGAATTCGCGATGACCATCAGCATCAATCTCGGCAAGGCCTATTTTGTCAGGCCGTCGCAGTATGGCTCCGAGCGCGCCGCGGTTTACCTTCTCGACGGAACGGTCGAGGGCCCGAACATCAAGGGCATAGTGGTGCCCAACAGCGGCGGAGATTTTCCCTGGGTGCGGCCCGATGGCGTCATCGATTTCGACGCGCGCTACCTGCTGCAGACCGACGACGGCGCCAACATCTATTTCCAGAGTCGGGGCTATCGCTGGGGAACCCCTGAAGCCATGGCGAAAATGGCGCGGCGCGAGGCGGTGGCGGACAACCTCTATTACATGCGCACGGTGCCGAAGTTCGAGGCGCCGGCCGGAAAGTACGACTGGCTCAATCGCCATGTATTCGTCGGACGGGCGGAGAAGACTCCCGACGGCAACCGCATTCACTACTTCAAGGTGCTGTGACCCATGAGTACGCCTCCACCCATGATTTCCGAGGCGGCGCGCACCCGCGCCGCCAGTTTCACCGCGCGGCCGCGCGAGTTGTTCATCGGCGGCCGCTGGCAGGCGGCACAGATCCGGTGAGACTTTCGAAGTCATCGATCCGGCGAATGAACAGGTATTCGCGCGGGCCGCCGCCGGCGGGGAGGCGGATATCGATGTCGCGGTCAGGGCGGCGCGCAAGGCTTTCGAGTCGCCGCCGTGGGCGTCGATGACGCCGGCACAACGCGCACGCCTGCTGCTCAAGCTCGCCGACCTCATCGAAGCGAACGCCGATGAAATCGCGCTGCTCGAGACCCTGGACAACGGCATGCCGTACCGCATGGCCAAGTTCGGCGGTGTGTTCGGCGCGGCTGAAAGCCTGCGTTATCACGCCGGTTGGGCCACCAAGATTCATGGCGCCACCATCAATCTCAGCTTTCCGGGCGAATGGCATGCCTACACCCTGCGCGAGCCGGTCGGCGTCGTGGGGCAGATCGTGCCCTGGAACTTCCCGTTCGTGATGGGCGTGGCGAAGATCGCGCCGGCGCTGGCCGTGGGCTGCACCGTCGTGCTCAAGCCCGCCGAGCAGACCCCGCTAACTACCATCCGGCTGGGCGAGCTCATCGCCGAGGCGGGTTTCCCCGAAGGCGTGGTCAATATCGTCACCGGCTTCGGCGAGACCGCGGGTCGTGCGCTGGTCGCGCATCCCGGTGTCGACAAGATCGCCTTCACGGGATCGACCAGCGTCGGCAAGGAAATCCTCAGGGGCTGCGCGGGCAATCTGAAACGCGTGACGCTCGAGCTCGGCGGCAAGTCGCCGGTAATCGTGTTCCCCGACGCGGCGCTCGAGCCGGCCACCGAAGTCGCGGCGCGCGGCATCTTCATGAACTCGGGCCAGGTGTGTGCCGCGGGTTCGCGCCTGTTCGTGCACGAGAAGGTCTTCGACCAGGTGGTGGACGGCGTCGTGAGCCGGGCGCGGCAAGCTCAAGCTCGGACCTGGCACGGACGCGACCACGGAAATTGGTCCAGTGGTGTCGGATGTGCAGCGGCGAGCGTGTCATGGGCTACATCGAATCCGGCCGCAGTGATGGCGCCAAGGTGCTGGTGGGCGGCACGGCGCCAGCCGGGCAGGGCTATTTCGTCGAGCCCACGGTGCTCGCCGACACCACGCAGAACATGCGCGTGGTACGCGAAGAAATTTTCGGCCCGGTGTTATGCGCCATGAAGTTTTCGGACAGTGATCTCGACGCCATCGCGCGCATGGCCAACGACACCGACTACGGGCTCGCGGCCAGCATCTGGACGCGTGACATCTCCACTGCGCACAAGCTGGCGAAGAAGATCCGCGCCGGATCGGTACGCATCAACACGGCGGGCACGGTGGATCCGTCCATGCCGCTCGGCGGCTTCAAACAGTCCGGATGGGGCCGCGAGAACGGCCGCGAAGGCACCGAGATCTATACCGAAGTGAAATCGGTGACGGTGGGGCTGTAACAACGCGATGAGTTACGACTTCATCATCGTCGGTGCGGGCGCCGCGGGCTGCGTGCTCGCCAACCGGCTGAGTGAGGATCCACAGACCCGAGTCCTGCTGGTCGAAGCGGGCGGCAGTGACGATCGCTTCCTGATCCGTTTGCCGCTCGGCATGCTGCGGGCGTTTCGTGACCCGGCGCTTACCTGGGGCTACGTGAGCGAACCGGAGCCCAACCTCAACGGCCGCGTGCTGGCCGTACCGCGTGGCCGCGTGATGGGTGGCTCGTCGTCGATCAATGGCATGTTCTTCATGCGCGGGCACTCCCGCGATTTCGATGGCTGGCAGGAGTCGGGATGCGAGGGCTGGAGCTACGCGCACGTCTTGCCGTACTTCAAGAAGCTCGAATCGAGCTGGCGCGGCGCAATTCCTTATCACGGTGCTTCCGGCCCCATGCCCATCGCGCCGAACGCAACGACCAAACTCCTGCACGAGCCGCTGATGCAGACCGCGATCGCGGCCGGCTTCTGGACCACTGACGATGTGCACGGGCGGCTGCAAGAGGGTTTCGCACGGGCCGAGATCACCGTGGATTCGCGCGGGCGGCGTGCCAGCGCGGCGCGTGCCTACCTGCGTCCGGCGCTGCATCGGCCGAATCTCGAAGTCGTGCAGGGCGCGTTGACCACGCGTGTGCTGCTTGAAGGCAACAGGGCCGTTGGCATCGAGATCCACCGTGGCGCGGAGACGCGCAAGTTGTTCGCCGATCGTGAGGTCATTCTCTGCGGCGGCACCTACAACTCGCCGCAGTTGCTCATGCTGTCCGGCATTGGTCAGGCCGACGAGTTGCGCAGACTGGGGATTCGCCCGCAGGCCGACCTGCCTGGCGTCGGGCGCCAATCTCTCCGAGCACGTTCGGGCCGGCCTGCAGTTCGCCACGCGTGAGCCCATATCCTTTCTGCGCGAGTTGCGTGTCGATCGCGTGGCGTGGTCGGTGCTGCGCTGGCTGATATTTGGCACGGGCACCTTCGCGACGCAGGTGTCGAGCTGCAATGTGCTCATCCGCACCGAGGACACGCTGGACCAGCCCGACATCCAGCTCATGTGCAACCCGGTACGCATGGACGCCAAGGTGTGGTGGCCATTGATCGGCACACGCCAGGCGCATCTGCTCACGACGGACGCGGTGTTGTTGCATCCCAGGTCACGCGGACGTGTGAGCCTGCGCTCCACCGATCCCGTGGCGCGGCCGCGCATCGAATTCAACGCGCTCGCGGAACCCGAAGATCTCGCGACACTGCGACGGGGTCTGCGTGCCGCGCGCCGCATCTACGGCACCTCGCCCCAGGCCGATCTCATCGAGCGCGAAGTGCTGCCCGGCCCGGAGGTACAGAGTGACGCCGACCTTGATGCGCATATTCGCGCGACGGCGGGCATGACCCAGCATCCGGTGGGAACCTGTTCGATGGCATCGGGACCGGGTCGCGTGGTCGATGCGCAGCTGCGAGTCCTTGGCATCGAGGGGCTGCGCGTCGCCGATGCGTCCATCATGCCGACCGTCCCGGGCGGCAACACCTATGGCGCGGTGCTCATGATTGCCGAGCGCGCCGCCGATCTCATTCGTGGCCGGACATTGCCACCGCAACTGGAGCCCAAATGACCGACGGATTGCCAGCGACTTTCGAAGTGAAACTCGTGCATGCCTTCGATGTGCGCATGAATTTTCACAAGCGACTAATCTTCGGGTCGCACCCGAGCTACGCGCGACTGGGCTACGTTTCTCTCAAGGATGGCGTCATCCAGGGGCCGCGCCTGAACGGTCGAATCCTGGAGTACAGCGGTGCGGACTGGAGCGTGGTGCGTACCGATGGCGTGGTTGAAACCGATGCGCACTACATGTTCGAAACCGATGATGGTGTGCTGATCCAGGTGCACAACCGCGGCTATATCTACAACACGCTTCCCGACTCGCCTGGACCGCCGTACTTCAGATGCACGCCGTACTTTCGGGCTCCAACAGGTAAACATGACTGGCTGAACCGCACGGTAATCGTCGGTGGTGGTGAACGGCACACGGATCCGGATTACACGGTCTTCAGCTACTACTCTCTTGAATAGCGTCGGGTTGGAATGAAGCGCATCGACTACATCGTCGTCGGCGGCGGTTCCGCGGGCTGCGTGCTGGCGGCGCGGCTCTCCGAAGATCCGAAGGTCAACGTGCTGCTCATCGAGGCCGGCGACGATGAACGCAAGTTCTTCAGGATCCGCATGCCGCTCGCGTGGCGAGACGCCTTCCGCGATCCGAGGTTGTCCTGGGGTTTCGAGACCGAACCCGAGCTGCACGCCGACAATCGGCGCGTGCCGGCGCCGCGCGGCAAGGTGCTGGGGGGTTCGAACTCGGTCAACGGCCTCATGTACATGCGCGGCTGCCCGGCCGACTACGACGACTGGGGCAAGCGCGGATTGCCGGGCTGGGATTATGCCGGCGTGTTGCCGTACTTCCGGCGTTCCGAATCCAACTGGCGCGGCGCCTCGCGCTTTCATGGCGGCACCGGCCCGTTGACCACGGCGCGTTACGAAACCGATGACTACATCTACCCACGCATCATCGATACCGCCGAATCGCTGGGCTTCAAACATCTCGAGGATTTTCACGCCGAAGACATCGAAGGGTTCACGGTGCCGGACTGCAATTACCACGGCGGCGAACGGGCCAGCACGGTGGCGCGCTTCCTGCGACCGGCGATGTCGCGACCCAACCTCGCTGTGCACATCAACACGCAGGTGCTCGAGCTGCTGCTCGACAACGGCCGCTGCACGGGTGTGCGCATCGAGTCGCAAGGGCAGGTCGCGGGAGCTTCGCTGCGAGCGCGAGGTGATTCTTTCCGCCGGCACGTACAACTCGCCGCAGTTGCTGCAGCTCTCGGGCATCGGCGCGCCCGCGGACCTGGAGCCGCATGGCATCAAGGTGCGACATGCCTTGCCGGGTGTGGGCGCCAATCTCCAGGATCACCAGTCGTTGAGCGTGGACTACGCGGCCAGCGGTGAATTCTGCTTCGACCGCCAGCTGCGGCTCGACCGGCTGGCGCTGTCAATCTTGCAGTGGAAGATGTTTCGCAACGGCATCCTCGCGCGCTCGCCGATTTCCGCGCAGGGCCTGGTGCGCACCGCGCCGCATCTCGATCGCCCGGATCTGCAGATGCTGGTGGCGCCGGTGTCGATTTTCGCGCGGCCGTGGTTCCCCGGCTGGCGCAAGGGATGGGGACACACGGTTTCCAATTCCTGCGTGCTGCTGCACCCGCAGAGCCGCGGAAAGGTTTCGCTGCGTTCCGCGGATCCGCGCGACAAGCCGAAGATCCAGCTCAACCTGCTGCAGGCCGAGGCCGATCGCGAGGGCCTGCGCAATATCGTCAAATTCGTGCGCCGCTTCTATTCGGCTGCGCCTGCAATCGAACTCGTCGCGCAGGAGCTCGGGCCCGGACCCGCGGTTCAGAGCGACGCGGATATCGATGCCTGGCTGCGCGCCAATGTCCGCACCGCCATGCATCCCACCAGCACCTGCGCCATGGGGCGGGATGACATGTCGGTGGTGGATGGTCAGTTACGAGTTCACGGGTTGTCGGGTTTGCGCATCGCCGATGCGTCGATAATGCCCACCATTGTCGGGGGCAATACCAATGCTCCCACCATCATGATTGCTGAAAAGGCGGTCGACCTGATCCTGGGTCGCGCTGCCTGAGGGGAAGTGAGTGGCCAAACCATTGTTCTACGGCTGGATCCTGTTAGGCGCACTGTGGTGCGTCTTCGCGTTCAACCTCGGGTTCCCGGCCTATGGCGGACCGCTGATCAATTCGGCCATGGCCATCGAGCTGAATTTCAGCCGCGAGACACTGGGTCTCATCACCTCGTTCTACATCATCATGTCGGGCCTGCCCGGGCCACTGGTGGCCATGGCCGTGAATCGATTCGGCGTGCGCCGCACGCTGATCGCCGGCAGTCTCCTCAATGTCGCTGGCGCGACCTTCATGGCCACGGTGGCGAACTCCGGTGCCGGTGCCTATCTCGGCTTCGGGCTGATAGTCGGTGGCGGTGTGTGCACCGGCGCGGCGATTGCGAGCCAGACCGCGGTTTCGCGCTGGTTCATGCGGCGCCGCGCGACGGCGATGGCCATCCTGTACTCGTCCGGCGCGATCGCCGGCTTCTTCGCGACGAAGTTCATCCTGCCCTGGGCCATGGCGGCCGGTGGTGGCTGGCGCGCCGGCTGGTGGGTGATCGTGACGTTGTCCTCGCTCGCCGGTTTGCTGGCGCTGCTGTTCGTGCGCGAGCGGCCCGAAGACATGGGACTCACGCCGGACGGCGAGGCGAGCGAGGGAACGTGGCAATGCCCCCGCGCGGCCGCGGCCGCATTACATCACCACGACGCCCTGGGATTTCCGCGAAGTGATTCGCCGGCCGACCTACTGGCTCATTGTCTTTTCGCTGGTGGGCGGCAGCGGTGGATACACGCTGTTCCTGGCGCACGGCATCGTGCATCTGCAGGATCTCGGTCATTCCGTCGAAGTGGCGCGCGGTGCGCTGTCGACGCTGACCTGGACTGGATTGCTGGCCAAGGGAATCATCATGCTGGTCGGTGACCGGCTCGATCCCGCGCTACCTGTGGGCCGTATTCATGCTGTTCTTCGGTGCCGGTCTCGTGCTAATCGTGGATGCGCGCACGCCATTGCTGGTGGACGCGTTTGCGACCTGCCTCGGCATCGGCTTTGGTGGCGGCGTCGTCTGCCTGATGACGGTGCTCGGCAACTATTACGGGCTGAAGGCATTCGCCCTGCTATACCGGCGTCGCCATCGCCATCAACACCACGCTGTCGGCGCTGGCGCCGTACATCGCGGGCTTTCTCTTCGATCATGGTTATGGTTACGCCGGCACCTGTTTCTTCCTCGCCGGCTGGTGTTTTCTGGGAGCTCTCGTGTTGTTCGTGATTCGCAAACCCGTTCTTTCCGCCGCGCCGGCGACCGCTGCTGCATGAAATCGATCAAGGAAAGTGAACTGCTGTGGACGCCGGGCCGCGAGCGCGTGGCGCGCTCGCATTTGACGCGCTACCTGAAATGGCTGGCCGAACGCGGCCGCAAGTTCGATGACTACGAAGCGCTGTGGCGCTGGTCGGTGAGCGATCTCCCGGCTTTCTGGGATTCGCTGGTCGAATTCTGCGGCCTCGAGTTCTCGACGCCGCCTTCGAGGTCATCGGCCGGCGCGAAATGCCGGGCGCGGAGTGGTTTCCCGGCGCAAGGCTCAATTACGCGCAGCACGCGCTGCGCCACGAGCGTCCCGGTGAGGATGCCATCGTGCACCTGTCCGAGCGGCGTCCGCTGGCATCGATGTCCTGGAGTGAGTTCGCGCGGCAGGTGAGGGTGCTCGCGACCTGGATGCGAAACCTCGGCATCGCGCCCGGCGATCGCGTGGTGGCCTATCTACCCAACACTCCCGAAGCCATCGTGGCCATGTACGCCACGGCGAGTATCGGCGCGGTATGGTCGAGCTGCGGCCCGGATTTCGGCGCGCGCGGCGTGCTGGATCGCTACTCCCAGCTCGGTCCCAGGCTCATTTTCTGCGTGGACGGCTACAGCTACGGCGGCAAGCTGTTCGACAAGCGCGACGAGATCCGCCAGATCCTGGGCGGGCTGCCGACGCTGGCGCACGTGGTGCACCTGCCGTATCTCGACGCAGCGGATCTCACGCCGCTCACGCCACGCTCGATCTTCTGGGCCGACGCACTCGCAGGAGCCGATCCCGGGCGCGATGTTTTCCAGTTCGAGCAGGTACCCTTTGCGCATCCGCTGTTCATCCTGTTTTCGTCGGGCACCACGGGATTGCCGAAGGCGATCATTCATTGCCACGGCGGCATCACGCTCGAGCAGCTCAAGCTGTTCCATTTCCACATGGACACGCACGCGCGCCAGCGCATGTTCTTCTTCACCAGCACGGGCTGGATGATGTGGAACTTCCTGGCGAGCTCCCTGATCATGGACGTGGTGCCGGTGCTGTACGACGGCAATCCGGCGTGGCCATCGCCCGACCTGCTCTGGAAGATGGCCGATGACACCGGCGCGAATCTCTTCGGCGCCAGCCCTACCTACCAGAGCATTCTCGAGAAGGCGGGCATCGTTCCGAAGGATCGCTTCAAGCTCGACAAGCTCGAGACCATCGTGCTCGCGGGCTCACCGGTCACGGCCGAGTGCCAGAACTGGTTTTACGAGAACGTGAAGTCCGATATCTGGGCGCACTCGGGCAGCGGCGGAACCGATGTGTGTTCGGGCCTGGTCGGCGGAGTCGTCAACCTGCCGATCTACGCGGGCGAGATCCAGGCGCGCCAGCTTGGTGTGGCCGCCTATGCATTCAACGAGCAGGGCGAAGCCGTGGTCGACCAGGTCGGCGAGTTGGTACTCACCGAGCCCTTGCCTTCGATGCCGGTGGGCTTCTGGGGAGACAGCGACGGCAGCCGCTATCGGGAGTCCTATTTCGATCAGTGGCCGGGCGTGTGGCGGCATGGCGATTTCTTCCGTGTGAATGCCCGCGGCGGATGTTTCGTCCTGGGTCGTTCGGATGCCACGCTTGAATCGCCATGGCGTGCGTATCGGCACGGCCGAGGTGTATCGATCGTTGCTGGGAGTGCCCGAGGTGGAGGATTCACTCATCGTGAACCTGGACCTGCCGGGCGGACGGTTCTTCATGCCGCTGTTCGTGAAGCTCAAGGGCGACCAGCGGCTGGATGAGGACATCGAATCCCGGATCCGGGCCCAGATCCGTAGCGAGTACTCGCCGCGTCACGTACCCGACCGCATCTTCCAGGTGCAGGCCATCCCGTACACCCTGACCGGGAAGAAGATGGAGGTCCCGGTACGCCGGATCCTCATGGGTGTAGCGGTGGAAAAGGCCGCTAATCGCGCTGCAATGGCCAACGTCGATGCCCTGGATTACTTCATCGACTATTCCCGGAAGCAGTCCGATTACCGACTGACTACTTGATAACCACCACGTAAGTCCCTGAAAACGTGACGAGCGTCTGGTTTACAGGGCCCCGCGTTCGGCTATGCTTTACATATGTTAACCGGGAGGAAACTCGACATGCGTAAGGCAATGGTTCTCGGAGTTCTTGGGCTTGCGGGATCGCTTGCCTCACCTGCATTCGCAGAGGACCAGTGGCGTGGCATCCGCCTGGGCCTGACCCTGTCCCAGGAAAACCTCGAAAACGATGTCGTGTGGAACGGTTACGGCGACGACTTCAAGGCCAACCGTCTCGGTTACAGCTTTACCGGAGGCTGGGGACTCAACAAGTGGCTGGCCTTCGAGCTGAGCTACAACGACGGCAGCGAGTTCAGCCAGGACCTCGAGACTGGCGACTTCACGGGCATGACCCGCGTGGTGCAACACACCGACATGCGTGCCTTCGTCGGTTCGGTCGTCGGTTCGTGGTGGTTCACCGATAATTTCAGCGTCTATGGGCGCGCCGGGCATCTACTACTGGAAGGGTCAGACCACTTTCAGCGAAGACCTTGATACCACCATCGATATCCCGCCTCCGTTCCGTGAAACTTTCGAAGATGACGGCGCGGATCCGATCTTTGGTATCGGTGTGCAGACTCAGCTCGACGGAGCGCTGGTGCGTCTCGAGTACCAGCAGGTCGCCACCGGTGACCTGACGGCTACCAACCTGGACATGTTCGACAACAAGTTCGAAGCGCTGAATCTCAGCGTCGTCTGGATCCTGCGTTGATCTAGCGCACGGGCGAACGTGGGGGCTGTCCCCATTTCCCTGCGCTAACGCATACTCCGTGCTCCCTCGCACGGAGTATGCAGATGCGTTATCGCAAGCTCGGCAAAACGGGCCTCATCGTTTCGGAAATGTGCCTCGGCGCCATGACCTTCGGCAGCGGCGAAGGCATGTGGGCCACGGTCGCCGGCGTTTCGCAGGACAACGTCACCGATCTCATCAAGACCGCGCTCGACCGCGGCATCAACTTCATCGACACCGCGGACTTCTACTCCAACGGACGCTCCGAGGTCGTCACCGGCAATGCACTGCGCATGCTCGCACTGCCACGCGACTCCTATGTGCTCGCCACCAAGGTGCTGCTCCGCATGGGTCCGGGCCACAACCAGATCGGCCTCTCGCGCGCGCACATCATGGAAGGCGTGGATGCCAGCCTGAAACGGCTGCAGCAGGATCACATCGACCTGTACCAGATTCACGGCCGCGACCCGTTCACGCCGCTCGAAGAAACCCTCGACGCTCTCGATGACTGCGTGCGCGCCGGCAAGGTTCGCTACATCGGCCTGTGCAATCTGTCCGCCTGGGAAATCGCCAAGTCGCTGTGGATCTCGCGACAAGAAGAGCCTGGCGCGTTTCGAGAGCCTGCAGATGTATTACTCGGTCGTGGGGCGCGACATCGAGCGCGAAATCGTCGGGCTCGCGAAGGATCAGGACCTCGCCATCATGCCGTGGAGTCCGCTCGCCGGCGGATTGTTGTCCGGCAAGTTCTCGCGCGAGAACGAGAAGCCGGAGGGCGCACGCCGCGCAACGCTGGACTTTCCGCCGGTGGATCGTGAGCGCCTGTGGCGCGTGCTGGATGTCATGCGGCCGATCGCGGCGGACAACCTGGTATCCGTGGCGCAGGTGGCGCTGGCGTGGCTGCTCGCACAACCGCATGTCACCTCGGTGATCATCGGCGCCAAGAACCAGGAGCAGTTGCTCGACAACATTGCCGCCACGGAACTGACGCTGGCACCGGAACAGCTCCAGGCGATCAGTGAGGCGTCAGCGCTGCCCAGTGAATATCCGCAATGGATGCTGGAACGCCAGTCGGCCGATCGGCTGGGACAGGTGAACGGCACGAGTTGAGGCGTGGCCAAGTCGCGCAAGACCGGTATCCGGCTCGGCATTGAACGCGTGCTCATTCCGGATCTCCAGGCGCGCGGTTTTGAACAAGTGCCGCCGATAAGGGAAGGCTTCGGGCGGTTTCGCCGGCGTTCCGAAAGCGGCTTCGACATCATCGAAATCGCTTTCAACAAGAACCGCACCTCGCACTTCTGCATGCACGTCGCCCAAGCCACGGGCAAGAGCGTGTGGAAGACCGAGCAGACAAAGGACGAGCAATGGCCGCTCGATGTCGACCCGAACTTCATGGTTTTTCGTCGGGGCCTAGTTTTCCGCCGTTGGTTCGGCGTGCGCAAATACGCGCGCGAGGGTATTTCCGAAGCGGAATACGATGTGGCCGTGAAGCAGGCAGTCGACTACCTGCCCGCGATCGAGCGCTATTTCGCCACCGGAAAAACCACCCTGGCAATGGCGAAGTTTCCGCAGGGACCCTGGGACGACATGCGCTACATCGGCTTATGCCTGGTTGCAGTGGTGGGGGCGTTTTTCGCGCTGCTTTGGGTCGCCGGCTGGCTGTGGCGGCATTTGTAAAGGCAGAGGTCCACTCCGGCGGTCATTTCTGGTAGCGTTACCGCCGCCATTTTTCAGCGGCCTTTTGGGGTCGCGACGGATGCTCGAGGGGACTGCCGGGCGCCGACGGAATCCGCGTCATCGGTGCTCTGCCGGTGACGCGGACCTCTCGCGGCAGCCTCGCCATCACCTTCGACCGGAACTCGACAGCTTCAGCGAGGGTGGATGTATCTAGGCATCGATATCGGCACTTCGAGTGTCAAAGCCGTCATCGTCGACGACAAGGACGCGGTAGTGGAGCAGGCCTCCGCGCCGTTGAATGTTTCCCGGCCCCAGGCCGGATGGTCCGAGCAGAATCCCGCCGACTGGTGGAGCGCTACCAACGCCGCGGTGAAGGCGCTGCCGGCCTCGACGCGTAAGGCCGTGAAGGCGGTGGGCCTCTCCGGGCAGATGCACGGCGCAACCCTGCTCGACGCCGGTGACAAGCCGTTGCGCCCCGCCATCTTGTGGAACGACGGCCGCAGCGAGCAGCAGTGCGCCACGCTCGAGAAAGCCGAGCCGCGTTCGCGCGAGATCACGGGCAACATCGCGATGCCGGGCTTCACCGCGCCCAAACTGGTGTGGGTGCGCGAGAACGAGCCCGCGGTCTTCAAAGACACGCGCTGCGTGTTGCTGCCGAAGGACTACGTCCGTCTGCTCATGACGGGCGAGAAGGCCAGTGACTGTTCCGACGCCGCCGGCACGTTGTGGGTGGATGTCGCAAAGCGCAAGTGGTCACCCGAGATGCTGGCCGCCACGGGTCTCGATGATTCGCACATGCCGCGCCTAGTCGAAGGCTCGGATGTCACCGGCAGCCTGCGCAAGGAAGTCGCCGCGGATTGGGGCATGGACGCGGTACCCGTTGCGGGTGGCGGCGGCGACAACGCAGCCGGCGCCGCGGGCATCGGCGTCATTCAGCCCGGCGATGCCTTTCTTTCATTGGGCACCTCGGGTGTGCTGTTCCTGGTCACGCCGAAGTTCCTGCCGAACTCCGCCAAGGCCGTGCACGCCTTCTGTCATTGCCTGCCGAATCTCTGGCACCAGATGAGCGTCATGCTGTCGGCGGCATCCTGCGTCGATTGGGCGGTGAAACTCACGGGCACCAAGGATGCGGCGGAGCTGCTGTCGAAAGTCGAGAAGCGCGCGCGCCTCGACGGCCCGGAGATCTTCCTGCCGTACCTGTCGGGTGAGCGCACACCGCACAACGACCCTGCGGCGCGCGGTGTGCTCTTCGGCCTCAATCACGACTCCGATGCGGCGGCCATTGGCCAGGCCGTGCTGGAGGGCGTGGCCTTCGCCTTCGCTGATGGTCTCGACGTGCTCATCGAAGCCGGCGCCACCATCGACAAGATTTCCGTGATCGGTGGCGGCGCCCGCTCCATGTGGTGGGGCGGTGTGCTTGCGGCGGCCCTGAAGCGACCGCTGATTTACCGTGACGCCTCCGAAGTGGGCCCCGCCTTCGGCGCTGCTCGTCTTGCCCGGATAGCCAAAACAGGCGAACGGGCGGAGGATGTCTGTCGCCCACCGCCCGTGCGAGTGGTGGTGGAGCCCAACGAGCGCGACATTCAGCAGCTGGCTCCGAAGCGCAACAAGTTTTCCCAGATTTATCAGGACCTTCGACCAAGATTCCGAGGAGTTTGATCATGTCGACCGCACAACCTCTGCCCGCAACCACGTCTTATTTCGGCGCGGTGCCGCCGATCAAGTTCGAAGGCCTGAAGTCGGACAATCCGCTGGCCTTCCGCTACTACAACAAGGACCAGCTGGTGCTTGGCAAGCGCATGGAAGATCTGCTGCGCCCGGCCGTTTGCTACTGGCATTCGTTCGCGTGGAACGGCCACGACATCTTCGGTGCGGGTACCTTTGATCGTCCGTGGAACGCGGGCGTGATGGACAAGGACGCGGCGTGGATGAAGATGGACGCGGCCTTCGACTTCTTCACGCGCCTGGGCGCGCCGTTCTATTGCTTCCACGACGTGGACGCGATGCCGACGGCATCCAACATCAAGGAGCATGTTGCCAACTTCGCGATGACGGTCGATCGCCTGGAGAAGAAGCAGGCCGAGACCGGCATCAAACTACTCTGGGGCACCGCCAACCTGTTCTCGCACCCGCGCTTCATGGGCGGCGCGTCGACCAATCCGGATCCGGAAGTGTGGGCGTTTGCAGCCACGCAGGTGCGTCACTGCATGGACGCCACCAAGCGCCTCGGTGGTGCCAACTACGTGTTGTGGGGCGGTCGCGAAGGCTACGACACGCTGCTCAACACCAGCCTCAAGCACGAGCTCACCAACTTCGGCCGCTTCCTGCAGCTGGTGGTGGAGCACAAGCACAAGATCGGCTTCAAAGGCACGATCCTCATCGAGCCCAAGCCGCACGAGCCCACCAAGCACCAGTACGACTTCGACACCGCGACCGTGTACGGCTTCCTCAAGAAGAACGGCCTCGAGAACGAGGTGAAGGTGAACATCGAGGCCAACCACGCGACGCTCGCGGGACACAGCTTCGATCACGAAATCGCCATGGCCGATGCCCTCGGCATCTTTGGATCCATCGACATCAACCGCGGCGATCCGCAGAACGGCTGGGACACCGATCAGTTCCACAACGATCCGCTGGACATGACGCTGGCCATGTATCGCATCCTCAAGGCTGGCGGCTTCACCACCGGCGGCTTCAACTTCGACGCCAAGGTGCGCCGTCAGTCCATCGACCCGGCCGACATGTTCTACGGTCATGTGGGCGGACTCGATCTGCTGGCGCGCACACTGCTGTCGGCGGCGGCGCTCATCGAGCATGGCGGCATCGACAAGTTCGTGCAGCAGCGCTACGCCAAGTGGGATGGCGATCTGGGCAAGAAGATCCACGCCAAGGATGCTTCGCTGGTCTCGATCTCCGATGCCGCGGTGGCCGCGAACATCAATCCCAAACCCCAGTCGGGCCGCCAGGAAATGCTCGAGAACCTGGTGAATCGCTTCATTTGAGTTGGTAACAATGCCGCGTCTACGTGCAATCGGGTTTGCGCTGATCCTGTCCGGCGCGGCATTCATGTCGCAGGCGGCAGCGCCGCAGCTGAAGGTGCTCACGGTCGGCAACGCCGCAATTTCCATCGCATGGGATCCGGCCTGGCAGGTCAGCGATCCGGCCCCGGATGCGCCGCCAAATTCCGCGCAATTCCAGGCGGCCAACCCGCACGACATGGTGGCCATGATCACGGCCGAGGCGCGGCCAACGGCGGACGCCGATGTCGAGGGCTACATGCGCCACGTGATTGACGCGACCGTGAAGGAATTCCAGCAGCAGAGTGTGGAGAAAGAGCTCGTTCCGAAACCGTTCACCAACGGGGACGTACACGGCTATCGCGTTTGCGCCACCGATCGCGCACCCAAGCCCGAGGAATACAAATACGTCTGCCAGGGAATCGCCACCAACGGTGAGCTCGCCGTGGTTTTCACGATTCTGTACAACGAGGCAGGGAAGGCGCAGGGCGAGAAGGCGAGTGCGGCGCTCGAGGCGCTGCAGGTCCCAAAGAGCACCTGAAGTCACGCAATCGAAGCATACGTATGCATCTCACCCCGGCGCGCGCTGACTGAAGTAGAGTGCGCCAACTCGTTACGGAGGTGCGATGCGACGTTTCAACTCGTGCCTGGCCTTGTGCCTCGTGTCATTCGCGGCCCTGGGCGCCGACTATCGTGAGCGCCTGCCGGAAGACGAGATCGTCTATTTCGTGCTGCCGGACCGCTTCGAGAACGGCGATACGTCGAACGACGGCGGCGGGCTGCAGGGCGATCGCCTAACCACCGGTTTCGATCCGGCTCACAAGGGCTTCTACCACGGCGGAGATCTCAAGGGACTCACGCGCCGGCTGGACTACATCCAGGGCCTGGGCGCCACCGCCATCTGGCTGGGACCTGTCTACAAGAACAAGCCGGTGCAGGGCGGCCCGGGCGAAGAGACCGCCGGTTATCACGGCTACTGGATCACCGACTTCACCTCGGTGGACCCGCACTTCGGAACCGACGATGACATGCGACGCGCTGGTGGATGCGGCGCACGCGCGCGGCATGAAGGTGTACCTCGACATCATCACCAATCACACCGCGGACGTGATCCAGTACCGCGAGTGCCAGAACGTGGCCTGTCCGTATCGTTCGCGTGCGGACTATCCGTATACGCGCAAGGGCGGAATCGGCGGCGCGGTGATAAACGATGGATTCGCCGGCGACGGCGTGCGCACCGTGGAGAACTTCGCGCGTCTCACCGATCCCGCTTATGCGTACACGCCCTTTGTTCCGCCAGCCGAGGCCAACATCAAGGTGCCCGAGTGGCTGAACGCGCCGATCTACTACCACAACCGTGGCAATTCGGATTTCTGGGGTGAGAGTTCGCTGCACGGGGACTTCGTGGGCCTCGACGATCTCATGACCGAGAACCCGCGCGTGGTCGAGGGCTTCATCGCCATCTACGGCGACTGGATCGAGCGTTACCGCATCGACGGCTTTCGCATCGACACGGCGCGCCACGTGAATCCCGAATTCTGGCGCGCTTTCGTGCCCGCCATGCTCAGGCGGGCGCGCGCCAAGGGCATTCCCAATTTCCACATCTTTGGTGAGGTCGCGGCCGAAGGCGTCGACGTGGCGCAGCTGGCGCGACACACACGCGTCGACAAGCTGCCATCGGTGCTGGATTTCGGCTTTGCCGGCGCCATGACCGAAGTGCTGGCGCGCGATGCCGGCACCACGGTGCTGGCGCGCCTGTACGCCGATGACGGGATCTACGAAGGCGGAGCACCCGCCGCGCTGCGCCTGCCCACCTTCACCGGCAACCATGACTTTGGCCGCTTCGCATACCTGGTAAGACAGGCTCGGCCAACGGCGCGCGACGAAGAAGTCCTGCAGCGCGTGTTGCTGTCGAATGCCATGTTGTTCCTGCTGCGCGGCGTGCCCGTGGTCTATTACGGCGACGAGCAGGGATTCATCGGTCACGGCATCGACCAGGCGGCGCGCCAGGACATGTTCCCGAGCCAGGTCGCGAGTTACAACGACCAGGTGTTGCTGGGTACGGCGTCGACCACGGCCCAGGCCAACTTCGATGCGCTGCATCCCATCTACCGGCAGATCGCCGCGCTCGCGACCTGGCGCAAGCAATACCCGGCGCTGCGCCGTGGTCAGCAGGTGGTGCGTGCACAATCGAAGGCGCCCGGGCTGTTCGCCGCGTCCCGCATCGGCAGCGATGGCCGCGAGATCCTGCTGGCGTTCAACACATCGAACTCGCCGATCACGGCCCAGGTGGAGATCGAAGCAGGCACTCGTTCGTTCACTTCACTGCACGGTGATTGTCCGGCGCCCAATGCCATCGGCAGCGTAAACATTCAGCTCCAGCCTTTTGGATTTGCGGCCTGCGTGGAGTCGGCGCCTTGAGGCGCATGCTGGCGGCCTGTGCCGCGTTCCTGTTCTTTGCCGCCCAGGCGGCTGCGCAGCAACCGAATGCTTCTGGCCTGGGGCTGGTGCGCTCACCCGACCAGTCGCTCCAAGTCATGCTGCGAGTCGATCCGGATGGACGCCCCGAATACAGCATCCGGGGCAAAGTCGGAACGATCGTCGACTGGTCGCGCCTGGGATTCATCCTCGCCGATCAACCCAAGCTGGAACGCAATTTCGCACTGGCCGGCGTGGCGCAACGCAGTTTCGACGACACCTGGGAGCAACCCTGGGGTGAGCGCCGCTACGTGCGCAATCGCGGCAACGAGATGCGCGCGACGCTGCGCGACAAGAGCGGCCGCGAGCTCATCGTGGTGTTTCGCGTGTTCGACGATGGCGTGGGCTTTCGCTACGAATTCCCGAAGCAGGCCGCGCTGGGCGAGGTGGGCATCGTCGAGGAACTGACAGAGTTTGCGATCGCGGAACCGGCCACCGCCTGGTGGATCCCCGCCGGCGAATGGAATCGCTACGAGTATCTCTACAACAAGACGCCGCTTGGCGAAGTTGGACAGGCTCACACGCCGTTGACCTTGAAGCTCGCCAGCGGCGTACACGTGGCGATCCACGAGGCGGCGCTGGTCGACTATGCCGGCATGTGGTTGCGACGGGTGACGGGCCAGCGACTCAAGGCGGAGTTGTCGCCGTCGTCGACGGGACCCAAGGTGCGCCGCACGGCGCCATTCGTGACTCCCTGGCGCACGCTGCAGATCGCCGACGATGCGGCGGGACTGTACATGTCCGATCTCATTCTCAATCTCAACGAACCCAACAAGCTCGGCGACGTGTCGTGGGTGAAGCCGTTCAAGTACGTTGGCATCTGGTGGAGCATGCACCTGGGCACACACACCTGGGCCTCGGGCGCCAGGCACGGCGCGACCACGGCCGAGACCAGGCGCTACATCGACTTCGCCGCGAAGCACGGGTTCCGCGGTGTGCTGGTCGAGGGCTGGAACAAGGGCTGGGATGGAGACTGGTTCGCGAGGGGCGACGAATTCAGTTTCACCGAGCCGTATGCGGATTTCGACCTGGTGGGGCTGGCGGCCTACGCGAAAAAGAAGGGTGTGTTTCTCGTGGGTCATCACGAGACCGCGGGCAACATCGCCGTCTATGAAAAGCAGCTTGGCGCCGCGCTGGATCTCTACCAGAAGTTAGGCATCGATTCGGTCAAGACTGGCTATGTCGCAGACGCCGGCGGAGTGCAGGCGCTGGGCGCGGACGGAAAGATTCACTTCGAGTGGCACGACGGACAGGTGCAGGCGCGACACCACCTGCTCGTGGTGCAGGAAGCGGCGAAGCGCCACATTGCCGTCAATCCGCACGAGCCCATCAAGGACACCGGTCTGCGCCGCACGTATCCCAACTGGGTCGCGCGAGAAGGCGCGCGCGGAATGGAGTACAACGCCTGGGGTGATCCGCCGAATCCGCCCGATCACGAAGTCAACCTCGTTTTCACGCGCATGCTCGCCGGACCAATGGACTACACGCCCGGAGTGCTGAGTCTCACCGGGGCCAATGGCAAACGCATCCAGTCGACCATCGCCAGGCAGCTCGCGTTGTACGTCGTACTCTACAGTCCGATCCAGATGGCCGCGGATCTGCCCGAGAACTACCAGCGCTTCATGGCGCCATTCCAGTTCATCAAGGATGTGCCCGTGGACTGGGCGGAGACGCGAGTGCTCAACGGAGAAGTTGGCGACTACGTCACCATGGTCCGCAAGGATCGCGCCGGTAACGACTGGTACCTGGGCGCAATAACCGACGAGGCATCGCGCAGCCTGCAGGTGCCGCTGTCATTCCTCGACGAGGGCCGCCGGTACTTCGCGACTATCTACCGAGACGGCAAAGACGCGGGCTTCGCGGGCGATCCCGCCTCGATCGAAATCGAAACGCGCGAGGTCAGGCGCGGTGACACGCTGGAATTGAAGCTCGCGCCCGGGGGCGGGCAGGCCGTGCGCTTCTCGACGCAGCGCCCGCGGAGTCAGCGATGAGTGCCGTCGCACCAGCAAACCCCGTGCTGACAACAGCCGAGCGCCCGACGCTGACGTTCTGGCAGATCTGGAACATGTGTTTCGGATTCATGGGCATCCAGTTCGCGTTCGCGCTTCAGAACGGCAACGTCAGTTACATCTTCCAGACCCTTGGCGCGAAAATCGAGGACCTGGCCATCCTGTGGATCGCCGCGCCGCTCACCGGTCTCATCGTCCAGCCCATCGTCGGCCATTACTCCGACCGCACCTGGAACCGCTTGGGCCGTCGCCGGCCGTACTTTCTCGCGGGTGCCATTCTCACCTCGTTGGCGCTGCTGGGAATGCCGCATTCCTCGGTGCTGTGGATGGCCGCCGGAATGCTCTGGGTGCTGGACGCCAGTATCAACATCTCCATGGAGCCGTTCCGCGCATTCGTGGCGGACCAGCTGCCCGATCGGCAGCGGCCCGCGGGTTATGCCATGCAGACGTTCTTCATCGGCGTGGGCGCAGTGGTTGCGGGCTTCATGCCTTACTTGTTGACGAAGGCGGGCGTCAGCAACGTGGGCTCCGGCACAGGCGCCAGTGCGATTGCCGACACCGTGCGCTACTCATTCTTTTTCGGCGCCGCCGTGCTGTTCGTGGCGCTGCTGTGGACGGTGCTGAGCACGCGTGAGTATCCGCCCACGGAGCTGCATGCCTTTGCCGACGCCACTGCCGAATCCGAGGTCATCGAGCCGGGACGAGCGGCCCGCGCGCGGCTGCGTGGCGCGGTGTGGGTGTTGTTGGGAATCGCAGCCGCGTCTTGCGTTTTGAACTTCGCGCTCGAGAAGGCGCTGTACATACTGGCGGGCGGCTTCGCGGCGTGGGGACTGGCATTGCTGGTTTTCGCCGGCCGGCCGGGCACCTGGCTGTTGCCCGCGTTGGTGCGCGACATCGACAACATGCCAGCGCGCATGCGCGAGCTCGTGCCCGTGCAGTTCTTCTCCTGGGTGGCGTTGTTCTGCATGTGGATCTACGCGACTCCGACGGTGGCGCAGGAGTTCTTCGGCAGCACGGACCCAAAGAGCCAGGCCTACGCCGATGCCAACGTCTGGTGGAACGTGCTGGGCGCCGTCTACAACGGCGTGGCGGCGCTGGCGGCCATGCTCACCCCCTTCATGGTGCGTCGCTTTGGTCTGAAAGTTAGCCATCTCATCAATCTTTCGCTCGGTGCGGCCGGCTTGATCTCCTTCGCCGTAGTCCCGGATTCCAGGTGGCTGATCGCCTCGATGGTGGGTGTGGGTTTTGCCTGGGGTTCCATCCTGTCGTTGCCGTACGCCTTGCTCGCCGGAAGCGTGCCTTCGCGCAAGATGGGCGTGTACATGGGCATCTTCAATTTCTTCATCGTGATTCCGCAGATCGTTGCCACCAGCGCGCTGGGCAGCGTGCTGAAGCATCTGCTGGATGGACGGCCGCTGTATGTGCTGGTGCTGGGTGGCGTGAGCTTCCTGCTCGCCGGAATCCTGGCCCTGCGCGTGAAGTAGGCGCCCTCTACACTTTCCGCATGGATCGCAAACAGCTGATCTACATCCCGGCCGCGCTAGCCATCGGTGGTGGACTGTGGTTCGTGATGAACATGGACCCCGTCTGGTGGCTGGCGTGGATCCTGCCGGGCCTGCTGTTCGCGATTGCGTTGCGAACCGAGGCCTGGACCGCGCGGGGCCTGGTCGCGCTGGCCGCGCTGATCGGAGCTTCCAGCAACCTTGGCTATTTCCTGAAGGTCATGCCGCTGTTCGCGGTGATGATCGTGCTGCTTCTTCAGGCACTGATGTGGGTGCTCATCATTGGAGCGGCGCGGCGCATCGTGAAAGCCTGGGAAGCCGCGTGGACCGTGCTCGCGTTGCCGGTAGTCAGCGTGGCTGTCGACACCTTGCTCGCGCACTTCACGCCCGATGGCAATTTCGGCAGCCTGGCGTACACGCAGGCGGAAATGCTGCCGGTGGCGCAATTCTGCGGCACTGTTCGGTACAGGCGGCATCCTGTTCCTGCTGATGCTGATCAACTCGGCACTGGCCTTCGCGCTCACCTATGGGCTGAAAATGCGCGGCGCCGCGGTGATGTACGGGGGCACTGCGGTCATCGTCGCGCTCGCGGTGGGCTTTGGTGTGTGGCGGCTGCAGGTCGAGCCCGCTGGATCGCCGGTGTCCTTTGGCATTGCGTCGGTCGACGATTACATCGACTCGCCGCGCTCCGCGGGCTCCCGCGACGTCTGGACACAATACGAGGCGCAGGTACAGGAGCTGGCGGGCAGCGGCGCCAAGGTCGTACTGCTGCCTGAGAAGATAGCCGTACTGGCTGCGCCCGATGCGGAAGCGCGCAAGCGATGGCTGTCGGAGCTGGCTCGTTCGAATCACGTCTGGCTGGTGGCCGGGCTCGGCGTGGATGACGGCAAGCAGCGGCGCAACGAAGCCTGGTGGTTCGCGCCGGATGGGCGCCTGGTCACCAACTACCTCAAGCATTTCATGGCGCCGCCGGAGCGGGAGTTCGTCTCTGGCGACGAATATCCCGTCAATGACATTGCCGGCGTGCGCTACGGAGTCGCGATCTGCAAGGACATGCACTTCGCGAGCCTCGGGCGTGGCTTCGGGCAGCGGCGCGCGCGCGTCATGCTGATACCGGCGTGGGATTTCGATGTCGACGCCAGGATGGCGGCCAACATGACCAGGTTGCGCGGCATCGAGAATGGGTACGTCGTGGTGCGGTCATCGCGCCAGGGCCTGCTGTCGATCTCGGACGGATTCGGCCGCATGCTCGCGGTGGAGCGCAGCGCGCGGCTTCCCGGCACCACTTTGTTTGCCACGGTCAGCGTGCCGGAACAGCAGGAAACTTTTTACACTCGCAGTGGTGACATGCTCGGTTGGGCCTGCGTCATTGCCGCGGTCCTGCTGACCGTGCTGGCATTTCGCCGCGTGCGGCGAACGCGAATCCTCGCCGAGCTGAACGCCTAGAAAATGGGGACATTCCTATTTTCTGAAAAATAGGGATGTCCCCATTTATCAGCCGGACTTGCGGATTACGAGCGTCGTTGGGATGACGCGGTTGGCGACTGGTTCGCCGGTGAGCTGGCTCAGCAGTGTCTCCACCAGAAGCTCGCCGGCGCGGCGAGTGTCCTGTACGACAGTGGTGAGCGGTGGATTGGTGAGGCTCGCTGCGGGGATGTCGTCGAACCCGGTCACCGCTACCTGGCGCGGCACGTCGATGCCGGCATCCTGAAGCGCGCGCAGCGCACCGATGGCAATGAGATCACTCGCCGCGACGATGGCATCGAATTCGACGCCGCGCGCACGCAGCTCGCTGGCCGCCTGGAAGCCGGACTCTTCGGTGGTGATGGCGTCGACCTGCAGCGCCGACGTGATCGGCGCGTGCGCCTCGAGCATGGCGCGCTCATATCCGCGGAAGCGATCGAAAAATTCCGGGTAGTGAGTCGACGCAGCGCCGAGGAAGGCGATCTTGCGGCGCCCGGAATTGAGCAGGTGCCGTGCCACTTCGTAGCCGCCCTGCAAGTTGTCGCAACCTACGCAGATTCCCGGTTGGCCCTCGAGTACCGGCCCCCAGCGCACGAAATGCGTTCCCTGTTCGACCAGCCGGACGAGACGCGGTCGATACTCTTCGTAGTCGCCGTAACCGAGCAGGATGATGCCGTCCGCCTTGCGACTGTCTTCGTAATCCTGCTGCCAGTCCTTCGAGAGCTGCTGGAACGAAACCAGCAGGTCGTAGCCCTGGCGCGCCGACGCACGCGTGATCGATCCCAGCATGGAGAGAAAGAACGGATTGATCTGCGAATCGTCAGGCGTCGGATCTTCGAACAGCAGCAGGGCCAGCGTGTTCGAATGCTGCGAGCGCAGGTTCGACGCGTTCTTGTCGACGCGGTAGTTGAGTTGCCGCGCGATTTCCTCGATGCGCTTGCGCGTTTCGAGGCTGACCATCGGGCTGCCGCGCAATGCGCGCGAGACCGTCGGCTGGCTTACGCCCGCCAGGAACGCGATATCAAATGATGTCGGTTTTTCGTGCATCGACCGCAGCGCAAGCGCCGCCCCCTCAAATGTTCGGCTGCGATCATGCATGGGGCGTTGTGAGAAAAGCTACTGTGACGCGCCGTGGCCAGTCCGGCCTGCGAAATCAGGGTGCTGCGAGTTGAAAAAACGCCACACCGTGACCCGGCAGGGTCAAGGTAGCGTTAGCAAAGCTGCCCTCGGGAAGCCCGTGTCCGCTGATGGAATGTGCCACCTGGAACTGTGGCAGCGACAGGGTTGCTTCCTCGGCTGACAGGTTGAACGCCACCAGCAGCGCACCGTGCTTGTCGAAGCGGCGGAAGGCGAGCACCGAGTTCGTCGCGGCGAGGAATTCAATGTCACCGGTGATCAGCAGAGGCTGCTGCTTGCGCCACGCGAGCAGTCGACGAAACCCATGCAGCGCCGAGGTCTCTTCGCGCTCCTGCGCCGCCACCGACAACGCCAGGTGCTGATGCGGCACCGGCAGCCAGGGCTTGGCGCTCGAGAAGCCGCCGCTTTCGTTCGACTCCCAGGGCATCGGGGTGCGGCAGCCGTCGCGGCCCTTGAACGCCGGCCAGAACGCGATGCCGTAAGGATCACGCAACGACTCGTAGGGCACGTCCGCCTCACCGAGGCCGAGCTCTTCGCCCTGGAAAACGCACACCGATCCGCGCAATGCGCAGATCAACGCCGTGAGCTGGGTGGCGGAATGCGGTAGATAGGGGGCGCTGCGACCCCAGCGGCTGACCACGCGTTCGACGTCGTGGTTGGAAATCGTCCAGCAGGGCCAGCTCTGTGGCGCCCGCTGCCGCAGTTGCTCGACCGTGGCGCGAATGTGTTGCGGCGAATTGTCATTGCTCAGCAGCTCGAAGCTGTACGCCATGTGCAGTCGGCCGGGCTGCGTGTATTCGGCCACCGTGGCGGTCGAATCGTCCGAGGAGATTTCTCCCAGCGCCATGGCGCCCGGGTACTCCTCGATCAGCGCGTGGATCTCTTCGAGGAAGGGCAGCATCTCCGGCTGGGTATTGTTGTGGCTGTGCCATTGGTAGCCGTACGGATTCTCGGCGCTGAAGCCGGTGGGCTTGCGCGCATGCGGCGGACGCGGCGGGTTGTCGCGCAGCTTCTGGTCGTGAAAGCAGAAGTTGATGGCATCGAGCCTGAGTCCGTCCACGCCGCGCGCCAGCCAGAAGCGCATGGTGTCGAGCGCCGCGTGGCGCACGTCCGGGTTGTGGAAGTTCAGGTCCGGCTGGCTCTTCAGGAAATTGTGCAGGTAGTACTGGCCGCGGCGCGGCTCCCAGGTCCAGGCCACGCCGCCGAAAATCGACAGCCAGTTGTTCGGCGGCGTTCCGTCGGCCCGCGCGTCGGCCCACACGTACCAGTCCGACTTGGGATTGCGACGGCTCTGGCGGCTCTCGTGAAACCACGCGTGCTGATCGGAGGTGTGACTCGGGACCTGGTCGACGATGACCTTGAGTCCGAGGTTGTGTGCGCGCGCGATGAGGCGGTCGAAATCGGCCAGCGTGCCGAAGATCGGATCGACGGCACGGTAATCGGCGATGTCATAACCGAAGTCCGCCATCGGCGATTTGTAGAAGGGTGAAACCCAGATGGCTTCGACGCCCAGCGAGGCGACGTAATCCAGCCGCTCGATGATCCCGGGCAGATCGCCGACGCCGTCGCCGTTGGTGTCCAGGAAGCTGCGCGGATAGATCTGGTAGATAGTTGCGCCGCGCCACCAGGGATTAGCCGGCGCCGTGGAGGGTGGGGTCAGGTGTCGGACTGCGGTGCTCATGGAATTCTTGTGCGGCGGCAGCTTAACCCACGGGTTTCCGCCTCGCGCCTGCATACGTATTCGGTCTGAATACGTATGCGATGCACTGTTTCCGTACGGGGGCGGGACTTAACATCGCTCGTACATCGACGTCCTGCCAGGCAGGGCTCGTTAGGCCTCGCCGACTGACCCCCTCCGTCGGCGGGGCTTTTTTATTGCTGCCGCAAACGACGGAAATCGCCGCCGAAGCGGCGGCGTCCGTTAGTGAAAGAGTTGTGGCCGCGCGCTGGTGTTGCGCGCCGCATACGTATTCACGCGGGACTCGACGATGGCGCTGATATGTTGCGCCACGCTCGGGGACGAGAGGGAGACCGGATGCGTTTGAACCTGGATGACGTGCGCATGCGTTGCGTGTCGTTCGTCTTGCTGGCGCTGATTGCGCTGCCGATCGTGTCTGCGCGCGCGGCGGATGGCGCGGCGGCCGCGGCGGCGCGACCCAGTCCTGACTGGCTCCGCGATGCGGTGATCTACGAAGTTTTCCCGCGGGCCTTCTCGAAAGACGGAAATTTTGCGGGCGTTACCGCGCAACTCGACCGGCTGAAGGACCTCGGGGTCACGGTCATCTGGCTCATGCCCATTCATCCGCTGGGCGAGCTGAAAGCAAAGGGCACGATCGGCAGTCCGTACGCGGTGCGTGACTATGATGCGATTGACCCCGCCTACGGCACCCCCGACGACCTGAAACGTCTCGTGGCGGCCGCGCACCAGCGGAACATGAAAGTGTTCATTGATATCGTTGCCAATCACACGGCGTGGGATTCGGTGCTGATCGGGAAGCACGCGGACTGGTACACACATGATGCGGCGGGCCAGATCGTGCCGCCGAATCCGGATTGGGTCGACGTCGCCGACCTCGATTACTCAAAGCCGGCGCTGCGGCAATACATGACGCAAATGATGGTGCGCTGGGCGCGCGACTATCAGCTCGATGGTTTCCGCTGCGACTACGCGGCCGGTGTGCCGCGCGACTTCTGGGAATCCGTGCGTCAGGAACTCGATCGCGCCCGCCCCGGTATCGCGTTGCTGGCCGAATCCGACGAACCCACGTTCCTGCAACGCGCTTTCGAAATCGACTATGCCTGGGATTTCTACCACACGGTAAGCGAAGCCATTGCCGGGCAGGTACCCGTCTCGCAAGTGCGCGCGGTATGGGAGAAGGCCGCGGCGCTTTATCCGCGCGGCGCATTGCGCCTGCGCTTCTCCGACAACCACGACCAGTTGCGCGCCACCGGCCAGTTCGGATTGCCGGCCGCGATGGCCGCCTCCGCGCTCATGTACACGCTGGACGGCGTGCCCTTGCTCTACAACGGCATGGAAGTGGGTGACAACACCGAGTCGGCCGCGCCGGCGCTGTTCGAAAAGGCTCCCATCGACTGGGGCATGGCGGAACGCCGCCCGCAGGTGACCCCGTACTACCGCGCGCTGGCCGAGTTACGGCGCACACACGCGGCGCTCACGCGTGGTGCGGTGCGCTGGCTGGGGAATGACGACGAACAGCGCGTATTGAGCTTCGAACGGGCAGGGCCCGGCGAGACCCTCGTGGTGCTGGTCAACCTCTCGTCGCAGCCTTATGCCGGCGTCGTCAAGACCGACCCGGGCAAGTACCGGGATATCACCCCGAATTTGCGCAACACCGCGTCGCCCGCCGGGAAGAAGTCCGATGCGCCGGCTGACCGGGAATTGCCGGCCGTGGCGCTCGGTCCGTGGGAGTTCCGGGTTTTCAGCCGGGTGAAACCGTGAATACGTATGCATCCGATTGCCAAGGCACAGCCGCTGCCAACATCCTTGGGCACAAGGGAATCGCGCTTTGCTCGCCCAGGGCTGCTCAATGGAACCGTTGCAATTGCGCGTCAACAGAAAATAGTTAGGGAGGGGTACGAGTGAAAACATTCAATACGAAGGGTGATGGCGCCGTGACGAAGCAGTGTGGTCCGGAGCGCGACCTGCGCTCGGCCATACGCCTGGCCATTCTCGTGGCGGCGGGCGCCGGCGTTGCACAGGCGCAGACCGCGACCAGCGACGAGCCAATCGAAGAAGTGGTCGTCAGCGGAATCCGCAAGAGCATCGAGGATTCGATCGACGTCAAGAAATCAGACTCGTCGATCGTCGAGGTGGTATCCGCCGAGGACATCGGCAAATTGCCGGACTCCTCGATCGCCGAAGCCATCGGTCGCCTGCCGGGCATTGCCGCGCAGCGCACCAACGGCCGCGCGCAGACGCTGTCGATCCGTGGCCTGGGTCCGGACTTCACGGTCACGACCTTCAACGGCCGCGAGCAGGCGTCGACCAATGACAACCGCTCCGTGGAATTCGACCAGTACCCCTCGGAGCTGGTGAACCAGGTCAAGATCTACAAGACGCCCGACGCCGGCATGGCGTACCAGGGCATCGCGGGCACCACGGATATCCAGACCGTGCATCCGCTGGCTTACTCCGACATGAAGCTCGCGGTGGGCTACAGGCGCGAGATGAACGACCAGGAAGCCAATATTCCTGGCCTGCCGGACGCTGGCGATCGAGCGAACCTCACCTACATCGACCAGTTCAACGACAACACGGTTGGCGTGGCCCTGGGCATCGCCTACAACAAGACCCCGTACCAGCAACAGACGCGCGAGCCGTGGGGCTACGCGGACTTTGGTGGCCTGCCGGCGATTGGTGGTGACAAGGATGGCGTGAAGTCATCCTTCTACGAACGCAAGGCCTTCATGGCCGTGCTCGAGTTCAAGCCCAACGACAACCTGCAGATGCTGTTCGATGGCTACCACTCGGACTTCAACGAAGTGCAGACCATCCAGCGCATGGAGTACGGCACCGCCTGGAATAGCTCTACGACTCTCGTGAACCCGGGGCCGGTGGAAAACGGACGCGTCCAGTCGGGCACCTTTCAAAACGTCCCATTCACGGTGATCGAGAATTACAACAATGAGCGCGATGCTTCGGTCGATTCCATCGGCCTGAATACCAAGTACGCGTTCAACGAAGACTGGGGCATGGAAGCGGATCTGAGCTGGTCGAAAGTGGACCGCCATGATCTGCGTCTGGAATCCACCGCGGGTAATGGCGCGGGCGCCGATCCGATGCTGCTGCCGCAGGCCGACAACATCAGTTTCACCACGGATGCCAAGGGCATCACTCTCTTCGCACCAACTCTCGACTACGGCGACTACGACTCGGTGTTCCTGACTGATCCCGGTGCCTGGGGTGGAGGAATACGCCGTGCCGGATTTCGTCGGGAGCCCCGGACATCACCGACGAGATCAAGGCCATCCGGCTGTCGGCCACTCGCAGCATGGAAGGCTTCCTCAGCGACGTGAGCTTCGGCGTGAATTACGCCGATCGCACCAAGACCAAGGAACAGTTCCAGGGCAACCTGTGGCTACGCGGCGAAATCTCGCATGCGGTCGTGCCGGAGCAATACCGCACGGGAATCGCCGATACCGCATTCTTCGGCAGTCCCCACGGCATGATCGGCTACGACGCGTTGGCCATGTACCACGATGATTTCTGGGAGGCGATCAATTCGGTCGACGATCCGAAGGCGAATGAAGGCGATCGCATCAACAATGTCCGTGAACACCTGGCAGGTCGATGAAAAGTTGACCACGGCGTTCGTCAAGGTGGGTGTCGATACCGAGCTTGGCAGCCTTCCGCTCCGCGGCAACATCGGTGTGCAGGCGATCCAGGCCGATCAGCTCTCGCATCTGCACCTCACGAACACACCGATCCCTGCTGGAACGCAGTCCGTACCAGTGACGATAGTCGAGGAAGGCGCCAAGTACACCGACGTACTGCCCAGCCTGAATCTGGCGCTGGAGTTTCCTCACGACATGAAGCTGCGCTTCGGCGCCGCTATTACCGTGGCACGTCCTCGACTGGACGAGCTGGGTGGTGGCGCGAGCTACACCGTGACCAGCGACCAGGGCAATCCGACCATCATCGATGGCACGCCTTACTACTGGACGCGCAGCGGCGGTGGCAATCCGAAGCTGAAGCCCTGGAAGGCGAACACCTACGACCTGTCGTTCGAGAAGTATTTCGGCGACAACAAGGGCTATTTCGCCGCGGCTGCCTATTACAAGGACCTGGACACCTACATCTTCAACCAGTCGGCGGTGGAAGACTTCTCCGACGTGCCGTTGCCGGTGCCGTCGAGCCCGACTGATACGTCCACCTACAACACGGCGGACGCGAATCGCGCGGGCGTGTCGACGCTCAAGACTAACGGCAAGGGTGGCTACGTGCGTGGCTTCGAGCTCACGTTGTCGCTGCCGTTCTCGCAGTTCGCGGAGACCCTGGATGGCTTCGGCATCATCCTGAGCGGCACCAAGAACAGTTCGTCGCTCATCATCAATGGTGATCAGACCCCGATCCCGGGCCTGTCCACCAAGATCTTCAATTCGACCATCTACTATGAGAAGTACGGCTTCTCGGCGCGCGTGAGCAATCGTTACCGCGACAGCTTCGTCGGCGAGGTGCCGCAGTTTGATGCCACGCTGATTCTCCAGACTGTGAGCGCCGAGTCGCTGCTCGACGCGCAGATCGGTTACGAGATCCAGGAGGGCAGCCTGAAGGGGCTGAGCTTCAGCGTCTCGGGAACCAACCTGACGGATGAACCGTTCGTGCTGAGCAACACCGGCTCCGATCCTTACAACTTCGTCAAGTACGAGAATTACGGCGCTACGTACGCCGTGGCGGTGAGTTACAGCTTCCAGTAGTTCTTTACTTCGCACGGGGCAGACCCCTGCCGGCCCGCACGCCGTCAGGGGTCTTTTCTTTCCGCTACCTTCCCTGCGAAGCTAGGGCCGTGAGCCAGGAAGTCAGGACAGTCGTGATTGCCGGTGGCGGAACCGCCGGCTGGATGGTGGCCGCGGCGCTCGCGCGCGTGCTGGGTCCCCGGTTGACGATCACCCTGGTCGAATCGTCCGATATCGGCATCATCGGCGTGGGCGAGGCCACGATCCCGGCCATCCAGCAGTTCAACAAGCTGGTGAAGTTCGACGAGGACGAATTCCTGCGGCAGACGCAGGGGACTTTCAAGCTCGCCATCGAGTTTGTCGACTGGTACGAGAAGGGGCAGGCCTACATGCACACCTTCGGACCGGTGGGCCGCGATCTCGCCTATATCCCGTTCCACAATTATTGGTTGCGCGATGAGCGCACCGCGGGCTCGCTGTGGGACTACAGCCTCAACTGGCTGGCCGCGAAGGAAGCAAAATTCTCGCGCGTGCCGCACATCGCCAATACGCCGCTCTCGGGGCTCACCTGGGCCTTTCATTTCGATGCGTCGCTGTATGCCGCGTACCTGTCGCGGCTCGCCCAGAAGATGGGTGTGCGCCGGATCGATGCGAAAATCGCCGGGGCCTTGCAGACCGCGGACGGCGACGTGCGCGCCCTGAAACTCGAGGACGGTCGCGAGCTCGCCGCGGACTTCTTCATCGATTGCACCGGATTTCGGGGCGTGCTCATCGAGCAGACGCTGAAGACCGGCTACGAAGACTGGTCGCATTGGCTGTTCTGCGATCGCGCGCTGGCGGTGCCTTCCGCCCGCACCAGCCCGCTGCTGCCCTATACACGATCGACGGCGCTGGAGGCCGGCTGGCAGTGGCGCATACCATTGCAGCACCGCACCGGCAATGGCCACGTCTATTGCTCGGCGCAAACCAGTGACGAGCGTGCGCGGGAGCTGCTGCTGGCGAATCTCGACGCGGAGCCACTCGCCGATCCGCGACTGATCCGCTTTACGACCGGCCGGCGCAAACTCATCTGGAACCGCAACGTGGTGTGCATGGGCCTGGCGAGCGGATTTCGTCGAGCCGCTCGAGTCCACGGCCATTCACCTCATCCAGGTGACCATCCAGCGCCTGATCCTGCTGTTTCCGCACCATGGCGACTACGAGGCACGTCGCCTGCAATTCAACCGCTCAGCGGCCGCGGAGTACGAATACATCCGTGACTTCATCATCCTGCACTACCACGCCAACAACCGCGTCGGCGAACCGTTCTGGGATGCGTGCCGCAACATGTCCATCCCGGATTCACTGGCGCACAAGATCGAACTATTCCGCGAGACGGCGGGAATCTTCTGCGCTTCCGAAGACCTGTTCCAGCTCTCCAGCTGGTTGCAGGTGTTGTGGGGGCAGGGCGTGCGGCCGCGCGCCACCCATCCCTTCGTGGAGGCCATCGCGCCGCACGACCGGGCAGGCTACCTGCGCGACTTGCGCGGCCTGTTTGCCAAGGCGGCGAAGACGCTGCCGGGCCACGCGGAGTTCATCGCCAAGAATTGCGCGGCCCAGCAGCCCGGCGTGAGTCTGAGCACGCGACCCGCCTGCGACTAGTTCTTTCCGAAGCAGGGCGCGATGAACACCGCGGTGGTGCGCGCCGGAACCGTGAACGTGCCGGTGCTGCCCTGGAACTTCGAGGTGCGCACCACCGGATCGCTCGAGATGGCCTGCACGGGATGCAGTTGCAGCTTCTGCCCTTGAACGCCGGGTCGCTGAACGTCTGCGTCTGCGGCGTCGCGTTGACCAGCACCACGGCTTGCGAAGCGGGGAAGCAGAACCCTTGCGTGTTCTTGATGCGCTCGACGATGAGTCCCGGCACCTGGTTCGGGCCCGACGTTGTAGAAGCTCACGGCCTTCTTGATTTCATCCGCGGTGCGCAGCCGGAACAGCCCGCTGGTCTTGCGAATGACCAGCATCTCCATCAAGTGACGGAACGTTCCCTCGATGTCCTTGGCGTTGGGCTTGAGGTTGGGATCGGCGAGCGCGGGTCCGATGATGGACCAGTCACCCTGGTTGCCATTCGCCGGCGGCAGGCCCACGCCCCAGTTGTTGGACTTCATTGTCCAGTCGATGCGGTTGAACCAGTCGCCGGAGTTGTAGCTGTTTCGATCGCGCGGACTTGGAACGAAGGATCTCATCGCCGGCCATGAAGAACGGCACGCCCTGCGACAGCGCGACGATATCCAGGCCCGAGCCGGTGCCATGCGCACGCGATCGGCGCGCGGCACCGCGGTGCTCAGCTTGAGGTTCATGGCGTCGAACCAGTCCGGATCGTCGTGCACGCCGATGTACTGGATCGTGTCCTCGGGCTGCGCGCCGTAGGCGCCGGGCATGCCGAAGTAGTCGACCTCGCTGCCCAGCTTGGTTGCGCCGTTGGCATCGACGATCGGGTAGCTGGCGATGTTGCCGGCCAACCCCAGTCGCACGAAGTCGGAGAGCCGCAGCAGCGCCGCCTTCTCGTCCGCCGCCGATCCGCCGAAGGTGCCATTCGGCTCGGTGTACAGTCCGGTCGCGAAGCCCTGGTCGCGCCGCGGACTGAACGGCCCGCCGCCGCGCACCGCGTCGCGGATGCGATCGGAGAACGAGCCGATGCCGGTGCCGGCCATGTTCACCTGGATGGCGTTGACGCCACGGCCGTTGTTGGCCATGACGCCGAAGTTCCAGCCTTCGCCGTATAGATAGATGGACTTGCCGTCGACGCCGTCCTTCGCCAGCGTCAGCGCGTCGAGTGCCGCGCGCACCTTCAGCATGTTGGACTTCAGGTGGAAGCCCATGATGTCGAAGCGGAAGCCGTCGACCTTGTACTGCCTCGCCCACAGCACGATCGAGTCGACCATGAGCTTTTCCATCATGGCGTGTTCGGTGGCCGTGTCGGCGCAGCAGCTCTCGCCGAGCACCACGCCGTCGCCATTGAGCCGGTGGTAGTAGCCGGGCACGAGCTTGTCGAGAATGGAGTTGGGGTTCTGGCCGGCCGAGTTGGTGTGGTTGTAGACCACGTCCATGACCACGCGCAGGCCGCTCTGGCTGAGCGACTGCACCATCTGGCGGAATTCGAGGATGCGCGCAGTGCCGTCGGCATCGGTGGCGTAGCTGCCCTCGGGCACGTTGTAGTGCAGCGGGTCATAACCCCAGTTGAAGGCGTCGCGGTCCGACGTCGCCGCGACCAGCGCCTGCTGCTCGGAGGAGTCGGCTGGCAGGCGCCGCGAGCACGTCGAACGAGGGCGACTCCCACGTGGACTTGTCTTCGTTGGTGGTCGCGAAGTCGAACGAGGGCAGCAGGTGCACGTGCGTGACGCCCGCCAGGCCCAGCAGTGCCAGGTGCTTCATGCCATCCGAGCGCTTCTGTGTGAACGCCGCGAACGTGCCGCGCTGGTCCGCCGGAACCGTGGCATCAGTGGCGCTGAAATCGCGCACGTGCAGTTCGTACAGCACGATGTCCTCGGGCGCAGCCAGCTGCGGTTTGGCCAGCGTCCGCCAGCCGCGCGGCTGGAGTCGCGCATCGTCCAGCGAGACGAACTGGCTGCGCGTGCTGTTGCGCGCCAGCGAGACCGAATACGGATCGGTGACGACGTTGGTCTCGACCTTGTTGGTGCTGCGCACGTAAACCTGCGCTTCGTACAGGTAGTACTTGCCGTCAAGGCCTGCCGCCGCTGTAACTCCAGATGCCGCTCGCGGGATCCAGCGTCATCGGGTAGGTCGTGTAACGTCGGCCGTGATTCGAGTCGGCGAACACGCGCACTTTCATGTCGCGAGCGGTCGGCGCCCACACGCGCAGCGTCGCCTGGCCATTCTTGAAGCTGGGTCCGAGCGTGACCGGTCCGGCATTGGCGGAATACAGATCATCGAGAACTCCGGGTATTTGCAGCCCGGTGGCATCCACGCCCTGGCCGGGGCGCGCCGCGCCGACGGCGATCTGACCTTTCAGGCTCTGCGGCGGCGGCCGCGACCGCCTCGGGCGGGAGCTTGAACGCCGCGAGGTTCGCGAGGTGCGGAAACTTGGCGCGCAGCGCGGCGCGACAGTCCCGCCGGATCATGCGTCAGCGTCCAGGATTTGATTCGGCCCGGCGACGATGCCGGGGCCATCGAGCGTGAGCGCACCGTCCGGATCCGCGAACAGCGTGACGACGGTATCGGTGGGCACATTCCACGCAATGGTGTCGGCCGACAGCCAGTACGCCTGCGCCTTGGTGAGGTCGCCCTGGATGCCTCCCACGATCGACCCGCAGATCCTTGGTGGTGGAGTTCCACTGGAATACCACGTCCATGCCGGTGGCCGGCACCGTGAACGCGATGTTCGGCCCGTTCTGCACGCCGCCCGCGCCGTAGTTCACGTCCCAGTTGCCGTTGAGCGCGACCTTGGCTTCGTAGGAGCCGGCGGGAATGGCGTTGGTGCTGAAGCTGTAGATGCCGGTGCCGTTGATGTCCTGCAGCCAGGAACGGAAGCAGCCCGGATCCCAGTCGCCGCTGCAGCCGATCTCGCTCTGGAAGCTGCCGGGCACGGTCGCGATGATCGAGCTGACGTTTTCCGTGACCCAGTGGGTCTTGTGGTCGTAGTAGAAGGTGACGCTCTGCGGCGAGCGCGTCGTCGCCAGCGGAATGTTCGGGCCGTTCTGCTGCGCATGCAGGCCGTAGTTCACGTCCCAGGAGCCGTTGAGCGCCACCTTGTACTCGTACGCGCCGGCCGGCGAGATGCTGAAGGTGTTGCGCCAGATGTCGCCGTTCGCGTCGTAGACCAGTTGGGTGGCGGGGCAGGCCGGATCCCAGTCGCCGGCACAGCCGGCTTCCGATTGATAGTTGCCCGGGATGCCCACCGAGGCCGGAGCTTGCGCGGACACGTCCAGGATGCAGCAGGCCAGGAGCGGCGAACGCGAGCGGCATGACGGCGCGAACGCGCCAGGTCTGCGAACACATGTGCGATCTCCCTCTCTCGGCAGGCTGAGTTGCCAGGGCGCGACGCTAATCGAGATGCGCGGATCGGCTGCTTACGAATACGTATGCAGCAAGTGGAGCGTCGGTGTCGCCTTACATGGCGAGCGCGCCGGCCTGCTTCAGGAATTCACGGTGCGGTGTTGCGCTCGCGAGCGATGTGCACGATGTCGGCGCGCACGCGGCGCGTTATATCGTCCAGCTCGTTCAGTGGCAGCAGGTTGGTCAACGGATCCCAGGATCCGGCCTCGATGCCGAGATTGCCGTACATGCACAGCCAGCTCTGCTGGAAGAAGCTCTCGGAATCGAACAGCCGGATGAGCCCGCGCTCGCGATACAGGGCGAGTTTGCGCGTCAGCGTCTCGGGCAGCGGCATCTCCCGGCAGTAGCGCCACAATTCCCCCGACTGTCGGCCGTTGGCGCTGTAATGCAGGATGATGAAATCGCGGATGCGTTCGTACTCGGCGATCGAAAGGCGGTTGTATTCGTCGACGACCGCGGGCGCGATCGACTCGTCCGGCCAGAAGTGTCAGCAGCTTGTCGATGCCCATCTGGATCAGCGAGATGCTGGTGGATTCGAGCGGCTCGAGAAATCCCGCCGACAGGCCGATCGCCACGCAGTTGCCGATCCAGAAGCGGCGCACGTGCCCGGCGCGGAAACGCACGAAGTTGGGATCGCCGAGAGCTTCACCCTCGAGCTGCCCGCGAAGCGCCGTCAGACGCCTGTTCGTCGCTGATGTGATCCGAGGAATAGACGTAGCCGTTGCCGACGCGGTTCGCAGCGGAATGCGCCAGGCCCAGCCGGCGTCCAGAGCGCGCGAGCGCGTGTACGGCGCGATCGACTCGGCATCGGCATGCGCGCAGGGCAGTGCCACCGCGCGATCGCACATCAGCCAATGCCGCCAGTCGACGAAACCCGCCTGCAGCGTCTTCTCGATCAGCAGGCGATGGAAGCCGCTGCAGTCGATGTACAGCGACGCCTCGAGCGTCTCGCCGGAGTCGAGGCGCACACCGCGGATGGTTTCGGCCTCGCCGTCGCGCAGCACCTCGGACACGCGCGCGTCGATGCGCCGCACGCCGCGCGCCTCGGCGAACGTGCGCAGGAATGCGGCGAACTGGGACGCGTCGAAATGCACCGCCCAGTCGAAATGTTCGAATTCGACGCGCGGGTTGTCGGGGGATCCACCATGCGGCCGGCGCGCGCCAGTTGCGCGCCCATGGAGTATTCGTCCAGCGTCCCTGCATCGCCATGCGCGCGCAGGCGATTCCAGATGTCGTGGAAGGCCACCGGGCCGGCCTCGAGGCCATAACGGCCGAAGGGATGCATGAAGGAGTGGCCTTCGTGCTTCCAGCCGTCGAACTCGATGGCCAGCTTGATGGTGCCGTTGGTGGCCTTCATCACTTCGAAGGCATTGAGATCCAACGACTGGAAATAGCGCCGGATGGCGGGCACCGTCGCCTCGCCGACACCGATGGTGCCGACCGCGGTTGACTCGACCAGCGTGATCGAGACCCCGAGGCGCTGCAGCCGATGGGCCAGCGACGCGGCCGTCATCCAGCCGGCGGTGCCACCCCCGATGATGAGCACGGAATTCGAGCTGGGCTGCGAATTCGCGGATTCCATTCAACGAGAATGTTTGCATGCCCCCGGCGAGGAATCCATTTTGAATACGTATGCGCGGTTACTTCTGCGCCGCCACCGAGTAGAGCACCTGCGTATTGCGCGTCTTGAGGAAATCCTCGAGCGATTGACCGCGCATGGCGGCGTAGATGTGCAGGTTGGTGGTGCCGACCACGGCGCCTAACTTCTCCAGCAGGAAGAAGATCGCGCCGTACTGGATGAGCGCGCGCCAGTCGCGGGCGCGCAGCATGGCGCGTTCTGTATCGCTGAGCTGCGCCTCTTCGAACAATGGCTCGGGCTCGTCGATGAATCGTTTGCGTCGCTCGGGCTGCAACAGCGAATGCAGGAACGAGTTCAGGCGATATGCCTTGACGCTGCGATCGAGCGTGAAGGGATAGGTGCCGGGCAGTTTTTCGAGACCGTCCCATTGGCGATTGATGCGCTCGCGATAGGCGGCAACGGATTCGCCATCCGGCTCGGTCGAGTCGTTCTCGAAGATCACGGTCGCGATCGGCGTCATCGAGGGCAGGTAGTAGGCCTGGTGCAGCTTCTTCACCTTGGGTGCGAGCGCGCCGCGCATCACCAGCCACATGATGACCTCGGAGCCTTCCATGCCGCCCTTTTCGGCGTACTCGGCGATGGTGATGTCAGTGAGCTTCTCCGGATCCTTCTCGAGCAGCTCGAGGAACTCCATGTCCCAGGGAGTGTTGTTGAACCCGGCGCGTTCGCCCTGGATCTGGTGCGAGAGGCCGCCCGTGCCGACGATGGCCACCTTGATGTCTTCCGGGAAACTCTCGATGGCCTTGCGCAGCGAGCGACCGAGCTTGAAGCAGCGGCGCGCCGACGGAATCGGCAGCTGCAGAACGCCCACCTGCAGCGGCACGATGGCGCCGGGCCATTCCTTTTCATGCGGCCACAACAGCGACAGCGGCGAGAAGCAGCCGTGATCGAGTCCCTTCTCCTGGAAGAACGACAGGTCGAACTCATCGGCGGCCAGACCATTGGCCACGTGGCGCGCGAGGGCGGGGTGGCCCTTGATGGGCGGCAGCTTGCGCGCGCCGCCACCTTCATCCGCTACCCAGTATTTCTCGCCGACGCCGAGCGCGAAGTGCGAGTAGTGATCGAAGAAGAACGAGGTGATGTGGTCGTTGTAGACGAAGAACAGCACGTCGGGCGCTTCTCGGCGAGCCAGCGTCTTGACCGGCTCGTAGCCGGCAAAGATGGGCGCCCACACCGGATCCTGCTGCTTCTTCGCATCGAGCGCGAAGCCGATGGTGGGTGTGTGCGAGGTCGCGATGCCCCCGACGATTGTGGCCATTAGGCGCTCCAGGATGGATTACACCGCCAAGGTTACCGCCAGCCGCGCGGCGGGCATGCCCGCGAGCGAAGGAATATTCGAGAACGCATGGTTGAATTCAGGGTCGAGTCCCGGGCGCCTTCCTGGGGCACCATTCGCCCATGCAAAAAGTGCTCATTACGGCCGGGGCCTCCGGCATCGGGCGCGAAATCGCCCGGGCGTTCAACAAGGCGGGCGCGCGCGTGCACGTGGTGGATGTCGACGCGGCGGGGCTCAATGCGCTGCGCGGCGATTCGCTCGCCATTTCCACGGAGGTCTGTGACCTCGCGGATCTTCGCCGCCATCGAGGCCATGGTTCCGCGAGCCATCGAGATCGCTGGGTGGGCTGGATGTATTGGTCAACAATGCCGGCATCGCCGGACCCACCGCGCTGGTGGAGAACTACGATCCGCGCGAATGGGATCGCGTCATGCAAGTCAACCTCGGCGCCACGTTCAACGTGACGCGCCTGGCGATTCCGCATCTGAAGAAATCGGCCGCGGGATGCATCATCAACATGTCATCCGCCGCGGGCCGCCTCGGCTATCCACAGCGCAGCGCCTACGCCGCCAGCAAGTGGGGCGTGATCGGCTTTACGAAGACGCTGTCCATGGAACTGGGCGTGCATGGCATTCGCGCCAACGCCATCCTGCCCGGAGCCGTGGCCGGGCCGCGCATGGATCGCGTGCTGGAAGGGCGCGCGGCCACGAGCGGCCGCACGATCGAAGAAGAGCGCACCAGCGCCCTCGCGAATCAGTCGCTCAAGACTTTCACCGAGCCAACCGAGATCGCGGCACTGGCGCTGTTCCTGGCATCCGATGCGGCCAAGACCATCTCGGGCCAGGCGCTATCCATCGACGCCGACATGCATCGCTCCGCCTAGGAACGGGGACAGGTTTATTTTTCTCGATGGTCGGTGCGGCCGAATCGCGAAAAATAAACCTGTCCCCATCATTTCAAAATGGATAGTGACGCGGAGTGGTCTGGACCGTGATCCAGCGCAGCTCGGTGAAGGCATCGACGCCGGCCCTGCCGCCAAAGCGGCCATAACCCGATCCCTTCACGCCGCCGAATGGCATCTGCGCTTCGTCGGCAACGGTGGGGCCGTTGATGTGGCAGATGCCGCTGTCGATGCGCTTGGCGAGCGCGAGGCCGCGCGCGATGTCGCGCGTGAAGATGGCGGCGGACAGGCCGTACTCGGTGTCGTTCGCCAGCGCGATGGCCTCGTCGGCATCCTTCACCCGCGTGATCGACACCTGCGGCGCGAAAGATTCCTCGCGGAACAGCGCCATCGCCGGCGTCACGTGATCGACCACCACGCCCTTCACGACCGTGCCGTTCCCGCCTACCGCCGCGAGATCGCCGCCGGCCAGCACCTTCGCGCCCTGCTTGACCGCGTCGCCGACCAGGCGCTGCAGTCGATCGATCGTGGGCTTGCCGACCACCGAACCAATGACGAATTCGCCTTCCAGTGGATTTCCCACGGGCAGGGCGGCGACGCGCTTGGTGAGGCGCGCCGCGAAATCATCCGCGACCTTTCGCATCGACGATGACGCGCTCGGTCGACATGCAGATCTGCCCGGCATTGGCATACGCGCCGAACACGGTGGCATTCACCGCGGCGTCGAGGTCGGCGTCATCCAGCACCACCAGCGGCGCCTTGCCGCCGAGTTCCAGCAGGATGGGCTTGAGATATTTCGCCGCGACCTGCGCCAGCAATCTTGCCGACGCGCGTCGAGCCGGTGAAATTCACGCGCTTCACCGCGGGATGTGCGATCACGGCCTCGCTCACCGCGCCGGCATCCTTGATGTCGGTGTGAATCACGTTGATCACGCCATCGCCGAGTCCGGCGTCGACCAGCGTCTTGCCGATGAGATGGTGCGTGTGCGGGCAGACTTCCGAAGATTTGAGGATCACGGTATTGCCGCAGGCCAGCGGCATGGCGATGGCGCGCACGCCCAGGATCACGGGCGCATTCCACGGCGCGATGCCGAACACCACGCCCACGGGCTGGCGATGCGCCATCGCGAGATTGCCGGGAATATCCGAGGGCACGACTTCACCTGACACCTGCGTGGTCATCGAGGCGGCCTCGCGCAACATCGAGGCGGCGAAGTGCACGTTGAAATGTCCCCAGCCGGCGGTGGAGCCGGTTTCATCGCGCACCGCGGCGGCAAAATCCGCGGCCCGCGCTTCGAGCAGATCCGCCGCCTTGTTGAGCTTGGCGCGGCGCGCGCCGGGGCCCTGCGTCGACCATGCGGCAAAGGCGGCCTGTGCGGCGTTCACCGCGGCCAGCGCGTCGTCCGTTGACGCGGCCGCGGCGCGCGAAACCACGTCACCGGAAACCGGGTTGCGTCGTTCGAAGGTGGCGCCGCCACGCGCCGCCTGCTCCTTGCCGCCAATCAGCAATTTCACGTCGTACATAAGCAAATTCCCCCGTGTTTCGCTGGCAAAAAGGCTAGCGCCAAAGCGCACTTGGGATCGTTCGCTGCCAATCGAATTCAAGCTCGTCGATAGTCGAGCCCTGATGTGTCCTGCGGGCGAGAGTGACGGCCAATCGACAGGAGCCCAGTATGCTGTCAGTGTATGACCCGGCCGGTACTTCGTGGCATGTCAGCACGAGCCGCGTGGCCGTCGAGATGTATACGGAACAGAAATCGGTCTGCATTCTTGTCTGATAATGAAGAAGAACCAGAGGGGTCTATGAGCATGAATTCGCGTTGCATTCGCGGCGAGCATTGCGGCTGCGCTCATCGTGGCCGGTTGCAGCAAGCAACCCGAACCCGCGCCGGTCGCGACACCGAAGCCGACGGCGCTGCTCGACGCCAAGCGCCTCACCGCGCCGGCCGACGGCGAATGGCTGACGCTATGGCCGCACCTACGACGAGCAGCGCTTCAGCCCGCTCGACCAGGGTCGACGTGGGCAACGTGGCGCAGCTCGGTCTTGCCTGGAGCTACGACCTCGACACGGTGCACCGCGTGCAGGAGTCCACGCCGCTGGTCATCGACGGCGTCATGTACGTCACCAGCGCATGGAGCAAGTTGTTCGCGCTGGAGGCGAGGACCGGCAAGGAAATCTGGCGTTTCGATCCCAAGGTGCCGGGCGAAGCGGGCGTCAAGGCCTGCTGCGACGTGGCCAATCGCGGTGTCGCGGCCTGGAACGGCAAGATCTTCCTCGGCACGCTCGACGGACGTCTGCTCGCCATCGACGCGGCGACGGGCAAGGCGGTGTGGGAGGTCACGACGGTACCCGCCGGTCAGAACTACACCATCACGGGCGCGCCGCGCGTGTTCGATGGCAAGGTGCTCATCGGCAATGGTGGCGCCGAGCTCGGCGCGCGTGGCTATGTCACGGCCTACGACGCGGAGACGGGCAAGGAAATCTGGCGCTTCTACACCGTGCCCGGCGATCCCTCGAAGCCCTTCGAGAGCGCGGCGCTGGAAAAGGCCGCCAAGACCTGGAAGGGCGAGTGGTGGAAGTATGGCGGTGGCGGCACCGTGTGGGATTCCATCGTCTATGACCCGACGCTCGGACTCATTTACATCGGTGTCGGTAACGGCAGCCCGTGGAACCAGGCGCGTGCGCAGCCCGGGTGGCGGCGACAACCTGTTCCTGTCGTCCATCGTCGCGATCAAGGCGGACACCGGCGAATACGTGTGGCACTTCCAGACCACGCCGGGTGAAACCTGGGACTACACCGCCACGCAGCCCATGATCCTGGCGGACCTGGAAATCGGCGGCAAACCACGCCAGGTGCTGATGCAGGCGCCGAAGAATGGCTTCTTCTATGTCATCGATCGCGCGACCGGTGAGTTCATCTCCGGTGGCGCCGTACGCGTTCATGACCTGGGCCAAGGGCCTGGATCCGAAGACGGGTCGGCCGATCGAAAACCGGGAGGCACGCTACGACAAGAGCGGCAAACCCACGGTCGTGGTGCCGGGCCCGGGTGGCGCGCACAACTGGCACCCGATGAGCTACAGCCCCATCACCAAGCTGGCGTACTTCCCGGTGATCGAGGCGGGCTTTGCCTTCATCCCGGTGTCGAAGATGAAGACCAACACCATCGGCTGGAACACCGGTGTGGATTTCAATGCGGGCAGTCTGCCCAACGATCCCAAGGTGCTCGAGGGCATCAAGGCGCAGCTCAAGGGACACCTGGTCGCGTGGGATCCCGTCGCGCAGAAGGAAGTCTGGCGCGCGCAATTCGAACATCCATGGAATGGCGGCACGCTTGCGACTGCCGGCAACCTCGTGTTTCACGGCAATTCGCAGGGCGAGTTCGTGGCGTATCGCGCCACCGACGGCCAGAAACTCTGGTCGGCGCCAGACCCAGGCCGGCGTGATGGCCGGACCGATCACCTACGAGATCGACGGCGAACAATACGTCGCCATCGAAGTGGGCTGGGGCGGCGCCTTCGGACTCGCGGCCGGTGAACTGGCGCGCGATGCGCACCTGCGCGGCGAACATTCCGCGTGTACTGGTCTACAAGCTGGGCGGCGACGCCAAGTTGCCCGAGCTGCCGGCAACGCAGGCTGCGTCCGTCGAGCCGCCGGCCGAGATCGGCAACGAGGCCGCGTGGACGGCGGGCAAGGCCGTGTATCACACGAATTGTGGCGTCTGCCACGGAGATTCCGCGGTCAGCGGTGGCGTGATCCCGGATCTGCGGCTCTCGCCGGTTACGCCGGATGCGGCGGCCTGGGAGCGCATCGTGCGCGGCGGCGAGCGGGCCTCGCGCGGCATGGTGTCGTTCGCGGCCGAGGTCTCCGCCGAGGACAGTGAAAAGGTGCGCGCGTATGTGATACACCGTGCGCATGAAGTCCGGAGCATCGAACAGGCCGCCGCTGCCGCGCCAGTACCAGCGAGCGACGCGCCACCCGCAGCCGCACCCAAGTGACGCCCGGGTAGTTAGGAAGCCGCACGATGCGCCGTAAGACCATCGTGCGGCTGGCAATCGACGCCTGGGAGGCGCCGCCCTCGGCGTCGTGACGCTGTTGCTGTCGAGTTCCGCGGGCGCGGCCGAGCCGCCCCAGTCGCTGCCCGTCCTGGAAGCGCGTGTCACCAAGGTCAGCGACGGCGACTCCATCGAGGTCAACCTCACCGACGGCAAACGCGCGCGCGTGCGCCTGTCGGCCATCGATACGCCGGAATTCGATCAGCCGTACGGCACGCAGTCCTCGGCCGCGTTGAAGGCCATGTTGCCCCTTGATTCCAAGGTCGAACTCGAAGTGGTGACGCAGGATTCATTTCATCGCATGGTCGCGGTGGTGTGGCTGGTGGCGAACGACGCGCGCACCAACATCAACGAAGCCATGCTGCGCGGCGGCCATGCCTGGGCCTACCGGCGCTACATGCAGGGCTCCTCGTTCTGCGACATCGAGCAGGAGGCGCGCGCGAAGAAGGCGGGTCTTTGGGCGCAGCCGGTGAGCGACTGGGTGTATCCGCCCGAGTGGCGCTTCCTCAAGAACGGCGAGATTCGCGTGGTGCCGACGCCCTACGAGGAAACGCTCGAGAAGTGCCTGGCGACGTACTCAGCGCGCCGGCAAGGGCACCTACGAGCCGCCGAAGTAGCGGGGACAGTTTATTTTTCATCCGTCGCTCGACGGCAAGAAAATAAACCTGTCCCCGATTACGCCAGCATCTTCTTGGCGGACTCGACGGACTTGGCGCGTTCTTCGGGCGTGGGCGGCGGCGGCACCGCGCGGCCTTTCTGCACCGCGGGTCGCGCGCCGACGAGATCCAGCCAGCGCTTGAGGCCAGGCAGACCATCGATGTTCACGCCCGACCATTCGTAGCCCGCCACCCAGCACCACAGCGCGATGTCGGCGATGGAATACTCGCTGCCCGCGATGTACGGCGTGTCCTTGAGTTGCCGCTCCATGACTTCGAACAGGCGGCGCGCCTCGCGCTGGTAGCGTTCGATGGCGTACGGAATCTTCTCGGGCGCGTAGCGAAAGAACACATTGGCCTGGCCCATCATGGGACCCACGCCGCCCATCTGGAACATCAGCCATTGCATGACGCGTGAGCGTGCCTTCGGATCCGTGGGCAGCAGCTTGCCGGTCTTCTCGGCGAGATAGATGAGGATCGCGCCGGACTCGAACACCGCGAAGTCGCCGTTGTCGTGGTCGATGATCGCCGGGACACGGCCGTTCGGATTGATCTTGAGGAACCATTCCTCTTTCTGCTCGAGCTTGCCGAGCGACAGGGCGCGCACGGTGTAGGGCAGACCCATTTCCTCGAGCGCGACCGAGACCTTCCATCCATTGGGTGTCGCCGCGGTAAAGAGTTCGATCATGCGTCCTCGCAAGTACACGCACGTGCGACGCTCGAAAGTCAACGCGAGCCTCATGAACATTCGCTCTGAGACGATAACGATTGCGCTAGATTGCGGCAGTGGAAATTCTCGCAGCCAACTGGCGACTCGCGGCAGTCGCCGCGCTCTTCTTCGCAGGTATCGCCGCGCGCCGCATGGACTGGGCCGGCGAACGCCAGGGTCGCGCGTTGCTCGGCTTCGTGTTCAACATCGGCCTGCCGATCCTGATTTTCGGCGCGCTCGCCGGGGTTCCGCTGGCACGTGAGCATGCCGTACTGCCGGTGACCGCCATCTGCATTTCCCTGGCCGGATGGGGCGCGGCGGCGTTCGTCGCGCGCCGCTTCGGATTGCCGAGGACGGGCGAAGGCGCCATGGCTTTGTGCGCCATGTCGCTCAACAATTCCATGATCTATCCGTTCGCGGCGCTTGAGCCTCGGGGCCGCGGCATTCTCGCAACTCGTCATGTTCGACATGGGGCACGCACTGCTGGTGTGGACCGTCACTACCGTAGTGGCCTGCAAGTACGGCGGTCACGCCGATGACATCCGCGGTGCTGCTGCGGCGTACCTTGCTGGCGCCGCCGCTGTGGGTGTTGTTCATTGCGCTGGGATTGAATCTCGGCGGTGCGCCGATTCCGCGCGACCTGCTGCACTCGGTGCTGTTCGTCGGCCAGGTGCTGATGCTGCTGGTACCGCTCGCCATGGGCCTGCTGGTGAGCGCGCGCGGCATGCGCCGTCCGGAAGTGATCACCGCCGTCGCGCTGCGCTCAGGCTTCGGCCTGCTGGTGGGCCTGGCGTTGGTGACTCTGTTCGGACTCTCCGGCACCGCCGCGGCCATCGCCCTGATTGGCGCGGCGGCCCCCATCGGCTTCACCGCCGTGGTGCTTTCGGCGCGCGAAGGACTGGATCTCGACCTGGCGGCGAGCGCCGCAGCCATTTCGGTTTTCCTCGGCTCGCTGTGGATTCCGCTGGCCATGATGTTCGTTCCACGTTGAGTCATTGGCCGGCGCGGACATTAAAGTAGGGCGCATGTACACCGCGAGCACAGCCATCCTGGAAGCCCTGGTCGAAGCGGGCGTCGAATACCTGTTCGCCAACTTCGGCAGCGATCATCCGGGTCTCATCGAAGCCATCGCGCAGGCGCGCGCGCAGAAGCGGCCCTGCCCGAAGGTGATCACGGCGCCCACGGAGATGGTGGCGATGTCGGCCGCGCATGGTTTTGCGCAGGTGCGCGGCCGGGCGCAGGCCGTGCTGGTGCACGTGGACTGCGGCACGCAGGCGCTGGGCGGCGCCGTTCACAACGCCGCCAAGGGTCGTGTGCCGGTACTCATCATCGCCGGCATGTCGCCCGCCACGCAGGAAGGCGAGGCGCGCGGCAGCCGCAATGAATTCATCCAGTGGATCCAGGACGTGCCGGACCAGCGTGGCCTGGTGCGCGGCTATGTGCGTTACGAGAACGAAATCCGCGTCGGCGCGAACGCCAAGCAGATCGTGCATCGCGCGCTGCAGTTTGCGCACAGCGCGCCGAGTGGGCCGGTCTACGTGACGGCGCCGCGCGAAGTGCTCGAGAGCGAAGTGCCGCGCGTCACCATCGACACGAAACAATGGCAGCCGGTGGCGCCCAGCGGGCTCAACGCGGACGCCGCGCGCGAAATTGCCGGCGCGCTCGCCGCCGCGGAGCGCCCGCTGATCGTGACCTCCTACCTCGGCCGGTCGGCGCTCGCCGTGCAGGAGCTGGTCGCGTTCGCCGAACAACTCGGCGTCGGCGTGGTCGAGTCCGTTCCCAACCACGTGAACTTCCCCACCACGCATCCCTGTTACCTGGGCGTGCAGTGGAACGAGCGTCGACAGAACGAAGCGCTGGCGCGCGCGGATGTCGTGCTGGTCATCGACAGCGATGTGCCGTGGATCAGCGCCGTGAGCCGGCCTGCGCGCAGGCGCGCGCATCATTCATATCGATGCCGATCCGCTCAAGCAGCAGATGCCGTTGTGGTACATCGGCGCGACGCTGCAGTGCCAGGCGGAAGCCGCGCTGGCGCTGCCGCAGATTCGCGGCGGCACTCGAGGAGTTCGCGACCGATCCGGAAAGAATCGCGCGGCGTCGTATCAGCCTCGCGGTCGAGCATGACGCCTGGCAGGCCGCGGTCACCGCGCGCGAGCAGCCGCGTGCCGAGCTCACGGCGGAATACCTCGTGGCCTGCATTCGCGACGCCATCGGTGAAGACGCCATCGTGGTCAGCGAGTCGGTGACCAACTTCCACGTGGTTTCGCAGCATATGCGCCGGACGAAGCCGGGCACGCTGTTCTCCAGCGGCGGCGGTTCGCTGGGCTACAACGGCGGGGCGGCTTTCGGCATCAAGCTCGCAAAGCCCGATGCGCTGGTGGTCGCGATCTGCGGCGATGGCTCATACCTGTTTTCGCAGCCGTCCACCGTGCACTGGCTGGCGCGTGCGTACCAGGCACCGTTCCTGCACGTGGTGCTGAACAACGGCGGCTGGCGCGCGCCGCGCCAGGCGGTGCTGAGCGTGCATCCGGATGGCATCGCGGCGCGGGCGCCCAATATCGATATTCATTTTCCGGAGCCGCCGGATTATTCGGCAATAGCCGCGGCAGCCGGTGGTGCCCACCCAGAGAAGGTGCGCAGCGTTGCGGAGGTCAAACCCGCACTCGAGCGCGCGTTGCGTGCCATTCGCGACGAGCGTCGTTCGGCGGTGATCGACGCGCACGTCGCCTGATAAGACCGATCAAGGCCGCCGTCAGCAATTCCGCGATCACGTCGATATCTTGAAGAGCTTCTCGGCGTTGGTCTGGAAGTACTTCTTCTTGTCCCCCGGCGACATCGGCAGCTCGTCCGACACCGTCACCTCGGAAGGCAGGAACTGGTACGGATAATCCATCGCGTACAGCGTGTGATCCGGTCCCATGACCTTGTGGCACAGCATGATGGCCGGCTCCCAGGCCACGCCGCTGTTGGTCACGTACACGTTCTCGCGCAGGTACTCACCCGGCGTGCGCTTGAGCTTGCGCATGTGCGGGATGCCGGTTCGCGCGCGTCGCGGCGGCGTGCATGTAATCGATGCGGTACAGCCAGAAGGGCAGTGCCTCGCCGCAGTGGCCGATGACGAACTTGAGTTTCGGGAATTCATCGAAGGCGCCCGAGACGATGATGCGCAACATGTGCAGGCCGGTCTCGGCCTGGAAGCCGAACACGGCGCCGTCGAGGCCCTTTTCGAGATAGGGCTGGATCATGTCGCGCGGCGGGGAGTTCGGATGCAGGTAGATAGGAACGTCCAGCGACTTCGGCAGCCGCGAAGATGTCCCAGAACTTCGGGTCGTCGAGCCGCTCGCCCATGATGTGTGAATTCATGATCACACCCTTGAGGCCGAGCTTGCGGACGCCGCGCTCGATTTCCTTCGCGGCGGTTTTCGGATCCTGCGGCGCGGCGGCGGCGAGCCCCACGTAGCGGGTGGGATATTTGCGGATGGCCTCCGCCAGTTCGTCGTTGCTGGACGCGGCGAGGGCATTCGCAGTGGCGGCGTCGAACACCTGCACGCCCGGCGAAGTGAGCGACAGCACCTGCATGTCGATGCCGCTGGCATCCATGTCGGCGATGCGGTTGGGGCCGAGATCCTGCAGCCGATCGACGATGAAGCGGGCCCGCTCGCTGGTACTGTTGAGATAGAAACCCCACAGGCTCAGGAAGCCGGGATCGTCGTAACCGCTCGCCAGCAACTTGCGAAATTGCGCGATCTGGTCGCGCGTGGCGAAGGCTTCTTCGGTGGCAATGCGCTTGTATTCTTTCATCGGGAAATCATGGCACAGCCCAGGTGCCCCCCAATTGCGCGACGGGTCGATTATTGGTTCGCGAAGCGTCGAGTCGAAGGCTCGCCGCGTGCGTGGCGAGTATAGTCGGTGCCATGTCAGCGAATATCAAACCGGCGGCGACAGCCGCATCCAACTATCCGGAACTGTCACTGTTCATCGACGGTGAATGGCTGGGCGTGCAGGGGCGCAAGTCACAGCCGGTGATCAACCCGGCCACCGAAGAAGTGCTCGGGCAGCTGCCGCATGCCAGCGCGGACGATCTCGATCGTGCGCTCGCGGCCGCGCAACGCGCCTGGGGCGAGTGGCGCGCACTGCTGCCGGTGCAGCGCGGCAAGATTCTCAGGAAGGCTGCGGATCTCATGCGGACACGCGGCGAGGAAATCGCGCGTATCGCCACGCTCGAGATGGGCAAGAGCATTCACGAGACGCGCATCGAGCTCGGCGCTTCGGCGGAGATCTTCGACTGGTACGCCGAAGAAGGCCGGCGCGCCTATGGACGCGTGTTGCCGCAGCGCCTGCCCGGGCAGCGCATGAGCATCGTCAAGGAACCCGTGGGGCCCGTCGCGGCGTTCGCGCCGTGGAATTTTCCCATCGGCAATCCCGCGCGCAAGACTCGGCGCGGCGCTGGCCGCCGGTTGCAGCGTCATTCTCAAGCCCGCCGAAGAAGCCGCGGGCGCGGCGCTGGCAGTGGCGCGTGCACTGCATGACGCGGGGCTGCCGAAGGGCGTGCTGGCCATCGTGTTCGGCGTGCCGCACGAAGTGTCCACGCATCTCATCGCGTCGCCCATCATTCGCAAGGTGTCGTTCACGGGATCGATCCCCGTGGGCAAGCAGCTGGTGAAGCTGGCCGCGGACGGCATGAAGCGCACGACCATGGAGCTGGGCGGTCACGCCCCGGTGCTGGTGTTCGACGATGTCGACGTCGAGAAGGTGCTCGACATGTGCGTCACCGCGAAATATCGCAATGCCGGCCAGGTGTGCGTGTCGCCGACGCGCTTCTACGTGCAGGAATCCATCTACCAGAGGTTCGCGGAAGGATTCGCGGCGCGTGCGAAAGCAATGCCCGTGGGCGACGGTATCGACGAGTCCAACCGTATGGGTCCGCTGGCGCATCCGCGGCGCCTGCCCGCCGTGCAGGGCATCATCGACGAGTCACTGAAGCATGGCGCGCGGCTGCTGGCGGGCGGCAAACGCATCGCGCGCAAGGGCTATTTCTTCGAGCCCACGGTGCTGGCCGACGTCCCGAACAGCGCGCGCATCATGAATGAAGAACCCTTCGGGCCGATCGCCATCCTGAATCCCTTCCGCGATTTCGACGCGGTCATGGCCGAGGCCAACCGCTTGCCCTTCGGTCTTGCGGCCTTTGGCTTCACCAACAACGCGCAGCGCGTGAACCTGCTGGGCGAACGACTCGAAGCCGGCATGATCGGCCTCAACAGCTTCCAGATCTCGGTGCCCGAGTCACCCTTCGGTGGCATGAAGGAAAGCGGTCACGGCAGCGAAGAGGGCATCGAAGGTCTCGAGGCCTGCCTCGTCACCAAGTTCATCAGCCAGTCGTAGTCCGCGCTTCAGGCGTCGCCTGGTGGGTTTGTGCGGAACCAGTGCGCGACCTCCGCCATGTGCGGCTCGAAGGTGCCGGGTGCATAGAAGTTGAGCACGCCTGCGCGCACGTCACCGCGATTCTCGAAATCATGTTTGACGCCGCCGGGGATGAGTACGAACGAACCCGCCTTCGCATGAATCCATTCTTCGTCCGCCAGCAGGCTCATGGTGCCTTCGAGTACGTAGAAGATGTCGTCCTCGGGATGTGAATGCGCGCCGGGTCCCTTGGTGTGCGGCTCGAGCCACCATTCTGAAATGGAATAGCCCTGCGCGGTCTCTGCGCAATCAGCCTTGAACACGGCCGAGATTCGACCCATGGGATACGAACGACCCTGGCCCGGACCGAGAATGATGGGTTTTCGTTGTGCTGGAGGATTGACGGACATGGCGCGGATCGTAAATGGCGCCCAGACCGTCGACAACCAGCAACTGGCCCGTCCCGAATGCGGAACGGATCGGTCGACCGCAGCTCTTGTGCGGCGACGTCGTGAGTCAAGGGTCTCCGGGCGGAGAGGAAAAGGTTGCCTCGCGGCAGGCTCCAAACATCGCCGCATAAGTTCTGCCCAACGGGCCGCCGAATGGAAGAATCGACTGCGCACCATCGGGTTCCGTGAGAGTGATATTCCGTGTTGCGCCACGCGACAGGTCCGCGGCCAGGGCTTCCAGCTGGGCGGACGTGATGGAGTAATGCTCGCTTTCGAACAAATCGAAACTCTTTCCGAATAGCTGCCGGGCGTCCACGCGGTCCGGCATCTTGCGCTTCTTGTACTGTCCGTGATGCCTTCTGTCGACGGACGCGCGCTCGAATTGGATCTGGGCTCCGCGATCGTCCAGCCACAATCTCACCTGCGCGGGAAACTCGGTGGTCAGAAAACTCTGGGTGAATCCGCAGCCACCATCACTCACCGGTAGAAAGTAGCTTTCCGCAGGTCTCTGCGTGTATAGCACCGGCTCGGCGGTCAACGATTTCACGCAAGCCCGGTACATCGCGACGGCGGTCTTCGCGTAGATCGCGGAGCTGACATGGCGCAGCGACTGCTGATCGTTGGTGACCGTGATGGCCACCGGATGCCCGAGTCCCACGTTCCGCACCAGCGCATCGAGACTGGATGCATCGAGCAAGACTCGCCGAGTCGCGATCCCGCGTTCCGGCGCGGCGAGCGTCACGTCCCAGGCATCGTGCGTGTCGGCGTTTTCGAGGCGAATGGAAGAATTCGCCGCAAATCGCGCTTTGAGCGACAGCACCGGGCCTTTGCGTGGTGTCCAGATCAGGAGAATCCGGATCATGTCCGGAAACTCCTGGGTGGGGGAATCATGGACGGCTGTGGAGTAGAGCTCGCACATGGGCTCGTCCCCGAACTCCGAATAGACGGTCCAGTCCGACAGGCTGTGCAGTGGGTAGTTGGACGCGGTGCTGGTACCGGCCGCCAAGAGGGCAACCAGGAGCAAGTACCGTGACAGGCGATTCATGACCACCATGACACTGGAACGGTGGGCGCCGCGAAACCGGGTTGCAATGTGGGGCAGGCGCCGCCGCCAGGACGCGGCGGCGCGAACCCGGTAGCCGTCACTACGCCGCGACGTCGACCTTCTCGCGCCGGTATTCGCGCGGCGTGGCGCCGAACTTGGCGCGGAACACGCGGCCGAAATGCGTCGGGCTGTTGAAGCCGTAGTCGAACGCGATCGCGGTCACCGTGCGGCCGCGCTGCGAAGGCGACAGCAGCGCGCGTGAGCAGGCCTCGAGCCGGCGGCGCAGGATGTAACGCGCCACGGTCTCGTCCTGGTCGCTGAACAGGTGATGCAGATAACGCGTGGTCATCTTGCAGGCCTCGGCAATACGCGTCGGCGTCAGGTCCGGATCGTTCAGGTGCGCTTCGATGTAGTTGATGATGCGGATGCGATGCGCCGTTGCCAGCGATGAGCGATCCGACCGCGACTGCGGCAGGTCGGCATACGCCGCCGCCACCAGGTCGAGGATGGCGGTGTTGACGCGCGCGGCCGTCGGCATGTCCATCTGCTTCTGGTACTCGAACCAGAAATTGCGCAGGAAGCGCGACAGCAGGGCGCACACGCCGCTCTGCGCCACCATGGGGATGGCCACCAGGCATTCAGGGCAGGCGATGTGGCGGCGCAGGATGGCGTCGGGGATACCCAGCACCAGCATGCGATTGGCACCGCCAAAGGCGATTTCGTAGTGGCGGGTCGATCGCACAGCGTGAAGTCACCGGCGCCGAGGCGCGCTTCGCGGCCGTCCTGGCGATTGATGCTTTCGCCTTCCATCTGCAGGTGCAGGAAGAACAGCGACGAACGGGTGCGGGCCACGTGTGCGCGTGAGTGCCGCACGATCTGCGCGTCCGAATAGCCACCTCGGCCAGCGACAGGTCGCCGATGGCGGCCCGGGCAATGCTGCCGTTGAAAGTGCGGATGTCTGCGGGATCGGAGACCAGCGGCGAGAAGGTTTCGCAGGCCCGGTCGTTCCAGTAGGTGAGCTTGCGGCGCGGATCCAGACCAATAGGTCGAAAATGATTCCACGGATGCCATGATTACCCCCCCTCAGAGGCAAGCAAAACGTGGGCGATAGTTATACGGGATAGTTATGGCGCAGCTAACTAATTCGTAGTTGCTGATACGAGCTATAGATGAGTAAACGTTCCCTCCGGGTCGAGATGGCACGGCGGGCCCCGGATGAGCATCATGCATTGCAGGAAGGGAGGGGACGCGGTGGTTCGGACGGCGCCGTTACAGGAATCAATTGGCTACGCGCTGCGGCGCGCGCAGGGCAGCGGTTTATTCCAATCTCAACGACGCGCTGGCACGAATTTCGCTTAGACCCCTCGAGTTCACGCTGCTGCTCATGGTGGCCGAGAATCCCGGCGCCAGTCAGTCCGGTGTCTGCGAGGCACTGGGCATCCAGAAGGCAAATTGCGTGCCGACGATGAGCGAGCTCGAACGCCGCGGCCTCATCATCCGCCGCAAGTCCACCAGCGATGCACGCAGCTACGAGCTGCACATCACCAACAAGGGCAAACGCATCCTGCAACGCGCCGGCGAACTCCAGTCCTCGCACGAACAACGACTCATCGACCGCATCGGCGTGGAAGGTCGCGACCAACTGCTGCGCCTTCTCGGTAAGCTTACCGACTTCAAATGAACCCCATCGTCTGAACTCAACGCCACGGCGACATCGCTGTCATCGTGGTCGACAACCCGCCTGTCAACACGATTACCGCCGCCGCGCGCGCCGGCATGCGCGAAGCGCTGGAGGCAGTGTCGCGGCCGACAAATCCGTGCGGGCGGTGATCCTGCGTTGCGCCGGCAACAACTTCTTCACCGGCGCCGACATCGACGAATTTTCGGGCCCGCCCAAGGAGGCGGAGTACCGCGAGCTCTGGGCCCGCTTCGAGGGCCTGAAGGTGCCAATGATCGCGGCCATGCACGGCTCGTCGATCGGCGGCGGTCTCGAGCTGGCGCTGGCCTGCCACTACCGCATTGCGCCACCCACGGCGAAGTTCATGCTGCCCGAGGTCACGCTGGGCATCATCCCTGGCGCCGGCGGCACCCAGCGCCTGCCACGGCTCGTCGGGCCTCGACAATGCGCTGCGCATGATCTTCGACGCCAAGCCCGTCGATGCCGGCCAAGGCGCGCGAGATGGGCCTGATCGACGAGGTCATCGAGGGCGATTTCGTCGCCGGTGCGCTGGCACTATCGCGCAGGAGCTGATCGCACAGGGCGACGGACCGCGCCGCACCTCGGAACGCAGCGTCGACGCGCGCGAGCTGACCCCGGAATTCACCGCCAGGTGGCAGGCCGAAGCGCGGCGCATGTACCCGAACCGCACCGCGGCGCTGACCGCCATCGAAGCCGTGCAGGCGACCGCCAGGCTGCCATTCGCCGAAGGCCTGTTGCTCGAAGAGAAGCTCGCCAACCAGACCAAGGTGCACGGTCGAAGCGCGGGCCTCGATCCACGTGTTCTTCGCCGAGCGCGAAAGCCGCAAGGTCGAAGGGCTGCCGCAGAGGTGAGCCCCGCAGCCGATCGGCGCACGCCGGCGTGGTCGGCGCGGGCACCATGGGCGGTGGCATCGCCATTGCGTTCGCGAACGCGGGCATTCCGGTCACGCTGCTGGACGTGACCCACGGAATCCCTGGCGCACGGGCTTCCGGTGGTCAACTCGACCTTCGAAAGCATGGTGAAGCGCGGGCGCATCGACGCGGCCGAGAAGGCGCGCCGCATGGGGCTCATCACCGGCACCGTCAGTACCGCGACCTCGCCGCCAGCGACGTGATCATCGAGGCCGTGTTCGAAAGCATGGACCTCAAGAAGCGCGTGTTCGGCGAACTCGACGCGGTGGCCAAACCCGGCGCCATGCTCGCCACCAACACCTCGACGCTGGATGTCGACGAAATCGCGGCATCGATCAAGCGGCCGCAGGATGTGGTCGGCCTGCACTTCTTCTCGCCGGCCAACGTGATGCCGCTGCTCGAAGTGGTGCGCGGCAAGCAGAGCTCCGACGCAGGCCATCCGCACCGCCATGGAGCTCGCCAAGGTCATTCGCAAGACGCCGGTGCTCGCCCGGGTCTGCTACGGCTTCATCGGCAATCGCATGATGGAAGGGTATGCGCGCGAGGCGCTGCTGCTTGACGCTGGAAGGTGAGACGCCGCGCCGCGTGGACACGGTGCTCGAGCAGTTCGGCATGGCCATGGGAATTCTGGCGGTGTTCGACATGGCTGGCATCGATGTGGGCGTCAACGTGCATCGCACGAACGCGCATCGTTATCCGCCGGACCCGACTTACTACCAGGCGGATGCGGCGCTGCATGCCGCCGGACGACTGGGGCAGAAGACCGGCAGCGGGTTTCTATCGCTACGAGAAGGGCGATCGCACGCGCCATGACGATCCGGAAGCCAGCGGCATCCTCGCGCGCCGCGCGGCCGAGCTCGCCATTGCGCAACGCCCGCACACCGACGAGGAAATCCTCGAGCGCTGCATTTTCCCGTTGCTCAACGAGGGCATCCGCATTCTCGAAGAAGGCATCGCGCAGCGCGCCAGTGACGTCGACGTGGTGTGGTGCGCGGGTTATGGATTCCCACGTTATCGCGGCGGGCCCGATGTTCTACGCCGACACCATCGGCCTGCCGGCGCTGCTCGCCGGCATGCAGAAGTACCGCGACGTGTTCGGCCCCATGCACTGGGAGCCCGCGCCGTTGTTGGTGCGCCTGGTGCGCGAAGGCCGTACTCTTGCGGACTGGGATAAGGAGACGCCGCGGAGTGCCAGTCGTGAACGTAAATGATCTCATCGCCATCGACGTGCACACGCACGCGGAAGTGTCGTGTCGCCAGGAACCCGACGAGGCGTCGAAGCCCTACGACGATGCGGCCAGCAAGTACTTCAAGGCCGACAAGCGCAAGACCATTCCCGAGACCGTCGCCTATTACCGCGAGCGCAAGATCGGCCTGGTGATGTTCACGGTCGACACCGAGTTCGAGATGGGCGTGCGCCGCATCCCGAACCAGGAAGTCATCGACGCGGCGCGCGAGAACTCCGACATGATGGTGGCGTTCGCCAGCATCGATCCGCACAAGGGCAAGATGGGCGTGCGCGAGGCGAAGCGGCTGATCGAAGAGGGCGGCATCCGCGGATTCAAGTTCCATCCCACCTGCCAGGGTTTTTTCCCCAACGATCGCTTTGCCTACAAGCTCTACGAAGTGATCGCCGAGGCACAAACTACCGGCGATCTTCCACAGCGGACATTCGGGAATCGGCACCGGCATGCCGGGCGGCGGCGGGCTCAAGCTCAAGTATTCGAATCCCGATGCACGTCGACGACGTGGCCGCGGACTTTCCCGACATGACCGTGATCATCGCGCACCCGTCGTGGCCCTGGCAGGACGAGGCGCTGTCGGTGTGCCTGCACAAGCCGAATGTCTACATCGATCTGTCGGGCTGGTCGCCGAAGTATTTCTCGCCCGAGCTGGTGCGCTACGCGAACTCGCAGCTCAAGCACAAGATGCTGTTCGGCTCGGACTTCCCGCTGATCACGCCGGATCGCTGGATGAAGGACTTCGCCGATGCCGGCTTCAAGCCGGAGGTGCAGCCGCTGATCCTCAAGGAAAATGCGATTCGCGCGCTGCAGCTAGGGCCTTGAAGCTGGGGTCGCCGCCGCGTCGGGCACCCTGCTTCCGAGGTGCTCGCGAACTTCACGAACAGCAGCGCGATCGCGCCGAACAGCGAGCCGCAGCCCATGACGATGGACACGGACTGCAGCGAAAAGCCCTGCTGGAACAGATAGCCCGCGAGGATGGGCGCCAGCGCGGCCCCGCCGCGCCCGGCGCCGATGACCACACCCGTGCCGGTGGCGCGCAGGTGCGTCGGATAGGCCAGCGCCAGCAGCGTGTACAGGCCGACGATGCCGGCGTTCGTGAAGAAGCCGCAGATACCGACGATGGCCTTGAGCTCGGCAAGGCTGCCCTGGCCCATGCCGAAGACCGCGATCGAGATCATTCCCAGCACCAGTACGCCACTGGTGAGCCAGATGAGATTCATGCGCAGCGCGAGCAGGCCGAGTATCGCGCCTCCCGTGGCGCCACCGACGCTGGCCCAGAACAGCACGTCGGCGATGGCGGACGGCGAATAGCCCAGCTGCGAGACGATTGGCGCCACCCACTTCAGGATGTAATAGAACGACGTGATGTGCGCGAAATAGGCGAAGACCAGCAGCAGCGTCAGGCGCAGGTATTGCGGCTTGAACACATCCGCGAGTGGCGCCTTCGGCGGCGCGGCGCTCAAGGGCGGCAGCGAGTCGATCGCCGCACGCCCCATGCGACGCAGAGTGCGTATTGATCTTGCTCGAGCGCATTCGCCGGTTGTTTGCGGCACAGCCAGGAAACGGACTCCGGCACGCAGAACCAGACCACGGGAATCATGGCCGCGGTGGCGCCGGCGCCCAGCTCGAAGACCACGCGCCAGCTATGTGTCTTCAGCAGTGGCGAGATGATCAGTGCCGCGAGGATGTTTCCGAGCGGATAGCCGATGGTCATCAGCGCCACCCAGAACTTGCGCATGCGATCGTTGGAGAATTCCGCCGCGGCGGCGTTGATCGCCGCCAGCATGCCGCCGATGCCGAGTCCCGTGAAGAAGCGCCACGCCGCGAGTTCTTCGCGACTGCCGGACCGTGCGAGCAAAAGAACATGCCGATGGCCATGACGACGAGAAAGTCAGGATGGCGCGCCGACGTCCGATGTAGTCGGCGACTCCGCCCAGCAGGAACGAACCCACGGCCATGCCCCAGGAGATCCATCGACAGCACGAGGCCCAGGCCCACGTCGGGTGGGATGTGGAATTCCTTCATGATGCCGGGCGTGGCGAAACTGATCGCCAGCAGGTCGAAGCCGTCGAGCGCGTTCAGGAAGACCGTGATGGTGCACACGATGATCTGCAGGCTGCTCATCGGCGAGGTCGCGAGCAGGCTGCGCGGATCGTTGTTCGTCATGGCGCTGGCATCCCCCGATACCCTTGTTCGATTTTCCGGGGCGCGGCGAGAATAGCATCGCGCCACAGGACCACCGCTCGGCGCGCGCGGCGAGTTCGCTCACGCGCGAAAGACATTGCAGTTCGAGTGGAGAGCCGCATCGGTGCAGCGCCCAAGACTTGCGCCGCCGACGAGCCGTCGCTGGCTCGGCGGCGAGTGAGGAATGTCTCGTAAGTTATTGATTCAGGAGAGTCGATGTCCCCGTTGATTCCGTCCCGTGCCGATCATGTCGGCAGCTTTCTCCGTCCACGCTATCTGCTCGAGGCGCGCGAGCAGTTTGCCCGCAAGCAAATCGGCGCCGCCGCAGCTGCGCGCCGTCGAAGATCGCGCGATCGCCGAAGTGATCCGCATGCAGGAGGAAGTCGGGCTCGAGGCGATCACCGACGGCGAGTTTCGCCGCACGTATTTCCACATCGACTTCCTCAAGCAACTCGACGGCGTGCAGTCGGACGATCCGAAGATCGTGATCAAGGCTGATGGCAGCGAAGAGCTGGCGCCGCCGGTGATGCGCGTGATCGGAAAGGTGCGCCATGCGCGCGACATCCAGCGCGCCGACTTCGAATTCCTGAAGGCCAACACGCAGCGCACGCCGAAGGTGACGATTCCTTCGCCCACGATGCTGCACTTCCGCGGCGGCCGCGCCGGCATCAGCAAGGAGCACTATCCGGACCTCGAGAAGTTCTACGCCGATGTCGCCACAGGCGTACGGCGATGAACTGCGCTCGCTCGCCGCGGCCGGCTGCACCTACGTGCAGATGGACGACACCAACCTGGCCTATCTCTGCGACATGAAGATGCGCGACGCGGCGCGCGCGCGCGGCGACGATCCGAACGAGCTGCCGCATCGCTACGCCGAATTCATCAATCGCGTGGTCGCGCAGAAGCCGGCCGGCATGACGCTCGCCGTGCACCTGTGCCGCGGCAACTTCAAGAGCGCGCATGCGGCCGAAGGCGGCTACGAGCCGGTGGCCGAGGCGCTGCTCGCTGAAATGAAGGTCGACGCGTACTTCCTCGAATACGACGACGAACGCAGTGGCGATTTCCGCCCGCTGAGGTTTCTGCCGAAGGACAAGGTCGTGGTGCTGGGGCTCATCACCACCAAGCTCGGCGCGCTCGAGTCGAAGGACGACATCAAGCGGCGCATCGACGAAGCCGCGAAATACGTGCCGCTGGAGCAGCTGGCGCTGTCACCGCAGTGCGGGTTCTCCAGCAGCTTCCACGGCAACGACATCGAGATGAGCCAGCAGACCGCGAAACTGCGACTCGTGGTGGATATCGCGCGGGAAGTCTGGGGCTGACCACCCTTCAGAACGGCCACTCTTCCCAGAACATCACGGTTACCGGCTTGCCGTCGCGCGTCGCGGGTTCGACCCGCCATTCGCTCGTCGCCCTGAGGATCTCATCCGACAATCTCTGGTCGGTCGAGATGAGGATGCGGGTAGGCCCGACGCTGCCGTCGGCGTTGACCATGCTGCCGAACAACACATAGCCGTGGATCGGTTCTCCCTGCGCATCTTTCGGTGTAACCGGCGCGGCGCCAGCGTACGGCTTGCCGGGATGTCGAAAGTCCGGCGCGTCACTGGGTATGACCATGATGTCGTGCGTCGGCGCGAAGATGCGTGCCAGCATGGCGTCGGTGCGCGCATCCTCGTCATTGGTAGGCAGGAGCACCGCGGGGCGCGCGGGTGAATCGCCAGCCACCGCGAGTGCCACTGAATTGACAGCCGGCGCCGGGCAGGACGCGAGCGCCTCGAAGGCGATCTGCCATTTCTTTTGTTCGCGAACGACGCGCGCGCAGTGGCAAGCCAGGACCGCCTTGCCATCCTGCTGTCCGGTAAAGCACGGGTTCGTGAGGCGCTCGACCCAGGTGATCAACCCGGTTCGGGGGTCGAAATCGAAGACGAACTTTTCCCGCGGGCTTTCGACCACCAGCAAAGGATCATCGAGGTCCCACGAGACCCAGCCCCAGATCAACGCCAGCTCGTCGAAGGTCGGACGGCGAATCTCGAGCTCGCCGCGAAAATCCGCCGACAGCAGCACGTAATGAGCCAGGAAGCGCTTCTGCGCGGCATCGTTGGCGGAGAACGACTCGACGACGAAGCCTGCCTCTCCCGGCACCGGAAAGCGATATTTGCCGCGCGGCAGAAACGCGCGGCCCTTCAGATTGTCGCCATCGATTTCGAGGGCGAAAAAGGGACCCGCGAGAACCTTGGCGTCGCTCGCCGCGAGTCCCATGAGCTGCGCCAGCGGTTCGGGACCGCCCGCAATCGCCGCCCGCAGCCGTTTCGCAGCTGATTCGTAGGTATCGCGGTCGACCGCCGTGTAGACGACGCCAGCCGGCAGATCCGCGATCGCTCCAGGCGAGGCTGCCGGTGCCGCGGCACGAACCTGCAGGGTCATGAAGAGGGCGAGGACGACGAGCGTGAACTTCATGGCCCAACGCTAACCCGTTCGGCGCCGGCAGTCGACGCCGCGGGCGCGTTATGATCCCGTCATGCCCATTACCGAGATGCAGCACTACATGGTCCTGTCCAAGGACCTGGAAAAGACCCGGCACTTCTACTGTGACGTGCTGGGGCTACGCACCGGCCCGCGTCCGCCGTTCGACTTCGACGGCTACTGGATCTACGTCGGTGAAGTGGCGGTGGTGCACGTCGCGGGCCAGGCGAGCTACGAGGAAACCGGTCGGCTCTCCGACGTGGTCGCCGAGCGCCATGGCAGCGGCAGCGTCGATCACATCGCCTTTGCGGCCAACAACTACGATGAACTCATCGCGAGCTTCAACAAGCACGGCGTGAAGTACCGCGCCACGCAGGTCCCGGCCAGCGACCTGCGCCAGTTGTTCGTGCACGATCCCGACGGCATTCAGATCGAAATCAATATCCGCGCCAGCGCCTCGGGTTGAGACAGAAACGCCGAGTGATCGGCATCCAGCGTGAAGACCGGTGAGCAGGGCAGCGCCGACTGCATGCGGCGTTGCGCGTCGAGTGTCACGGCGCGGTCACGCGTGGTTTCGATGTAGGCGCGCGGCACCCGGCCAAAGCGCCCTGCAGAAATGCTGAGTGGCGCGGCCAGCGCCTTGAGCGGCTCGGGTGACAGTTGCGCGATCGCATGGGCAGCGTCGGCGTCATTGCACTCACCATAGAAGGCCTCCCGCAGTACCTCGGGACGCAGCAGGCAGGTGACGCCCCGTCGCGCGGGAATCATGTTGGGCGCAATCAGCGAGGCGGTGTCGCGGCGCGCCTCCGCGGCGACGCTCTCGCCATCGGGCAGCAGGTAGGCCGATAGGTAGACCAGCCGCCGGATCGCATCGGGCACGAACTCGGCGGCGCGACTGATCACGGCGCCGCCGCGGCTGTGGCCCACCAGCACGCAGTTCGGTTCACGTTCGACGATATCGGCGACGAAGCGCGCCCATGATTCGAGTGACACTTCGGACGCGGGGGTTGGATCCGCGCCCATCGACGGCAGGTCGGGCGCGATCACTCGCATGCCATGGGATTCGAGCAGCGGTGTGAGCCGATGCCAGCACCAGCCACCATGCCAGGCCCCGTGAATCATGACGAAAGTCGCGTGTTCAGCCACGCGCGCGACGATACCGGCGCGCGTGTCGCCGTGCACGCCAGAATCCGGTGGACAGCCTGCTAGTCGCGGAACATGGCGCGCGTCGTGGCAAACGCGCGCGTCGTGAGCTCTTCGAGCGGCCAGGCGCGTTGCGCCTTGTTGAGTGCCTCGATGCCCCAGGGACCCGAGTACACCTTGCGCAGGGTATCGACGAAGCCACGCACGTCGAATTCACCTTCACCACAGAAGGCGCGATGGCAGGTGGTCTCCGTCACCAGGTCCATGCCGGGCGGCGCCTTCAGATATCCGTCATTGAGTTCGATCGACATCAGGTAGGGCCTGGGGATGGCGGCGACCGCGTCATACGGAATACCGAGTTTGACCACGTGCCAGAGGTCCACGCAGATGCCGCCGTTCGGCTGGGCCGCGCCGGTGGCCAGCTCGATCATCTCGGGCAACGTCTCGATGCGCGAGAACGGCATGAATTCGAACACGATGCGTGTGCCGTGCTCGCGGGCTTCGCCGCAGAGCTTTGCGAATTCGTCGATGAGCTTCGACATCGGCGCCGGCGTCTTGAAGAAGTCGCCCACCTTGATGTGCCTCGCCCCGAGTGCAGCGGCGCTTTCGAGCAGCATGCGGCGTGTCACATCCGATGCCTTGCGCCGGTCGCCATCGACGAACCAGTCGATCAGGAACTCGAGCTCCAGGTGCTTGATGCCGTGATCGTCCAGTATCTGCTTCATCTCCGGCAGCGAATGCTTGCCGCGCAGATGCGCCAGGTCCGAATGCCAGATGCCGAGGCCGGTGAACCCGGCGCGTGATGCCGACGCCGCGCGTTCACGCAGCCCAGAACGGACTGTATTCACGCTCGCTATGCGGCTCGGCCGCGCCGCAAATGGTCCAGTAGGACGCCAGCAGTTCGGGTGCGCTCATGGTCAGGCCACGTAGCCGTAGCGCAGGTTGCTGCGATTGCCGGCCCAATGCGCGCGCATGGCGGAGATGTCGTCAGCGTCGAGCGCGTTCTGCGCCGTCTTCGGATCGAGCTTGTAGTGCTTCGCGGCATTGCCCGCGAAGATGGCGCTCTTGACGGGCCCATCGGCCGCGTCCGAGCGGCTTGAAGCCGTGCTTCTTCTGCATGTCCTCGGGGATCTCGAGCCGGCGCAGCGCCTCGATCTGCCATTGCGGCGAGCCGTACCACACCGAGTCGGTTCCCCAGACCACCTTGTCCTGGCCCAGTCCCTTGATCAGCGTGCCCACCATGGCGGCGGCCAGCCGCGGATGCGTGACGCAGGTATTGGCGAAGCAGGTGCCGAGCTCGGCGTGCACGTTCTTCACGCCGAACTTCTGCGGGATCTCGGCCAGGTCCGTCACCCAGTCGATGCGGCCGGTGTCTTCGAATTGCTTGAGTGACGCGTCCGGCAGTTCGATGAAGGGCCGCAGCGCCGAGTGATAGATGATGAAGGTGATCTGCGGCCAGTCCTTGGCGGCCTTGCCGAGATCCCACACCGTGGCGTGCTTCCACACCTCGGGCCAGCTCTTCTCGTAGTCCGCGGGCAGCAATCCCTTGTGGATGCAGACCGTGGTGATTCCCGACTTCACGCATTTCTCATAGAACGGATAGACGCGCTTTTCGTCGTCGAGCCGCCAGTTCGAGCCCTTCTTGGTCAGGAAGATCGGATCGCCGATGGTGTAGCCCTTCCAGCTGTCGGGCTTGAGCGTCTCGATGCAGCGGTCGACCTCGTCGAGCCAGCCATCGCTCATGGGCTGGATGATGGAATGCGCCAGCATGCGGCGCGAGCGCGCGATGCGAATTGACCGCGGTGCGCGCCGCGATGATCTGGTCGTTGGTCAGGAACAGGTTGAATGGATCGTCCACCGGTGAGCCCGACAGCATCGCCACCTTGGTGTCGCTGTCGACGTAGATCTCTTTCACGTAGTTGGCGAACTTCATGCGGTCGAGCGACTTCTCGTTCGCGAGCGCCGGGTTCCAGAACTGCTTGGCGAACTGCGCGAGGCCGGTGATTCCCACCTGGCCATAGTCGTCGCGCACGAAATGAGTCTGGCAGTCGAAGATGAACTGGCCCGCAAGCTTTCGCGCGCGATCCTCGGCCATGCCCGGCGTGGCGGCCTCGGCGCGCGAGGCGTTGAAGACGGGACCGAACACGGTGTTCATGGCGAGGAACGCGGCCGACATGCCGGCGCTGCTCGACAGGAACTGGCGGCGATCCATGCCGTGGCGCGGCGCCAGCTCGTCGGCGAGCCGGGTGACCTCGTTTTCCACGCGTTGCTGGTCGGGCGTCTGCGGCAACGGCGTGAATTCGCCGTTGGAAATCATCTGGGTTGGAACGGGTGTATCGAGTGTCGCCGTCTCGGCCGGTGACAGGCTGCGCAGGTCGTCGTCGCTGAGGTATCGCATGGATGGGTTGCCCGAGGCGTGAGCGAGGGCGGAAATAAGGCGCCCGGGGCTCCACATGCTCTCAACTGAAAGGGGCCTGGGAATGTACCCAGAGTGCAATGCGCGGCCCCCACCGTGTCGGCTACGATTCGCCGAGCTTTCCGCCAACAGGAGAACCTCCATGCACGTCAGAACCGCGCTATCTGATCCTGCTTGCCGTCGCGCTCGCGGCGCCGGCCAGTGCCGGCATCAGCAAGAAGTCGAACGCGCAGAAGGTCGTCGCCTTCATGGACATGGTGTTCAACCAGAAGAAGGTGAAGGAAGGCTTCGACAAGTACGTCGGTGACAAGTACATCCAGCACAACCCGATCGCGCCGGACGGCAAGGAAGCGGCCGTCGAAGTGCTGGGCAAGGCGCTGCAGGCGCTGCCGGGCTGGAGCTACGAGTTCAAGCACGCCTATGTCGACGGCGACATCGTGGTCCTGCATTCGCACGTGCGCATGAAGGCCGATGATCGCGGCATGGCGGTGGTCGACATCTTCCGCTTCGAGAAGGGCAAGATCGTCGAGCACTGGGACGTCGTTCAGCCTATCCCCGAGAAATCGGCTAACAACAACACCATGTTCTGAGCGAAAATTGGGGACATTCCTATTTTCCGCTTCGGAAAATAGGAATGTCCCCATTTTCGCTCTAGACGCGGGCGTACCAGTCGAGCAGGGCGCGCGTCACCGCCTCGGGCCGCTCCAGCGTGCACATGTGCCCGCACTCGGGAATGAGCTCGAGTGTCGCGCCGGGAATCTGCGCGGCCATTTCGCGATGGCGCGCGGCCGGTGCCCAGCTGTCTTCTTCGCCGCACAGCACCAGCGCCGGACAGTGAATACCGGGCAGCAGTCCGCCGGCATCGGGGCGCGACAGCAGGGCGCGGATCTGCGCGGCAAACATCTCGGCGGTGCTGCGCGCAAACATGTCGATGACGCCGTCGACCAGCGCGGTTTCGCTCGAGTCGCGGCTCCCACACCATGCCCTGCACCCAACGCGCGGCCATGGCCGCCATGCCTTGCTGGCGTGCGATCTGCAGCAGTTCGTGACGTCCGTCGGCTTCCCGTTGCCCGGCTTCGCCGGCCGCGAGCGGTTGCACGCCGGTATCGAGCAGTGCAATCGCCGCGACACGTTCGGGCGCACGGCGCAGGACTTCGAGTGCCACGCGGCCGCCCATCGAGTGACCCGCGAGCGCGAATCGTGGCGGCGCTTCGCGCAGCACCTTCTCGGCCATGGCGCCGAGCGAATCGAGCGAGCCGTAGTCGGGGATCGTGACGGTGGCGCGTCCGCGCGAGCGCTGCGCTGGCATGCGCCCAGACGGCTGCGTCGCAGACCAGGCCCGGCAGCAGGACGACCGGGCGTGCCTAGCCCCATCTCGACGGCTCGACTCCCGGAACGAAATGTTGCTCGGGTTTGCCGCTGCGGCTCATCGCGAGCGCGGCGCGCACCGCGGGCCGCGCCGAAATCCGGGCGAGGTATTCGCAGGTGCGCGGCGTCGCGCTTTCGTTCACGAGTTCGGGCGTGAGGTCGGGCAACACGCACAACATGGCGAAGGCATCGATGTCGGCGATGGAGTAGCGCGGTCCGGCCAGCCAGGGTCCGCTCGCCAGCTGTGCCTCGATTCGCGCCAGCGGAAATTTCAGCCGCTCGCGCGCGGTGGCAAGGATCTGCGGCGTGTAGGTTCCGTCCAGCAAGGCCTGCCAGCTCAGCCGGCGCTCCTGCGGGCGCGATGGACGCGAGCCTCGCGTCCAGCTTGCCGCGGTCCATGGCAAGGAGCCGCGGCACCAGGTATTTCACGCAGCCCAGGATGGGCACCAGCGAGCCCAGGTGCGCGCCGAGAAATTGGCCCGAGGCATGCGCGCGATAGATGTCGTAGGGCGCTTCCGGCAACAGCGGTTCGCCGGGCAGTGCGTCGGCGATGTACTCGATCATGAAGAACGAATTCGAGATCACCGTGTCGTCATGCCGCAGCAGCGGGCCCTCACGTTCCAGGTGCAGATGCGCTTCGATGTCGCGCGTCGTGTTGAGCTGGAAATGGTCGAGCTGCTCGGCGTTGAACCAGCGGCTCTCGAAGCGCGCCTGCTTCTCGTGCAGCGCCACGAGTGGCTTGAGGAAGAAGGTGTTGGGTTCGGAGTGGTAGAGCTCAAGCATGGGCGCGTGCGCTCCAGCATTTTCACGCGTTGTGCCATCGCGGTTCGTCCCAGCGCCCAGATCTTGCGGGTCGCGGGACGTTCGTAGATCCGGCGCAGCCATTCCATGATGTGCGGCGTCTTGGCGTCGTTGCAGTTGTCGGGCTGCGACAGCGGCAGGGCATAGCCGAGATTGAAGCCGTTGACGTCGCCGAGCGAGTAACGTCTTGCCGGCGATCCACCGATGCCGCGACAGATGTTCTTCGAGCACGCCGGTACAGAACTGCACGCGGCGGCGCGACTCGGCGAGTTCCGCCTCGCCGAACTCGTTGAACATGGCCTTGCGCCAGGCGATGCGGCGCGATTCGAGCGGAATGCGTGCGATGGCCGCTTCGAGTTCTTCCTTGGGCCGTTGCCGCACGGCGGGACCGACGAACACGCTCCAGCCGATCATGCTGAGCGACGGGCCGAAGTAGGCATCGAAGAAGCGCATCCACCAGCGCATGCGCCAGCGTTCCTTCGGGATCCGTGGGTTTGAGTGGCGGACCCTCGAAGGCATCGTCGACGTATTCCATCATCGGCGTGGATTCGATGAGCACGCGATCGCCGTGCACCATCGCGGGAATGGTGCCGTCGGGATTGATCTTCAGGTATTCGGGCTGGTGCTGATCGAACTTCAGCAGGTCGATGTAGTGGCTCTCGAACTCGACGCCTTTTTCCGCCAGCGCGAGCATGGGTTTGCCGGAATTGGCGTTCGGCTCCCAGTGATACAAATGCACGGTCATCGAACCCCCTCGCGAATCACTCGTTATTTCAGAACGCCAGCAGCGCTTGCACCTCGATGCCGGCGTCGCGCAAACGCTTCGCGCCGCCCAGATCCGGAAGGTCGATGACGAAACTGGCGGCCACCATATCGGCGCCCGCCTCTTTGAGCAATTGCGCGGCGGCGGTGGCCGTGCCGCCGGTCGCGATCAGGTCATCGATCAGCAGGACCTTCTCGCCCCGGATGATCGCGTCCTTGTGCATCTCCATTTCGTCGACACCGTATTCGAGCGAGTAGGCCACGCGCACCGTCTCGTGCGGCAGCTTGCCTCGCTTGCGGATCGGGACGAATCCTGCCCTGAGGCCATGCGCCACGGCTCCACCCAGAATGAAACCGCGGGCTTCGATGCCGGCAACCTTGTCGATCCCGACATTGCGCCAGGGCGCGATCAGCGCCTCGATGGTGGTTTCAAAGGCGCGGCGTTCACGCAACAGCGTCGTGATGTCGCGGAACTGGATGCCCGGCTTGGGGTAATCCGCGATGGTACGGATCGACTGACGGAGAAATTCGCGTTGCTGGTCATTCACGGCGGCCGAGTGTAGAGATTTGTGCAAGACTATGTCCACCAAGGAAATTCAGCTCGTTGCTGATGGCAGGGTTCATTAAATGAAGGTGAAGTTGGCCGCGCTGTTAGTCAGCGCCGCCTGCGTGGCGAATGCCACGCAGTACCCGCTCGTGAGTCCCGACGCGCTGATGTTCGGCGATATCGAAACGATCACGACGTTCTCCGAAGACACATTGCCGGACCTCGCGCGCCGCTACAGCCTCGGGTACGAGGAGATCCAGCGCGCCAATCCGGGCGTGGATGTCTGGCTGCCGGGTGAGGGCACGTCCCTGCTGATCCCCGGTCAGCGCCTGCTGCCGCCCGGGCCGCACGAAGGCATCGTCGTCAACCTGCCGGAGCACCGTCTCTACTACTACCCCAAGGTCAAGAAGGGTGAGACGCCGTACGTCATCACCTATCCCGTGAGCATCGGCAAGATGGACTGGAACACGCCGCTCGGGAAAACGCGCATCGTCGACAAGCGCAAGAATCCGCTGTGGTATCCGCCCGAATCGGTGCGCAAGGAACACGCCGAACGCGGCGATCCGCTGCCCACGGTGGTGAAGGCTGGCCCTGACAATCCGCTCGGCGCCTTCGCCATGCGGCTCGACCATCAGGCCCGGCGCCTACCTGATACACGGCACCAACAATCCGATCGCCGTGGGTATGGCCATCACGCACGGCTGCATTCGCATGTATCCGGAGGACATCGAGGCGCTGTTCCCGCTGGTGCCGGTGAATACGCCGGTTTGGCTGATCAACGAGCCCGTCAAGGTGGCGCGTGTCAACGGCCAGGTCTGGCTCGAAGTGCATCCGCCGGTGGACGCGGAAGGTCAGCGCGCCGCAGTGGATATCGAAGGCTTCTACGCACTCGCCAATGCCGCGCTCGGCGAGACACCCGCGGCAATTCACTGGGATTTCGTGCTCGCCGCGCTGCAGGAGGCCTCGGGCCTGCCACAGATGGTGGGTCTCGAAGTCGAAGCGGACGCAGTGCCGCCAGCTCCGCCGCCGCCGCTTCACGAAGTCATGCCCCAGGAAGGCGCGCCGGCCATCGAACCGCCTGCCACGCCCGAGTCGCCGGCACCCGCAGAGCCCGCGGCGCCCGCGACGCCCGCGGAGCCAGAAGCCCCAACGCCTCCGGCCGCGCCGCAAGCGCCTAACTAATCGGCATCAGTTCGTCGAGCTCCGCCCGCACCTCGGCATATGCGTGCAGCGTCGGCGCCCGGCAACTTTTCGGCATCGCCGAGCACCTGGCGCAGTGAACCGGCGTCATGCCGCAGCGCATCCCGGGTGATGGCGCCGGCGCGCGCCATGTGGGCCGCCAACCGCGCATAGTTGGATACGGACTCGACCACGATGCCGGCGCGCTGCGCGGCAAAGCCGGCACGGGCACGCATGCCGTACAAGGTCAGGGTCGGGTTCATGATGATCATGCGATCGATCATCGAGATCGACTCGTCACCGAAGCGTCGCATCTGCTCGGGATTGGTTACACGTGTGCGCCAGTTGACGCGCAGCTCGAGCGCCTCTGGATACCAGGCGTCGGTCCAGGGAATTTCCGCGAGGCGCGGATCGGCGAGGGCCACGTCGCGCCACTCACCTTTCGCGGCATGTCGCGTGGCGGCGAGCAGTTCGGCCGACGGCCCCTGCAGTGCCGACGGCCACTTCGACGATCATCGGGCGCGTGCTTCACCGCGCGCCAGCAGGCCGAAGGAATCGCGCAGGTATTCCTGGCGCAGCGCGACATTGTCCGGGTACTGATCGACCGACAGGCGCAGCAGCTGGTTCGACCGTGCGCCCTGGCGCTTCATTCGATAGTAGAACGCGCGCGCGTAATCGCCGTCCGCGGTGTTGCCGAGGATTTGCGCCATGCGCACCAGGCGGTCCGGTGAGGCTGGCATCGATGAGCACGAAGATGCCATTGCGGCGGATCAAGTACGGGAAGGAGAGCTGCGCGCGCAGGCTCGCCGTAAATCAGCGAATCCGGCCGCTGCCACGGATCGTATCCGGCGAGTACGCGGCCGGTGCTCTCACCGGTCATGCCGCGCTCCTTTTCATAGACACTGGAAGTGGCGATGCGGTTGTCATCGTCGGTGATGAGCCGCGCACCGACGGCCAGTCGCTTTGCGCCTTCGGTGTCCAGGACCAGCGCGGTGACCAGGTCCTCGGGATTGTTGATGCCGAACCTGGCGTAGTGCAGCGGCGCGTCGCGCAACGGCAACCCGGTGGCAACGAGCTGGCGACTCGAGGTCGAGGGGCGCGTCACTGGCGAGGAATACGACGGTGTTCGGGTCAGGGCGATACACGCGCACTTCCGGAAACACGCTGAGCAGCGTGGCGGTGAGCGAACGGATCAACTCCTCGTCCATGAAGATCACGTTCATCCACTGGACGAACACACCGCGGGGGTTGAGATGATCGCGGGCCAGTTCCATGAACTCGCGCGTGTACAGGTGCGACGCGCCCGCGGTCCATGGATGTGAGGGCTGCGACACGATGGCGTCGTATCTTGCGCGATGTCAGGCGCAGCGCGCCGCGCGCATCGTTGAGGATCACCTTGATACGCGGATCGTTGAGCGGATCGCGCCGGCGCAAACGCGGCGATGTGCTGATTCGCCTCGATGACCTTGGGTTCGAGTTCGATGATGTCGATGTTGCGCACACTGGGCGGCGTGCCCTCGATCACGACGCCACCGCCGAATCCGACGACCAGCATGTCGCGCGCTTCCGGGCGCGCGATGACGGCGAGCGGCGAAAGCCAGAACTCGCCGCTGAACCGTGGCGCCGAACCCGGGGTGTCCATGAGGGCTTCGGGCAGACCGTTGGTGCGCAACGCGAGTCCGCCGTCCTGTGTGACCATCACCACGCTCGCGCTGCGACCGATGTCGTAGTAGAGCACGCGGCCCGTCGTCGCCCACGTTCAGGGGCGAGGTCACCAGCAGTTTCATCGGGCGCCTGCGGGCGAAACAGCACGCAGCCCACGATGGCCACCGCGCTCGCGAGTGGCGGCGTAGATGAGATTGGCACGGCACGCAGCACCCAGAGTGCCGCGATGCCGAGCGCGGCGCTCGCGACAACGGCCACGTGAATGGAGCCTTCGTACTTGAGCATTGGAATCAGCACGAAGCCGGCCGCCAGGGAACCGACGATGGCGCCGACCGTGTTCCACGCGTAGACGCGCGCGCTGGCAGGCGCCGCATCCTCGGCATCGCGGGCCAGGATGCGCACCGCGAGCGGATAGGTCATGCCGATGGCGATGGTCATCGGCAGCAGCAGCAGGCCGGCGAACAAGGCGTTCATCGGCAGCGTCAGTGGCCCGACGTTCTGCATCTTCATGAGGCCGGCGTCGGCAGGAAGAAAGTCTTCGAGCTTGAGATAGGCGAAGGCGCCGGCCGCGGCCGCCACCAGCAACGCGGCCGCCAGCACCTGCGCCGCGCGCTCGCGATGTTTCGCAAGCGCCGCGCCGATGCCGCCACCCAGCGCGATGCCGGTGAGGAAGCTCGCGACCATGACGCCGAACGCGTAGATGCTGCTGCCCACCACGTGCGACAACATGCGCGACCAGAGCACTTCCTGGAAAAATGCCACGGCACCTGCCAGCAGCATCAGTGGCAGTACCCAGCCGGGTGCGGGGAATCGTGTTGAAGGTCGCGTGCCGCACGCGCACCGGTACCGGTTCGGGCGGCGCGTCCAGGGAATAGCCCTTGGGCGCGGTCTTCCAGACAACTTCTGACCCAGGGCCGCCGCGAACAGGAACACCAGTCCATTGATGGCCGCCCCGGCCCAGATGGTGTGTTTCAGTCCGAGTTCCGGCAGCAACAGGAACGCCGTGATGCAGCGCGCCGCCGACGGCGCCCGCGGTGTTCATCGCGTACAGCAACCCGATGCGCCGGCCGATCTGCGCTTCTTCCGCCACGGCGTAACGCGCCAGGATGGGCAGCGTCGCCCCCATGAGCGTGGTGGGCAGCGCCAGCGCTGCAAACGCGCTCAGCAGATAGAACGTCGTCGTGCCGACATGATCGCTGTCGGGCGGCGTCGGTTGTCCGCCGAACATCGCGAGCAACCCGGAATTTGCCAGCGACAGCAGCAAGGGAACCGCGAACATGGCGCTGCCCGCAATGCCGAGCTCGAGCAACGCGTAGGTGAGCACCGGACGCGTGACGCGCGGCAGAAACCTTTCCACCAGCCAGGCGCCGAACGCGAGACCCCCCATATAGGCGGCGAGAACCGTGGCCACGGCGAGCTCGGAAGTGCCAAACACGATCGCGAACTGGCGCGTCCAGGCGGTCTGATAGATGAGGGCGGCGACGCCACTCAGCACGAAACAAGCGGACAGCAGGAACAGGGATGCGCCAGAGGCGCGTTGCTGATTGACAGCTTGGGGCGATAACGACATGGTCGCGGAGTTTACGGATCGAGGGGTATCGATGGCAGCTTTTCGCGCCAATGGCATCGTCACGCTGACCACGGATTTCGGACTGCGTGAACCTTTTGTCGGCATCATGAAAGGTGTGATGCTGGGTCACGCCTCACAACTGCGCTTCATCGATATGGCGCACGACGTGAGCGCCTTTCAACCGGTGGAAGCCGGCTTCTGGCTGGCCGGTGCGCTTGCGCTACTTTCCCTGCCGGCACCGTGCACGTCGCCGTGGTGGATCCGGGAGTTGGTACGCCTCGCGCATTGCTGGCCGTACTGGCCAACGACCAGGTGCTGCTCGCGCCGGACAATGGTCTGCTGGCGCCGCTCGCCATTCGCAGGAAGATCGATCGCATCATTCGCATCGATCTTGCACGCCTGGTGCAATTCGGAGTCAGCGATGTGAGCGCGACGTTTCACGGACGCGATGTGTTCGCGCCGCTCGCCGCGGCGATTGCGTCCGGCCGCTGCGACCCGGTGGACCTGGGCGAAGAAGTGCGAGAGCCTGGACCTGTCGGGGTGGCCGGCGACGACGACGCGCGCCGACGGCGGCATCGCGGGAGTGGTGGTCGCGGTGGATCGGTTCGGCAATCTCATCTCCAACATCGAGGCCACGGCCGTGGTGGCGCTGGCGACCCCCACGGTCCATATCGGCGGCCTGCGCCTGCCCCTGAGGCGCACCTACGGCGATGCCGCGGCGGGGGAGTACCTGGGACTCATCAATTCATTCGAAGTCCTGGAGGTAGCCCGGTCGCGTGGAAACGCCGCCGCGGGCCTCAACCTGGCCGTCGGGGCCCCGATTTCGGCCGTTCCCACGGTCCCCGGTGCCCAATTTCGGCGCAGTTGATAAGTGGCGCGAATCGGCTATAGTTCGCAGCCTCATTGCCCACCCACCGGGTGTGCAACTCACTGTTTCAACTGGACTTTCTGGCGAAAAAAGCGATGTCCGAACGGGATAACGAAAGCTTCGATTTAGACGAAGAGTTCCTGGCCGAAGCGGAAGACAACACCGACTACGACCGCATCCTCGACAAAGTCGACCGGCGCGTGCGCACGCAACCGGGAACTCCTAAACGTGGCAAGGCCGCCTGGAGCCGCCTCGAGGAAGTGCTCGCGGACCGTCAGCTCGAAAAAGATCTGAAAGAATCTTTCGAAGACGACGAGCACTAGAGCGCCTTCAAAGGTTCGATTCCTTCAACAGTGAGTAGTCGCTCGGAAAGGGCGACGGCCAAGTTTGGCAATAAGGATCATGCGCATGTCCGCGCGTTCAACGTCGCGCTGGGTTGTCGTCAAGTTCGGCGGCACCAGCGTTTCTTCGCTTGCCAACTGGCGCAACATCGCGCTGGTCGTCAAGCGTCGTCTCGAATCCGGCAACCGCGTGCTGGTCGTCCACTCGGCCATCACCAAGATCACCGATGGGCTCGAAAAACTGCTGGCCGCGGCGATCGCGGGCAAACCCGACGAACCACTCAAGGCGATCGAAGATCGGCACCGGCAGCTGACTGACGAGCTGGGCATTCCCGTGAGCCCGCAGCTCCAGGGCTATTTCGACGAGCTGAAGCAGATGGCGAACGGTATCGCGCTGGTGCGCGAGCTGTCGGACCGCACGCGGGCCCGCGTCATGGCCAATGGCGAGCTCATGGCCACCGAAATCGGTGCCCGCTTCCTCAAGTCGCAGGGCATCGACGTCACCTGGATGGATGCCCGCGACATGTTGTCCGCGGAAGACCGTGGTGCATCGGCGAAGGCCTCGGTGTTGTCGGCCACCTGTTCCTTTGCGCCCGATTCGGCGCTGGAGCAGAAGCTCGACGCATCCACACCCGTGGTCATCACCCAGGGTTTCATCGCCCGCGACAGTGACGGCAACACCTGTCTGCTGGGCCGCGGTGGCTCGGACACGTCGGCGTCGTACCTGGCCGCCAAGATCCGTGCGCGCGCCATCGAAATCTGGACCGACGTCCCCGGCATGTTCAGCGCCAATCCGCGCGCCACGCCGGCGGCGCGCCTGATCCGGGCGCTGCACTACGACGAAGCGCAGGAGATCGCCACCAGCGGCGCCAAGGTGCTGCATCCGCGTTGCCTGCTGCCAGCACGCCAGTACCAGATACCTTTATATGTGTATGCCACGCAGACCCCCGATCTCGAAGGGACGCTGATCAGCGGCGAGTCCGCGCCCGGCGCGCACGTGAAGGCGGTCTGCAATCGCAAGGGCATCACGCTGATCTCACTGGACAGCCCCGGCATGTGGCACCAGGTGGGGTTCATGGCCGACGCCTTCGCGGTGTTCAAGGAACACGGCATGTCCGTCGACCTGGTGTCGACCTCGGAAACCAACGTCACCGTGTCGCTGGACCCGGCGGCCAATACGCTCGACGGCGAGTTGCTGGGCAAGTTGCAGCGTGATCTTTCCAGGCTCTCGAATGTGCGCGTCATTGGTCCCTGCGCCAGCGTGTCGCTGGTCGGCCGCAACATCCGCGCCATCCTGCACAAGCTGGGTGATGCCTTTGCGCTGTTCGAAGAGCAGAAGGTCTATCTCGTCAGCCAGGCTGCCAACGATCTCAACTTCACCTTCGTGGTGGACGAGAACCAGGGCGATCGCCTGGTCGAGCAACTGCATGACCTGCTGATCCGCCCGGCAAGGGCGACCCCGTCATGGGCCCCACCTGGGAACAATTGTTCGCCAAGCCCGAAGCTGTCGCCGCGCGTGCGCAGCCCTGGTGGTCGTCGAAGCGCGACGAATTGCTGGGCACGCTCGCGACGCGCGACAGCGCCTTTGTCTATGACCTCGGCCAGGTGGAAACGGCGGCAAAGTCGATCACCGGTCTCAAGTCGATTGGCCGCGCGCTGTATGCGCTCAAGGCCAATCCGCATCCCGATATCCTGCGTCGCGTGGCAGCCCAGGGTGTGGGCTTCGATTGCGTATCACTGGCCGAGATCGAACGAGTGTTCGAAGCAGTGCCGGGGATCGAGGCGGATCGAATCCTTTTCACACCCAACTTTGCACCCCGCGGGGAATACGAACGCGCGCTGGCGCTGGGCGTTCACGTCACCATCGACAATGTGTTCGTGCTGCAGAACTGGCTCGATGCCTTCGAGGGCAAGAGTGTGTTCCTGCGCATCGATACCGGCATCGGCCGCGGCCATCACCACCATGTGAAAACGGCCGGGGCGCAGTCGAAGTTCGGCATCCCGGTCGAGGAACTCGACGAGGTCGCGCGGCTGGCGAAGGCGGGCAACGTCGGCATCCATGGTCTGCATGCGCACGCCGGCAGCGGTGTGTTCGACGTGGAAAACTGGACGCAGGTGGGTTCGGTGCTCGTGGGGCTCGTAAAACGGTTCCCCGACGTGAAGCACATCGACGTGGGCGGCGGTCTCGGAGTACCGGATCGCATCGAGGGCCGCGAGCTCGATCTCGCGCGCCTCGACGGGGCGTTGGCGAAAGTGAAGGGCGCCTTGCCGGGGGTCGAATTGTGGCTGGAGCCGGGACGCTTCCTGGTCGCGAATGCCGGCGTGTTGCTGGCACGGGTCACGCAGACCAAGGTCAAGAGCGGCATTCGCTACGTGGGCATCGCGACCGGCATGAACTCGCTGATCCGCCCCGCCTTGTACGGCGCGCATCACGACATCGTCAACCTGACGCGCTACGGCGAGCCAGCCAACATTCCGGCGAACGTCGTGGGTCCCATCTGCGAGAGCTCGGATTTCCTCGGGCACGACCGGCTGCTGCCGGAGTGTCAGTCGGGGGATGTGCTGCTGATCGCGACGGCCGGCGCCTACGGACGTGCGATGTCGTCGAACTACAACTTGCGCGCGCCGGCGGAAGAGCTGCTGATCTAGTTGGGCGGCGCGGCGCCGGCGGCCTTGTCGATCTTGCTTTCGAGCTTTGACATGCGAACCTGCGCTTCCTCCCGCTGCAACTCCCGGTTCAGCATGGCGTCGAGCTGTTCGAGCTGCGAGGACGAGAGCACGGCGGCGGCCGACGCGTGCATGCCTGCGTGCATGTCTTTCAGCAACTCGATCCGGCGTGCGCTGTAGCGTTGCCACTCGTCGGTCGAATCTCCATCGAAGTTGAGCGTGTCGCGATACTGCTCCAGCTCATCGCCCATCTGCGCGCGTTCGACATGTAATGCCTCGATCAGCGGTTCGACCTGGTCGTCACGCAACGAATCGACGCCGCTGAGCTGCGTACGAAAGGTGTCGACCTGCATCCGGCTCTGCCGGCTTTCCATGTAGTGCTGCAGGCGCGCGCTCTTCTCCTGACCCAGCATGTCCTGCAGCTTTCCCTGGTGCTCGCGCTCCTGCGCCTCCTCAAGTGCACGTTGCTGCAGTCGCAGTTCTTCCGTGGCGGGGTTGACCATCTGTTCGTCCCGCTGCCACGCGCGCTCGATCTGCAAGTCGATAACGGCATCGGCCTGGGCAGGAGTCATCCCCAGCAGACGAATCAGGTTCGCGCGACGCGGTGCCAATGCCAGCCGGCCCTGCTCACGTTGCACTTCCCGGTACCGGGGATCACGCATCATGCGTCGCCGGTAGGCATCCCAGTCTTCCTGTGTACCCGTGACGTGTTGTGGCGCCGTGGTTGCATTGGCTGGCGCCGGGCTCGTGGGCAGTGACGTCGGTGGCGCTGGCAAAGCGTTCGGAACGACGGCTACGGTTGTGCGCTCGGATTCAGGCTTCGCAGGCGCCGCTTCGAGACGTGCGCGGAGCTCGGCATTTCGGGCGCGTTCCTGGCCAAGTTCGCGCCACAGCCAGGCGGAGGCAACCGCGAATCCGCAGGCGATGATTCCGATCAAGATGAGTGCGCGGCGCATGGTCATGCGGTGACCGGTGCAGTCATGGCGTCTTGGCCACTTGACCCTGAAGCTGCAGTCGCAGCGCAGCTTCGGCCGGCGCGACGTTTGCCGTCAGCATCGCGTCCAGGCTCGCGAGCTGATCGCGCGTCAATGAGCCCGACATCTGGTCGTGGATTCGCTGGTTGGAATCCTTTTCGAGCTCTATCCAGCGCTGCCGGTCCTGGGGCGCAACGACGTATCGATTGGTGATCCCGGCCGCCGTCGCATATTCGTCGTACTCACGATCGCGCCGCCTCCGCTCGACATACAGCGCGTCTACCAGAGCATCGGCCTGGAACTCCTGCAGAGGCGTGGACGTGGTGGAGAGCTGGGCGCGAAACAGGCTGACTTCGTTACGTTCGCCGGTAGTCTTCTGGTACCACTGCCAGCGCTGGTATTTCTCGTCGCCGAGCAATTCGCGCGTCTGCACCTCGTGCTGCTCATTGAGGCGTTTCATCTCCTCCTGGGCTTGCTCGTTCAAGGGTTCACCTGGCAGCCCGGTCAGCAGCACGCCGGCAAAATTTCGCTCAATTGACAGGTCGATGAGGCGATCCGCTTCCTCGGGCGTCAGTCCCATGATGCGGATGGCGTCCGCACGGGTCTGCGCATACCGGCGGCGCCAGTCGTCCATGCGCGATTTGCGATACGCCGGGTCGCGCATCATTTCCCGCTCGCGTTGCTGCGCGGCGAGCATCTGCTCGCGGACTTCCTTTTCGCGCGCGGCTCGTGCCATCCCGGCGGCATCGTTGTCTTGCGGGGAACTGGCGGGCGCAACGCTGGCTGGTGGCTGCGTTGCTGCGGCGACCACGGGCTCGGCCGAGACGGGCGCCGGCGAGATGACCGCGCGGGTGGCGTCCAGCTGTTGCTCGAGGGCCGCGACGCGTGCGCGTTCCGCGTGCAATTGCCACGTTGACCACGCGGCGCTCAGTGCACAGGCGAGGGTGATGAACCCCAGCAGGACGGAAGACTTGCGCATCACGCATCTCCGCACGGCAATGACGCCGGCGAGTTTACGCCTCAGCGGTGGCGCGACTCCAGCTTGTCAACGACCTGCGCCAGCGACAGTCCACGCGCGCGCAGTAACACGAGTAGATGGAACAGCAGGTCGGCGGATTCCTCGACTACCTTGTCTGCGTCGCCGCCCACGCCGGCAAGCGCGACTTCCACGCCTTCCTCGCCTACCTTCTGGGAGACTCGCGCCACGCCCTTGTCGAGCAGTTTTGCGGTGTAACTGGCGTCGGGCTTTTCCGTGGCGCGCTGCGCAATGACGCTTTCGAGCCTGGCGAGGAATGCGTGCTCGCCCGGCGGCGCTGCGGGGCTCATCACCGAAGCAGGTGAGGGTACCGTTGTGACAGGCCGGGCCACGCGGCCTTGCGATCACCAGCAGAGTGTCGGAGTCGCAGTCGGCAACTACGTCCACCACGTCGAGCGTGTGCCCGGTGGTTTCGCCTTTCTCCCACAGGCGCTGCTTGCTGCGGCTGTAGAACACGGCGCGTTTGCGGGCCAGCGTCTGTTCGAGCGCGTCGCGATTCATGTAGGCAAGCATCAGCACGGCACCGGTGTCGGCGTCCTGCACGATGGCGGGCACCAGGCCTGCGCTCTTGTCGAAATCGACCGCAGAAATGTCCAGGGTCACAACCGCACCTCGATGCCGGAGGCGGCGAGCGTGGTCTTGAGATCGGGAATTGCGATGGTGCCGGAGTGAAACACGCTGGCCGCCAGCGCCGCATCCACGCCGGCCTTTTCGAACACGTCGACGAAGTGTTCCGGCGCGCCGGCGCCACCCGACGCCACCAGCGGGACATCGCAGATGTCGCGGACCGCCTTGAGTTGCGTGACGTCGTAGCCGCGGCGCACACCGTCACTGCTCATGCAATTGAGCACGATCTCGCCGGCGCCACGTTCCTGTACTTCCTTCACCCACGAAAGCGTATCGCGTCCGGTGTTGCTGGAGCGATTGGGATCGCCGGTGTACTGGAACACCTTGTAGCCATCCTTGACGTTGGCGCTGTCGATGCCGATGACCACGCATTGAGAACCGAAGCGAGAGGCCAGTTCTTCGATGAGCCCGGGATTGGAAATGGCAGGCGAATTGATCGAGACTTTTTCCGCGCCGGCGTTGAGTACGGCTTCGGCGTCTTCCACCGAACGGATGCCGCCGGCCACGCAGAAGGGAATGTCGAGCACCTGCGCCACGCGCCGCACCCATTCGCGATCGACGGAACGTCCCTCCGGGCTGGCGGTGATGTCGTAGAACACGACCTCGTCCGCGCCTTCGTCGCGGTAGCGCTCCGCCAGCGCGAGGATGTCGCCCACGATCTGGTGATCGCGGAAGCGAATTCCCTTTACGACCTGACCGTCGCGGACGTCGAGGCAGGGGATGATGCGTTTGGCAAGAATGGTCGTAACTCCGATGGACTGATCATTTCTTCTAACAAAGCCTTGCCGCTGATGGCCGCGGCGCTGCCGGTGGCGGCCAGCGCGGCGAGATCCGCGGCACTGCGTACGCCGCCGGAGGCCTGCCAGGCAATCTGCGGATAACGCTTCACGGCTTCCGAATAGAGCGCGACAGCCGGTCCCTGCAGAGCGCCGTCGAGTTCGACGTCGGTGCAGAGCACGTGCCTGAGGCCGTGCGAGAGGTAGGTATCGATGGCTTCCCAGAGCGAGAGTTTCGATTCCCGGGTCCAGCCGCGTGTCAGCACGCGTGGCACCTGCTGCGAGTCGTGCCGGATGTCGAACGCGAGGCCGATCTTCTCGGGTCCGTACTTCTTGAGCCAGGCCTGGACTTCAGCCGGCTTCTCCACCGCGGCGCTGCCGATGATCACGCGGTCGATGCCGTTGCGCAGCAGGTCGTCGACCACGGCCGCGGAGCGCACGCCGCCGCCTACCTGGATGAGCAGCGCCTTCTGCGAGGCGAGCCGCACGATGACGCTGCGATTGGCGAGACGACCGTCCTTGGCACCGTCGAGATCCACGACGTGCAGCCAGCTCGCGCCCAGGGCGCGATAACGTTGCAGCAGTTCGTGCGGTTCGAGGTCATAACGCGTTTCGGCATCGAAGTTGCCCTTGAGCAGGCGCACGCAACGGCCGTTTCGCAGATCGATGGAGGGAATGAGAATCATGCTGCCTTCAGACCCCTTCTTTCAAAAAATTGCCGAGGATGCGCGCGCCGACCACGCCGGATCGCTCGGGGTGAAATTGCGTTCCACAGAAATTTTCACGACGCGCCACCGCGGTGAACGCCGTGCCGTAGTCGGTGATGGCGACGGTTGCCGGCGAAGTGGGGGCGGCAAAGCTGTGCACGAAGTACACGTGATCGAGGCTGCTGATACCGTCGAGCAGCGGATCTGTGCGGACCTGGGTCAGCTGGTTCCAGCCCATGTGAGGCACCGGACGTCCGGGCGCCGACTGCAGCTTGTCGATGCTGCCCGGGATGACGCCCAGGCAGTTCGCCGGGCCTTCCTCCGAGCGCTCGAACAGGATCTGCATGCCGAGACAGATACCTAACAAGGGTTGTTTGAGTTGCGGAATCAGCCGGTCGAGTCCGGCGATGCGCAGGCGCGCCATGGCGTCGTGCGCCGAGCCCACGCCCGGCAGCAGCACCCGCGGCGCGCGCCGGATAGTGTCGTGATCGGTGGTGACGCGCGACTCGGCGCCCAGGCGTCCGAGCGCCGCCTGCAGCGAGGCGATATTCGCTCCGCCACTGTCGATGATCACCACGCTCATAACATGCCCTTGGTCGAGGGCAAGCTCGGCACCCTCGCGGCGAAACGCCTGGCGCAACGCGCGCCCGACGCCCTTGAAGCAGGCTTCGATCATGTGATGGGTGTTCTCGCCGGTGATGGTGACATGAACCGCGGCCTTGAGGCTCTCGGCCAGCGAGCGAAAGAAGTGCGAGACCAGTTCCGTGGGCAGTCCGCCGACGGACTCGCGCGCGAACTTTCCGTCGAAGACACCGTAGGCGCGTCCGGAGAGGTCTATGGCCACGCGCACCTGTGCTTCGTCCATGGGAAGCACGAAGCCATAGCGCGAAATGCCGAGCTTGGCGCCCAGTGCAGTGCGCAACGCCTCGCCGAGCGCCAGCGCGCAATCTTCGATCGTGTGGTGTTCGTCGATCTGCAGGTCTCCCTGGCACGTCAGCTCGAGCGCAAAGCCGCCGTGCCTGGAGAGCTGCTCCAGCATGTGATCGAAGAAGCCGATACCGGTGGAAATGACGACGGGCGCGGTGGCATCGAGATTCACGGAAACCTGGATGTCGGTTTCCTTCGTCTTGCGACGAACCTCCGCCTTGCGCTCGGTGAGCGCGCGCAGGATCGCCGGCCAGGTTTCCGACTCTTCGCCGTGACGGCGCACGCGAATTGCGCGCACGCCGAGATTGCGCTGCGAATTCGAGGTCGGTGTCGCGATCTCCCACCATGGCGCTGCCAGCGAGGTCGACGTTCTGTTCGCGCACGAAACTTTCGACCAGCTTGATCTTCGGCTTGCGGCAGTCGCAGCCGTCAGTCTTGCGATGCGGGCAGACGAACACGGCATCGAACTCGACACCCTGCGAGCTGAATACGTCGAGCATGAACTGGTGCGGAGCGTCGAAATTGGCCTGCGGAAAGCTCGCGCTGCCGAGACCATCCTGGTTGGTGACCATCACCAGCCCGAAGCCGGCCGCGCGCGCCTGGCGCATGGCATCGAACACGCCGGGCATGAACCGGAGCTTCTCGATGGCATCGACCTGCTCATCTGGCGGGTTCCTCGATGAGGGTGCCATCGCGGTCGACGAACAGGATTCGGTTTTGGCTCACGCAAGACTCCGTACCAGGCGGTCATTCTGTTCCGGGCTGCCCACCGAGATGCGCAGGGACTGTGGCGACACGCTGCGCATGTCGCGTATCAACAGTTTCACACTGCGCGCCGCGGCCAGTGCTTCCTCGGGCGCCGCGAAATCCGTCAGCAGGAAGTTTGCCACGCTCGGCCAGATCTTCCGCACGGATGACTTCGTCACGAGTGCCGCACACAGCCGTTCGCGCTCGGCGCGCACCTGCGCAACACGTTCGCGCTGGATGGCGAGTTGCGCCGGCGCCAGCGTCGCGAACACGGCCTCGATGGTCAGCTGCGGGATCGAGTAGGGCGGGATGACCTTGCGTCAACAGCGCCACGATCGCCGGATCCGCGATCAGCGATCCCACGCGCGCGCCGGCGAGACCGAAGGCCTTCGACAGCGTGCGCAGCACCACGAGATTGGGAAACCGATGCAACGAAGCGGCCAGGGATTGCGCGCCCGAGAATTCAATGTAGGCCTCGTCGACGACGACGAGCGCCTTGCCGGCCAGCGCCACCAGGAGCTTCTCGACGGCCGCCGATTCGCAGTGCGTTACCCGTCGGATTGTTCGGTGAGCACAGGAACACGACGCGCGTGTTCGCATCGCTGGCGGCCAGCACGGCGTCGGCATCGAGCGCAAAGCCACGCTCGCGCACCAGCGGCACTTCGCGCACCTCGGCTCCCTGGATTCGCGCCGCGACCGCGTACATGCCGAAAGTGGGCGGACAGATGATGACGTTGTCGACGCCCGCACGGCAAAAGCCTCGCACCACGAGGTCGATGGACTCATCGCTGCCACGGCCGGGCAGGAGCTGCTCCGGTTTCACGCCATAGAGTTCCGCGAGTCGTGCAGCGAGCTCCAGTGGATGCGGCTCCGGGTAACGATTGAGCCCGGCACGCGATCGGTCCGTCTCGGCGCGCCATGGCAATTCATTGGCGTGCAGGCGATCGAAGGAAGGATCCCAGGCGGCGTGTGAATAGGCCTTGAGCGCCACGATCTCGGGGCGCGCCAGCGCGAGGATGTCGCTCACGAGGCACCTTCCTTGACGGTACCTTGGGCGCCAAGCGCGGCGAGGCGCACGCGCACGGCATTGCCGTGGGCATCCAGTCCCTCCATGCCCGACAGGGCGATGGCGGTGGGGCCGAGCGCGCGCAATCCATCGGCGCTCAGCTCCTGCACGGTGATTCGCTTCTGGAAATCCACGAGCGAAACGCCGCTGTAGGCGCGCGCAAAGCCGAAGGTGGGCAGCACGTGATTGGTTCCGGAGCAGTAGTCGCCCATCGATTCGGGTGACCATTCACCGATGAACACCGAACCGGCACATTCCACCCGCGGCAGCAGTTCGCGCGCGTCGCGCGTCTGGATGATCAGGTGCTCGGGTGCGTATTCGTTCGACACGGACAATGCGGTATCGAGATCCGGCACCACGATGGCGCGGCTGTGTTTCATCGATTCGGTGACGATGTTCAGCCGTTGCAGCGCCTTCGCCTGCGAGATCACTTCTGCCTCGACGGCGCGCGCCAGTTCGCGCGATGTCGTCACCAGGATGACCTGCGCGATGGTGTCGTGTTCGGCCTGGGCCAGCAGGTCCGCAGCGACGAACACCGGATTCGCCGACTCATCGGCGATCACCAGCACCTCGGAGGGTCCGGCGGGCAGGTCGATGGCGGCGCCCGAAGGATCCGCGGCCACGATCTGCTTGGCGGCCGTCACCCAGGCACTGCCAGGTCCGAATACCTTGTCGACCTTGCGAACACTCTCCGTGCCGAATGCCAGCGCGGCAATGGCCTGCGCGCCGCCCATCTTGTAGACCGTGTCGATGCCGCACAACTCCGCAGCGACCAGCACCGAGGCGTGAATTTTCCCCGCTGCATTCGGTGAACTTGCAATGGCGCGTGCCGGGCAGCCTGCGACGCGCGCGGGCACCGCCAGCATGATGGCGGTCGATGGCAGTGGCGCCGTGCCCGCGGGCACATAGAGCCCCACGCTGCCGATGGGTCGCGTGATGCGCTGGCAGACCACGCCCGGCATGGTTTCGACGCGACAGCGGAGCCGAAAGCTGGGCCTCATGAAACCGCGTGACATTGGTCACCGCGCGTTCCAGCGCAGAGATCTGCGTACTAGTCAGGCTGGCGCGCGCATCGCGAAACTCGGCCGGAGCCACTCGCAGGTCTTCCACGGAGACCGAATTGAATTGCCTGGTGTAACGCCGCACGGCCGCATCGCCTCCGGCGCGAACCGCGGCGATGATTTCCGTCACGTCGCGGCGCACGTCGGCACGCGACTCCGCGGCGGGGCGTGCCAGCGCCTCGCGGCGTGCGTCGGTGGAGGCCGTTGTCCAGTCGAGAACTTGCATCACACCAGCATCTTTTCCACGGGCAACACCAGCAGCGCGCTGGCGCCGGCCTTCTTGAGGCTTTCGAGCGTTTCCCAGAACACGTTCTCACGACACACCGCGTGGACCGCGACCTTGTCGTTCGATCCTTCCAGCGGAATGATGGTTGGCGATTCGCTGCCGGGCAGCAGCCGACGGATTTCCGGCAGGGCCGAGCGTGGCGCGTGCAGCATGATGTATTTGCTCTCGCGCACCTGTTGCACGCCATCGATGCGCAACAGCAGGCGGTCGACCCATTCCTGCTTGGCTTCCGGTAGTTTGACCGGCGTGCGGATCAGCGTCGCCTGGCTTTCGAGAACGGTTTCCACCTCGCGCAGGTGATTCGCCTGCAGCGTCGAGCCGGTCGACACCAGGTCGCAGACGAGGTCGGCGCGACCCAGGCGCGGTGCGATCTCCACCGCACCGGACAGGGTCACGATGTCGGCGGCCACATTCCGTTCCTTGAGGAAGCGCTCGAGCGTGTACGGGTAGGTGGTGGCAATGCGTTTTCCCGCGAGCGACCACGGACTTTCGTAGCTGAATCCCTCGGGCACGGCCAGCGACAGGCGGCAGCGGCCGAAATCGAGCGTGCGCAATTCCGTGAAACTGGGGGTGTGGCCGCGCGCAGTGAGCTCGAGACGCTTCTCCTCGATCACGTTGCGCCCGACGAGGCCCAGGTCGCAGACGTCTTCCTGCACCAGGTCCGGGATGTCGTCGTCGCGTACGAACAGCACGTCGAGCGGCATGTTCTCGCCGAATCCCATGAGCTGGTCACGCCCGCGGGACAGCTTGAGGCCACAGCTCTTGAGCAGCTCGAGCGACGGGTCGGTGAGACGGCCCGACTTCTGCACGGCGAGCTTGAGGCGCTGATCTTTGTCGTTGGGTTTCATATGGTGAATAGGTTGTCGAGGTAGGCCGATGCGCAGGCGCCTGGCCTGCGCGACGGGTCTCAGGCGTGTCGCTGCTGCCGCGTGACGGCGATTGAATAGCCACCGTTGCCGTCGGCAAGGCAGCGCGCCACGCGGCCGATGGTGGTGACGCTGACTCCCGTCAGCCGGTGAATTTCACGGTAGGGCACACCCTTCTGCAGCCATTCGACCACGGCCCAGCGGTCGGAAATGGCCTGCAGCTCCGCCGGGGTGCACAGATCGCGGAAGAAGGCGCGGCACTCGTCGACCGATTTCAACGTAAGCACGGCGGCGAACAGGCTGCGCTCCGAGAGCGCCTCCTGCCGGGCGGTGATGTTACGGTGCTGTTTCATGAATTAATGTATTAGCGCGTTAATACGATGGCGCATTAGACGCGTCCGGATGCGGAAAATCAAGCCCGGATGCTTGCAGTCGGGGGGTGCGCCTCATAGAATTCGCGCACTCATCGAGACCGGCTGAGGGATAGGCCCGAAGACGCCGGGGCAACCGCCGCCAAGCGGAAAGGTGCCAACTCCTGCGGATTCGACTCGACGCCATTGAGGCGCTCGATTCCGGCAGATGAGCGAGCCTTTGGCCACCCGTTCGCGGGCAGCCAGAGGTGCCGTGCATCAGCACGGCGGCTCAGCACGGGTGCTCCGATGTGTATGTGGCAGGAGCATTCGATGAGCGACCAGCAGATTACCCGCGCAGGCGAGACCAAGTCCGGTGCGACGAGCACGGCCTTCCAGGTGCGCGAGGGCGTACTCGCAGTTCCCGGCGAGCTCAAGCTGCACTTCGGCGGCACGCTCGAATCCGTGTCCATCGCCTGGCGACTCGCCGGTCCGGCCAATGCACCGGTAGTGGTCGCGCTCGGTGGCATCTCGGCCTCGCGTCGTGTGTGGTTGCCCGACGAGCCGCGCGGCGGCTGGTGGCACGAAGTGGTGGGGCCTGGCCTCGCACTCGACACGCAGCGCTATCGCATCCTCAGCTTCGACTACCTGGGCGCCAGCGCCGACTCCACCGGTCCGCGCGATGATGCGCCTTTCCCGACGGTCTCGGCCTATGACCAGGCCGAAGTCCTGCTGCGGCTCATCAATCAATCTCGGCATCAGCTCGCTGCGCGCGATTAGCCGGAGCGTCGTATGGCGGCATGGTGGCGCTGGCATTCGGAGAGCGTTATCCCGATCGCGTGGCGCGGCTCATCGTCATCAGTGCCGCGGATCGCGCGCATCCCATGGCCAGCGCATGGCGGGTGGTGCAGCGGCGCATCGTGAAATTCGCGCTGGAGTCCGGCAAACCGGCGCAGGGCCTCGAGCTGGCGCGCGCACTGGCGATGGCCACGTATCGCAGCCCGGAAGAATTCGCGGCGCGTTTCGCAGGCGCCGCGCGTCGCACGGACGACGGCTTCACGCTGCCGGTCGAGGAGTACCTGTTCGCGCGCGGTGCGGAATACGCCAGAGTCTATCGGCCCGAGTCATTCGTGTGCCTGTCCGAATCCATCGACCTGCACCGCGTCGACGCGGCACGCATCTTCGCGCCGGTCACGGCCGTGGCGGTACGCGAAGATCAACTCGTGCCGCTGGGCGACATGCGCGCCATGGTGGCGCGACTGCCGAACGCCGAGTTGCACGAGATCTCCTCGGTGTACGGCCACGATGCCTTTCTCAAAGAGAACCGGCGCCTCGCGCCGATCTTTTCCAACGTGTTGAACGACCCCTCGTCTTGAAAGAATAACCGGTACTGCCGGATGACGAACTTGACCCAGGACACCCGCGCCGTGCGCGCGGGCCTCGAAAACTGCGACGTGACCGGGGCCGTGGTGCCGCCGCTGCACCTGTCGTCTACCTACGCGTTTCGCGGATTCGGCGACAAGCGCAAGTACGATTACAGCCGCTCGGGCAATCCGACGCGCGACCTGCTGGCCGAAGCGCTGGCGGATCTCGAAGGCGGCGCCGGCGCAGTGATCACGGGTTCCGGCATGGGCGCGATCACGCTCATCGGCCACCTGCTTCCGGCGGGCGCGCGCATCGTTGCGCCTCACGATTGTTATGGCGGAACGTTCCGCCTGTTCACCGCCTGGAACAAGCGCGGCGAACTCAAGGTGGATTTCGTGGACTTTGGTGATGCGGCCGCGGTGGCCGCGGCGCTGTCGAAGCCCGCCGCCATGGTGTGGATCGAAACGCCGAGCAATCCGTTGCTGCGAATCACGGATATCGCCGACATCGCACGCCGCGGCCAGGCCATCGGTGCGCTGGTTGTTGCCGACAACACCTTCCTGTCGCCGGGCTGGCAACGGCCACTGGAACTTGGCGCCGATGTCGTCGTGCACTCCACCACCAAGTACATCAATGGCCATAGCGACGTGGTCGGTGGGGCTGTGATCGCGAAGACCAGTGAACTGGCCGAGCAGATCGGCTGGTGGGGCAATTGTCTCGGGCTCACGGGTTCGGCGTTCGACAGCTTCCTCACCTTGCGCGGTTTGCGCACCTTGCACGTGCGGCTGCGTGAGCATGGCCGCAATGCGCAGGCTGTCGCCGAGTACCTGGCGAAGCAGAAGAACGTGAAGCGCGTGTATTTCCCGGGACTGGCCACGCACCCGGGTCACGACATCGCGAAGCGACAGCAGACGGGTTTCGGCGCCATCGTCACGCTCGAAGTGAACGGCGGCATCGATGGCGCCAAGCGATTCTCGGAGGCGCTCGAATTGTTCTCGCTGGCCGAGTCGTTAGGCGGCGTGGAGAGCCTGGTCGCACATCCGGCCACCATGACTCATGCCGCGATGGCGCCGGAGGCGCGGGCAGCGGCGGGGCTGGTCGATGGCCTGCTGCGCCTGTCGATCGGCATCGAGTCGGCCGATGATCTGCTGCGCGATCTCGCCAATGGCGTGAAGTCGCTCAGTTAGTCGGCTATTTCACCGCAGGTGGCGTTGATCACCGCGGCGGTCAATGCACTGGCCCGATCCGACGCGGCAAGGACCGCCGCGTTGGCGATCTCGGCCATCTTCGGCATGCGCTTGAGCATGGTTTTCTCCGCGATGCGTGCTTCGAAGGCCTCCCGTGTCACGCCGGCGGCCCTGGCATGCTCGGCAATCGCGGCGGCAACGCCAGGCGCATCGGGCGAACCCGACGAGCGCAGAGTCACAACGCGAATTCCTTTCGGCCCCAGCTCGATGGCGAGTTGCCGGCTCAAGCCTTCGATGGCCGCGCAGGCCACGCCAAAGCCGCCACTGGCCACGTAGGGCTTGCGCGCCACCTGCGCAGTCAGGGCGAGGATCACGCCGGAGCCTCGTTTTTCCATGTGACGGGCCGCGGCCGTTGCCGTGATGAAACAGGTGCGCATGGCGTTCGAGATTGGCAGGTCGAAGGCCTCGCGCGACATGGCGGTGAGCGACTGACCCTGCTCGCCGCCGAGTCCGATGAGATTGAATGAGATGTCGACACGACCGGCGCTGCGCACGACGTCGGCGAGATGTTTTTCGACCGCTTCGCGATCCATGGCATCGACGAGGGCAGGAGCCGTGATGGCGCCTGCCTCGTCCAGCTCCTTTGCCAGCGCCGCGACTCTCTCGAGGGTCCGTCCGGCCAGAAACAGCTGCGCACCTTCGCGCGCGAATGCGCGAGAGACCGCGCCGCCGATCGCTCCGGCCGCGCCGTAAATGACCGCGACCTTGCCGGCCAGCAATCCGGCGCGGGCGCTGGCCCCCGGATCAGCCGCACCACGCGTGGCGAATGGTGTTGCGATGGCGGCGCCGGTGGCCAGGAACTCGCGACGTGAGGCGGCTTCCATTGCGCCTCACATGCAACAGGAAACGGGCGGTGTGTAGCGTCCGTTGGGCGCGACTTCGCCGCCCTTGCCATACATGTTGTTGGGACGGGCCCAGTCCGTCAGCGAGAAGTGCGGGCCATGTTCATTACGCCCCTTGGGTGTGACTTCGAGGATGCGATAGATACCGAGGAAGTCTTCGCCGCCACGCGAGTAGTTCGAATAGGTGTGGAAGATGTCTCCGGACTCATCTTTATAGAAGACGCTGTTGCCGGAGATGTCTTCGATGCCCGGGTCCCCGTATGAAAAATTGCAGAATGCGCGCGCCGGCCGCCATGTCTTCGGGTCTGAACGACACGCCGTAGTCGTAATTGAAGTCCGAGCTGTACGACGAGTAGAACGGAATGCGCCAGCCCATGCGTTCCCGCAGTGCGGTGAGTTCCGGCATCGTGCCGCGCGCAATTGCGACCACCGATACATCATGATTCTCGAGATGCGGCAGGATGCCTTCGAGGTGATCGACGCCCAGTGCGCAACCCACGCATTGCAGCGGCTGGTTCGGCCCCTGCATCACGTGCTGGACGAAGAGCTGGCTCCTGTCCCGGAACAGGTCCGCGAGCGTGACCCGTCCCTGCGGTGAATCGAATTCATAGGTCTTATCGAGCCGCACCCAGGGCAGGGCACCGGCGCTTCTCCGCCAGCGCATCGCGTTGACGTGTAAAGGCCTTTTCTTCAGCCAGCAGCTTCTGGCGCTCGGCGATCCACTGTTCACGGGAAACAACGCGGTGCATGGGGGGCTCCTTCAGCGTGGGCCGGATTTCCTTGATGAATGCTTGCTGGTCGAACGGGCAAACAGCAATTCGACATACCTGCAGAGATGTTCGAGCGTATCGACGGCTGCCTGCCGGTCCTGGCGGGCTTTGGCCATCACGAAGGCACCCTGGATGACCGCCTGGAGGTGAATCGCAAGTGAAGCCGAATCGAGACCGGGCACGGGCCTTTCTCGCAGGGCATCGTCGATCAGCGCGCGCAGCATGAAAAGGTGGTTGTCGATCGACTGCGCACACGCATCGCGGATGGCCGGGAAGGTTTCGTGCGTTTCCTGGATCGTGGTGCCGGCATAACAGCTCCACTCCCAGATATCGCCCTCGAGCAGTTCCTTGCGATAAGCCACGTACCCGAGCAGGCGATCGATGGAGTTGCGCTTTTCGAGGTAGGGAGCCTGGGCGAACAATCGGGACGCGCGCTCGTTCCAGAAGCCGGCTGCCGCGATCGCGAGGTCTTCCTTGCTCGCGAAATGATGAAAGAAGCTGCCCTTGGTCACACCGGCCGCGGCGCAGATTTCTTCGACACGCGTGGCCGCGTATCCGTTGGCGCGCACCAGGTCGACCGTGGCGGCGAGCAGGCGCGTGCGGGAGTTCTCGGGTTCAGTCATTTCACACCATACCGGTTGGTATGGCGGACCATACCGGGCGGTACGTAGGCCGTCAAGATTGCCGGCAGGTTGTCCGGTGACGCGCCGGTTATGCGCCGGTCACATGCCTTCGAATGCTAGTGCTTCAACGATTCGTGATTGGTTGGGCCAGCTCAGCCGCTCCTAACATCCCGGCCCCGACAACTGAAATTCCAGGGAGCATGGTTTGAACAATTCGAAACGCGCGGCTGCACTGCTGCTGGCCGCGGCTGCGAGCGCGCCGTTGTGCGCGCAGGATGCGAGCATCGAGTCTCCCAGTCAGGAAGGCATCGAGGAAATCACCGTCACCGGCTCACGCATCGCGCGCAAGGATTTCGTGGCGAGCAGCCCGATCACCACGGTGTCCGGCGACACCATCGCAGCCACCGGCGCAGTGACTGCCGAGGCGGCACTGAATCAACTGCCACAGTTCACCATCGGTGCAAACCAGACCAATGCGGGCTTCGGCGGCACGGGCCAGGCCTCGCTCAATCTGCGCGGGCTTGGCGCGGTGCGCAATCTCGTGTTGCTGGATGGCAAACGCCTGCAACCCTCGGACGTGCTCGGCTGGATCGACGTCAACACGATTCCGCCGGCGCTGATCGACGACGTCGAGATCATCAGCGGTGGCGCGTCAGCCGTGTACGGCTCGGACGCCATCGCGGGCGTGGTGAATTTTCGCCTCAATCCGCGCTTCGAAGGCATCGCCATCAACACGCAGTACAACCAGTACGACGCGGGAGACGGCGCAACGCTCGATGCTTCCATCACCGCCGGCGGCAATTTTGCCGGCGACCGCGGCAATGCCGTGGTGTCGCTGTCGTACACGGATCGTGAAGACGTTGGCTACATGTCGCGGGAATTCTTCCAACGCGCGCAGGGTGGTACGGACTTTCGTATTCCCACCGGTATCTATCGACCGAACGTGGGATCGCCGCCGAACCTGCCGAGCCAGGCGGCCGTAGACCAGGTTTTTGCCCAGTACGGTGCAGCGCCGGGCAGGGTGCCGCGCAATACCGTCCTCGGCTACAACGACGACGGCACGTTGTTCGCGGTCAACAATGTTCCCTTCAACTACCGCGGGCCGGATGGGTTGCTCTACAACACCGGCACGCAGCTCAACAACCTCAACCAGTTTTCGCGATTGCAGGTCCCGCTGACCCGCTACTCGGCGCTGGCACGCGCTACGTATGAAGTCGCGCCAAAGGTCGAGGCTTTCGGCCAGCTGTACTACACCAGCTACGACTCGCTGGTGAATGCCGAGGCAGGCAACGACGCCTTCTCGGTGCCGGTCACCAATCCGTGGATCCCGGATGACCTGGCGACCATCCTCGCGTCGCGTGCGAATCCCACGGCCGCGTTACGTTTCGAAAAGCGATTCCAGGAGGAAGCAGGGCCGCGCAACTTCGACCGCACCTTCGACACGCTGCAGTTTCTCGCCGGTTTCAAGGGATCACTCGACGCCATCGATGGCAGCTGGGAGGTCTACGGATCACACGGCAACACGAAGAAGATCGAGCGCAACCAGGGCTCGGTACTGGTGAGTTCACTGAATGCGCTGCTCAACGCGCCGGACGGTGGACTCTCGTTATGCGAGGGTGGCTACGATCCATTCGGCCTCAGCCAGATTTCCGCCGACTGCCGCAATTTCCTGGTGGCGACGCCCATCAGCCAGACGGACATCACGCAGGACGTGATCGAGGCGACGGTGCAGGGACGCGCATTCGAGTTGCCCGCGGGTGATCTGCGTTTTGCCGCCGGCGTCGGCTACCGCAGCAATGATTTCTCGTTCGTGCCCGATCAGGACCTGGCGCGCGGCAATGTCGTCGGAGTGTTCCGCACCGGAACCAGCGAGGGCTCGACCGATGTCACCGAGGCCTATGTCGAGTTCCTGGCGCCGGTGTTGCGCGATGTGTTCCTGGTCGAAAGCCTCGAACTGGGCGCCGCCTATCGCTATTCGGACTACAACCTTTCGGGCGGCGTCGACACGTACAAAGCCGACTTCAACTGGCAGCTGATCCAGCCGGTGCGATTGCGCGGCGGCTACCAGCGCGCAGTGCGCGCGCCCAGCGTAGGAGAACTGTTCGTCGCGCCGAACGTGTCCATTCCCAACATCGGCACGGTGGCGAGCGGGGGTGGTGATCCCTGCCACTTCCAGAGCCAGGCACGCACCGGCACCGATGCGGCGCAAGTCCGCGCACTGTGCCTCGCGCAGGGCATTGCACCCGCAGCCATCGACACGTTCGCGAATCCGCAGCAGGAGCTGCTCGCGACGAGCAGCGGCAACCGCGACCTGACTCCCGAAACGGGTGACACCTACACCTTCGGTGTGGTGTTCGACTCACCGTGGGAGTCGGCGCTGTTGTCGCGACTCCAATTGTCGGTTGACTGGTATCGCATCGAGATCGAGGACGTGATCGGCACCATCGGCGCCGCGCAGATTCTGCCCAAGTGCTACAACTCCGACGGCTCGAACCCGGCGCTCGATCCCGCCAATTTCTTCTGCTCGTTGATCCGGCGCGACACGGCCACGGGTTGGTTCGCCAACGTCGATCAGCCCACGCTGAATCTCGGCGGCTTCAAGACGGCGGGATACGACATCCAGCTCGACTGGTCATTCGGTGTCGATGCGCTTGGCCTCGACAACGCTCCAGGCACGATTTCACTGACGTCCGTGGTCAGTCACGTCAAGGAGTTCGATCTGCAGCTGCAGGCCAACGGGCCGGTGCTCGACTATTCCGGTACCGTGGGCACGCCGAGCGTCACGCTGCCGGGTTCCATCCCGGACTGGAAGGCGGTGACGACCCTCGGCTACCAGATCAACAGTCTTTCGACTTCGTTCAAGTGGCGCTTCATCGATGCCATGCGCAATGCAGCGCGCGTCACCAATGCAAATTCGACCGCGCCGAATGTCGATGTCGTACAACTACTTCGACTGGTATGCGCGCTGGGGTCTCAACGATTCGATCACGCTCGAAGGTGGCGTGAACAATCTGACCGATCGTGGTCCGCCGCTGACCGGCACCGCGCCAGGCTCGACACAGGCGAGCACCTACGACATCTACGGGCGGCAGTACTACCTCGCGCTCAATCTCAAGTTCTGACAACCCGATCATGAAACCCAGAAGGAAACAGTAATGAAGTCGATCTTTCGAGTCACAGCCCTGGTGGCTTTGCTGGTGGGTGCATTCGCACTGACTACCAATGACCTGCAGGCCCAGGCGCAGAACGGCCGCGGCGTCGGCAAGCAGCGCGTCAGCGTGTCTTACTACAAGACGCCGCCGGGACGACAGGACGAGTGGCTGGCGCTCTACAAGAAGTACCACCGCCCGATCATGCAGTACCAGATCGACAAGGGGGTGACCCTGAGCTCGAAGATCTTCGCGGCCGGCGATCACGCGCCCGGCCAGCCCTGGGACATCGCGATCATCAACATATCGCCACCGGCGGATGCGGCGCCAAAACTCGGCATTACGCGCGGCGAGCTGATCAAGCAGCTCTTTCCGGACCAGGAAGACTACGTGAAGGGCGAGCGTGCGCGCTGGGCACTCACCATCGATCACTGGGACGAGAGTTTCGTCGAGATCGACATCAACGAAGAGCCGTTCTCACTCTACTACCCGATCGTGCCGCAGAAGGCGGCCCCGAAGAAGTAGTTGGGTAAGCGTACCGGTCCCGGCCGCATGTCCGGGGCCGGTGCGCGCTTCAGAGCTCGCGCAAGATCGCGTCGCCCATGCGGCGCGTGGTCATGGCCGGCCGGCCATGTTCGGCGATGTCCGCGGTGCGCGCGCCGTTCGCGATGCAACGATCGACCGCCTGCTCGACGGCATTGGCCTCGTGCTCGAGCTCGAGGGAGTAACGCAGCAGCAATGCGACGCTGAGGATTGTGCCGATCGGATTCGCGATGCCCTTGCCGGCGATGTCGGGCGCCGATCCATGAATCGGCTCGTACAGTCCGCGCTTGCCGGCGCCGAGGGAAGCGGAGGGCAGCACACCGAGCGAGCTCGCGAGCATGGCGGCCTCGTCGGTCAGGATGTCGCCGAACATGTTCTCGGTCAGCAACACGTCGAAGTCGCGCGGACGTTTCAGCAAATGCATGGCAGCCGAGTCCACCAGCATGTGCTCGATGCTCACTTCCGGGTACTCGCGGCGAATGACGTGTTCGCTGACTTCGCGCCACAGCCGCGAGGTCTCGAGAACGTTGGACTTGTCGATGGAAACAACCTGCTTGCGCCGCCGCATCGCCAGCCGGCCGGCGACGTGGGTGATCCGTTCGATTTCCTTGACCGAGTAGGTGCACAGGTCACTGGCGCTGGTGGCGTCGCGCTTCTTTTCGCCGAAATAGATGCCGCCGGTGAGCTCACGCACGAAGATCAGGTCGACGCCGTCGAGCACCTCGGGTTTCAGCACCGAGGCGTCGCGCAGCGCCGGATGCAGCGCGATCGGGCGCAGGTTGGCATACACGCCGAGTTCGCGCCGCAGGCGCAGCAGTCCCTGCTCGGGACGCACCGCGGCTGACGGACCCCATTTCGGTCCGCCAATGGCGCCGAGCAGGACGGCATCGGCCGCCAGGCATTCATCCAGCGTGGGCTGGGGCAGCGGATCACCCGTGAGGTCGATGGCGATGCCACCGAAGGGCGCGGCGTGCAGTGAAAACTCGTGTCCGAATTTCTGCGCGACGCGCTCCAGCACGCGTACGCCTTCGGCTACGACTTCGGGGCCAATACCGTCGCCCGCGATGACGGCTATTCTTGCTTTCACTTGTTGGTTTTCATCGATGGCGCTGTTCGTAACTCGAGATAGCCGCTGTCTGCGACAGCAGGTAACCGAGTTCATCGACGCCATTGAGCAGGCAGTAACGCGCGAAGCCTTCCAGCGGGAATTTGACCGTGGTGCCATCGGGCAATGACAGCGTCGTGTGCTCCACGTCGATGCTCACCTCGGCGTCGGGATGCGCCAGCAGCCAGGCATGGGTCGTCGTCGTCGACGAGCACGGGCACGAGTCCATTCTTCAGGCAGTTGGTGCGAAAGATGTCCGCGAACTCTGTGCTGATCACCGCGTGGATGCCGAAATCCTGCAGCGCCCAGGCCGCGTGTTCGCGCGACGAGCCACAGCCGATGTTGCGTCCGGAGACCAGGATCTGGGCTCCCTTCGCTTCGGGTTTGTTGAGCGCGAAATCCGGCTTCGGATTACCCGCGCGCGTCATAACGCCAGTCGGCGAACAGGTGCTTGCCGAAACCGGCGCGCGACGTCGCGGTGAGAAAGCGCGCCGGAATGATCTGGTCGGTGTCGATGTTGGTCGCGGACAGCACGACCGTGCGGGAGCGAATCTGGGTTAACGGCTGGCATCTTAGTTTGTGAATTCGCGCGGATCGGTGACGCGTCCGCGAATCGCCGAGGCAGCGGCGGTCTCGGGACTGGCCAGCAGGGTGCGCGCACCGATGCCCTGGCGGCCTTCGAAATTGCGATTGCTGGTGCTGATGGAATAGTGGCCGGTCGGTACGAGGTCGCCGTTCATGCCGAGGCACATCGAGCAGCCGCTCTCGCGCCACTCGGCGCCCGCGTCGAGGAAGATGCGGTCGAGCCCTTCGGCCTCGGCGGCCCGCTTGACGGTCTGCGAGCCCGGCACCACGAGCATCTTCACACCCTTGGCGAGCTTGTGTCCGCGCAGGACGCGCGCGGCATTGCGCAGGTCGGAGAGGCGGCCGTTGGTGCAGCTGCCGACGAACACATTGTTCACCGGCACATCGCGAATCGGCTCACCGGCCTTGAGTCCCATGTAGGCGAGCGCCTTCTGGAACACCGCATCGCCCTGTGCGGGCACGTTGCCCGTCACGGGCGCGACCATGCCGGGATGCGTTCCGTAAGTGACCATGGGCACCAGCGATGCCGCGTCGATTTCCACGCTGCGGTCGAATGACGCGCCGGCGTCGGTGGGCAGCTTCCTCCAGCGTTCCAGCGCCGCATCCCACGCGGCACCCTTGGGCGCGCGCGGGGCGTTCTCGAGATAGGCGAACGTCGTGGCGTCGGGCGCGATCATGCCGGCACGCGCACCGGCTTCGATCGACATGTTGCACATCGTCATGCGCTCATCCATCGACATCGCAGAGATGGCGGGGCCGCGGAACTCGAGCACATGGCCCGTGCCGCCCGACACGCCGATCTTGCCGATGATGGAGAGGATCAGATCCTTGGCAGTCACACCGGGCGGAAGCCGGTTAACCACATTGATGGCAAATGTCCTGGGCTTGCGTTGCAGCAGGCACTGCGTGGCGAGCACGTGACCCACTTCGGTGGTGCCGATGCCGAAGGCGAGGGCGCCGAATGCCCCATGCGTCGAAGTGTGACTGTCGCCGCAAACAATAGTCTTCCCGGGCTGCGTAATTCCGAGTTCGGGTCCGATGATGTGCACGATGCCGCGGCGGCTGTCCTGCAGGTTGAAGAGTTCAACGCCGAATTCGCGCGCGTTTATCTCCAGCTGCTGCACCTGTTTCGCCGCCGAATCGACCGCGATGGGCACGCCGCCGAATACCTGCTCGGTGCGAGTCGGCGTGGAGTGATCCATGGTCGCAAGCGTGAGGTCCGGCCGGCGCAGCCGGATTCCGCGGTTACGCAGCTCGGTGTAGGCCTGCGGCGTTGTCACCTCGTGCGTGAGGTGCAGATCGATGAACAGTACGGCGGGAGTCTCATCGGTCTCGGGGACGACGACGTGGTCTTCCCAGACTTTCTCGAACATGGTTTTTGGTGCGGTGCTCATCAAGTCTCGCGATGGAGGGGGACAGTCCCCCTAGCTAACGCGTCATCTCAACCGGCCACGGCGGCGCGCGGGCGTTCATGTCGACGTAGTCGAGCCAGCCCCACTTGTCCTGGGACTTGCCCTGCACGAGCGCGAAGTAGGCGGCCTGCAGCTTCGCGGTGATCGGTCCGCGCTTGCCGTTGCCGATCTGGATGGCATCGACGGAGCGAATCGCGGCGACCTCGGTGGCTGTGCCGGTGAAGAACAACTCGTCGGCCAGGTACAGCATCTCGCGCGGGACCGCGATCTCGCGCACTTCGATTCCCATGTCCTTCGCCAGCGTCATCACGGTGTGGCGCGTGATGCCGTTGAGCAGGGAATGCGCGACGCCCGGCGTGTAGAGCACGCCATCCTTGATGATGAACAGGTTCTCGCCGGCGCCTTCGCTCACGGTACCGTCAGCCGAGAGTCCGATGCCTTCGACGAATCCGAGGCGCTTGGCCTCGAGACCGATGAGCTGGCTCGAGAGGTAATTGCCACCGGCCTTGGCCATGGCGGGAATGGTGTTGGGCGCCACGCGTTGCCACGACGACACGCACACATCGACACCTTCGTCTTCGGCGGCGCCGAGGTACCTGGCCCATTCCCAGGCGGCGATCGCCACTTCGATTGGCGGCTCGTTCTTCGGCACCACGCCGGCCTCGCCGTAGCCGCGGAAGGCCACCGGCCGCAGGTAGGCGCCGCGCGCCAGTCCATTCTGCGCAATCACCTCACGCTGACCGTGGTTGATCTGCTCTTCGGTGAATGGAATGTTGATTCGGTAGATCTTCGCCGAATCGAACAGGCGCTTCGTGTGATCGCGCAGTCGGAAGATCGCGGGATCCGCGCGGCGTCTCGTAGGCGCGCACGCCTTCGAACACCGACGAACCGTAGTGCAGCGCGTGCGACAGCACGTGCACCGTGGCCTTTTCCCACGGGACCAGCTTGCCGTTGAACCAGATGTACTTCGTTGCGGGTATGGGCATGAAGAGGCTCCGAAAAAGTTACATGGCCTGCGCAACACGCGTGCGCGTGAGCGCGCCTTGTGCGAGTTCGATGCGATTGATCACTTCGAGGAAGGCCTGGGTTGCGGACTCGACGATGTTGGTGCTGACGCTCGAGCCGCGATAAGTGCGCTGATTGTACTCCACATACACCAGCGCCTCGCCCTGCGCGTCTTCGCCGGCCGAGACGCTGCGCACTTCGAATTTGCGCAGCACGACGTCGACGCCGGTCGCGCGTTCGATGGCCTTGAGTGCGGCGTCGACCGGACCATCGCCGGTGGCGGTCATTTCGATCTCACGTCCGTCGCTGTGCCGCAGGTCGCACCGTCGCCTCCGCAGCCTCTTGTCCTTTCGAATTCGGGCCGTCCGAAATGGTGCGCAGCCTCTTCAGCGACCACGGTCCCACGGCGCTGTGTTCGGCCTGCAGGACCAGCGCTTCGATGTCGCCGTCGTAGAGTTCCTTCTTCTTGTCGGCGAGCGCCTTGAATTCTTCGAATATGCGCGCGAACTCGACCTCGTCGATCTCGAATCCCAGTTCCTTGATGCGTTCGCGCAGTGCATGCCGTCCGCTGTGTTTGCCCAGGACGAGGGCGGAGCGCGACAGGCCCACATCCTGCGGACGCATGATTTCGTAGGTGGAGTGGTGCTTGAGCATGCCGTGCTGGTGGATGCCCGATTCGTGGGCGAAGGCATTCTCGCCGACGATGGCCTTGTTGCGCGGTATCGGCAGTCGCCGACGATGTTCGACAACATGCGCGAGGTCGGATAGAGCCTGGTCGTGTTGATGCCGGTGTCCAGGTTGAAGAACGCGTCGCGCGTCTTCAGCGCCATCACGACTTCTTCGAGCGAACAGTTGCCGGCGCGTTCGCCGATGCCGTTGATGGTGCATTCGATCTGGCGGGCGCCGGCGACCACGGCCGTCAGGCTGTTGGCCACCGCCATGCCGAGATCGTCGTGGCAATGCACCGAGAGGCGCACCTTGTCGATGCCGCGCACGTTCTTGCGCAGGTAGCGGAACAACTCGGCGAATTCATCCGGCACCGTGTAACCCACGGTGTCCGGGATGTTCACCGTGGTGGCGCCGGCCTCGATGACCGCTTCGACCACCTGTGTCAGGAAATCCAGCTCGGTGCGCGAGGCATCTTCGGGCGAGAACTCCACGTCCTCACAGAATTCACGAGCGACCTTCACGCCCTCGACCGCGGCGCGGATGATTTCCTCCTGCGCCATGTTGAGCTTGTACTGGCGATGGATCGCGCTGGTGGCGAGGAACACGTGGATGCGATGCCGCGGCGCGGCCTTCAGCGCCCTGGCGGCGAGCTCGATGTCGCCGCGATTGCAGCGCGCCAGCCCGCAGATGATCGGGCCCTGCACCTCGCGCGCCACCGCGTTGACACTTTCCCAGTCCCCGCGCGACGCGGCGGGAAATCCCGCTTCGATGACGTCGACGCCAAGCTCCGCGAGCGCACGCGCCACGCGAAGTTTCTCGGGCTGCGCCATGCTGCAGCCCGGCGATTGCTCGCCGTCGCGCAGCGTGGTGTCGAAGATCATGACTCGTTCGCGTGACATGGCGTACCTCGTAACGTCTGGAGGCCTCAGTTGCGGCCTTGCTCCAGCCACGGCATGCGTGCACGCAGCTGCTTGCCGACGACTTCGAGCTGGTGATCGAGGTCCGCCTTCATGAGCCTGTTGTACTCGGGCCGGCCCGCAGCGTTTTCCTTGATCCACTGCTTGGCGAACTTGCCCTTCTGGATTTCCTTGAGGATCTTGCCCATCTCCTTCTTGGTCTTGTCGTTGACCACGCGCGGGCCGCGCGTCAGGTCACCGTACTTGGCCGTATCGGAGATGAACTTGTGCATCTTGGTGAGGCCACCTTCGTGCAGCAGGTCGACGATGAGCTTCAGTTCGTGCAGGCACTCGTAATAGGCCACTTCGGGCTGATAGCCGGCTTCCACCAGCGTTTCGAAACCCTTGAGCACGAGATCGCTGGTACCGCCGCACAGCACGGCCTGTTCGCCGAACAGATCCGTCTCGGTTTCTTCCGCGAACGTGGTCTCGAGCACGCCGCCGCGGGTTCCGCCGATGCCGTGGCCGTAGGCCAGCGCCTTGGCGAAGGCATTACCCGTCGAGTCCTGGTACACGGCGATCAATGACGGCACGCCGCGTCCCTGCTGGTACTGGCGGCGCACGAGATCACCCGGACCCTTGGGCGCGATCAGCACCACGTCGAGATCCTTGCGCGGCTTGATCTGCTTGAAGTGAATGTTGAAGCCGTGGGCGAACAGCAGCGACGCACCTTTCTTCAGTGAGTCCTTCACCTGGCTGTAGAGGTCCTTCTGCGCCAGGTCCGGCACCAGCATCGCGACCAGGTCCGCGTCCTTCACCGCGTCCACCGGTTCGGCGACCTTGAGTCCGTCACGCTTGGCCTTCTTCCAGCTGTCGCCGTTCTTGCGCACGCCGACCACTACGTTGTGACCGCTGTCCGAAAGGTTGAGCGCATGCGCGCGACCCTGGCTGCCGTAGCCCAGGATGGCGATCCGGGCCTTCTTGAGCGCCTTCTTGTCTACGTCTTTGCCCGAATACAGCTTGGTCATTGTCGACTCCATTTGAATGGTTCAAAAACACAAGAAAAACCCCGCATCGGCTCTTGGGCCGGTGCGGGGTTTTTGGTGAATTCGCCTTGCTCTAGTGTTAACGCTTCAGGCCGACATCCCGCACCGACTTCTCCCGATAAGGAGAAGGGGAAGGGATACGAGTACAACCCCCGTCTTCGAAGACACTGCGCGCGCGAAAGTCGCGCTGCTGAAATCCACGTCGTACTTCAAGGTCCGGGCCTGCATACAATGCGCGCGATAGCACCACAGGTGTTTGCCTATTGTCAACGCATGAGGACCTGTGAAGTAAGCGCGTAGGCCTTCGAATACCTTAAGATTTTGATGTGAGCTCCCATCTCCTAAACGAAACCGAAGCCAGCGGCGCACGACCCATCTGGCTGGTTGGCGAGCAGGGATTCGGCGCCTGGCTCGAAGTACAACCGCCCGCCGTGCGCTCCTGGGTGCGCGGCCAGGGCTTCCAGGCTGAAAAAAACAAGCTGCTGCTGATCCCCACCGGGGCGGGTGACGGCATCGCCGGCGCGGTCCTGGGCCTCGGGCCGACCCCGGATCTCAGCGAACCCACCATCTGGACGTCGGCTGGCCTGCCCGACCGGCTGCCGCCGGGCCGGTATCGATTCGCTGGCGGCTTCAGTGCCGAGGGTGCAACGCACCTGACGCTGGGTTGGGAATACGGCTCCTACCGGTTCACGCGATACCGCAAGCCCGCAGGCGAGCTGCCTTCGCTGGTCGCACCGTCCGGCACGGACCTGGAATACGTACGACTCGCGAGCCAGGCATTGGCGGAGGCGCGCGATCTCATCAATACCCCGGCGAATGACATGGGGCCGGCCGAGCTCGGTGAGGCCGTGCAGCGACTGGCCCTGCAGCATGAAGCGGAATGCCGCATCACGGTGGGCGAAGAATTGCTGCGCCAGAACTATCCACTCATCTATGAGGTGGGGAAGGGCAGCGCCCGCGAGCCGCGGCTCATCGACATGCGCTGGGGCAAACGTGGCGCGCCCCAGGTCACGCTGGTCGGCAAGGGCGTGTGCTTCGACACCGGTGGCCTCGACATCAAGCCGTCGAGCGGCATGATCCTCATGAAGAAGGACATGGGAGGCGCCGCGCTGGTGCTGGCGCTGGCGCGCATGCTCATGGACGCCGATGCGCCCATCCAGTTGCGCCTGCTGATTCCCGCCGTGGAGAACAGCATCTCCGGCCGTTCGTACCGGCCCAGCGACGTGCTGCGCACGCGCCTGGGACTGACGGTGGAGATCGGCAACACCGATGCGGAAGGCAGGCTGGTGCTGGCCGATGCGCTCGCCGAAGCCGATCGCGAGCAACCCGAACTGCTGGTCGATCTCGCGACGCTTACCGGCGCGGCGCGCGTGGCGCTGGGGCCGGAGCTGCCGGCTATCTACTCGAATCCCACCGGACTCGCCGAGGAGCTGCGCGCCATCGGCGAACGCGAATCCGATCCCATGTGGCCGATGCCGCTGTGGGGCGGATACGAAGACGATCTCGCCAGCCGTATCGCCGATCTCAACAATGTGTCGAACACGCAGTTCGCGGGATCGATCATCGGCGCGCTGTTCCTGAAGCGTTTCGTCATCGCGCACGCGCAACTGGCTGCACGCCGACGTCTACGCCTGGAACCCCAAGGAACGGCCCGGCCGGCCGGTGGGAGCGGATCCGCACACCGTGCGCGCGCTGTATCGGCTGGTGCGCCAGCGGTTCGGGTGATCATCGGGCGCACACGGCCCGAGTCGCTGGCCGCCGAAGCGGCGTTTCGCCGCGAAATCGCTCCCTGGGCCCTGCTGGGAGTGACACTCGGCCTGGTCGAGGGCGCGACCGCGGCCGTGCTCATCAAGAAGACCTTTGCCGACGCGGCCAGATCCGTGGGCCGTGAATCTCGCCGTTGCCTTCGTGAGTGGTGCACCGGCGTTGTCCAACGTGGTGAGTTTCGTGTGGGCGAATCTCGCGCACGGCCGCGCGCGCATCGGGCTCATGGTGGCGCTGCAGGCGGGTTTCGCATTGCTGGTGGGCTTGCTCGGTGTGGCACCGCGTGCGCTCGGCGGACTGGCGTTCGCCGTGGTCTCGATTCTCGCGGCGCGCGTGATCTGGACCGGCATCCTTACGGTGCGCGCCGCGGTGTGGAGCGCGAACTATCCGCGCCAGGCGATCGCGCGCTACACCGGCCGCATCGTCATCGTCAGTTCCCTGGCGGTGTCCTTGACCGCGGCGCTCGCGGCCTGGGTGCTCGATAAGGGACGGATCGATTCCCGCTGGTTGTTCGGTGCGGGCCTGGTGGCCGGGCTGCTCGCGGCCTGGCTGTATCGCGAGGCGCGGGTGCGACGCGAGTTCGCTCGGCTCGCCGAGGAAACTTCCGCGGTGGGCCGCACCGAGCCGTTCAGTGTCGGAATGTTGTTCGAGATCCTCAGGAAGGATCCGCACTTCCGCGAGTACATGTTCTGGATGGGCGTGTTCGGCGGCGGCAACCTCATGCTCACATCGCAGCTGGTGGTGATCTTCAGCGAGCACCTGCACCTGGCCGCCAGCCTGCAGATCGCGCTGTTGTCGGTCATTCCGCTCGGCCTGCTGCCGCTGTTCGTGCCGTTCTGGGCCCGCATGTTCGACGAGGGTCACGTGGTCGAGTACCGCGCGCGGCAGGGCTGGGCGCTGGTGGCGGCGGTCGCGCTGGTCACGGTTGGCAGCTGGCTGCACAACCTGCCGCTGTTGTGGATCGGCGCCGTGGTGCTTGGCTTCGCCTACGCCGGCTCGTACCTGGGCTGGAATCTCGGGCACAATGACTTCGCCTCGGTCGGTCGCGCGCAGCACTACATGGGAGTGCACGTCACGCTCACGGGCGTACGCGGCGCCATTGGTCCTCCCGCCGGCATATTGGTGTACCAATGGCTCGAGGCCATGAGACCAGGCGCGGGAGTGTATTCGCTGGCACTGCCGCTGCTGTTCGTGACCATCGGCGCGGCAGGCTTCTCGCACATGCGGCGCGTCATGCGCGCCCCGAAGAACGAATCAACTAGTTAGAGACTTTTCTGGCAGAGGGCAGACGATGACGAAGAAGAGAGTGGTGGACGAACGCCGGTATTCCCGCCTGGTAGTCGACGGCGCGAAACAGACGCCGTCGCGCGCCATGCTGCGCGCCGTGGGATTCCAGGACGCGGACTTCGGCAAGCCGCAGATCGGCGTCGCCTCCACCTGGGCCAGCCTCACGCCCTGCAACATGCACATCAATGAACTGGCCACCGAGGCGATCGCCGGCGCGGATGGCGCAGGCGGCAAGGGAGTCCTGTTCAACACCATCACGGTGTCGGATGGCATTTCGATGGGTTCACCCGGAATGCGTTATTCGCTCGTTTCAAGAGAAGTGATCGCCGACTCCATAGAAACCGTGGTGGGTGCCGAGGGCTTCGATGGCTTCGTTGCCATCGGCGGCTGCGACAAGAACATGCCCGGTTGCGCCATGGCCATCGCGCGCCTCAACCGTCCGGCGGTGTTCGTGTACGGCGGCACCATCAAGCCGGGCGCCAAGCGCCGCGACATCGTCGCCGTGTTCGAAGCGGTCGGCGGCCACGCCGCGGGCCGGGTCTCGGACGAGGAACTGCTCGAGGTGGAGCGCACCGCGATTCCGGGCCCGGGCAGCTGCGGCGGCATGTACACCGCCAACACCATGGCCTCGGCCATCGAGGCGCTGGGACTTTCGCTGCCTAACAGCTCGGCGCAGGAAGCAGTGGGCGTCGCCAAGCGCGATGACTGCCGCCGCGCGGGCGCCGCAGTCGTGGAACTGGTGCGCGCCGGCATCACGCCGTCCGACATCCTGACCAAGAAGGCATTCGAGAACGCCATCACCGTGACCATCGCGCTCGGTGGCAGCACCAACGCGGTGTTGCACCTGCTCGCCATCGCTCATGCTGCCGGGGTCAGACTGGGACTACAGGATTTCACGCGTATCGGCAAAAAGGTCCCGTTGCTTGCCGACGTGCGTCCCAGTGGCCGCTATTTAATGTCTGAACTCATTGCCATCGGCGGAATTCAGCCTTTGATGAAACGTCTGCTCGATGCCGGCCTGCTGCACGGTGGTTGCATGACGGTCACCGGGCGGACGCTCGCCGAAAATCTTCGCGACGTTGCCGACTATCCACCGGGGCAGGACATCGTTCGACCGCTCAGCAATCCGATCAAGAAGGACAGTCACCTCGTGGTGATGCACGGCAACCTCGCACCGGAAGGCGCAGTCGCGAAGATCTCGGGCAAGGAAGGCCTGCGATTCGCGGGCACCGCGCGCGTGTTCGATGGCGAAGAGCGTGCCACCGCGGCGATCCTTGCCGGCAAGGTGAAAGCGGGCGACGTGGTCGTGATCCGCTATGAGGGACCGCGCGGCGGTCCCGGGATGAGAGAGATGTTGAGTCCGACCGGCGCCATCATGGGGCGCGGGCTCGGCGACAAGGTGGCGCTCATTACTGACGGAAGATTCTCCGGCGGGAGTCATGGGTTCGTGGTTGGACATATCTCCCCGGAAGCGGCGCTCGGCGGCCCCATCGGTCTACTTAGGGACGGCGATGCCATCGAGATTGATGCAGTGAAGCGCACGCTGGAAATCAAACTGAGCGCGGCGGAATTGCGCAAACGCCGCACGAAATGGAAGGCACCCAGGCCATATGCGACCAAGGGTGTGCTCGCGAAGTACGCACGGATTGTGTCAAGCGCATCGCTGGGCGCGGTGACCGACTGACAGTGAAGACCTCATTCACATTCCGCGCAGTGCCGGGCCGGTCGCAAACGCGGTTGTTGTCAGGCCATGCGGCTGCGGTTACAGTTCGGCGGCTTTGGACCGGCGCCAGAGCTACTAACGTTAATCTGATGATCAACATGGCCTTGTTCGCGAACACGAGCAGGCCGGGGGACGGAACGAACAAACGGTTGCGCTGGTCGGAAAGCTTGGTTACTTTCCGCCACCCCGTTTGACGCGCCGATCGTTTTTTTCACTCGCGACCACGGGAAACAATGGCCGCCTACGTACAAGATTCGAATTTCCTCACTCGCCGCGGCATCGTCGCTGCGGCGATTGTTGTCCTTCACGTGCTCGTCGCCTGGGGCTTTGCATCCGGCCTGGCAACCAGGGCTATCGAAGCTCTGGCGCCGCCCATCGAGGCAACCCTGGAGGAAGAAGTAAAGACCGAGGAAGAACCGCCTCCGCCTCCGCCGCCGGAAATGGAGCGCCCGCCGGTCGAAGTGCCTCCTCCGGAGGTATCCATCGATCTGCCGATGGAAACCAACACCACCGCCATCCAGGACGTGACGGATAAGCCGCCACCGCCGGCCCCGCCGCCGCCGCCGCGCGTTGCGGGCTCGCCCGCCAAGATGACGCGACCCGTCAACCCCGACGATTACTACCCGCCGGGTTCCATCCGTCGCGAAGAGCAGGGCTCACCCGTCGTCCAGGCCTGCGTTGGGTCTAATGGCCGATTGGTTCGCGACCCGGTAGTAACAGATACTTCCGGCTTCCCCGACCTCGACAGCGCCGCTGTCAAGGTTGCGAAAGCCACGCGTTATGCCGCAGGCACCGAAAACGGCACCGCGCTTCCGGAGTCGTGCATCAAGTTCAAGGTCAAATTCGTCCTTAAGAACAATTAGTCTTTTTATCCAGTGCGGCGGTCCTTACCGCCGCATTGAATTTTGTCATCGAGGAAATCATGGAAAATTCTGTTGTTACAACTGCTGCCGATGCCGAAAACCCATACGGTCTTACCGCACTGTGGAGAGACGGCGGTCCCATCGCACAGGCCACACTGATCGTCCTGCTGATCATGTCGGCCGTGTCCTGGTACATCATCTTCTCCAAGCTGTGGGACCAGCGCCGCCTGCGCAAGGGCGCCAAGGTGGTCGAGAAGCAGTTCTGGAGCTCGGGCTCCCTCAAGGAAGCGGTTGACCGCCTCCCGAAGGACAGCGACTTCCGCGCTGTCGCGGAAGATGGCCTGCGTGCTTCGGCGCACCATGAAGGTCGCCTCACGGACCGCATCGACCTGCACGAGTGGGTGACCATGTCGCTGCAGCGCTCGGTCGACTCGGTCAACAGCAAGCTGACCAACGGCCTGGCGTTCCTCGCGACCGTGGGCTCGACCGCCCCGTTCGTCGGACTGTTCGGCACCGTCGTCGGCATTCTGAAGGCGCTGGTGAACATCGGCGTCAGCGGCCAGGCTTCGATCGACAAGGTTGCCGGACCCGTAGGTGAAGCGTTGATCATGACCGCCATCGGTCTGTTCGTCGCCGTGCCCGCGGTCATGGGTTACAACTGGCTGCTGCGCCGTAACAAGGGCATCAGCGAGAGCCTGCGCAACTTCGCCTCCGACCTGCATGCCTACCTGGTGGGCGGTGCACGCGTGGCGTCGGGCGCTCCCGTAGCCGGAGTGAAGAAGTAAACCCGCGCATCGCGGGCTTACGTTTCACTCTTGACCACTACAGCTTAGGTATACCGACATGGCGATGAGCGTCGGCAAAGATGACAAGAAGAAGGCTCGATTGCGGATATCAACACGACTCCGCTCGTGGACGTCATGCTCGTGCTGCTGATCATCTTTTTGATCACGGTTCCCGTGATCAAGAAGATGGCGCAGGTGGAAATCCCGAAAGCGGTGAACATTCCGACCCAGACCAAGCCCGAGAACATCACTCTCTCGGTGGATGCCGCGGGCAAGATCTACTGGAATGCCTATCGTCAGGACGACATGCAGGTGCTCTTCCAGAAAATCGTGGCGGAAGCACGCAAGTCACCGCAGCCGGAATTTCACATTCGTGGTGACAAGGGCGACGCGCTGGGAAAGCATCGGCCGCGTCATCTTCAACCTGCAGCGCGGCGGCATCGTCAAGGTCGGTTTCATCACCGAGCCTGACAAGGCCAGCATTCGCGTTACGCGCTGATATTTTCGAGGTAGTTCTTCATGTCTATGAATGTAGCAGCCGCCGAGAGTGGCGCACCGATGATGGAGATCAACACGACTCCGCTCATCGACGTCATGCTGGTGTTGCTCATCGTGCTGATCATGTCGATTCCGGTCATGACTCACGCGACGAAGCTGGATATGCCGCAGACCAACAACCCGCCGCCGCCGGTTCGTCCGGAGGTGATCCAGATCGACATCGACTTCGATGGCACGATCGTCTGGAACGGCACGGTTGTGAGTGGGATTCCGCAGCTCGAGAGCTACTTCAAGTCCGAGCGCAACAAGGATCCCCAGCCGGAAATCCATCTGCGTCCGGATCGCCGGTCGCGCTACGAAACAACCGCCCTGGTCATGGCGGCCGCGCAGCGCAATCACATGAAGAAAATGGGCTTCGTGAACACCTCGGAGTTCAGAGACTGAACCTAGGCTGAACGTAATCCTCTGAAACAACAGCGAAACTTTCCGTCGGCTCGGGCATCAAAAAATCATGATGTCTCGTCGGTGGGTTAAGGCAACACCGAGCCGTGGTCCAAAAGACCGCGGCTCACTTGTAAGGAGCATCTGAAGTGCGTAGTCGGTTCAATCGTGTGGCGGCAATCGTGGTGCTGGGCATGCTCGGCTCGAGCGGCGCGGCGCTGGCCCAGACGGAAGCCTGCGGCGGCCCCAAGGCCAAGATCACCAAGAAGGTCGACAAACCTCTGGGCGAGGCGCAGAAGGCGCGCGATGCGAAGAACTGGGAAGAAGTCCTGGTCAAGGTCGCCGAAGCCGAAGCGGTGCCGGTCGAAAAGACCGAATACGACCGCTACTGGATGAACGAATTCAAGGGTATCGCGCACGCCAACCTGAAGGCCTTCCCGGAAGCGCTTGCCGAGCTCGAAGCGGGTCTGAATTCGCCCTGCATGCCGGAAGAGGGCAAGCCGCTGCGCACGAAGGTGCTGATGCAGCTCGCCTACCAGGGCAAGAACTATGCGAAGGCGGTCGAGTACGGAAAGCTCGCCGTGCAAGCTCAATCCCGCCGACCTGGAGATGATCAACTACCTCGGCAATGCCTACTTCCAGATCGACGACAACCAGAACGCGCGCGTGACGATGGCCGACTACATCGCCAAGATGGAAGCCACCGGCAAGGTTCCCGAAGAGCAGGCTTATCGCATCCTGCAGACCGCGTGTCTGCGCCTCAAGGACGACAACTGCGTCACCGAGCAGATCGAGAAGCTGGTCGCGCACTATCCGAAACCCGACCTACTGGACGGATCTCATCAACTCGCTGCTGCGCGTCAGCAAGAGCGACAACGAATTGCTGAACATCCTGCGCCTCGCGGACGGCGCGCAGGTCATGAACGAACCCAGTCACTACACCGAGATGGCGCAGCTCGCCATGGCGCAGGGCCTGCCCGGCGAAGCCCAGTCCATCATCGAGAAGGGCAACCAGAAGAAGGTGTTTGCCGGTTCGCAGCGCGAGCGCGACCACGCCAGCCGCATCCTCGCTGATGCGAAGCAGGCCGTGACGCTCGACAAGTCCACGCTCGACAAGCAGGACGCCTCGGCACGCGCCAAGACGACCGGCGACTCCGATGTGAAACTCGGCGCGGCGTACCTCAGCTATGGCATGAACGACAAGGCGATCGAAGCGTTGCAGCGCGGCATCGGCAAGGGCAGCGTCAAGAATCCGGATGAAGCCGGATTGTTGCTGGGCATCGCCTATCTTCGTATGAACAACAAGGAAGAGGCCCTGAAGGCATTCCAGACCGTGAAGCAGAATCCCACCATGGTGCGTATCGCCAAGTTGTGGGCGCTGAACATGGAAAAGGGAAGCGGGACGGGCTAATAGACTCGCCAGGGCTCATCCCTGGAGAGATTCGATCGTCACGCACGCAAGAAGCGGGCAGGCGAATTGAACGAGATGGCATTTTGAGGAATCGCGGAGCGTATACGTGGCAATTCGAAGTGGGTTAGCAGTCGCGGCAGCGACGATCGGAATCCTTGGTCTTGGCGCCATCGCGCCGGCCGCAGCGCAGGGCGCCTGCACCGGAGGCGGCAAGATCAGCAAGCAGATTGCCAAGCCGATGTCGGCTGCGCAGGACGCACTGAAGGCCAGGAAGTGGCAGGAAGTTCTCGCGCGCACGCGTGAGGCCGAGTCCACGGCCGGCGCCAAGTCGCAGTTCGACCAGTACTGGATGTACGAATTTCGCGGTTACGCCTATCACAACCTGCGGCAGCCCGCCGAAGCCGCGCGCGAACTCGAAGCCGCGCTGAACTCGCCGTGCATGCCCGAAGCGCAACAAGCTCGAGCGTTACAAGAGTCTCGCGGGCCTGTATTCCTCGCTGCGCAACTACCAGAAGGTCATCGACTACGGCAATCGCGCCCTCAAGGTCGCCCGCGATCCGGACATGCAGGTGCAGGTGGCGCAGGCCTACTACCAGACCGGCAACAACAAGGACGCCGTGCGCGTCATGAACGAACTGCTTGCCAGCATGGAGCAGCGTGGCACGGTGCCGAAGGAACAGCAGCTGCTGCTGATCGTGGCCGCCTGCCAGAAGGCCGGCGACAACAACTGCGTCAGCAAGGTGTTCGAGAAGCTGGTGCAGCACTACCCGAAGCCCGAGTACTGGCAGAACCTCATGGTGGCGCTCAAGGCGACGGACACCGACGACATCCAGACGCTCAACGTCATGCGGCTCGCGGCCTACGTGAACGTGCTCAAGAAGCCTGACGACTACAAGGAAATGGCCCAGCTCGCGCTCGAAGAGAAGCTCGCCGTGCGAAGCGCAGGCGGTGCTGGAGCTGGGCTTCAGCAAAGAAGATCTTCGTCGAGAAGCGCGATATCGACGTGAACACGCGCCTGCTGGAAGCCGCGAAAAAGGAATGCCTGGCTGACAAGGCTGCGTTGCCGAAGAACGAAGCCGCCGCCAAGTCCGCGGCCACCGGCGATGCGCTGGTCAAACTCGGCGCCCAGTACCTGGGAGCCGGCGATGCCACGAAGGGCGCCGCCGCCATTCAGCAGGGCCTTACCAAGGGCAGCCTCGCCAAGGGCGATCCGAATGAGATCGAAGCGCCAGGACGAGGCCAACATCCTGCTCGGCATCGCTCACCTCAAGAGCAACAACAAGGCCGAGGCCGCCAAGGCCTTCCGCAAGGCGACCAAGGACCCGACCATGACGCGCATCGCGAAGCTCTGGTTGCTCAACACCTGAGCCCCAAGCCGCCAAGTCGGCAATGAATGACCAAGGCCGGGTGTGAAAACACCCGGCCTTTTGCTTTCTGGCGTCAGATGACGGCGCGGCTGCGCAGCGCGCCGCGTGCTTCGGCGCTGAGGCCGAGGAGCTCGCCGTAGATTTCGTCGTTGTGCTGACCGATCTGCGGTGCCGGCGAGCGGATCGAGCCGGGAGTCGCTGACAGACGCGGCGCCACGTTCTGCATGCGCAGCTGGCCGAACTGCGGGTGCGAGGTCGTGACGATGGCCTGGCGCGCCGCGAAGTGCGGATCCTCGAGCATGTCGGAGGCTCGGTAGATGAGTCCGGATGGCACGCCGGCATGCTCCAGCAGCTCCAGCAGCTCGCGTGTGCCCAGCGTGGCGGTCCAGCCGGCAATGATTTCGTCGAGCTCGCGCTGATTGGCGCCGCGCGCCTGGTGATCGCGATAAGCGCTCGTCACTCGCAAGCTGCGGCGTCCCCATCGTCTCGCACAGGCGCGCGAACACCGTGTCCTGGTTGGCGCCGATCATCACGATGCCATCCCGCGTGGGGTAGACGTTGGACGGCGCAATACGCGGCAGGATGGGACCGCTGCGTTCGCGCACATGGCCCAGCTGGTCGAATTCGGTGACCAGGCATTCCATCATGCTGAGCACCGACTCGTAGATGGCCGCGTCGACGACCTGCCCGGCGCCGCTTCTTTCCCGATGATGCAGCGCGGCGAGGGCGCCCATGCAGGCGTGCACGGCGGCAAGCGAATCGCCGATGCTGATACCGACGCGTGAGGGCGGACGGTCGGGTTCACCCACGATGTAGCGCAGACCGCCCATGGCCTCGCCTATGCCGCCGTAACCGGCGCGCTGGGCGTACGGACCGGTCTGGCCGAAGCCCGACACGCGAACCAGGATGAGTCGTGGATTGATGCCCGAGAGCACATCCCAGCCGCAGTTCCACTTCTCCAGGGTGCCGGGACGGAAGTTCTCGATTACGACATCAGATTTCCGTACCAAGTCTTTGAAAAGGTTCTGGCCCTCTGACTGCCGAAGATCGAGCGTAATGGCCTTCTTGTTGCGTCCGATGACCGGCCACCAAACCGACGGCATGCCGCGTGGCTGCGGGCCCCAATGGCGCATGGGATCGCCCTGGCCCGGCGCCTCGACCTTGATCACTTCGGCGCCCATGTCGCCGAGCAACTGACCACAGAAGGGACCCGCGATGAGCGTGCCGAGCTCGAGCACTCGAAGGTCGGACAGCGCGCCGCGTGGATGTTGGGTGTCGGTCATGGCCGCGCGTTTGTATCACAAGCGCAAAGGATTCCTGACCCAGAGGATAGAATCCAAATATGAGTCGGGAGCACATCGAAATCGTCGAAGTCGGGCCACGCGATGGCCTGCAGAGCGAGTCGCAGGTGTTGCCCACCGCCACCAAGGTGGAATTCATCCGCCGCCTGCTGGGTGCCGGTCTGCAGCGCATCGAGGTGGCCAGTTTCGTCAATCCGAAACGGGTGCCGCAGATGGCCGACGCCGAAGCCGTGCTGGCCTCGCTGGCGCAATTCACGCCCGCGCCCCGTTTCATTGGCCTGGTACTCAATCGCAAGGGTTTCGAACGCGCCCAGGCCGCCGGCTGCACCGAGATTGGAATGGCCATCGCCGTCAGCGAAAGCTTCAGCGAGCGCAACCAGGGCTGCAGCGTGGAGGAAGGCCTTGCTGCCTGGCTCGACATTGCCAGGCTCGCCAGGGAGGCCGGCATTCGCGCCCAGATCACCATTTCCACTGCCTTCGGATGTCCCTTCGAAGGGGAAGTGCCGGCCGAGCGCGTGATACGACTGGCGGAGCGAGCCGCGGCGGCTTCGCCCGACGAGATCGCGGTGGCAGACACCATCGGTGTGGCGGTGCCCACGCAGGTCAGCGAACTCATCGGCCAGATTGCGCGTCGCGATTCCCGCGGTTCGCCTGCGCGCGCACTTCCACAACACGCGCAATACCGGGCTCGCGAATGCCTACGCCGCGGTGCAGGCGGGCGTGCGTGCGCTGGATGCAAGCTGCGGTGGTATTGGCGGTTGCCCGTTCGCACCCGCAGCCACCGGCAACATCCCCACCGAAGACCTCATCTACATGCTTCATCGCATGGGATTCGATACCGGCGTCGATCTGCCCGCACTGCTCGACACCAGCCGCTGGCTGCAACAGACGCTCGATCACGCCGTACCCGGCATGCTCGTCAAGGCCGGCCTGTTCCCGGCCACTCAATCTCGCATGGAGAAAATGTGACTACGACCTGGCAGCGCTCGACTCTTCTATTCGCAACGTTGACTGCATTGTGTGCGTTGGGCGGCTGCGGCAAGGCCCCGATCGAAGACGCCGTGGGCAAGAACGATCGAAAGGCGGTTGCCGAGGCCATCAAGGCGGGCGCGGACGTCAACGCGCGCACTTCTTCGGGGGACACGCCGCTGTTGCTGGCAGCCAAGTCCGCGCAGAGCAGCTCCGCGCAGGGGCTCATCGAAGGTGGCGCGGACGTCCAGGTGCGCGACGAGGCCGGCAACAGCGTGCTGCATTACGCCGCGCGCAGCGGCATGACGGGCATCTGCGCACTGCTCATCGAGCGTGGCGTCGCCGTGGACGTTACTGGCGAGGGCGGGGCGACGCCACTGCAATTCGCGGTGAGCGTCGGGCAGCAGGAAACCGCGAAGTTTCTCGTGCGTCACGGCGCCAGCCTGGAACAGAAGAACGGCGCGGGCGCGTCGACGCTCGACCTGGTCACCGCCAGCGGTGACCAGCGCTTCCTGAACGATCTGAAACTTGCCGCGGCGACGCGCAAACCCTGACATTCAAGCAAGGAGAGAATCATGGCGATCAAGGCTGGCGACAAAGATGCCCGCGGGTACTTTCAAGACGATGACCAAGGATGGCCCGCAGGATCTGACCACCGATCAGCTCTTCAAGGGCAAGAAGGTGGTTCTGTTCTCAGTGCCGGGTGCCTTCACCCCGACCTGCGACGCCAAGCATCTGCCGGGCTTCGTCGAAAAGGCGGGCGACATCAGGGCCAAGGGCGTTGACACCATTGCCTGCATGGCGGTCAACGATGTGTTCGTGATGGGTGCCTGGGGCAAACACTCCAACGTCGGTGACAACGTCGTCATGCTGGCGGATGGCAACGGCGAATATGCCAAGGCTCTCGGCCTGGAAATGGACGGCCGCGGATTCGGCATGGGCACGCGTGGCCAGCGCTTCGCGCTCGTCGTTCAGGACGGCGTGGCGAAGAGCGTGTTCGTGGAGGCGCCGAAGGAGTTCAAGGTGTCCGCCGCCGATCACGTGCTCGCCAATCTCTGAGAAAAGCTGCTGCGCTATTTCCTCGAGTCGTCGATCAGCTTCTCGAGCTCCGGCACGATGGTGAAGAGGTCGCCGACGATACCAATGTCGGCGACCTCGAATATCGGGGCCTCCGAATCCTTGTTGATCGCGACGATGGTGCGCGCGTCCTTGATGCCGGTGAGATGCTGGATCGCACCGGAGATCCCGATGGCGATGTAGAGCTCGGGCGCGATGATCTTTCCCGTCTGCCCGACCTGCATGTCGTTCGGCGCATAGCCGGCATCCACGGCCGCGCGCGAAGCGCCGACGGCCGCACCGATCTTGTCGGCGAGGCCGTAGATGAGCTTGAACGCGTCGGCGCTGGCGAGCGCCCGTCCGCCGGAGATCACCTTCGACGCGCTTTGCAGATCGGGCCGGTCGGCCGCGGCGGCCGACAGGGATACGAAGCGCGTGTGCGCGGGCAGGGCGCCGGTGAAGGGCACCTGTTCCACTTTCGCCGATCCACCGCCGGCGGCCGCTTCGAACGAAGCGGTCCGAATGGTCGCGACGACCTTCGGCGCGCTGACTTCGACGGTGGTGATGGCATTGCCCGCGTAGATGGGCCGCCTGAAGCGCGTGGCGCTCTCGATCTGCATCACGTCGGATACCTGCGGCGCATCGAGCAGCGCGGCCACGCGCGGCATGAGGTCCTTTCCGAAGGTGGTCGAGGGCGCGAATACCAGCGTGAAGTCCGCGGCAATTGCCGCCACCTGCGGCGCGAGGGTTGCGGCGAGCTGGTGCTCGTTGGCCGCGTGCGTCACTTCCAGCACGCGCGCGACGCCGGCAATTTGCGCGGCCTGCGCAGGCACCGGTGAGCTGCCCGCCGTGAATACCGCCACGGTGATTTCGGCGCCGGCAAGCGAGGCTGCCGCCTTGACCGACTTGGCGGTGGAAACATTGAGCTTGCCGTTGGCGTGCTCGGCGATGACGAGTACCGCGGTCATACGAGCCCCCGCTTGTGCAGCTCGGCAAACAGCGATGCCGTGTCCTTGACCATGATGCCGCGCTGGCGTCCCGGCGGCGGCTCGGTCTTCGTGGTGCGGCTGCGGGCATCGCCGGCGACGCCCATGTCTGCGACGGGCAGTGTGGCCAGCGGCTTGGTCTTGGCTTTCATGATCTCGGGAAGTTTCACGAATCGCGGCTCGTTGAGGCGCAGGTCCGTGGTCACCACCGCCGGCAGGTCCACCTCGAGCGTCTCGAGACCGGCATCCACTTCGCGGGTGACGCGCGCGGTCGTGTCGGTGAGCTCGAGCTTCGAGGCGAAGGTCGCCTGCGGCCGATCCCACAGGCCGCCAGCATCTGGCCGGTCTGGTTGTTGTCGTCGTCGATGGCCTGTTTGCCCAGGATCACGAGAAACGGCTGCTCGCGTTCGACGAGTTTCAGCAGCACCCGTGCATTGGCCAGCGGTTCGAGGGGCTTGTCCGCCACCACGTGCAATGCCCGCTGCGCGCCCATGGCGAGCGCGTTGCGCAGGGTTGCCTGCGCATCGGCGGGCCCGATAGTCGCGATCACCACCTCGTCGGCACGGCCTTTTTCCTTGATGCGCAGCGCCTCTTCGATCGCGATCTGATCGAAGGGATTGATGCTGAGTTTCACGCCGTCGAGCATTACGCCCGAGCCATCCGGCTTCACCCGGATCCGCACGTTGTAGTCGACGACGCGTTTGATTGCGACGAGAATCCGTCGGGGTTGAGTAGTCATTGGAAGCGAGTGTAACGGGAGACGTGGACGTGTTCGAGAGCGGGTGCCGTCGCTGATGCTCGGCTACACACTGCGGCGCATCGTCGGACTTATACCGACACTGTTTGTGCTCGTTAGCCTCTCGTTCTTCATCATCCGGCTCGCACCTGGCGGCCCATTCGACCAGGAACAGTCGCTGGCACCCGAAATTCGCGCCAATCTCGACGCGGCCTACGGCCTCGACCAGCCGCTGCTGGTGCAATACGGGCGTTATCTCGCGGACCTGGCGCAGGGCGACCTGGGTCCGTCGTTGCGCTTCAAGGATTTCCGCGTCACCGAGCTGATCGCCAGCGGCCTGCCGCTGTCCCTAACTATCGGCGTGGCTGCCGCGGTGCTGGCATTCCTCATCGGTGTGCCGCTCGGCGCCTGGGCCGCATGGCGTCGGGATTCGCTGCGGCGCGCGAACCCTCATGAACTTCTCGATGCTGGGCGTCGTGCTGCCGGGATTCGTCGTGGGACCGCTGCTCGCGCTGGTATTCGGAATCTACTGGCCGATCTTTCGCGTGGGCGGCTACGAACCCGGCGAGGTGAGTTTCCTGGTACTGCCGGTGGTCACGCTGGCGCTGCCCGTCATGGCCTACGTGGCGCGCCTCACGCGCGACAGCATGCGAGAAGTACTGAAGGCCAACTTCATCCGCACCGCGCGCGCCAAGGGTCTGAGCTCCCGCGTGGTGTTGTTCCGCCACGCGCTGCGCCCGGCACTGATCCCGGTGGTGAGTTATCTCGGTCCCGCCATCGCATTCGTGATCACCGGCTCACTGGTGGTCGAATCGGTGTTCGGCCTGCCGGGCTCGGGCCGTTATCTCGTGCAGGGCGCCATCGATCGCGACTACACGCTGGTCATGGGAATGATCCTGGTCTATGGCGTCTTCACGCTGGTGTGCAATCTGCTGGCCGATCTCCTCTATGGCTGGCTCGATCCGCGCGTGCGCGTGGCATGACGGCGCGCATCCGCACGGCGCTCGTAGTGCTCGGCGCGCTCACGCTGCTCGCGGTGGGAGCGCCACTGCTCACACCCTGGAGCCACGCAACGCTCGACTGGCAGAACCTCGCCGTGTCGCCGCAGATGGAAGCCGCTCACTGGTTCGGCACCGACCGGCTCGGGCGCGACCTGTTCGCACGCGGCATGCAGGCGCTGCGCGTTTCGCTGCTCCTCGGTCTGCTCGCGACGCTGGTCAGCGTGTGCATCGGTATCGCCTGGGGCGCCACCGCGGGGTACCTGGGAGGGCGGGTCGATGCCGCCATGATGCGTTTTGTCGATATCGTGTACGCGCTGCCCTACGTGTTCATCGTCATCATCCTGTCGACGCTGTTTCCGCGCGGCAGTCTCGCGGCGTTGTTCATTGCCATCGGCGCGGTCGGCTGGCTGACCATGGCGCGCATCGTGCGCGGACAGACGCTCACGCTGCGGCGTCGCGAATTCGTCGATGCGGCCATCGCCGGTGGTGTGCGTACACCGGCCATCCTCTGGCGGCACATCGTTCCCAACGTGATGGGGACCGTCATCGCGTACGGCACGCTCACGATTCCGCAGGTGATCCTGTTCGAAAGTTTTCTCAGTTTCCTGGGTCTCGGCGTGCAGGAGCCGTTTGCCAGTCTCGGCAGCCTCATCAACGAGGGTGCGCAGGAGATGGAGTCCTCACCCTGGATGTTGCTGGTGCCGGCCGGCCTGCTCATGGTGCTGCTGGTTGCATTCAACGCCCTGGGAGACGCGCTGCGCGCGCGGCTCGGGTCCGGCGATGACTGAGGTCGCTGCTGACTGTCGACGCCCTGAGCGTGGCTTATGGCGACATGCGCGTCGTGGACCAGGTGTCCTTCGACGTCGCACCCGGAGCGTGTCTCGGGGTGATCGGCGAGTCCGGCGCCGGCAAGACGCAGGTATTCATGGCGCTCATGGGCCTGACGCCACCGCGCGCGCAGGTGAGCGGCAACGCGCAGCTGGCAGGCGTGGACCTGTTCAAGGCGCAGGGCATTCGTGGCCGCGAAGTCGCGATGATCTTCCAGGACCCCATGACCTCGCTGACACCCCATCTCAACATCGGCGATCAGATTGCCGAGCCACTGGTGGCGCACCGCGGCTCGAGCTGGAACGATGCGCGGCGTCGCGCGGCGGAACTGCTGGATCAGGTCCGCATGAGCGACGTGCCGCGCCGCATGCGCCAGTTCCCGCACGAGCTGTCGGGCGGCATGCGTCAGCGCGCCATGATCGCCATGGCGCTGGCCTGTGATCCCAAACTGCTGATCGCCGACGAGCCCACCACCGCGCTCGACGTGTCGGTGCAGGCGCAGATCCTGGCGCTGTTGCACGACTTGATTCGCGAGCGCCACACCGCGCTGGCCATCGTCACCCACGACATGGGCGTGATCGCCGCGCTGGCTGACGAGGTACTGGTGATGCGGGGTGGCAAGGTCGTGGAGCGCGCCGCGACGTCGCGGCTGTTCGACGACCCGCAGCATGAATACACGCGCTCCCTGCTGGCGGCGACACCGCGCATTGAAACACCGATGGCTTCCGCACCTCCGCGTTCAACCGGGAACACGGCGCTCTCGATCCGCGATCTCGGCGTGCGTTATCGGCTGCGCGACGGCTGGCTGCGGCCGGCGCGCGACTTTACCGCGGTGGAATCCGTGTCACTCGACGTTGTGGAAGGCGAAGCGCTCGGCATCGTCGGTGAATCCGGCTCGGGCAAATCGACGCTGACCCGGGCCCTGATGCGACTGACGCCAGCCGCGGCGGGGCAGATCGTGTGGCTGGGTCGGCCGATGCTCGAGCTCGAAGGCGAGGCGCTGCGCAAGACACGCGACACCTTGCAGATCGTTTTCCAGGACCCGTTCGCGAGCCTCGATCCGTCCATGAGCGTGGCCGAGTGCATCGCAGAGCCGCTGCGGGCGCTGCGTCCCACCATGGGCCCGAATGAACGCGAACAACTCGTGGCGCAGATGCTGGACGACGTCGGACTCGACGCTTCGTTCGCCGCACGGCGCAGTCCGACGCTGTCCGGGGGTCAGTGCCAGCGCGTCGCCATTGCGCGCGCCATGGTCCTGTCGCCGCGACTGCTGGTCTGCGATGAGGCGGTGAGCGCGCTCGACGTGTCCATCCAGGCGCAGATCCTGCAACTGCTGGCGCGCATGCAGCGCGAGCGCGGCACCACGCTGATCTTCGTCAGTCACAATCTCGCGGTGGTGCGCCAGCTCTGCGACCGGGTGGCCGTCATGTATCTCGGCAAGGTGGTCGAATGCGGCGCCGCGCGCGCGGTGCTCGAAGCACCGCGACATCCCTACACGCGCATGTTGTTAGCCTCGGTGCCACTGCTCGATCCGGCACGCGCACGCGAACGGCTGGCGACGCTTGCGGTGCGCGGCGAGACACCCTCGGCCATCGATCGACCGGCGGGTTGCGCCTTCCGGACCCGGTGTCCGGCGGCAGTGGAACGCTGCGCGGCGGCGAGTCCAGAGCCGGAGGACGTCGGGAATTCGCACCAGGTGGCCTGTTTCCGGTGGCGCGAACTCGGGAATTGAGGCGGAATTCTCGCTGCTGCAGGCTGCGAAGGGCGGGGTGAGGCGGTATCCTCACGCCAGCTTCTTTTCAGATGGAACGCCGATGTCCCAGGAAACCCAGATCCGCCCCAGCGAAGGCCTGCGCCACGTCAAGTACGAGATCCGTGGACGCCTTGCCCGTCGTGCCCAGGAGCTCGAGCGCCAGGGCTACGAGATCGTTCCGCTGAACATCGGCAATCCGGCAGCCTTCGGCTTTCGTACGCCGGAGACCATGCGCCTGGCGATGATCGAGAACATGTCGGGCGCGGAAGGGTACTGCCATCAGAAGGGCATCTTCCCGGCGCGCGAAGCCGTGGTCATGCAGCAGCAGGCGCGCGGCATCACGGACATCAGCGCCGAAGAAGTATTCATCGGCAATGGTGTCAGTGAGCTGATCGATCTCTGCCTGCGCGCCTTGCTCAATCCCGGCGACGAAGTGCTGATTCCCAGTCCTGACTACCCGCTCTGGTCGGCCGCGGTGATGCTCAATGGCGGCAAGGCGGTGTACTACCCCTGCCGGCCCGAGAACGATTTCGTACCCGATCCCGAAGAGATTGCATCACTGGTCACGCGCAAGACGCGCGCCATCGTGGTCATCAACCCCAACAACCCGACCGGTGCGGTGTATCCGCGCGCCGTGTGCGAGTCCATCGCCGGGCTGGCGGAAAAACACAAGCTCATCGTGTTCAGCGACGAGATCTACGACCAGATGACCTACGACGGCGTCGAATCCATCCCCATGGCGACGCTGGTTCGCGACAGCGTGTGCTGCACCATGTCCGGCCTTTCGAAGATCTACCGGGCCTGTGGTTATCGCGTGGGTTGGGCGGCGTTCTCGGGAAACCTGCGCGGCGCCGGCGACTATCTTGCCGCGCTCGAGTTGTTGAGCTCGCTGCGACTCTGTTCGAACGTGACGGCGCAGTGGGCGGTGCAAACCGCGATCGGTGGTTATCAGAGCATCAAGGAACTCATTGCGCCCGGCGGACGCCTGTATGAATCACGGCGCGCGGTAATCGAAGCGACCAAGGCGAGCCGGTTCCTGCACCTGGCGCCACCGCAGGGATCGATGTACGCATTCGTGCGCGTGAAGACCGAGGAGATTCCGGACTTCGACGACCAGACGTTTGCGCTCGACCTGCTCGAACAGAAACACGTGCTGCTCGCGCCCGGAACCAGTTTCAACGTTCCGTATCGCGATCACTTCCGCACGACGTGGCTGCCCGATGCCGCCCTGTTGAAGAAAGTGTTCGCACGCATCGACGATCTTCTGACTTCGTATGTCGGACGTGCACCGACCGACAGGGCGCACGTGGTTCATGCGGAATCCCGCTTCAAATAACATCGGCCTCAAATAGTCTTCGCAAGTTATTGACAAAGCAAAGACTTTCACCCGCGATTTTCGCAGCGCTGGGGGACGGCGCGTCACTGCTCGTCCCATCCACGCAGCGCCAGGCCGCGGTGCGCGCCGCGTGGGGCCGAGAGCAGCGTGACCTCGGGCGCACGCTGTGGCCGACGCCGCGCGTCTTCACCTTCAATCAATTCTGCGAACGCGCGTTGGCGCAAGCCTGGGGACGCAGCGCCGAGCCCGACCAACTACTGTCGGCCGGTGCCGAGTGGGCGCTGCTGCGCGAGCTGCGTGGTGCAGGCGGCATGGCCGAAGCCCGGGCACTGCTCGCGGCTTTGCGGATGCTGGATGAGTGGCGCATGCCGCATTCGACCGCTGCACTCGCGGGCTCACCCGAAGGCGAGCGGCTGCTCGAAGCTCTGAACCTTCTCGAGGTGCACTCGCGCAAGCTTGGTCGCCGTCCCTTGCGCGCCTGGCTTGGCGAACTGACGGCCGCGGAAGGCGAACTGTTCTCGGCCGGCCTGCAGGCCTCACCACCCCTGGTCAAAGAGTCGCTACGTAAACTCGGCGCTCGCGCCGTGCCAGCGGGCGCGGGAACTGCGACCCTCTCAATTGCTGCCGCACGGGATGACGAACACGAACTCGAGCTCATTGCTGCCTGGTGCCGCACCCAGCTCGAGCAGGATCCGGCACGACGACTGCTGGTCGTTGACGCACGGTTGCGGCAACGACGCCGCCAGTACGAACGCGTGCTTTCGCAGACCTTGTCGCCCGGAGAATGGCTGGCCGGCGATGCGCGCGAATTCTCGACGCTGTTTGCCATCGAAGGCGGACAACCCCTCACGGACTTTCCGCTGGTCGCGCATGCCTTGCTGACGTTGCGATTGCTGGTGGGCAGTCTGCGCTTCGATGAACTGCTGCTTTGGCTGCGCATGCCGTTTCTCGACGGCAAGGATGTATTCGCCGGCGCCGCCCTCGAAGCTGTAATTCGCAAGGGACGCAGGCTGGACTATACGGCGCCGGCGCTGCTGGGCTTCCTGGAGCGCGCGACCGGCGAAGCTGCAGCCGGGCTCGCAGCAGGGCTGCGCGAGGCGATGGCGAGCGTCGACGGTCAGAAGCGCAGCGCCGCGGAGTGGGCGACACGACTGCTGAATGCCCTGCGCAAGCTGGGCTGGCCGGGCACGCGTCCCTTGCGCAGCGACGAATTGCAGACCGTCGCCCGCGTTCAAACACTGCTGGATGAATACGCGGCGCTGGGTGCCTGGCTGGGACGAACGATGCCGCGAGCGCAGTCGCCACGCTGAGCGACCTGGCGCGCGAGCGCAGCTTCGACCCGGCAAGCGTCGCCGCCCCGGTGACGTTGACCGACAGCCACGATGACCCTGTCGTGCATTACGACGGCATCTGGGTTGCGGGCCTGGATGCCTCGCAATGGCCTCCTGCGCCACGACCCGACGCCTTCATTCCCCTGCGACTGCAGGTTGCGGCCGGCGTGCCCGCGGCGAGCGCGGCCGGGCAGGTGCGCGTGGCCCGGAACTCGTTCGAGACGTGGCGCGCCGCCACGGAATCGCTGGTTTGTTCCTGGGCGGCACTTGATGGGGATGCGCATCGCAGCGTGAGCCCGCTGCTCGCGCGACTCGTACCCGCCGACGGGCATTCGGAATTTCGGGAGAGTCACAAACATGTCCCGCTGGCCCGTCTCGTGCGGCACGCGCAACTCGAGCCGCTCGAGGACGCGGTCGGCACCCCCGTCGACATCACGGCGCCAGTGCGAGGCGGCGTCAAACCACTCACGTTGCAGGCGGAGTGCGGCTTTCATGCCTACGGCGAAGTGCGGCTGGGCGCGGAGCGGCTCGAAGCGCCGATACCGGGCATCGATCCGCGCGATCGCGGCATGTTGCTGCACAAGGCACTCGAGTTGGTGTGGATCAAGCTCGGCGGCTGGTTCAACCTCAACGGCACCGACGAGCAGGTGCGCCGGCCCACCATCCACGATTCGGTGGAGGCCGCGAAGGCTTATGTCTATCGCGGATTCGTGCCCATGGAACTGCAGCCCGCCGTGGACCGGGAAGGCTTCCGGCTCGAGTTGCTGATCGAGGCGCTGTTGAAGCGCGAGATTGCGCGCGCGCCCTTCAATATCGATGAGCTCGAAGGCGCGCCGCGAGGTCGACATCGCCGGAGGCAAGTTCCAGTTCCGGATCGATCGCATCGATGCCATCGAAGGTGGTGGTTACGCCATCCTCGACTACAAGTCGGGCGAGCCGCGCGCGCCCGCGCTGGGACGGCGAGAAATTCCGCGATCCGCAGTTGCTGGCCTACCTGCTCGCCGAGCGCGATCGAGGCGTTCATGCATTGGCCAATGTGTCGCTCACCCGCGGCCGGGCGCGCTTCGTCGGCAAGGTGTCGCGCGCCGGGCTGTTGCCACCCGAAGTGAAAGGCCGAAGTCCCGCCAAGATTCCGGCCGAGGAGCTCGACGCCACATGGCGGGCGGAGCTCGAGCAATGGCTGCAGCGGCTGGATCGACTGGCGGCCAGCTATCTCGCTGGAGAGGCGCCGGCGCAGCCGGCGCCCGACGTGTGCCGCAATTGTCACCTCACCGTGTTGTGTCGCCGCGTGGAACTCGCGGCGGCCGACCTGAATCGCGTCGAGGATGTGCATGGCTGACCAGGCACATGCTGACGCGCACGCACGCGAGCAGGCGCTCGACCCGGCTCGATCCTTCATCGTGCAGGCGCCCGCGGGCTCGGGAAAAACCACGGTACTCACGCAACGTTACCTGCGCCTGCTGACCACGGTCGAGGAACCCGAGCAGGTGCTTGCGATCACGTTCACGCGCAAGGCCGCCGGCGAAATGCGCGAGCGCGTTCAAAAGGCGCTCGAAGGCGGCGGCCCGGTGCGATCGGACGCCGACGCAAAGACGCTGGAGCTCGCGGCCGCGGTGCGGGTGCACGCCGCCGCGCGCGGCTGGGGACTCGAGGACAGCACGCGCGCGCCTGCGGATCCAGACCATCGACGCGTTCAACGCGTACCTCGCAAACGCGATGCCACTCACCTCCGGCAGCGGTTTCGGTCGCGGTATCGCCGACGCACCGGAAGATCTGTATGCACTTGCCGCGCGCGAAGCCTTGCGTCACGCCGAATCCGACGACGACCTGCGCCTGGATTTCGAACGCATCCTGCGCCGCCTCGACGACAGCTGGATGCGGCTGGAGCGGCTCATCGCCGGCATGTTGTCGCGGCGCGCCGAGTGGCTGCCCAACCTGCCGCAACTTTCAGGTGAGCCGCTGGTACCGCGCATCGAGGCCAGCCTCACGGTCATCGTACGCGAGGAACTCGAAAAGGCAGTTGCCGCGTTGCCGGAGGATTTCATCACCCTGGCGTGCGCAGTGGCGCGCGTAGCCGCACGCAACCGCGCCGCAGAACCTGCTGATGCGAAGCGCGCCGACCTCGCGCGCTGGCTGGATTACCACGAACCGCTGCTGGCGCGTTGCGAGGACCTGCCGCTGTGGCGCGCGTTGTCCGGCCTGGCGCTCACGGAAGAGGGCTTGCCGCGCGCGCGGCTTCACAAAGACGGAGGGATTGCCGGCCGATGATGCCGATGCGAAGGCTGCTCGGCGCAGTCGATTCGTGCAGCAGCTCGAGCGGCTCGACAGCGCGCCAGGTCGCCGCGCTGCACATGATCGGGGTGCTGCCGGATCCGATCGTGCCGGAAAAGGCGCGCGGCGCGCTGGACGCGCTCGCCAAACTACTGCTGATGGCGGCGGCGCAGCTGACGCGCATCTTCAATGAGCAGGGCGAGTGTGATCACTCCGAAGTGGCCGGCGCGGCGCGCCAGGCGCTCACCCAGGATTCTTCGCCGACGCCGCTGGCCGAGCGGCTCGGCACGCGCATCCGTCACATTCTCGTCGACGAATTCCAGGACACGTCGCGCGACCAGTACGACCTGCTGCTGACGCTGACGCAGGACTGGTCGGAAGGCGACGGTCGCACGTTGTTCCTGGTGGGCGATCCGATGCAGTCCATCTACGGATTTCGCAACGCCGAGGTGGGGCGGTTCTCGACCGTGCGCGGCGCCGGCCTCGGCGCGATACGACTGCAGCCGCTGGAACTGCGGCGCAATTTCCGCTCCGCGCCGGCGCTGGTGCAATGGTGCAACGAAGTCTTCGCGCGCGTGTTCCCGGAAGTCGACGACGTGCGGCGCAGCGCCGTGCGTCATCTTGCCAGCGTCGCCGCGCGTCCGGACCTGGAAGGCAAACATCACCTGTACCGCGTTCATGCCGACTGTGGACCAGAGGAGGAGGCCGAAGCGGCGGCGAATCTCATCGCCGAACTGGTTCGCACCCGGCCGGATGAGACCGTGGCGGTGCTGGCCGGCGCGCGTGGACACCTGCGCGCGATTCGCGCGGCGCTCGCAGCGCGCGGCGTGCCGTTCATAGGCGTGAATCTCGAACCCCTGGCCGATGTGCCGGTGGTGCGCGACCTGGAGGCGTTGGCGCGCGCGCTGGAGTCGCCGCTCGACCGCGTGGCCTGGCTGGCGGTGCTGCGCGCGCCGTTCGTCGGATTGTCCCTGGGTGATCTCACCGTGATCGCCGAGGCGGCGCGCGATTCGACCGTGCCCGCGGCGCTGCGCGAAACCATCTTCGGTTTGTCGCCCGACGGCATGGAGCGCCTGTTGCGCACCAAGGCATTGCTGCTGGCGGCCTGGCATCAACGCGAGCTGGAACCCCGTGCGCACATGGTCGAGCGTGTCTGGCACGCGCTCGGCGGCCCGAGCGCCTGCTCACTGGACTCCGAACTCGCCACCGCCGGACGTTTCCTGCTCGCGCTCGACGAAGAAGATCGCAAGCGCCTGCGCGGCCGGCCGCTCGATCTCGAACGCGTCATGACCCGGCTGTTCGCCGAGGATTCAGCGCAGCCGGGCGCGGTTTCGCTCATGACCATTCACGGCGCGAAGGGCCTCGAGTTCGACCATGTCTTCGTCGTCGGTATTGGCCTGCACGGCCGCGGCGACGATCCGCGACTGTTGAACTGGCTTGAATTGCCGCGAGAGCAGGGCGGTGATCATCTGCTGATGGCGCCCATTCGCGTGCGCGATGAGGCCGAGGAGCGCGAAGAGGAAGACGCGATCAATCCCTTCATCGAGATGCTGCATCGTGAACGGATGCGCGCCGAGCGGGCGCGCCTCGCCTATGTCGCGCTCACGCGCGCGCGGCGCTCCCTGCACCTGTACCTGCATCCGAAGGTCAGCGATGAAGACGGCTCGAGAGTTTTCAGTGCCGACGCACGATCCGCTGCTGCACAGCCTGTGGCTGGCGATCGGCGATGACATGGCCTCGCTGCCGGTGATCGGCACCGATCCCGGCACGCCGCTGGCCGAAGAAGAAATCCTCCCGGCGACCACCCAGGTACGACAGCGACTGGTGCGACGCTTCGCGCCGCCCTCAGCGCCACCCGATGTGATGGCGGGCGCGGATCGCGTAGCGATGGCCGCGGAAGATGACGACATTGAATTCAACTGGGTGCGCCAGACCGCGCGACGCGTGGGCACCGTGGTGCACGAGGCACTGGAACACTTCGGCCGCGACGGGCTGATGCCGGTGCAGGAACTGCCGCACCTGCGCGCGCGGCTGGAATCGCGACTCGAGGCGCTGGGCGTGGACGGCGAGGCGGCACGCGCCGGTGCCGAACGCGCCCTGGCCGCGTTGCGCGCCACGCTCGAGGATACCCAGGGCCGCTGGTTGTTCGATGCCGCGCACCGTGATGCCCATTCGGAACTCGCGTTGTCGGGTGTGCGCGCCGGACAGATCATCAACGCGGTGATCGACCGCACCTTTGTCGATGCGAGGGGCACACGCTGGGTGGTTGATTTCAAGACCAGTCCGCACGAGGGCGGCGATCTCAAGGGCTTCCTGGACTCCGAAGCGAACCGCTACGAGGCGCAGCTGCGGCGCTATGCGCACCTGGCAGCGCGGGACTGGGACCGGAACCGGTGCGCGCCGGCCTCTACTTCCCGCTGCTGGCCGCATGGCGGGAAGTGGACGTGACGAACTAGTAAGAACCCTTCGAAGGAGAAGACGCTGCGACCGGTCGCATCCGGAGTGGCGCCCAAGGTGATCTCGCGCACCACGCTCTCGGCCGCCGCCGTGCGCCCCGTGATGAACCCCTGCACCAGGTAGGAATTGGGGGATTGAGTGTCACGGTGCCGTCGACGCCGAATGGCCCGCCGAGGTCGCGCAGCTTGCCGACCACGGCGCTGCCGGACTGCGGTGTACCGTCGAAGGTCACCTGGTACGAACCGAGATCCATGGGCCGGGAGCCAACCTGGCGGAAGTCGCGCAGTTCGATGGTTCCCTGCAGCGTGTGCACGGCGGGACCGTCGGCGAGTTCCAGCCGCTCGAGATTCGCCGAAACGTTGCCGCGCTGTTCGTGGCGGAAGCTGCGGCAGCAGGGCAGGGTCGAGGACCATGCGCGCGGTCAGGTTGCGCAGTTCACCAAGACCGGAGAAGCCCAGGTCCAGGTTGCTGCGCGCATTCATCGCGCTGCCGCGCAGCTCGAAGTCTCCGGTCAGTCTGCCCGTGAGTGCGCGAGCGGGTGCGAGATTCCACGTGGCGTCCCCGAGCTGCATGTCCTGCAGCGTGAGACCGAGGCATTCGCCGTGCCAGATCGAGCCGCCGAGTTCGCGGCATTTCACCTGCGCGGGCAATGCCGAGGCGAACCAGCTCGCCGGCAGATAGAAGAAGAGGATCACGAGAAACACCGCGACACCCGCGATGATCGTCAGCACCAACGCGCCGCGTTTCACGCCGGATCGCTCAACCCGTCTTGAGGACGAGCCCGGCGTTCACGATGCCGGGTTCTCCCGCGGCCTCGATTTCCGCGGACTCGACGCGCACTCCATGCTGCTGGGACAACCGGGCCAGCCAGGCCACGATGCCGTCAAAGGGCGCGTGATCGAGACGAATGCGCAAACCGCCGTCGCCGGTGGGCTGGCTGCTCGTCAACGACTTGCCGAGACCGCTTTCGCGCGCCGAACTGTCGATGATTACCACCAGGGATTCGCCCGTGGCGCGCACCCATCGAAGGCCCGGCGGAGGCGAGCTGCGGCGTCGCGCTTTGAATGTATGCGAGGTCGACCTGCTTGGCCGCGATGCGCTGGCGCGCCTGGAAGATGCTGCCGTTGAGAGGCAGGATCACGCCCGCGAGGATGAGCACGACCGCCGCGACTGCGCCGATGTTGACGAACAGCCGTTCGCGTTCCTCGAGACCGCGATACCACTTTTGCAGTTTCGCCTTCATGCTCCGGCCTTCTTCACCTGGAGCCGGCCACGATAACTGTCGCCGTTGGCGCTGCCGCCGAGAATGTCCGCCTGCCAGCTTGCGGCGCGCAACTGCTGGCCGATCGCGTCGAGACTGGCCGCATCGGGCGCGGTGATGCGCAGGTCGATGGTGCCGTCACGAAAGGTGATGCCTTCGATGTTGGCCGATGGCGCGGCATTGCGCGCATTGGCAATGGCCGACAGCGCGGGCAACAGGGCGCCGCCGCCACCGTTGCCATTGATCTCCGCCAGCCTTGCCTCGACGCGGCGACGGGCGTTGGTGGCATTCTGCTGTCCCGGCATGGCCGCGCGGAATGCGTCCTGGATGCTGGCATCGAGCGCGGCTTCACTCTTGTGCAACCGCGTGAGTTCGAAATAGCGCGCACCCACGTGCAGGCAGAGCAGTGAGCCGGCGAGCACCGCCGCGACCCGCCAGGCCTTCCAGTTCTGTTGCACCGGCGAGGCGACCGCCAGGGCGCCCTGCAGCAGGTTCACGGCGTCACCACTCGCTGCCGCGGGCGCCAGCACGCTGAGCGCCCCAGATGGCAGCATCTGCACCTTCATGCCGGTGAATTGTTCGCGCAGCGCTTCGACTTCCAGCTGGCGCACCTGCCAGTCCTCGTGACTCACGTACAGCAACAGCCCGAGCGGCGGCGGTTCGAGACCGGCAACCTGCGAGGTCTGGGTGGCCAGCGCCATCTCGAATGCGTCGCGAATCGAACGCGCCGGCATGACCAGCGGAACTCCCTCGGCCGCGCGCAAGGTCAGCGACTCGCCGTCGAGCAGCGCGATGAGTTGCCCCGGCATGCCGGGCAGCAGCTGCGACTCGGAGTAGATAGCCTGGGGCTGCAGACCGGCGGCACGCAGCTCCGCGAGCCAGCCATTGATGCGTGACTGCGCAACCACCGCGACCGGAACCCGGCCGGTTTCAGCGGAGCGCTCGCCGATGGCGAAATGCAGGTTCTCGATCTCGTCGGCGACACGTTCTTCGAGTGCGAAGGGGATGACCTGGGCGAGCTTGGCCGCGTTCTTGGCCGGTGCGTCGCTCTCGGTGATGAGTACGTCGCTGGCCGGGACGATGACCGCGACGCGGCGGCCGACCGACAGCGGCACGGCCTGCGCCAGCTCGCCGGAGACCGCATTGACGAGCACGTGGCCGTCGTCATTGCACACCATCCAGCGTGGCGCGACCATCCGGGCGCAATTGAATGATCAGCGATTCACTCATCCGTCATTCACTTCCGAAACTGCGCTGCACGGTGCGGACTTTGTTGGTGCCTTCACGAAAGAGGACACTGTACAAAACGAACTCCGCAGTGCCAATACGAATGTTGGTGCGCAGCCGGAACCAGGACGATTTTTCCTCGACCCGGCCCAGCACTTCGGATTTCAGTGGATCGGTCAAGACACCGGTATACACGGTCTTGACCGGAAAGCAGCCCTTCTCGCGTTGCTGGGGCAGGTCCATGCCGCGAAATTCGCTTTCATTCACGGGATCGTTGCGGGAGACATCCAGGACCAGGCCACTGGCCGTGCAGACATTGAGCGGCGTGTCGTAGGGCAATGCCGAGACATAAGGCGCGATCTTGCGGTAGTTCTCGCGACCGAATCCCGGCAATGCGAGCAGTTCGGAAGGGTGGGTGATGAAAGTGTTCGGTGGCCGGTAGGGTGGCACCTGCGAGAGATACAGAGTGTCCTCACCGCCGGAACTGCCGCTGGGCGCGATGTCCGGGTCAATCCAGTCGACCAGCAGGTCGGCATAACGCTGGTCGATGTCGAGATCGACGAGCAGCTTGCGGAAGATTTCAGTCTGGTGCTGGTCGCCAATGAATGACTTGTTCTTGTCGTCCCATTTCACCACGCTGTTCAGGTTGAAGCGGCCGCCAATGTCTTCGACCTGCGCCGCGATCCAGACACCGGTTCCTTCCAGCTCCACGGGTTGCTGCACCTGGGCCCATTCCTGGCTGGTCTCGGTCTGCGCTTCGCCGCCATCCTGCTCGAGCGCGATGCTTGCCAGCGCTTCGGCCGCCATGCCGGCCTGCAGCGCCTGCTCCAGGGTAAATGTGCCCGCGGCGCGCCGCGCCGTCATGGCCTTGCTGTAGGTGATGGCCGCCGCGAGCAAGGTTGCGACCGCGAAGATCACGATGGCCACCAGCAGCGCGACACCGCGTTGACGCGAGCGGCTCATGTCGGAACCTCGAACACGCGTTGCAGGCGACCCCAGTCTTCGAGCACCACGGTGAACTCGATGGCCAGTGGTCGCGCCAGCAGCAACTCGTCGACGTTGAGGGGTCCCACCGGACCGCTGGCGCTACGCGCCGGCCAGTCGTTTCGCCAGGTGCGCGTGACCGGATCGAGGAATCGGATTTCCACGGAACTGCACCTTGGTCAGCAACACGCGCTGCCGGGGTTCGCTGTTGAGCGCCGGGTCGACCGACAGCCAGTGGTCGCGCACCAGCGAGCCGTCGGTGAAGCGGTAACGAACGCGTTGCTCGGCGGGGCGCTGAATGCCGGCGGGATTGCTCCAGCCGGTGCGTGAAAATGTCACGAGCGTGTTGTCGCGGGCCGTGGCGGTGATGGCCGCCTGCAACTCGCCGGTACCCTGGGTGTCGCGTGCTGCGCGCGCGGCGAGTTGCGCGAAATCCTGCGCCACCACGCGCATGCTGCGCTGAATCTCGGTCACACGATCCTGGGCGGTGGCCAGGGAATCGCGATCGATCATGGCCTGGTTCAGCGCGCGATAACCGATCGCGAACATGATGGCCGCGATGAACAGCGCGACCACCACCTCGATGAGCGTAAAGCCGGCGCGGCGCATCAGCGATCCTGCGGCTGGGGCTTGGACTCGCCGCCGCCGGGCGGCATCCCGGGTGTTCCAGGCGTGGCCGGTTCGCCGTTCTTGCCGCCGCCCGGATTGTTCGATTCGCCGCTGCCAGCCCGCGCCACGCAAGGGCGCGGCAATCGGATCATGTCGTTCGGAGCGCGCGCTGCCGACGAAGCCCGTCACCGTCGTGGTCCACGTGAGTTTGTCGGTCTCGCTGCCGCTGGACTCGCTTTCGGTTTCGGTCTGCGCACTGGCCTTTTCGCGGTTCGCGATTCTCATCGACGGTTTCGCCGGTGGGCCGTACGCGCACATCGACGCGAAACAGTCCTTCCACCAGCGGCATCTCGGTGACTTCCTGTTCCCACTGCCAGCGCATGCCGCCCATTTCGGCGTTGCCGGTGCGTTTGCCTTTGTCGGGCATCTGCTGCGCGATGCGGATTTCGGTGAGTCGGTTGAGCGCGACCCATTCGGCCAGGGTCTTGTCCTTGAGGTAGCTGATGTTGCTGGCGGAGGAGGTGATCGTGCCTAACAAGGCGCCCGCCGACATGGCCACGATGGCGAGTGCGATCAAGACCTCGAGCAGCGTGAAGCCACGCATTGCGCTCCGGCGTCGAGTGTGGAATTTCATCGTGCCGCCGCGGTGTGTACTGCCGGTCCGGTCGGCTCGGTCTCGCCGGGCAACAGCAGCCGGACATTGGTCTGTTCGTCGGTATAGATACGCGCCCGCTCGTCGCCGCCGTCACGCCGCAACGACACTTCGAAGGACGACAGGTCGCCGTTCGAGAAGATGAGGACCTGCGGAGAGAAGTCCTCGATTTCCTTCTTGCGGCTGTCGAGCACCAGGGTGCGGCCTTCGACCACCACCTGCGGCACGATGCCCTCGGGGAAATTTCGCTCGCGCAGGGCGTCGTCCTCTTCGACGGGTCGCCATTCGTTGCTGATCACGTCGAACACCACGAAGGAATAGTTGCGATCGTTGATGCGGAAGCCGTAGTCCCGGGTCTGCAGTTCCGCCTGCTCGCGCACGTAGGAGAACAGCGCGTCCAGCCGTTCGGCTTCCTGGTCGAGTTCGGTGTCGCGCCGGTTGCTGGTGAAAGTAATCACCGCGATGGCCGACACCAGCCCGATGATGGCCACCACCACCATGAGTTCCATCAGCGTAAAGCCGCGCGAACGCCGCGGCGCGCGCAGCGAACTACTGGTCGAGATTCCAGTTCCCAATGTCGGCATTTTCGCCTTCGCCGCCTTCCTGGCCGTCGGCTCCGAATGAATAGAGATCGTATTCGAGCCCACGTGTTCCCGGAAAAACGTACTGGTAGGGATTGCCCCACGGATCGGCGGAGATTCGGCGCAGGTAACCACCTTCGCGCCAGTGGCGCACCGTCGGGTCGTTCGGACGCTGAACCAGGGCATTCAGACCGAGGTCGGTGCTGGGAAACTTGAAGTTGTCGAGCCGGTACAGGGTGAGCCCGGTCTCGATGGCCTGGATGTCACTCTTGGCCTTGGAAACCTGCGCCTTCCCCACGTTGCTGAAAACATTGGGCAGAATGACGGCAGCCAGCAGCCCGATGATGACCACGACCACCATGATCTCGATCAGTGTGAAACCGCGGGCCAGCCGATGCGTGTGAATTCGCGAAGTCATGAAATTCCCGTAGGGAAGAAGGCAGGGAAGAACTCGGTGGCGGATCATAGCAAATGAACGTTGAAGCCCCGATGCGCGGGTTAGTCGGCTTCCTCAAGTCGCTCAATTGCGACCGCGCCTACGGGTGGGCGCTGCTGGCGGTGTGTGCATTGCTGGCGTTGCTGGAACTCGGCGGCGATCCGCTGCGCAATGCCCTGAGTTATGACCGGGCTGCGCTTGCCCAGGGTGAATGGTGGCGGCTGGCCAGCGCGCACTTCGTACACCTCGATGCGGAGCACACGCTGCTCAACACCCTCGGGGTGGTGCTCATGTGGGCCTTGTTCGCGCGCGACTACACGCCGCTGCGCTGGCTGGCTATCTATCTGTTCGCCTCGCTCACCATCAGCGCGGGGCTGTGGATGCTGAACCCCGAGGTGCCCTGGTATGTCGGGGCGTCGGGTGCGCTGCACGGCGTGATGGCGGCCGGCACGCTGGCCCATTTGCGGCGTCGCGACCTGGACAGCGGGATCCTCGCACTCATCCTCGTCGCCAAGCTGTGCTACGAGCAGTTCGCCGGATCCATGCCGTTTGCGGGCGACGCCAACACCGTCGTCGATGCGCATTTGTACGGAGCCATTGGTGGACTGGCGCTGGCATTCTTCCTGCCTTCGCGCCGCAAGCCGCAATGAGGCAGTGGTTATACTTCGCGCCCATGTCAAACAACTCACTTGCTTTCGTATTTCCCGGACAGGGGTCGCAGGCCGTCGGCATGATGGCCAGGCTTGCCGACGAATCCGCCACCGTGCGCGCGACCTTCGACGAGGCGTCGAAAGTTCTCGGCTATGACCTCTGGCAGTTGTGCCAGCAGGGACCCGTTGACGAGCTCAACTCCACCGAACGTACACAACCCGCCATGCTGGCCGCGGGCATCGCGACCTGGCGCCTGTGGCGTGAGCGTGGCGGTGCCGCACCGTCGATCGTCACCGGGCACAGCCTCGGTGAGTTCACGGCGCTGGTAGCCGCCGATGCAATCGAATTCACTGCCTGCGTCGACCTCGTGCGTTTTCGCGGCAACGTCATGCAGGAAGCCGTGCCGCTGGGCACCGGCGCGATGGCGGCGTTGCTCGGCCTCGAAGACGCCGATGTTGAAGCCGCATGTGCCGAAGCTGCGCAGGGCGGCGTGGTGGAAGCCGTAAATTTCAATTCGCCGGGGCAGGTGGTCATCGCCGGTGACAAGGCCGCAGTCCAGCGCGCCATCGAAGCCGCGAAGGCGCGGGGCGCAAAACGCGCCGTGGAACTGCCAGTGAGCGTGCCCTCGCACAGCAGTCTGATGAAGTCCGCCGGCGCGCGACTCGGCGAAAGACTGGCGACAACGGAAATTCGTACGCCGCGTATTCGCTACCTCAGCGCCGTGGATGCGCGCGAGCACGAAGCAGCCGACGACATCCGGCAACTGCTGGTGAGGCAGTTGTCGAGCCCGGTGCGCTGGACTTCGACCGTCGCCGCCCTGGGCGCGGCGGGTGCGCGGCAAATCGTCGAGTGTGGCCCGGGGGGCGTGCTCGCCGGTCTCGTAAAGCGCATCACCCGCGGCGGCGATATCCAGACCTTCGCTCTCGAGACTCCTGACAATTTTGCCGCGGCCAGGACGGCGCTCGTTGCCTGACCCCTGGCCGAGGAACGGAAACTTCACATGCTGCAGAATGAAATTGCGCTGGTTACCGGCGCTTCCCGAGGAATTGGACAGGCCATCGCACGCGCGCTGGCCGGTGCCGGAGCGCGCGTAATCGGGACCGCGACCAGCGAGGCCGGAGCCCAGGGTGTCAGTTCGTGGCTTGGAAGCAACGGTCGCGGCGCGGTGCTGGACGTCGGTAGCGCGGCTTCGATCGACGCACTGTTTGCCGACCTGGATACCCGCAACGAGATGCCCACCATCCTGGTGAACAACGCTGCCATCACCCGCGACACGCTCCTCCTGCGCATGAAGCCGGAGGACTGGGACGCCGTGATCACCACTAACCTCACCAGCGTGTTCCGGCTTTCGAAGGGCTGCCTCAAGCGAATGATGAAGGAGCGGCGCGGTCGAATCGTCTCGCTGACTTCCATCGTTGGCCTTACCGGCAACCCCGGACAGGCCAATTACGCGGCTGCCAAGGCCGGCATTCTCGGGTTCACCAAGTCACTGGCAAAGGAAATCGCCTCGCGCAATGTCACGGTGAACGCGGTTGCGCCGGGTTTCATCGACACCGACATGACCCGTGTCCTCAACGAAGAGCAGCGCGCGGCGCTAACCACCCAGGTGCCCATGGCCAGGCTGGGAAGCGTCGAGGACATCGCCGCAGCGGTGCTGTTCCTTTGCAGTCCGGGAGCGAGCTACATCACCGGTGAGACCCTGCACGTCAATGGCGGCATGTACATGGCCTAGGGAAGGCGGCATTTCTGAGAATTCGTGGGGACTTTGCAACACTCAAATCCCCGAAAAACAAACAAAAACAAGCACTCACGATTTGACAGCGTGGCGGGGCGGCAAACGTTGCCCTAGAATACGCGGCCGCTGCGGCCCCCACGGGCGCGCAACACAAAACAATCCTATTGAGGGCGAATCAGAAATGAGCACGGTTGAACAGCAGGTGAAGGCGATCGTCGCCGAACAGTTGGGCGTCAAGGCTGAGCAGGTTGTAAATGACGCTTCGTTCGTAGACGACCTCGGAGCCGATTCGCTCGATACGGTCGAGTTGGTAATGGCCCTGGAAGAAGAGTTCGAGATCGAAATCCCGGACGAAGACGCTGAGAAGATCACCACCGTCAGCCAGGCGATTACCTACATCTCAGATCGTCGTAAGTCCTGATAATCCGTCTCGCGCACGCGTGGCCATAATCCGCGCGTGTATTGCCTTCCCATCGACCTCACTGCAAAGAGGATAGTGTGTCCAAGCGTCGGGTAGTCGTTACCGGGCTCGGTATCGTTTCGCCAGTTGGGAGTGACATCAAGACCGCGTGGGCCGCGATTCTCGCGGGCAAGAGCGGCATCAAGCCGATCACGCGCATCGATGCGACTCCTTTCGCCACGCGTTTTGCGGGCGAGGTCGAAGGCTTCGACGTGTCGACCTATATCTCGCCGAAAGAGGCGCGCCGCATGGATCCGTTCATGCACTACGGCATGGGCGCGGGCATCCAGGCGGTGGCCGACTCGGGCATCGACTTCACGAAAGAGAATGGTGACCGCTGCGGCGCCATCATGGGCTCGGGCATTGGCGGGCTGGCGGGCATCGAAGACGAGGCGATCACCTGGGAGCGCACGCACAACCCCAAGAAGACTTCGCCGTTCTACATCCCGAGCACCATCGGCAACATGGTGGCCGGACACCTGTCCATCCGCTTCGGGCTGCGCGGCCCGAACCTCGGGGTGGTCAGCGCCTGTACCACCTCCACGCATTCCATCGGCTTCGGCGATGCGCTGCATCCAGTACGGCGATGCGGACGTCATCATCGCGGGTGGTTCCGAGTGCGCCACGACCCCGACGGCCCTGGCCGGATTCAGCCAGGCGCGGGCGCTGTCCGAGCGCAATGACGACCCGCAGAGTGCCAGTCGTCCCTGGGACAAGGACCGCGATGGATTCGTCATGGGCGACGGCGGTGGCGCGCTGGTCCTCGAAGAACTCGAGCGTGCCAAAGCGCGCGGCGCGCGCATCTACGCCGAGGTCGTCGGCTTCGGCATGAGCGGCGATGCGTATCACATCACCGCGCCGCCCGACGATGGCGGCGGCGCACGCCTCGCCATGGTCAATGCGCTGCGCGATGCGCAGGTCAATCCCGCGGACATTCATTACCTCAACGCACATGCGACCTCGACGCCGCTGGGTGACAAGGCCGAAACCGTGGCGATCAAGAATGCCTTCGGCGAATACGCCTGGAAGCTGCCGGTGAGCTCGACCAAGTCGATGACCGGGCACCTGCTGGGCGCCGCGGGCGTGGCCGAGGCGATCTTCTCCATCCTCGCCATCCGCGACAACGTGGCACCGCCGACGACTAACTACCACACTCCGGACCCGGAGTGCGATCTCGACTACGTGCCGAACACGGCCCGCCAGGTCGCGATCGACGCGGCGCTTTCGAACTCCTTCGGGTTCGGCGGCACCAATGGCTCGCTGATTTTCCGCCGCTTCAAGGGCTGAACGCGCCCACGTGGTGCCCTCCCGCGCGCCCCTCATCAGCCGCGTGCAGGTTCCAGGCGCGGCGCTCCGTACGCTCGCGGCGACCCGGCCGGCGCAGTGCCCGGTGTTCCTCGACAGCGCGGCGCACGGCCCACTCACTCGCTACAGCATGCTGGCCTTCGAGCCCGGCGCGCGGCTGGTGCGCGATGCGGCCGGCGAGCTGAGCTCGAGTGGCATGCAGATCGGCCCCGGCGGCTTCCTTGATAACCTCGGGGCATGGCTGCGGCGCGAGTCGCAACCTCGCGATCCCGGCAAGCCGCTGCCATTTCTCGGCGGCTGGCTGGTTTTTCTTGCTTACGAGATCGCGCAGGAGGTCGAGCCCGTGCTGCGGCTGCCGCCGGCCGAAGGTCCATATTCGGCCTTTGCCCTGCGTGTTCAGCACCTGGCAGTGTTCGATCACGCTCAGGATGCCGTCTACGCCGTCTCCGCAGATGGCGACGCCACTGCGCATGCCAGCCTCGTGGCATTGCTCGAATCGGCCGCGCAGCATCCAGTGGCCGAGTCCGAAGAGAACCCGCATGTCGATCGCTGGGCCGAGGAAGCGCCCGAGCTGCATCTGGAGCGCGTGCGTCGCGCCAAGGAATACATCGCCGCCGGGGATATCTACCAGGCGAATCTTTCGCGACCCTGGCGGCTGCGGCTGCGCGCCGGCAGCGATCCGGGACTCGTCTACCCTGCGCTGCGGCGTTCGAACCCGGCACCTTTCGCCGCCTGCGTGCAATTCGGTGGAGCGATGATCCTGTCGTCGTCTCCGGAACGACTGCTGCGGGTCGAGGGCCGTACCATTTCTACGCGACCGATCGCCGGCACGCGGCGCAGATCCGGAGACTCCGACCAGGATCGCCGCGATACCGCTGAACTGATCGCGCATCCCAAGGAACGGGCCGAACACATCATGCTCATCGACCTCGAGCGCAATGATGTCGGACGTGTCTGCGAAGCCGGCAGCGTGACGGTCGATGAATACATGGTCACCGAGACCTACGCACACGTGCATCACATCGTGTCGAACGTGCGCGGCACGCTGCGCGCGGACGCGACCGCGGTCGATGCTCTGCGCGCGCTGTTTCCGGGTGGCACGATCACGGGCTGCCCCAAGGTCCGCTGCATGCAGATAATCGCCGAGCTGGAAGGCGAGGGACGGGGCGCGTACACGGGCTCGCTGGGCTGGCTGGGCACGGACGGCGACGCGGACTTCAACATCCTGATACGCACGCTCACACTGCGCGGCGATCGCATCGATCTGCGCGCCGGGGGCGGCATCGTGGCGGATTCCATCCCGGAGCGTGAGCTGGAAGAAACTCGCGCCAAGGCGCTCGGCATGCTGCGCGCCTTCGAGCCCACATGAGCGACGTGCTCGGCACCTGGATCGACGGTGTCGCCGGCGCCAGCGTGCCGGCAGACGATCGCGGACTGCAGTACGGCGATGGAATTTTCGAAACCATCCTGGTGCGCGCCGGCAAGCCACGCTTTCTCGATGAGCATCTCGAGCGCATGCGTCGTGGCCTGGTGCAACTCGGCATCCAGTTCCTCGCGTCAGGGGAATTGCTCGGCGACATCGCGCGTGCGGCGGCCATGGCGCCACCGCTGGCGATTCTCAAGATCATCATCACGCGCGGCAGCACGACGCGGCGCGGCTACACCCCGGCCGGTCTCGTCGCGGCGCGCCGCATCGTGTCGCTGTGGGAAACGAAGCCGCTCGAGAAAGACCTGGTCGAAAAGGGCGCCATCCTGCGAATCGCCCGGCTGCGGTTGCCGCCGCAATCACTCTTTGCCGGCATCAAGCATCTCAACCGCCTGGAAAACGTCATGGCCGCGGCCGAAAGCATCGGCACGCCGTGCCATGACTCACTGCTGCTCGACACGCGCGATCACGTGGTCTCCGGCACCGCCTGCAACGTATTCATCGTGAAGTCTGGAATTCTCCTGACGCCGCCGGTGGATCGGGTGGGGGTCGCCGGCGTGATGCGTGCCATCGTGTTGCGCGAAGCGGTGCGCATCGGGCTCACCGCCGCAGAACGTGTTTTGACGATGGACGACATCGCTGGCGCGGATGGAATTTTCATCACCAATGCGCGTATTGGGGTTGTGCCGGTGCAACGCGTCGGCGAGCATGTATTCCCGATGAATCCGATTACCGCACGGCTCGCCGCCCATATCGAGGCGCTCGATGCGTAAGGTGCTGCTGGCATTGGTCGCCTTGCTGGTGATCGGGCTGGCTGCGGCTGCTATCTACTGGCAGCGCAGCAGTGCCCTGATGAGCGCGCCGGGTCCCCATGCCCAGGCGCTGCAGCTCGAGGTGCCCGCCGGAGCCACCGTGCGTTCCGTGCTCGCGGAACTGGAAACCCGTGGTGCCCTCGCGAATCGTCGCGCCATCGAACTGCAGCTGCGCGTACGCGGTTCTCCCCAGATCAAGACCGGCAAGTACGAAATCCCGGCGCATGCCAGTCCCGGGCAGATCCTCGAACAACTTGCCGAAGGCCGCGTGCTGCTGGAGTCGCTCACCGTGGTGGAAGGCTGGACCTTCGACGACATGCGCCACGTGGTCGAGGCGCACCCGGGAATCAAATCCACGTTGCGGGGCACGAGCACGGCGGAATTCATGAGCGCCATCGGTCACGCGGGCGAACACCCTGAGGGACGCTTCTTTCCGGATACCTACCGGTTCGCGGCAGGTACCACGGATCGCGAACTGTTCACCCTGTCCTATCGCAAGATGTCCGAGGCGCTGGAGGCGGCATGGGCGCGCCGCGTGGCTGGCCTGCCGCTCGTCGATCGCTACGAAGCACTCATCCTGGCATCCATCGTCGAGAAGGAGACCGGGCTCGCGAGTGAGCGGCCGCACATCGCAGGCGTGTTCGTTACCCGGCTACGGCGAAACATGCGCCTGCAGACCGACCCGACCGTGATCTACGGAATGGGCGAGTCCTACGACGGCAACATCCGCAAGCGCGATCTGCAGACGGATACCCCGTACAACACATACACGCGTGCGGGATTGCCGCCGACGCCGATTGCGCTGCCATCACGCGAGGCCATTGACGCAGTCGTACAACCGCTCGAAACCGGCGACATCTTCTTTGTCGCCACCGGCCTCGGAGACGGTTCACATGTGTTCTCGGCCACACTCGAAGAGCACAATGCCGCCATCGCACGCTTTCTTGCACGGCAGAGAGGGAACCGGACCCGATGACTCAGGCCCGCTTCATTACGCTCGAAGGAATCGAAGGCGCGGGCAAGACGACGGTAGCCGATCGCATCACGCAGTCGCTGCGCGCGCGCGGCATCAGGATTCACGCGACGCGCGAGCCTGGCGGCACCAAGGTTGCGGAACGAGTCCGCGCGCTGGTGCTGGATCGCGGCGAAGAGCACATCAGCCCCACCGCGGAAACGCTGCTCATGTTCGGCGCGCGCCAGATACACGTCGACAATCTCATCCGGCCCGACGCTCGCGCGCGGCGAATGGGTGCTGTGCGACCGCTTCACCGACGCCACGCATGCCTACCAGGGCGGCGGCAGGGGAGTGGATCGACAACTCATCGAGCAACTGGCGCGTGCCGTGCACGGTGACCTCTCCCCCGACTGCACCCTGCTGCTCGACGTGCCGGTGCGGGTCGGACTGGAACGCATGCAGGCGCGGCGCGGCGCCATCGATCGCTTCGAAGTCGAATCGGCAATATTTTTTGAACGCGTGCGGAATCGTTACCTGGAACTGGCGCGCGAGGCGCCGGCACGTTTTCGCGTCATTGACGCCACTCGGCGGCTCGAAGATGTTTGCGACGCGGCGCTGGCGGCGCTCGAGGGTGCTCTCGGACTCGAACCGGCGCGCACTCAATGAATCTGAAGACGCTACCCGAATGGTTTCGTCCCGCCTGCCAGGAAGTCGAAGCGGCGTTTGCTGCCGGGCGCCTGTCGCACGGCATCCTGATCCACGAGGATCCGGGCGCGGGAGGCCTGGAGTTCGCCCGCTGGATCGCACAACGCGTGAACTGTCGCGATGCGCAGCGGGCACCCTGCGGCGAATGCCAGGAGTGCCGGTGGATCGCCGCCGACCAGCATCCCGACGTGACGCGCCTTTCACCCGAGGAAGAGTCGGCATACATCCTCACCGAGGCCGTGCGCGATCTGATCGCCGACCTCGCGCTCACCTCGCACGGCCGGGGTTACAAGGTGGCGATGTTCTCGCCCGCGGATGCGCTCTACCTGAATGCGGCGCAGTCGCTCCTCAAGACACTCGAGGAACCTCCGTCCCGCACCTTGCTGCTGCTGGTCACCAGCCAACCCTCGCGGTTGCTGGCGACAGTTCGCAGCCGCTGCGCGCGCCTGCGGCTGAGGGGCCCTGGCAAGGCTGAGGCGGCGCGATTCCTCGAAGCCGCATGCGGGGCAGGTCCCTGGGACGAGGCTCTCGCAGCCACTGGCGCTGGTCCGTTCGCACTGCTCGATGCGGATCCTGCGGCTCTCGCCAAGCTGCGGAATGACACCCTCAGCACTTTGGGAGAGATCGGCAGCGGCAAGATTCAGCCGCCCGGTGTCGCCGAACGCTGGGCAGATCGGAGCAATCTGAAGGACCTGCCAGTGCGCCTGGCCTGCCTTGAGATATGGGTCACAGATAGGATCCGGGAAACTGCGTCAATCCGCGACGTGCCGCACTTGTCAGGGCAGGGCAGGCCCCCGAAGATATGTCACCTGTTCGAGTTCTCCGATGCAATCCGCGACATGCGCAAGCTTTCTCACACATCGATCAACAAAGCCATGGCAATAGAAGCGCTGCTGTGGCGCTGGGCGCGGCCGTGAGCGAAAGAACCGGCCGCACCGGAGCCAACAAGCCCGGACTGCTGACGCTCACCATCAAGGACAAGAGCGCCCTGTACCTGGCCTACATGCCGTTCGTGAAGAATGGCGGGCTCTTCATCCCGACCAACAGCAACTATCGCCTCGGTGACGAGGTGTTCATGCTGCTCAACCTCATGGGCGAAGACGAGAAGCTGCCGGTTGCCGGGCGCGTGATCTGGCTGACGCCCAAGGGCGCGCAGGGCAAGCGCACCGCGGGCATCGGCGTGCAGTTCTCCGACCAGGATCGCGGTCAGACACAGAAGAAGATCGAGACCTATCTCGCCGGCGCATTGGCGGGCGACAAAGCCACGCACACGATGTAGTTTGAGCCTCGGGCTCAATCTTCAGGTGACTTCCATGGGTCGATTCATCACCGTATTCGCGGCGCTGGCGCTGCTCGCCCTGCATTCAGTGGCCCAGCTCGAGCCAGCGTTACCGCGTGCGCATCGAGGCGGATCGGCAGGAAGCTCGTGGTGTATGTGAACGATCAGGCCAGGCTCCAGGCGACCGATGCGTCGCACCCGCGGGGGGCGCACCGGCCTGGTCACGTACCGGGCCGCGGCTTCGTTCAGCAATCTTGTAACCTGGCAGCCATAAGGCCGCGCGGAAGTGGGCTAGCCGGGGCGACGCATGGGGAGGGAAGAAGTCGTGATGCCGCCCTTCAATACGTAGGCATCGAACCCGCGCTCGGAAAGAATGAAGGCCGCGGCCGAAGATCGCCGGCCGGTGTCGCAGACCACCACGTAGGGCGTCTTGCGATCCAGGGCATTCAGCTTCAGGCGCACGAAATACAGCGGAATGTTGATGGAACCCTCGAGCGTCAGGTTCTGATACTCCGACGGCAGCCTGACATCGAGCCACACGCCCTTGTTCTGCACGATCTTGAGCGCCTGCGCCTCGTCCACCCAGCGCAGCAGCGGCTCGTGCATCAGGTCGCGGAAGTCCTGCTTGTTGAGCCGCATGAGCACGCCGTCGGACAGCATGGTCACGGTGGCGTTGCGCTTGGCTTCGGCGATGAGCGCTTCTTCGCCGAAGGTTTCACCCACGCCGAGCTCCGCAAGCTTGATGCCCTTCTGGTTGAGCGGCGATTCTCGCGTCACCAGGCATTTGCCCTGCACGATGGCGTAGAAATAGTCGCCTTCATCACCCTGCTTGATGACCACCTCGCCAGCACGGTACTGGTGGCGGCTCATGCGCATGAAGATGGCCTGCAGGTTCGCGGGCGGAATGCGATGAAAGGCCTTGGTCTGCAACAGCGTGGTCATCCAGTCGCTGTCGTCGGATCCGGCACCGAAGGTGGCCTGCAGTTCGCCGACCTCGTAACTGCCGGTCTGGTCCCAGGTGATCATCACGTCGAGCAGGTCGGCATCGATGGCCAGGTAATCCACGTCCTCGACGGCGCGCGCGGTGACCTTGCGCGGCACGCTCTGGTTGAGCGGCGCACGCGCCTCGCTGCTGCCGCCCTCGATCATGCCGACGGTGCGGCCGTTCTCGCTGAGTTCGACCATTCCGCCGACGACCCAGATGGTGCGCTTGTCGGTGTCGCCCTCCTTGAAGAGCGTACGGCCGGCGTTGATCTGCTTGACGGTGACCTTCTTGGCGAGCGCATGCAGGTTCTCCCGCTTCATTCCTTCGAGCGGGGTCAGGGAGCGCAGGAGTTCTACGCTGACTTCACGGGGATCGGACATGCGTCAGATGCTAACACGCCACCTGTAGAGGCTCAGGCGCCGGCGCGAAGTTCCGACCATCCTTTGTCGGGTGTGAAGCGCGGGCCATGTGCCCGCGAGAGTTCGGTGAGGCGCGCCACCACGGCGTCAACGCCGCGTTTGCGTGCATAGGTGAGCGGGCCGCCGCGGAAGGGGGCAAATCCCGAACCGAAGATGACACCCGCGTCGATCAGATCGGCATCGGCCACGATCTTTTCCCGCAGCACGGCAGCGCATTCGTTGGCGAGCGCGAGGATCAGCCGATCCTCGAGATCTGGTGGCGGTGCCGCGACTGGCGCTGTGGACTTCACGGCCTTGCCGTCCTGCCAGACATAGAACCCTTCGCCACTCTTGCGGCCGAGCTTCTTCGCCGCGATCAGCGCATCGAGGCGCGAGGTATCGGGTTTCTGCCGGTTGAGCGCGGCGACTCACGATGTCGCCGACGTGCTTGCAGACGTCGAGTCCCACCACGTCGGCGAGTTCCACGGGGCCCATGGGCATGCCGTAACGCAGCGCGGCTTCGTCGATGGTCTCGATCGGAATGCCGTCCTGCAGCGCGAACATGGCCTCATAGAGGTAGGGGACCAGCACGCGATTGACCAGGAATCCGGGCGCGCTCTTGCACGGCAGCGGCAACTTGTCGATGCGGCGCGTGAACGCAATGGCTTTCTGGAGCGCGTCTTCGCTGCTGGCTTCACCACGCACGATTTCCACCAGCGGCATCTGCGCCACCGGATTGAAGAAGTGAATGCCGACCAGCCGGCCTGGATCCGGCAGGTTGTCGTCGAGTTGCTCGAGCATGATCGACGAAGTGTTCGAGGCCAGGATGGCATTCGCGTTCATGCGCGGCTCGAGTCGCGCGAACAGTTCGTGCTTGGCGGCGACATTCTCGAAGATGGCTTCGATGATCACGTCGGCGCCCGGAACACCGTCACCCGCCACGTCCGCGGTGACGCGCGTCATGAGCTGGGCTGCCTTGTCGGGATCCTTGAAGCGCTTTTCGAACCCTTCGCGTGCGCGTTTCAGCGCCGGCTCGATGAACTTGAGTTCGCGGTCCTGCAAAGTCACGTTCAGATTGCGCTGGGCGCACCAGGCCGCGATGTCGCCACCCATGACCCCCGCGCCGACGACATGCACCCGGGCCAGCGGCACCTTCGCCTTGCCACCCAGGTTCTTCAGCCGGTCCTGCAACAGGAAGACGCGCACCAGGTTGCGCGAGGTCTCGCCCACCATCAGGTTCGCAATGGAGTGCGCTTCGGCCGCATAGGCGCGCTCGCCGCGCGCGCCATACCGGCTCCACAGATCGATGATGGCGTATGGCGAAGGATAGTGTTCTGGCCTCGCGCGGGAACGCACCTGCGCAATGAGTTGCCGCCGCACCAGCGCGCGAAGCAAAGGCAGGGACAACAGCCGATCCAGCCAGGGTGCCTTGCGTGGCTTGGGCTGGCGCGCGATCAGCTCGCGAGCGGCCGCTTCGGCGTCGGCGGGAAACACCAGGCGATCGACGAACCCGGCACGGCGCGCCTGGTCGGCACGTAATGCCTTGCCCGTGAGCATCATCTGCATGGCGGTGCGCACACCGGCGATACGTACCGCTCGCACGGTGCCGCCGAAACCCGGGTGGATGCCCAGCATCACCTCGGGAAGCCCGATCGAAAAATTGTCACCCTTGATGCCCACGCGATAACGGCAGGCGAGCGCCAGCTCGAATCCGCCGCCGAGCGCGAAGCCGTTGATGATGGCAACCGTGGGGCAGGGCAGTGCCTCGATGCCGTCGAGGACGGCCTGGGCACTGCGCACCATTTCCTCGGCCTGCGCCGCATCGTTGAGGGCGACAAATTCCTTGACGTCCGCGCCGGCGATGAACCCACTGGTCTTGGCGGAGCGAATCACCAGACCGCGCGGCGTTGCAGATGCGAGCGCCTTCAGATGTGAGTCGAGTTCGAGCAGCGCATCGCGCGACAGGACGTTGGTGGAACTGCCCGGCTTGTCGAAGGTGAGCCAGGCGATGCCATCGGCATCGACTTCACGTGCCCAGGCGGCCGCGGCGGAATTGTTCATGGCACGGACGTCAGGCTACGGCGGTCTGCGACGCCACCGCGCCGCGAACCGTGAAGTCACAGAGGATCGGACGGTGATCCGAGAATCGCACGTCGGGCACCTGGAAGTTGGTGACCTCGATTTCCTTGCTCACCAGCACGAAGTCGAGTTCGATCCGCGGAATGCGCGCCGGGAACGAAGGCAGATTCTTTTCGTTGGCGCTGCGCAGTCCGGCGGCACGCATGAACAGATAGATCTCGTGCGTTCCCCAGAAGGTGTTGAAGTCGCCCGTCACGATGACCGGCTTGTGGGACTTCGCGATCAGGTCGTGCAGGTAGCGCAACTGGTACTGCCGCTGGCGGTACTTGAGCGCCAGGTGCACGAGGAAGATGCACACGTTGTCGAGCTCGAGCTCGATGATGAGCCGCTTGATGCCGGTGTCGAAATAATGAAAACGCTCGCCCTCGACGCGTGGCGCCGCGAGGAAAGCATTGCCCTGCTTGCGCACGATCGGCATGAGGTTGTTGATCGAGCTCTTGCCGTACTTGCACTCGTAGGTGCTGTAGTGGCCGAGTGACTCGGCAATGTGTTCGGCCTGGTTCAGCATGCCGCTGCGCACCGAGCCGATGTCGACCTCGATGAGACCGACGATGTCAGGGTCCTGGGCCTTCACGAAATTCGTGATTTCATCCAGGACGCGACGACTCGAACGCAGGTAGCCGGCGCCGGGGAACGGCAAATGAAAGGCCGGCCCCGTGCCCGTGGCATATCGAATGTTGTAGACAAGGAGGCGCAAGCAGGTCGATGCTAACGGTGCGACGCACAAAAGGGGAGTGGGCGCGCAACCTCGGCGACTAAACTACACTCAGGCAACCCTCTGGATCGGTCGTCATGTCACAAAACAATCCAATTAGATTGTTCGTCACGCATGCGTGGGAGCCCTCCGACGAGTATCTGCGGATATTCGAATACCTGGAGAGCGCGCGAAACTTCTTCTACAAGAATTCCTCGGCGCCGGACAAGGTTCCCTCGGGTGGCAAGGAAGCCGACCGCGAAGAACTGCGGCGCCAGATCGCGCCGGCCGAATGTGTGATTGCCCTTCCGGGTTTGTACCGGGAACAGAGCGACCTGATGCTGTTCCAGATGACCTTCGCCAAGGCCTCGGACAAACCGGTGATCCTCATGCGTCCGTTCGGCGCCAATGCGGTGCTGCCGAACGCCATCACCTCGCTGGCAGACCAGGTCGTCGAATGGGATGGCCGTGCGCTCGTCGATGCCGTCAAGGCGCAGGCGCGCCACGAAGAATCCCATCGCTGGGACACCATCGAGTTCAAGCTGGACTAGTTAGTTAGGCTTCGGCGGCGAACAGCTGCACTACCGCCGCGCCGCTCCGGCAACGAGGGCAGCGCGGGCAGCGGCAGTTCCATTTCCTGCTGGCGCGTCAGGCGGCAGAACATGCGCACGATGACCGCGGCATGCCGCTCGGCTTCTTCGTTCGACATCTTGCGAATCGTCGCGCGCACGGCGTCTTCACCACGCAGTGGACGTTCGCGTTGCATTTGGACGGCGAGTTCGAGGAATTGCAGACGCAGTTCGTGCGGAACATCATCCGCTTCGATGTTGGCCAGGCATTGGCGCCATGGCCTTCGAGGCGTTCTTTGATGGCGCCGGAGCGCGCGAAGTGAAGCGTGGCAGATTCGAGCCGGTCGTAAACACGCGTCATGAACGGTTTCATTAGCGTCAGGTGCGGTGCGCCAATTCCACCTAAGCGCCTGGATACCTGACGTAACGCCTTTAGTTGTAGTTATTGCGGAGACCCTGATCCGTCAATGGTGTGCGACGCAAATATAGCGCGACGTCTATCGAATTGCAACGGCAAATCCGTGCAATTTCGAGTCGCGTCGCGGCGGCGCCAGCAGCAGGATTCCTAGCAAAGTGAGCGTGACGAACTCGAACGATCCGCCGCCGCCACCTCCGCGACTGCCTCCCGATCCGCTGGGAGGGTGGGGGTGGGGAGGCGGGGCGGGGTGGGATCGTGGGATCACACCGGCGTCGGTCCGGACGTCACCGGAGTAGCGCAGGCGGCGCTGCCGGCGGACGCCGGCGCTGCGGAGGTGGTGCGATTGGGCTCGACGACGACCTCCGCGGCATCGACTCGACCCTGATCGTCGGTGACGGCCACGCGGAGCGTGATCGATCCCGAGGTCGGGGCGATGACCGAGGCGCTAGCAGTATTCGCGCCCACGATGGCAGGCGGGTTGATCGTCGGAGAAACCACCGTCCAGGCGAACGAGGAAACGCTGCCGGCCGCAGGCCGCGGCACTGGCGGAGGCGTTGAGATTGACGTTCTGGCCGGGAGAGACCGAGGCGGGCCGTGAAATGGCCGCGATCGGGCGCGCGGCGGCGAAGACGGAATTGGTGGCGTCGACCATGCCGGCGCCGCAGACGGCAGTTGTGCACAGGCATTGTTCGGTCTGGATGTCGGTGGTGCCGAGCGGCAAGTGACAGGTCAGGATGTTGGGCGTGTCAGAAATCGTCGTTGGGAACGGTCGGGCGCCTTCGCGCAGGCGCGCCAGCATCTGGTTCGTCGACAAGTTGTTGTTCCGGGAGAGCATCAGGGCCGCAATGCCCGAAACGATCGGAGCCGAAAAGCTGGTCCCCAGGTTGAAGTTGACCTGGTCCGTATAGTTGTGTGCGCCGGGCTGCGTGGTGCCGTTGTTCGAGGTCGTATTCAACGAGAACAGGCAAGGCCCGCCATTGATGTTCACGCAGTTGCCACCCGGGGCAGCAATGGTGACTTCGGGTCCCAGGTTGCTGAATCCCACCTTGCTGCCCGCATGACGAATGGCCGCAATCGCGGCGACTCCGGGACAGTTCGCCGGCGAGGACACCACCGTGCCTTCGTTGCCGGCCGAGATCACGACCAGCACCTTCATTGCGGTCAGCTCCTGGATCACGTCCAGGTAGCTCGGCTCACACGGGCTGGTGGCGCCCAGGCTCAGGTTGAGGATGCGTGCCGGGGTCGGGTTGTCCGCGATGCCATCGATGTGCAGTCCCGCCGCCCAGCGCATGCCGGCGATGATGTCGCTGTCCGTGCCGCCGCACTTGCCCAAGACCCGCACCGGCAGGATGAAGGAATTCCAGGAAAGGCCGGCGACGCCGATGGTGTTGTTGGTGAGCGCGCCAATCATTCCGGCGACGCGGGTTCCATGCCAGCTGCTGTCTGAAACCTCGCAGCCAGACAGGGCGAGGATTCGACTGGTCGCTGCTCGAGACCCAGTCACCCGGGTCGGAGGGGTTGGCATCCCGGCCGTTGTCGTCATTTGCCTGGGCGATGCCGCTCACGAAGTCAAAGCCTGGCAGCAGCTTCCCACCGCGGTCGCCGCGACCCAGGTCCGGGTGGTCGTAAAGCACCCCGGTATCAAGGACCGCCACGACGACACCGTTCGTACCCTGACCCTCGTCCCATGCGTTGATGGCATTGACCGCCGACTCCTCGGTGGCATTCAGGTACCACTGGCTGCCAAACAACGCGTCGTTGGGATTGGTGGCGTGCGGATATCGACGGCGATCCAGCGCCACGTATTCGACCTGCGGATCCGCCCGCAATCGCTCGAGGATCTGCTCTGGGCTGGCACCAGCCAGCTCGACATGGCTGGCCAGCATGGTTTCGGAGATCTGTCGCCGAGCCGTATGATCGACGCCCGTGCGCTTGGACAGAGCCGCGGAGCGATCCGTGCCGTGGAAAGCTTGAAAGCTCCCGACAGCCTGGTCGTCGCTGCGTAGTTTGACGATCAGGTCGAGGCTGGTCGCTCGCGTCCTGCTGCGACGGCTCATGTCGAACCGGATTGTATTCGTCAGCGAGGACTGAGTGCGCCTGCAGCGCGACGAGAGTCGCCAGAACGGCCAAGCGGCGAGAGTGCATAGACATCAGAGTCCTTGCGATGCGCGGGCCACAACGTGGCTCCTGCGATTCTGTAGCGAGTCAGGGCAGCAATGGTTCCCCGGATGACAGGATCGCCAAGCAACCCGCAGAAAACCTCGTACTACGCATAATGTATATTATGGTAAGTCAATAGACGGACAGCGATGGGCCGCTTCAAAGACTCCCGCGGACATGGACCCGCTCCATGTGAATGGTTTGCTCCCCTCGCGGTATCTCGGCGCTGGTCGGCATGCCCGGTCGCCCGGTCCAGCACGACATTCGATTCGAACCTGGGCACCGTTATCTGCGCCGCGAATTCATCGTCACTCGTTTTCGCCAGCACCTTGGTATGCATGTCGACGAGTTCCGCCGGTCGGGACGGCGTCCACATCGGCAGCGTGTGCTCAGCCCCGATGGGATTTTCCCGGGCAAGGATCTTGCGCATCGCTCGAGCCTGCTCCACCCAGTTCCCCGGTTTCGAACCCACGGGCAATGTTGCGCTCAGCTTCTGGCCTTCCAGTTCACCTTCGATTTGCCACTGACTGTCGCGCAGCTTCAGTTCGATACTTACGGCGGGCACACCGTCTCGCAGGATGATGTGTGCGGCTTTCACCAGCGTGGCCATCTGACCGCAGTTGCGTCACGTTATCGGCGTCGTGTGCGTGAAACCCTCCCGGGACGGGCATCAGCAACGCGGTGGTCTGCTTGGCCACGACGCCGACACTGGCTTCTCGCTGCAGCGTGGAAACCGCGACCCCCAGCTTGATGCCGAGAACGCTGGCAGTCTTGATTTCAATGAAATGCGGCGGGTCTCTGCGGCACGCGCTTTGAAGGATTCAGCCAGCGAGCGAGTGACCGTTTCGAATGTCTTCACGTAGCCCACGCCCCGGTGCGAGCAGTAGACGCCGTGGCCCAGCTTGTTGAACACCAGCTGCTTCAATGCACCGGGGCCGTGCCGCCAGCGAATTGCCATGAAAGGGAACATCGCCGAGCGCGCCCGCATCGGTCGCTTCGATTACGGCCGCCTGTCCCTGGCCGCTTCCGCTCTCCTTTAACCACGTGTCGAAGCCGCGGCGCAGCGCGTCCGCCAGTTTGATTCCGCCGGGAGTCACCTCGCAGACAATGGGCGACTCACCGCCAATGTCGAGCGTGACGAGGTACGAATTGCCCGTCTTGCGCACTTCGCCAGGCTTTGCGGGAACGCTGGCCTTGAACCATTTGTCGGCGCTGGTGAACTCGCGCGATGGCTCCAGCCGCCCTTCGCGCGCCTCGGCGTCCTCGGGAACCACGTCCTGTGCATGAGTCACGCCCGAGCACAGGATGGCAATCGACACAAACGCGTGGCGCATGGACATGGCCCTCATTCCGCTTTGGAAGTCACGCGCGCATAGTCGCGCCACGGACGGCCCAGGTAGCCTAGCCGGAAACGCCAGCTATTACCCTTGTGATCGCGCCTCGTTACGGCTGGTACGCGAGGAAGCTGTCGAAGTCCGCCGTCGCCCTGTACGTGACCAGCCCCACCGAGCCCCGGCTCCAGTCAACGAATGGAGTCGCCGGCCCCGGATCGGCATTCGTCGACAGTCGCAGCTGATCGTCCACGAACACGCGCGTAAGGTTGTTCACGATTTCCACGCGCACCCGGTACCACGTGCCCGGAGTTACCGTGAACGGCGCGGTCGCGAGCTGCTGGATCACATTATTGGTACGGCGCCACAGTGAGATCACCCCGCGTCCGCGCAGGCTCACATACAGGTGGTTGCGCTCGTCCTGGTAGCGCGCCGTCAGGCCGACCCAATTGTCGGGCTCAACGAAACTCAACGGCCGGATGCGGGCCTGTACGACCTGGTCGTCGGTCAACGCGCCGATGTTGGTTCGCGCGTAGCCACCGTTATACGTCTGGTGGAACACGCCACCGCTCGATTGCCAGGTGCCCTCCGGGATCCGCCACGCACCGGGATTGCTGGTCGAAAAGGTCTGCGCATAAATCGTCGTGAACGGGTTCGGGGTCACGATCACATTGTCGTAGTCCGTGTATGCCTTATACATCGTGACTCCCGCGGTGCCCTCGGTTAGCGCGGCGTCGTACGCGTTGAGCGTGAGAACGTCGTTGATGTACACACGGTGCCTGGTGCCGATGGATTCGAGGCGCAGGCGATACTTTCTGCCGATGACGACGTTGGTAGACGCGCTCGCCAGCGTGGTCACCACTCCGCTCACCAATTTCTTCAGTTGCACAGACCCCGACGTGCGCAAGGTCACATAGTAGTAGTTGGAATCGTCGAGACGGCGCGTCATGAGCCCGCCCCATCGATCGGCGCCGTCAACGGCGCGGATGATCACTTCGGCCTGGATGGCCTGATTGCGAGCCGTGCTGTCTGGCAACCAGGAGCTGGCGTCGCCTGCGGTGCTGGGCTGGCGGTAGACACCCGTACCCGCGACTTTCACGATGCCGAACGACGTGCCCGGCGCGCGCTGCCAGACGGCACCGGCGGACGGAGTTTCGAAATCGTGTACCTGTACAGGCGGCTGGTCGAAGCTGGCAGGCATCTCGAAAACGCGCACCTTGTTGTCGCCGACGGTGAAAATCGTGCCATGCGCGGGCCCCCAGCCGCTCACGATGATGCGGTTGCCGCTGGTGTCCAGGCGGCCGCCGAGTGAGCCGCCCTGCTTCGCCTGCAGCGACGCGACCTGTGTCGAACTGCGGACTTCGTCGTCGTTGACGCGGAACACATTGACGACATAGGCCTTGCGGTCGAAGCTGTAATTGCGCTGCGCAAACATCGTTCCGACGCGTTCGATCGCCACAGTGCTCCACGGATCGGGTTCGAGGAAACTATCTACTGGCTGAAGTCCGTAGTAGGCCCAGCCGCCAGGCGACCCGTTGACTTCGTAGACCACACCGGTGCCGCGCTCGCGGTTTCCGGCGATGGCCAGGTACGGGCCTGCCAATGCCACGGGGGGGCCGAGTATGTTGCCGACGCTGCCGTTGGAAACCCCGCCGTATTCGCTCCAGACGCTGCCGTCGAGGCGATATTGGCGCACTCGCTCCGGCAACGTCTCGTCGTCGCCGGGCGGGTTGAACACGGCGGCGCGCGCGCCCTGGAGATCCTGCATGACAGGCGGCACGATCTCGAAACAGTCAGCTGCATGTCCGTGAAGTTCGCCCTCGACAACCCATGTTCCGCCGCTCTTGCGCAACACCACGCTGTCGTAGTGGCAGTGGGTGGTCTGGACCAATATGCGCCCGCCGTCGATCTCAATATCAGGGCCGTTGAGGCCGCCGACGTCGGTTGCGAGCGGCGCCTGCGTCCACGTCGTATCGGTACGCTCGAAGATCTTCGCGCCGCCCATGAGTGTCATGGCGACGCCGCCCTTCATCGCGAGGCCCGGAAAGGTCAACTCGCCGATCGTTGCCACTGGACCGAGTTGGCCGCTGTAAGTCCAGCTCGTGCCCGAGCGCCGATACAGGAAGGCGGCACCCTCGAGTCGCTGGCCACTTTCTTCGAACGGATCCTCGACGACGCGCTCGCCGGAGACCAGTGCCCAGTCACCATCGATGGCAACCCCGAAACGGCCAAGCTTCTGCCACGACGAATCCGGCGGGGGTGGGAGCGTGGCGATTCCTCGATGACGATGGGCCGCGCCTGCGCAGCACACGTGAAGACCAGCGCACAGAGTGCGTAGCGAAGCGATTTCATGGGTGCTCCCTGCGGTGTTCGAGTCTGGCGACAAACTACCGAGGCAGGCTGACGTGACGTATCGGCGGGCGCAGATATTCCACTCGGACCAATTCCGGCAGCCGCTCTCGCGAACTACCGCGCTGCATCGCGTTGTCTTACGGGGCACGGAGCCGCCCCTGCGACGACCGGTTCCCGCTGAAACGCCCGCCAACTTCGAGCGTCAGTAGCCCGGGCGACGAGCAGGCGATTGACGTCCCATTACCCTTTCCGTGCCGCCGCATGCACAATCATGTGCATCGAAAACCGTGGGGGTCCGGATGAAAACGTGCGCGACACTCGCGGCGGTCTTGCTGGGGGGAGGATTCGCCTTGAATGTTCACGCCGCGGACACGCCGTACGGGAGTCTGGAGTCGCTCGACCCGCGCTTCGATGCGCTGATCGCGCCGGACACGAAGATCGAGAAAATCGCCGACGATCTGCTCTGGTCCGAGGGGCCGCTCTGGGAGGCGAAACGCAAGACGCTGCTGTTCTCCGACATCCCGCGCAACGTCGTCATGCAATGGAGCGCGGACAAGGGCGTTTCCAAGTTCCTCGAGCAAAGCGGCTACACCGGCGCTGCGCCTTTCACCGGCAAGGAGCCCGGATCCAACGGCCTCACTCTTGACCTGCAGGGCCGCCTGACGCTTTGCCAGCACGGCGATCGCCGTGTTTCGCGCCGTGAAGCCGATGGCACGATGGTGCCCCTGGCCACACAGTTCGAAGGAAAGCGCCTCAACAGCCCGAACGACCTGGTGTTCGACGACAAGGGCGCGCTGTATTTCACCGATCCGCCGTACGGTTTGCCCGGCACGTTCAAGGATCCCACCAAGGAACTGCCATTCCAGGGGGTCTACCGCGTCTCCACCGACGGCAAGATCACCTTGCTCACGAAGGAACTTGAAGCGCCGAATGGACTGGCGTTCGCACCTGACTACAAGACGCTCTATGTCGCCAACTCGCAGAAGACCCTGGCGATATGGAAGGCCTACCCGGTAAACGCAGACGGAAGCCTGGGCGCGGGCCGCGTGTTCGCCGATGCGACCAGGCTGCACCAGGAAGGCGATGGCGTACCCGATGGCATGAAGGTGGACGTGAACGGCAACGTGTTCGCAACGGGGCCGGGTGGTGTGTTGATCTACACACCCGACGGCACCCTCCTCGGCCGCATCCTTACCGGCGTGCCGACCGCCAATGTCGCGTTTGGCGAAGACGGCGCGACTCTGTTCATCACTGCCAATCATCGTGTGCTGCGGATGCGCACGAAGACTCGCGGGATGCCGCTGCCGGCGGCGAACTAGATTTCCAACGAAGGGGTCTCCATGTTTTCACGCCGACTGTCGATCGGATTGTTTACCGCCGCACTTGCCGTCACGCTGACCTCGCCCGCGTTCGCCAAGGACAAGGCCCGCGTGCTGGTGTACTCGGGCAGCACCGGTTACCGCCACGAATCCATTCCCGCCGCAGTCGCGTCGATCAAGGCGCTGGGCGAGAAGGCTGGCTATGTCATCGATACCAGCGAGGATCCGGAAGTCTTCACCACCGAGAACCTCGCCAAGTACAAGGCGCTGGTGCTGGTGAGCAATTCCACCGATCCGAAGAAGCCCGAGTCCGAATGGTTCACCGGAGCGAAGCGCGACGCGCTGCAGAGTTTCCTCAAGTCGGGCAAAGGCGTCATCGGCCTGCACGCGGCGTCCGACTCGCATTACGGCTGGGGCTGGTACGGCCAGATGATCGGCGGCTACTTCGAGCGCCATCCAAAGGGTACGCCGAAGGGCGTGGTCACCGTGGTCGACGCCAAACATCCTGCCACGGCCAAACTACCCAAGTCGCTCGAGCGCAACGACGAGTGGTACTACTACAAGGATTTCGATCCGACCGTGCGCGTGCTGGTCACCATCGATCCGAAGTCCATCGGTGAGGGCGAGGCGGACGTGAATCCGAATCCGCTGGTGTGGTGCCACGATTTCGGCGGCGGTCGCGTGTTCTACAGCGCACTCGGTCACAGCAATGAGTCGTGGAGCGAGCCGTACATGATCAATCTCATGACCGGCGCCCTCGCCTACGCTGTCGGCAAGTAATTCGCCGGAGCAGAAACGAAAAACGCCCGCGCAGGTGAACCCCGCGCGGGCGTTCTTGTTTTACGCGGCCTCAGGCGTCGAATCGCTGATCCCAGTACTTCTCCATGCGCGCGCGCATCGACGCATCCGGCAGGCGCCCGCGTCCGGCAGCCAGGTTGTCCTCGAGATGCTCGAGCCTGGTCATGCCCGGAATGGCCGCAGTCACGGCGGGATGCGAAACCACGTACTTCAGGAAGATCTGTCCCCAGCTGTGCGCGTTGATCTCCCCGGCCCAGTCGGGAAGGTCAGCGCCCCTCACGCGTGAAAACAGGCTGTTCTCCGGTCGGCGGCCACCGAATGGCAGATTGATCAGCACCGCCACGCGTTTTGCCAGCGCGGCCGGCAACACGTTGTCGGCGGCGTCGCGATTCGCGAGTGAGTAATCCACCTGCACGAAGTCGATCGGTTGCGAGTTGATCAAGTCGGTCATGGCGGCGTGCTGGGTGCCGCTCGAGGTGGTGATCCCGACGTAACGGATCTGTCCCTTCTTCTTCAGTTCGAACAGGTGTGGGAACAACACATCGACGCCATTCAAACTGTGAATCTGCACGAGATCGAGCACGTTGGTCTTCAGGCGACGTTTCGATTCCTCGATCATCGCCACGCCCTGCGCCAGGTTGCCGTTGTCGGCCGTGACCTTGGTGGCGATGAAGGCCTGCTTGCGATTGCCGATGTCGGCCAGCAATTCGCCGATCACCTCTTCCGATTGCCGATACGCCGGCGCAGTGTCGATCACCGAGGCGCCGGCGGCCGTGAGGCCCGCCAGCACCTTGCGGCGTGAGTCGCGTTCCTCGGCGGTGGTCGGACTGTAGTTGTTTGTACCGACACCAATCACCGCCAGCCGTTCGCCGGTGGATGGCACCGCCTTGGTCGCCAGCGGCGCCTGCGGCGGCGGCTTCACGTCGTCCTTGGATTTCTCGGCCGCCCACGTGAGTGAGCTGGCTCCGGCCAATGCCAATCCTGCCTTGATGACGTCACGACGTCGTGTCACTTCTTCCTCCGGCTCGACTTCGACTTCTTCTTCGCGGGTTTCCGGCTGGCCTTCTTCGCCACCTCTTCTTTGCCGCCTTCTTTACGACCTTCTTTTTCGCGGCAGGTTTCTTCGCCGGCTTCGCTTTTGCCTTGGGCTTTGCCTTCGCCTTGGCTTTGGCTTTCGCCTTCCCTCGCTTGCTTTGGCCTTCGGTTTGGCAGCCTTGGCTTTGGGCTTGGGTTTTGCCGCTGCGCTCGCCGGCGTCGCCGCCTTGGGCGCAGCGACCGCCGCCATCGAAAAGATGGCGAAGTTCGCGCCGGACGGGTCCGTGATGCTCGCGATTCGGCCGCCGCCGGGTACATCCATGGGCGCCACCAACTCGGTCGCGCCACTCGCGGTCGCGAGGGCGAATCCCTTGTCGGCACTTGCCACACCCGCGTACGGCAGCCAGTTCGGCGGCGCCTGCCAGGCGGCGGGCTTGATATAGATTCCCCCGCGCTGCACACCCCTCTGACCGAAGATCAGGTAGACACCGGCCGGACCCATATCCATGCGCTGCATGGCGTCCCAGCCGAACAACGCACTGTAGAACGCGAAGGCGGCTTCGTTGTCGGTAGTCGCCGAGCTCGTGCCAGGAAAAAGTACCGAGCGCGGGCGGACCCGCAACTTCCGGCCGCGCATTCTCCGGGTCGATGATGGCGAACATCGCGCCCTGCGGATCCTTGAGCACGGCGTAACGACCGGCGCCCTGCATGTCTGAAGGCGCCTTCATCACCGAGCCGCCGGCGCGGACCGCGGCGTCCGCGGTGCCATCGACATCGCGGGTGCCGATGTATTGCAGCCAATGCGAGGGAATATCGGCAGGCATTTCGGCGGGAATTCGCATGATGCCCGCCACCGGCCCCGCATCCGCGTGACACACGGTGTAGGCGGGATCGAGGGGCCACGGCATGGTCTTCCAGCCGACCAGCTTCGAATAGAACTTCCGTGTGCCGGGCACATCGCGCGTCATCAACTGGTGCCAGACAAACCGGCCACGCACATCCACAGCTTCCATATACGGATCTCCGTTGAGTGGGACGAATGGTTTGGCGCCGATCATAGCTGGCGCGTTCGCAAATGGTTTACGGAGTTGGCGTTGCAGCCGGCGGTTTTTCCGGGGCGTTGCTCTTGTTGCGCGGATAGATACCGATGACCGAGCCATCCTCCTGGCGCCGTGCGAAGCCAAAGCCATTCGCGAGCGCGATGGAGCCTTCACACAGGCTCAGGTCGGGACGCGCGGGAATTTTCACGTCCTCGTGCGGAATGTTGATTTCGATGCGAGTGACGGGCAGCTCCAGGGCACCGGCAATGCCCCGCAGATAAGCTTCCAGTTCTTCTTTGAACTGTGCGCTCAACCCCACGTCATTTCGAAGAAAATATGCCGTCAGATGACGCGCCAATGGTGTCGCCTTCTGCATCTCCCGAATGACGATGGCCTGCTCGCTGTCGAGCGTCCAGAACGAGGTCTGCGCAAGGTATTCGCCCACCTCCGAGGGCACCGACGGATCGTCGCCACGGATCGGCGGCGTATCGGCGCGCAACACTCCGTCGGCGCTCAGGGACAGCTTGGTCGCCGCCAGGTCCAGCTCGTAATTGAGCTTGGCGGGCCAGATGACCATGACCTGTGGATTGATGCCCTTGACCTCGGGGCAGGCCTTGTACCAGACGGTGACCTGGCGTTCGTGTTCGATGATGGCGCGCGTGCGCATCTGCGTGACCATGACATTGAGCGGACTCTCCTCCGCATCCTTGTTGACCCACCACGAATACCCCAGCGCACCCAGGGCAAGGGCGATGACCAACGCAATGACATTCTTCAACATGCAGCCTCCGGAGGGCGGGATGGTCTAGACCACCTCGAACAGGCCGGCAGCACCCATGCCGCCGCCGATACACATGGTTACCACCACGAGCCTGGCACCGCGACGCTTTCCCTCGATGAGCGCGTGCCCGACGAGCCGTGAGCCGGTCATGCCGTACGGATGTCCCAGCGCGATGGCGCCACCATTCACGTTGAGCCGGTCGTCGGGGATGCCGAGTTTGTCGCGGCAATAGATGACCTGCACCGCAAATGCCTCGTTGAGCTCCCACAGGTCGATGTCGTCGATGGTCTTGCCGGTGCGTTCCAGCAGCTTCGGAATCGCGAACACCGGACCGATGCCCATTTCGTCGGGCTCGCACCCGGCCACCGCAAAGCCGCGAAAGATCCCGAGCGGCGCGAGGCCGAGCTTCCCGGCGCGGCCCGCGCTCATGACCACGCAGGCGGAGGCGCCGTCGGAGAACTGGCTGGCATTACCGGCGGCGATGACACCGCCCGGTGTCGCCGAGCGAATCCGCGCCACCGCTTCGTAGTTGGTGTCGGCGCGAATGCCCTCGTCCGCGGTAACCGTCACGGACTTCGTCAGCAGGCGACCGCTGTCGCGATCCGCCGCACCCATGACGACATCGATGGGCGCGATCTCCGCCTCGAACCGGCCCGCGGCCAGCGCCGCGGCGGCGCGTTGCTGGCTCTGGACTCCGTAGCGGTCCTGGTCCTCGCGTGGAATCCGGTAGCGCCGCGCGACGTTTTCGGCCGTCTGCAGCATGTTCCAGTAGATGGCGGGCTTGTGCTCTTCGAGCCAGGCTTCTTTCGCCATGAACAGGTTCATGCGATCGTTCTGCACGCAGGAGATCGACTCCACGCCGCCGGCCACGTAGATGTCGCCTTCGCCGGTCGCGATGCGTTGCGCGGCGATGGCGATGGTCTGCAGGCCCGAGGAACAGTAGCGATTCACGGTCATGCCCGAGGTAGTCACCGGGCAACCGGCGCGCAGCGCGATCTGGCGCGCGATGTTGAAGCCCGTGGCACCTTCGGGATTGGCGCAGCCCATGAGCACGTCTTCGACGGATGCCGGATCGAGTTTCGCCCGCTCCATCGCGGCACGCACCACGTGACCGCCCAGCGTTGCGCCATGGGTGAGGTTGAAGGCGCCGCGCCAGGACTTGGCAAGCGCTGTGCGCGCGGTGGAAACGATGACGGCGTCAACCACGGCGTTTTCCCCCAATGCCCTGCGGCTGCGGCGTCTTGGGGCCGGCTTGGCGCGCTTCGACTTCGCAGGGCGGCCGGAGCGGAATCGTCGAAGCTGCGTCCCGCGGCCGCGAGACGCGACAGCAGCTTTGCCGGTTTCCAGGACGCAGGGTCGGCGTGTTCGTTGGCCGCAAATTGCTTCATGCGCCGCAGGACCTGTCCCAGTCCGACCTGGCTCGCATGGAACATCGGTCCGCCGCGCTGCAACGGGAAGCCATAACCGGTGAGATAGACCACGTCGATGTCGGAGGCGCGCAGCGCGATACCCTCTTCGAGAATCTTCGCGCCTTCGTTGACCAGCGCATACAGCAGCCGCTCGACGATCTCCGCGTCGGGCAGGCGGCGCACCTTCATCCCGAGCGCCTTGCGTTCCTCGTCGATGATTGCGTCCACCACGGGATCGGGAATGGCGTCGCGCTTGCCCGGCTCGTAGCGATACCAGCCAAGACCGGATTTCTGACCGAAGCGGCCGAGTTCGCAGATGCGATCGGCAATGCGCATGTGGCGCATCTTCGGATGCTCGGCGTAGTGGCGCTTGCGGATGTGCCAGCTGATGTCATTGCCGGCCAGGTCGGACATGCGAAACGGGCCCATCGCGAAGCCGAAGCCCTCGATGGCCTTGTCCACCTGCTGTGGTGAGGCGCCCTCCTCCAGCATCAGCAGCGCCTGCTGTGCATAGGGATCGAGCATGCGATTGCCAATGAAGCCATCGCACACGCCCGACACCACCGCGGTCTTGCCGATGCGTCGCGCCAGCGACATGGCAGTGGCGAGCACGTCGGGACGCGTCTTCCTGGCACGCACCACTTCCAGCAGCCGCATCACATTCGCCGGACTGAAAAAATGCAGACCGAGCACATCCCCGGGACGCTTGCGTGAATCGCGGCAATGGCGTCGACGTCCAGCGTCGATGTGTTGGTGGCGAGAATGGCGCCGCGCTTCGCAACGCGATCGAGCTCGCGGAACACGGCCTTCTTGACCGCGATGTCCTCGAACACGGCTTCGATGATGAGGTCGGCCTTCGCGGCGGCGCCGTAGTCGAGCGATGGCGTGATGAGTTCGGCGCGGCGGCGCGCTTCGTCCGCCTTGAGCTTGCCCTTGGCGACGGCGCCTTCGTAGAACTTGCGGACACCGGCGATGCCGCGATCCAGCGCTTCCTGCCTGGCTTCCAGCAGCGTCACTGGCAGGCCGGCATTCGCAAAGCTCATCGCGATGCCGCCTCCCATCGTGCCCGCGCCAACCACCGCGACTCGTTCGATCTTTCGTTGGGGAGTCTTGTCGGTGAGGCCGGGAACCTTGCCGGCGGCGCGCTCGGCGAAGAACGCATGCCGCAGCGCCTGGGATTCCGGACTCGCCATGAGCTCGCCGAATATCTTCCGCTCGGTGGCGATGCCGTCGGCGAACGACTGCGACACCGACGCCGCCACGGCCTCGAACGCGCGGCCGGGCGCGGCGAGGCCACGTGATACCGCGCTGACGCTGGTCTTCGCGAATTGCAGGAATGCCTCGGCCTGCGGATGTTTGACGGCGAGATCGCGCACGCGCCGCACGGGATATCCCTGCTTCCCCAGCTTGCGCGCAAATTCGCGCGGCGGCCTCGCGCCAGTGAATCATTCGTCACGGCGTCGAACAGCGGCGTGCCCGCGAGCGTCGCGGCCGGGACCGTCGCGCCGGAGACGATGAGGTTCAGCGCCGCTTCGAGTCCCACCAGGCGCGGCAGGCGCTGCGTGCCCTGCGCGCCGGGGATCAGGCCCAGCTTCACCTCGGGAAACGCGATCTTCGCGTCGGCGCGCGCCACGCGATAGTGACAGCCGAGCGCGAGTTCCAGGCCGCCGCCCATGCACGCGCCGCTGATGGCGGCGATGACGGGCTTGGACGCCGCCTCGAAGGCATCGACGAGCGCCGGCAGAAACGGGTCGGCGTAGAACGTTCCGTCGGCGAATTCCTTGATGTCCGCCCCGCTCGAGAAGGCGCGTTCGTTGCCGGCGACCACGATGACGCGCACCCTGGGCGTCGGCGAGCGCACGATCCAGCGCGGCAAGCAATGCCTGCCGCAGCGCATGCGACAACGCGTTCAGTGGCGGGTTGTTCATGGTGAGCCAGGCGATGCCCGACTCGACCTTGTATTGCAGTACCGTCATGATCCGATGATAAGCATGCCGCCGCTTGCCAGTCGATCAGCCAAGCTCACAAACTGATCCGGCGCCATGCGCCATGGCGCCAGCGCCAGAACATGCTCGAGCCTAACAAGATCACGTAGGCCATCAGCGCAATCCAGCCGCCGCGCGCGCCGAGGCCGAATTGCGGCAGGCCGTCGATCCAGCCCTCGCCGGGCGCGAAGATGAGCGTGTGCGCCAGCGGCACGAAGAAGAACCACGACAACACCAGCGCGGTGGCCGCCGGCACCCGCGTATCGCCCGCGCCGCGCAGGCAGAAGCCCGCGCCGCAGTACAGGCCGTCGAAGATCTGGTACGCCGCGGCGGGCCACAGCAGCACCAGTCCCAGCGCGATGACGCTTTCGGCGTCGGCGCCACCGCTGCTCACGAACAACGGCACCACCCACGGCCCGACACGATCAGCAGCATGACGGCAACGAACGCCATGAGTGCCGCGCACAGCACGATCACGCGATTGCCGAGCCTGTTGGCCCAGTCGCGGCTGCCCGCACCGATGGACTGCCCCACCAGCGTGGTGCCAGCTCAGCGCGATGCCGATGGTCGGCATGTAGGCCATCGAGGTCAGCGCCATCACGATCTGCGTGGCCGCGGCGCCGATGGCGCTGGTCTGCGCGATCATCATCTGCGACAGCGCCAGTCCGAGCACGTCCGCGCCGTACATCACGCCGATCGGCATGCCGACTTTGAGCTGCGCGCGAATCATGCGCAGGCTCGGCCGCCAGGTGAGTGCCGAGCGATAACGCCGCCCGATGTCGCCGCGCAGGAACAGCCACATGGCAAGGCACACGCCGATGAGCTGCGCGACGTTGGTGCCCCAGGCGGAGCCCTTCATGCCCATGCCGAACTCGAACATGAAGACCTGGTTCGCGATGGCGTTGGTTACGGTCGTCACCACGACCACCGCCATGGTGTAGCGCACCGCGGAGATGCCATTGAAGAAGCCCATCGCGGCCCAGGCCATGGAGCCCACGAAGGCGCCACCCATGCGCGGCGCCCAGTACTCCAGCGCCAGCGCCTCGACATGCGGCGTCGAGACCGAAGGGATGCAGCAGCCAGGGACCCGCGAACGCCAGCGCCAGGAACAACGGCGCCATCGCCAGCGTGGCCCACAATGCGTTCCACAGCGCGCGCGATGCATGCGCCTAGCCGGCGGCCGCCGAAGGCCTGCGCCACGAAGGTCTGCACCGCCAGTCCCACGCCGCCGAACAGCAGCACCGCGCAGGTCAGGATCCAGTAGATAGCGCCCATGGCCGCGACGGCGTCGGTCGAGAGCCGGCCGATGAACCACAGGTCGGTGAGATTCAGCAGCGCCTGCACGGCATTCGTGGCCATGAGCGGCGCCGCGAGCTGCAGGATGGCGCGCAGGTCGACGTGCGGTCGCCCGGCCGCGTCGATGCGTTGTGCCGGCAGTGCGCCTTCCGTGGCGGTCGAATTCATGCTCGCGCTCGCGGGTGTGACCGGCACCTGCCGCCGCGTTTCAAAGGCGCGGCCCAGCGTGCGCGTGGCGGCGAGCAGTGCCACGCACAGTCCGACGCAGAGCCAGGACATGCCGGCGACCCCGGCACCTTCCACCAGCTTGTATACCCACTGGCCGCCGGTGTCCGCGCCACGTTGCAGGACGGTGTCGATCAGGCTCTTGCTCTTGAACTTGCTCTCCGGGATTCAGCACGGTGAACAGCATTTCGCGCGGCGGCTTGCCGAGGCCGTAGTCGGCGGCGCGCCGGATGACCTGGGTGATGAGCAACACGGCGCCGGTCGGGATGAGCGCCAGCACCACGAAGCTGGCGCCGATCAGCGCCGGCATCGCCGACAGGCTCAACGCCACGCTGCCGCGACGCGTGAGCCAGGTCACCACCACCGCCTGGAACAACAGTGACAGCAGGTTCACCGCGATCTCGAGATTCGCGAACATCGCGGCGCGTTCGACTTCCGTGGCATAGAGCGAGGCGATGTACTTGCCCTGCTCGTTGTACATGAACGCGCCGATGGTCTGCCCGATGATGATGATGCCGGCGATGCCGAGCAGATAGGGCGTGGTGGCCAGGCGCTTCAGGTCATCGAAGGCGCGGCCGCCCACCGGGATTGCACCGTCGGGTACGCGATCGTCCTTCCGGTGCACGCCGCAGCTCGGCGCGCGAGAGGCTCACCAGCGCGGCGGACATCACGATGAAGACGCACGCGCAGATGATGAGCGGCGGCAGCCCCACGTCCACGACCAGGCCGCGCACCAGCGAGATTCCCGACGATGGCGCCGGCGCTGCCGCCGGCGGCCACGTAGCCATAGAAGCGCTTGGCGAGTTCCGGACGCCACACGTCGGACATGGCGCTCCAGAACACCGCGATCAGCAGCAGGTTCGAACGACGTGAGCGCGACGAAGTACACGAACGCCAGCGTGCGATCGCGCGGCCAGGCCATCGAGCCCGAGCGCCAGCGCGACGAACAGCGCGGCGAACAGCGATATTGACGATCCACAGCAGCGCGCGTGCGCGGGCATGCGTCCGCACCAGCCACCAGTACGGCGGGCAGCAGCGCCGCGGACGACCGCGAACACCACCGTGAACATGCAGGAAGTTGTTGCTGACGCCGACCTCGAGCGCCAATGCCTCGCGGATCGGGCGCAGCATGTAGTAGCCGCCGAGCAGGCAGAAGCAGGCGGCGGCCGCGGCCAGCAATGCGCGCCGCTCTTCCCGGCTCGCCGGGACTGCGGGCGCGCCGGCGCTCACCGCAACGACTTCAGGGTTCCGGTCAGATGCGGCTTTTCGCCCTGCCCGTCGCGCAGCGCGAATCCCGAGCCGTTTTCGATCGGCCAGCGCTGCAGCATCAGCCAGGACGGCATGTAGATGGGTAGTTTGAAGCTCACGGACAGCTCGCAGCCGCCGTTGAACTGCTCGGCTTCGAAATCCGATGCCAGCCGGCCCAGCGACCACATGCCATGGGCGATGGCGCGCGGAAAGCCGAAGGCGCGCGCCGTGAGATCGCTCATGTGGATCGGATTCACGTCGCCGGAAATGAAACCGTAGCGGCGTCCGAGTCCGGCCGGCGCACGAAAGCTGCTCGACTTCATCGCCACCGCATCCGGCGCGCCTTCGCACGGCGCGCGACGCGGAGGGCTTGACGGCGCCCGCTGGCGGCGCGCTTGCGCGCGAGGAACGTGCAGGTCTCGTCCCACAGCGCCTCGCCGGCCACCACGTATTCGGTGTGCAGATCGAATTCCTGGCCGCGCTCGGTGTCGCGATGACCCTCGATCCAGGCGCGGATCTCGGCGGGCTCCTCGGCCGAGAGCGGCTGGCGCATGGCGATGCGGTTCTGCACGTGCACCAGGCCGAACAACTTCACCGGGAAATGCTTCGGCGCCGAGCATCGCCAGGTGCAGCGGCATGGCGAGCACGTGTGGATAGGCGATGGGCAAGCGTCGGACCCGCCGCCGCGCCACAGACATCCGCATACGCCGCGAGATGTTTGCGATCGATGGCGACCTCGCGTCAGGCGCGCCTCGATGCGCGGCACCGCCGCCGCCGTCCGCCACCAGCGACGGCTTCCGCGACACCATGATCTTCGGGTACATCGACCAGACCGCCGGCGCGCGCGCGAACTCGAGCGAATGCTTGGCCTGCATGTAGTCCCCGTCAAGGCGCCAGGCGGTCGATGACGATGTTCAGCTTGCCGTCCTTGCCGACATGATAGCTAACTTGTCCGAACGGGTCGCCGCTGGTGGCGGTCGGAGTGCCGCCGAGCGCCACGCGCGCCACGACTTCGAGTTGCTGGCCGGCGCTGATGCGGCGCGACTCGAGCATGGCGTCCGCAGCCGTGAGCTCCACGTCCACCGGGAACCTGCGCCGCCAGGCGCTTCACCGCGAACGGCGGCCCGGGCGACTTGGGATCGCGCGCCGCAACGAACAGTGTCGCGCCCGGTGGCACTTCGCGCGGCCAGCGCCGGGCGCCAGGGTCACGTGCACGGCGATTCGCGCTGCGTCGGGCGCAGCGGCGCGGGCGTTGCGGCGCCGCCGGCAGCCGCGTTTCCTGCTCGTTGGCACTGGCGATCCCTCGTTCGAGCAACGCGCGCACGGTCGGGTCCTGCTCCTGTGCCAGCATCTGCTTGAAGCGCTGCGCGCCAGCGCCGGCTCGCCGCGCCCCAGGGCGGCGAAAGCGCTGTAGAACAGCGCCTGGCGCGATGTCGGATCGAGCTCCAGCGCGCGTTCGAACATGCGCCCCGCGCGGCCGCGCAGCTCTTCCACGTCCTGCTGCACCAGCGACTTCGGCCATGCCCATGATGGCCTCGGCGTTCTGCCCTTCGCCAGCTGGTCGGCGCGCTGGAAGGCGCGCATCGCCAGCGGGTACTGGCCGAGCACGCCGTAGGAACGTCCGAGCTGCAGCCAGTCTTCGACGCTGCCGATCCCTTGGCGCCAGCCGCTTCGCGAGTCGCGCGGTCATCGCCGCCGGCGTGTCGCGCGCACCGCGGAGGCGTCGTTCCACGCGTAATTGCTGAACGCGGCGTACAGGCCGGCGCCACCTAACAACACCGCCAGCAGCACCGCGATGGAGGCCATCGCCGCCGCCGGCCGCGCGTCCGCGCGCCGTCGCAGCAGCGGCCACAGCAGCAACAGCGCCGCGGCGGCGGCCAGAGTCCCGGCGATGAGCACGAAGGCGAGGATCATCGGGTCGGCTTCTTCCGGCTTCGACGACGCTGTCGTCGGTGTCGACCAGCTTCGACGCGCCGGCGCACGATGACGTACTCCGATGATCGCGCCGGCGAACACCGCGAGCACGGGCAACATCCACACCCAGGCTGTCGATGCGCGCCAGCGGCGGCGTGAACAGGATGACGTTGCCGTATCGCTGCACCATGTAGGCCCGGATCTCGTCGTCGCTCTTGCCCGCGATCAGCATCTCCTTGACCTCGCGCCGCAGGTCGGACGCCAGTCCCACCGGCGAATCCGCGATGCTGTTGTTCTGGCACTGCATGCAGCGCAGTTCGTGCGTCAGCGCCTCGTAGCGCTGCTGCAGTTGCTTCGTTGGGCAGCACGGTGATGTCCACGGCGAACGCGCGCCACGACAACGCGACAGCACAGCAACGCCAGGCACTGCGCGTCAGGAAGCGACCGCGCGCTCACGGCATTGCTCCGCTGCGGCAGTCGCGATAGGAATTCGCGCTCCCAGATTTCCGGCGTCATGGCGCCCACGTGCCGGTACTGCACCAGCCCATCGGCGTCGATGAAAAAGTCTCGGGCGCGCCGTACACGCCGAAGTCGATGGCCGTGCGGCCTTCGCGGTCCACCGCGACGACGGTGTAAGGATTGCCGAGCTGCGCCAGCCATTCGAGCGCCGCGGCATCCTCATCTCTCCAGTTCAGGCCGACGAGCGGCACGCGGTTCTGGCGCGCGATGGCCGAGCAACGCCTCGTGTTCGACGCGGCATTCGGCGCACCAGGTTCCCCAGACGTTCAGCACCCAGGGCCTGCCCGCCAGCTCGCGCGAACTGAACTTGCGCGACGCATCGCCGAGCACCGGCAATTCGAATGCCGGCGCGGGCTTGCCCAACAGCGCCGAGACCATGGTGCTCTTGTCGGGCGAATGCTTCACGCCCACGTACAACACGCCGGCCAGCGCGAGAAACACCACGACTGGCACGATGAAGCGGTTCAAGATGGCCTCGGCAGCCGTCGGCCGGAATGGCGGCGGCATCGGCGACATCGCGACGCGCACGGTAGCGACGGTCACTGGCCGCGCAGCCCGCCGCCCAGCGCCATGAGGCCGGCCGCCAGCCAGACGTAGTTGATGAGCGGCCGCAACTGCGCGCGGATGCTCCAGCGGCCCGCGCCCAGGTCCTCGCCCAGCGCCACGAACAGGTCCATGTTCCAGCGAGTCGTCGATTCCCGCCTCGGTCATGCTCGATCGCTGCACCCAGTAGTGCGCTTCTCCGGATGCAGCACGGCCACCGGCAAGCCGTCACGCAGCACGGTGATCTCGGCACGCACGCCGTCGTAGTTAGGTCCTTCGACCGGCTCGAGCTTGTCGAAGCGGTAGGCATAGCTTCCCAACGCCACGGTCTCGCCGGGCCCCAGCGCCACGTCGCGCTCGATGGTGTAGGCCTCCACCGTCGAGACCGCGATGACGCAGACGCCGAGCCCCATGTGCGCGATGGTCATGCCGACGATGGCGCGCGGCAGCGTGAGCTTGCGCCGCAAGCGATCGATGGGATCGAACAGCGAGGAGACGATGATCCAGCGAGCCGAGCACGATGCCGAGGATGGAGCGCCAGTCGCCGGCACCATAGACGCACCAGTACCAGCACCGACGCCGAGCACCAGCGCGATGCCGGCGCCGATGCACAGCCGCCGTCGCTGTCGGCCGAGCTGGCCGCGTTTCCATGCGGAGTGGATGCCGATGGACACCAGCACCGACCAGCGCCAGCGCCAGGAACGGGAACGACCAGCGTGAACCAGCCGGGCCCGACGGAAATCGGCCTGCATGCCGAGCGCATCGTTGACCAGCGGCGCCAGCGTGCCGATGAACACGACCAGCGCCGCGATCACCAGCAGCGATGTTGTTGTAGAGCAGGAAGGCTTCGCGCGCCGTCGCCTTCGAATCCCGCCGGCGACTTGAGCAGCGGCGCGCGCCAGCTGTACAGCGTGAGCGCGCCGCCGATCATGATCACCAGGAACGCGAGGATGAACATGCCGCGTTCCGGATCGGCGGCGAAGGAATGCACCGACACCAGCACTCCCGAGCGCACCAGGAACGTCCCTAACAAACTCAGGCGAAGGCGAGAATGGCCAGCAACAGCGTCCAGCTCTTGAACAGGCCGCGCTTTTCCGTGACGGCCAGCGAATGGATCAGCGCGGTGCCCACCAGCCAGGGCATGAACGACGCGTTCTCCACCGGATCCCAGAACCAGTAGCCGCCCCAGCCGAGCTCGTAGTAAGCCCACCAGCTGCCGAGCGCGATGCCGACCGAAAGGAAACACCAGGCCAGCGTGGTCCACGGCCTCGTCCAGCGCGCCCACGTCTGGTCGAGCTTGCCTTCCAGCATCGCGGCGCAGGCGAACGCAGAACGCCACGGCGAAGCCCACGTAGCCCATATAGAGAATCGGCGGATGGATGGCGAGCGCCGGATCCTGCAGCACCGGGTTGAGGTCGCGGCCGTCGGCCGGCGCCGGCAGCAGGCGTTCGAAGGGATTCGAGGTGTACAGCGTGAACAGCAGGAATCCGAAACTCACGATGCCCAGCACACCCATGACGCGGCTCGCGAAACTCGGCCGGCAGGCTGCGGCTGAACGCCGCGACCGCCAGCGTCCACAGCACCAGGATCCAGGCCCACAGCAGCAGCGAACCTTCGTGCGCACCCCACATGCGCGGCCACGCGATAGAAAGTGGGCAGCGCCGAATTGGAATTGCTGGCGACGTACAGCACCGAAAAGTCGAAGCTCACGAAGGCGTGAATCAACACGCCGACGGCCGCACTGACCAGCACGAACTGCCCCGCGACTGCGGGCCGCACCGCCGCCATCCAGCGCGGATCGCCGCTATGCGCGCCCCACCAGGCCGAACACCGCCTGTGCGGCAGCGAGCAGCAGCGCGAGTACCAGGGCGAATTGTCCGAGCTCGGGAATCATGTTCAGGTTCCGGACGGCGGCGGATCTGGCGGCGGTGGATTGTTCTTGAGCGACTTCGGCCACTTGCGGCGGCATGTATTTCTCATCGTGCTTGGCGAGGATTTCGTCCGCGACGAACACGCCGTTCTGCATGCGGCCGCGCGCCACCACGCCCTGCCCGTCACGGAACAGGTCGGGCAGGACGCCCGAGTAAGTCACCGGCACGGTGTGCTTGAAATCGGTCACGAGGAATTTCACGTCGAGTGACCCGGCGGCGCGCTGGATGCTGCCCTTCTGCACCATGCCGCCGAGTCGCACGACAGCGCCCTCGTTCGCCTTGCCCGCGGAAATATCCGTGGGCTGGAAGAACAAGTTCACGTTGGCCTGGAACGCGAGCGCGCCCAGCCACGCTGCCACACCGACGCCCAGCACGATGCCGCCGACCAGCGCCATGCGCTTGTGTCGCGGCATCATGAACTTCATCTCCAGGCGGCGCCGCGCTTCGAGTTTGGCGGCCGCCAGCGAACGCAGCGCCAGGATCACAGTTGAGCACGATCACTCCGATTCCCAGTGCGAACGATGGCCAGAGGTAAATGCCGTATCCATCCATCGCGAAAAACTCGCTCATGCCAGCACCTCGCGCACCCAGCTGGCGCCACGCTCGCGGCGCAGCAGCTCGGCTCGCAGGCGGATGAGTACCACCGCCGCAAAGTACAACGTGAAGCCGACGAACATGAGCATCAACGGCCAGAGCATCGTCGCCGTTCATGGCGGGCTTGCCCATGCGCATGACCGTGGCTTCCTGGTGCAACGAATTCCACCAGTTCACCGAGAACTTGATGATGGGGACGTTGACCACGCCCACGATGGCGAACACCGCACTCGCCTTGTCGGCCTTCTGCGGGTCTTCGATGGCGGCGCGCAGCCCCATGTAGCCGAAATACAGGAACAGCAGCAGCAACTCGGACGTGAGGCGCGGATCCCAGACCCAGTACGTGCCCCACATCGGCTTGCCCCACAGCATTCCGGTGCCGAGCGCGGCGACGGTGAACCAGGCGCCAATGGGCGCGCAGGCGGCGGCTGCCGAGTGGGCCACCTTCATGCGCCAGATGAGCCCGACGGCGGCCGCCACGGCCATGGTCGAGTACGCCATCAGCGACAACCACGCGGACGGCGCGTGCACGTACACCATGCGGAACGCATCCTTCTGCTGGTAGTCCTCCGGCGCGAGCACCAGGCCGCCGTACAACGCAACAACGATGGCGAGCGCGGCGGCCCCGCCGAACCACGGCGCCCAGCGCGCCGCGAAGCCGTACACATGCGGCGGCGATCCGAGTCGATGGAACCAGGTCCAGTTCATGGCTTCAACGCTACTCCAATCCGATACGTACCGCTGCGGCGGCCGCGAGCGGCGCCAGTGTCACGCCCAGCACCGCGATGGCGCCTAACATGTACATCGGCGGCGCGATGGCAGCGCCCGCAATGGCCCGCTGCGTCGCATCCGCGCCGAATACCAGCACGGGCACCGACAACGGCAACGTCAGCAGCGACAGCAACACTCCGCCACGTCTTGCGCCGAGCGTGAGCCCGGCCGAAATCGCGCCCAGCAGGCTCAGCGCAAAACCACCGAGCGCCAGCGAAGCCACCATGCTCCAGATGGCGTCGACAGGCACCCCGAGGGCCAGGGCCGCGATCGGCGCGGTCAGCGCCAGCGGCAGGCCGCTCAGCAGCCAATGCGTGCAGGTCTTCGCAAACAACATCCATGTCAGCGACTGGCCCGACAAGGCGAACTGCTCGAGCGTCCCGTCCTGCGCGTCATCGCGAAACAGGAACTCGAGCGCCAGCAGCGAGGATAACAATGCTCCGATCCACAAGACACCCGGCGCAGCGTCTCGCAGTCGCGACAATTCCGGGGTTAATGTCAGAGGAAACAGCGTCGCCACGATCATGAAGAACAGCAATGGCTGCAGAAGTTGCGAGGGTTTACGAAAGGCGAGACGCAGATCACGCTCAACGACCAGCCGGGCGACCTCGCCTGCCCCCGCCTTCATGCCTCACCCAGTACTAGATCCACAAAGTTCCCGTTGGCGAGCGGGAGCGCGTGATGTACCGCCGCCACGACGATGCCGCCGCGCCCGACCTGTTCGTCGATGAGCGTGGCCACCAGTTGTTGCCCATCCGCATCGAGATTGGTGGTCGGTTCATCCAGCAGCCACAACACCGCGCCGCTGAGCAACACCCCCGCCAGCGCGACGCGACGTCGCTGTCCGGCCGACAACATGCGCACCGAGCGATCCGCGAACGGTTCCGCGCCGGTGCGCTTCAATGCGCCGTCGATTTCCTCGCGCGTGACGGCGCGACGAATGCCGATCGAAAATTTCAGGTTTTCGCGGGCCGAGAGATCGCCCTTCAACGGCGGCTCGTGCCCGAGGTAGGCGAGTTCCGCATGGAAGGCATCGCGCGACTGACGTGCGGGCGCGTCACGCCAGGACACCTGCCCTTCCTCCGGATCGAGCAGGCCGGCGATGGCCCGCAGCAACGTGGTCTTGCCGGCGCCATTTTTTCCGGTGAGCAACACGCACTGGCCGGGACCGGCGGAAAAACTCACGCCGCGCAACACATGGCGATCGCCGCGCCACAGGTGCAGCCCGGAGACGGTCAGCATGCGATCGGGAGAGGTGGTGCCCCGGGCCGGAATCGAACCGGCATGGCCTTGCGACCGACGGATTTTAAGTCCGTTGCGTCTACCAGTTCCGCCACCGGGGCTCTCGACATGAGTTAGATGGGCGCGCATTGTAACCCTGTGTCAGGCGCCGCTCTCGAGCACGATGACCCAGTCCGGACCACCCAGTCCTTGCGGTGGAGCAATCTGCCGTCGACCGTCGGGGCCCAAGGGCCCGTCGGGCAGATCCGTAACACGCCGGTCGTCGGATCGAAGACGTGCGCCTGGATGTGTTTACCTGCGAGTGCCCCGAGGTCGACGGTGACCGCGCGATGCTCGGGCACGTACACGACACCGCGGCGATGATCGGCGGAACGCGAGCTGGCCGCGGCCATCGCCTCGACATCGCTGCCCCCGACGACGAATGTGCCCGCGGCATCGGGCACCAGATCGGGCCAGCCCACCCTCGCGAGCAGTTCCGGCAGATGGACCAGCGTGTGCGCTGCGCCCGAGTCCATCGCCACGCGCCAGCCGGGAGCAAACCGCCAGATGCCGTCGTGTCCGATCAGGTGACCGCAGGCGCCGGAGAACACGGCCTGGTAGGCCTGGCGGCGTACGCCGTTGGAATCGACGCCCAGCGCATCGTACGCAGCCTCGATGAGAATGAATGGCCCGGTCGCGCGTCGTGCTGGGCCAGAGCGCTGGCACGACGTCGTCGCTGTGCGTGTAGACATTGTCGAGCGTGAGCCACGTGGGGCGCGGCGTGTGCTGGCTCATCGCAGTGGAACCACGGCCGCCGTGATACGTCGACAAGGACCGGGTGTCGAATTCGCGCACGCCTTCGGCAACCGCCACAGTGAGATCCATCTTCGGCGGATCGTAGTCGCCGCCGTACACCCAGATGATGTTGTGCCGGTTCGCGAAACGCTGTGCGACGAACCGTCCATAACCGCGCAGTTGCGAAAGGTCCTGCGTCTTCATCTCTTCGTACCAGCCCTGGCTGCCGCCGTCGTAACCGAGTAAGCCGGCGCGAGCAGCACCACCATGCCGCGCTTTTCCGCCTCGACGATCGCGAATTCCGCGTGCGCGAAGTAACGTTCGTTGGGCGTCGAGAAATCGTTGGGCGTAAGAAATGGCGGTTCGCCGTACCCGTTGTCGGGCGGCTTGTCCGTGAACTCGTGCTCGATGAGATTCACGATGATGGTGTTGAAGCCGCGTGCGCGCGATCGTCCAGGTATTCGATGATCTGCTCGCGCGGGAGGCGCGCGAGCACCGACCAGGCGGCATCACCCTGCATGAAGAACGGCTTGCCCTGCGCGTCGACCAGGAATCGGCCGTCGGCACTCGGCGCGCAGCGGAAACGTGTTCCAGATCGGCGCTGTGGATCAACACCGCGACCCCGGACGAATCCGGGGCATCGCTGCCACGGCCACCACATGCGACCAGCAACACGCTGAAGAGTGTGGCTGCCAGGATGCGCAATTTGGTCACGCGCGACATGAATGGAGGCTAGGGTCGGAATCGAACCGGCATAGACGGCTTTGCAGGCCGCTGCATAACCATTCTGCCACCTAGCCACGGTCCGAACGGACGAGCTCGCAAAGAATTGGAGCGGGAAACGAGACTCGAACTCGCGACCCCGACCTTGGCAAGGTCGTGCTCTACCAACTGAGCTATTCCCGCGCCCTGGAGAGGGCGGAGATTCTAGGGCGGCGCGCCGGCAAGTCAAGAAATTCCCTCTCCGGCAAGGATTTGCATTACGGCCGTCACGGTTTCCGCATTCCGCCAGCGAGCCCGGCTGAGGGGTGTGACGAACCCCTCGGTCACGGCGTTGTCGAGCATGGCGTACATGGGCGCGAAGTAGTTGTCGATATTGGCCAGGATCACGGGCTTGGCATGCAGGCCGAGCTGCGCCCAGGTGACGATTTCCACCAGTTCATCGAAAGTCCCCATGCCCCCCGGCAGGCCCACGAACCCGTCGGACATCTCGGCCATGAGGGTCTTGCGCTCGTGCATGGTGGCGACCACGTGCTGGCGGGTCAGGTTCGGATGGGCCAGCTCGCGCTCGATGAGCATGCTCGGGATCACGCCGATGACGCGTCCGCCGGCCTGCAGCACCGCGTCGGCGACGATGCCCATGAGCCCGAGGCGCCCTCCCCCGTACACCAGCGTGATGCCACGGTGCGCCAGCGCCACGCCCAGCTCGCGCGCCGCGTCCGAGTAGCTAGGCCGGACGCCCGGCGCCGAGCCGCAGAACACGCATACCGACTTCGTCATGAATGGCCGCGCATGTCGGGCCAGGCCGCGCGCAGGTAGGACACCGCGGAGATCAGCGTGAGCGCCGCGGCGACGATGGTGAGCACGAAGCCGATCTCGAACACCGGCAGCGAAACGCCGGGCAGGATGGGCAGGTTCCAGCGGAACAACATGCAGGACAGGCCGACGATCTGCAGGATGGTCTTGTACTTGGCGAGCTGGCTCACCTTGACCTTGCCGCGCTGGCCGATCTCCGCCATCCATTCGCGCAGCGCCGAAATGGCGATCTCGCGGCCGATGATGACGATGGAACACAACACGAGGATGACCTTGACCGATTCCTCGCGCAGGGTCGCATGCCCACCGTCGATGCCTTCGAGGCCCGGCACGATGATGTGTGGCATTTCCTTGCTCACCAGCAGCACCAGCGCCACCGCCACGATGAGCTTGTCGGCCACCGGATCGAGGAAGGCGCCGAGGCGCGAGGTCTGACCCATGCGCCGGGCGAGGTATCCGTCCAGCGAATCCGTGATGCCGGCAACCGCGAACAGCAGGCCAGCCGCCGGGTCCGCCCAGCTGTAGGGTAGATAGAAGAAGATCACGACCAGCGGAATCGCAAAGATCCGCAGCCAGGTCAGCGTGTTCGGAAGATTCCAGATCATCGCTTCAGGACTAGCGGGGCATTACGCCCCGGGATGCAGATGATCATAAAGGGTGCGTGCCAGCGTTGTCCCGATTCCGCTGACGGCTTCGAGGTCATTGACACCGGCGCGCATCAGCCCCTGCATGCCGCCGAAGTGTCGCAGCAGCGCGCGCCGCTTGGCGGGACCCAGTGCCGGGTATGGTTTCCAGCACGGATTCGTTGTGGCGCCGTGCGCGGCGCTTGCGGTGCCCGGTGATCGCAAAGCGGTGTGCTTCATCGCGGATTCGCTGGATCACGCGCAATGCCTGCGAGTCCGGACCGGGAACGATCGGCGTGTGATCGCCGTACACGAACAGCCGCTCCTGGCCGGCTTTGCGATCGGCTCCCTTGGCGACACCGACGAGTTTGAGCGCACCGAATCCGAGCGGCTCGAGTTCGGCATGCACCTCGCTGATCTGGCCCAGTCCGCCATCGATGAGCAGCACGTCCGGGGCCACGACTTCCCCGGCACGCACCCGCTCGTAACGGCGCTTCAGGGCCTGGCGCAACGCGCCGTAGTCGTCGCCGGGCGTGACGCCGGTAATGTTGAAACGCCGATACTCCTTCTTCATGGGACCTTCGGGTCCATAAACCACGCAGGACGCCACGGTGCCCTCGCCGGCCGTGTGGCTGATGTCGAAGCATTCGAGTCGCGCCGGCGTGCGCTCGAGGTTGAGCACCTTGCCGAGCTCCTCGAGCATCAGGCCGATGTCGGCGCGGCGCGCCCGACGCATGCGCAGGGCCTGGGTGGCGTTCTCCACCGTCATCGCCATCCAGCGTGCCGGCAAGGCGCGCGATGGACGCCACAGGCGCGAGTGACTGCCGGCACGATCGCCGAGTGCCTTGATGAGTGCCTCGGCTTCCGCGAGTTCCAGGTTGACCAGGATCTCGGGTGGCGGCGGCGTCTCCGCGTAGTACTGCATGAGGAACGAGGCCAGCGCCTCGTTGGGCTCGGCCAGCGAACCCTTGGGGAAATAGCAGGTGGATCCGAGATTGCGTCCCCCGCGGATGATCATCACCGAGATGGCGTACTCGCCCGGTTCACCCACCAGCGCGAACAGATCGATGTCGCGGTCACCTTCGGCCGTGACGATCTGTTGTGACTGCACCTGCTTGAGCGCGGCCAGCTGATCGCGCAGGGCCGCGGCGCGCTCGTACTGCAGCCCGTCGGCGGCCTTCTCCATGGTCGTCGCGAGTTCGGCGTTCACTTCATCATTGCGGCCCTCGAGCACCTTCACCGCGGCGGCGATGTCGCGCGCGTAATCCTCGCGCGAGATGAGCTTCACGCAGGGCGCCGAACAGCGCCCGATCTGGTGCTGCAGGCAGGGACGGCTGCGATTCTCGAAGAAGCTGTCCCGGCAGTTCCGGATGCGAAAGATCTTCTGGACGCTCTGCAGGGTCTCCTTGACGGCGCCGGCGCTCGGGAACGGCCCGAAATACCGTCCCGGAAGGCTGCGCGGTCCGCGGTAGAACACCAGGCGGGGATACTCGTGTCCCGAGGGTAGATAGATGTACGGGAAACTCTTGTCGTCGCGGAGCACGATGTTGTAGCGCGGCTTGTGCTCCTTGATGAGGTTGTATTCGAGCAGCAGCGCCTCGGTCTCGGAATTGGTCAGCGTGACTTCGATGCGGGCGATGTGGCCGACCAGCGCCTGCACCTTCGGGTCGACATTGCTGGCCAGGAAGTAGTTGCCGACGCGGTCGCGCAGGTTGCGCGCCTTGCCCACGTACAGCAGCTCGGCCTTTCCGTCTTCGTTGGGCGCAGAGTACATGCGGTACACGCCCGGCCGGCGCGGCAGGCTGGGGATGTATTCCCGGGGGTCGAAACTGTCGGCGTGTTCGCTCACGCCATCATTCTAAACCTGCGCGCGTGGCAGCCACTTTCAGCACGGTGCGGAACATGTCCGCCGTCAGCCGCCGGGTCTGCGTGTTGTAGCGGCTGCAGTGGTAGGAATCGATGAGCTGGCGGCCATCGGGCAGCGTGTGCTCGGCGCCGTGCGCGAACTTCAGGGCGCTGCGCTTCAGGCCACTGGCGATCAACACCGCCTCGTGCGCCACCAGCCCGAGCGCCAGCACCGCTTTCACCGAAGCCAGTTCCTGCAGCTCGGCGGTGAGATAGCGATTGCAGGTCCTGATTTCCGCCGGCAAGGGCTTGTTCTCCGGCGGCAGGCACTTGACGGCATTGGTGATGCGCACGCCAGTGAGCCTGAGCCCGTCGCTGCGGTCCACCGATGTCGGAGCGCTCGAAAAACCGAGCGAATGCAGCGACTCATAAAGAAGAATCCCGGCGTAGTCGCCGGTGAACGGCCGGCCGGTGCGATTCGCGCCGTGCATCCCTGGCGCCAGCCCCACGATCAGCAGCCGCGGCTTCGCATCTCCGAAGGGCGCCACCGGCTTGCTGTGATAGTCGGGATTCTCGTGCGTGGTTTTCGCCAGGAACGAGGCGAGCCTTGGGCACAAGGTGCAGTCGGGACAGAAGGTCGCGGTCATGACTATGGAGGCCGCGCTACGCGCGGTGGGTCACTTCATCCGCCGGATGATGGCGTCACCGAACCCCGAACACGACATCAGCGTCGCACCCGGGATCAGTCGCTGCAGATCTTCTTCGACGTTCTTGCGTGCCGCGATGTCGCGCTTGGTGGAGCGGATGGCTTCGCGCAGGCGCGCCAGGTCGTAGGTCATCTCCTTGGCCGCGATGGTGTCCGCCACGCCCTGCATGATGAGGGCGGCAGCCTCTTTCCAGCCGATGTAGCGCAACATCATCTCCGCCGAGAGGATCAAACTACCCGGGTTGACGCGATCCTTGCCGGCGAAACCCGGCGCGGTGCCATGCGTGGCTTCGAACACCGCCAGGCCGTCGCCGATATTGCCGCCCGGCGCGATGCCGATGCCGCCCACCTGCGCGGCCAGCGCATCGGAGATGTAGTCGCCGTTGAGATTCAGCGTCGCGATGACGTCATAGTCCTCGGGCCGCAGCAGCACCTGCTGCAGGAAGTTGTCGGCGATGACGTCCTTGATGACGATGTCATGGCCGTTGATCGGGTTCTTGAAGGACAGCCACGGCCCGGCGCCGATGGGCGTGGCGCCGAATTCCTCTTTCGCGAGCAGATAGCCCCATTGCATGAAGGCACCTTCGGTGAACTTCATGATGTTGCCCTTGTGCACCAGCGTCACCGAAACGCGGTCGTTCTCGATGGCGTACTGGATGGCCTTGCGCACCAGGCGCTGGCTGCCCTCCTTCGACACCGGCTTGATCCCGAGGCCAGAGCTCGCCGGAAAACGAATGCCGCTGACCTTGAGCTCGTTCTGCAGGAAATAGATGAGTCGCTGAACTTCCGGCGAACCCGGTGGGCCATTCGATGCCGGCGTAGATGTCCTCGGTGTTCTCGCGGAACACCACCATGTCCGTGAGCGAGGCATCGGCCATGGGCGTCGAGACGCCGGGAAAGTGACGGATCGGGCGCACGCAGGCGTACAGATCCAGGTTCTGGCGCATGGCCACGTTGAGCGAACGCATGCCACCGCCCACCGGCGTACCCAGCGGGCCCTTGATCGAGACCACGAAATCCCGCAGCGCGGTCAGCGTCTCGTCGGGAAACCCCGTGCCGTAAAAGCTTGTTAGCCTTGTCGCCGGCGTATACCTCGGTCCAGGCGATGCGGCGCTTGCCCTTGTAGGCTTTCTCGACCGCGGCATTCACCACCTTGAGCATCACTGGCGTGATGTCGATGCCGATTCCGTCGCCTTCGATGAAGGCGATGATGGGGTTGTCCGGAACGTTGAGTGAAGCGTCCGGATTGATGCTGATGCGCTGGCCGTCTTTCGGAACCTTGATGTGCTCGTACTGCATCAGCGTTTCGGCCCATGGCGGCCGATGAGCATCGCCATCTCCAGCGCCTGTTCGTAGTTGAGCCGCGGATCGACGGTCGAACGGTAAGCGCGCGCCAGGTCCGTATCCGTGAGACCGCGCGCACCGCCGGTGCATTCGGTGACGTCTTCGCCCGTGAGCTCGATGTGCACGCCACCCAGGAACGAGCCATTGGCCTCGTGAATCTGGAACGACAGCTCGAGCTCCCTGAGGATGTTCTCGAAGCGGCGCGTCTTGAGTCCGCCCGAACTGGTCTCGGTATTGCCGTGCATCGGGTCGCAGACCCAGAGCACCTGTGCACCGGTTTCCTTCACGGCCTTGATGGCCTTGGGCAGGGCCTTCTCCACGTCCTTCGCGCCGAAGCGATGAATGAGCGTGAGTCGTCCCGGAGTGTTCTGCGGATTGAGCGTGGTGATCAGCCCCTGCAGCCAGCCCTCGTCCATGGCGGCGCTGATCTTGACGCCCATGGGATTGGCGATGCCGCGGAAGAATTCGACGTGCGCACCATCGAGTGCTGCGGTGCGCATGCCGATCCACGGCATGTGCGTGGCCGAGGTTGTACCAGCGCTTCTGGCGTTCGATGTAACGCGTCTGCGCCTGTTCATAGTGCATCAACAGGCCTTCGTGCGAGGCAAAGAAATCCACGGCGGTGACTTCGTGCGGCGCACGTCCGCCGCTGACCCTTTCAAAAAAGTCCAAAGAGTCGCCGATGGAATCGACGATCTTCTGGTACTGCTCGATCAGCGGCGAATGCTTCATGAACCCGAGGTCCCAGTACTTCGGGTGATGCAGGTCGGCGAAACCGCCGTCGCACAGGGCGCGGACAAAATTCAGGGTGAGCGCCGCGCGCTCGTAGCCGCGCAGCAGCAACAACGGATCCGGTTCGCGCGCTTCCGGGGTGAACTCCGAGCGATTCACCAGGTCGCCGCGGAACGCCGGCAGGGTCACGCCATTGCGGGTCTCGGTGTCCGCCGAGCGCGGCTTTGCGTACTGGCCCGCCATGCGACCGACGCGGATGATGGGCTTCTTGAGTCCGTGCAGCAGCACCAGGCTCATCTGCAACAGGATCTTGAGCTTCTTCGCGATCAGGTCGGACTCGCACTCCTCGAAGGTCTCGGCGCAGTCGCCGCCCATCAGCAGGAACTTGTTGCCGCGCTGCGCTTCGGCCAGGTGCTCGCGCAGCTGTTCGATCTCCCACGACACCACCAGCGGCGGCAGTCTTGCGAGTTGCGCGACCACGCTCTCGAGCTTCGGAATGTCCGAGTAGCGCGGTTGTTGTTGTGCAGGGCGGGTGGTCCAGCTCGCCGGATGCCAGGCAGATGTATCGGGGGTACGCATGTTGCGAACTATTCTAATTCATGGGGTTACGGCACACTACCCGCAATCGAGGTTTCCATGCACAAAGTTTTGATCCTGGGCGCCGGCAAGATCGGCGCTCTCATCAGTGGCCTGTTGGCCGAATCCGGCGATTACGAGGTCACGCTCGGCGATGTCGACGCCGCTGCGGCCGAGGCGGTCGTCAAGGCGCACGGTTCGCGGCAACTGCGCGCCGTGGCGCTCGATGCCAGCGACACCAAGGCGCTCGAGCAATCATTTCGGTGTTCACAAACCGCACGCGGTCATCTCCAGCCTGCCGTATTACTGCAATCCCGGCGGTGGCGAAGGCGGCCCGCAAGGGAAATGCGCACTACTTCGACCTGACCGAAGACGTGGCAGTCACCCGCGCGGTGCGCCGCATCGCGAGTGGTGCAGCCAAGGCCTTCGTGCCCCAATGTGGACTCGCGCCGGGATTCATCAGCATCGCCGCCAACGAGCTCGCCAAGCACTTCGACGAGCTGCGCACCATCAAGCTGCGCGTCGGCGCCCTGCCCCAGCACCCTAACAACGTGCTCAAGTATTCGCTGACCTGGTCCACCGAAGGCCTGATCAACGAGTACGGCAATCCCTGCGAGTCGGTGGTCGACGGCAAGGTCGTGGCGGCAGCGCCGCTCGAGGGTCTCGAGGAAATCGAGATCGACGGCACGCTGTACGAGGCCTTCAACACCTCGGGTGGCCTGGGCTCGCTGGCCGAGACCTACGGCAAGCAGTGCGAGCAGATCAACTACAAGACCATGCGTTATCCCGGGCACTGCGCGCAGATGCGCCTGCTCATGAACGACCTGAAGCTCAATTCCGACCGCGCCACGCTCAAGCGCGTGCTCGAACACGCCGTGCCGCAGACGCTGCAGGACGTGGTCATCGTCTACGCCGCCGTGGCCGGCAAGCAGGACGGCGAACTGCGCGAAGAAAACTACGTCAACAAGGTCTATCCGCAGGTGATCGCCGGGCGCCTGTGGTCCGCCATCCAGGTCACCACCGCCGCCGGCATCACCGCGGTGGTGGACCTGGTGCTGTCGAATCCGCGGCGCTACAAGGGCTTCGTCGCGCAGGAACAATTCAGCCTGCCGGAAATCCTCGACAACCGCTTCGGCCAGTACTACGCGCCCGGCGGCACCAAGGATGTTTCCTCCGCCGTGGTGGTCAAGGGCGAAGCCGGCCACCAGCGCCGGCTCGGCGGCAGGAAGCCGCCGGCATGCAAGCACGAGGCGAAAGAAATGAACGCCGCTGCCAAACAAACTACCGACGTCGCCGGCATCCTCAAGCGACTCGGCATCGACTCGATCAATGCCGGCGCCTGGAGCGGCACGCTCGGCTGGTCCAAGGACACCGCCGGCACCCTGATCACCTCCGGCAATCCGGCCACCGGCGAGACGCTCGCGCAGGTGCGCGGCGCCACGGTCACCGACTACGAAGCCGTGATGCGCAGCGCCGTCGAAGCCGCCACCGCGTGGCGCTCGGTGCCGGCGCCGCGCCGCGGCGAAGCCGTGCGGTTGTTAGGCGAGGCGCTGCGCGCCGCGCAAGGAAGATCTCGGCGCGCTGGTGACGCTCGAGAACGGCAAGATCAAGGCCGAGGGCCTGGGCGAAGTCCAGGAGATGATCGACATCGCCGATTTCGCGGTCGGCCAGTCGCGCATGCTCTACGGCCTGACCATGCATTCCGAGCGGCCGCAGCACCGCATGTACGAGCAGTGGCATCCGCTGGGCGTGGTGGGAATCATCTCGGCGTTCAATTTCCCGGTGGCGGTGTGGGCCTGGAATTCCTTCCTGGCCGCCATCTGCGGCAACGCCTCGGTGTGGAAGCCCTCGCCCAAGACGCCGCTCACGCGCGATTGCCGTCCAGCACATCTGCAACAAGGTGATGCGCGACGCACAAACTACCGGCGATCTTCCAGCTGTTCATCGATGGCGGCACCGAGCTGGCGACCCGCTTCGTCGACGACCGGCGCGTGGCGCTGGTGTCGTTCACCGGCTCCACCGCCGTCGGCCGCAACGTGGCCGAACGCGTGGCGCGCCGGCTCGGCAAGGCGCTGCTCGAGCTCGGCGGCAACAACGCCATCATCGTCGACGAATCGGCGGACCTGAAACTCGCGGTGCCCGTCCATCGTGTTCGGCGCGGTCGGCACCGCGGGGCAGCGCTGCACGACCACGCGACGAGTGCTGGTACATCGCTCGCAGGCTCGCCGAGCTGGAGAAGAAGCTCACGCACGCCTACTCGCAGGTGCGCATCGGCAACCCGATCGACCCGGCGACGCTCATGGGTCCGCTGATCGACAAGGGCGCGGTCGAGCGTTACTCGCAGGCCATCGCGCGAGGCCAAGCGCCGCCGGCGGCAAGGTGATCACCGGCGAGAAGGTGCTCGAGGGCAAGGGCAACTTCGTCGCGCCGACCATCGTCCGCGCCGAGAACGACTGGCCCATCGTGCAGCACGAGACCTTCGCGCCGGTGCTGTACCTGATTCCCTTCGACTCGCTCGAAGACGCCATCGACATGCAGAACGCGTCGGCGCATGGCCTGTCGTCGGCGATCTTCACCGACCGCCTGCAGCACGCCGAGGCATTCCTGTCGGCCGCGGGCAGCGACTGCGGCATCGCCAACGTGAACATCGGCACCTCGGGCGCCGAGATCGGCGGCGCGTTCGGCGGCGAGAAGGACACCGGCGGCGGTCGCGAATCGGGTTCGGATTCCTGGAAGGCCTACATGCGCCGCCAGACCAACACCATCAACTGGAGCCGCGAGCTGCCGCTGGCGCAGGGCATCACCTTCGAGATCAAGGAAGGCCCGTAAATGGGGTCAGACCCCATTTGCTAGCAAATGGGGTCTGACCCCATTTTCGCCGTCCCCATTCTGCCGGGTAGTTTGAGCTCGAAGCGCGCGCCGCCGAGCGGCGAAGCGTCGATCTGCATCGTGCCGCCGTACAGCGCCACGGTGTCGTGCACCATCGCCAGCCCGATGCCGTGGCCCGGCGTGGCTTCGTCGGCACGGCCGCCGCGCACCAGCACGCGCGCGCGATCCGCCTCGGCGATGCCCGGGCCGTCGTCCTCGATCACGAGCGCAGCGCGGTGCGCGAGCTGGCCGCGCGCATCGATGCCGCCTGCGATGCGCACGTGCGAGCTGCGCCCACTTGCAGGCGTTGTCGAGCAGGTTGCCCAGCAGCTCGGTGAGGTCGGCGCGATCGCCGATGAACTGCGCCGCCGGCCGCAATCGCGATTCTCGAACAGCAGGTCCTTGTTGCCATAGACCTTCAGCAGCGCCACGCGCAGCTCGGTGACGATCGGCGCCACGTCCACCGGCGCCTGCCCCAGCAACACGCCGCCGCTGGCCGCGGCGCGTTTCATCTGGTGCTCGATGATGCCGCTCATGCGCTCGATCTCGCGCATCGAGCGCCGACGCTTGTCCGGTGCGCCACCGCCTGCAGCGCCTGGCGCATGACGGCCAGCGGCGTCTTCAGGCTGTGCGCGAGATTGCCCAGCGTGTCGCGATAGCGCTTGATGCGCGTGCGTTCGCCGACTCGAGCAGCGCGTTGAGGTTGCTGGTGACGGCGCTCAGCTCGCTGCGGCCAGTCTTCGCCCAGCTGCTCGCGCCCGCCCGCTTCCACTTCCTTGATCTCGCGCTCCAGGCGGCGCATCGGCTGCAACAGCCAGCGCAGCAGCAACGCGAGCGTCGCACCAGCAGCAGCGCCAGCGCCGGCGAACCAGCCCACCAGCTGCTGGCGGAAGCTCGGCGATCTGCGCCTCGGTAGGCATCGAGGCTCGACGCGACGCTGAAGGTGAAGCGCGCCGGTCGACCATGCAGGTCTTCCCAGACGATGCCGCGGCTGGCCACCGCCAGCTCGGACGTCGGTGCCGGCGATCTGGGTGAACAAGAAACTGCCGTTCGCCGGCCTCGAGCGGCGGCCCGAACTGCACGGCCGTGCCGGTGGTGGACTGCGAACGCCAGATGCGTCTCGCCGCTGGCCGAGCGGATCTCCGCATACAGGCCCGAGCCCGGGGTGTCGAAGCGCGTCTCGAGCAGCGCGGTGGGCGTCACCGATTCCGGGCCGTCCGGATCGGCCGCCGCGATCAGCGCCACCATCTGCGCATCGAGCACTTCGCGCAGGCTGCGTTCGGCCGCGTCGGCGAAACAACATGTCGAGCAGGAACACCGTGAGCGCGAAGAACACCACGATCACGCTGAACACCGTCAGCAGCAGCCGGCGTCTCAGCGATAGGCTGCGACAACGCCGCTATCGCTGCCGCTGACTTCCGGCGCCATCTCGGCTGCGCGGGATGGCGAAGCGGTAGCCGCGGCCGCGCAGGGTTTCGATGGGTCGCAGCGTCTCGTCGGGATCGAGCTTGCGGCGCAGCCGGCCGATGAACACTTCGATGACGTTGCTGTCGCGCTCGTAGTCCTGGTCGTAGAGCCGCTCGGTGAGCTCGGTCTTGGAGATCACGTCGCCGGCGCGCAGCATCATGTGCTCGAGGATGCGGTATTCGAAGGTGGTGAGCTCGATGGGCGCGCCGTTGAGCGTCACCGCCTGGGCGCGCGTGTCGAGCTTGATGGGGCCGCACTCCAGCATCGGACTGGCCCAGCCGCCGGCGCGGCGCATCAGCGCCTGCATGCGCGCCAGCACTTCTTCGAAGTGATAGGGCTTGGCGACGTAATCGTCGGCGCCGGCCTGCAGTCCCTCGACCTTGTCCTGCCAGCGGTCGCGCGCGGTGAGGATCAGGATGGGAAAAGTCTTGCCCGCCGCGCGCAGCTTGCGGATCAGTTCCAGGCCGGAAAGCTTCGGCAGGCCGAGGTCGATGACCGCGATGTCGAGCGGGTATTCGTTGCCGGCGAACAGGCCTTCCTCGCCGTCGGCGGCGACGTCGACCGTGAAGCCCTGCTTCACCAGTTGCTCGCGCAGCCCCTCGCGCAGGGACGCTTCGTCTTCGACGACCAGTGCACGCATCTGTTATCGCATCCTTCCCGTGGCGGCATCGATGCGCACCGTGATCACACGTCCGTTTTCGGAGAGCAGCTTGAGCACGTAGACCTTGCGGCCGTCTTCGTCCTGCACTTCGGTACGCACCACGCGCGCGCGGTACTGCGCTTCGGCGCGGCGCACGGCCTCGTCGAGCGAGATGCCGTCAGGCGCGTGTCTTCGATGCAATGGGTTCTCGCAGGTTGCTGCCGCTGACCACGGCTCCCGGCATGCTGTGTGCCTGCGAGAACGGCGCGAACCCGCCGCGATCAGCGCGGCGGGCACCAGGCCCTGGCGAATCTTCTTCATGGCGGGCGCGAGTTTAACGCTTTGCGCCTGAAAGGCGATGTGGGCCGCCCATCTCAGATAAAGAAGGGCCGCCCACACCGGATGGCAAACAACTCGGTCATCACTCCGCCGGGCTCACGTCGACGCGCACGCGGATGCGTTCACCGGGGCGATACGGCAGCTCGGTGACCTGCGCGGCGGCCGTGGTACACATAGGTCACGCGATAGCCGTCGATGCGCTCCTGGTACTCGTCGTGGTAGCGCGTCTCGCAACGCTGCACGGTGTACGGCTGCGGCGGCCGTGCACGGCACCATAACGGCGCATGCCCTGCTGGTGTCCGATGCCGGCGCCGATGATGGCGCCCGCCGCGGTGGCCGCCGTCGCGACCCTGGCCGTGGCCGATCTGGTTGCCGATGACGGCACCGATCGCGGCGCCGAGCAGCGTGCTGCCGGCGACCGTGCGGTCCATGCGAGCCGGCTGGTAACCGCCCTCGTCGTAGCGCGTTTCATCCCAGCACTCACGCTGCGGCGTGCTGACTCGCACCCGCGTGGTCAGCGGCTGTACGTCGACCACCTTGGCGTAGTCGTAGGCGCCATCGTCGGATCTGTCGTAACGACCATCGCCGTAGCGACCGTCGTACACGATCGCGATCGGTCATAGCGGTCCTGCGCGAACGCGCCGGCGCTCGCCAGGGTGAACGCGGCGGCCAGGAAACTCACCAGAACTTTCTTGCTGCTCGACATATAGCCTCCATCGGCCGGTCATTCGCGACCGTGGGGGCAACTCTACGCAGGGCGTCGATGAATCCCTACTGAACGTTGGATTCGCTGCTTTTTTCGCTCTTTTTGACCTCGTTCCACAGCGCGTCCCAGGCTGGCGGCATCGAGGCTCGCCGAGCTCGCAGCGCGCGCTGCCGCGCCAGCCGCTTCCATGGCGCGGAAGCGCCGCTCGAACTTCGCATTGGCCAGTCGCAGCGCCTCTTCCGCATCCACTCCGAGATGCCGCGACCAGTTGGCCACCGCGAACATCAGGTCGCCGAGCTCGCTCGGCGCGCTGCTCGTCGCGTCGCGCCGCAGCGACTTCGCTGCAGCTCCTCTTCTATCTTGGCGCGCACGCCCTGCGCGTCCGGCCAGTCGAATCCCACGCGTGCCGGCGCGTTTGCCCAGCTTGGCGGCGCGCGCCAGCGCCGGCAGCGCCAGCGGCACGTCGGCAAGCTCGCTGGGTGCGCTGGTCCGATCGCGCGCCGCGCGTTCGCGCGCCTTGTGTTCTTCCCAGGCGCGGTTCTGTTCGGCCACCGACGCCGATCTCGGCGTCGCCAAACACATGCGGATGGCGCGCGGTGAGCTTGTCGGAAATGGCATCGGCCACGCTCGCGAAATCGAACCAGCCACGCTCCTCGCCCATCTGCGCGTGGAACACCACCTGGAACAGCAGGTCGCCGAGCTCGGACTCGATGTCCTCGGGCGCGCCGCGCGCGATGGCGTCCGCCACTTCGTAGGCTTCCTCGATGGTGTACGGCGCGATGCTGGCGAAATCCTGTTCGCGATCCCAGGGACAACCGCCCTGCGGATCACGCAGGCGGCGCATGATTTCCAGCAGCCGCGCCAGCGAACGCTGCGCAGCGGTCCGCGGCTCGCTCATGTCCCGCTCCTCACGCAGCATGCGAACGAAGGTGAGCAGCATCCCGGCCGTGGCGCCCCAGATGTTCTGCCCCTCCCAGGGAATGTCATACAGCAGCAGGTCCTCGTCGCCCACGCGCCGCAGCCGCGCCTTGTGATTGGCGCTGTCGAGCACGTGATCCAGCGGCACCTCGAACACGCCCGCCACCTCGGCCGGATTGAGCTCCAGCGAGAACGGCGGCGTCACCAAAGCCGAGCACCGGCGTCACGCGGAAGCCGCTGATCACCAGCGTGATCGGGTAGATAGCCGAACACCTGCACGCGGCCGGGATCGAGGCCGATCTCTTCCTGCGCTTCGCGCAGCGCCGCGCCGGCCACATCGGCATCGGTGGGCTCGACGCGCCCGCCCGGAAAGGCGATCTGCGCCGCATGCCGCGCCATTTGCGAGGCGCGCTGCGTGAGCAGCACGGTGAGGCCCTGCGGCCGGTCGACCAGCGGCACCAGCACCGCCGCGGGCACCGGATCCTTGGGCATATGCCGTGGTCAGTTTGCGGGTGAGGTCGGCGTCGACGCCCAGCAGCGCCAGTCGGCCAGTTCATGTTGAGGTTGCGAGCCGGCAAAGCGGCGCAGGATGCGTTCGCGCAGATCCATTGACGTCGGCACTTCGCTCAACCGCCGCCCCCGCCGCCATGCAGGCCGCCATGCGTGAGCGCGCGCCGGATCGAGCAGGCGCTGCAGCTCTTCGCGGGAAAGTCCGGACATCTCCAGCGCCACGTCGAACACCGGGCGCCCTTCGGCGTAGGCACGCTTGGCGATCGCCGCGGCGCGTTCGTAGCCGATCACCGGATTGAGCGCGGTCGCGAGAATGGGATTGCGGGCCAGTGCGTCGTCGAGTCGCGCGACATTGGGTTCGGCGCCGGCCAGGCATCGCTCGGCCAGCGCGCGTGCGCCGTTGGCGAGCAGCGTGGATCTCGGCCAGCAGGTTGCTCGCGATCAGCGGCAACATCACGTTCAGCTGGAAATTGCCCGACTGGCCGGCGATGGCGATCGCGGCGTCGAGACCCATGACCTGCGCGGCGATCATGGCCACGGCTTCGGGAATCACCGGGTTCACCTTGCCCGGCATGATGCTGCTGCCGGGCTGCAATGCCGGCAGCTTGAGCTCGGCCAGCCCCGCCAGCGGACCGGAGCCCATCCAGCGCAGGTCGTTGCAGATCTTCATCAACGACACGGCCAGCGTGCGCAGCTGACCCGAGAATTCCACGGCCGCATCCTGCGTGCCTTGCGCGGCGAAAAAGTTGGCTGCGGTATTGAACGGCACCGAGGTCAAACCACGCAGTTCCTCGATGAAGCTGCGCGGCGAATTTCTCGTGCGCATTGATCCCGGTGCCGATGGCCGTGCCACCCTGCGCCAGCGCCAGCAGGCGCTTCTCGCTGTCGCGCAGTCGCTCCAGCGCCATGCTCGATCTGCGCGCGCCAGCCGGACACTTCCTGGCCCAGCGACAGCGGCGTCGCGTCCATGAGGTGTGTGCGGCCGGTCTTGAGAATCCCGGCCCAGGCGCGCTCCTTCTCCGCGAGCACGCCGCGCAGTGTCTCCAGCGCCGGCACCAGCTCGCGGCGCATGACCAGCACCGCGCTCACGTGGATCGCGCTCGGAATGCAGTCATTGCTGCTCTGGCACATGTTCACGTGATCGTTGGCGTGAACCGGTCTGCCGATGGCGTTGCCCGCCAGGCGAGCGATCACCTCGTTGGCATTCATGTTGGTGCTGGTGCCGCTGCCCGTCTGGTAGACGTCGAGCGGAAACTGCGCATCGTGCGCGCCGCGCGCCACGGCAAGCGCCGCCTCGCTGACCGCCGCGGCCACCTCCGCCGGCAGCAGTCCCAACCGGGAATTGGCGCGCGCCGCGGCCGCCTTGATCAGGGCCAGCGCGGCGATGAAATCCGCCGGCAGCGTCGTGCCGCTGAGCTGAAAATTGCGCCGCGCGCGCTCGGTCTGCGCACCCCACAGCGCGCCGGCCGGCACTTCGATCTCGCCGAAGCTGTCGTGCTCTTTGCGGCTGCCGTCATTGTCCTGCGATATCATGCGCGGCCAGTCTAGCAGTCTTGTTTTCGAGGCAGTTTCTTCATGGACCCCGCAGCCCTTTCCGCGCTCTCCCCCATCGATGGACGTTATCGCAAGGCTGCCGACGGGCTGCGTGCGGTGCTGTCGGAAAGTGGATTGATCCGCGAGCGAATCCGCATCGAAGCCGCCTGGCTGCTCGGGCTCGCCGAATCCGTGCCCCAGATGCTGGCACAGCCGCTCACCGACCCGGTGCGCCAGCTCGCCGCCGGCCTCGCGCTGGAACCGGGCGAAGAAGCACCGGCCGCCGTCAAGGCCATCGAAGGTCGCATCAACCACGACGTCAAGGCGGTGGAATATTTCGTGCGCGAGAAGCTCGCGCAGAGCGGTGCCACGCCCGCCGTGCTCGAGCTGGTGCATTTCGGCTGCACCTCCGAGGACATCAACAACCTGGCCTATGCGCGCATGCTGCGTGCCGGGCGCACGCTGCTCTCCGCAGAGCTCGAGAAGCTCATCGAACGCCTGCGGGGCTTCGCGCACGAACACGCCGCGCTGCCGATGCTGGCACGCACGCACGGCCAGACGGCCAGCCCCACCACGCTCGGCAAGGAATTCGCCAACGTGGTCGCGCGGCTGAAGCGCGCGCGCGCACGCTTCGACGAAGTGGAGATCCTCGCCAAGTGGAACGGCGCCGTGGGCAACTACAACGCACACGTGGCCGCGCTTCCCACGGTCGACTGGCCGGCCGTCAGCCGCCGCTTCGTCGAATCGCAGGGCTTCACCTGGAACGAATACTCCACGCAGATCGAGCCGCACGACTGGATCGGCGAGTACTGCGACGCGCTCGCCGCCATCAACGTGATCCTGATCGATTTCGCGCGCGATACCTGGGGCTACATCTCGCTGGGTTACCTGCGCCAGCGCGCCGTGGCCGGCGAAGTGGGCTCGTCCACGATGCCGCACAAGGTCAACCCCATCGATTTCGAGAATGCCGAGGGCAATCTCGGCATCGCGAATGCCCTGCTGCATCATTTCGCCAGCAAACTACCCATCTCGCGCTGGCAGCGCGATCTCACCGATTCCACGGTGCTGCGCAACATCGGCGTGGCCCTGGCGCATTCCCTGGTGGCCTGGAACGCGCTGCAGCGCGGCCTGGGCAAGATCGCGGCCGATCCGCGCACCATCGCGGCCGACATCGACGCGGCGCACGAAGTGCTGGGCGAGGCGCTGCAGACCGCGCTGCGCGCCGCCGGCGTGCCGAATGGCTACGAGCTGCTCAAGGACTTCACGCGCGGCGCGCAGGTCGACGCCGCCGGCCTCGCGGCCTTCATCGACAAACTACCGCTGCCGCCGGCCGATCGTGCGCGGCTGCGCGCGCTGACGCCGGCCCAATACGTGGGTCTTGCGGCCAGTCTCGCGCGGGCTATCTAGAGCCCTTACCAGCACTTACCGGTTTCCCCTGATGCAGTGCGCCGAAACCCGCGCGTAAAGTGCGACTCAGCACACGTTTTTCGGGCGGTTGCGCTGCAAACCCGGTGAAAGCGTGACGCATTTGGCACTGCCATTGGTCCTTGCCACCTAGGCTTTCGCGGGCAACAGGTCACACTGTCTTTTGTCCATGATGTCCGGGGAGTAGTCGTCGACATGACGGCCGGGGAATTCGATTTCAACAGATTGGTGCGTGCGCCGTCGGCGCCGGGGGCCGCTTTGCCGCCCGCGCCGGCCGGTCGCGCCGAGAATCACGTGCGCGTGATCGGCTCGCTCGACGAAATGCGTGCCGCGGTGGACACCGTGGCGGCCAGCGCGCAACGCCTGATGTCTATCTACACGCCCGACCTCGAGCCCGACCTGTACGACCAGAACGGGTTCCTCGAGATCGTCAAACGCTTCGTGCTGGCACGCCGCTTCGCCAAGGTGCGCGTGCTGTTGTCGGACTCCGGGCGGCTGCTGCGCGACAACAACCGCTTCATCGCCATGGGACGCCGTCTCACGAGCTGCATCGACATCCGGCCGGCCGTCGGCGATGCGAAGCAGCGCGCGTACGCTTATCTGATCGCCGACGATCGCGCCATCGTCTACCGTGTGCATCCGGATCGCTGGGACGGGGTGGCGGACCTCAACAATCCGCCGATCGCCCGCCAGTATCTCGACGAGTTCGACGAGATCTGGCACGCCAGCGCCACCGACGAGCTCTCCCGCCGCGCCACACGTTGAGGCTGATTCGATGCGCTGGAATCCCGATGTCACCGTAGCCGCGGTCGTGATGCGCGACGGCCGCTTCCTGGTGGTCGAGGAACGCATCACCGGTCGCCTGGTGTTGAATCAGCCCGCCGGCCATCTCGAAGAACACGAAACCCTGCTCGAAGCCGTGATTCGCGAGACCCGCGAAGAGACTGCATGGCGCTTCGAGCCCCGCGCGCTGGTCGGGATCTACCTGTGGCGCAACCCGGTCGACGGCCGCGGTTTCCTGCGCTTTGCTTTTGCCGGTGAGGTCGACGATCACCGCGCACAGCAGCCGCTGGACAAGGGCATCGTGCGGTCCCTGTGGCTGTCGCCGGCCGAGTTGCAGGCGCAGCCGGCACGGCTGCGTTCGCCGCTGGTCATGCGCTGCATCGACGACTTCCTGCTCGGCAAGCGCCAGGCGCTGGATTCGGTGGCCTGCCTGGATCTCGAAACGGCGCTGACGGTTCCCTCGGTGGTCAACCTCTAGCAGGCTGGAAAAGCCGCCGCGGCGTACAATTCGCGCCGTGAATTCGAGTTCCCCTGGCGAAAGAATCGTCGTTGGCATGTCCGGCGGAGTCGACTCCGCGGTGGCCGCGCTGCTGCTCAGGCGCGCCGGCTTCGACGTCCATGGGCTCTACATGAGCAACTGGGACGACGACGATGACTACTGCACCGGCGCCCAGGATTTCCAGGATGCACGCGCCACCGCGGCCGAGCTTGGCATCCCGCTGCATCGCGTGAGTTTCGCGGAGGCTTATCGCGCGCGCGTGTTCGAATATTTCCTCACCGAGTACCGCGCCGGCCGCACGCCGAATCCCGACGTGCTCTGCAATCGCGAGATCAAGTTTGGGCTGTGCCTCGACTACGCGGCGCGGCTCGGTGCGCGACGCTTCGCGACTGGCCATTACGCAAGGCTGGTCCATGGACCGGACGGGCCGCGGTTGCTCAAGGCTCTCGATCCGGACAAGGACCAGTCTTACTTTCTGCACGCGGTCGATCCGGCACACTTCGAGCGTGTGTTGTTTCCGCTCGGCGACTTGCGCAAGCTCGAAGTGCGCGCACTGGCGCGCGAGGCCGGACTGCCGGTCTTCGACAAGCCCGACAGCACCGGCATCTGCTTCATCGGCGAGCGGCCGTTCCGCGAATTCCTGGCGCGCTACATCCCCACCTCGCCCGGCGACATCGTCACCGAACAGGGCGAGGCGATCGGGCGTCACCGGGGACTTGCCTTCTACACACTGGGACAGCGCGGTGGACTCGAGATCGGCGGCCGCGCCGGCAAATCCGAAGACGCCTGGTACGTCGCCGCCAAGAATCTCGCGCGTAATGAGCTGGTCGCGGTGCAGGGGCATGATCATCCGCTGCTCTCGAGTCGTGCGCTGCTCACCGGGCCTTGCAACTGGCTGGTGCAGCCTGAACCGGCCTCGCCGAATTTCCACTCGCAAATCAAAGTGCGCTACCGACAGGCAGACCAGGGCTGCCATGCCAATCTGCGTTGCGACGGCTCGCTCGAGGTGCGATTCACGGAACCGCAACGCGCCGTCACACCCGGCCAGTTCGCGGTCCTCTACGACGGCGACCGCTGCCTCGGCGGCGGCGTCATCGAACGCACGTGGCCGTCCTGACGCTGTAGAATACGGCGTTTTTTTCGTGCGCCGTTAAGGAGAAGGATTCATGACCGGCAGTTCCCAGACCCGTTCGACTTTGACCGTGGGCAAGCGCAGCTATGACTACTGGAGCTTCGCAAACCTGCCGCAGGACAAGGTCGCGCGCCTGCCGTATCTCACTGAAAATCCTGCTGGAAAACCTGCTGCGCTACGAAGACGGCGTCAACGTCACCGCGGATGACATCGAGGCCGTGCTCGGCTGGGACGCCAAGGCCGCGCCCTCCTACGAAATCGACTTCACGCCGGCGCGCGTGATCATGCAGGACTTCACCGGCGTGCCCTGTGTCGTCGACCTCGCCGCGATGCGCGAGGCGGTGCAGAAACTCGGCGGCAATCCCGAGCGCATCAATCCGCTGAACCCCGCCGAACTGGTCATCGATCACTCGGTGCAGGTGGACGACTACGGTCAGCGCCAGCTCGCTCGCGACCAACAACACGCATCGAATTCGAGCGCAACGGCGAGCGCTATGCGTTCCTGCGCTGGGGCCAGACGGCGTTCCACAACTTCAAGGTTGTGCCGCCCAACACCGGCATCGTCCACCAGGTGAACCTCGAGTACCTGGGCCGCGTGGTTTTCCACAACGACACCGCCGGCAAGAACGCAGGCCTATCCCGATACGGTGGTCGGCACCGACTCGCACACCACGATGATCAATGGCCTGGGCGTGCTCGGCTGGGGCGTGGGCGGCATCGAGGCCGAGGCCGCGATGCTCGGCCAGCCGATTCCGATGCTCATCCCGCAGGTCATCGGCTTCAAGATGATCGGCGCGATGAAGCCGGGCTGCACGGCCACCGACCTGGTGCTCACCGTCACCGAGATGCTGCGCAAGAAAGGCGTGGTCGACAAATTCGTCGAGTTCTTCGGCGACGGCCTCGCGAACCTGCCGCTGGCCGATCGCGCCACCATCGCCAACATGGCGCCGGAGTACGGCAGCACCTGCGGCATCTTCCCGATCGACGAGGAAACGCTGCGCTATCTCGAGCTCTCGGGCCGTCCGCCCGAGCAGATCGCGCTGGTGGAGGCGTACGCCAAGGCGCAGGGCATGTGGCGCGTGAACGGCGCCAAGCCGGCCGACTACACCGACGTGCTCGAGCTCGATCTCGCGACCGTCGAACCCAGCCTCGCGGGCCCCAAGCGCCCGCAGGATCGCGTGCCGCTGTCGAAGGCGAAGAGCATCTACCGGCTTCGCTGAAGCCCATGGCCGAGGAACGCAAGAAGAAATTCCCGGACGCCACCGGTTGCGCGGAGATCAAGCTCGGCGGCCAGAAGGTCGAGCTGCGCGACGGCGCCGTGATGATCGCGGCGATCACCAGCTGCACGAATACCTCGAATCCCGTACGTGCTGATGGCCGCCGGCCTGCTGGCGCGCAACGCGGCCAAGCTCGGTCTCAAGGCCAAGCCCTGGGTCAAGACCAGCCTGGCGCCGGGCTCGCGCGTGGTCACCGACTACCTGACCAAGGCGGGGTTGTTAGGCCCGCTCGAATCCATCGGCTTCAATGTCGTCGGCTACGGCTGCACCACCTGCATCGGCAATTCGGGCCCGCTCAAACCGGAGATCTCGGCGGGCATCAAGGCGGGCGACATCGTCGCGACGTCGGTGCTGTCGGGCAACCGCAACTTCGAAGGCCGCGTGCATCCTGAAATCAAGATGAACTTCCTCGCGTCGCCGCCGCTCGTGGTGGCCTATGCGCTGGCCGGCACCATGGACGTCGATCTGCAGAGCGACGTGCTCGGCACGGGACCCGACGGCAAGCCGGTGCTGCTCGCCAACATCTGGCCGTCCGACAAGGAAGTCGCCGAAGCCGTGCACCAGACGCTCGACTCGAACATGTTCCGCAAGAGTTACGCCAACGTGTTCACCGGCGATGCCAACTGGTCCGCCATCAAGGTGCCAACAGGCAAGATCTACGCGTGGGAAGAGACGTCCACCTACGTGCGCAATCCGCCCTACTTCGAAGGCATGACGATGACGCCCAAGGCCGTCACCGACGTCACCGGCGCGCGCTGCCTCGCGCTGCTGGGCGACTCGGTGACCACCGACCACATTTCTCCGGCCGGCGACATCTCGAAGACCAGCCCGGCGGCGAAATACCTGGTGTCGCAGGGCGTGCAGCCCATCGATTTCAATTCCTACGGCGCGCGCCGCGGCAACCACGAAGTCATGATGCGCGGCACCTTCGCCAACATCCGCCTGCGCAACCTGCTGGCGCCCGGCACCGAGGGCGGCGTGACCGTGCACGTGCCCAGCGGCGAGCAGATGTCCATCTTCGATGCCGCCATGCGCTACAAGCAGGAAGGCACGCCGCTGGTCATCCTCGCCGGCAAGGAATATGGCACCGGATCTTCGCGCGACTGGGCCGCCAAGGGCACCATGTTGTTAGGCGTGCGCGCGGTGATCGCCGAGAGCTTCGAGCGCATTCACCGTTCGAATCTCATCGGCATGGGTGTGCTGCCGCTGATGTTCCCGGCCGGCAAGGCTGCCGCCACGCTAGGACTGACCGGCCAGGAAGTATTCGAGATCACGGGCCTCAACAATGCCGAGGCCAAGACGGTGAAAGTGGTCGCGACGCCGCCCAAGGGCTCACCCATCACCTTCGAGGCGCGCGTGCGCATCGATACGCCGAAGGAGCGGGACTACTACCGGCACGGTGGCATCCTGCAGTACGTGCTCCGGCAACTGGCCGCCAAGGCCGCGTAGGCACCCGCCCCATCCTCAACCAATTGGTTGAATGATTTCGCCGGCTGGCGTACATTCAACCTCATGGTTGAATTAAACAGCCGCGCGGCTCGACCGCGTATTTCATGCCCTGGCAGATACCACGCGCCGCGACATGCTGCGGCGGCTGGCCCAGCGCGAACACACCGTGAGCGAGCTGGCCGAGCCCTTTCACATGTCGCTGGCCGCGGCCTCCAAGCACATTCGCACGCTCGAAGACGCCGGGTTGATCCACCGCACCGTCGAAGGCCGCACGCATCGCTGCCGCATCGAGCCCGGGCCGCTGGCCGGCGTCGGTCGCTGGCTGCGGCGCTACGAGCGGTTCTGGACGCAGCGCCTCGATGCCCTCGAACGCGCGTTGAAGGAGTGAGTCATGCACCAGTACGCCGATCCGCATTGCCCCCGATACCGTCCGCCTCGAGCGCCTGCTGCCCGGGCCGATGGAGCGCGTCTGGTCGTTTCTGACCGAGTCCGATCAGCGCGCGCGTTGGCTGGCCGCCGGCGACATGGAACTGAAGGCCGGTGGCAAAGTTGAGCTGCGCTTCGCGCACCACGCGCTCTCGGATGAACCGACGCCGGAGAAATACCGCGGCATGCCGATGAGTTTCACCGGTGAAGTGTTGCGCTGCGAACCACCGCGACTCCTGACGTTCACGTGGATGGAGTTTCAGGGTGTGCACTCCGAGGTCACCTTCGAGCTCGCAGCGCGCGGCGAGCAGGTGCTGCTCACCATCACGCATCGCAAACTTCCGGATCGTCCCTCGCTGGTCAGCGTGGCCGGTGGCTGGGATGCGCACGTCGGCATCCTCGAAGACGTGCTCATGCAACGCACGCCGCGAGGCTTCTGGTCCACGCACGCCCAGCTGGAAGCCGAGTACGGACGGCGCATAGCCGAATAGCCGCCACCACCTACCGCGCGCCCTACGCCTCCTGGCGGAGCCGCGCCACGCCGCCCCAGTCGACGCGGCGCGTGGCCAGCATCAGCACGGTGAGCAGGCCGAACAGCAGCAGCGAGCCCATCAGCAGCGAGTAGTCCTCGGAGCGCAAAATCCAGTACAGCATGGTGTACAGCGTGGCCAGCCCCGCGCCGACACCCAGCGCCAGCCTGGTACTGCGCAACGCGCCGCTCAGGTAGACGGTGATGAGCGCCACCAGTGCGCTGGCCGACGCCACATAGGCCAGCTCGAAGCTCAGGTGCTCGGACAAGGCCAGCAGCAGTAGATAGAACAGCGCCAGCGCCAGTCCGACCATCAGGTATTGCATGGCGTGAATGACCAGGCCGCTGACGTGTTCCCACAGGAAGAACGCCAGGAAGGTGATCACGATGAACAACGCGGCGTAGTGCACCGCGCGGTAGTTGCGCTGGTAGATGTCGACCGGCTCGTAGAAAGTCACGCCGACACTGCTCTGCTGCAGGGCCCGCTGTGCCGGCAGGTCGGGGCGTACCTGTTCGTCGATCCAGCTCTGCCCGAAGCTGCGATTCATCTCGAGCACGGACCAGCGGGCCTTGAACCCCTGCTTGCCGATGGTCGGGGACAGCGGTGCCGGAGCGCCTTCGAACTTGGGATGCTCCCAGGTTGAGGTGATCTCGACATCCGCCTTGCGCGCCAGCGCCAGGAAATCCAGGCGGCGGCTTCCGGCCAGCGTCAGCGTGACATGGAACGGAATATTGGCCGCCTCGCGCAGCGCGCCGCGGGGCACCGCCGTGGAAATGCCCGCGAATCCGGCATAGGCGCCGGCGGATACCGCCGTGTCCTCGCCCGCGACCGCGAAGTCGTCCACCGCCCGCAGCGAGCTGGCTTCGGAGTTCAGCACCAGCAGGCGCGCCTCGTCCCAGTGCACGGTGCGGCCCTCCTTCTGCTCGAACCATTGCGCGAAGTCGCGGCCCGCGAACTCGCCCGACAACCCGACGTGCGCCAGGTATACCGGCGTGCGATACAAACCGACGGTGCGATAGCTGGGCTCGGAGCTCGCGTCGACCTTGAGCGTGTCTGGCAGCACGTAGACCATGCGTCGCTCTGTTTCGGTGCGTGAGCCGTAGATCACGCGCGTCTGCTCGATCGGAATGGCGAGCAACACACCGCCGGTGGTCTGGGGCCCACCCCAGGATTCGGCCACGCGCGCCGCGGCGTTTGCCCGCATGCCGACACGCTCGCTGACCAGGTGGTCCACCTGCGCAATCGGCAGGAGCAGCAGAATGATCAGCGCGCCGACCAGCAGGGCCTTGCCGAGCAGCGGCGGAATGAGTCCACGAAGTATCGGCATCTGCGCCTCCCGGGTAGATAGCCGGGAATCTTCGGCTCACAAAGTGGCCGCAGCGGTGTCGCAATTGTGATCGAATCGTGGCAGCGCGCGCGGATGCGATAAGATCGCCGGCGAATGTCCATCGCCATCTTCGACCTCGACGGCACCATCACCCGACGCGACACGTTGATGCCACTGGTGCTGCGCCGGCTCGCGCGCCGTCCGTGGCAGCTGCTGCGGTTGCTGGCGGTCGTGCCGGCCGCGCTGCGCTTCCTCGCCGATCGCGATCGCGGCGCGCTCAAGCAATCCCTGTTGCGCGCCACGCTGCGTGGCACGCCGCGCGGCGAGCTGACGGCGTTCTCGCGCGAGTTCGTGCGCGACAAGATCGAGCGGCGGCTGCTTTCGCGAAGCGCTGGCGACCTTGCGCCGCCATCGCGACGCCGGGCATCACCTGGTGCTGATGTCCGCCAGCGTGGATTTCTATGTACCGGAGTTTGGCCGCCAGCTCGGCTTCGACCAGGTGATCTCCACCGAGGTGCGCTGGGAGGGCGATCGGCTCGATGGCACGCTGACCAGTGCCAATCGCCGCGGTGAGGAGAAGGCGCGCTGCCTGCGCGCCCTGCTCGACCAGCGCCCCGACGGCGATACCTACGCCTACGGCAACAGCGAATCGGACCTGCCGCATTTGCAGCTGGTCAGGTACGGCATGCTGGTCAACGGCAGCCTGGCCGCCCGCCGCGCGGCAGCCGAACTGGGCGTCGCCTGCGTCGATTGGACTTGAACCAAACTGCGTCCCCAAGCGTGACGCCGATCACAGATTGCGCGCGGTAGCGCGATCATGCGGCGCAGCGTGGCCGGCGCATCGGACGCCAGTCACATAGCGATTTCAGCGCCGCAACTAGGATGTGCGCTGGAGCCGTCCGCAGCCGCACAAAATGCCTATAACGCGGGGAAAAATCGGGCCGATGAACTCATGGAAGAGTGCCGCAGCAGCGGTGCTCTTTACGCTTGCCTGCTTGCCGGCACTCGCCACTCCGCCGCTCAGCGTGCAGCGCTACAGCCTCGAAGAGGGCTTGTCGCAGCAGGCGGTGGTGTCGATCACCCAGGACGCCGAAGGCTTCATGTGGTTCGGCACCGAGGACGGCCTCAATCGCTTCGACGGCTACGAATTCCGCCAGCTGCGCCACGATCGTGGCGACCAGCAATCGCTGCCCAACGGCTGGATCACCTCGCTGGTGGCCAGCGACGACGGCCTGTGGATAGCGACCAACGGCGGCGGCATCGTGTTCCGCAGCGCGCGCACCGGCAAGCTCGAGGCACCGGCGTTGCTGCGCGACGCGCCCGACCTGCAATTCGTGCGAACTCTGTCGCGCGACAGCCTCGGCCGGATCTGGATCGCCTCGCGCGACGCAGGCGTCGCCATTTTCGACTCGCGCACCGGCGAACTGCAGCGGCTGCGACATTCGCCCGACGGAGCCGAATTCTCTCTCCGACAACTCCGTGTTCACCGTCCTGCAGCTGCGCAGCGGCGACAAACTGATCGGCACCGCCTCCGGACTCGATCGTGTGCCCGCCACGAATTTCGATGTCACGCGCGTGGCGCTGCCGCCGGAGCTGGCGAAGTCGCGGGCAGCAGCTTCGCGTGCGCGCGCTGGTCGAGTCCGCGGACGGCATGGTCTGGGTGGGCACGGACGCCGGCCTCGGCCGCTACGACCCGCGCGCCGACCGCTGGCGCGTGTATCGCGCGGATGAGAAAAGCAGCACCGCGCTGCCCGACAACCGCATCCAGACATTGCTCTCGACAGCCAGGGCCGCCTGTGGCTGGGCCTGATCCAGGGCCTGGCCTGGTTCGACTCCGCGACCGAAACCTTCTCGAGTTATCGGCGCGACCCGGCCGAGCCGCGCTCGCTGCCCGACGACTACGTGGTCTCGCTGTTCGAAGATCGCGGCGGCTCACTGTGGATAGGCACCAAGTCCGGTGGCCTCGCGAAATGGAATCCGCGCACCTGGTCCTTCGGCCACACGCGCGCCAGCGCCGAGGAAGGTTACACCGAGCGCAACATCACCTCGTTCGCCGAAGACAAGCTGGGCCGGCTGTGGATCGGCACCTTCGGCGGCGGCATCAATCTGCTCGATCGCACCACCGGCCGGGTCTCCGCGCTGCGCCGTAGCGGCAACTCGCGCGCCACGCTGAGCGACGACCGCGTCATGGCCATGCTCGAAGCCAGCGATGGCAACGTGTGGGTCGGCACCATGGGCGGCGGCCTGAATCGAATCGACCCGCAGACCCTGCGTGCGGAAGTATTCCTCAACGATCCGGCAGTCCCGACCACGCTCGCGGCCAATGGCGTCATGAGCCTGCTCGAGGTCGACAAACAAGTGTGGGTGGGCACCTTCGGCGGCGGCGTGTCGCGCTTCGACGCGCACACGCGACGCTTCGAGAACTTGCGCGCCGGCCCCGAGGATGGCCTGCATCTTTCCAACCGCGCGCGTGACCGCGCTGGCGCGCGACCGCACCGGGCACGTGTGGATCGGCACGGATGGCGGCGGTCTCAATGTCTGGGACATGAAGACGCGCCGGCTGTACTACTACAAGCGCGACGCCAAGCAGCTCGACTCGCTGAGCGCCGACACCATCTATTCGCTGCTGGTCGACGACGCCGGCGGCGTGTGGATCGGCACGCGCGGCGGTGGCCTCGACCGCGTGGTGAATCCCGGCGCGGCGCCCGCGCATCTGCGCTTCGCCAACATCTCCGAGCCGCAGGGCCTGCCCAACAACACCGTCTACGGCTTGCGCGCCGATGGCATGGGCAACATCTGGATCAGCACCAACTACGGCCTGGCGCGCCTCGATCCGAAGTCCGACGCCATCCAGCGCTTCCACCGCCTGCACGGCCTGCAGGCCGAGGAATTCAATTTCGGCGCTCACTACCGCGACCGCAGCGGCAAGTTGTTCTTCGGCGGCGCCGCCGGCTTCAACTCATTCTTTCCCGAAATGCTGGAGTTCAACGAGCGTCCGCCGCGCGTGGTGCTCACGCAGTTCCTGAAGCTCAACGAGCCCGGCGTCCCCGGCGTTCCGGAAGAACGCATCGAGCGCCTGTCGTTGAGCCACAAGGAAGACGTGGTCACCTTCAAGTTCGCCGCGCTCGACTTCGCCGATCCGCGCGCCAACCGCTACGAGTACAAACTGGAAGGCTTCGACGACAACTGGGTGCGCGCCGACGAGCGCCGCGCCGCCACCTACACCAACCTTCCCGGCGGCCACTACGTGTTCCGCGTGCGCGCCAGCAACAGCGATGGTGTGTGGAGCACGCAGGATCTGGCGCTGCCCATCGACGTGGCGCCCTCGCCCTGGCTCTCGGCCTGGGCCTACGCGGCATACGCGCTGCTGGCCGCGCTGATGCTGCTGGCCGTTTGGTACGCGCAACAGCGCCGCATCGCGCGCGCCGCCACGTATCGCCTGGAGCTCGAGCAGCAGGTCAGCGATCGCACCTACGAGCTGGCGCAGCGCTACCGCGATCTCGAAGACGCCAATCGCAAGCTCGAAATGGCGAGCTACACCGATACGCTCACCGGCCTCGCCAACCGCCGCTATCTCATGCAGCACTTCCCGCGCCTGCTGACCGAAAACAAGGGCAGCCAGGGCCTCGCCATCATGATCATCGATCTCGATGCGCTGAAACCCATCAACGATGCGCACGGTCACGCCGGTGGTGACGAGCTCATCGTCGAAGTGGCGAGCACGCTGCGGCAGGCCATCCGTCCCGACGACGTGCTGGTGCGCTGGGGCGGCGACGAATTCGTGGTGGTTGCGCACGCGCAGCACGTCGAACACGCCACCATGCTGGCGGAGCGGATCCGCGAACGCGTCGCCAAGATGAAATGCGTGCTGCCGCGCGGCGCGTGGTGCGCACCAGTTGTTCAATAGGACTTACGTGCCTGCCCTTCGTGCCGGGCCGACCCCGAGGCCGTGAGCTGGGAACACGCCATCAAGATCGCCGATCTGGCGCTGTACCGCGCCAAGCGCGGCCGCAACGCCTGGCGCGGCTGGTTCGGCACCGAATCGGTGGCCACGCTGCAGTCGGTCATCGCCGCCGTCGAATCCAACGTCGACGGCTTGATTGCCAACGGCGTCATCATCGAACATTCGTCCACGCGCGGAAACGACGACACGGTCAATGCGCTGCGCGTGTTGCGCGAAGCCCGCTAGGAAGCTGCTGAAGTATGGATACTGAGATTCGCGAAGCCATTGCCAAGTCACTGCCCGATCTCGCGCTGATCGTGCGCCGCGATGGCGTCATCCTGTCCTGCGTGGGCGGCAACGCCATGCGCGGGCTCAACTCCGGCGAGGAAGAGATTCCAGGCCGCACGATCACCGATCTGTGGCCGGAATCCATCGCCACGCATGTGCTGCAGACCGTGCGCCGCATCCTGAAGACACGCAAGCCCGCGCAGCAGCGCTACCAGGAGGGCGAGCTCAACCTGGAGATGCGCTTCCAGGTCCAGGGCTTCGACCGCGTGCTGGTGGTGTGCCGCGATCTCGGCCAGGGCGTCACCTCGAACGACTCCGGCCTGTACGAAAAGACCAGCGGCCTCTTGCTGCCGCATCGCGACGCCTTCGAGAAATCGCTGCGCATGGCGCTCGACATGGCGGCGCTGCGCGAAGACACCGTGGGCGTGGTACTCATTCACATCGGCGGCTATTCGACCTATCGACGCGTGTTCGATTCGGCGCTGGCCAACCGCCTGCTGGAATCCGCCGCCAAGGTCATTCTCGAAAAACTCCCCGAAGGCCGCTCCAGCCTGCCGCGCCTGGCGCGCGTCTCCGACGACGTGATCGGCGTGGTGCTCACCGACATCCGTTCGCGCAGCGACGCGGACGTGGCCATCGAAGCCATCATGAAGGCGCTGCGCCATCCGGTGGATCTGGACGGACAGATTTTCCAGCTCGCACCGCAGTGCGGCGTGACGCTGTCGGGCACCGACGGCACACGCGCCAGCGAACTCATCGAGCGCGCGCTCACCACGCTCGACGCGGGACGCCGCCAGGGCGAGGACCGGCTGGTCACGTTCTATTCCGACACCTTGCGGCTGGCCTCGCTGACGCGCCTGGACTGGCAGCAGGAACTCACGCAGGCCATCCAGAAAGACGAACTGGAGCTGCATTACCAGCCGCGCCTGTTGTTGTCGACGCGCGAGATCATCGCCGTGGAAGCCTTCCTGCGCTGGCCGCACAAGATTCGCGGCCTGGTGCCCACTTCCGAATTCCTGCCCATCGCCGAGCTGTCGGGCCTGTCCGTGCAGCTGGGTCGCTGGGTGTTGCGTCGTGCCTGCCGCGATCTCGCCACGCTGGGCGCGCGCGGTTATCCCCAGCTGCGCGTGTCGGTGAACGTCGCGCGCCAGTACCTCTCGGCCGAGAGCCTGGCCCAGGACGTCGCCGATGCCGCGCGCGAGGCCGGCATCGAACCTTCGCATCTCGATCTCGAGATCACCGAGCAGATGTTGTCCTCGGGACGCAGTGGCCTGTCCGCGCTGCACCAGCTGCGTGGCCAGGGTGTGCGCGTGCTGATCGACGACTTCGGCACGGGCTATTTTTCGCTGGGCAAACTTCGTAACAGCCCGCTCGACGGCATCATGATCGACCGTTCCTTCGTCGAGGAGGTCGGCCACGATCACGAGGCGCGTGCCGTGTGCCGCGCGGCCATCGCGCTGGGCCTGGCATTCGGCCTGCGCATCGTGGCCGAGGGCATCGAGACCGAGGCCCAGGCGCAGTTCCTGGTGGCCGAGCAATGCCATGAAGGCCAGGGTCATCTGTTCGCGCCGGCTTCGCCGCTGGCGAACCTGTTGGACAAAATCCTGCCTGCCGGAAAAACCGCGCCAGCTTCTGTCACACGCGCCGCCCAGCGGTAAATCTGGGCTGACATAGTTCACGATTTAACGGGCCCTTATTAGACGCCCGTCACATTTTTCCCGAGAGCCGCGTCACACACGCACGCTCTGAAATTGCCTCTCCCGCCTTTAATGGTGCCGTTCGCGAAAGCGGACTGGGGCCACTAAGAGGCGATTGCAGATGACACTGACGGTAAAAGAGGCGGCCGCTCGAGTCCTGGGAGCGGCGATGTTGGCGACGATGGTGGGCTGCTCTGCGGCCACTTCCAGCACGCCAGCCACGCACATGCCCGCTTCCAGCGCCGCACACAGCTACATCGTCGAGGCGCAAAGCACGGATGCTGCGGCCACGGCGGTGGCTGCCGCCGGCGGCGAAGTCGTTTCGCGCCTGAATGTCATCGACGCCGTCGAGGCCAAACTCACCGATGCCCAGCATGCGCGCGTGCTCGCCGCCCCCGGCATCAAGCAGATCACCACCAACACGCTCGTGACCACGCAGGCGGCCGCGAACGTGCGCGACGAATTCGATGCGGGATCGTTTGCCAACAATGACGGCACGCACCGCTGGTTCGGCGACTGGATCGAACAGGGTGACGACAACAATCCGCATGGCGGCGATGTCACCATCGGCTGGCAGGACCGTGGCAGCGGCCGGCTCATCCTGCAGATGGACGGCGCCATTTACCGCCGCGCCGCCACTCCGTCCAACTCGCCCAATGTCACCCTCAAGTTCAAGGCGCTGCGCGCCGGACTCGAGGCCGGTGAATACGTCTCGGTGCAGGCCAGTTCCAATGGTGGCACCACTTTCACCGAGCTCGGCCGCATCTCAGGCCCGGCCAATGACTACTCCTTCGGCAACTACAGCTACAACATCACCGCCTATCGCGGCCGCAACACCGCAGTCCGCTTCGTCGCCTCGATGAACAGCCGCTTCGGTGACGACAACGTCGACATCGACGATCTCGAAATCTCCTACACCACCAGCTTCGGTGAAGGCGATCCGGTGCCCGTCGACGTGAACGCGCGCGACCTGCACTCCGTCGGCATCAAGGGCCGCGACGTAGGCGTCGCCGTCATCGACACCGGCTACTGGAAGCTCGACTCGCTCGACAAGGACTCCGGCGGCAACGGCCGCGTGGCGGCGCAGTACGACGCCGTCAACAACGTGGTGCAGAGCACCTGGTCGTCGGTGTCCACCGATACCAGCGGCCACGGCACGCACATCACCAGCCTGATCGCCAGCAGCCGCAAGGACGGCAGTGGCCGCTACTTCGGCGTCGCGCCGGACGCGCGCATCATCTCCATCAAGGCATTCGGCGAAGACGGTTCGAGCAGCTACGCCACCGTGATTCGCGGCATCGATTGGGTTCTCAACAATCGCCAGCAATACGCCATTCGAGTTCTGAATTTGTCGCTAGGGGCCCCGGCGCGTTCGCGCTATTGGGACGATCCGCTCAATAAAGCCGTGATGCGCGCCTGGCAATCCGGCATCGTAGTCGTCGTATCAGCGGGCAATAGCGGACCGCTGCCGCAGACCGTGGGTGTCCCGGGCAACGTCCCGTACGTCATCACGGTCGGCGCGATGACTGACAACTGGACCAACAACAAGAACGATGACCGCCTCGCCTCTTTCTCGGCAGCCGGTCCCACATTCGAAGGCTTCGTGAAGCCCGACCTGGTCGCCCCTGGCGGTCATGTCTGGGGCTTCATGGCCACCTACCAGAAGATCGCGGTGGACCATCCCACCTACATGAACAGCGGCGACTTCTTCCAGATGTCGGGCACGTCGCAGTCGGCGGCCGTGGTCTCGGGCGTGGCCGCGCTGGTCCTGGCTGCGAACCCGGGCCTGACGCCCGACCAGGTGAAGTGCCGCATCATCGCCAGTGGCAAGCCCGCGGTGAAAAGCGACGGCCGTCCCGCTTACAGCGTGCTGCAGCAGGGCACGGGCCTGGTCGACGCCAAGACCGCGGTGTACGGCACGCAGAACAATTGCGCCAACCGGGGTCTGAATGTCGCCGCCGATCTCGCCGGCACGCAGCACTTCAAGGGCTTTGTAAAACAGCTCGCCGATGGCACCTTCGCGGTCACCCAGCCGAATGGCATGTTGTGGCCCGAAGGCATGCTGTGGCCCAACGGCATGCTGTGGACTGACGGCATGTTATGGACTGACGGCATGCTGTGGCCCAACGGGATGCTGTGGACTGACGGGATGATCTGGAGCGACGGCATGCTGTGGCCCGAAAGCTTCCCGTGGACAGGCGCAGCGACCTACTCGGGTGACATTCCGTGGGTGGGTGGCTACCCGTCGCCGATCGGCAGCTCGGTCGGCAGTACCAGCGCGATGTCGATCAACGCCTGGGTCGCGCAAGAATAGTTAGTTCGGATAAGAAGAAAAAGATGCGGGCGTGCTGGTGGTTCCCCTGCCAGCACGCCCGTAGTCTTTTCAGCGGTCAATGGCCGCGATGCCCGCGCCAGTGGCGGCGATGCTTGACCACCTTCACCCGTACTGACTGCGTCAGGGTATTGCCCGACGCGTCCGATCCTTCCACATCGATGGTGTAGGTGCGGTCGTCGTCGTGCCGGTTGGTCTCGGCTCGCAGCAGCACCGCCAGCGGTCCCACGATCTTGAAATCCGGTTTGTCATGACCGTGGCCATGACCGCGGCCCCGGCCACGGTCGTCGTCATCCACCGGCGCATCGCTGGTGACATTGACGATGCGCGCGGTGGGCGCGGCATCGAGCAGGTCGACCAGCTGCGCGCGGATCAGCACCAGCTCGAGATCGTTGTTGGCCGGGGACAGCACGCGGCGGTTGGGAAACAGCTTCTTGAATGCCGGCGCCTGCGTATCGAAATGCGCGACGTCGGGAACCGGCGGCGCGGCCATGCCCTCGCCGATGAAGAACGAGGGATGTGGCGGCTGGTTGTAGCCCACGTTCTGCCAGGCGACCGCCAGCCGGTACTGCGGATCGTGCATCAAGGTGTACAGGCGGTTGGTGGCCGGAGTCGTGGTCGAATAGATGCGCAGCGACAGGTTGTCGGCGGCGCGGAACATCACCTCTTCGCGCCAGTCACCGAGCAGGTCGCCGGTCAGCGCGGCATTCTGCTTGGTGCCGTTGCTGGATGCCGCGCCGTCGGCGGTCAGCAGCCGTGTCAGCGTCGACGTGTTCCAGTCCCACTTGCTGATCCAGTTGGCATCCTCGATCTCGCGCAGCGGATCCGCGTCCCACCACACGGCGTGATTCACCGAGGTCGGCGCCTCGGCGATGCGATTGCCCTGCCCGTCCACCAGGCCCGCGGCGACGTTCGAGCTCCAGAACTCATCGCCCGGCGTTCTTGGATCGATGTCCGCTTCCATGCCGCGCCCCACGTCGAGGCCCGGCACGAAACTCCAGATGATCTGCCCGTTGGCGGCGTCGTACAGCGCCATGCCCGGGGTGCCCAACGAGAGCGTGTTGCCTTCGCTTTCGTGCACACCGTACACCTCGAGGCCGGGACGCGAGGGCACGAGATCGCCGACGTGCAGTGCATCGCCATGCCGCAGGCCGGTCGAGAACAGGCCCTGCCCATTGTCGTCGACCACCATGGAGCCGTAGACGATCTCATCCTTGCCGTCGTGATCGACATCGGCCACGGAGAGATTGTGATTGCCCTGGCCATTGAACGGATTCGATCCGGTCCACGGGAAGCCCGTGCCCACCGAGCGGCCGGAATCGAACACCCAGCGCGAGGTCAGCTGGCCACCACGCCAGTCCCAGGCCGCCAGCACCGTGCGGCCGTAGTAGCCGCGCGCCATGATGACGCTGGGCAGGTGACCGTCCAGGTACGCCACCGCCGCCAGGAAACGGTCGCCGCGATTGCCGTTGTTGTCGTTGTTGCCATTGCCGCCGATGCCGCCCCAGCTGTCGATGGGATCGCGCGTGGCAATGTAGTTAGTGGTGGCGAGCGCCTTGCCCGTTGCCCCATCGAAGATCGTGAAGAACTCGGGACCGGCCAGCACCTTGCCGTAACGCGCATCGTTGGTGGCCGGAACCTGGATGCCGTCGGTGGGCAGCAGCAGCGAGCGATAGTCCTTGGTGGCGTCGCCGATCACGGTGCCCTGCCCGTCCACGGTGCCATCCGCGGTCTTGCAGGCCACTTCGGCTTTGCCGTCGCCATCCAGGTCGTAGACCATGAATTGCGTGTAGTGCGCGCCCGAACGGATGTTTCGTCCCAGGTTGATGCGCCAGAGCAGCGTGCCATCGAGCTCGTAGGCGTCGAGGATCTGCGGTCCCGACAATCCCGCGGAGGCGTTGTCGCGCGCGTTGGTCGGGTCCCACTTGAGGACGATTTCGTAGTCGCCGTCACCGTCGAGGTCGCCGACGCTGGCGTCGTTGGCGGTGTACGTGAATGCCTGGGTGACGTGGCCGGGCGGGACCTCGACACTGGCGCCCGGTGGCTGCTGCAAGGGCACCGAGAGGTACGGCTGCACCGGAGAATTCGCCGTCAGTGTGAATGCGCCACCGGCCGGTAGTTCGACGCCCTGAAGCACCGGCCGCACAGTGTAGGAATTCACCTGGGTCGGATCCGCCGTGGAATCCACGAAGTCCGTGGTCGTCAGCAGCGGCGCGTCATTGAGACGCACCGGCGCGCCATCGCCGCTCGCTCGATACAGATTGAAGGCCAGATCCGCAGGATCCGTGCCCAGCAGGCGCCAGCCGATGTAGACGCCGGCGTCGCTGGAGCGCAGCGCAATCAGGCCGCGGCCCAGGTTCTCGACCTGGTATTTGTCAGCGGGAAGTTCGGCGGCGGTGGAACAGATGGGAACGCACAGGCACGCCCAGGCGGCGGCCAGAAACACACGTGTCTTCATGACAAGGAATCCCCTCGAGGCGAGTTGTTCCGCGCGCCGCGCCGGAGAATAGCGCCACTGCCGGCGCGTCTCAATCGACATCCACCGCAGGCCGATACCCGAATCGTTATGCGCCGACTACGTATACGGGAGCGAAGCCGCCGCCGTTGGTCCGGAAGTTAGTCGTCTGGCCCTGGTAGAGGCGCGCGGCCATCAACTGAATGGCTCCCGCGTAGGCATAACAACGGATGTCGACCTTGAATGTTTCGTTCCCGTGAATCGAGGAACGCCAGCGTTCGCTCGGCGGCGTCAGTTCGCTGCGCCAGATATTCGCCTTGCATCACTTCCGCGAATACGCGCCGGGTGAGCTTCTCGCCGCGGTATGCCCCGCGGCTGCCGAAGCCCTGCCGGGGCTTGAAGAACCATTCCTTGCGGCCGCGCCACCACAGCTCTGCGCCCGCCTGCGACCTCGCGCGTCGCGGGTATGCAGCGCGCCAGGACTCGCGGCTGCTTCCCGGAAGCGCCCAGCGAACGCATGAGCCTCCCGCATCGCCCATCAACGCCAGATTGCCCTTGTTCGCATACAGGGCGTGCGCGCGCGGATGAGGCGTGATGACCGCGAGATCTCGCTGATAAGCGGTGCGCAGACACCTGATGCGCGGTCCTCGAAATAGAAATCCGTGAGGCGGTTGTATACGAGATCGATCGGGCACGCCGCGCGCCTGCAATTGTTCGCCACGAATCTCGAGATCATCGGGATCCACGATGTCGGTGCCGATGCCGCGCGACTCGAAAGGCTCTTCGGGCCAGCAGGAACTCCGGATAGAGAAATTGCGCCTGCGGGTTCTCGATCGACGATTGCAATGGTCCGCAGCGGCCGCTCGCCGCGCGCCAGCCGCCATTCTTTCTGGAACATCGCGACAAGTCCGCCTTCGAGCTGCGCGCGCATCCGCTGCGTGCGAGAAGCATTCCGTCGGCCGCATCGCAGCAGGCGACCTGCGCCGCCGCGTGCCGCGATGTTCAGGAACGCGCCGCCGGCATTGGTGTTGATCTCGATCAGCTTCGGACCATCGGGCGACGATGTGGAAATCGAAACCCATGAATACGCCGCGCGCGCGCGGCTCTGACGCCTGCGAATGGCCGGCGCCCTGTCGAGCACCGCGCTGCTGGTACTTCGGCAGTCTCGACGACCGCATTCGATCGCCGCGACGATGCGCTGCATTTCCCGGCATGCGCCGGATCCAGGAACACCGGTGCGTCGGAGAACAGATGCGGGTGCGTCTCGGCCGAGCACAGGTCCAGTTGCCGCCGCAGCGCGGCGAGTCCGTCACCGCGCAGTCGCAGTCGCGATTCAACCTGTCGGCAAGATTGTCCGGGCTTCATTCACGCGACCGACCTCGCGCTCGGCGAAACATGCGCAACAAGACCAGGCCCACGATGGCGCCCGCGATCTGCGCGCCGATGAAACCCGGCGCATCGACCGGCCGAATGCCTGCAAACGTGTCGCTCAGCGCATCGACCGAGGTGATCGCCGGGATTGGCGAACGAAGTCGACGCCGTGAACCAGTAGGCCGCGCCGATCCACAGCGGCACGCGCCAGGCCGCCTCCTTGACCGACGGCGAACGAATGCCACGAAGACCAGCCCCGCCGTCGCCACGAACTCCGAAAGCCATTGCGCGAAGCCGGTACGAATGTGCGTCGAGGCCTGCACCAGCGGCAGCTCGAACATCGCGTTGGCGAGCATGGCGCCGGCGCAGCAGCCCGACGATCTGCGCCACCGCGTAGATACGCCGCCGTTCGTCGCGTCGATCTGCCGCCGGTATGCACGCCACCGCGCTGACCACCGGATTGAAGTGCGCACCGCTGATCGGGCCGAAGATGCGCGATCAACGTGGCGAGCACGGCGACCGTCGCCAACGTGTTCGCCAGCAACGCAACGGCCGCGATTTCCACCAGCGAGGCGCTCGGCCATGATGCCCGAGCCCACGACACAGGCCGTGAGCAGCAGTGCGCCGAGCGCTTCGGCGAAGAATCCTGCGCGTCATCACGCGACTTCGTCGGTGGCGCGCGACTTTCCGATCGCGTGCAGACGTTCCTGCAGCTTCACCCGATCGAGCGAGCGGAGCGGCAGGCTCGTGAAGATCTTGATGCGGCTTTCCAGCTCGCGGAATGCCTGGCGGAACGCGAGCCATTTCTCGGTCTCGGATCCTTCGACGGCCGCGGGATCCTCGACGCCCCAGTGCGCCGTCATCGGCTGGCCCGGCCAGACGGGACAGACTCCGCCGCCGCGTTGTCGCACACCGTGAAGACGAAATCGAGTTGCGGCGCGCCGGGCTTTTCGAATTCATCCCAGCTCTTGGAGCGCATGCCCTCGGTCGGCATTTTCATGTGCTTCAGCAACTCGAGCGCGATCGGATGCACCTTGCCCTTGGGCGCACTGCCCGCGCTGTAGCCGACGAACTTTCCGCGGCCCCAGTGATTGATCAGCGCCTTCGGCCAGGATGCTGCGCGCGGAATTGCCCGTGCAGAGGAACAGTACGTTGAAGGGTCTGTCGCTCATGGCGTCTCCTATGCCGCGCGCCGGCGCTTCGTGGTTTTCGCGGCCGGTGCGCACTCTGCATTGCAGCCGGCCCCACTCGCCGCACAGCAATTGTCGGTGAGGTAACTCACCAGCTCGTTCATCACTCCGAAGTCGGCGCTGTAGATCAGCTGGCGGCTGGCGCGCGCCTGCTTGATGAGACCGCGCGCGTTGTAGCGCCTGAAGATGAAATGTCAGTGACGAAGGCACCAGGCCGACACGCTCGCCGATGACGCCGGCCGGCAGCCCTTCCGGTCCGCGCTCGACCAGCAGTCGATAGACGGCAAGCCGGTACTCATGCGCCAGTGCACCCAGCGCGTCGATCACTTCGGGGGTCTTCATGGGGCCGTACGATATTACGGCTATTCTCGAAATGTCAATGAAAAGCGATGCCGGCGGAAATTCATCCGGCACCCCTACATCGAAGTGCGGACCTGCCAGAGCTCGGGAAAGAACTTGAGCTCCAGGGCCTTGGCGAGATACGACACCCCACCGGTACCGCCGGTGCCCGGCTTGTAGCCGATGACGCGCTCAACGGTCTTGAGATGATGGAATCGCCACAGCTGGAATTTCTGGTCGAGATCGACCAGTCGCTCGGCCATCTCGTAGAGGTCCCAGTCCTTTTCGGCGTTGTGATAGACGCCCAGCCACGCGGCGGTCACCGCCTTGTGACGCCGTGTAGGCTCGGCGAAATCCCGTTCGATGAGCTCTTCGGGAATGCCGTAGCCGCGGCGCGACAGCACGCGCAGCACTTCGTCGTAGAGGGAAGGCGCATGAGCGCTCGCTCCAGCCGTTCGTAGCCTTCCGGGTCGCGCTTGTGAACCGCGATGACGTCGCGATTCTTGTTGCCCAGGCTGAACTCGAGCAGGCGGTATTGCAGCGACTGGAATCCCGAGGAGCGGCCCGAGCGTATTGCGGAACGAGGAATACTCGAAGGGCGTGAGCGTCGACAGCACGCTCCAGGCGCCCAGCAATTCTTCCTGCAGGCGCGAGATGCGCGCCAGCATCTTGAACGAGGGATCGAGGTTGTCGCGCCGCACGCATTCGAACACGTGCGCCGAGCTCGTGCAGGAACAGCCGCATCCACAATTCCGACACCTGGTGGACGATGATGAACAGCATCTCGTCCTGCTCGATGGAATTCGGCTTCTGCGCGTCGAGCAGCTTGTCGAGCTGCAGGTACTCGCCATAGGACTGCGACGTGCCCAGGTCCAAGTGCGCGCCTTCGCTCTTCAGATCGATGCGCCGCGGCGCTTCTTTGTCTTCGTCGCATGCTCAGCTTTCGCGAAGAAACCCAGCGCGGCACGTGGCGCCAGCCCTGCAGCAGCTCGCGATCCAGCGCGCGCCAGTCGGCGCAATGTCGTCTCCACCGCCTGCCAGAAGCGCTTCGAGTGATTCATGTGATTGACGTGCATGAGCTCGTGCACGAGGAGGTAGTCGACCACTTCGGGTCGCTGGAAGAGCAGGCAGGCATTGAGGCTGATGGTACCGCGCACCGAACAACTTCCCCAGCGCGAGCGCTGCCGGCGCACCGAAATCCGCCGGTAGGTCACGCCAGTGGCCGCCGCCAGCGACTCGAGTCGCGGGGCGAGCCGCGCCTCCGCCGCCCGCAGCAGCCAGCGCCGCAGCGCCGTGCGCAGGCTTGCCGGCGCGGCCGTGCCCAACACCTGCAGGATGCCGCCGCTGGTGTCCGCGACACGCAGTCTTCCCGCCCCACCGGCCACGTGCACGCGCCAGCTCTCCCCGGTGAGCGCGAAACGCAGGCTCGCGGGTGGAAACGCTTCCGGCGCCGGGCGGTTGCGCAAGGCCTGGGCACGCTTGTTCTCGATCCACTCGCGATGCGCGGCAAGAAAATGTTCGACTTCGCGCGGCCGGACGCGCGGCGGCACCACGACTTCCACGCGCGCATCCGGATACACGCGAATCGCCAGCCGGCGCGCGCGTTTGCTGATACGGATCTGCGCACCGTCCTCGCTCGCCTCGATGCCGTCACCACTCAACAGATCCATCTGTAACTGATCCGAGTTCATAACCTCGCCGCGAGTTGCGTGGCTTCGCGAATTGCCCGCTCGGCATCGAGCTCGGCCGCCAGCAATGCGCCGCCGATCACGTGCAGGGGTTTGCCGGTGTCCGCGAGCTCGCTGGTCAGCTGGTTCACCGACTCCTGCCCCGCGCAGATGATGACATGATCGACCGACAGGAGTTCCGGACCCTTTTCGGTGGTGATGTGCAGGCCCTGGTCGTCGATGCGTTCATAGGCGACGCCACCGCGCATCACCACGCCGCGTGTCTTCAGCGACGTGCGATGAACCCAGCCGGTGGTCTTGCCCAGCGTGGTGCCCAGCCGCCCGGCCTTGCGCTGCAGTAGATAGACACGCCGCGGCGAAACCACCGGCCTGGGCGGCAGCAAGCCGCCGCGCGTCGACATGCTGCGGTCGATGCCCCACTCCGAGAAGTAGTCCTCGTCCGGCCGATGCGTGAGGTAGGTGGCCACGTCGAAGCCGATGCCACCCGCGCCGATGATGGCCACGCTGTCGCCGGCCTGCTTACTGCCCGACAGCAGGTCGGGATAAGCAATCGCCTTGGGATGATCGATGCCGGGAATGGCGGGAATACGCGCCATCACGCCGCTGCAGATCACGATTTCATCGAAGTCCGCGAGCATCGCGGCATCCGCGCGCGTGTTGAGCTCGAGCCGCACGCCGGTGAGCTCGATGCGCCGCGCGAAGTAGCGCAGCGTGTCGCGAAAATCCTCCTTGCCGGGGATTTCGCGCGCATAGCGGAACTGGCCGCCGATTTCGTGCGCACCCTCGAACAAGGTCACGCGATGACCGCGTTCGCCCAGCGCCGTCGCGCAGGCCAGGCCCGCGGGTCCGGCACCCACCACCGCGATGCGCTTGGGCGTTGCGGCGGGCGACAGCACCAGCTCGGTCTCGAACGCCGCGCGCGGATTGACCAGGCAGGTGGCGCGGTCGTTCTCGAATATGCGATCGAGGCAGCCCTGGTTGCAGGCGATGCAGGTGTTGATCTCGGCTTCGCGGCCGTCGCGCGCCTTGATCGGCAGCTCTGGATCCGCCAGCAACGGGCGCGCCATCGACACCAGGTCCGCCGCGCCGCCCGCGAGCATTGCCTCGGCTTCCTGCGGCATGTTGAGTCGATTGGTGGCGATGACGGGCAGCCGCGTCGCCGCCTTGATGCGCGCCGACACCCAGCCGAAGGCGCCGCGCGGCACCATGCCCGCGATGGTCGGTATGCGTGCTTCGTGCCAGCCGATGCCGGTGTTCAGCATCGTGGCGCCCGCGCCTTCCATCTGCGATGCCAGCCACTCGACTTCGGCTCCCGTGCCACCGCCCTCCACCAGGTCGAGGCCGGAGATGCGGAAGATGATGATGAATTCGCGACCCACCGCGGCGCGGGTCTGCCGCACGATCTCGAGCGCCAGGCGCGCGCGATTCTCCAGCGGCCCACCCCATTCATCAGTGCGCAGATTGGTGCGCGGCGCGAGGAATTCGTTGATGAAGTAGCCTTCCGATCCCATGATCTCGACGCCGTCGTAGCCGGCCTCGCGGGCCAGCACGGCGCAATTGACGAAGTCGGCGATCTGGTCGCGCACACCATCCGAAGAAAGCTCGCGCGGCTTGAAGCGATTGATGGGCGCACGCAGCGCACTCGGAGCCACCGGAAACGGGTGATAGGCATAACGCCCGGTGTGCAGGATCTGCATGCAGATCTTGCCGCCGGCCTCGTGCACCGCGTCGGTCACGATGCGATGGCGCGGCACCTCGCGCGGGCTGGAAAGTTTGCCGGCGAAGGGCTTGGCCCAACCCGCGCGATTCGGCGCGATGCCGCCGCTCACCAGCAGTCCCGCCCCGCCGCGCGCACGCGCCGCGAAGTAAGCCGCCAGCTTGGGGAAGTCGCGCGTGCGATCCTCGAGCCCGGTATGCATCGAGCCCATGACGATGCGATTCGCGAGGCGCGTGAACCCGAGATCCAGCGGGGCAAACAAGTGCCCGTATTTCATCGCCGGAGTGTAGCTACCTAACGCGTGATCTGCGCCATCAAACGGCGCGCAAAGCGCATAGTCCGGCGCGATCAGCAGCGCCCGCTCCAGCGCTTCGCGCGCCCCGACCACGTCGCGCTGGTCGAACAGGGCTCGGCCCAGGAAGGCATAGGCTTCGGCGGCGCCCCACTCCGGCGTCGTCGACGCGCCGGCGCGCGCCGCTTCGAACATGGCGGTGACGGCGCGCAGCTTCTGCACGGCCGCCGCCTTCGCCGGCGCGTCCTTGCCGGCGCGCTCGAAGGCCACCAGCGCTTCGACCAGCCGCACGCGCGGATTCTTGGGTTCGAGCTTCAGCGCCTCGTCGATACGCGAGCCGATGCGCCCGCCGCCGAAAGGCATGCGAGCTCATCTCGCGGCCGGCGAGCGTGCAGGCGGTGGCGAGTGCATAGGCTTCGGCGCGCTGATGACTCGCAGCCGGTGTCTCGTCGAGGCCGAGCGGCACCTTGGGCAGCGCTTCGACGGCATGGTCGACTTCCTCGCCGCAGTCGTCGATGGCATCGCGGGCCTGGGACTTCTTGCCGACGCTGAACACCTGCGCGAGCCGGTAGTGCGCCAGTGCGCGGAAGTACGAGCGCGTGATGAGCATCGTCACCCGCGGACTCGGCTTCGCCCTCGACAGGCTTTGGCTTCAGGGAATTCGAGCACGCCGTTGAGCGCGCGCGCGTCATCCGTGTAGTAGGCGTACTGGATGCGCCCTTCGATGTCGCTCCAATCCGACCGGGAAGCCGCGGGCATGGATTGCGCCATCGCCGCGGGCGCGACGCCGGCAGCAATCAGAACTGCAATGCAAACCCCGAGAATCCTTCCCCGGCACCACTGATTCATCACAATTCGCGCAAGCCCGCCGTGATGGGCAGCCGTGCCGCCCGGATGCCCGGCAGTATGCCAGCGATGAAGCAGAGGATGAGTCCATAAATGATGCCGGTCATCATCAGCCGCGGCGTCACCGTGAATGCGAAGGTCATCTGGCTGAACGAGGCCCAGTTCATGGTCGAACTGTGCATTCCGTTCAGGAAAACCAGCGCGAGCACGCCGCCGATGAGGCCGCCCACGGCGCCGAGGATCATGGCTTCCACGAGCACGGACACCACCACCGGAAATCCGCCGAAGCCCAGCGCGCGCAGCGTGGCGATCTCGCGCACGCGATTCGCGACCGCGTTGTAGAGCGTGTTCAAGGCCGCGAACAGCGCCGCGATGCCCATCATGATGGCCAGCGTCCAGCCCACGTAGTTGATGATGGTGGACATGAGTTTCTGCTGGTCGACGTAGAACGCGCGCTCGGACTTCACGTCCACGCGCACGCGCGGATCCTTGGTCAGCGCATCCTTGAGCGTCTTGAGCGTGGCAGCACTCTCGAGCTTCACGCGGATGGACTGGAAGCTGTTGCCGCGCCGCCAGGCCTGCTGCACCACGCGCGTGTCGCCCCAGACTTCCGACTCCGCGATGCCGGCCTTGTCGGTGAAGCGACCCACCACCGTCCAGTTGGCGCCGCCCCAGCGCACCGTCTTGCCGACTTCGAGACCGTCGTAACTCTGCACCACGCCGTTGCCGACCACGACCTCGTTGGTGCCTTCGCTTGAACATGCGCCCTTCGACCAGCTCGAAGCTCTTGCGCACCAGCGGCGCCATCGGACTCACGCCGCGCAGCGGCAGATTGGTGCTGGCGTCCTTGCCCTTCATCTTGCCGTCGACCAGCACGTACAGCTCGGGCGAGAGGATCGGCTTGCCCACCAGGCTGGCGTTGACATTCTTTCCCGCGGCCGCCTTCTTGATGCCGGGCGAGTCGCTGACCACCGTCACCGTGTCCGTGCCGAAACCGCCCGACAATTCATTGGTGGATCCGGCGCGCATGATGATGGCCACGTCGTCGGAGCCGCTGCCTTCGAGCGCGGCCTGGAAACCCGCGGCGATGGACAGCAGCGCGATCAGCACCAGCGTCACGCCGCCGATGCCGAGCACCGCGACCAGCGAAGAAGACCAGCGCTGCGGAATGTTGCGCAGGTTCATGCCGGTGACGGCAGCGATTTGCGCGAAGGGATTAGCCATGATGATTCCTCAATTGCGTCGCAATGCGTCGACGATCTTCAGACGCATGGCGGTGAGTGCCGGCCACGCGCCGGTGACGAGACCAAAAACCAGCATCAACGAGATGCCGACGATGAAGGTTGCAGTGCCGATGTGGAACGAAGGGAAGTAATCCTTGATGGCGGCGCCGACGCCACCGGCGAGCAGCCACGCCAGCGCCAGCCCCACGATTCCCCCGGTGAGCGTCAGGAACAGCGCCTCGCTGAGCACCAGCGTCAGGATGATGCGCGCTGCCGAAGCCCAGGGTCTTCAACACGCCGATTTCATTGGTGCGCTCGCGCACCGACTGCGCCATGGTGTTGGCCGTCACCAGCAACATGGTGAAAAACACCGCCGCCGTCACCGACACCAGGATCGAGCCGATGTCGCCCACCTGCTCCAGCAGTCGCTTGACGAACTGCCGCTCCGTGGCGGTCTTGGTCTCGCTGGGAGAATTTTCGAATTGCGCATCGATGCGCGCCGCGATCGCATCCGCCTGCTTCGAATCGTCGACGCGCACCGCGATCATGCCGGCCTGGTCATTGCCGAACTGCAACGACTCGTTGAAGTAGTCGTACTGGAAGAACGCGCTGGCCTTGTTCATGCCACCGCCGTCGACGTCGTAGATGGCGACGATGTCGAACTGCCAGGTGTCCGAGCCATCGAGCTTGCGCCAGATCTGCGAACGGATCGGTACGCGGTCGCCCACCTTCCAGCCATTGGCATCGGCCAGCAGCTTGCCGATGATCATGGCCCTGGCGATTCTGCTTCCAGGCCGCGATTTCCTCGGGCTTCAAGCTTCATCTCCGGATACACCGCAGGAACTCGATCGGGATCCGTGGCCTGCATCTGGATGGGCCGCTTGGCATCCTTGTACATGCCGCCGAACCAGTTGAACGAGGCTGCCGCCTTCACGCCCTTGGTGGCGCGGATCTTTTCATAGTGAGCGCGTGGCAGCGGCATGATCATGTTGACCTTGCTCTGCACCAGCAGCCGGTCCGCGCCGACGACGTTCACCACGCCGGCCAGGCTGGTGCGCAACGCGTCCAGCATGCCGAACATCAGGAACGCCATCAGGATCGAGATGAACGTGAACACCAGGCGCAACTTGCGGCGTTTCAGATTCGCCCAGACGATCGGCAGCCAGCGAAACATGAGCCATTGCCCTTTTAAGAAGGCCTCAGGCGCGCCGCAGCGCGTCGACGATCTTGAGCCGCATGGCGGTCAGCGCCGGCCACAGGCCGGTGATGATGCCGAAGACCAGCATCAGCGAAATGCCCGCGATGATCGTGCCGGCGCCGAGCTCGAAAACCGGGAAGTAGTCCTTGATGTCCTCGCCCATGCCGCCCGCGGACAGCCATGCCAGTCCCAGGCCGACCAGCCCTCCCGTGAATGTGATGAACAGCGACTCGAGCAGCACCAGCGTGAGGATCGATGGGCCGCTGAAGCCCAGCGTTTTCAGCACGCCGATTTCATTGGTGCGTTCGCTGACCGACTGCGCCATGGTGTTGGCCGTGACCAGCAGCATGGTGAAGAACACCGCCGTGGCCACCGACACCAGGATCAGCCCGATGTTGCCCACCTGGTCGAGGAACTGCTTGATCATCACCCGCTCGGTCGAGGTCTTGGTTTCGAACGGGCGAGTTCGCGAACATCGAATCGACGCGCGCGGCCAGCGCATCCGACTGGTCGGGATCGGCGACGCGAATCACCATCCAGCCCACCTGATCCTTGCCGTACTGCAACGACTCGTTGAAATAGTCGTAGTGGAAGATAGACGCTGGCCTTGTCCATGCCCGTAGCCGCTGGCGCCGTAGATACCGACGATGTTGAATTCCCAGGTATCGCTGCCGTCCGCCTTGCGCCAGATGTCCGAGCGGATCGGAATGCGATCGCCGACCTTCCAGCCATACAGATTCGCCAGCGTCGGCCCGACGATCATGCCCTGCCGATCGTGCTTCCAGGCTTCGAATTCCTCGCGGCTTGATCTTCGAGCTCCGGGTACACGGCAATGATCTGCGTCCGGATCCGTCACCTGCACCTGGATCTGCGCCTTGCTGTCCTTGTAGACGCCGCCAAACCAGTTGAATCGCCGCGACGGCGCGCACTCCCGGCACGGCCTTCACTTTCTCGTAGTAGCCGCGCGGCATCGACACCGTGATGTTCACCTTGCTCATGCAACATCAGGCGATCCGCACCCGCCAGGTTCATCGCCTGCGAAAGACTGGTGCGCAGCGTGTCCAGCATGCCGAACATCAGGAAGGCCAGCATGATGGAGATGAAGGTGAACGCGAAGCGCAGCTTGCGCCGCCTCAGGTTCGCCCAGCACCAGCGGCAACCAGCGAAACATCAGCTGGTCTCCCGTTCGAGACGGCCTTTCTCCAGGTGCAGCGTGCGATTGGCGCGTTCGGCGGCGCGCGGATCGTGCGTGACCATGACGATGGTCTTGCCGTGTTGCTTGTTCAGCGCCTGCAGCAGGTCGAGGATTTCATCGCCCGACTTGCGGTCGAGGTCGCCCGTGGGCTCGTCGCACAGCAGCAGCGTCGGATCCGTGACGATGGCGCGCGCGATGCCGACGCGCTGTTCCTGGCCGCCCGACAGCTCGCGCGGCTTGTGTTTCATGCGGTCGCCGAGACCGACCAGCGACAGCGCCGTGTGCACGCGCTTCAGACGATCGGCGCGACCGAGCTTGGTCAGCAGCAGCGGCAGTTCGACGTTGCGCTCGGCGGTCAGCACCGGCAGCAGGTTGTACATCTGGAACACGAAGCCGACGTTGTCGCGCGCGCCAGCGGCCCAGCGCCCCGTCGGACAGCCGGTCGATGGCCAGGCCTTCGACTTCGATGCTTCCCGTGGTCGGGCGGTCGAGACCGCCGAGCAGGTTCAGCAAGGTGGTCTTGCCCGAACCCGACGGGCCCATGAGCGCGACGAAATCGCCGCGCGGCAGATCGAGGTCCAGTTTCTCGAGCACCGGCACCACTTCGGCGCCGCGCTGGTACTGCTTGGCCACGCCGCGCAGGCGCGCGACGATCGGATCGGACTTGTTGCTTTCCACTGCGGCCATGATTGAGTCCTCTGACGCTGATTACTAACTATTCCCTTCGGCGAGTTTGATCTTGCCGCCATCTTCGAGGCCCGCCACCACCGGCGAGACCAGTTCCTCACCCGACGTCACGCCGGCCAGGACTTCCACCGATCGCCTTCGCTCTCCGGGCCCAGTGTGACCGCGCGCCGCTCGACGCGCCCGTCGCTCACCACCCACACGAAGGCGCTGCCATCGACGCGCTGCACGGCCACCGCGGGCACGCGGATGCGCGGGCCCTGCGGCGCATTGGCCGCCGCCGGCTGCGTCATCGAGGAAGCGCACCTTGATGCCCATGTCCGGCAGGATCTGCGCCTCGAGCTTGTCGAAGCCGATGCGCACGCGCACGGTGGCCTTGGTGCGATCCGCGGTGGGCACGATGTTGATGACGTGCGCGGCGCAGAGTCTGGTCCGGATAGGCATCGAGAGTCGCCTCGACGCGCTGATTGGGCTTGACGCGGTTGATGTACGCCTCGTTGACATCGACCTCGACTTCGCGCGAGTCCATGTCGACGATGGTCGCGATGCCGGTGCGCGTGAAGCCACCGCCCGCCGACATCGGCGAGACGATTTCGCCCGGCTGCGCGTCCTTGGAGATGACCACGCCGGCGAACGGCGCACGCACCTGCAGGTCGTTGTAGTCGATCTGGCGCATGTCGAGCTGGCTCTCGGCCACCTTGACCTGCGCCCTGCGACGCCTCGAGCCGCGCGGAGAGCGCATTGACTTCGGCGCGCGAGGTATCGAGCGCCGACTGGCTGATGAGCTGCTGCTTGACCAGCGACTCGTTGCGTTCGAGCGTGCGGCGCGCATCTGCCAGTCGCACTTCGATCTCAGCCAGATTGCGGCGCGAGGCTTCGAGTTCGCGCTGCGCCATCGTCAGCATGGTCTCGCAGGTTCACCGGGTCGAGCCTGGCGAGCACCTGGTCCTTCTTAACCGTCATGCCCTCTTCGACCAGGATCTCCTCGATCTTGCCGGTGACCTTGGAAGACACCGTGGCCATGCGCCGCGCCACCACGTAGCCCGAGGCGTTCAGCACGGAATTTCCCAGACTCGGGCCAGTGCTGTCCGCTTCGGCAACGACCGTGGTGACTTCGGTGGTCTTGCCGCCCAGCCATTGCCACAGGCCAACGCCCGCGGCAGCGACCAGCACCACGGCCAGCGGCTATATAGATGAGTCGCTTGCCGGACCCGCCGCCGGATGCCGGGCGCCGAGCGATCGATGCGCAGCGAACCGAGTGAATCTGAATCAAGAGGCATGCGCTGTAAGTCCCTGAGTTCCCTTATGATTCTCACCGACATTCATCGGCCTGAATCGAAGCAGGCGGGAAGAGTAAAGGAAAACGGAAAGCGGTACATCTGTGATGTGTCATGCGGCACGAGTGAGACTTTTGCATGACGCCGGCTCGATCCCGGTGCCCCTACCTACCGGCACGGCGGTGGCGGCTTTCGCTCACTGAAAATCGCTCTAACAAGCGCCGGCTAGAATGCAGCGCCCCGGCAGGAAATGTTCATGGACTTGATCGACATCGGCGTCAACCTCGCACACGACAGCTTCGACGCCGATCGCGACGCCGTGATGCAGCGGGCCGCCGCGGCCGGCGTGCACCAGATGATCGTCACCGGCGCCAGCGTGGAAGGCAGCCGCAAGGCCATCGAGCTCGCACGCGCGCATCCAGGCCGATTGTTTGCCACCGCCGGCGTGCACCCGCACCATGCGGCCGATCTGACCGAGGCGGCGCTCGCGGAGCTGAAAGACCTGGCTCGAGAAAGAGAAGTGGTCGCGGCCGGTGAATGCGGGCTGGACTATTTTCGTGACTTCTCGCCGCGGGACCTGCAACGCCGTGCCTTCGGCTGGCAGCTCGAAGTCGCTGCCTCCACCGGCAAACCGGTGTTCCTGCACCAGCGCGACGCGCACGACGATTTTCTCGCCATCCTGCGCGAGCACATGGCGGGTCTCGCCGGCGGCGTGGCGCATTGCTTCACGGCAGGCCCGAAGGAGCGTGACGCCTACCTCGAGCTCGGACTGCACATCGGCATCACGGGCTGGATCTGCGACGAACGCCGCGGCACTGCACCTGCGCGAAGTCGTGCAGGGCATTCCCGCCGACCGCATCCTGCTCGAGACCGACGCTCCCTATCTACTGCCGCGTGACCTGAAGCCCGCACCGAAGTCGCGCCGCAACGAGCCGCATCTTCTTCCACATATCGCCACCGCGGTCGCGGCGGCGCGCAATGAATCCACGGAAACCCTCGCCAGGACGGCCACCGAAAACACACGCCGGTTGTTCCGGCTGATTTGAGGAGTCCGATGGCCACGCGCCCACGCGCAGCTTCTGCGAGAACCCGCACTGCCCGGCATCCTGTGCTTCCTGATGGCACCGCTCATCGACTACGCGTGGTTGAACACCGCAGAAAATAGCGGCGCGCAGCCGGTGTCGCTGCGCGCCGCTGGTCAGGCGTGGTTCGCCCAGTTCCTCGAACCACGCGCCGCCTCTCTCGCCTTCGGCCTCTGAGGCCTGGCGGTGATCTTCGCCGTTCTCCTGGTCTGTCACCGCAAGCGGTGGATCCTCAAGCTCTGATGGCTCGAGCTCCGCGGACGCTGATGACTCTTGCAGCTCTTGTAGCTCTTCATGAGCTTGTACGGATACTTCTGCACGCCCGCGGGCAGCGTGCTCAGTTGCGCGATGACCTGCGTGATCAGGTTGCGCAAGGGCGCCGCATCGGCCGCAGTGATCTGGCGGAACTGCACCAGCAGGTCCACCTCGAGCAGCACGACCTTGAGCACCGAAATGGCCTGGCCATTCTTGCCCTGGCTGATGTAGCTCTGCGCCGAAGAGACCTGCGACTTCATCAGGTTGCCGAAGTCGCGCGAGATCTTGCGATTGGCGACCAGCTGATCGATCAGCCCATGGGCCTGCGACAGATCCGGCCCTGGCGCGGCGGCTGCGTGACCGTCGCGGTATGGGCCGTGCTGGTCGAGGTGTCGTCATCCGCCACCGTGACAGTGACCGTGAAGATTCCCGCCGTCGCATAGACATGCACCAGCGAGAAACTCTGGCCGCTGAGCATCGCCTGGCTGGGCGATGACCCATCGCCCCAGTCCACCGTCGCGATCCAGCTGTCCGCGCCCGGGTCGCTGAACGTACCTTCGACCGTATAGGCGTCGCCCGTCTCCAGGCTGACGTCGTCGAAGTCGCCCAGCGCAGGCGCCACGTTGGCCACCGTGACACTGAGGCTGGCGGTATCCGTCAGGCCATCGTTGTCGGTGACCGTGACGGTCACGAGGTAGACGCCATCCTGCGCAAACGCATGCGAGGCGGAGCTGCCCGATGCCGTGGTGCCATCGCCGAAATTCCACTCGACGGATGCGATGGAGCCATTCGGATCGATCGACGAGGCCGCGCTGAAGGTCCCGGTGTCACCTTCGTTGAGCGCCGCAGGGCCCACCGCGGCCGCCAGCGGCGGCTGCGTGTTGCTCTCGACGGCACCCTCGACCTCGTCCGGCAGCAGCGCCAGCAGGTCGTAGCCGGTGAGCGTTTCGATGGCGTCCACCGTGGTGAGGTAGACATGCCAGTCGACTTCGCGCACGCCGGGCTCGTTCGGCATGTTCACCGCCATCACTTCGAGATCGCGGTAGTCGCGAATCGAGTTGAGTCCCTGGTCGCGCGGCAGCAGCACCGCCACCTTCCACGTGGACGTGGGGATCACCACTCGTCCCTGGTCTTTCAGCGTCCCCTTGTTACCGGCCACGCCGGTGATGATGTACACCTCGCGGTTGTTGAAGCCGCGCCTCATCGCCGAGGAAGTTCTCGAACCGCGCCCACGGGCCCTGGTTGAGGTCCGCGGCTTGCGGGACGATGTTGTCGAATAGATAGGTGTAGGCGTTGTCGAGGCTGCCCGTGGTGCGATCGAACGATCGCACCATGTGACCGCGATCGATGCCGTAGCCATGGAACGCGCCGGCGTCGGTGTAGTCGGCGGTGGTCAGCTGCGGGAAGTTTGCCGGCAGCATCGGGTCCATGGTGAAGCAGTCGCAGCGGTCCTCGGTGCCGAAGTGCGTGGCGTCGAGGTCGTAGGCCACCCAGTTCGGCGTGCCGCGATTCGGGTTGTAAGACGCCGTGTACTGCGGATAGCGCACGAGGTAGTCGTCGCTCGGGTCCGCGTCGGTCGGCTCGCCGAATTCGGTGTTGCCACCGTATTGCGCCGTGGTGCCCGCCTCCGCGACATGCGTGGGCAGCGTGATCGTGCGCGTCGTGCCGTCCGCCGCGGTGGCACGCAGTATCGCCGAACCCGCCGACAGCGCCGTGAACACACCGTTCTGTTCGATGCTCGCGACGGTGGGCGTATCCGAGGTCCACACGAAGGTGCTCGGAATGGTCTGGTTCTGGAAATCCACCAGCCGCGCGAACAGCTGATCCTGGAATCCCACCGGCAGCGGCACATCGGAAGGCGTGCGTCCGACCAGGACGACGGAGTTCTCGGTGTTGGTCGGCTCTTCGGCATTACACGCGCCGAAGGTCGCCATCGCCGAGATCCAGGCGCCGCTCGAATTGCGCTGCAGCGACAATCCCACCGGCGTCGAGTTCGATTCCTCGGCACCGATATCCACCGACGTAACGCTGGCGGCAGGCCCATTGCTCGCGGTGAACGTGCCTTCATAGGAGCGGAATTCGATCAGGCCACCGGCGTTGTCGAACAACGCAATGCCGTCGGGCGAACCGTTCTGCAGGCCGTCCTGCGGGAAAGTCACGAACGCCACGCCGCGCGCTGCACAGCTCTCGGTCAGTGTGCCGCTCAACGGCACTACGTCGCCGTAGGTCACACCCATGTTGCCGTTGTAGAGCACGATGCTGTAGCCCGTGAGATCGGTCCCCACGGGACCTTCGACCTCGATGGCCTCGCCGGTGTCCACGCCGGCATTGTCGTAATGGATTTCGTTGAGGCGAACCGGTGAATTGGAGATCGGCGGGCCCGCCGCATTCACATGTACCGCTGCGGTAGCGAACGCACCGCTGGCGGCGGTCGCCGTGATGATCGTGTCGCCGGGCGTCACGCCAGTCACGAGACCGGCAGCGTTGACGGTGGCCACTGCAGGCGCCGAGCTGGTCCAGGTGAACGCAGCACCCGCGACCGGTTGGCCGCCGGCATCCAGGCCCGTGGCGACCAGGGTCTGGCTCGCGCCGGTATCGAGCGTCACGCTCGCCGGTGCGATCGAGACACTGACTACGGCGGGGGTGGAGTTGGGGTCCTGATCGTTGCAGACGCCGAAGGAATTCGGCGCCGAGGCATTCCAGCTGCCGTTCGGCGCGCGTGCCAGCGACCGGCGCGCATGGCTCCTGGCCGTTCTCGAACCTGATGACGTCAACGGAAAGCAGGCCGCTTGCCGGGCCATCGCCGGCCACGAAGGTGCCTTCGTACGACAGGAATTCGACCACGGCCCCGCCGGCATCGACCAGCGCGATGCCATCCGGCGAACCGTTCTGAATGCCGTTGGCCGGGTAGTTGAGAACCACGACTCCGCGCGTGCCGCATGTGGCGGGAATGGTGCCGCTCAGGGGGTCGTTGTCGTAGAGGAGACCATTGGCGCCGTTGTAGAGCACCACGCGCCAGCCTGTGAGATTGGTGCCGGCAGGACCCGCAACCTCGATGGCCTCGCACCCGTCCTGACCGAAGTTGTCGTAGTGGAATTTCGCTGAAGCGGACGCCCTGTGCGGTCGGCGACTGCGCTGCCGACCAGGCCCAAGCAAGCAAGCAAAAACCTGGCGATGCCTTTCGTGCGCATGAGATCCGTCCCTCGCGTCTGAAATTGGTCGCGAGCATACCCCCATGTCTGTGACAAGCGACGTATGAGGTTACTTAGTGCAAATATGAGCAGTATTCACGGTGTTTATGTAATGCCGCGGCCCAACTACTCACGAAAAGTACTAGGCGGGAACACCAGCCCGTTTTGTGCGCCCGCGGCAATCGCGCCGGTAGCGGGCAGGCGGAACCGCGAATTTGCGCTTGAATGCGCGATTGAATGCCGCTTCCGATTCATATCCCACGTCGAGCGCCACGCTCTGCACGCTGCGACTGGTGCTGCGCAGGCTTTCGGCGCCGAGTTCCAGTCGCCAGTCGGTGAGATAACTCATGGGCGCGACGCCCAGGTATTTCGTGAATCGCTCGGCCAGCGCGGAACGCGACACTCCGGCTTCGCGCGCCAGTTCATCGAGCGTCCACGCATGCGCGGGGTTGCGGTGCAACGCGCCGAGCGCACGTCCCACCGCCGGATCGCCCGCGCCGACAAGCCAGCCGGTGCGACCAGCGGGCAGTGAGGCGAGATAGCGGCGCAGCACATCGGCAAACAGGGCCTCGGCGAGATGCGCCAGAAATATGTCGCTGCCGGGACGCAGCGCCGCGGCCTGGTCCACGGCATGACGCAGCGTGTTCTCGAACCACTCGCCACCTTTGTCGCTGCGCAGGTTGACGCGCAGCACGCGCGGCAGACTGTTGAGCACGGGCTTGATGAGCCGCAGGTCACAGGCCAGGTAGCCACAGACCAGCCCGGTTTCCTCGCCACCGCCGCCGAAGGTCGCCAGCTCCACGCGCCCCGACATCAACGCCGGCAACGCGGCCGAGCCATCGATGGCCTTGCCACCGACGCCATTGCCCATCTGGTGTGGATCGCCGTGCGGCATCATCACCACGTCGCCGGCTTCCAGTGGCGTGGTCTCTTCGCCCACGCGCACGTAAGCGCGCCCCGAGCTGATATGGTGAAACTCAATGATATGCGTGGCCTGGGGCGCCACGAATGGCGCAAACGCGCTCGAGGCCGGTGCGTTCAGGCACCACGGCGCGGAACAACGCGAGTTGTAGAAAAGCGCGCCGGAAAGCTTCACGGAGCGCAGCAGTTCGGACAAGGCGTCCATCGGCAAACTTCCGTGGTATCTGGATCAAGTCACGGGTGCCCGGCGGTGCCCCGGTCAAGACGTCCGGACGCGCTGCAAAGCCTGGGCTGCATGGTGCCCGCAAGATCGCGCCCCTCGCAACTGGAGGAGTCGACATGCACGCACAAGCACACGCCCAATCGCCCGCCCCCGCCGCGGCCATCGACGAAAACAGGCTCAACGAGCTGTTAGGCCGCGCCATCAATGATGTCGGCGCCACCTCGCTCGCCACGCTGGTCATGGTCGGTGACGAGCTCGGACTGTATCGAGGCCTCGCGGCCGGCGGCGCGCAGACCTCGACCGAGCTCGCGAAACGCACGCTCACCCACGAGCGTTACGTACGCGAGTGGCTCAATGCGCACGCGGCATCGGGCTTCGTCGAGTATCACGCCGACAGCGGCCGCTACGAGCTGAGCGTCGAACAGGCCATGATGTTCGCCGATGAGGAAAGCCCGGCCTTCGTGGTCGGCGGTTTCCAGATCGCGCTCTCCGCCGGCCGCATCATCGATCGGCTGCTGAAGGCCTTCCGCACCGGTGAAGGCATCGGCTGGCACGAGCACGATTTCGGCGTGTTCCATGGCTGCGCGCGTTTCTTCCGGCCCGGCTACATCGGCAACCTGGTGCAGAACTGGATCCCGTCGCTGGACGGCGTGACAGCGCGCCTCGAGTCCGGCATTCGCGTCGCGGACGTCGGTTGCGGCTTCGGCTACTCGACCATCCTGATGGCACAGGCCTTCCCGAATTCACGCTTCGTCGGCTTCGACTATCACGAGGACTCGATCAAGGCAGCGCGCCAGCGCGCCCGCAAGGCCGGCGTGTCGGATCGCTGCAGCTTCGAAGTGGGCGGAGCCAAGGATTTCGCCGGCGAGGCCTACGACTTCATCACCGTGTTCGATGCGCTGCACGACATGGGCGATCCGGCCGGCGCTTCTCGGCACATCCTCTCGAAGCTCGCGCCGGGTGGCACCTGGATGATCGTGGAGCCGTATGCCGGCGATCGCGTCGAGGAGAACCTGAACCCGATCGGACGCGCCTACTACGCGGGCTCGACGCTGATGTGCACGCCCTGCTCTCTGTCGCAGGAAGTGGGCCTGGCGCTGGGCGCCCAGGCCGGCGAAGCGCGCGTGCGCGCGGTGGTGATGGGAGCCGGATTCAGCCACTTCCGGCGCGCCATGCAGTCGCCGGTGAACCTGGTGTTCGAAGCGCGCCCTGAACGCTAGGCGCATTACGACGCGACCGGGCTCGCACGAAAGTGCGGGCTCGGTTTGCAGGCTTCCTTGATGCGCGCCCAGCCGGGGCGGTATTTCGAGACCGCGATTTCCAGCTCGGCGGCGCCGAGCCTGGGAAATTCCGCGGCCACGGAGTCCAGCATCACCGTGAAGCGCGGCAGACCCTTGGGGAATTTGGCGCGCTTGGTGAACACGATGCGCCCTTCGATCGGAACATCCTGTGCGATGGCCTTCACGCTGGCGATGCGGTCATAGAGTCCGGACTGCGGATTGGCGAAGGTGCTGCGGCGCGCGCCTTCGATCAGCGTCCAGTCGGTCATCTGATCGCCGCCGAACACATTGCCGATGATGTCGCGCATGTCGATGATCACCACGCCGCGGCTGGTGAGCAGCACGAAGTCGAGGTGAAAGTCGCCGCCGTTGCCGTCGGGCACCAGCACGTTGCGCAGGAAGTCGGCCGCGCCGCTGGTCACGCGCGCGACACGGCGCGCATCGCGGCGACGCAGCATCCAGGCGCGCACGCCGAGAAACGCCGATGAGCGCAAAGGCGACTGCGCCGAACGCGATCATGGCGAACTGGATCTGGGTGAGGCCGAACGGCGGATTCAAAGCTTGCTCACTGTTCTCATTCTCCAGCGCCCGCGGTCAACGCGGCGAGCTCGGGCTCGAGCTCGGTCGCGGACACGGGGCGCGAGAACAGTTTAGCAAGGCTTTCCGGCATTTCGATTCGCTGCCCTATGAGCGGCTCCACGATTTCGCGAAATTTGGCCGGGTGCGCGGTCGAGACCATGACCCAGCGCGCATCCGCGCGCTCGGCCGGGCTCATTCGCGCGTAAACCTCGGCCGCTGTGGCGGTATGCGGGCACCAGACTTTCCCGTACTCGCCGAAATCGCGCGTGATGCGCGCCCGGATCTCGGCTCCGTGACGCTTTCCGCACGCACGGCGCCGCGCACCGCGTCGATGTCCGGAAACAGCGCGCGCAGGCGCTCCATGTTGCTAGGCGCTGCCCACGTCCATCGCCGAAGCCAGCGTCGGCACGCTGGCGCGCGGCTGCCATTCGCCGCTCTGCAGGAAATCCGGCACGGTGCGGTTGGCGTTGTGCGCCAGCACGATGCGACCGATGGGCAGGCCCAGCTTGCGCGCCCAGACGCAGGCCACGGAATTGCCGAGGTTGCCGCTGGGAATGATGAAGTTAGGCGCCACGCCGTGCTGCGCGATACACCGCGAGGCTGGTGGCGGCGTAGTACACGGCCTGCGGCAGCAGCCGGCCGAGATTGATGCTGTTCGCGCGACGACAGATCGAAGCGGGCCTTGAGCGCCGGATCGACGAAGGCTTCCTTCACCAGGCGCTGGCAGTCGTCGAAGCTGCCGCCGACGCGAAAGGAATGCACGTTGTCGCCCCAGCAGGTGAGCTGGCGCTCCTGCGTGGGCGACACCAGGCCCTTCGGGAACAGCACCGACACTTCGATGCCCGGGCGGCGATGGAACGCCGCGGCCACCGCGCCGCCGGTGTCGCCCGAGGTCGCCACCAGGATGTTCAGCGGCCGGGACGCGCCCGCTGCGCAGCCGCTGCATCGAGGCGGCCAGAAAACGCGCGCCGAAATCCTTGAACGCCGCGGTCGGCCCGTGGAACAGCTCGAGCACCGACAGCTTGCCGCTCGGCCGTGACCGGCATCAGCGGCGCGGGAAAATTGAAGGCGTCGCGCGCGATGTCGCGCGATCTCGGCGGCGATGGCATCGCCCTCGACGAAGGGCCGCAGCAGCACGTTCGGCAACGTCCGGCAGCGTCCTGCGCGCCATCGAAGGCCGTCAGCGGAATGCGTCGGCCAGGTCTCGGGCATGTACAGCCCGCCATCCGGCGCCAGCCCCTGGGTCAGTGCGGCGCCGAAAGCTCGACGGCGGGAGCGATTGCCCGCGGGTGCTGATGAATTTCATGGCATCAGGCGATGACGACGTGCGCGCCGGTCGACGTGATCGGCACGATCCAGTCGTCGACTTCATGCCCGCGGCCTTGAACGCCGCCACCATCGCGTTGCGCACGCTTCGGCGCATCGGCCTCGAGCGCCCACGCGAACATCGTCGGACCCGCGCCGGAAATCGTGCAGCCCAGCGCGCCCTTCGCCATCGCGCCTGCGCGCACGGCGTCGAAACCCGGGATGAGCTGCGAACGCTGCTTCTCGATGACCACGTCCTCGAACGAGGCGCGGATCATGTCGAGGTCGTTGGTGTAGCAGCCGGAGATGAAGCCGGCGAGATTCGCGGTCTGCCAGATGAAGTCCGACATCGGTGACGTCGCGCTTGAGGATGCCGCGCGCCTGCTTGGTGGACAGGAACAGGTGCGGGTGCACGAGGATCGCGCGGATGCCGTTCGGCACCGGGAATCTGCTTCACGCGCGGGTTGTCGATGCCGACCGTGAGCACCAGGCCGCCGAACAGGCTGGGCGAGATGTTGTCGACGTGCAGCGAGCCCGAAGATACCGCCTCGCCCTGCATCGCGAACTTGAGCAGTTCGATCTTGCTGAGCGGCTTCGACAGCAGCGCGTTCGCCGCGACCACCGCGGCCACGGCCGAGGCCGCCGAACCGCCGAGCCCGCAGCCCAGCGGAATGCCCTTGTGAATCGACACCGAGAAACCGAAGCCCGGATTCAGCGCCTGCTGCATGGCCAGCAGCGCGCGGCCCGCGGTGTTCTTCTCCGGATCGCGCGGAATGTCGGTGACCACGCCGGTGGAGCCGGTGATCACGACGCCCGGCTTGTCCGTGCGCTCGACGGTGACCTTGTCGCCGAGCACGTCCACCGAGAAGCCCAGGATGTCGAAGCCGATGGCGACGTTCGCCGCCGACGCCGGCGCGAACGCCGTGGCTTTGGTCGCGCTCGCACAGAAGGTTGCTCACAGGCGCGCTCCGAGATAGCGAGCACACGCGCAGCAGGTCCGCGAACACGCCGGCCGCCGTGACTTCGGGGCCGGCGCCCGGACCCTGCACGATCAGCGGATTGGTGTTGTAACGCGCGGTGGCGTAGCGCACCACGTTGTCGGTCAGCGCGATGTTCGCGAACGCGTGCGACTTGTCGAGCTCGGCCACGCCCACGGTGGCCTTGCCATCGGCGGTGAGCCGGCCCATGTAGCGCAGCACCTTGCCGCTTGCGCCGCGGCCGCGTCGAAGCGCTTCTTCATCTCGCCGTCGAACTGCGGCAGCCTGGCGAGGAAGTCGTCGATGCGTGCCCTTCTCGAGACCGGGCGGGATCAGGCTTTCCACCTGCACGTCCTTCATCTCGAGCTTCAGGCCCATCTCGCGGCCCAGGATGATGACCTTGCGCGCGAAGTCCGTGCCCGAGAGGTCGTCGCGCGGATCCGGCTCGGTGTAGCCCTTGGCCTTGGCGTCCTTCACGATGTCGGAGAACGGCCGTCTTGCCGTCGTAGACGTTGAACAGATAGGCCAGCGTGCCGGAGAAGATGCCCTCGATGCTCGACGATCTTGTCGCCGGTCTCGCGCAGGTCGCGCAGCGTCGGAGATCACCGGCAGGCCGGCGCCCACGGTGGCTTCGTACAGATACGAGGAGCCGCCCGCCTTGCGCGCGTCCTTCAGCGATTCGTAGTACGCCAGCGGGCCGGAGTTGGCCTTCTTGTTCGGCGTGACGACGTGGATGCCGGCCTTCGAGCCATTCGGCGTAGTGCTTCGCCACGCTCTCGTCGGCGGTGCAGTCGATGATGACGGTGTGCGGCAGGTGATCGACGTGCAGGTGCTCGACGAACTTCGCGATGTCGGCGGGCGTGGTGCTGGCATCGAGCGCAGGCTTCCAGCCGTCGAGCGGCACGCCCGCCTCCGACAGCAGCATCTTCTTGCTGGTCATGATGCCGCGCACGCGCAGGTCGAGCTTGAAGTCGCGCAGCAGCCGATCGCGTCTCGGCGGCGAGCTGCTCGAGCAGCACGCGGCCCACGGCGCCGGGCCCGATCAGGCCGATCGAAATCGTGTGCGGCGACAGATAGAAGCCCGGAGTGCACGGCGCGCAGCGCGCGCGTCGCGTCCTTCTGATCGACCACCACCGAGATGTTGCGCTCCGAGGCGCCCTGCGCGATGGCATGCACGTTGACGCTGGCCGAGCCCAGCGCGTTGAACACCTGGCCGGAGACACCGGGCAGTCCCGCCATGCCATCGCCGACCACGGCCAGGATGGCGAGCTCCTCGTCGACCTGGATGCTCTGGATCTGGCCTTCCTTCACTCTCGCGGTCGAAGGCGGCGGCCACCACGCGCGCGGCGCGCTCGGCCTCGTGGCCGGGAATCGCGCAGCAGATGGAATGCTCCGAGCTGCCCTGCGAGATGAGGATCACCGAGATGCCCTCCTCGCGCAGCGCGCCGAACAGGCGATGCGCGGTGCCGGGCACGCCGATCATGCCGGCGCCCTCGACATTGATCATCGCGATGTTCTCGATGCGAGGTGATGCCCTTGACCGGTAGTTTGGAGTCGGGCTTCGGCGCAGATCAGCGAGCCCGGCTTCTCGGGCGCGAAGGTGTTGCGGATCCAGATCGGGATGCCGCGGCCCACGGCCGGCGCCATGGTCTGCGGATGGATGACCTTGGCGCCGAAGTACGCCAGCTCCATGGCCTCGTTGTACGACAGCGAGTCGATGACCTTGGCATCCGGCACGCGGCGCGGATCGGCCGACAGCACGCCATCGACGTCGGTCCAGATGTGGATCTCGGCGGCATCCAGCAGCGAGCCGAAGATCGAGCCGGAGAAGTCGCTGCCGTTGCGGCCCAGCGTGGTCTGCACGCCGCGGCGGTCGCGAGGCGATGAAGCCGGTGATGATCAGCGTGCCCTGGAAACTGGCGGGCACCAGCGCGCGCAGCTTGGCGCGCGACTCATCCCATTGCACGGCCGGGCCCAGCGGGCCCCACTCCACGACCACCGCCTGCGCGCGCGTCGATCCACTGCACCTCGCCGAATCGCTTGCCGCGCGCGGCGAAGAATTCGCGGAACAGCTTGGTGGACCAGATCTCGCCGTAACCGGCGATCAGGTCGCGCACGTTCTGCGCGGCCGAACGCGTCAGCTTGACGGTGTGCAGGATGCCTTCGATGTCGTGCCGGTCGCGATCGAAGCCCGCCATGTACAGCTGCGCCGCGGCCGGCGTCAGCACCGCCTGCGCGATGGTGGCGTGGCGCGCGCGCAGCGCGTCGAGCTCGCCGCGATAGCCGTCGTCCTGCGCTTCGGCGCGGCGCGACCAGGCCCAGCAGCGCATCGGTGACGCCGCGACAGGCGGAGAGCACGACGCCCAGGCGCCCGGGCGGCAGTGTTTCGAGGATGTTGGCGACGCGGCGAAAGCACTCGGCGTCAGCGACCGACGAACCGCCGAATTTGTGTACGACCCAGGCGGATGGGTCAGAGGCTGGCATTGAGAATGTACGACCTGAAGAAGGATGGCGGCAAAAAAGCCCGGCAAATCTACTGGTTGGACCGCATCACGCGCAAGCGCGGGCGCGCTATATGTGGCATATATTCCGTCCTCGAATGTCGTTGCACCGCCTACTCCCGCTGTTTGAGCGCGCCCGCCTGTCCGATGAGCCATTGGTGCTGGCCACGGTCATCCGCACCGGCGGGTCGACCTACGCCAAGCCGGGCGCCCAGATGCTCATCGCGCGCGATGGTGAATACGCCGGATTGTTGTCCGGTGGATGTCTCGAAGGCGATCTGCGCGAGCACGCGCGCACGGTGATCGCCGCGGGCGAGGCCGCGCATCGTCAGCTACGACCTGCGCAGCAAGGACGACCAGCTCTTCGGGCTCGGCGCCGGCTGCGAAGGCGCCATGGACATCCTGCTGACGGGTCACGGTCCGCAGACCGAGGGCTGGCAACCCCTGACCCTCATGGAAGCCGCTTACCGGCGCGGCGATGAGATGCGCCTGGCCATGTCGTGACGGCCACGGCTCATCCGAACATTCCGCTGGGTATCAGCTTTCCCGCGGATGGCGAGTTCCCCGACTACCTGGTGACCGATGACACCTTGCGCATGCTGCATGCGGCGGCATTGCGTGCCGCCGGCAACTCCCTGGTGCGCGTCGACGGCACGAACATCGAACTGTTCGTCGCCGCCATCCCCGCGCCGCCGCGCCTGTTGTTGTTAGGCGGGGGCCCGGATGCGCGCCCGGTGGCCGACGCTCGCCGCCTTCCTGGGCTGGCGCGTGACCGTGGTCGACCATCGCGCCGCCTATCTCGACCCGCTGCGTTTTCCGGAGGGCACCAGGCTCGTGGAAGCGCTCGCCGCCGAGGTCGCGGATGCCGTGACGCTGGACGATTTCTCCGCCGCCATTGTCATGAGTCACCACCTGGATTCCGACCTGCACTACCTGCGCGCGCTGGCCTCCAGCCCGGTGCCCTACGTGGGCTTGTTAGGCCCGGCGGCGCGGCGCGAGAAACTGCTCGGCGACCTGGGCGATCCCGCGCCGTCGTTGCGCGCGCGCCTGCGCGCGCCCGTGGGCCTGGACATCGGCGGCCGCACGCCGGAGGCGATCGCGTTGTCCATCGTCGGCGAGGTGCAGGCCGCCCTCGCCGGTCGCGGTGGCCGGCCTTTCAGCGAAACCGCCTGATGCGACGTCGCGCATGAGTGCGGAATTGGCGCCACCAGCCTGGCGGACTTGCTGCCGCTGATCGCCATCCTGGCCGTCTCGGGCGTGCTCGCGGGCTTCGTTGCCGGCCTGCTGGGCGTGGGCGGCGGCATCGTCACGGTGCCGGTGCTGGAATACTCATTGCGCTTCGCGGGCGTGCCCGAGGAGTACCGCATGCACGTCGCGGTCGCGACCTCGCTGGCGGCCATCATTCCCACTTCGATCAGCTCGGCGCGCACGCATCATGCGCGCGGCGCAGTCGACTGGGAGCTGGCGAAGAGCTGGGGTGTGGCCGTGGTACTGGGCGCGGCGCTCGGCAGCGTGCTGGCCGCTCGCGCGCCGGTCACCGTGCTGGCCGGCGTGTTCGGCAGCGTGGCGCTGCTCATCGCCGCCAAGATGCTGCTGCCGCTGGACGACCTGCGCGTGGCGCGCTCGGTGCCGCGTGGCGCCGGCGGCGCCCTGCTGGCGGCCTGCATCGGTGGCATCTCGTCCGTCATGGGAATCGGCGGCGGCACGCTGACCGTTCCGACATTGAATCTTTGCGGCTACCCGATACACCGCGCCGTGGGCACGGCGGCCTTCTTCGGCATCTTCATCAGCATCCCGGGCACGGCGGGCTATCTACTGGCGCGGCCGCCGGTGGAACTGCCCTGGGCCACCGTGGGATTCGTGAGCCTGGTGGGACTGGCCATCATCGCGCCGGGATCGATGCTGACCGCGGCGCTCGGCGCGCGCGTCGCGCATTCGCTGAGCCGCCGGCGGCTGTCGCAGGCTTTCGGCCTGTTCCTGCTGCTGGTCGGGCTGTCGAATGGTCTATCAGGGCCTTCGACTGAGCTGCGGCCGTGTTCGCGGCCGAGGTGGGCAGTGCGTTCTCGTCGAACACCACGTCCATCGGGCAATACCGGCACCGGGCAATCGATGATCATGCAGGCCGCGCGCAGCAGGTCCACCTGCGGCACGGTGAGCTTGCCGCCGACGGCGATGACGCGTGCCATGCCCTCGGAGAAGGAACGCTTGCCGGTGGGATGCATCTGGGCCAGCCCGGCGAGTGCCGCGTCCAGCGCGGCGGGCGTCAGCGCTGCCTCCGGGTACGGACTCCACTTCTGCGGTGTCAGCAGGCCCATGAGGCCGGCGCGATAGGCATTCTGTCCCTGCTTGTCCAAACCAAACCGGCACTGCGCCAGCGCCGCGTACAGCTCGCACACGGCCGGCGCGCGCTCGGGCAGCGGCACCGGCGGAGTCTCGTCGACCGCCTTCGCGAGGCGCTTTTCCAGCATGCGTGTCACCGCGAAGCGCAGCATGTCGCCGCGCGAGACGGTGGGCGCGAAGGCGCGCGCCACGGCACGCAGGCGTTTGCGATCGGCCGGATCGACGCCGTCGAGCGCGAACATCAGGTCCGAGCAGCAGCGGCAGTCGCGCCGGGGGCGCCAGCGCGCCAATACGCTCGACCTGCGTCTGTGTTTCCTTCATGAGCTCGATGCCCAGCAGCGGCGCGAGCTTCGTCAGCTGCGTACGCCACTTGGCGGGTTCCGATGCCAGCATGGTGGCGACGAAGGCGGCCTGCATTGCGACCGGGTGTTTCTCCACCTGCGCCAGGAAAATGCCGATCGACTGCTGCTGCTCCTGGCTCAGTCGATTGCGCAGCACGTCGGGCGGCAGCACCTTGCCAGCGATCATGCGCACTCCCGACGGCAGGGTTTCTTCCAGCGCCAGGCGTGTCATGGTCATCGAGCGATCGGAGGGATGCGATTCGGAGGTAGCCAAGTGGGGTTTCTTCCGTGAAGTTGCAGTAGTTGGGGTGGCCATGGCCGACGGGCAAGTCTTGCATCGCATGCCATGGCCAGCGCTGGCGCCTCGGTCGCGGCCGGCGCTGCTGCCGTGCCTTCCGGCACCGCGCCATTGGCTGCTTCCTGCGTGCCACGCGCGGCGATCTTGCGGCGCTCGTCGCTGACCAGCGAGCGGAACTTGACCGAGGAGACGCGCGCGTCGAGCGCGCGCACGCGCTCTTCCAGCGGCGGATGCGTGGAGAACCAGGCGGTGCCGAGCTTGTTCGCCCACGACGGCGTGGTGCCGGCGAAAAACATGTGCGCCACGTTCACGGAATTCTCGTGCTGCAGCTGCGAGCCCTCGGCCGTGGCGGCCATGGTGATGAACGCGCCCTGCAGTGCGCCCGGGTTGCGCGTGAACTGCACCGCGGAGGCATCGGCAAGGTGCTCGCGGCGGCGCGACACCGCGGCCTGCAACAGCCGGCCGGCCAGCAGACCGACGCTGCCGGCGATGAACACGCCCAGCGCCACGATCTTGATGCGCCCGGCGCCTTTGCCGCGGCTGCGGCCGCGCATGATGCGCATGGCGAGGTCGGTGATCACGAACAGGCCGAAGATCCACGCGGTGAGCCGCATGTTGATGCGCATGTCGCCGTTGAGGATGTGACTGAACTCGTGGCCGATGACGGCCTGCAGCTGCTCGCGGTCGAGCTTGTCGAGCGCGCCCTGCGTGACCGCGACCGCGGCTTCATCAGGCGAATGGCCCGCGGCGAAGGCATTGATGCCCTGCTCTTCGGGCAACACGTAGACCTGCGGTTTGCGGATGCGCGCCGCGATGGCCATCTCCTCGACGATGTTGAGCAACCGCTTGCGCTTGAGATCGCTCTCCTGCGCGGTGATCGCCACGCCGCCCAGCGAGCGGGCGACGACGCTGCCGCCGGCGCGCAGCTGCGAGCTCTTGTGCCAGGAGGCGATCAGCATGGTTCCCAGCACGATGATCGTGGTCCAGACGATGAATTCGGGGTGATACCGCAGCGCATAGAGCGGATGGCCCACGAGCCCGATCGTGACCACCAGATTGATGACCAGCGTCACCAGCAGCATGGCGAAGATGAAGCCCACGACCAGCCAGCGCGTGTGGCTGCGCTGGGTTTCCTGGCGTTCGAAAAACTGGGTGCTCACGGCCGCAAACTACCGCCAAATCATCGGTTTGGACGTGCGCTGGCGCACGCTGGTGATCATAGTCCAGCGGCAAGTGCGACCGGTTTAACGGTTGCAGGCTGGGGCAGCCGGGCCGCACCGGCCCTGGCCGGGGTAATATCGCGCCTCATGAACCTCGAGCCACAGAAGACCTCGGAAATCCGCAATGTGAGCGGCACGGCGCGCCTGTTGGCCACCTTGACCATCCTGGGGTTGGCCACGATTGCCATTCTCGTGGTGCTCGACGTGATTCCGCGCGAGGCATTCGGCGAAGTCGCGGCCAAGACCGGCATGATCGTCGGCATCTGCGCCGTATCCGCCGTCGCGATCGGATTCCTTTCGAAGCGCTGAAATCCGTGGATAGCACGTCCGAGACCAGCCATATCCACGTCGTGGTGCTGGCGGCGGGCGCTTCCACTCGATTCGGTTCGACCAAGCAGCTGGTGCGCGTCAATGGCCGGCCGCTCATGCACACCGTCGTCAGCCGCGCCTGCGAACTTGCCGGTCACTCGGTAACCGTGGTGCTCGGGGCGCATGCCGGCGAGCTCGCTCCGCTGCTCAAGCACAGTCCGGGGTCGGTGACCGTGAACCGCGAGTGGGCCGAAGGCATTGCCAGCTCCATCCGCGAAGGCCTCGCACACACCCCTTCCACCTCCGACGGCGTGTTGATCATGCTCGCCGACCAGGCGGCGGTGACCACCGACGACCTGCGACGCCTCGCCGGTACCTGGCGTCGCAACCCCACGTCCATCGTTGCTGCCCAGTACGCGGGCGGCGTGGGCGTCCCGGCGATATTTCCGCGCTGGTGTTTCCGCGAACTGCTCGAGTTGCGCGGCGACCGCGGCGCGCAGACGCTCCTGCAGCGGCACGTCGACCGCCTGGTGCGGCTCGCCATGCCCAGCGCCGAGCTCGACATCGATCGGCCCGAGGACTTGCTGGCCCTTGAAGTTGGCACGCAGGTCAAGCGCCAGCAGCTCGCCGACAGCTAGTCGAACACCAGCGCCAGAAGCTGCGCCACCGGAAACGCGAGCACCAGCAGCGTGCACGGCGCGATGCACAACATCAGCGTGGCCCAGAGCTTGAGCGGCGCGGCGCGCGCCAGGCGTTCCGCGCGTGCGAATCGCGAGGCCGCCGCCTGGCGCGCTCGCTCGCGCAGCACCGCCCCGGCGTCCACGCCCGCGCGCTCCGCGCTGCGCAGCGCCAATACCGCCAGGCTGAGCGGACGAAGCGCCACTCGCTGCTCGATCTCCCGCAACACTTCCTGGACTTCGGCACCCGCGTGAATATCGAGCACGGCGCGTGCCCAGGCGCGCCGCAACGGGCCGTCCGGCGCGCGCTCGGCACAGGCGGTGATCGCCGAGGTCAAACTACTGCCCGCCTCGACGGCCAGCGCGATGAGGTCGAGATGCACCGCCAGTTCGTCGAGCAGCGCCTGCTCCGCGCGGCGCCCCAGACTTGCCAGGAACAAGGGCGCAACGGCGAAACCCAGCGCACCGGTAGCCAACGCCGCACCCAGCGCCCCGAAGCCCAGCGAGGCGGTGGCCAGGAAGACGGGTACGGCGGCCACGAAGCCGAGAAAGGCCCGCGTCGCAACCCAATGACGCGGCGCGGACAGGCGATGGAGCTCGCCACGCTGCAGCGCTTCGCCGATGTCCAGCAGCCCCCGACATCCCGGCACCGCGAGCGCGCCTCCGACGAGCACCAGCAGTAAAGGGAGTAGTTCGGGCACGCTCACACCTCGACACGTGCCACGCGCCACAACAACCAGCAGCCGAAGGCCTCAACGGCGATCAGCAAGGTCAGCGCCGGCATAGGAGTGACCACGCCCACCATGCGCAGGCTGCAAGATCGCGATTGCGGGGACGGCCGCGGCAATCGCCCCGCGTCGCCGCCCAGGCGCGGTGCGCGCCAGCATCTTGCGTTCGAAGGCCACGCGACGCTTGAGTCGCAAGGCAAGTCGCTGCGCGGTATCCGCGAGCAATTGTGGATCGGGCCGCGCGAGATGCTGTGCAAACTCGAAGGTGACGACTTCGGGGATCCGCAGTTGGCGCGCGCGTGCCAGCAGGGCCTCGTCGAGCGGCAAGCCGCGCTGCCCGCGCCGCACGACGCCCGCATAGTCAATCAGGCCGCTGGCCACGTCACTGCATTCGCGGCTGGCGCGACGACGATGCACGGCCTGCAACGCGGGCAAGGCCGCGAGACCGGCGATCAACGAGCAGGCCGCGATCAGCGCCACATCAAGGACCATGCGAAACCGCCGCGCCGAACAGTCCGGCGCCATAGCCCTGCCACAATCCCGACACCAACAGCATGGCCAGGATGCCGATCGCGAGCTTTGCGATTGCCGGGCGGGGGCGATGATCTTTGTCGCGCGCATCCATGACGGTATTGAAGACCATCAGGCGACAAAGGTCGCCACGCCTAACTCACGTGAATGTCGCGGTTTGCCGCTTGTGGATCAGGAGCGCGCCTCAGGCGCGCACAACGCGTCGTGCCTCAGGCGCGCACAACAACAACACGGCCGGCCTGGATGGCCTGAAGGTTCGCCTGCGTGAACACATTGAGATAGTCCGGGTTGGTGAACGCCAGCTTCATGAAAACCACCTGCCCCGGCCCGCTCATGATTCCCGCGAACTGCACGTTGGCCACCTTGACGCGCACCGGCTGATAGAAGCTGGTCTTCGGCGGCTGCGCGCGCCGCAGGCGATAAAACGTGATGGCGATCACGAGGCCGAGCAGCACGCTGATGACGAACATGTGATCGGAAACCCACAGCGGCCAGGCGATGTAGGAGCCGAGCGCAATCAAGACGAGGAAACACACGCACACGAGCATGCCGAACACCAGCAGCCTGCTGAAGAATCCGGCCGGCCGGCGTCGCGTGGTTTTCCGGCAGGCCGCGCACACCGGCACCGGCAACTGAAACGTGGTTTCGGTGCCGCCAATGCCGAAGTAGCGCGTGACGCGCGTGTCCTGCACTTCGTTCACGCAGTTGGTGTCGCCGCAGTTGCAGCAGAAAGTCGTCGGAAAAATCAGCGCCGGACTCTGGACTTCGAGTGTCATTGCTCCGGGCTACTTCATCGTCGGCATGACGAACTCGGCGCTGCCCTGCTCGCTTCCCGGCCAGCGGCTGGTCACGGTCTTGAGGCGCGTGTAGAAGCGCACGCCTTCCATGCCATGCATGGCGTGATCCGCGAAACTCGAGCGCCGCCAGCCGCCGAAACTCATGAACGCCATCGGCACCGGGATGGGCACGTTGACGCCCACCATGCCGACTTCTATCGCCTGCACGAAGCGCGCGCCGCGCCGCCGTCCTGGTGAAAATGGCCGTGCCATTCGCATACTCATGCGAGTTCACCAGATCGATGGCCGCCTTGAGCGTGGGCACGCGCAGCACCACCAGCACCGGGCCGAAAATCTCCTCGCGGTAGATCTTCATCGACGGCGTCACGCGATCGAACAAACTACCGCCGAGAAAGAAACCTTTCTCGTAACCCTTCACCTGGTGACCGCGGCCGTCGACCACCAGGCTGGCGCCTTCGCCATGCCGGCCTCGATGTATCCGCTGACGCGCTCGCGGTGCGCGGCGGTGATCAGCGGCCCCATGTCGGCATCACCGTTCTGCGAGTGATCGATGCGCAATGCGCTCACTCGTCTGCGCCAGCGTTTCCACCAGCCGGTCGGCCGTGCCCTCACCCACGGCCACGGCCACCGAGATGGCCATGCAGCGCTCGCCCGCGGAACCGTAGGCCGCGCCCAGCAAGGCATCGACCGTGAGATTCACGTCGGCATCCGGCAGCATCACCAGGTGGTTCTTCGCGCCGCCCAGCGCCTGCACGCGCTTGCCATGCGCCGTTCCTTCGCGCTGCACGTATTCGGCGATGGGTGTCGAGCCCACGAAGCTCACGGCATTGACGCCCGGATGCCGCAGCAACGCATCGACCGCGACCTTGTCGCCGTTCACCACGTTGAAAACGCCGGGCGGCAGGCCGGCCTCGGCGAGCCACTGCGCTAACAACAGTGCCGGGCCCGGATCGCGCTCGGAGGGCTTGAGCATGAAACGTGTTGCCGCACACCAGCGCCACCGGGAACATCCACAGCGGCACCATGGCGGGAAAATTGAATGGCGTGATGCCGGCGGCGACGCCCAGCGGCTGCCGCAGCGAGTAGCTGTCGATGCCCGTGCCGACGTTCTCGGCGAATTCGCCCTTGGTCAGATGCGGCGCGCCGCAGGCGAACTCGACGACTTCGAGGCCGCGGGTTACTTCGCCGGCCGCGTCGCTGACCAGCTTGCCGTGTTCGGAGGCGATGAGCTGCGCCAGCTCGCCACGCCGCGACTCGATGATCTCCTTGAACTTGAACAGCACGCGCGCGCGCTTGAGCGCCGGCGTCGCGGCCCAGGCCGGAAAGGCTTCGCGCGCCGCGCGCACCGCGGCATCGACCTCGGCCTCGGACGCCAGCGCCACGCGCGCCGCGACCACGCCCAGCGAAGGATTGAACACGTCGCCGGCACGACCCGAAGCTGCCGGCGACGGCACGGCCGCCGATCCAGTGAGGATAATTGCTGACGCGATCCTGGGTCATTAGGTCGCGAGTGTACCCCTATACTGTGCGCGATGAACCAGCCGACCGGAGAGCTGCAGAAGCTGCTGCAGCATATCGATCAGTTGATCGCGCAGGCCCCGGACGACGCCACGCGCGCCGACCTGCAGCGCATGCGCGCGCGCCTCGACACGCCCGAGATGCTCGACATGGCGCGCGACCTCGCCGGCAGCCGCCCCGCGGAACCCGGAGAACTGGTGCTGGAGTTTCACGATCCGCTGCTGCCCACGTGCTGACCGCCGGCGGGCTGCGTGATCGCCGCCGCCGTCTGCCTGTTCGCCGTGGTCGACGGGTTCAAGAGCGACACCGGCTTCGTGGCCGGCACCCCGGTCAATCTGTGGATGGTCGCCGCATTCGCCGGCGCCTTCTCGGTGATGTTCACCGCGCTGTCGTTCGTGCGCACGTTCTCCGTGCGCTTCGACACGCTCGGCATGGCGTCGCGGATCAGCGGGCGCGCGCTGGCGAGAAGCTGCGCGTCGGCGCGATGCTGTGGAAGGACATCCGCTCGCTGCACGAACGCGCGAGGATCGCGTGCTCGAAGTGCGCGCCGCGGATGGCGAGGTGTTCGAGATTCCGATGCGGGTGGCGAACTACCCGATCCTGCGCCAGCACCTGGAGAACATGGTGCGGCTGTACGGCGACCGCACCTGACGCGGAAAATCATGTCGGCGGCAACAGCTGCCTTTCGGCCCACGCCTCTTCGAGGCGCCGCGCGGAAACCGGTACGCGGTCCTGAGCTGCTGGGCAAACAGCGACACGCGGAACTCCTCGAGCAGCCAGCGGAATTCATCCTCGCCCGGCGGTTTCAGGCCGCGCTCGGCCTTGACGCGCTCGCGGTAGCGGGTCTCGAGCGGCGCGATCTCCGCCGCGAGCTGCGCATCGCGCCGCGGATTCAGTTGCAGCTTCTCGAGCCGCTGTTCGATGGCCTGCAGGTAGCGCGGGAATTCCTTGAGCCGCTCCCAGGGCGTAGTGAGCAGGAAACCGGCCGGCACCAGCCAGGCCAGCTGCGCGCGGATGTCGGCAGCCGCGGGCGGCGCCGCCTTCGGCAGCGCGGCCTGGATGCGCCCCAGTCGTTCCAGCACCGCCTGCACGCTGCGCGAGATCTCCTGCGCCGGCAAGCCGATGCCGCCGCGCTGCGTCGGCGATGCGCGCGTCGAACGCGGCCTGCGCTGCGCAGCGGCTCCCGGCCCTCGAGGAACACCGTCATCACGATGCGATCGAGCAGGTCTTCGCGCAGGTCGCGCCCGGCCACCAGATCGGGATTCAGCAGCGGATGCGCGGCCAGCGCCTTGTAGACCATTTCGCCCTGCACATTGACGGCGAGATCGCGACGCAGCGGCTTGAGGTCGCGCGCCATGCACCAGCCGGATCAGCCGCGCGCATGCCGCGCTCGTGGCTCATGCGCGCCTCGGGCGGCGTCGCGAACACGCGCAGCCCCACGGTGTCGCCCTCGTCCACCAGCGCCGGGTAGCCGATCTGCCGGCGGCTCGCCTGGCTCCGCCTCCTGGCGCTCCGGCGAGGTCGCCGAACACCCAGGTGCTGGCGCCCGTGGTCAGCTGCGACTGCTTCGCATATTCCTGCTGCGAGGCGCCGGCGTGTCGCGTCGCGCAGTCCGCCGCAGGCTGCGCGAGCGCGCGATCACCTTGTCCGCGTCGTCCAGCAGCAGGAAGTTCATGCGCAGATGCGGCGGCAGCAGGTCTTCGCGGAAGGCAGTCGCGCGGCACCTGCACGCCGCCGGTGCGCCACAGGGCGTTGGCGAGCTGCGCATGCAGCGAGCCGCGCCCGCGATCGAGCAGTGGCAGCGCCTTGCGCGACCGCGTCCGGCACGGGCACGAAGTGCACGCGCAGGTTCTTGGGCAGCGAGCGCACCAGCGCCTCGATCTTCTCGTCCAGCAAGCCCGGGCACCAGCCACTCGAACGATTCCTCGGGCAGCTGGTTCAAGCACTTGCAGCGGCACCAGCGCCGATACGCCGTCGTCCTCATGGCCGGGCTCGAAGCGGTAGCGCAGCTGCACGACCAGCGGACCCGCCGAGAGATGATCGGGAAAACGCGCGGCATCCAGCTCGGCGTCGCCCGGCGCGATGTCGCGCTCGGTGAGCCACAGCAGCTTCGGATCCTGCGCCTCGGCCTTGCGGCGCCATTGCTCGAAGGCCGCGCCGGTTGAAATGCCCTCCGGCACGCGCGCATCGAAGAAGTCGTAGAGCTGCTGTTCGTCGCCCAGCAGGTCGACGCGCCGCCCTTTCTGCTGCAGGTACTCCATGTCCTCGAGCAGCTTCAGGTTGTGCGCGAAGAACGGCGCGCGCGAGTCGTACTCCATGCAGCACCAGCGCGTGACGGATGAACATCTCGCGCGCGGCCTTCGGATCGACCTGCTCATACGGCACGCTGCGGCCGGACGACAAGCGTGAGTCCGAACAGCGTGACGCGCTCGTAGATCGCGGCGCGCGCGGCGCGGCGCTCCCAGTGCGGCTCGTAGTGCTGCCGCTTCACCAGGTGCGCACCGACCTCCTCCACCCACTTGCGGATCGATGCGCGCCACGGTGCGCGCATAAACCTTGGTGGTCTGCACCTGTTCGGCGCTGACGATCCACAGCGGCCGCGCCTTGAACTGCCCGGATCCCGGATGGATGACGAGCTTGCTGCCGTTGGCGCCCAGGTACTCGCCCTGTTCCCGCGCTCGGCCACCTGCGACAGCAGGCCGGCCAGCAAGGCGCGATGGATCGCGGCATATTCCGCCGGCTGCGCGTTCAGCTTCAGCGCGAGCTCGCCCTTGACCACTTCCATGACCTGGCCGTGCACGTCGTGCCATTCGGTGAGCCGCAGGTAGGAGAGATAGTTCTCCTTGCACCAGGCGCGCAGCTTCGCTCGCGACAGCTGCTCGCGCTGCTCGTTCCACACGCGCCACAGTTTCAGCAGCGACAGGAAATCCGACTGCTCGTCGCGCAGCGGCGCGTGTTTCTGGTCGGCCTGGGTCTGCTTGTCGGCCGGGCGATCGCGCGGATCCGGCACCGAGAGCGCCGAGGCGATGATGGCGACCTCCTCGAGGCAGTGCTCCTCGGCACCGGCCAGCAGGATGCGGCCGAGACGCGGATCCAGCGGTAGTTTGGCGAGGCGCCGGCCGGTGTCGGTGAGGTTGCCCGTCTTCCGTCAGCGCGCCCAGCTCGCGCAGCGTGCGCTGGCCATCGCGCAATGAGTCGGCCGTCCGGCGGCTCGACGAACGGAAAGGCCTCGATGTCGCCCAGCTTCAGCGCATGCATCTGCAGGATGACGGCGGCCAGGTTGGTGCGCTGGATCTCAGGCTCGGTGAATTCGGGGCGCGCGAGGAAGTCCTCTTCGGAGTACAGGCGAATCGCAACGCCCGGACCCACGCGACCGCAACGGCCCGAGCGCTGGCTGGCGGACGCCTGCGAGATCTTCTCGATGGGCAGGCGCTGCAGCCGGCTGCGATGGCTGTAGCGGCTGATGCGCGCCACGCCGGTGTCGATGACGGCGCGGATGCCGGGCACGGTCAGCGAGGTCTCGGCCACGTTGGTGGCGAGCACGATGCGCCGCCGGCCCGATGGCTTGAACACGCGTTGCTGCTCGTCCTGCGCCAGGCGCGAATACAGCGGCAACACTTCGCAATGCTGTCGGGTGATGTTTGCGCAGCGATTCGGCTGTCTCGCGGATCTCGCGTTCGCCGCTCAGGAAAACCAGGATGTCGCCGGACTGTTCGCGCCACAGCTCGTCGACGGCGGCCAGGATGGCTTCCTGCTCGTCCACGGCGGTCTCGTCTTCTTCGTCGAGCAGCACTGCGCGGTAACGCATTTCGACCGGATAGCTGCGGCCCGACACATTGATGATGGGCGCATCGTTGAAGTGCTTCGAGAAGCGCTCCGGATCGATGGTCGCCGACGTGATGACGACCTTGAGATCGGGCCGCTTCGGCAACAGCCACTTGAGATAGCCGAGCAGGAAGTCGATGTTCAGCGAGCGCTCGTGCGCTTCGTCGACGATGAGCGTGTCGTAGTTGTCGAGGAAGCGATCGCCCTGCGTCTCGGCCAGCAGGATGCCGTCGGTCATCAGCTTGATCAGTCCCTGCGGGCTGGTGCGATCCTGGAAGCGCAGCTTGTAGCCGACCAGCTGCCCGAGCGCGACGCCCAACTCCTCGGCGATGCGCGCCGCCACCGCGCGCGCGGCGATGCGCCGCGGCTGCGTGTGGCCGATGGCACCGGCAATGCCGCGCCCCGCTTCCAGGCAGATCTTGGGCAACTGCGTGGTCTTGCCCGAGCCGGTCTCGCCGCAGACGATGACCACCGGGTGCTGCTCGATGGCCTTGCGGATCTGCTCGCGATTGGCCGAGATCGGCAGCTCTTCGGGATAGGAGATTTTCGGCACGCTGGCGGCGCGCGCGGCACGCAGCGCCGCCGACGCGGCGATCCGGTCCGCGAGCGCGGCCTCCGCGGCGGCCACGTCGTTGCCGCGCAGCTTCTGCTCGCGCAGGCGATCGCGCTCGCGTCGCAGGCGGAACTGGTCGCGGCGAAGGACGGCGTCGTGAAGGTCAGGTGACGAGTTCGGCGGATTCATGAGCGCGGGCGATTTGCCCTGGCGCGCGGAAAAGTGGAAGGGCGCGAGTCTACTCCGCCATCATGCGAGCTTCAGTTGTTTCAGTTGGGCCTCGAGCTCCGCGATCGAGCCCCATGGCAGGATCGGCGAGTTCTTGCGCTCGATCCGGCGGGTTCGATTCCAGGCCATCCGACCAACCGCCGCATCCGACCAGCGGCAGCAACGGCCGCTTGTGCAGCCAGGCCAGGCAGACCTCGGAAATGGTGCCGGCCCGGCCGCCGATCACGATGCAGGCGTCACCCGCAAGGGCCATCAACAGGTTGCGGGCATCGCCCATGCCGGAAGGAATCACCACGGTCGCGGGCCAGTCCGGCGGCGGCATCACATCGGGCGGAACGATGCTGAGCACCAGGCCGCCGGCGCCAATGGCCCGTTCGGCGGCCACCCGGGTCGCGGGACTGCCGCAGCCGCTAACTACCGTGATGCCGTGCCGCGCCAGCAGCGCGCCGGCGTCCCCGGCGAGATCGTAGGCAGCAGAGCCCGGCTCGGCGCTGCCGAGCATGCACACCTGCGGCTTGCGGATCGAAGCATCGCGCGTCATGCGGCGCCCGGCACTATGCGCAGATCGCGATCGACGGCATTGCCTAGCAGCTTCAGCGCCTTCTGATACTCGGCGCTGTCGTGCGCGGCCACGGCCGCCTCGACGCTGTCGAACTCGATCAGCACGACGCGTTCCGCGACTCCGTTCTCGTAGTGCCTGGCCGGAAGTCCACGCGCGAGCACGCGTCCGCCGGCGGCGATCAGCGCGGGCGCTGCAATTTTTGCGTACGCGGCGAGCGCGTCGGGTCACGAATCGATCGATAAACGGCAACCCAATATGCGTTGGACATGGCGTTTTCTTACTCCTTGGATGTCTCGCGACGAAAGAACACCACACTCCAGGCGGGACCGAAGACGAACCACAGGATCACCGACCCGAAGGCGATGCGGAACCAGAGTAGAGCTGCTGCGTGTCGGTCACCTGGTCGACGAAGGCGATCAGGCCGGACAGCAGCACGACGCGTGATGACCCAGGCGACGATGGAACGCAGCCACAACGCCAGCTCGTATCGAACTGCCGGCCAGCCGCGAGTCGGGGCAGGAACCGGCACCGGACCGCTGGCAAACCGATGCGCGAAGTGTTGATCGGCCCAGTCGACCATGATTCCGCCGAAGGCAATGTGAATCCCACATAGGCCGTGGCCAGTCCGTGGGCGAATGCCGCGGGAGTTCCCGAGCGCAGGTCGAGCGCCGTGAACGCCAGCAACAGCAGGTCCACCACGGGCAGCGCGAGCAGCAGCGCGCGACTGAGTCGCGCGCGCTTGAGCAGGTAGCGCGCGGCCAAAGCCGCCGCCAGCACCACCCAGAAGGCGGCCTCGCAGCCAATGATCAAACCGTAGAGATAGACAGATTGCTGGGACATCGAGGCGTGCATCTTGCCCGGCTACGTGGTGCGCGCAAGCCCGTCTGCGCTAACCTGCCGGTCATGCGGGTCCTGCTCGTCACACCTCCGATGATCCAGCTCAATACGCCGTACCCCGCGACGGCGTATCTGACCGGCTTCCTGCGCCTGCACGCGGCCGACCTCGGCCTCACTGTTTCTCAAGCCGACGCCTCGATCGAGCTGTTCCTGCGACTGTTCTCGGCGCCGCAGGTCGCGCGCATGGCCGACGAGCTGCGCGGCCGCGCGCGGAGCGCGCGGCAGGCGGCCGGGATGCCGCCATCGATCGCGCACTTCCTGAAGCACGCGGAACGCTACGCCGACACGGTGGAGCCGGCGATCCGCTTCCTGCAACGCCGCGATCCCAGCCTGGCGTTCCGGATCGTGGGCCGCGCGTATCTTCCCGAGGGCCCGCGCTTCGAGCAGGCCTTCGAAGAGCAGATCCATTCGGCATTCGGAAATCTCGGGCACCACCGAGCAGGCGCGCTATCTCGCCAGCCTGTACGTCGACGACCTCGCCGATGTCTGGCGCCTCGGCATCGATCCGCGCTTCGAGCTGGCGCGCTACGGCGAGCGCCTGGCCGCGAGCGCCGCGTCCTTCGATCCGCTGCACGAGGCGCTCACGGGCGAGCCCACGCTGGTCGATCAGAGTCTCGACGATATCTCGCGCGAGCTGATGACGCCACAAACCCGACGTGGTCGCCATCACCGCGCCCTTCCCCGGCAATGTGTACGGCGCCTTCCGCATGGCGCAGCACGATTCGTGCCACGGCGCCCAAGACCACGCTGGTGCTGGGCGGCGGCTGGGTCAACACCGAGTTGCGCTCGTTGCGCGATCCGCGCGTGTTCGATTTCTTCGACTACGTGACTCTCGACGACGGCGAGCGCCCGCTGCTCAATCTACTCACGCGGCTCGCCGGCCGCGAGGCGCCGCTGGTGCGCACGTTCGTGCGCAAGGGCGGCGCGGTCGTACTCGAGACACGACGCGATCGCAGCAGGATTTTCCCGCGCGCGACACGGGCATTCCGACCTACGACGGCCTGCCGCTCGATCGATACGTGTCGCGTCATGGAAATGCTGAACCCCATGCACCGCTTCTGGTCGGACGGCCGCTGGAACAAGATCACCCTGGCGCACGGCTGCTACTGGAAGAAGTGTTCGTTCTGCGATGTCTCGCTGGACTACATCGGCCGCTACGACAAGCCGGGCACCGACATCGTCTTGGAACGCATTCGCGCGCTCGTCGAACGAAACCGGCGAGACCGGCTTTCACCTGGTCGACGAGGCGGCGCCGCCGGCGGGCATGCAGTCGCTCGCCAAACGCCTGATCGACGAGAAGCTCAGCATCACCTGGTGGGGCAACATCCGTTTCGAGAAAACCTTCACGCCCGAGCTCTGCAAACTACTGGCCGAAGCCGGCTGCGTGGCCGTGAGCGGCGGGCTCGAGGTGGCGTCGGATCGATTGCTGGAGCTCATGAAGAAAGGCGTCACCGTCGAACAGGTGGCGCGCGTGACGCGCGCATTCACCGATGCCGGCATCATGGTGCACGCCTACCTGATGTACGGCTTCCCGACCGAAACCGAGCAGGACACCATCGACGCGCTCGAGCGCGTGCGGCAGCTGTTCGCGGCCGGATGCATCCAGTCCGCGTACTGGCATCGCTTCGCGGCGACGGCGCACTCGCCCATTGGCCTGCATCCCGAGAAATACGGCATCACGCTGCATCCGCCGGCGGACATCCGCTTTGCGCACAACGACCTCGAGTTCCACGACCCCACGGGCACCGACCACGACTTCCTGGGCGCCGGCCTGCGCAAGGCGCTCTATAACTACATGCACGGCATCGGCCTCGATGCCGACGTGCGCGAGTGGTTTGGGCCCAGCGCCTGGCAAAAGCGCCGGCAACGGCCGCAAGCACGGACGTCGCGGCGTGCGCGGCGTTCCCGCCACCACCGTGCCGCCGAACCTGATCGAGCGCTTTCTCGGCTGAGGCGAGATCAACCGCGCCCGAAGAAGCGTCGCGGATTCTCGACCGTCATGATCCGGATTTGTTCGGATCGACACGCCGATCTGCTTCAGGTGCGGAATCAGTGTGCGGGTGTTGAAGAACAATCCATCCGGATTGGTCTTCTCCCGCTCTCCCTGCAGCTCCGGCGGAAACATCGCGATACTGAGCACCGTGTCCTGCGAGAGAAACAGCCGGTCGACGAAACCCATGTCGATGAGTTGTTTGATGTGTGCCGCTCGGGTCTTCCACGAAACCCGCGCGTCCGGCTTCAGACCGCGATTGATGTGGTCCATGCCGAGCGTGTATCCACGCCTGGCGAGGCTGGCGAGGTAATCGATGTCACCGCTGTCGTCGCTGTGCCCCAGGCTGACCCGGGCAGGACTGATTCCCTCGGCTTCGAAAATTTCCGCCTGCTTTTCTCCGCCGCGCAGCCGCGCATGCGTGTGTGTCGCGATGCGGACGCCGGTGGCCTTGCTGGCGCGCGCAGCGGCGCGCAAGGCCCGTTCTTCGGTGCGCGTCACGACATCGTTCGCCGTCGCGACCTTGATGACTCCGGCCTTGATGTCCGTGCCGTCGATGCCCTGCTCGATTTCCCGGATGAAGAATTCGGTGAGCGCCTCGGTCGGGCGGTCGACCAGGGATGGCGGAGCAGACAGGTGCTGCCCGGTACAGGCCACGATCTGCATTCCCGACTTGCGCGAGACCTCCTCGATGAGGCGGATGTCGCGCCCCACATCGTAGGGAGTGAGTTCGATGAGGGTATCGACCCCCGACGCCTTCAGTGCTTTCAACTGCTCGACAGCGCGGGCGACCAGACCTTCCCGGCCACCGAAGGACTTTGGCCACTTCTCCCAGAACGCGGGCGTACAGTTGCAAATGTGCTCGTGGCTCAAAGTGAAGCCGAGTTTCGACGCATCGATCGGGCCGCGCACGGTTTGAACGCGTCCGCGGCCGTGCACGGCAAGCCGGCGCGACGACCACTGCCGCCGCCGACCTGAAAGAGAAATGCCCGCCGCGCTCGACTTCATGTTGGTCCGTATCATTGCCGATAATCGAGTACCGGTAACAGGTACTCAATCACGTGCTGATCGCCTTCAACAAGCCCTTTGGTGTGGCCTGCAAATTCTCGCCGGAACCCGGCAAGCAGACGCTTGCCGACTTCATCGAGGTTTCCGGCGGTATATCCCGCCGGCCGGCTCGACACGGACAGCGAGGGTCTGCTGCTGCTGACCGACGACGGCGCCCTGCAGGCCCGCATCTCGAGCCCGAAATTCAAACTCGCGAAGGTCTACTGGGCGCAGGTCGAGGGCACGCCGACCGAGGATGCGCTGGCGGCGCTGCGCAAAGGCGTCGACCTCGGCGACTTCGTGACTCAGCCGGCCGGCGCGCGGCTCATCGATGAGCCCGCGAATCTCTGGCCGCGCGATCCGCCGATTCGCTATCGCGCGAAAATTCCGACGGCGTGGATCGAGCTGACTTTGCGCGAAGGCAAGAACCGCCAGGTCCGCCGCATGACGGCGAATGTGGGATTTCCGACACTGCGCCTGGTGCGCGCGAGCCATCGGCAGTGTCAGCGTTGGGGAGTTGAAGCCGGGCGAGTGGCGCGAGATCGATGCGACCGCGCCCTGGAGCGGCTGAGCCCTCTCAGGACCTGGCGCCCAACCACCCGTCAGGCGCGCGTCACCATCATCACTCCGCATATCGCGATGGCGCCGCCGATCAACATCGAGGGCAGCAGTGGCTCCCCCAGCACGAGCACGCTGATCGCGACCCCGAACACCGGCACCAGATTATTGAAGATGCTGGCGATCGCGGCGCCGAATCGCTTGATCGAGATGTAGTACCAGACGAATGCGACCGCGGTGCCGAGCACACCCAGGTACAACAGCGCGCCCACCATGCGCCAATCGAATTGCGATGCCTGCAGTTCACCCAATTGCGGCGCCGCAACCGCTCCCAGCATGGCCGTGCCCCACAGCGCCGCGTAGTTGGTCGCGGCGATGGGAGTCAGCCCGCCCGCCAGCACGCGCCGGCCGATGATGGTGTACAGCGCCCACGAGGTGACCGCGCCAAACATGAAAAGCTCGCCGAGGCCGATGCCGGCAGAGGCGAGATGCGCGAAGTCGCCATGCGAGATGACTATCCACACGCCGAGCAGCGCGATCGCTACTCCGATCCAGCGCCTAGTGCGCAGCCGTTCCTTGAGCACCACGGCGGAAATCGTGATGGTGACGATGGGATTGAGCGCGATGATCAGTGCGGCACGGCTGGCAGGCAGGCGTTCCAGGGCACCCATGAAAAACAGGTTGTAGGCGAAGATGCCCAGCGCGCCGAGCACGAACGTGGCCGCGGCCTGTCGTCGCGTGATGCGCGGCAGGCCGCGCTCGATCACGAAGGCCGCAACCACCAGCGCCACGCAGGCGACCACGTAGCGCGCGAACGAACCCATGATTGGCGAGAACGTCGCGACCACGTGCTTGCCGGCCACGAAGGTGCCGCCCCAGATCGCGGGAACGGCCACCAGCCGTGCGTAGTCGGCGGTACGCGCGGCCTCCACTGCCACTAACTACGGCCCCAGGCGACGAAATGGCCGTTGCGGAAGCCGGCTTGCCATAGGTGAACGGCTCGCCCTCCAGGGTCGTGACGCGACCGCCGGCAGCGACCAACACGGCATGCCCCGCCGCCGTGTCCCATTCCATGGTGGTGCCGATGCGCGGATAGATATCCGCCTCGCCGGCTCGCCACCAGGCAGAACTTGAGCGAGGAGCCGATGGAGCGGAACTCCTTGACCGGGTAGTTAGCGAGGAAGGTGTCGGTTTCGGGCGAGCGATGCGAACGCGACGCCACCGCGATCAGGCCCTCGGCGGGCAGCCGGCGCGCGCTGATGGCCGTGCCCATCGACGGCATGGTGCCGTCGGGGTCGGCATCGATGCGCCCCGCCTTGCCGGCGCGCACGTCACCCCAGTAAAGCTCGCGGCGCGCGGGCGCGAACACCACGCCCATCACCGGCATGCCGGCTTCGATGAGCGCCACGTTCACCGTGAACTCGTCGCGGTGGCCGATGAACTCCTTGGTGCCGTCGAGCGGATCCACCAGGAAGAACCGATCCGCGACTGACCGGCACCTTGCCGGCGGACACCGCCTCTTCGGCCACCACCGGCATCGCCGGCGCGATCGCTGGCCAGATCCGCGAGGATGATTTTCTCCGCCGCCTCGTCCGCAGCGGTCACCGGCGAGCTGTCGGCCTTGTCGCGCACGGCGAAGTCCGTGGCATACACGGCCATGATGGCGCCACCGGCGCGCTGCGCGGTGTAGATCAGGGACTGCAGCAGGGCGCTGTCAACTCAGTCACGTCGGGCCTCGGACATTGCGGCGGCCAGCGCGCGCACGTCGGCACGCGCGAAGATCTCGCGCGGCGCTCGCCGTCATGCGCCGCGTCCAGTTGGAGTACTCGCTGCTGGTGCCCGGAACGTTGACGGGCTCCAGCATGCCGATCATGTCCTCGAGTTGCACGGTCACCAGCGCGGCCTCGCTCCGGCCGAGATAGACATGCACGGCGCGCGCCGAGCGCGGCGGAATACTCGGGCACCGGGCCGGCTCCCCGGGCCACAGTCCCGCGCGGCGCAGCGCGCGCAGCAGCCGCTCGCGATCCTCGCGCGCGCTCGGGCGCGCACCTGCGCCGCCATTCCGGGTCCGCATAGAAACCCAGCTTTTCCCACAGGTCGATGTCGTGACCGCTCCACCAGCCATGCAGCGTGGGCAGATCGTGAGTCGTCACCGTTGCCAGCGCATGACGCACGTAGTCGGCGGGCGCGACGAACTCGCCGTTCTTCTGTTCGAACATGACCACCTTGTAGTGGTACACGCCGAACTGCGGCAGCGCGCGGCGGATCTCGTCGGGCACCACGCCCAGGTCCTCGCCCACCACCAGGCATTGCTGCCGCTGGCTTTCGAGCGCCACCACGCCTAACAACTCTTCCAGTGGATAGTGCACGTAGCCGCCTTCGGCGGACTTGAAGCCGCGCGGCACCCACCACTGGCGGAACAGCGCCATCACGTGATCCAGCCGCAGCGCGCCGCAGTTGCGCATGCTGGCGCGGATCAGCGCCACGAAGGGTGCGTAGGCGGCGCGCTTGAGCGCGCGCGGATCCTGCGGCGGGATGCCCCACTCCTGCCCGCCCACGCCGATGGGATCGGGCGGCGCGCCGATGGCCGCGCCGGTGCAGTACAGCGACTGGTCCGACCAGGTCTCCGAGCCCGAGGCGTTCACGCCCACGGCATAGTCGCCGTACAGGCCGACGCTCAACGACAGCTCGCGCGCCAGCGTGCGCACCGCGGCCAGTTGCTCGGCGGCCAGCCACTGCAGGTAGCCGTGGAAATCCACCTCGTCGGCATGCGTCTCGGCGAATCTTTTCACGGCGGCACTCGCCGGATGGCGATACTCCTCCGGCCAGTTGTGCCAGCCCGCGCCGGTGCCGTGCGTTCGCCGCAGGTGCGCGTCGATGGCGTCGAACAGCGTGTGCAGGCGCATCGCCTCGCCGCGCTCGCGCAGGAAGGCGCGGCAGGCCGCGGCGCGCGCCGTGTGACGCGCGAGATGTTCGGTGCGAAATCGTTCGAACGCCGCCTGCGAGCACCGGCATCTTGAGGCTGGCCACCGCGGGATAGTCCACCTGGGCCGCGGCGCGCACCTTGCGCCAGCCGCGCGCGGAATCCCGGGTCCGCCATGATGGCCTGCGCGCGGCGCGAGCCCTGCACTTCCAGTACCGCGGACACGTCGATGAACAGGACATTGATCGCATGGCGGCTCGAGGCGCTGTACGGCGAGAACAGCGTCGGATCCGAAGGAAACAGCGCGTGCACCGGGCTGATGCCGACGAAGTCCGCGCCCTGCGCCGCCGCCAGTCGCAGCACTTCCATGAGGTCGGTGAAATCGCCGATGCCCCAGTTGTGCTCCGAGCGCAGCGTGTACAGCTGCACCGCCACGCCCCAGAGCTTGCGCGCCCGCGCTGAGTGCCGCCGGCTCGTGGCACTTGTCCGGCGCGACGATCAGCGGGCAACTCTCGGTGCCGGCGAACTCGAGCTCGACGCGCAGGCGGTGATATCCCGGCGGCAGATCCGGCAGCGCCAGGTCGCGCAGCACGAACCAGCGCCCGTCGAGCTGGTGCGAGCCGCGTTCCGGCAGATCCCAGGCGCGGCTCTCGCCGCTGCGCTCGCCGCCGCCCTCGAGCTCCACGCTCCAGCGCAGCAGCGCATTGTGTTCGATGGCCGGCGTATTGAGCCGGGCGGCGCGCGCGCCATTGCGCAACACCACCACGTCGCCTAACAAGCCGATCGGGATGCGCCGCCTCGGATTCGCGAATCTGCTCGTCCAGGCTGGCCGCGTCGTCCAGCCGGCAATGCATGGCGCCGCAGGATGGCGGACTTGGTCTTCAGCGAGAAATTGTTTGAGCTCGCCCTTGTACGAGTGGTACGCGTCGCCGATGCCGCGCGCACGGGCCAGTCGCTCGACCAGCGGGCGCAATTTCTCGAGGACTGGGCTCAGCGGACACGCTGCAGCGCCAGGGTCTGGTACGGACCCACTTTCACCGGCCCGGCGGGCAGGCGGAATCCCGACAGCACGCCGACCGGATGCGCGGTGTCGATGACCACGTCCCAGCCGCTGCTGCCCTTGAACGACGGCAGCTGGAATTCGCATTCCGACTCGGTGGGATTCAACAGCAGCAACATGTCGGGCGAGGACGCCGTGCCGCCGAGACCGACGGCCAGAGTGCGCAGCTCGGGATCGTTCCATTCCTGGTCGGCCATCTCGTGACCGCCGGCGTGCCACCAGGAGATGTCGCGCGCGTGACTGGCGTGCAGCGCGCCTTTCAGGAAGGTGTCGCGGCGCAGCTCGGGGCGCGCGCGGCGCAACGCGGCGAGTCCGCGCACGAATTGCAGCAGCGAGTCGTCCGCCTTGAGGCCGCTCCAGTCCATCCAGCTGGTCTCATTGTCCTGGCAGTACGCATTGTTGTTGCCGCGCTGGCTGCGATACAGCTCGTCGCCCGCCAGCAGCATGGGCACGCCCTGCGCGAAGAACAGCGTCGTCAGCAGGTTGCGCACCTGGCGGTGGCGCAAGGCATTGACGTGCACGTCGCTGGTCTCGCCTTCGACGCCGCAGTTCCAGCTCTGGTTGTTGGAATGACCGTCGCGGTTGTTCTCGAGATTGGCCTCGTTGTGGCGCTCGTTGTAGGTCACGGTGTCGCGCAGCGTGAAGCCATCGTGCGCCGCGACGAAGTTGATGCTGGCCGTGGGCTTGCGGCCATTGCGGCGGAACAGATCGGAAGAGCCCGCGAAGCGCTCGGCGAACCCGCCCAGCATGCGCCGCCCGCCGTGCCAGAACGCGCGCATGGTGTCGCGGTAGCGGTCGTTCCATTCGCTCCAGCCGGCGGGGAAGTTGCCCAGCTGGTAACCGCCCAGTCCCACGTCCCAGGGCTCGGCGATGAGCTTGACGTAGGCCAGCACCGGGTCGGCCCGCAGCGCCGCGAAAAACGGCGAGTTGGAATTGAAACCGGAGCGGTCGCGCCCCAGCACCGTAGCCAGGTCGAAGCGGAATCCGTCGACGCGGAATTCCTCGGCGAAATAGCGCAGCGAGGCCAGGATGTCGGCCTGCACGATGGGGTGGTCGCAGGCCACGGTGTTGCCCGTGCCGGTGACGTCGTCGTACAGGCGCCGGTCGGTGGCGCGATGGAAGTAATAGGCGCGGTTGTCGATGGCCTTGTACGAGTAGCTGGGCCCCTTCTCGTTGCCCTCGACCGTGTGGTTGTAGACCACGTCGAGGATCACCTCGATGCCGGCCTTGTGCAGCGCCTTGACCGCCTGCTTGAGCTCCACCACCGGGTCCTCGACCGCGTAACGATGCGTGGGCGCGAACCACGCCAGCGTGCTGTAGCCCCAGTAGTTGGTGAGGCCGCGCTCGTGCAGGAAGCCCTCGTCGGTGAACGCGTGCACCGGCATGAGCTCCACCGCGGTGACGCCCAGCGACTTCAGGTGATCGATCACGGCCGGCACGGTCAGCGCGAGATACTTGCCGCGCCATGGCGGCGGTACGTCCGGATGCAGCTGCGTGAAACCCTTCACGTGCAATTCGTAGATCAGCGTGTCGCGCCAGGGCACCGCGGGCTGCCGGTCGCCTTCCCAGTCGAAGGCGCCGTCGATGACGCGGCAGCGTGGCATGGCGTTGGCGTTGTCGATGAGGCTGGGACGTTGCCCGTCCGGATCCGCCGGGTCGAAGGCGAAGTTGCCCGGATCCCATTTGGGTTCGCCGACGATGTCGCGCGCCCAGGGATCCAGCAGCAGCTTGTTCGAATTGAAGCGGTATCCCTCGCGCGGATCGTAGGCCCCGTGCACGCGGATGCCATACAAGGTGCCCACGCGCGCCAGCTCGCGCTCGACGAAGCCGTGATGCACCGGGCCGGTCCGGCCCGGCAGCGTCAGGCGCGCGGTCTCACGCGCGCCGCTCGCGTCGTACAGGCACACGTCCACGCGCGTGGCGGCGCGCGAGCGGATCGCGAAGTTGACGCCTTCACCGGTCCAGGTGGCGCCCAAGGGTTCGGGCGACCCAGCCTTCAAGTAGTTCGCCTCAGGAACACGGCTGCCAGCGGCGGAAGTTTGATGCGCAGTGCATAGGGATAGCCGTGCACGACGTGCTCGAAGGCATCGTAGCCGGAGGCACCGGCAAATCCGGCGCCGCCGAAGCCCGGGAAGTCCGAATCGAACACCACTTCGTAACGGCCCGGATCCGGCACGCCCAGCCAGTAGTCCTCGCGCGGCACCGGCGTCGCATTGAACACGCAGACGACGGGCACGTGGCCGTGCTCCTGGCGCAGGAAGGCGAACACGCTCTCGTCGGAATTGTGCAGGTCGATCCAGCGGAAGCCGCTGGCCTCGCAGTCGCTCAGGTAGAACTGCGGAATATTGCGATACAGCCGCGCCAGCTCACGGCTCAGGTCGCGCAGCCCCTGGTGCTTGGGGTCCTGCAGCAGCGGCCAGTCGAGCTGTTCGTGATCGCGCCATTCGTGCCACTGCCCGAACTCGGACCCCATGAACATGAGCTTCTTGCCGGGATGCGCCGTCATGTAGCTCATGAACAGGCGGTAGTTAGCCCGCTTCTGCCATTCGTCGCCGGGCATCTTGTCGAGCAGCGAGCGCTTGCCGTGCACCACTTCGTCGTGCGAGATCGGCAGGATGAAGTTCTCGGTCCAGGCGTACATGAACGAGAAGGTGATCTTGTTGTGCTCGTGGCGCCGGTAGACGGGATCCTTCTCGAAATAGTGGAGCGTGTCGTTCATCCAGCCCATGTTCCACTTGAATGAGAAGCCCACGCCGCCCAGGTGCACGGGACGCGATACGCCGGGGAATGCCGTCGATTCCTCGGCGATGGTCAGGACTCCGGGATGCTCGCGGTGCGCGACGACGTTGAACTCGCGCAGGAACTCCAGCGCCTCGAGATTTTCGCGGCCGCCGTACCGGTTGGGAACCCACTCGCCCGGATTGCGGCTGTAGTCGAGGTACAGCATCGAAGCCACGGCGTCCACGCGCACACCGTCGACGTGGTAACGCTCCATCCAGTACAGCGCATTCGCCACCAGGAAGTTCTTCACCTCGTGGCGCCCGAAGTTGAAGATCTTCGTGCCCCAGTCCATGTGCTCGCCGAGGCGCTTGTCCTCGTGTTCGTACAGCGCCGAGCCGTCGAACTCGGCCAGCCCGTGCGCGTCTTTCGGAAAGTGCGCCGGCACCCAGTCCAGCAGCACGCCGATGCCGGCCTGGTGGCACTTGTCGACGAAGCGCCATGAAGTCCTTCGGCGAGCCGTAGCGCGACGTGGGCGCGTAGTAACCCGCGACCTGGTAACCCCAGGAGCCGTCGAAGGGATGCTCGGCCACGCCCATGAGCTCGATGTGCGTGTAGCCCATGTCGACCACGTAGGGAATCAGAGTCTCGGCGGCCTCGGACCAGCTGTAGAACGGCGGCTTGCGATCCCAGGCATGTCGCCAGCTGGACAGATGCACTTCGTAGACATTGATCGGCGAGCGGCGCCAGTCGGTGGTTGCGCGCCGCTGGAGCCAGGCCTCGTCGCTCCAGGTGTAGCCGTCGAGATCCGCGACGATCGATGCCGTGTCCGGCCGCAGCTGCATGCGGAAGCCGAAGGGATCCGACTTGAGCAGGATGTCGCCACGCTGCGAGCGGATCTCGTATTTATAGCTGGCGCCCTCGCCGATGCCCGGCACGAACAGCTCCCACACGCCCGAGCTGCCGCGCGCCTGCATGGCGTGCTTGCGCCCGTCCCACATGTTGAAGTCGCCGACCACGCTGACGCGCTTGGCATTCGGCGCCCACACCGCGAATTGCACGCCGGAGACGCCATCGCGCACGCGCGGATGCGCGCCGAACTTGTGGTACAGGGCGTAGTGCCGGCCCTGGCCGAATAGATGGAGATCGAAGTCGGAAATCTCGTGCGAGAAGAAATACGTATCGTGCTTGGTGACCTCGTGCCCGCCGGGAAAGCGCACGCGCAGTCGATACGGCATCAACGGGCGGCGATAGGGAATGCTGCCTTCGAAGATGCCCGCTTCGTGCACGCGCTTGAGGTCGTGCGCATCCTCGACGGCGTCGTCTTCCCAGAACACCGCGACCGACTCCGCGCCCGGCTCGAACACGCGCACCATGGCCAGCGGCGTGCCTTCGGCGCGGGGAAATTCGTGGTAGCCGAGCAGCGAGCGCGGCTCGTGGTGCGCCGCCTGCAGCAGCGAACCGATTTCGGCCTTGGTCAACTTGCCGGATTTGCTCATTAAGGAGTATGGGGGCAGCCCCCGTTTCCTGAAAACGGGGTCAGTCCTGCGCAGTTGTTGTTCAGATTTAGCACATTCATCTCCAGGGCTGACCCCGTTTTCAGGAAATGGGGCTGCCCCCATCTAAATGACCGACCGGATGTTCCAGATCTTGTCGGCATATTCGCGCACGCTGCGATCGCTGGAGAAAGGACCCATGCCCACCGTGTTGAGCACCGCGCGCCGGCTCCATTCCTCCGGAGTCCGGTACAACTCATCGACGCGGTCCTGCGCCGCGCAGTACGCGGCGAAATCGGCCAGCACCAGGAACGGTTCGCCATCGGAGGTCAGGCGATCCACGATCATGCGTGCGTATTCACTGTCGCCGCGCGAGAAGGCGCCGCTGCGGATCATTTCCAGCGTGTTGGCGAGCTCCGGATTGGCAGCGACGATCTCGCGTGGCCGATAACCGTTGGCGCGCAGCGACGACGCCTGGTCCGCGGTGAGTCCGAAAATGAAGATGTTCTCTTCTCCCACCGAGTCGCGGATTTCGATGTTCGCGCCGTCCAGCGTGCCGATGGTGAGCGCGCCATTGAGCGCGAGCTTCATGTTGCCCGTGCCCGAGGCCTCCATGCCGGCCGTGGAGATCTGCTCGGAGAGATCCGCCGCCGGCATGATCATCTGCGCCAGCGATACATCGTAGTCAGGCAGGAACACGCACTTGAGCTTCGCCAGCGTGTGCGGATCCTGGTTGATCGTGGTCGACACGTTGTTGATGAGCCGGATGATGGCCTTGGCCATCACGTAGCCGGGCGCGGCCTTGCCGGCAAACATCACGGTACGCGGAATGCAGTGCTCGTCGGGTTTTGCCTTGATGCGGTTGTAGCGCGTGACCACGTAGAGAATGTTCAGCAGCTGCCGCTTGTATTCGTGGATGCGCTTCACCTGCACGTCGAACAGCGAATCCACCGACACGTCGATGCCGGTGCGCCGGTCCACCTCTTCCGCCAGCGCGATCTTGTTCGCCCGCTTGATGTCGCGGAACTGCGCACGGAAGCCGGGGTCGTCGGCCGCCCAGCGCAGGCGCTCGATCTCTTCGAGGTCGTTTTCCCACGCCGATCCCAGCCGCTCGGTCAGCAGCCGCGACAGGCGCACGTTCGATTGCTTGAGCCAGCGGCGCACGGTGATGCCGTTGGTGACGTTGATGAAGCGATCCGGATACATGCGCGCGAAGCCGGAGAAGATGGTCTTCTGCATGAGCTCGGAGTGCAGCTTGGCCACGCCGTTGACCTTGTGAGAGCCGACCACCGCCAGGTTCGCCATGCGCACGCGCCGGCCGTACGACTCGCCGATGATGCTCAGCGTGGTCTTGGCGGCGCCGTCGCCCTTGAAGCGCTTCTCCACTTCCAGCAGGAACTCCTCGTTGATGCGATAGATGATCTCGAGGTGGCGCGGCAGGAAGCGTTCGAAGAACTGCACCGGCCAGGTTTCCAGCGCCTCCGGCAGCAGCGTGTGATTGGTGTAGCCGAACACCTGGCGGCAGATATCCCAGGCCGCGGCCCAGGGCATGTCGTACTGGTCCACGAGCAGGCGCATGAGCTCGGGAATCGCCAGGGTCGGATGCGTGTCGTTCAACTGGATCGCGAGCGCGCCGGGCAATTCTTCCAGCGAGCGCTCTTCGGCGAGATGGGTTGCCAGGAGGTCCTGGATGCTGGCGCTCACGAAGAAATACTGCTGCTTGAAGCGCAGCTCCTTGCCCTGCGGCGTCGAGTCGTCCGGGTACAGAACGCGCGACAGGTTCTTCGCTTCGACCTGGTCCTCGACGGCAGCCGGATAATTTCCGGCATTGAAATCCTCGATGTGAAACGGCTGCAGCGCGCGTCCCGACCACAGCCGCAGATGATTCACCGTCGGGCTGCGATTGCCCGGCACCAGCTGATCGAAGCCCACCGCGAGGATGTCCTGCGTCTCGACCCAGCGAGAGCGCTGCGCTCCACCCACGTCATGCGTCGTCAATACGCGCCCGCCGAAGCGCACGATGTAACGCGCGTCGGATCTGGGTGTTTCCCATACGTTGTGCAAGCGCAGCCAGGTGCTGGCCGACTCGCGCTGTGCGCCTTCGGTGTCGATGGACTGCGTGAAGATGCCGTAGTCGTAGCGGATGCCGTAGCCGGTCGCGGGATACTGCAGCGTGGCGAGCGAATCCAGGAAGCAGGCGGCGAGCCGGCCGAGACCGCCGTTCCCGAGGCCCGGGTCCACTTCGAGCTGCACCACCGAATCGAAATCGTGTCCCATGCTGGCAACAGCCGCCCGCGCCTCCTCGATCAGCTCGGAATCGAGGCTCGCGAGCGAGTTGACCAGCGAGCGTCCGGGCAGAAATTCCATCGAGAGATAACAAAGCCGTTTGACCCGCGCCCGCGCGACACGCCGCTGAGTCGCAAGCCAACGTGCGGACAATTCCTCATGTATGCCGAGCGATAACGCGTCGTATATGTCACGCGGCGTCGCTGTGTCCGGCTCCTTGCCCAGGCTGCGTGTCAGGCGGTCGTAGATCACGGCACGCAGGCTGCCGCGCCTGAGGATCGATCCAGCCGTCAGCGTGGGCTCATTCAGCACTCGAACTACCTTTCTCTCTGCAACGAGACATTTCAGGACAATTCTTTTTGACTGCCCGACATTGCTTGCAAGAACTATGACGGGCGCCGGGTACCGGTATCATATGCACCTTCGCGTGCGGGGGCACGGAGACTGCAAGCAGGTGCATACTCCGCGGCGCGTTGCACCAACATTGTTGCGGGTTATTGCGGAATGCACCGACAAGCAATCGGGATCGATATCGGCGGGTCGTCTATCAAGGCGGCTATTGTCGACTTGAACAAAGGATGCCTGGTGGGCGAACGCCACTCGGTGCCATCGCCCGCCATGTCCGCGGTCAGCGAAATGATGCATGCCATGGCCGAGGCCGTGCCCGAGGGCACCGAAAACCTCCCGGCCGGCGTGACTTTCCCCGGCGTCGTGGTCGCCGGCACGGTGTACACCGCCGCCAATGTCGCCAAGAGCTGGATCGGGCAACCGCTGTCCGAGCCCGCCGCCATGAAATTGAAACGCAAGGTCGTGGCCATCAATGACGCCGATGCCGCCGGCCTGGCCGAGGTCCATTTCGGCGCCGCGCGCGACGTGATGGGCACCGTGCTGGTGTTGAGCCTGGGCACCGGCATCGGCAGCGCGCTGTTCGTCGATGGCAAGCTGGTGCCTAACACCGAATTCGGGCACCTGGAGTTCGACGGCATGGAGGCCGAGGCGCGTGCCTCCGGCCGCGCGCGCATGGAGCGCAAGCTCGACTGGGATGCGTACGTCACCGAGCTCAACTACGTGCTGAACCGCATGCACGGGCTGATCTGGCCGGATCTCATCGTGCTATGCGGCGGCATCACCGCCGATCACCCGCACCTGTGCGAGGACCTGAAGGTCCCCACCAAGATCAAGCTGGGCGCACTGCGCGCCGACGCCGGCATCGTCGGCGCGGCGTTCGCCACCACGCTCGCCCAGGGCGTGTGGATCAAGCCGGCCAAGGTCGCCGGCGAGTAGACCGCTACTTCGGCCGGCCGGAAAATCCGGCCGCGCTGCGCAACGCATCCGCGTCGAGTAGTTTGCCGTCGAGCATGATCACGCGCGTCTGGCGCAGGTCGCCGATGCGCTTCGACGGATCGCCCTCCACCAGCACCAGGTCCGCGGTCTTGCCCACGGCGATCGAGCCGGTCTGCTTGTCCATGCCAACCAGTTTCGCCGGCACGATGGTGGCCGCCGCGATCGCATCCGCCGCGTGTGAAGCCCGCCTGCTGGTAGATCTCGAGCTCGTGGATGATCTCGATGCCCGCGCCGTCGGTGCCCGCCACGATGGGCACGCCGGCCTTGTGCATCATGCCGAGCAGCTCGACCATCTTCGCCCAGCTCTTGCGATAGTCGGCGCGCGTCAGATCCTTCGGCACGGCGAAGCCGCCGCTGCGGAACCCGCGCTCGGTGGTCGGCGGCAAGGTGCCGACGAAGGGCGCGTACGACGGCGACAGGTCGCCGTTCTCGGGATAGTAGAGCCCTTCGAACGCGATCATGGTCGGGTCGCTGTAAATACCCTTCTTGGCCATGGTCGAGATGATCTGCTGGATGCCGGCGTTGGCCTTGAGATCGAGATCCTTCGCGTAACGGCCCGGTCCTTCGAACCGCATGATGCCGTTCGACGCCTTGATCACCTCATCCGGCATCGCCTGCATGACGATCCAGTTGATGTGCGTGATCTCGTCGTAGCCGGCGTTGATCGCGTCGAGCGGACGGATGCCCTGCGGAATGTGGCCGTGCACGTGCAGACCCTGCTTGTGCGCCTCGGCCGCGGCGGCCGGCAGCCACGCCGGATTCAGCGTGCCGTAGAACTTCACGCCGGTGAAACCGTTGGCCTTGGCCTTGTCGACCAGCGCCACCGCCTCCGCTTCGCTGGTCGCGACATTCGCCACCTGCGCCGTGTTCGGACCCTTGCCGTCGATGAGCGACGAGGGATACACATGCGGCATCAGCAGCTCGCCCCTGGCGACGCGCTCGCGTCGCGCGATGGTGAGCGAGTCGTCGTTGCCCGGATCGCGCAGCGAGGTCACGCCCATCGAGAGTTCCTGGATGCCCGGTGAAATCGTCGGCCACGTGCATGTGGCAGTCCCACAGGCCCGGCAGCAGCGTCTTGCCCTGGCCGTCGATGAGCTTCACGTTCGAGGCCAGCCGCATGGTCGCCGACGCACCCACCGCCGTGATCTTGCCCTGGTCGACGAGCACGGTCTGGTCCGGCACGAACTTGCGCGCGTCCGCATCGAAAACCTGCACGTTCATGAAGGCCACCGGCGTGGTCGGCGTGCTGACCAGCGACTTCGCCAGTGCCGGCCCCCGCGCCGCCATCGCAATCGATTGCGCCTCGTTGAGTCGCACGTGTTCCTTCGCGTATTGCTCCGGCAACCAGCAGAGGAAGAACACGAAGCCGAAGAACTTTCCCTTGGCGTCCGACCAGATCGGAATGGGCGAATTGCTCACGCCGGTGATCGCCCAGGCCGTCACCGTCTGCTTGCTAGCGCCGCTGCCGACTTCCAGAGTAGTCAGCTTCTCGGCGCGTGCCTGGCCACCCGGCAGCAGCTTCATGGTGTGATCCGGGCTGGCGAGAACGCGTTCCAGGAACCAGGCGGTGTTGTCGATCGGACCGCCCTGCGTCGAGTAGAACGCCGGCGCCGCATAGGCCGCGCTGCCCGCGTCCACCTGGCTCTTCCAGGTCGCCTTGCCCTGCGCGACGCTGAAGGATTCCGCCGCATCGCCCGTGGGCGAGAAGCCGCGGATCTGCAGCTGCGCCGGCATGCCGTCCTTGCCGGGCTTTCCGCTCGAATCGAACTCGAACACCTGGCCGCGCAGGATCCAGCTCTCGCGCGCCATGCGCGTGCCGTCCGCCGTCGTCCACAGCCACGAGTCGCCGTGTTTGCTGCCCGTGGACTGGATGATGTAGTGCGTCGCCGTCGCCGGCGGTTTGGCCAGCTCCGCGACCGGAACCTGCGCGGCCGCCATCGAACTCAGCGCCACGATCATCACGCCTGCCAGGAATTTTCGAATCACGGTGCTCTCCCAGAAATCGGTTGTCGCGAGGATATGCGCTTCGATCGGCCGTTTCACTCCCGGTAACAGCGGCGCGGCGCGCGTTTGACTCGGCTCGCCGGGAAACCAGGAGACGCTCCACTTTCCGCCACAATTGCCGCACGCCATCGACAACTTCCGGCCTCGTACTGAGCTTGCCTCGCTCACCCCTCTCCCGCCGGAGTTTTCATGATTCGCAAGTTGCTCACTGCCCTCATGGTCTCGGCGGTGTTTCTCATCGCGAGCTGCACGGATGGCACCCTCAAAACCAGCTCGCGCACCAGCCGCCCGGATCCTTCGTGGGTCACGGCCATCAGCCTGCACAGCAATGGCGCCATCTCGCGGCACTCGCCGATCCGCGTGCTGTTCACCAGCGACGTCATCGCCGCCGAGCGCGTGGGCGCCGACGCCTCGGGCAACATCCGCATCCAGCCCGAGGTGAAGGCGCGCGCCGTGTTTGCGAGCCGGCGCGAAATCGTACTGCGTCCCGACAGCACGTTCGCTCCCGGCACCGCCTATCGCATCCAGGTGCTGGCGCAGGGATTGACCGGCCTGAGCGCCGACGCCAAGCCCTTCGAATTCGAAGTGACCACACTGGGCGTGAACTTCGATGTGCGCACCTTCGGCCTGGACGTCGAGTACGAGCGCAACGAATTGATGACCTTGCGCGGCGGCGTCATGACCGCCGATTCCGAAAAGCGCGAGCTGGTGGAGAAGATCGTCAAGGCCACGCTGGATGGCAAGCCGGTGGCGGTGACCTGGGAAGCCGGCGAGCGGCAATACGACTTCAGCTTCCACGACATCGTCAGGAAGAAGCAGGAGCAGGAGCTGGTCGTTTCCTGGGATGGCGCGCCGCTGGGCTTGAAGACCACCGGCTCGCAATCCTGGCGCATTCCCGCGCTGGACGAATTTGCCGTGACCCAGACGCAGGCCGTCGAGGTCAACGACCAGCGCCAGATCCAGGTGCGCTTCTCCGACGCGCTCAATGCGCGCCAGGACCTGAAGGGCCTGGTCCGGCTTTCAAAAGGTGAGTTCACCACCAGCATCGATCGCAACCTGCTCACGCTGTACGTGAACCAGGATCTGAGCGGCGAAGTGACGCTGACGCTCGAGCCCGGGATCCGCAGTCGCTCCAGCCAGCCGCTGATCGGCGAACGCGAGTTCAAGCTCGAATTCCTGAGCACCAAGCCGCAGGTGCGTTTCATCGGCCGCGGCGTGATCCTGCCCGATGCGCAGACACTGCTCCGTTCCGTTCGAGGCGGTGAGCGCGCGCGCCGTGCGCGTGACCGCGCTGCAGGTTTTCGAGTCGAACATTCCGCAGTTCCTGCAGGTGAACGCGCTCGGCGGCACGCGCGAGCTCGGCCGCGTGGGTCGCGTGCTGTGGCGCAAGACCATCCCGCTGGCCTCGCCCGTGCCCGGACGCTGGACGCGTTACGACCTGGACGTCACCGAGCTGATGCGCAAACACCCCGGCGGCCTGTTCCAGCTGAGCCTGTCGCTGACGCCAGCCGACGCGCTCTATGACTGCCCCGGCGGCAGCGGGGAAACCTCGACCGTGGACGAGTCCGAGCTCAGCAGCCAGGAGAGCGAGCTGGGTCCTTATCAGTCGGAGTATTACGAGGAGTACTACGAGTACGGTGATATCCAGTGGAGCGAGCGCGGCGATCCCTGCAAGCCGGCGTATTACCGCTACGGCCAGAACATCCGCGCGCAGCGCAACCTGCTGGCATCGAACATCGGGCTCATCGCCAAGCGCGGCGCGCGCGGCAAACTACTCACCGTGGCCACGGCACTGGACTCGGCCAGGCCGCTGGCCGGCGTGACCATCAACGCCGTCAATTTCCAGAACCAGGTCATCGCCAGCGGCAACACCAGTTCCGACGGTACGCTCGAGCTGGACGTGCGCAGCCAGCCCTTCGCGCTGATTGCCGAACAGAACGGCCGCAAGGGCTATTTGCGCGTGGCGCCCTCCGTGGCGCTGCCCGTGAGCCACTTCGACGTGGGTGGCGAAACCGTCGCGCTCGGCCTCAAGGGCCATCTGTATGGCGATCGCGGTGTCTGGCGTCCCGGCGATTCCATCTACCTGACTTTCGCGCTCGAGGACAAAACCCACACGCTCCCCGCGAACCATCCCGTCACGCTCGAGCTGCGCAATCCGCGAGGCCAGCTGGCGCAGACGCTGACGAATTCCCATCCCGTGGGCCAGTTCTACGCCTTTGAATTGAAGACCTCGGCCGACGCGCCCACCGGCAACTGGGATGCCACCGCCATTGTCGGCGGCGCCACTTTTCACAAGTCGCTGAAGATCGAAACCGTGATGCCGAACCGGCTCAAGGTGAAGCTCGAGCTCGGCGACAAGCCCGTCATCGAGAGCTCGCCGTTGAAAGGCATCGTGAGCTCGGAGTGGCTGACGGGCGCCACCGCCGCCAACCTGCGCGCCAATATCGAAGTGCGCCTTGCGCCCACCGCCACCGCGTTCACGCGACATGCCGATTTCGTGTTCGACGATCCGGCGCGCGGCTTCAATGGCGTGCCCATCACGGTCTACGACGGCAAGCTGGACGCGGACGGCAAGGCCCCGTTCGAAAAGGATCTCGACCTGCCGCGCGACGTGCCGGGCATGCTCAATGCCACGTTCATCACGCGCGTCTTCGAGCGCGGCGGTGCGTTCAGCATCAACAGCGAGTCGCGCACCGTGGCGGCCTTCGATCGCTACGTGGGCCTGAAGCTGCCCAAGGGCGATGCGGCGCGCGATGTGCTGCTCACCGATACCAGGCACACGGTGGAATTCGCCAGCGTCGACGTCGCGGGCGCAGCGGTGTCCATCCCGCGCCTGCAGGTCTCGCTGTACAAGGTGCAGTGGCGCTGGTGGTGGGACCAGAACGGCGATTCACTGGCGCAATACGCGCAGAGTGAAAGCACCGGACTCATCGAGAAGCAGGTGATTTCCACGCGCGACGGTCGCGGCAAATGGAGCTTCGAGGTCAAGTATCCGGAATGGGGCCGCTACTTGCTGCGCGCCTGCGATCTCGACGGCGGACATTGCACCGGCCGCGTGCTCTACATCGACTGGCCGAGCTGGGCGGGCGCCACGCGCGAACAGTCCGGCGCGGCGGCCAACATCCTCACGCTGACCTCGGACAAGCAGGAATACCGCGCCGGCGAAACGGCCGTGGTGCAGCTGCCCGAGGCCGCGCAGGGTCGCGCGCTGCTCACGCTCGAAAACGGCAGCGCCGTGCTCGAGCATCGCTGGATCGAGGGTACCAACCGCGTGCAGATTCCCATCACCGGCAACATGGCGCCGGTGGTGTACGTGGCCGTGACCATGGTTCAGCCGCATGCCGGCAAGACCAACGACCGTCCGATCCGGCTCTATGGCGTGATCCCGCTCAAGGTGACCGATCCGCAGAGCAAGCTCGCGCCCGTGGTCGCCACGGCCGCCGAATGGGCGCCGCAATCCAAGGCCAGCCTCACCGTCAGCGAAGCCTCGGGTCGCGCCATGGACTACACCATCGCCGTGGTCGACGAGGGGTTGTTAGGCCTCACGAACTTCAAGACCCCCAACCTGCACGCGGAGTTCTTCAAGCGCGAAGCACTGGGCGTTTCCACCTGGGATCTGTTCGACGAGGTCGCCGGCGCCTACGGCGGCCAGCTCGATCGCCTGCTGGCGCTGGGTGGCAGCGACGCGGGCTCGCCGACCAATCCCGACGAGGGCAAGTCGCGTTTCCCGCCCGTCGTGAAATTCCTCGGGCCGTTCTCGCTGAAGGCCGGTGAAAAGAAAGCGCACAGCGTGGATCTGCCGCAGTACGTGGGCTCGGTGCGCGTCATGCTGGTGGCGGCCAAAGATGGCGCGTATGGCTCCGCGGACCGGTCGGTGTTCGTGCGCCAGGCGCTGATGATTCTTCCGACCTTGCCGCGTGTCATCGGTCCCGCCGAGCAGTTCTCGCTGCCGGTGTCGGTGTTCACCAGCGAGGCCGCCATCAAGTCGGTGAAACTCGAGGTGCAGACCGACGCGCGCTTCACCGCGGTGGGCGACGCCACGGCCACGCTCACGTTCACGAAGCCCGAGGAGAAACTCGGCTTCCTCACGCTGAAATCCGGCAACCTGCCCGGCAAGGGCAAGATCCGCGTGGTGGCCACCAGCGGCAAGTACCGCGCCGAGAGCGAGGTGTGGCTGGAAGTGCGCACGCCGAACACCACGTCGTCGCGCTTCACGCGCGCGAACCTGGCGCCCGGAGAGAGCTGGAAAACCACGCTCGCCACTTTCGGACTCACCGGCACGCAGCAGGCCACGCTCGAGGTCTCGGCGCTGCCGCCGATCAACCTGGAGCAGCGCCTGGATTACCTGGTCGGTTACCCCCATGGCTGCCTCGAACAGACCACCTCGAGCGTGTTTCCGCAGCTCTATCTACCGGCGCTGATCAGGATGGATCAGAACCGGCGGCTGGAGATCGAGAACAACATCCGCGCGGGCCTGGCCCGGCTGCGCAGCATGCAGCACACGGGCGGCGGCTTCGCGTACTGGCCCGGCGTCTGGAACACCGGGCCGTTTGCGGACTGGCGCACCGACTGGGGCACCACCTACGCGGGCCACTTCTTCCTGGAAGCCGAGAAGGCCGGATACACCCTGCCCGGCGACATGAAGGCTGCGTGGCTGCGTTACCAGAAGGGCGCCGCGCAGCGCTGGAGCCCGTACAGCGGCGATGTTCCGCCCGAGTACAGCTACAGCGGCAGGACCTGGCTCGATGCCACCCGCCATGCGCAGGCTTATCGCCTGTACACGCTGGCGCTGGCGGGGCAGCCGGAGATCGGCGCGATGAACCGGCTGCGCGAGTCCCGCTCGCTGTCGCTGGGTGAACGCTGGATGCTGGCCGCCGCCTACCAGCTCGCGGGCAAGCCCGAAGTGGCGCGCGCGCTGGCCGATGGCGGCGGCCGCGTGCAGGCCTTCGTGTTCAGCGACGCGAATCCCTACACCTTCGGCTCGCTGCTGCGCGACCGCGCGGCCGTGCTCATGGGCATGACATTGCTGGGCCGCGATGCCGAGAGCGCGCCGCTGCTGGACGACATCGCCACGCAGCTCTCCAGTGGCGAGTGGTACAGCACGCAGTCGCTGGCCTTCGCGTTGGTGGCGGTGGCGCAGAACACCGGCACGAAACCCTTCAAGGGATTCAGCTTCGAATATTCCTCGTCGACAGCCGGCAAGCCGCGCATGACCAGCATCAAGGGCGAGTCGCCGGTGGCCAACCTCAAACTACCGCGCGCCGCCCGCGGCTGGGCTTGCCGCTGGCAATCACCAATACCTCGGATCGCAAGCTGTACGTGACCGCGGCGGTGCGCGCCATACCCGCCAGCGGAGAAGAAGACGCATCCGCCAATGGCCTCGATGTCCAGATCGTCTACAGCGACGCCGACGGCAAGCCCGTGGACGTGCAGCGGCTGGCGCAGGGCAGCGACCTGTTGGCGCAGATCACGATCCGCAATACCAGCAAGCGGCACATCGATAATCTCGCACTGACCCAGATGGTCCCCGCGGGCTGGGAGATCCGCAACGATCGCCTCGAGGACGTGGACACCGAGGGCGATCGCACGCCGGGCGCGCCACCGATGCAACGCTTCTGGTGGGTGCCGAATGCCTGGCGCCAATCATTACGCAGCGCCGAGTACACCGACATCCGCGACGATCGCGTGCAGCGCTACTTCAGCCTGGCACCGGAGGAGTCCATCTTCTTCGAGACCCGGCTGAATGCGGCCTACCTCGGGCGGTTCTACCTGCCGGGCACGCGGCATCGAAGCCATGTACGACGCCAAGCTGCACGCGCGCGCCAAAGGCCGCTGGGTCGAAGTGATGCCGGCGGGCAAATGAAAATCGCCGCTGCGCCGCTGCAGCGATGGCGCAGGCGGTGGCGGCGCATTGCGTCCGCTGCACCGGCGTCTCATGGCCGGTGTCCTGCTGTGCATCTTCGCCGGCGCGGCTGATCGTGGTGGCGCATGCTGCCCGCGCCCTTGTTCGCCACGCCGCAGTCCTATGTGCTCGAGGCGCGCGACGGCACGCTGTTGTCGGCGCGCATCGCCAGCGATGGCCAATGGCGTTTTCCGGCCGGCGGCGAAGTACCGCGAAAAATTCCGGCGCGCGCTTGCTGGTCTACGAGGACAAGCGCTTCGAGCATCACCGGGTGTGGATCCGCTGGCCATGGCGCGCGCGCTGCGCATGAATGTACGCGCCGGGCGCGTGGTCAGCGGCGGCAGCACGCTGACCATGCAGCTGGCGCGCCTCGCCAAGGGACGCGAGGGCCGCAGCTATCTCGAGAAATCGCAGGAAGTGCTGCTGGCGCTGCGCATCGAGTGCAGCTACGACAAGGATGAGATTCTCGCCCTGTATGCCGCGCACGCCCCTTTCGGCGGAAACGTGGTGGGACTGGAGGCCGCGTCGTGGCGCTACTTCGGCCGCGGGCCGCGCGATCTTTCCTGGGCCGAAGCCGCCACGCTGGCCGTGCTTCCGAACAACCCCTCGCTGGTGCACGTGTCGCGCAATCGGACGCGGCTGCTGGCCAAGCGCGACGAACTGCTGCACCGGATGCGGGACGCCGGAGATCTGTCGGCGCTGGACCTGGAGCTGGCGCTGTCCGAACCGCTGGTCGCCGAACCGCACGAGCTTCCGGATCTCGCGCCTCACCTGCTGGAGACCCTGCGCCTGCAGATTCCCGGCGCAACACCGGCTGCGCACCACGCTCGACGCGCGCCTGCAGGCAACCGCGCACGCGCAACTCATGGAACACTCGGCCACGCTGGCGCGCCAGCAGGTCAACAATGCCGCGGCGCTGATCCTCGACAACAGCACTCTCGAAGTCCTCGCCTACGTTGGCAATTCGGCAGCACCCGCCCGGCACGGGCATGCGGTGGACATCATTCGCCGGCCGCGCAGCACCGGCAGCATCCTGAAGCCGCTGCTCTACGCCGCCATGCTCGACGACGGCTCGTTGACGCCACGCATGCTGCTGCCCGACGTGCCAACCCACTACGAAGGGTTCTCGCCCGAAAACTTCGACCGGCAATATCGCGGCGCCGTGCCCGCCGACGAAGCGCTGGCGCACTCGCTCAACGTGCCGGCGGTGCGCATGCTCAAGAAGTATGGAGTGGCGCGTTTTGCCGACCTGCTGCGTGGCGCGGGCATGAGCACGCTCACGCGTCCCGCCGACGACTACGGCCTGACGCTGATCCTGGGCGGGGCTGAAGGCAATCTCTGGGACATCACTGCGCTGTACGCAGGCCTCGCGAACATCGCCGCCACCGGCGCCGCGCAACACGCGCCGCAGTTTCGCAAACCCAGCGTCATGCTCACTGGCGCGCCGCGAACGGCGCCGCGCGATTCGGCCATCAGCATCGGCGCCGCCTGGCTGACACTCGATGCGCTGCTCGAGGTGCAGCGTCCCGGCGAAGAAGGCCATTGGAAAAAATTCGCGGGCAGCCGCGCCATCGCCTGGAAAACCGGCACGAGTTTCGGCCTGCGCGATGGCTGGGCCGTGGGCACCACTTCGCGCCATACGGTCGGCGTGTGGGTGGGCAATGCCAGCGGCGAAGGACGCCCGGGTCTCACGGGTTCCAGCATGGCCGCGCCCTTGATGTTCGAGTTGTTTGGCGATCTGCCGGCGAGCGGCTGGATCGACATGCCCATGCAGGCGCTGCGCCGGATCGAGCTGTGCGCCAACGACGGCTATCTGCCTTTCCACGATTGCGAAACCGACCAGCGGCTGGGTGCCGAAGGACAGCCACTTCGATGCGCTCAGCCCTCACAACCTGAGCCTCACTCGACGCGGCGCGGCGCGTGTGCACAGCGACTGCGAATCGCCCGGCCGACATGTCGCGGGCCAACTGGTTCGTATTGCCGCCCGCGCAGGAGTTCTACTACCGGCGCGCGCACGCCGAGTATCGACCGCTGCCGGCGTGGCGCCAGGATTGTCAGGCCACGGCGGGCTACGGCGCGGCCGCGCTGGCGCTGATCTATCCCGAGTCCAACGCGCGCGTCCTGATCCCGCGCGAGCTCGACGGCACGCGCGGACGCACCGTGTTAGAGGCCGTCTCGCGCCGCGGAGAGGCCACGCTCTTCTGGCATCTCGACGGCCGATACCTTGGAGAAACGCACACTTTTCACCAGCAGTCGTTGGACATAGACCCCGGCGAGCACATACTGACCGTCATCGATGACGAGGGTGAACGCGTCGCGCGACGCTTCCAGGTCCTCGCCACACAAGATCAGTGAGGGTGCCGTGTTCGATGGATTTGAGCTCAAACATGTCGAGACAGACGAAGTCACCATCCGCCTGAGACAGGGCGGCTCCGGTCCACCGCTGTTGCTGCTGCACGGCTTCCCCCAGACCCACGCCATGTGGTCGAAGGTGGCGCCGCGGCTCGCCGAGCACTACACGGTTGTTTGCCCGGACCTGCGCGGCTATGGCGGCAGCAGCAAGCCGGAGTCCAGCGCCAATCACGAGACCTATTCGAAGCGCGCCATGGCGCGTGACCAGATCGAGGTCATGAAGAAGCTCGGGCACGAAAAATTCCTGGTTGCCGGCCACGACCGCGGCGGCCGCGTCGCGTATCGCCTGGCGCTCGACTCACCGGCTTCGGTGAGCAAGCTCGCGGTGCTCGACATCGTGCCCACGGGCGACACGCTGCGCCGCGCCGACTGGCGCTTCGGCATGGGCTACTGGCACTGGTTCTTCCTCGCGCAGGCGCACCCGTTGCCCGAGCGCATGATCAGCTCCGATCCCATCGGCTTCCTGTTCCGCCAAGGCCAGGGCTTCTCGGACTTCGAGGCCTACGAAGACTTCCTGCAGAACGCACGCGACCCGGCCGCCATCCACGCCATGTGCGAGGACTACCGCGCGGCGGTGAGCGTGGATTTCCAGCAGGACCAGGCGGATCGCGGCACGCGCAAGATCGAATGCCCGACGCTGGTCATGTGGGGCAACCGCGGCGTCATCCCGAAATGGTATGACGCGGTCGCGTGTGGAAGGATTGGGCCAGCGACGTGCGCGGCGAGGAAGTCGAGAGCGGCCACATGCTGGCCGAAGAAGCGCCTGACGCTACCTACCAGGCGCTGCGCAAGTTCTTCGGATGACCACCGTCTAGTTAGTGACGCGAACTCTGTGCCGCGCGTGGACGGCTCGACGCGCGGCGCGGCACGCCGGCGCAGCGCCGGATCCTCGCCCTTTGCGCGCTTCTTGCCGGCCGCTTCGGCCGCGGCCATGGACTCGGCTTCCTTGCGCGAGCGCGGCGCGGCGCGCACGGCGGCCTTCGTCACGTCGTTATTGTTCGAGATACTCCTCCGTACGCTTGCGATACCGGCGCGTCGCCTCGTAGTCGCCCTCGCCCTGCACTTTCTGTCCCTTCGCTTGCTTGGCCATCTGGTACCTCCGTCACAGAATTAGAACCGATTCAGCAGCGGGAAATACCGCAGTGCGGTGCCGTCCTACGACACAATCCGGTGCGCGGGAAGCGGCTTTGAAAGAGGTCTTTCGGCACACTGGCACGCCATGGCAACTCCATGACCTGTAACGCCGCGCACGCCACGCCTTCGAGGAAGCCGTTGCGGCCGCGATGACGCCCGCCGGCCTCGAGCAGTACCGGCTCGATCGCCTGCTGGAGCTCCGGGCCGTCATCGACTCGTTGCGGCCGAACAGCGGGCAGGAGCTGCTGCGGGATGCCTGGGCCGAACAGAGCCTCCGCGCACTCCTAGGACGCGCGGATCGGGCGCCTGCGCTCCAGGCGCTTTTGCCCGGTAATCCCTGCCGATTGAATTGCGTCGTGCGGCTGCGACAATAGCCACCCCTCGCCGCAACGCAGGTACTCTTCACGCTCAATGAACGCACACCCGCTCCGCGTACTGATCGCCGAAGACAACGCCGACCTGCGCGACCTGCTGGTCACGCTGGTCTCGGCCGAGCCCGACCTGAAGTGCGTCGGCACGGCCGACGACGTCGACGCCGTCATCGCCACACCGCCGAGCACAAGGCCGACGTGCTGGTGCTCGACCTGGAGCTGCAGGGTCGCTCGAGCATCGACGTGCTGAAGACGGTGCGCGGCGCGGGCAGCAAGATCACCATCGTCGTTTTCTCCGGCCATTCGCACCCGGAGATGATCCGCCACACGCTGGCCGCGGGCGCGGACGCCTATGTGCCCAAGAACGGCGACTTCGAGCTGCTGCTCGACGCGATCCGCGACAAGCGCGCCACCGGCGCCAGGCAGCGCGGCGCCGAGAACTCAGCCGACGGGACGCAGGCACGCGCCGATGTTGCGCGAGTCGGCCGGTCACCGACTGCCCCACCTGGCACCGCTTCTAGAAGCGCCAGCCGGCGGTCAGCCACAGCGCGTCGGTGTCATCCAGGCCCTCATGTCGAACTTCTCGTACTCGAAGCGCACGTTGAACTTCTCGCCGATGTTCGCGCCGATGCCCGCGCCATACACGAAGTCCTCCGATTCCTCGTCGAACTCCACGCGGTTGTCGAGCGTGTCCGTCACGCCCCGGGTGGCGTCGTAGAAGTAGTAACCGGCGCGGCCGTAGACCTCGAAGTACGGCCCGAGCGGAATCGTGCCGACGACGTACGGCGCGAAGCCGTCGACCGACGAGTCCACGTTGAACCCCGGCACCACGTTGCCCGACGGCTCACCCAGGTTGATGTAGTCGAGCTCGAATGCGAGGAAGCGATTGAGGCGATAACCCGCGAAAAACTTGTACGCGGTGTCGTCGTTCATCCCATTCGTCCACCGTGGCGTCCACGTCGTCGACGTCGTCGATGCTGCGCGTTGAACTGGCCCGCGCCGCCGCCGATATAGAAGCCGGAGACCTCCTCCTGCTCCTGGGCGAACGCGGCCGGCACCGCCGCCAGCGAGCACTGCAGCGAGGGCTGCGGCTAACTTGAGATTTTCATGAGTACGATCCTTGAGTTACCGAACTGCGTGCGCAAGCTACGCGGCGCCCCATGCGGCAACACTCGGTGGCGGCCACGCATCGCTGTGCGGCTGCTCCGTCGGCAGCCCGGCATAAGGGTTCTCTGTCGGTGGCCGCGAAATTCGTGGTTTTGAGCCCAAGCGGCCGCGGCAGGCCGGGCCGGAAAACTCTTACCTGGATCCGTCGCGGTGCGTGTCTGCGTAATTCGACATGCAATGCCCGATGCATCCCGTGCCTAGCTACTGCAAGGAGGCATCACGTGTCAGTCCCCAGCTCACAACTGTCCGCCGCGCCGGAGGCTTCCGCCAGACCTATCCGTTCGCGCTCGCCGATCTGCCGTATGCGTACGACGCGCTCGAGCCGCACATCGACCAGAAGACACTGCAGGTCCATCATCGCGGCCATCACGCCACCTACGTGAAGAAGCTCAACGAAGCGCGTGGCGAAGCATTCCGGAGCTGCACCGCCTGACGCTCGCCGACCTGCTGCGCGACCTGGACAAGCTACCCGCGGCGATCCGCACCGCCGTGAAGAACAACGGCGGCGGACATCTCAACCACGACCTGTTCTGGAACACGCATGGCGCCGGCGCGCGCGCGAAAAACCCGCGGGCGCGTTCGCGGAGGCGCTCGACGCGAGGCTTCGGCTCGTTCGACGAATTCCGCAAGAAGTTCAGCGATGCGGCGGCGAAACATTTCGCCAGCGGCTGGGTATCGCTGGCGCTCGACCTCGCCACGCGCAAGCTGGAGATCGTCGACTCTGCAAGGACCACGCGGTGCTCGCGCCGGGCGCAAAAGACCGCGCTGATGATCCTCGACGTCTGGGAACACGCCTACTACGTGAAGTACCAGAACCGGCGCCCGGAATTCATCGAGGCCTTCTGGAACGTCGTCGAACTGGCCGCATGCCGAGGAAATTTCGAGCGCGCGGGCGCGCGCTGAGCGACGCTCTCAATTCCGTCGGGAGCGCCTTACGGCCGGTGTAGGATACTTCTGACTGCAGGTATCGCCGGTACGCCGGACAGGCGGGATACCTCACAAATGTAGACTTCGGCAATGCACGAGAATACTCAACAAGTTGTGGAGCAGGCCCGGCCCATGAACCGCACCAGAGTCATGATTGTGGACGACCACCAGGTTGTCCGCGCCGGCTTACGAACCATGATCAACGGACAACCGGATCTGCGGTGATCGCTGAAGCGGGTTCGGGCCGTGAAGCGATGGATCAGCTGCGACAGCACACGGTAGACGTGCTGTTGCTCGACCTCTCCCTGCCGGACGTTTCCGGTCTCGACGTGCTCAAACACGCCAAGGCGCATTACGAATCGGTGGGCGTGCTCATCCTGAGCGCCTTCCCCGAAGCGCAATACGGCCTGAACGTGCTGCGCGGCGGCGCCAGCGGTTTCGTCGGCAAGGGAACCGAGGAGTCCGAATTGTTCCGCGCCATCCGCACGGTGGCGCGCGGCGGACGTTATGTCGGCCCGGATCTCGCCGACCTGCTGGTCGCCGGCGTGCGCGGCGACCCGAATGCCCCGTTGCACAGCATCCTCTCGGAGCGCGAATTCCAGATCTTCTGCAAGCTCGCGCAGGGTGAATCGGTGTCGGAAATCGCGAATCGGCTCTTCCTGAGCGTGAAGACGGTGAGCACCTACCGCAGTCGCATCCTCGAGAAGATGTCCATGAAGAGCAATGCTGACATCACCACTTATGCCCTGCGGAATAACCTCGTCCAGTAGTTAGTTCTTCCCGACGACCATGGACGAGGTCATGCAGCAGCAACCGACGACCGCCGCTTCGAGCAGGCCGCCCGCAGCAACGCAGCCGCCAGCAACGCGGTGCGCAAGAACGGCGCGCCGGGAAAACCCCTGCGCATCCTGCTGGTGGAGGACTCCCCGCTGTTGCGCGGGCGCCTGGAAAACATGCTCTCGCAGCACGCCGCCTTCAAGGTCACCGGCCTCGCGGCCGCCGAAGCCGAGGCGGTCGAGAAGCTCGACACGGTTCCCTACGACGCCATCGTGGTGGACGTCGAGCTGCGCCCCGGCAGCGGCATCGGCGTGATCCGCCAGGCCCGCGCCCGCAACAAGGACGCCAAGGACGGCGGCCACGTCTGGATCATCGTGCTGACGAACTACGACCTGCCGACGGTGCGCGAGCGCTGCATGCAGGCCGGCGCCGACCACTTCCTCGACAAGATGCGCGAGATCGATCAGCTCATCCCGATTCTGCTCGGAATCGCCGGACGCAAACCCTGATCCGGCGCGTCGCCGGCTGGGCCGGATGCGCGGCACAAAGGCGGTAATGCGGTTGCCCTGACCGGCCGCCACTTCCACGTCCAGCCGTCCGCCGGCTCCCATCATGCGATGGCGCATGCCCACCAGCGCCCGCAGCTGGCCCGCATCCATCGGCGCCCCGTCGTCGCCCACGGTCATCTGGTACCCCTCGCCTTCGGGCTCGATGACCAGCTCCACGTGTTTTGCACTGCCGCGCGCCAGCAGATTGGCCAGCGCCTCCTGCGCCACGCGGAACAGCGTGAGCTGCACCGCGGGCTCCAGCTCGAGCGATTTCGTCCGGCAGCGTGGTGACGCATTCGATGCCGGACTGCCGCGCAGTTCTCTTCGAAATGGCTGCGCAGCGCCACCGGCAGTCCGAAGTGATCGAGCAGCGACGGTCGCAGCGCTTCCACCACGCGGCGCTTCAGCGTCATGGCCTGGTTGAGCATCTGCACCACCGAGTGGAATTTCTCGACGCCGGCCGGATCGAGCGAGGCGCCGATGTGCGCCTGCAGCCAGGCCATGTCCATCTTGGCCGCGGTGATCAGGCCGCCGAGCTCGTCGTGCAATTCCTTGGCGAGCTCCGAACGCTCGCTCTCCATCATTCTCAGCAGGTGCGTCGAGAGCGACGACAATTCCTCGGTGCGCTCGGCCACGCGCGCCTCGAAATTCGCGTCGTGCTCGACACCGTCCGGGGCCGCGCCCGGCTTTTTCACCGAATTCATGGTCGTCTCGAGTTGGACGTGATCAGTCTTTCGGCACGTCTTCCAGCAGGTCGACCAGATCCTCGGCGTGCTCTTCCTCCTGCGCGAGGATGGATTCGAGCAGCCGCCGCGATGTCGGGTCACGCGGGCCGATGAAATTGATCATCTCGCGGTAGCTCTCGATGGCGATGCGCTCGGCGATCAGGTCGGCCTCGAGCATCTTGCGCAGCGAGGTCTCCTCGTCGTACTCGGCATGGCTGCGCGACAGCAGCGTGGCCGGATTCAGGTCCGGGTCCTCGCCGAGCTGCACGATGCGCTCGGCGATCTGGTCGGCGTGCGCCTGCTCCTCGTTGGCGTGCTCGAGAAATTCCTGCGAGACGAACTTGGCGCGAATGCCGTGCGCCGCGAAGTAGTGCCGCTTGTAGCGCAGCACGCAGACGATCTCCGTGGCCAACGCGGTCTTCAACAGCTCGACGATGGCCTTGCGGTCGGCCTCCGGAAAGCTCGGCGTGACCGCCCCCTTCATGATCTGATCGCGGGCGCGCGTGCGCAGCGCTTCGAGATCGGACAGATAGGCACCTTTCACATTGGCGTTCACGTTTTCTCCTTGTTTGCATGGCGCCGGTACAGGTTGATCAGCAGGCTGACCGCCGCGATCCACAGCGACCGGTGCTTGAGAAGCGACATTCCCATGGTTCCGAGTTTCAGCCCGTGCAGTTTCGCCCACGGCGACTGGCGGACGGCGTGCGACATGGCGCGCAGGTTGATTTCCAGCCAGGCACGTTGCAGCTGCATTTCCGCATCGAGTAATCGCGCACGATCAAGCGGCATCGCTGACCTGGCTTCGTTCGGGTTGCGGTTCGGGTTCGGGCTGGCTTGGAGCCTGCGGCTGTGCCTGCGAGAGGCTGCGCGCCAGCACCTCGAGATCGAGTTTCAGGCTGTCGAGAAACCAGTTGAGCGAACCCACCTCGGTGCCCGCCAGCATGCGCTTGGCCCGCATCACGGCCCACGCGGCGGCGGCTACGAAGGCCAGGATCACGCCTGACAACACCGGCACCCGCAGGTTCGGCGGCAATGCGATGGCCAGCAGGACGATGCCGCCCCAGATGGCGATGAAACCGCGCGGCCGCCGCCAGCAGGTGCAGCTGCAGCCGGCTCACCAGCCGCTGGCTTTCGGATTGCAGCACGATGCCTGCCGCCTCCATGCGCGTCTCCAGCATGCGCAGCAGGTGCAAGGACATCTCGCGCGCCGGATGCGACGCCGCTTCTTCGATGTCGACGACCTGCGGTTTGTTGTCCGCTGTCTGGCCGCCTGCTTCCATCACGTGCGGCGCATCGACTTCGCAATGAGAAAGGTCACCACTCCGCCTAACAAGGCGGCGATGGCGACGGCCTGCCACGGATTGCGGCGCACATAGTCGTCGGCTCGATCGGCGAGGTTGACAGCCACCTCTTCCGCCTCGGAGGCGGTCGCGGCGAGGCGCGCCTGCGCCTGGTGCAGGGTCTGCGTGACGCGTTCGCGCACGGCTTCCGCCGCCTGACCGGTCTCGGCTCCGAGCGAGCGCAAAAGCGCTTCGGCCTGCTCCACGACGCGGTTGAGTTCTTCGATGGCCGGGTCGACCGTTTCCTTGAATTCCGGCTGATTGGCGGGGACTTGCATGCTGGCTCCTTATATATATACGGAGGATGGCCCGAGCCATCATGAACTCACACTCGGATTTGCTGCGAACGGTGGTAGGACGGCACCGACAACAAATCGGCGCGCCAGCCCCGTGCCCGCAGGGCGGGCTTTGAGGATACTGCCACCCGTCTAGTGGAGAGTGGAAGAGTGACGCGACGAGCCCCTCCCCTCGAAATAATTTCGCGTAACTCGACTACTAAGCCGTCCGCTCACCGGCCTCTGCGCCGGTGGGCGGGTTGGCTGATCATCTGCGGCGCCGCAGCGTTGGCAGGTTGTCAGGTCATCCCCGAGGTGCGCTTCGCGCGCCAACTACCACTGTCACGATCCAGCACTCCCGTCGACCTGGTTGGCCCGGAAGGCGTCGTCGGCCGTGCGGCCAGCCTGCGCACCACGCGCCAGCTGGCCGCCACCGGCGATACCGCGCTGCTGGACTATCACCTGGCCGCCATGCGCGACCTGGGCGCCCCTCCACTGCTCACCGGCAATGGCGTGGAACTGCTCCAGGATGGCCCGCGCACCTATAAAGCCATGTTTGCCGCCATTGCCAAGGCGCGCAGCTACATCTTCGTGGAGAGCTTCATCTTCGAGGAGGCGGTGGAAGGCGATCACAAGCTGAGCGGCCTGCTGCAGCAGGCGACGGCGCGCGGGGTGCGCGTTTACGTGGTCTACGATGCCGTCGGCTCGCTGACCACGGACAAGGAATTCCTCGCGGAACTGCAGCAGGCCGAGGTGGCTCTGTGTGCTCTTCAATCCACTGAATCCGCTCGACGACCGCTTCGCCGGCCTGAATCAGCGCGACCATCGAAAGATCGTGGTGGTGGATGGCGAAGATTCGTTCGCAGGCGGCGTGAATTTCAGCCACGCGTATCGCATTGCCTCGAACCAGAAGCGCCGCGGCGGATTCTCGAAGCAGAAGGCCATCGACGAGGGCTGGCGCGACACGCATATCGAACTGCGCGGCACCGCCGCCAAGGAACTGGAGCGGCTGTTTCGCGACACCTGGTCGCGCGCCGAATGCTCCGGCGAGCTGCCGCAGTGGTCGCGATCAGGCCGTGCGCGGCGGCAATACGCTGGTGCAGATCGTCCCCAGCACGCCGCAGGACAAGGTCAACGTGATCTACGCCACGATGCTTTCCGTGATCACGTATGCGCAGCGGAGCATCGACATCACCATGGCGTATTTCGTGCCCGACGATGTGTTCGAGAGCGCGCTGAAGGATGCGGCGCGCCGCGGCGTGAAGGTGCGCTTGATCTTGCCCGCGTACAGCGATTTTTCAGGCGTGTTCTACGCGGGACGCGCGCATTACGATGAGCTGCTGGAGAGCGGCGTGGAGATCTTCGAGCTCGAGACGGCGTTTCTGCATTCGAAAAGCATCGTGGTCGACGGCGTGTGGTCCTCGATCGGCTCGACCAACTTCGACTGGCGCAGCTTCGTCCACAACGACGAGATCAGCGTGTGTGTGATCGATGAAGGCTTTGCGCGGCAGATGAATGCCGCATTCGATACGGACCTGGCCGACTCGAACGTCATCACGCTGAAGAACTGGAAGAAGCGTGGTTTCACCGAGCGCTTCAAGGAACTGATGTGGCTTCCCATCCAGTACTGGCTGTAAATGGGGTCTGACCCCATTTCCACTAGAATGAGCGGCCGCTAACAAACACGGCCTTGCCGGGAGCTTCCATGACCGACCGCGTGCGCGTGCTGGGGATTGCCACGTCCCTGCGCAAGGATTCTTTCAATGCCTTGCTGCTGGATGCCATGGCCGCCCGCGCCCCGGCCGGACTGGCTTTGACGATTCACCGTGATCTCACGGCGATCCCGGTCTTCAACGAGGATCTGGAGGAAGGCGGCGGGCCCCCATCCGTGCTGGAGCTGCGCGCCGCGGTGGCGGGAGCCCATGGGTTGATCATCGTGACGCCCGAGTACAACCAGTCGATACCCGGCGCGACGAAGAACATCGTCGACTGGCTGTCACGCGGAGACGAAAGGGTTCTCGACGGCAAGCCGGTTGCGATCGCCGGCGCGACGCCCGGCCCATGGGGCACACGACTCGCGCAGGCGACTCTGCGTCACACGCTCACGGCGTGCGGATCGCTGGTGATGCCGCTGCCGCAGGTCTACGTGCGCAGCGCGGCCGACATGTTTGGTCCGGACCGCGCCCTGCGCGACGAGCGCCTCGACGCCTCGCTGCGCAAGTTCATGCTGGCGTTCGCGGGCTGGATGGAAAAGGTGACCGGGGTCTGAGGAAATGGGGACATTCCTCATTTCCTCGTAACAATCGCATGGGATCCATGTCATCCCCAGCGATTGCTACAGGGAAATGGGGACTGACCCCATTTCCTACCCATTCGCTAACGCCCGTCGCGGTCCGAGTCGCCTGGCAGCGCGCGCTCGATGCTGTTCCAGGCCGAGCGCATGGCCTGCTTGGCATCCACCCAGGCGAGCTTGGACTTGCCCTTGGCGATGTCCCAGCCGGCCTCCAGCCGCTCCTCGATGTCGTCGAAGCGGGTGTGCGGATTCTCTTCGTACGACTTGTACGCGTAGCGATACGCCGGGTCGTAGTCATCCCAGGAATATCGCGAGCTGTAGTAAGGCTCCTTGGTATAGCTCTCCTGCCAGTGCGTGCTGAAGCGCTCGATGCGGTTTTCCGGTTTCATGGCAATACTCCTTTTGCAAATCCTGTTCTAAAAAGAAAGGGGCCGCGAGAGCAAGCTCCCGCGGCCCCATATCAACCTCGACTGAAGCTCACTTCTTGACGTCGATCTCGTTGTCAACGCTCTTCACGTTGTCGACCGAACGGGCAAGCTCCTCAGCCGTCGACTTCGCTTCCGAGTTGTCGACGAAGCCCGAGAGCTGCACCACGCCCTCACGCACCTCGACATTCACCTGGTGCGCCTTGGTGCGCGGATCGCCGGCCAGCGCCGACTTCACTTTCGCCGTGATGGCGCTGTCGTCGGCCACATTGCCCTGCCGTCCGTCTTGACGGTCAGATTGTTGCGCACGGCGGTCACGCCCTTCTGCTTGCGGGCAACTTCCGTGGCGTGCTCCTTGCTCGCCGACGTGTCGACGAAGCCGTTCAGCTGAACGGTACCCTTGAAGGTCTCGACGTCGATCTGGTGAGCCTTGGTGACCGGATCGGCAATCAGCGCCGACTTCACGGCTGCCGTGGTGACGGTGTCATCGACTTGCTCACCGGCTGATTTCTGCGTGCGCGTGGACGCGCAAGCAACCATGGCCAGCGTCATGACGAACATGACGGCGCTGACAAAACCTTTGGATTTCTGCATAGGTACCCCTTATCTCCTGGCCGTATTGGCGATGAAACTGACTACCGCGAGGATCAGAAAGACGAAGAACAGGATCTTCGCGATTCCCGCTGCGCCCGCGGCGATGCCGGCAAAGCCGAACACGGCTGCAATGAGCGCGATGATGAAAAAGATGACTGCGTAATGAAGCATCGATATCTCCGCATTTGGTTGACACCGAGATCGGTGCCGGCGGAGCGCATCATCTCCGTTGCCCCGGGGCCGCAATGCCGGTTTGCGGGCGAATGCAAGCGTAGGAGCAAGCCGACGTTGCCGTAGTCTGCGAAGACTACAGGCGTGGGAGAATGGTGCCGGGTGGGGAAACTTCGCCGGCCGCATCAACTTGTTAGTTAGGAAAGCGCAGTTTCCCCACTTTCCCCGCCCGGCACCTCAGTCGTCGGAGAGTTCGACGACTTCGTCGCACTGGCGCGTGATTCTCGGGTCCACGTGCGCGCGGTCGTCGGCGCAGATCACCACCACGCCGTCGTACGATTCGATGCGCTGGCGCAGTTGCGCCACGTCGAGCGTCGGGAAGCGGCCGGAGTCCTCGACGGTCGGCGCGCCGAACAGGTGATCGGTGTCGTCGAACATCAGCACCGCGTCGGACGCCTCGGCCGCCTTGAACAGCGCGTCGAGATTCTTCACGGTGTCGCCGCCGTCCTGGCTGACGATGCGGTCGAGATCGATCTGGTAGAGGTCCACCGACAACTCGTGCGCGAACAGCTGCGCGGCCAGCAGGCGATTCTTGCCGGAGGCGCCGGCGAACAACACCCGCAAGCCCGCGCGCGGCGCCCGCCTGGCTCGCTTCAACCTTGGCGCGACGCGTCGCCAGCAGGCGCTCGACCACCGGCCGCAAGTGTTCCTCGCGCATCAGTTGAACCCCCGACCGGGAAACTGGCGCGCCAGGATCGGCCGCCAGAAATCCTGTGCCAGCCGGCGGAAGCCCGTGCCGCTCGGATGGATTTCGTCGGCCCAGTGCACATCGTCGACCGGCAACGCGCTGCGCGTGTCGACCACGATGAAGCGCGTGCGGTGCGCCGCCAGCGCCTGCAGGCGCGCATGCAGCTCGTCGACCAGGTAACGCGCCAGCTGCGGCCCCTCGGTGGCCGGGTCGATGCCCTTGGCCTTCAGCACCGGACGCATCCACGGCCCGGCGCTGCCCAGGCCGAACGGCCCGGTGGCCTTGCGGCCGGTGGGCTCGAAGTAGCAGTAGCTGTGCGCGAACACCACGCAGTTGGGCCGCAGCGAATCGCGCGCATCCAGCAGCCGCTCGTACGAGGCGACGATGTCGTCCAGCACGGTAGTTAGCGTCGCCAGCTTCACGGCGCTCTGCCAGGTGGCGCCGGCGGCGCGCGCGTTGAGGATGCGCTTGAGCTCCTTGGCCACCAGGTCGTTGCCGCCGGCGCTCATCAGCAAGGCCTCGACCGGATACTTCTTGAGGTAGTACTTGAGCTTCTTGAGCTGCTCGCTGCCGGCGCCGAGGATCTCGCGCGCGTTGTCGCCGTTGTGCTCGAGGCGCAGCATCGAGAAATCGCTCATCATCTCGATGTAGTCGGCGATATTGGCGTTCAGCGGATAGCTGAACCAGGAGTCCCCCTCGCTGATCATCACCAGCCGCTTGGGGAATTGCTTGATGCTGGCCGCGAAAACCGCCTGTTTCGGCCGCACTTCGGAAACCCGTTGCGCTGGTTTCGGCATGTCATTGCACTCCCTGTCAATCTTGCGCTGGCGCGCCGAACTATACTCCGGCAAGGCCCACAACACCTTAAGCCCGCTCAGGAGTCCGCCTTGATCGACGTCTATTTCTGGCCCACGGGCAATGGCAAGAAGATCACCATCATGCTCGAGGAGACCGGGCTGCCATACCGCATCGTGCCGGTGAACATCAACAAGGGCGACCAGTTCAAACCGGAATTCCTGGCGATCATCGCCTAACAACAAGATGCCCGCCATCGTTGACCGATCGACGGCTTCGGTGGACGGCGCCGTGACCATGTTCGAATCCGGCGCCATCCTGCAGTACCTCGCCGAGAAGACCGGGAAACTCCTGCCCGCGGACACTGCCGGGAAGTACCGGGTGCTGCAGTGGGTGTACTGGCAGGTGGGCGGCCTCGGGCCCATGGCCGGCCAGGCGCATCACTTTCTCAAGTACTCGCCGCAGAAAGTCGAGTACGCCATGCACCGCTTCCAGACCGAGGTGGCGCGGCTCTACAAGGTGCTCGACACGCAGCTCGGCAAGACCGAGTACATCGCCGGCGACTATTCCATCGCCGACATCGCCGCCTGGCCGTGGGTGGTGCGCTACGACTGGCAGGGACAGAAGCTAGAGGACTTCCCGAACGTGAAGCGCTGGTTCGAGGCCGTGGGCGCGCGCCCGGCGGTGCAGCGCGGCGCGGCCGTCGGGGCCGACCTCATGGCCGCGGCACCGGCGCCCACCGACGAAGACAAGAAGCGGCTGTTCGGTTTTCGCGACAAGGACCTGAAGTAGTCAGGGCGTCGTAGACTGCCGCGCGTTCGACAGGGAGTAACCATGCGCAGATTCATTCCACTGCTGATGCTCATCAGCGGCGTGGCCTTCGCCGCGCCCAGCATCAAGGCCCCGCCCACCGCCAAGGTCGGCAGCATTCTCGCGCTCGAGGCCATGGGCAACGGCGACGGCCATGATTTCGTCACCGTGGTGAAGAAAGGCAGTCCCGAGGGCTCGTACGACGCCTACGTCTACGTCAGGCCCGGCAAACTGAATCTGCAGCTGCCCGGGACACCCGGCGACTACGAGCTGCGCGTCTGTGCGGCCGCAAGCCCCTACCCCACGCTGGCGCGGCAGGCGCTGAAGATCGAAGGTTCGCCCGCCACGGTCAGCGCGCCGGCGAACCTCAAGGCCGGAGCGGAATTCGAGGTGACGTGGACCGGCCCCAACAATCCGCGCGACTACATCACCATCGGCGATGCCACGCAGAAGTACCTCGACTACAAGTACACCAGCAATGGCAGCCCGCTGAAAATCTCGGCGCCGGAGAAACCCGGCGAGTACGAGGTCCGCTACATCCTCGGCCAGGGCGACACCATCATCGCCACCCAGAAGGTCACGGTAGGCGCCATGACCGCGTCCCTGACCGCACCGGCGCAGGTGGCGGCTGGCGCGAAGCTCGACGTGAAGTGGCAAGGCCCGGGCAATCCGCGCGATTACCTCACGGTGGTCAAGGCCGGCGCCGCGGAGCGGACCTGGGGCCGCTACGAATACGTGTCGAAGGGCAACCCGGTCGCGCTGATCGCACCCGACGCGCCGGGCGAATACGAAGTGCGCTACCTCAGCGCGGAGAACAATCACGCTGGCGCGCGCCACGATCACCGTCGGCCCGGTTACCGGCACGATCACGGGGCCGGCTCAGGCGGTCGCCGGCGAAGGCTTCAAGGTGTCGTGGAAGGGTCCTGACAACCCGCGCAACTTCATCACCGTCGTGCCCAAGGGCGCGCGCGAGGGCGAGTACAGCGCGCAGTACGCGTACACCCGGCCGCAGGCCAATCCGGTGAACCTGCTGGCGCCGCTCGAGCCCGGCGACTATGAACTGCGCTATTCGACCGCGGAGTCGTACTACACGCATCGCCCGCGCCGCCCTCAAGGTGGTTCCCGGCAAGCAGGAGCCCGGCAAGATCGCGGTCACGCTGGCGCCCGGCGCGAAGCACACCAGTGGCGCCGTGGAGCTCATCCTCGACGCCTCCGGCAGCATGCTGCAGAAGTTAGGCGCGCGTGCGCCGCATCGACATCGCCAAGCAGACACTGACCAAGCTCACCTCGACCACCATTCCAGCCGGCACGCCCTTCGCCATGCGCGTGTTCGGCCGCGAGGTGGATTCCTGCCAGACCGATCTGGATGTTCCCGTGGGTCCGCTGAATGCCGCCGCCGTCGGCCAGCGCATCGCGGCGCTGAACGCGAAGAACGGCGCCAAGACGCCCATCGGCGCATCGCTGGCCAAGGTTACGGACGATCTCAAGTCGGTCAGCGGCGAGAAGCTCATCGTGCTCATCACCGACGGCGAAGAAACCTGCGGCGGCGATCCGGCGGGCGAGATCGAGAAGCTGCGCAAGGCCGGCATCGGCACGCGCGTCAGCATCGTGGGCTTCGCGCTCGACGATCAGAATCTGGCGGCGACGTTCCGGCGCTGGTCGGACCTGGGCGGCGGCGCCTTCTTCGACGCCAAGGATGCCGCGGGGCTGGAGAAGTCCCTGACCGCCGCATTGCGACCCGGCTTCGAGGTGGTGAACGCGCAAGGACAGGTCATTGCCAGCGGCATCGTCGGCGGAGACGCCGTTGCGGCGCCGGCCGGCAATCACACCGTGCGCATCAAGGGAGGCGCGGCCGTGTCGAAGCCCGTCGTCGTCAAGTCGAAGGAAACCGCAAACCTCGTGCTGTAGGTTTCACAGTACGGCTCGTGCCTGCGACTCGAGCAGTTCGGTCTCGCGCGTGCAAGGGTCCGGCGGATTCACGAGCCGGTGCGTGCCGCCACGGTGTAGTGGAAAGCGTCCTCGTTCTTCGGCTCGCGCGGCCTGCTCAGGATCTTGTCGAAGTTCCCGCTGACCTTGCCGTTCACGTCGATACGCTTGCAGCTCGTGCCGACGCAGTCCGTAGTCATGGGCAGGCCGGTGGCGAGGGCCTTGTGCAACATCCAGCGCAGCGAGATGTCGTTGAGGGCGTGATTGTTGTTGCCGCCGCCCACGTCCGAATGCACGCCGCGGAACCATACCTCGCAACCGGATTTGACGCGCGTCGGGCGGAACGCCTTGCGCGACTCGTCGAGCGCCAGCGCGTGATAACAGTGTTTCACGGCCTTCGACAAGCCGAGGCGGTAACCGAGATTGATGCGGTTGAAGTTGAGGCCGATGTCGATGGGTATGCCGAAGGCCGCGACGATGTCGAACACGCCCAGAAAGCGGATCGTCGGGATCTCCTTGACGCCGTTCACCACGACACCGTCGCCGATCACATTGCAGAAGTGCACCGCCAGCGCCGCGCCACGGCTGAAGCCGACCACGTCGACATCACGATCACCGGCCGCGAATTGACGCTCGACGTCGCGCTGCGCGCCGCCGATGCGATCGTGTCCGCCCACTCCGAATGCACCGCCGACGATCTTGCCCGCAAGACCGTGCTTCGTGCCCACACCCTGGTAGAAGAACCTGGTGCCGGCATACAGATCCTTGAACCTGACTACATTGGTGTTCTGGTCGTAGCGACCGGCGTCCTTTTCGGAATTCCATGTCCCGTCGAATGCATACAGTGCCATGCAGTGCCGCCTCCCGACAGCGAGTCGAGATTAATGGGGACATTCCTCGATTGCTAGCAAACAGGGACGGACCTGGGGGTTGGGGTGGCGGAGGCGTGCGGTACGGTCTCCGGGCAAACGGGGACGGGTGAGGGTTGGCGCGCTGCGCCTGCCCATGGCGGACTCTCTTTGCGACCTCAAGGTCGCGCGCGCTTCGAAAATTTCCGGACGGAAATTTTCGGCGGCCGCTCGTCGGAAGCGGACCGCCTTTATATCTGCAGAAATGGTTGCGCCGAGATGCAACGCGGCGGCGGTCGGGCGCTTCCTCCTCGCCGCGCTCCATTCGGTCGCAAAGAGAGTCCGCCATGGGCAGGCGTACCACCCGACGCGGTCCGTCCCCGTTTGCCCGAAGACCGCACCGCACGCCTCCGCCGCCACGATCCGCAGCTCCGCTCCCGATTGTCGAGCCATCGCGGTGTGTCCCCGAGGGTGGAAAAGATCGCAAGACTCGGTGTCCTGGTTCTTGCTGAGCCCTGGAGCCGTGCGCTCTTCTCCCAGCAGCGGCGAATGCGGACATCCCACGCTCGCCAGCACGCGGGGACCGTGCGGTGTCGGTGGGCGCGCCTTCCGAGGGTTGACCCGCTCTGCGACCGAATGGAGCGCGGCGAGTCGGAAGCCAATACGGGCCGCCGCGATGCATCTCAGCGCAGCCATTTCTGCAGACGTTAAGGCCCGTAGGCTTCCGACGAGCGACCGCCGAAAATTTCCGTCCGCGGAAATTTTCGAAGCGCGCGCGACTTGAGGGAGCAGAGCGGGTCAACCCTCGGAAGGCGCGGACGCCACCCCCTCACCTCCGTCCCCGTTTGTTACAACGAAATGAGGAATGTCCCCATTACTGCGCAACGAGCATGTCGCACAGCGTCGCCGGATCCACCGGCTTCACCAGGTGCATATCGAACCCGGCCTCGCGCGAGCGGCGGCGATCGACTTCCTGGCCCCAGCCGGTGAGCGCCACCAGCACGGCGCCGCGACCCCAGCTTTCGGCGCGGATGCGCCGCGCCACTTCGCAGCCATCGAGCTTGGGCATGCCGACGTCGAGCACCACGATCTCGGGCCGGCGCTGCCCGGCCAGCAGCAGCGCCTCTTCGCCGTCCGAGGCGCAATGCACCTCGTGGCCTTCCATGCGCAGCATCAGCGCCAGGCTCTCGAGCGCATCCTGGTTGTCGTCCGCGATCAGGATGTTGCGGCGCACCGGCAACGGGCGTCTCGTGCTTCGTCCACGGGAGCCGTCGGACTCGCTCGCATGTTCACTGGCGCCCAGCAGCGGCAGCCGCACGGTGAACTCGCTGCCCTGGTCGACTCCGGCGCTGGCGACGCGGATCTCGCCGCCGTGCAATTCCACCAGCGCGCGCACCAGCGCCAGGCCGATGCCCAGGCCGCCGGTGGTCGAGACGCGCTCGCTCGGAATCTGCGTGAACAGTTCGAAGATGCGCGGCATGGCCTCCGAGGCGATGCCGATGCCGGTGTCGCGCACCAGGATCTCCGCACGGCCGATCGTGCGCGCGCGCCGCGAGCACGATGTTGCCGCCCTCGCCCGTGTACTTCGCGGCGTTGTGCAGCAGGTTGCCGACCACCTGCGCCAGGCGCACGGGATCGCCGCGCACCGTGAGCGCCGGATCCGCCGGCGTCGATCTCGCAGGTGCTGGCGCTTCTGCTCGAGCAGCGGCTGCACGGTTTCGACCGCGGCGGCCACCACGTCCGCGATCCTCACCGGCTCGCTGACCAGCACGATCTTGCCGCGCGCGATGCGCGACACGTCCAGCAGGTCGTCGACCAGGCGGATCATGTGCTTGAGCTGGCGCGCGATCACGCCGCGCGACCAGATGATCTTCGGATCCTGCGTCTCGCCCTGCATCAGCATGTGCGAGGCATTGCGCAGCGGCGACAACGGATTGCGCAGCTCGTGCGACAGCATCGCGAGGAATTCGTCGCGCTTGACCACCGCTTCCTTGAGCGAGTTCTCGGCGCGGATGCGCTCGCGGACCTCGGTCTCGAGCGACTGGTTGGAGCGCGACAGCTCCTCGTTGGCCTTGCTGCAGGCGCGCGTTGATCTCCTCGAGCTCGCGCGTCTTCTCGGTCTGCAGCGCGTAATTGGCTTCCTCGAGCCGCTTGATCGATTCGGCCAGCTCCCTGTTCACGCCCTGCAGCGCGCGCCGCTGGCGGTCGAGCTCGATCAGCACCGCGACCTTGCTGCGCAGGATCTCCGGCACCACCGGGATGTACACGTAGTCGATGGCGCCGGCCTTGTAGCCCTTGAGCCGGTCGAACTCGGTGACGTGCACGCCGGTCACGAAGATGATCGGCGTGGTTTCGAAGCGCGGATGGTCGTGGATCAGCGCCGCGGTCTCGAAGCCGTCCATGCCCGGCATCTTGACGTCGAGCAGCACCACCGCGAATTCCTGCTTCATGAGCGCTTCGAGCGCCTCGAGGCCGGAGTTCACCGCCACCAGGTTGTGCCCCAGCGGCTCGAGGATCGCGCGGTAGGTCAGCAGGCGCGCCGGCTGGTCGTCGACCAGCAGGATGTTGGCGGCGTCGTGCCCGTGCGGAATGGGTGCCGGATCGGTGCTCATGTTCAGCCTCACGGCTGCAACCACATGCGCACCAGCGACAGCAGCTGCTCGGTGTTCACGGGCTTGGCCACGTAATCGGACGCGCCCGCCTGCAGGCATTTCTCGCGGTCGCCCTTCATGGCCTTGGCGGTCAGCGAGATGATGGGCAGGCGTGCGGAAGCGCCGGGATCTCGCGGATGCGCCGCATGGTCTCGTAGCCGTCCATCTCCGGCATCATGACGTCCGTCAGGATCAGCGACAGGTCGGGATTGCTGTCCAGCAGTTTGATGGCGTCCTGGCCGTTGGTGGCGGTGATGACGTTCATGCCGTGCCGCTCGAGCAGGCTGTTCAGCGCGAAGATGTTGCGCACGTCGTCGTCGACCACCAGCACCTTGCGGTCGCGCAGCGGCTCGTCGCTGTCGTGCAGCTTCTCGATCATGCGCTGCTTGGCTTCCGGCAGGTTCGCGATCGCGCGGTGCAGGAACAGCGCGGTCTCGTCGAGCAGGCGCTCCGGGCTCTGCACGCCCTTCAGCACGATGCTCTTGGCGCGCCGGCGCAGTTCGGTCTCTTCGTCGGGCGACAGCTCGCGCCCGGTGAACACGACGATCGGGCACGTCGCGCAGCCGCTCGTCGTGCTGGATCTCCGATCAGCAGCTCGAAGCCGGAGATATCCGGCAGCTTCAGGTCGAGGATCACGCAGTCGAACTTCCTCGCGCGCAGCAGCTCGCAGCGCCTCGGCGCCGCTGCTCGGCCGTCGGAGATGTGGATGTCGTCGCCGCCGATCAGCGCCTCGATGCTGATCTGCTCGGCCGCGTCGTCCTCGATCACCAGCAGCTCGCGCACGCGCGGCGCGATGAAGTCCTGGATGCGGTCGAACACGCCGGCCAGGCCCTCGGTGGAGGTGGGCTTGGTCATGAACGAGAACGCGCCGCGCTCGAGGCCGTACTGGCGCTCCTCTTCGACGGTGAGCACCTGCACGGGGATGTGGCGCGTGGCCGGATCGTGCTTGAGCTGGTTGAGCACCGTCCAGCCCAGCATGTCGGGCAGGAACACGTCGAGCGTCACGGCGGCCGGGCTGGTACTTGCGCGCCAGCGACAGCGCCTCGGCGCCGTTCTGCGCCACCAGCGCCTTGAATCCCTTGCCGCGCGCCGCCTCGAGCAGCATGCGCGCGTAGCTGCGGCTCGTCCTCGACGATGAGCACGGCGGTCGTCGCCCTCGGCGATGCGACTCGCGATCGTCCTCGACGCGTTCGGCGTGCTGCAGCCGGCAGCATCGGCGCCGGCAGCGCCGCCGACGGCGGCCTGGTGAACGCCGGCGCTGGCGCCGCGGCCGTAGGCCGCGCCCTGGTAGGCCAGCGGTAGATAGAGCGCGAAGGTGCTGCCCTGCCCCGGCACGCTCTTGAGGCGGATCTCGCCGCCCAGCAGGTGCGCCAGTTCGCGGCTGATCGCGAGGCCCAGGCCGGTGCCGCCGTACTTGCGCGCCGTGCCGGCGTCGGCCTGCTGGAAGGCCTCGAAGATGATCTTCTGCTTCTCGGGCGAGATGCCGATGCCGGTGTCGCGTGACCGCGAACTCGACCACCTGCTTGGCCTGCGACAGCACCGGGTGATCGGCGCGACCAGCCCAGCATGGCCGGGCCGACGTGCAGCCGCACGCTGCCCTGCGCCGTGAACTTCATGGCGTTCGACAGCAGGTTCTTCACGATCTGCATGAGGCGCTTGGCGTCCGTGACCATGGTGCGGCCCAGGCGCGGATCGAAATCCGTCGTGAACGTGAGGTGGCGCGATTCGGCCTCGTGGCGGAAATTGCGCTCGATGGTCTCGCGCAGCTGCGAGAACGCCAGCTCCTCGCTCTCCACCGTGACCGTGCCCGACTCGATCTTCGACAGATCGAGGATGTCGCTGATGAGGTTCAGCAGGTCGGTGCCGGCGCCGTGGATGGTCTTGGCGAATTCCACCTGGCGCGCGGAAAGATTGCTCTCCGGATTCTCCGAGAGCTGCTGGCCCAGGATCAGGATGCTGTTGAGCGGCGTGCGCAGCTCGTGCGACATGTTGGCCAGGAACTCGGTCTTGTAGCGCGAGGTGAGCGCGAGCTCCGCGGCCTTTTCTTCCAGCGCCTTGCGGGCCTGCTCGATTTCCTGGTTCTTGCGTTCCACCTCGACGTTCTGCTCGGCGAGCAGCCGCGCCTTGGTGGCCATTTCCTCGTTGGTCTGCTGCAGCTCGATCTGCTGCGACTGCAGTTCGCCGGCGAGCTCCTGGGACTGCTTGAGCAGGCCCTCGGTGCGCATCGTGGCCTCGATGGTGTTGAGCACCACGCCGATGGAGCCGGTGAGCTGCTCGAGGAAGGCCAGGTGCGGCGCGGTGAATTCGTACAGCGAGGCCAGCTCGATGACGGCCTTGATCTCGCCTTCGTACAGCACCGGCAGCACGATGACATTGCGCGGCGGCGCCTCGACCAGTCCCGAGCCCAGGCGGATGGATTCGGCCGGTACGCGCGCCAGCAGCAGGCGCTGGCGCTGCACGGCGCATTCGCCCACGAAACCTTCGCCGAAGCGGTAACGGCGCGGCTCGGCGCTCTCGCGCATGTCGGCATAGCTGGCGAGCTGCTTGAGGTAACGCTCGCCCTGTTCGTAGTCGACGATGTAGATCACGCCCTGGTGCGCATTGACCAGCGGCGCGAACTCGGCCAGCAGCGTGTTGCCCAGCGTCACCAGGTCGCGCTGGCCCTGCATCATGCGGCTGAACTTGGCGAGGTTGGTCTTGAGCCAGTCCTGCTCGGTCTGGCGCTCCGTCGTGTGACGGAGGTTGTGGATCATGGCGTTGATGTTGTCCTTGAGGTCGGACACTTCGCCGCGCGCCTCGACCTGGATCGAACGCGTCAGGTCGCCCTTGGTCACCGCGGTGGCCACTTCGGCAATGGCGCGCACCTGCGTGGTGAGATTCGCCGCCAGCATGTTCACGTTGGCGACCAGGTCCTTCCAGGTACCGGCCGCGCCTGCCACGTGCGCCTGGCCGCCGAGGCGCCCTTCCACACCCACCTCGCGCGCCACCGAGGTCACCTGGTCGGCGAAGATCGCGAGCGTGGTCGGTCATCGAGTTGATGGTGTCGCCGAGCGCGGCGACTTCACCCTTGGATTCCACCGTCAGGCGCTGGCGCAGGTCGCCGTCGGCCACCGCGGTCACCACCTTCACGATGCCGCGCACCTGTTCCGTCAGGTTGTTAGCCATCACGTTGACGTTTTCGGTCAGGTCCTTCCAGACGCCGGACACGTCCTTCACGTTGGCCTGGCCGCCCAGCTTGCCTTCGGTGCCCACTTCGCGCGCCACGCGCGTCACTTCGGCGGCGAAGGAGTTGAGCTGGTCCACCATGGTGTTGATGGTTTCTTTCAGCTGCAGGATTTCGCCGCGCACGTCCACCGTGATCTTGCGCGACAGGTCGCCGCTGGCCACCGCGGTGGTCACCTCGGCGATATTGCGCACCTGGCCGAGTGAGGTTGGTGGCCATGGCGTTCACGGAGTCGGTGAGATCCTTCCACGTGCCGGCGACGCCGGTCACCGACGGCCTGACCGCCCAGCTTTCCTTCGGTGCCCACTTCGCGCGCCACGCGCGTCACTTCGGCCGCGAAGCCGTTGAGCTGGTCCACCATCGTGTTGATGGTTTCCTTCAGCAGCAGGATTTCGCCGCGCACGTCCACCGTGATCTTGCGCGACAGGTCGCCGCGCGCCACCGCCGTGGTCACCTCGGCGATGTTGCGCACCTGGTTGGTGAGGTTGGACGCCATGGAGTTCACGTTGTCGGTGAGGTCTTTCCACACGCCCGACACGCCGCTGCACTTCGGCCTGGCCGCCGAGCTTGCCTTCGCTACCTACTTCGCGCGCCACGCGCGTCACTTCGGAGGCGAACGAACGCAGCTGGTCCACCATGGTGTTCATGGCTTCCTTCAGCTGCAGGATCTCGCCGCGCACGTCCACCGTGATCTTGCGCGACAGGTCGCCGGTGGCGACCGCCGTGGTCACCTCGGCGATGTTGCGCACCTGGCCGGTGAGGTTCGCGGCCATGGAGTTCACGTTCTCGGTGAGGTCCTTCCAGGTGCCCGCGACGCCGGGCACGATGGCCTGGCCGCCCAGCTTTCCTTCGGTACCCACTTCGCGCGCCACGCGCGTCACTTCGGAGGCGAAGGAGCGCAGCTGGTCCACCATGGTGTTGATGGTTTCTTTCAGCTGCAGGATTTCGCCGCGCACGTCCACCGTGATCTTGCGCGACAGGTCGCCGCTGGCCACGGCGATGGTCACTTCGGCGATGTTGCGCACCTGGCCGGTGAGGTTCGCGGCCATGGAATTCACGTTGTCGGTGAGATCTTTCCAGGTGCCGGCCACGCCGGGCACGGCCGCCTGGCCGCCCAGCTTTCCTTCGGTGCCCACTTCGCGCGCCACGCGCGTCACTTCGGAGGCGAACGATCGCAGCTGGTCCACCATGGTGTTGATGGTTTCTTTCAGCTGCAGGATTTCGCCGCGCACGTCGACGGTGATCTTTCGTCGACAGGTCGCCGTTGGCCACCGCGGTGGTCACCTCGGCGATGTTGCGCACCTGGCCGGTGAGATTGCCGGCCATGAAGTTCACGTTGTCGGTGAGGTCTTTCCAGGTGCCGGCGACGCCGGGCACGATGGCCTGGCCGCCCAGCTTTCCTTCGGTGCCCACTTCGCGCGCCACGCGCGTCACTTCCGAGGCGAAGGAGCGCAGCTGGTCCACCATGGTGTTGATGGCTTCCTTCAGCTGCAGGATTTCGCCGCGCACGTCCACCGTGATCTTGCGCGACAGGTCGCCGTTCGCGACCGCGATGGTCACCTCGGAAATGTTGCGCACCTGGCCGGTGAGGTTCGAGGCCATGGAGTTGACGTTGTCGGTGAGGTCTTTCCACACGCCGCTGGCGCCCAGCACCAGCGCCTGGCCGCCGAGCTTTCCTTCGGTGCCCACTTCGCGCGCCACGCGCGTCACTTCGGAGGTGAACACGCCCATCTGCGCGATCATCTCGTTGACCACGGTGGCCGAACGCAGGAATTCGCCCTTGAGCGGACGTCCGTCGGCTTCGAGGCGCATGCTTTGCGTGAGATCGCCCTTGGCCACCGCGGTGATGGTGCGAGTCACTTCGGCCGTCGGCCACAGCAAGTCGTCGATGAGCGTGTTGACGGAGGATTCCATCTCGCCCCACGCGCCACCGCGCCGCTCGCTGCTGACGCGCACGCGCGTCTTGCCTTCCTTGCCGACCATCTGGCCGGCGCGCTCCAGTTCGCGCGCCAGGCGCTCGTTGCAACTCACCAGTTCGTTGAAGGTATCGGCGATCTTGCCCGCCAGTCCGGTCTGGTCGGTCGCGAGGCGCACGCTGAAATCGCCGTCGCGCACCGACTGCAGCGCACGCAGCATTTTCTTCAGATCCAGCTCGGGAGCAGCCGCATGGCCACTGCCGCCACTGCCGTTGGCGACCTTCAGCTTTACGGCTGCGGCCGGCGTGCGGCGGCGCGGCGCAGCGCGGCCACGTGCAGATATATCCATGAATTGCCCGGCTCCTACGAGATGCGTCGGAGTCTAAAGCCACTCATATTGAGACTGCTCCGCACAGTCGCGTAGGAAAAGCCCTACAAGCGGCGATTCCGCCGCGGTAGCCCTCCCAGCAGACGCTCAGCGCTGCGCGCGCGCCGCCTTGGGCGCGAAGGCATCGCCGAAGTAGTCGCCCGCGTACCACAGCGGTGGCGTCGGCGAGTCGGCCATGGCGCGCGTGATGCGGTAGTTGGCCTCGGCAAATTTCGCGCCCGCCTTCCAGTCGATCTTCTGCGACATATCGTCGCGCGGCGAGTGATAGAAGCCGGCCTGGAATTCGCCCCAGGCCTTTTCGCCGCCGTTGGCGTAGCCGGTCATGAGGAACACCGCCGGCACACCCTGGCGCACGAACTGGTAGTGATCCGAGCGCGTGAAGATGCCCTGCTCGGGCATGGGATCGGGCAGCAGCTTGACGTTCATCGGCGCCACCGCCTGCTCCACGAACTTGGCGATCGTTGGAATGGTTGGCGCCGAATGCGACCACGTCCGTGAACTCATAGGTCAGCAGCGGCATGTCGAGATCGACGTTGCCCACGATCTGGCCGATGGGCACGGTCGGGATAGTGCGCGTAGTAGTCCGCGCCCAGCAGCCCCTTCTCCTCGGCCGTGGTGGCCAGGAACAGCATGGAGCGGCGCGGCTTGTCGGGGCCGATGGCGGCGGCGCGCGCCACCTCGAGCAGCGTCGCGATGCCGGCGCCATTGTCCATCGCGCCGTTGTAGATGCGGTCGGCATCGGCCGCGGCGTTGGGAACGTCCTTGATGCCCAGGTGATCGAGGTGCGCCGACAGCACGACGTATTCCTTCGCCAGCGCCGGATCGCTGCCGGGCAGGATGGCGATGACGTTCGGACTGGTGACGCGCTCGCAGCTGCTCTCGCTCTGGATCCTGATGCGGGCCTTGCAGCGTGAAAGCCGCGCGGCGCGCCCTTGTCCTGGTCCGCTTCCTGGCGCGATGTCCGCGAACGAGCGCTCGGCGCCGGCAAACAGCAATTCGGCGGCGGGCGCATTGAGGTACGCGCCGCCGCGGATCACGGGCGCCTCCGAGTGCGCCTTGCCGTCGGCGTCGACCCAGTCGAATCCGGATCGTTGGAGTATTCGAGCACCTTCTCCCAGGGAAACGCCTTCTCGAACTGCAGCGTGGCGAAAGCCACGGCGCCGATGGCGCCGTGCTTCTGCGCCACCTTCGCCTTTCTGCGCGCTGACATGCGCGCCCTCTTCGCTGGGCAGGCCCTTGGGGAAGCCGCGCAGGTCACGACGATGCATCCCTTGACGTCGAGTCCGCGGTAATCGTCGATGCCCGAAGCGCTTGTCCTCGATGCCGTAGCCCACGAACACCAGCGGCGCCTCGAGGTCGAGCTTGGCCTCGCGCGGGCTCATGCCCGACCATGACGTTGTCGGCATGCTCGAATCGTCTGCTCGCCCGCCGGTCCGCTGATCATCACGCGAGCCGCGATCCGCGCCGCGCGTGGTCTTCTGCAGCGGCACCTGCTGGAACCAGCTGCCGTTCGCGCCGCCGGGCTTCGAGTCCATAGGACTCGAACTGGCTGGCCACGTAACGCGCCGCGATTTCGTGGCCGCGCGAGCCGGTGTCGCGGCCCTCGAGCAGGTCGTCGGCGAGAAATGCCACGTGCGCGCGGAAGCGCTCGGGTGAGAATGTCGGCGCTGGCGGCGGCGCTTGTTCAGCCGAACAACCGACGATCAGGGATGACGAGTCACTGCAAGGAATTAGTTTACGCATGGCGCGCATGATCCCGCGCGCCGTGCTAACAAGTCCAGCCACCGGCGCGTCCCGCGCTCGCGTCGCTCGGTCGGCGTCGATTTGATCCGTCAGCTGCGGATCACGAGATCGAGCTTTCCTTCGCGCCGTTCGACGCTGGCGCTCACCGAGCCGGCGTGACGCCGCACGGTGAAATCCACCGACGCTTCGCCCACCGACAGGTTGCGCACGCGGATTTCCTCGAACTCCTCCGGCATCACCGGGTGCGCCAGCACGATCTGCCGGTCGAGCGCGTCGATGGTGATGCCGAGCACGCTCTGCAGCAGCAGGAATGTGGCGCCGGCCGAAGCCGCCTGCGGTGAACAGGCCACCGGCGACATGCAGCGGCGGCTCGCGGCCGCGCCGGCGGAAGCCGCAGAACAGTTCCGGCAGCCGCAGCAGGTCGAAATGCTGCGCGGCCTCGAACTGCGCATTGAGGATGCGCAGCGCGAAGGCCTTGTCGTCGTAGCGCGCGGCGCCGGCGGCCAGCAGCGAGTTGTCGTGCGGCCAGATCGCGCCGTTGTGATACGACATGGGATTGAAGCGCAACTCGCTCTCCGCCACGGTGCGCACGCCCCAGCCCGAGAACAACTGTTCGTCGCCGAAGCCGGCGATGACCTGGCGGCCGCGCTCGGCATGCGCGATGCCGGTGAACAGGCAATGCCCCGGGTTCGAGGTGCGCACGCGGCAGGGTTGCTTGTCGCCGTCGAGCGCCAGCGCGAAGGTCTCGATGTCCGCGCACCAGAACGCGCTGTTGAAGCGCGCCTGCAGGGCCTGCGCCGCTTCGACCAGCGCGATGGCGCGCGGCATCTCGCCCAGCGAGCGGGCGATGCGCGCCGCGCCGAGCTTCGCGCCGTAGACGTAGCCCTGCACCTCGCACAACGCCAGCGGCCCCTGCGCGAGCCGGCCGTCGGCGTGAAACACCGCGTCCGGCGAGCTCTTCCAGCCGTGGTTGCCGCGGCCCGGCCGGCGCGCGGCCGCGCTTCGACGAAGCCGTCGCCGTCGATGTCGCCGTACACGTCGATCCAGGTCAGCGCCGAGGAGATCGCCGGCCACAACTCGGCGATGAAATCGAGGTCCGCGGTGCGCGTGTAATACGCGCCCGCGAGCAGCACGAACAGCGGCGTGGTGTCGACGCCGAAGTAGTTTGGCGCGATGTCGCCGCCGCGCGCCTCGTTGAGGATCTTGCCGGGCTCGGCGCCGTTGGCGGCGAAGGTGTCGGCGCTCTGCGTCGCCGCGAGGTAACGCAGCACGTTGCGCGCGATTCGCGGCCACAACCACAGCGTCTGCAGCGCGATGATGATGGCATCGCGGCCGAAGGCGGCATCCAGCCACGGCAACCCCGCGGTCGGGATGCGGCCATGCGGCGTGGCCGTCAGCATCATGCCGATGTCGGCCGCCGAGCGCTGCAGCCAGGCGTTGAACGTGCGCGTCGCTGGATTCGACCTGGCAGCGGCGGCCGGCCCTCGTTGCGCGCCAGCTCCTCGGCGGCCGCCAGCGAACGCGTGATAGGTGGCGATCTGCACCGGCCTGGTTGGCCGAGCGGCAGCCGATGGCCAGCGCGATGGTCTTCTCGCCGCGGCTGCCGATCTGCAGCCGGTATCGCAGGCTGTCGGAGGAAATCGCGTCGGGCGCCGTGTGGCAGTCGACCACGGTTTCGCGCACCAGCTCGTCGGCGCCGAGATATCCCTGGGTCACGCTGTCGCGCTCGACGCGTTCGAAGCGCGCGCGCCCGGCATCGACGCGCCGCTGCGCGCGCACGTCGATGATGTTCTCGAAGTCGCAGCCGAAGCGGATCACCAGCTCCACGGCCACGGTGCTCAGCGCGAAATTGCGCACCCGGATCATCTCGTGGCACACGCCGGCCCAGATGAAGCGCGAGCGCGTGATGTGCAGCGTGCCGCGCGGCAGCATGATGCGGCCGCCCTCGCCGCGCACGTCGGGATTGGTGAGATTCACGTTGAGCAGCACGTTGTCTTCGCGCGGGCTCGCGGACAGCAGCAACGGCCGCAGGCCGGCGATCGTCAGCGTGAGACGCGACAGGTGGCGCACGCCGGCGCGATACAGGCCCGCCTCGGTGCGCGCCTCGGCGTCGATGTCGCCGATCTCGTTGAACAGGCCGAAGCAGTCGTCGTGCTTGAGCGTGTGCGTGCGCTCCGCGCTCGGCACGTCGGCCGTCACCACCTGGTGCGGCGCGTCCAGCGGAGATGGCGGGTTCAGAGGACACCGGGGCGCGACCTCGTGTAGGTGATGCGCGTGCGCAGCACCGTAGCGCCCGCGATACGCGAGTGCCAGAAGACTGTCGTCGTTGGCTGCCTTGCGGCCGAAACGAGCGCGAAATCCAGCCGCCCTGCTCCGCGCGTGCCGCCGCGATGGATCTCGACGCGCTCGAGTTCTTCCAGCGGCTCCATGTGCACCTGCGTGAGCCCGGTGGTGATGCGCAGGCCGTGCGCCGTCGCGCTCCACCTGGCAGTCCTCGGCGAAATGCCAGGCGCGGCGCACGCGGTGCTCGCCCTCACAGCGCAGCATGTCGGTCGACTTCGATGAGCTGCTGCTCGGGATCGAACACGATTTCGCGCCGGTGGACCACCGGATCCGTCGAGCCGCTCGTAGCCGTAGTGCTCGCCGACGAAGCGCTGCCGCGCGTTGCCCGCCTCGAACTCGATGCAGCGCGCGCTGCGCGTGATCGGTCCACATGAAATTGCCGGCCTGCACCGACTGGTCCTGCTCGTCGATGCCCACGGTGTTGTGCGCCAGCGTGCTGCGGAAGTAGCGCCGCCACGCCGGATCGGTGTGATACGCATACGTGCCCGGATCGACCAGGATCTCGCGGTCGCCGATGTTGAGCGTGAACGACAGCGCATCGGCATGGCCGTGCGCGGCGATGCTGAGATAACCGAGCGGACCCGCGTCGACCAGCAGCCGCACCTCGTCCGGCGTGTCGAACGCCGCGCCCATGCAGGTAGTAGCCGGATTCGGAGAACTGCTGGCGCGGACGGAACCCGGCGCGCCCGCGTTGCTTGAGCTGCGCGCAGCGTGCGCACCGCGCTCACGCCCAGCAAGGTGACGGTCTTGCTGTCGACGGCGCCGGCCTTGGCCGCGAGATCCGGCCGGTCGAACAGCACCGCGCCGGTGGCGATCAGCGAGCCATGCGGCGAAAAGCCCGCCTCGGGCGCGAGCCGCACGACGTAGCCATCGTCGCGCGTCGCCGATCATGGGCAGCGCGCCCGCGACGCTGGTCATCGACGCGAGGAAATCGATCATCACCTCGAGGCGGCGCCAGTAGACAGGCGAGAAATCCTCGCCGCGCGCGCGCGCCGCCAGCCCCGCGAGCAGCAGGAAATCGAGCACGAAGGTCTGGTAGCCGAAGGCCTGCTCGCGATTGCCGCCGTCGGGCGCGTTCTGGCGATGGCATTCCTCTTCGAGGATCCCGCGGCAGCGCTCGCCCCAGGCGCGCATCTGCGGCCACAGCGGCCAGGTCGAAGCCGCGACGTACACGCCCGCCGCTTCGCCGATCAGGTGATTGTTGGCCGAGGAGAAGCGCGACAGGTTGCCGACGATCATGCGCGCCTGTTCGTAGATCGGCCGCAGCCAGCGATCGCGGAACGCGGCGCCGTCTTCGTCGGCGAACAGCCGCGCAGCGCGAGCCGCCGATGCAGCTGCCAGGCGATGCTCCAGTTGATGAGCCGGATGCCGAGCTCGAGCGCGCTGCACCCAGTTGGGGCCGCGGCCCGTCGGGCACTGCTCGATCCACGAATCGATCTGCGCGCGAATGCCGAGTGCGTAACGCAGTCGCCGGTGAGCGCGCTGGCCTGCGCGAGCGTCGACAGGTGCAGGTGGCGATTCGCCTCCCACAGGTACTTGATGTTGCCGACCACGCGCTCGTCGCGATAGTCGATGGCCGTGGCGCGTCGCGTGCCGGCGACGCGATGCGTCAGCGGATCGCGATTCCACTGCGGCGGATCGCCGAGATCGCAGTCCTCGAGATCGAAGAACGAGTAGCGGCCCGCGAGCATGCGATCCGCGGCCGCGATCAGCGCGTCGGGCGACAGCGACACGAACGGCGGCAGGAAGCGCAGGTCCGTGGCGAACGCGTCGCGCGCCGGCAACGTCGTGCTGCGTGAACGGCGCCGACACCGTGCGCACGCTGCGCGCGAGGCGATAGGCCACCTCGGCGCCGGACATGCGCCGCAGGCGCCTCAGATACCAACCGGGTTGCTGCATGCAGGAACCTGAACGACTCAGTGGCGTGAGCAGCGGTTCGACGCCCGCACGGCGCAGTGCCTCGTGCACCGGCGGCCGATGCACGATCAGCGGCGTCTTGCCGCGCGGCGTGCGCTCGAGCCAGTTGCGCGACTTCGACGCGCAGGCGCACGTCGGCGGGCACGCTTGGCGCGCGCATTGCGCAGCAGCTCGCGCGGCATCGTCCTCGCAGAACCCGGGCGCGGGCACGACGCGGATGCGCGCCGAATCGCAGCGTCTCCTGCACCACCTGGATGCGCAGCACGTGTTCGACGTCGTGCGGGATGGACTCGAGCCCCGTCAGGCGAATGCCCGTCGGACAGGCGATCATTTCCTGCTCGCGGCCGAGGATGCCGCGGAAGCTGCGCATGCCCAGCGCCAGCTCCTCGAGCTCGCGCACGCCCCAGGTGCGCCGGCAGGCGGATCAGGTCGCCGGTGCGATAACGCACCAGCGGCATCAGGCTGTTCCAGAACGTGGTGCCGACGACCTCGTAGAGTCGGTCGCGCCGCGCCGGCCGGCAGTAGTTTGGAGTCGTAGGGCAGGAACTCGACGTGCGAGTAGCCGGGCAGGAAGCGGTATTCGCGCGGCGCGAAGGCGTAGGCGAACGCCACGCGCTCGGACTGCCCGTAGTAATCCGCGATGCGGGCAGCCCAGCACCTCGTGCGCCAGCTGCCCAGGCTTCGGGCTTGAGCACCTCCGAGGACGTGAGCACCGCCGGAATCTTGAGCGTGCGGCCGTGTTCCTGCAGCAGCTGGCACAGCGCCTCCAGCGCGCTGGGATAGGCGCACAACAGTTGCGGCGCGAAGTTCTCGAGCGAATCGGCCAGATGCGTGCGATGTTCTTGGGCGACACGGCGCGCGCGCAGAAGATGCGCGAGCGCCCGCCGTTCGCGCTCACGCCATCCGGCGCGATCAGCGTGCGCGGATCCTGCAGGTTGTCGCCGCGCAGCACCGCGGTGCGCACGCGTGCGCGGATGCAAGCCGAGCCTGCACCACCAGCCGGTCGATGCAGGCCTGCTCGAACACGACGCCATCGAGCGAGCGCACCAGCTTGAGCGGCACGCCGGCGGTGCCGCCGGTGTTGGCCGGCGCCGAGAACCATTCGTTGCCGGTGGTGAAGGCGTGCAGCCGGTTGCGCAGCAGCTCCTTGTCGAGCAGCGGCCAGCTGCTGAGCCTCGTCGCCGCCGCGCACGATGCCGCCGTAGTCGGTGCGCTGCGCGGCCGCGAGCGTGCGCGCGAGCTGCGCGCGCGACCACGCGCGGCGGCCCTCCAGGTCCTGCGCTCTCGAGCCGATCCAGCAGCCGGCGCGACCGTTCGTAGTAGAACGGATTGCGCCTGACCAGGCTCTCGCCGACCACGTGCCGCTTGAGTCGATCGACGACGAATGCCAGCGTCGCGCTCATGCGATTTCCCTGATCTCCGCCACCGGCGCGATGCGTTGATAGATGTCGCGCCAGGCGGCGCGCGTACACGTGCACGTCGAAGTGCGCGCGCGCGCTCGCGCGCCGCGCGGCCCGCCGCGCAGCGCGCCGTGTCATCGGTGATCAGCCGCGCCATCGCGGCGCGGATCTGCTCCACGTCGCCGGGCGTCACCAGCACGCCGTCCACGCCATCGCGGAACACGTCCGGAATGCCGCCGACCGGCGACGTGATCGACGGCAAGCCGTTGCGCCATGGCTTCGAGCAGCGCCATGGGCACGCCCTCGGCGCGCGACGGCAGCGCGAACACGTCGCTCTGCGGCGAGCAGCCGATCGCGCTCGCTGCGGTGTCGATCCAGGAGTGCACCTGCGACGCTGGTCGCCCGAGCGGCGCGGCCAGCTTGCGCACGCCTTCGACGTCGCCGTCGCCGGCCAGCACCAGGCGCGCGCGGTTGCGCAGCCCTTCCGGCAGTCCGCGCGAAGGCGTTGCACGAGGTCGTAAGCTGCCCTTGCGTGCGCCCAGGCGGCCGAGATGCAGGAACTGCACGTGCGTCGCGCCCGGCGCGGTCGGGCACTTCGGCCGGCACGCGCACCGGATTCGGCAGCACCACGATCTGCGACGGCGAGATCTCGCATTCCTCGACGTAGAAATCGCGCCACTGCGTCGACAGCGTGATGAACACGTTCGCGCGCTGCAGCGTGCGGTTGACGTTGCGACGCACGGCCGCCGGCAGCCTGCGATGGAACTGGTCGAACTCCGAACCGTGCGCGTGCAGCACCAGCGGCCGGCCGGCGCGCGCCACCATCTCGGCGAGGATCATCTTGCGCAGCGTGCTGCCGCGCGAGGCGAAGTGGATGTGCACGATGGTCGGATCCGAGCGACTCCAGCGCGCGGCGCAGCACCTGCACCGGCGCGCGCGAACACCGACGCCTTGGCGATGGCCGAGCCATCCTCCATGGTCGGCACGTGCCGCATGGACACGTACGGCGGCAGATAGTCGCAGATGAGCTGCTCGACCGAGCGTGATGCCGCCGCGCACCGTCGAGCGACGGGACCGAACTGCAGCACGCGCACGCGGCCGTCCGGCGGCAGCGGCGCGAGGCGCGCCGCGTAAGGGCTGGAAGCTCGCGATTCGACGTGCTCGGCTCTGCACTCATTCACGCTCTCCGGATGCAACAGGCCGCGGTAGCCGGCCACCATGGCCGGCACCGAGAAGCAGGTCACCGCGCGATTGCGCGCCGCCGCGCCCATCTGCTGGCGCTTGCGCCGGTCGGCGTACAGCGCGGCGATCATGCGCCGGCAGCCGCGCCGCGAGTTCGGTGGGCGACACCACGTAGCCTTCGACGCCGTCGTGGATCATTTCGCGCGCGCCGCCGATGTCCGAGAGGATCACCGGCCGGCCCATGGACATGGCCTCGAGCGCGGCGTTGGAGAACGACTCGACCGCGATCGACGGCAGCACGAAGACGTCGAGCGCGGCGAGCACCGGCCGCACGTCTTCGACCGCGCCGATGAAGTGCACGCGATCCGGCGATCTCGAGCTCGCGCCGCGCGCCGCTTGAGTTGCTGCGCGCAGCGGACCGTCGCCGGCGATCACCAGGTGCGCGTCGACGCGCGCGACGCGCAGCCGGCGCAGCGTCGTCAGCAGCACTTCCTGGTTCTTCTCCGGCCGGCACATGCCCACCGTGCCGATCAGCAGCGACTCGGGCTTCACGCCCAGCGAGGCGCGCAGCCGCTTGCCGGCCTCGAAGGACTCGGTGAGCTTCGAAGTGTTCGGAGTCGACGCCGTTGTAGATGACGGTGGAGTTCGTCCACGCCTCGCTGTTCGGCCTTGAACCAGAAGCGCGCGCTGCGCCTCCGAGCCGTGCACGGTGAGGTCGAAGCGCGCGAGCACCGACTGGTAGATGCGCTTCCACAGCGCGATGTCCGCGGAAGGTCGAGGTGTTCACCAGCGCCACGGTGCGCGGCCGGTACGGCAGCAGCAGCGTCGCGAGCGCGACGTACAGCGCCTGGTAGAGATTCACCGCGATGCACGGTGGCGGGCCGCTCGCGCAGCGAGGATCTGCCGCAGGCGCCACAGCGCGCCGAAGGAGAACTTGCCCTTGCGCTCGAGCTTGGCGCAGCGGCACGTCGCGGCGGATGCCCTGCTCGATGCGTGAACGGCCCGTTGAGGCAGGCGAGCGTCACGTGCACGCCCTCGTCCTTGAGCCGGTTGGCGAGCCGCACGATCTTGCGCTCCGAGCCGCCGATGCCGAGGTTGTTGACCACGAACAGCGCATCGGGCGCGCGGTGGCCGCGACCTGCCTGTGGTCCGCGCTCTTCGCCGGCGCGAGGCTGCCAAGGTGGCTTCCGCATATGCGGGGGTGTTCATGGAACGGTTCCTCCGTCGGCCGCGCCGATGCGCACGCGCAGCGGTTCTGGTTTCCAGTAGTTCGATGTAGCGCGAGGCCACCGCCGCTGGTGAATTCGCGCGACGCGAAGTCGCGCGCGCGGCGCCCGATGTTCTCGCGGTAGACGTCGACGTCGAGCAGGCCGCGGATCGACTCGCGCATGTCGTCGATCGAGGTCGGCGACGCGGCCGAGCTGCAGGCGGCTCATCGAGCCGTCCGGATCGAAGAAGCTCACCACCGGCACGCCGCGGATCCAGGCCTGCAGGAAGGTGTTCGGGAAATCCCTCGATGCTCGAGGTGTTGAGGAAAATCCTGCGCGCGATCGAACCAGCGCGCCGGTTTCGGCGTAGCGCACGGCGCCGAGCATCGTCACGTTCGGCAGCCGCGCGGCCGCGGCCCCACGTCGTCGAAATAGGTCTAGCCCAGCCGTCGGCATGGGCCCGCCGGCCAGCGTGAAATTGCACGTGCGGCAGCTGCCGCGCCAGCTCGAGCACCAGCTCGGGGCGCTTCAGCGAACGCAGGTTGCTCAGCCACAGCACGTCGATGTCCTTCTCGCACGCGGCAGCCGCCGCGGCGCGGCGGCTCGACCAGCATGTTGACGACGCTGGACTTCGAGGCCGTGATTGCTCGCGCAGCATCTGCGCCTGCACTTCGGTCTGCGCGGCGACGCAGGTCGGCGCGTCGCAGGCCGAAGTCGTACAGCTTGCGGTCGCGCCACAAGCGGATGCGGCCGTGCTCCTTCTCGCAATCGCTGTCCGATGCGACGCGGAAAATGAACTTGCGGCCCGTCATGCGGCAGAACCACGCGGTGATGCCGGTGAACGCGCCGGCCGGCGACTGGTAGTAGACGTCGGCGTCCGCGGCCATCAGCGCGGCGAACAGTTTGCGAGGCGCGCGGATGGAAGAAGCGCAGCCCGGGAATGCCGCCGTTGCGCTTGTGCGCGGCGATGGCGGTGATGCCGTCGACCACGCGCCGCGGCGCCCTGCCCGTCGTCGTGCACGATCATCGAGACGTCGTGGCCGAGATCGCGCCAGGCGCGCGCCAGCAGCACGTGCTGCACGGTCTCGCCGCCGATGTACTTCAGGTCGCCCTCGCCCGACAGCATGCCGTACGAGTCCAGCCCGACGATGCAGATCCTGCGATGTCTCATGCGCGACCGCCGTCCTGTGCGCTGCGGCCCAACCATACGCGATCACGCGGCCGCGCGCACGCTGCGCGTCGTTCGGCACCAGGCGCCGGCGCCGGCTCGGCTGGCCGGTGCGACGCACAGCACCAGGCGCATGACCACGCCGGTGTACATCCAGAAGTAGATCCACGGGTCGTGCAGCTCGACGAAGAACACGGCGCCGCACACGGCGATGCCGCCGATGCACGAACGCGATGAGCTGGCCGCGTACCGGCGGCTCGGCCACGAGGCTGGCGCGGCGCGCGCGCGCGATCGCGCGAGAACAGCAGGTAGCAGCCGGTGAGCAGGCCGACCAGGCCGAGGTTGAACCACAGCGAGAAGTAGTGGTTGTGCGGCGAGAAGTGGAACGGCAACGACCAGTAGACGTTCCAGCCGAAACCGGTGATGAAGGTGATCGGCTGCTGCACCATGGTGCCGAACAGGTCGGCCCAGATCTCGCTGCGGCCGGAGGATGCCTCGGTGGCGTCGATGTTGGATGTCTGGCCGAAGACGCGCTCGGTCAGCAGGCCGCCGTACTGCGAGAAACTCAGGACGAGCACCAGCAGCACCAGCGATGCCGAACACCCAGCCGGCGACGCGGCTGTAGGAAATCAGCTGCCGGTATAGATAGGCGCCGATGGCGCAGGCCAGCACCACGCCGACGATGCCACCGCGCGACGCCGTCATGGCCAGCGCCATGCAGGACACCAAGCGCACCGCCGACCCAGGCGAGCCGCTTGATGCCGCGCTGACGCGACCGCGGCCGCGATCATGCCCGGGATGAACAGGATGATGTACGCCGCGTACTGGTTGGATTCGCCGATGGCGCCCTGGGTGCGGCCGTCGATGCGCTCGCGGTAGCCGAGGTTGACGATGCCGGCGGTGTCGAGGATGGTCGACGAGGTTCGCGAACACCGCGCCCAGCAGCATCCACTTGATCACCTTCATGCCGTCCTCGGCGCTGCGCACGCCGAACAGGAACACGAGGAAGAAGATGTAGTAGTCGATCAGCCCGCTCTTGAGCTTGATGCCGCTCTGGATGATGTTCATAGCCGTGGTACTTGATGACCAGGCCGGCGATCAGCATCGTGATGATGGCGTAGCGCGATCTGCACCATGAACGCCGCCTGCATCTGGCCCGCCGCCATGATCGAGCTGCGCGCCACGACCATGCGCAGCGCGAGGAACGTCGCCAGCAGTAGATGACCAGGTTCTTGGCCGAGAGTCCGGTGGTGATCGTGAGATCCCAGCGCAGCACTTCGGTTGCGAGCAGAAAGAACGACGTGATTCCGAGCAAAGTCGCCAGACGAGACCCCTTTTTGCACGACACTTCAGTACGCCCGATCCGTGCGGATCACGGCGATACGCCGTGGCCACCAGGATCTGCAGGTCCAGCAGCGGGGACCAGTTGCGCATGTATTCGAGATCGAACATGCACGCGCGCTTCCATGTCTTCGACGCGCGCCGTCTCACCGCGGCAACCTCGCACCTGAGCAAGTCCCGTGATGCCCGGCAGGACCTTGTGGCGAACCATGTACCGTTTGATCAGCTTGCGGTATTCCTCGTTGTGAGCCACCGCATGTGGGCGGGGTCCTACGAGGCTCATGGTGCCCTGCAGTACGTTAATCAGCTGCGGCAGTTCGTCGAGCGACCAGCGCCGCAGGTGCCTGCCGACCGGCGTCACGCGCAGGTCGCTGCGCCGCGCCTGCGTCGACCCGCGCGCCGTCCTCGCACACCGTCATGGTGCGGAATTTGTAGACCATGATCTCGCGGCCATCGAGACCGTAGCGCCGCTGGCGGAACAGCACCGGCCCGGGCGAGCTGCGTTTCACCGCCCACGCGATGCCTAACAACAACGGCGAGAGCAGCACCAGCGCCGAGCGCGGCGATCACGACGTCCATGAGGCGCTTCACCAGCCCGCGGTAGCCGTGGAACGGCGTCTCGCACATCGCGACCACCGGCAAGCCCGAGGATCTCGCTGGTGCGCTGCTGGATCATGTCGAAGCCGCTGACGTCCGGCACGTAGTAGATGGACGCGGTGGTGTCGCCGAGCTCGTTGACCAGCTCGCGCATGCGCGCTGACCTGCCCCGGCGGGATCGCGATGAAGATCACGTCGATGTTGCGGCTGTTGACGAACGACGGCGACGTCGCCGAAGCGGCCGAGCAGCTGCGCGTGCTTGCGAGCAGCCGAGGCGGTCGCTGCCGCGATCGTCGAAGAAGCCGGCCACCGACGATGCCGAGCTCGGTGTGCAGCGACAGCCGCCGCGCCAGCTCCTGGCTCGCTCCGGTGCACCCGACGATGATCGCGCGGCGCGCGTGCGCGGCGTCCATGAGCAGCGCGCGCGTGATCGATTGCAGCAACAGCTGCAGCACCACCAGCAGCACCGGCGTCACCAGCACCCAGGTCACCACCACGCGGCGCGAGTACTCTTCGGAGAACTTGGTGACGTAACCCAGCGCCAGCAGGCAGGCGACCAGCACCGCCCAGCGCCACAGCAGGTTGGTGGCCAGCTCGAGCCGCCCCGAGACCACCTGCGAGGCTGGTTTGCGGCGGCAGCACCGCCAGCGTGAAGGTGGCGGCGAGGATCGACAGCACCAGGAAGGGGCGGTCGTAGTCGACGTCGTACAAACGGCGTCAGTGGATAGAACATCACGCCCGCGAGCACCGCCGGCAGCGCGTCCATCAGCCACAGCAGCACCGGCGCGGCCAGCGAGGTGCCACGCTTGAAGATGATCGGCTGGCTGACCTGATGTTCTGGTACTGGTATTCGTGCTGCGAATTCATGGCGCGCGCTCTCTCCTGGACAACGCCCAGAATAGAAAAGGGCCGGCGTCGTGGACGCCAGCCCCTTCCCCAATTCGCGTATCACCGGACGATTACACGTCCCCGGTGCTCGCTCCTACATTGTCGTTCATTGCACTGACAGCGATGGCGGCGATGTCGGACTCTCGACGACGTCACGCCCTGCAGCGTCTGGTCCATCGTAGTGCAGCCAGTTCTCGAGGTTCGTGTAGCCATTCGACGCCGTGCGTGTTCGGATTCGAAGGCAGCGTGAGGCGGCGCGTGTTCTGCGTCGAGCGACGGCCAGCCGCCGGCGTTCTTGTTGCAGCGGGTAGTGCCGTTCGAGCCACGCAGTTGATGATGCCGCCGCTGCGATTCTTCACGTGCGAGACGATGCGCTTGTCGACGCTGTCGCGATCGGTCGGGACGCGCGCCGGCGTACTGCAGCACGCGGTTGTACACGCGCGTTGTTCGCGGTCGTGCGCGCCGTGAGGCCGCGTGTTCCACACCGGCGCGGTCGAGAGTCTGCAGCAGGCCGGATCACGTCGCCGCCGGTCAGTGACTACGATCTGCAGATCGAGCTGCCGGATTCCGGCGCGTAGTTGTCGTTCACGTAGACACGCGGCTGCCGATGACCAGCGCGTACGGTGCCGTTGGTGCGCAGCGTAGATCGGGCTTGGTGTCGCGGCTGTAGCTCGGCCCGCGCAGGAACACGTTGCCGACGATCGAGCTCTTGGTCGACGCGGTCGTACTCGCTCTGCATGTCGACGTCCATGTTGCCGCGGTTGTAGACCAGGTTGTTCACGAACACCAGCTCGCGCGACACGCGCCAGCGGGTTGCGCTCGACGCTGGTGCGCCAGCAGGTTGCCGACCATGGTGACGCGGCCGCCGCTCGTGCTGCTGCCGAGCAACACGCCGAAGCCGTGCTTCTCGACGCGCGCTGCCGTCGTCGCTCAGGTGCATGCGACTCGTTGAGCGGCTCGGCGAAGATGTTGTTGGAGAAAGTGATGTTGTCGTGCGCGCCCCAGACGCTGGCGATCTCGTCGATCGCCCAGCTGAACGAGCAATGGTCGATGACGATGTTCTTGACCGGCTTGGCGTCGCGTGCCTTCGATCTTGAGCGATCGCGGTTGTCCGGATCCGGGCCGTTCGCATCGTCGCCGGCGCGCACGCGCATGTGCTGGATGAGGATGTCGGACGCCTGGATGCGCAGCGCGGCGCCGCGGATCATGATGCCCGGCGACGGCGCCGTCTGGCCGGCGATGGTGAGGTTGCTGTTGCGGATCATCATGTCCGACGTCAGGCGGATGGTGCCCGACACTTCGAACACGCAGACGCGCGGCCGGTGCGTGCCGTCGACGCAGGCCTTGAGCGAGCCGGCGCCGCTGGCGTTGAGGTTCGTGACCTTGTAGACCGTGCCGCCGCGGCCGGCGGCGTGTCTCCATGCCATAACCGGCGGCGCCCGGAATCACCGGCAGCGCCTGCGCGGCGGTCGCTCCGAGCGTCAACGCGGCGGCGGCTAACAACTGTACGTCATGAGGCGGGTGCGTGCATGAACGGCGACTCTAGCAAGCTTCATTCCTGAAACCCCTCGGAGAAAATGGAAGATGTGTGTCAGAACGGGTCAGATGGACTTCATCGCGGCGGTGGTCGGCGGGCCTTCGAGGCCGCTGGCATTCACGGCGATCGACCGCGAAGTACCAGATGCCTGCATCGAGCGTGGCGAACTCGTAGCGGGTCTGCGCTCGGATCGTCGATGAACATGCTGTGATCGAGGTCGTCGGCATTGCGGCCGTAGACGATGCGATAGCCGGCGAGATCGTCGAGCGGCGAGCCGTCGACCTTGGAGGGCGGCGTCTCCCACGTGCAGCGTCGGCGACGCCGGCGCCGCCGCCGATCACGGTGATCGATGAACGGCTTGGTCGCGGTCTGGCGCGCAGCGTCGGCGACCGTGATGGTGATGGCTTCGTATTCGCCCACGTCGGACGGGCCGGGCGTGCCCGTGATGCGGCCGCTGCTCGGATCGAAGCTGGCCCAGGGCGGCAGATTCTCGGCGCTGAAAGTCAGCTTGTCGCCTTCCGGATCGCTGGCAGCCGGGCTGAAACTCGTACGCCACGCCGACGCGGGCCGCGGTTTCGCCTCGGCGGAAATGGTGGGGGCCTGGTTGGTCGTCGAGGGCGCCGGAGCTGGTGCAGGTGCCGGTGTGGGCGACGGGCAGAACCCTGTGGACCCGGGTGGCGGCACCGCCGCCTCCCCCGCCACAGCCGTGACAGAAGGCCAGTGCAATGGCCGGTAAGAAAGCTCTTACAGAATCGCTGAGTCGGAATTGCATGCGTCGGAATCCTCCCGCCCACCGCTCCGTGGGGTGGTAGCGATTTAGGAGTCCGCGTGCAATCGATTCAACGCAATAGAACGAAAGTGCCGGTGCGCGCAGCCACTGTCGCCGAAACACGACAAAAGAATTAATTCAAATACTTAGCCTCCTCGGCAGGGTTTCCCGGGCTGTAAAAAATGTGAGGTGGCTTCGAACAGGCCAGCGGAGGCTGCCTGGCCGTCCTACCCGCCCTCATCCGACTCTTATATATGCAGGTCGGTTGATCGCCGGAGGCGCGAAACTGCCGGCTACCAGCAGATCGCCCTTCGTAGCGGCAGCGCAGCAGGTCGCGATTCGGCAGGTTCACCAGGTCGATGACAGGTATTGGTCCGGCCGCACGCGCGCCTGCAGCGCGGCGTCCAGCGCCGGCTGCTGCATGCCAACGAGGATCACCTCCGACGGGATCGATCATCTCGTCGATCTGCTCGCACAGCAGCGAGCCGAGGTGCGGGATGTGCGCGTCGATGTAGCTGCGGTTGGCGCCGAGCAGCCGCGACAGGTGCACTTCCGGATCGAAGATGCGCAGCTCGCAGCCCTCGCCGATCAGCCGCTTGGCCACCATGACCAGCGGGCTCTCGCGCAGGTCGTCGGTGCCGGTCTTGAACGACAGGCCGAGCATGCCGACCTGCGGCCGGCCGAGCTTCAGGATCTTGTCGACCGCGTGATCGATGTGCACCCGGTTGCTCGCGAGCAGGCTCGACGAGCATCGGGCACCTCGAGATCGTTGCTGCTTCGCGATGTGCGTCAGCGCGCGCAGGTCCTTCGGCAGGCACGAGCCGCCGAACGCGAAGCCGGGCTTGCAGGTAGGCCGGCGAGATGTTGAGTCGCGTGTCCGCGCACACCAGCCGCATCACTTCGTGCGAATCGATGCCGAGCGACTGCGAGATGCGGCCGATCTCGTTGGCGAAGGTGATCTTGAGCGCGTGGAACGCGTTGCAGCTCATCTTGAGCGCCTCGGCCACGCGGATGCTGGTCACCATGAACGCGCGTCGGCAGATGCTGCGAACACCTCGCGCACGGCATTCGACCGCGGCTTCGCAGTTGCCGCCGACGATGGTGTACGGCGGATGGTCGTAGTCGCGGATCGACGAGCCTTCGCGCAGGAACTCCGGCTGGAAGCACAGGCCGAAATCGACGCCCGGACTTCTTGCCGCTGGCTCGCTCGAGGATGCGGCTCGAGCTTCTCCTCGACGGTGCCGGGCTGCACGGTCGAGCGGACGACGATGGTATGGAATTCGCGCTTGGTCGCGAGCGCCGCGCCGATCTGCTCGGCCAGCCGCAGGATGGCGGTCAGGTCCTGGCTGCCATTGGCGGCCGACGGCGTGCCGACGCAGACGAACGAGAGCTCGGTGTCGCGCATCGCGCTGCGCGCGCATCGTCGGTGACGGTCACGCGGCCCGAATCGACCACGTCGCGCATCAGCTCCTGGATGCCCTCTTCGAGGATCGGCGACTTGCGCGCGCGGATCAGATCCAGCTTGGTCCGGATCGATGTCGACGCCGATCACGCTGGTGGCCATCGCGCGCCAGGCACGCCAGCGACACCGCGCCGACATAGCCGAGGCCGAAGATGCTGATGCGCTTCGGCGTCGCCGGCGCGCGCTTGCGCGCGCCTGCGCGACCGTCGTCGGCATCGTCGATCTTCGAGAATGGTGCCGGCCCCATTTCCCGCTGCTCGAGCGCACTCGAGCTCCGGCGCGCCGATCGGAGACTATCAGTAGTAAGCACTTTCGTTGCGTTCCTTCGAGCGATTGAGCACCACGCCGAGCAGGTTCATCTCCGCCAGCACTTCCTTCGCGCCGCGCAGCATGGCGCGGCCGCTCTTGCCTTCCGAGACCACCAGCAGCAGCGAATCGAACTGCGGCGCGAACGCCAGCACGTCGTCCGACGCCAGCAGCGGCGGCATGTCGAAGATCACGATGCGGCGCGGCACTTCGCGCTCGAGCGCCGCCGTGAATTCGCCCATGCGCGGGCTGTTCAGGAATTCCGAGGAATGCTGGAAGGCGCGCGCGTTCGGGATCACGCCGAGCCGCTCCGACTGCAGCTTGTAGACGATGTCGTCGAGCTCGGCCTTGCCGAGCAGGTAGTCGGACAGGCCCTTCTCGAAGCTCATGCCGAGGTAGTTGGCGATCTGCGGGCGCTGCAGGTCGAGGTCGACGAGGAACACGAAGGTGTTCACGTCCTGCGACAGCGCCAGCGCGAGGTTGATGGCGGTGAGCGTCTTGCCCTCGCCCACCGACATGCCGGAGACGGCGATCGAGCTCCACTTGTGCATGTCGAGACGCCGCAGCACGCGCGTGCGCAGGATCTTGAAGGCGCGCAGCGCCGCGGTATCCGAGACCGCCGGCAGCACGCACTGCCGCTCCATCGCGCGCACGTCGACGCTGGCGTTCTGGAAGCGGCGCGCCTGCTGCAGGTCGGCGGGCGCCGCGCTCACGCGCCGTACGCGCTGACGCAGGTTGCGAGGACTCGATGGCGTTCGGCCGTTCGGTGCCGGGCTCTCGGCGCCGGCTTCGGCGCCTGCTCTTTCGGCAAAGTTGCGGCGGATGGCGTCTTCCATGGTCGTGCTCATGTGATGTCTCGCTGTGTCAAGATCAGATGAAATTCTGGATGACGGTGAACGCGATCCACACGCCGACGACGCCGCTGGCGGTCGCCGCGGCGAATCGCCAGGCATTGCGGCGGCGCGAGCGCGAATTGCGGATCGTCGGGAATCGCCACCAGCGGCGATACGGACAGCAGCTCGCGCACGTCGCGCGCGCCGCGCACCTTCGGATCGAGCGCCTCGGCGGCCACGGTCGCGGTCAATGCCAGCGACCACCGCGGCCACCAGGCCGATCAGCAGGATCGCCAGGCGCTGCGGCTTGCCCGGCACCGACGGCAGCATGGGCGCCTGGATCAGGCGGAACTCATCCGCGCGGCCGCCGACAATGGCGGACTCGCTCACCTCGGCATCCATCTGGCGATTGAGCAGCTGCTCGTACTTCTCGCGCGCGATGGTGAGGTCGCGCGTGGCGTTCGCGTATTCGCGCTCGACCTGCGGCGCCGCCGTCACGTTCTTCTCGAGCCCGGCGAGCTTGGCGCGCAGCTCGGCGTTCTGCGCCTCGATGCTGGCGAGCTGGCTGTCGATGGCGTTGATCTGCGTGCGCAGCTGCATGCCCACCGGCGTGCCGTCCGACATCTCCACGTCGCCGCGCTCGCCGGCCTTGATGCGGGTTTCGAGCGTCGCGATGTCGCGCTGCAGTTTCTTGATGTCGGGATGCTCCGCGCCGTAGCGCTGGCGCGCCTCGGCCAGCGTGGCGCGCTTCTGGTTGAGCTGCGAGCGCAGGCTGGTGCCGGCGCCGGCGCTGGTGCCGTACTTCAGGCTGTCGATCTGGCGGCGCAGCGCGATCATGTCCGGATGGCTCTCGTCATAGGTCGAGCGCATGCGCGCGTACTGGTCTTCGAGCTGCCGCACGCTGCCGGCGTCCGGACCCTGCGCGCGCGCTGCTGCTCGAGCTGCGCGGCGAGGAACACGCGTTCCTGGCGCAGCGACGCGCGCCTGCATGTCGTTCTGCGCGAGCTGCGCTCTCGGTGCGATCCATCATCGACATGTTGACCTCGGTCAGCTCGGGCAGCTGGCCGTAGTTGGCCCTCTTGAAGTCCGCGAGCTTGGATTCGAGCTGCGCGACGTGCGTGCGCATGCGCTCGGCTTCCTTCGCATAGAACTCGGCGGCGTTCGAGGCGCGGCCCTGGCGCTGGCGGCGATGCTCGGCGAGGAACGCCGCCACCAGCCACTGCGCGCCCTTCTGCGCCTTCTCCGGCACGCGGTTGTCATACGAGACGCGTGAATGCGTCGACGACTTCGCGCTCGCGGCCGGTGCGCGGGTCGAGAATGGGCGTGGTCACGATCTTCACGTCGATGTCGCGGCGCAGGCGCTTGAGCATCGGCGGACTCGTCGTCGGCGAGCTCCGGATACAGGTTGTGCTCCTTGTTGAGCTTGCGCAGGTTCGCGTCCGTGAGCACGATGCCCTTGAGGTTCTGCACGTACTGGTCGGCGTAGTCGGACTCGCCGTTGCCGGCCTGCCGGCCAGCGACTGCGCGCTCGAAGGCTCGTCGATTTCCACCAGCGCCGACGACGTGTAGATGTCGGGCAGCGTGAGCGACAGCAGGATCGCGAGCACCGCGATCGGAATCGCGATGCCGAACAGCAGCGCCTTGCGGCGCGCGATGGCGTGGATGTAGTCGGAAAATTCGGGTGATGCCTGGGCTTCCATTGATCGTGTTCCTTAGCGTCGACGTTGCAGGGGTTGATAGAGAATCGAGACCATGGCGCCGTTCGAGGTGGCGTCGTCGGTCGAGTGCGTCCTCGAATTTCTGCCAGGTGTAGTCGTACGGCGACGCGCAGCGAGAATTCCTCCTGCCAGCGCCACTGCAGCCCGACGTCGCCGGTGGCGTAGCTGCGCGGCGTGAAAGTCCGAATCCGGATCGACGTCGTCGTCGTGCGTGCCGCGCACGCCGGCCAGGAAGCGCGAGCCGCGGCGTCATGTCGCGCGTCCAGCGCAGCCGCAGCTGGTCGCGCGATGATCACGATGCCGGCCGAGGACGGGCCGACGCTGCGCGACAGATCGGCGAACAATTCGTTGCGCCCGCAGCAGCACGCTCACGCCGCCGCCGGCCAGCCAGGCGGTCTCCGAGTCGCCGCGTCGACAGTTCCACGTTGCTGTCGCGCCGAGCGCGCAGGAACGTGCGCGTGTCTCGGCGGCGTTGCGCGTATCCCATTGCAGCTCGGCGCCGTAGGAGTTGGTGTCGCCCTGCGAATCGATGTCGTACTGCGCGCCGCGCAGTCGCGCGGTCAGCGAATTCGTGGGTCGAGAGCCGCGTCACCAGGCCGCGCGGTAGATGCTCGGCATTCTGGTAGTCGACCTGCGCGCCGGGGATCTCGTTGTCGTAGCTCACGTCGGTGAAGTTGCCGCCGAACTCGAGCCCGCGCCGCGGCGACAACTCGTATTCGAAGTCGGGCCGGACGCGAAGCGCGCGTGCGCCGGTTTTCGACCAGCACGCGGCCCGGAATCGCCGATGTCGCCGTCGCCGAGATCGGCGTCGTCGGCACTTCGGCGTCGGGCTGCTCGCTGTTCACGACGTCCTGCTGCGCGAACTCGCCGCGACAGCCGCGGTGTTGACCCGCTGGCCGCGGTGCTGCCAGTCGAGCGTCGCGAAATAGTCGATGGCGTCGAGCTCTGTCTCATCGGGGAAATACGTGCGCGCGCACGCGCGGCGTGAAGGCTGAATTCGCCGTTCGCGGCTGCGCGCGCGCATCTCGAGCTGCCGCGTCCACCAGCGGCCCCTGCACTTCGATCTCGGTGCCGGGCTGCGTCAGGCGATAGTTGTCGTCGAACAGGTAGCCGGCTTCGACGCGCGGGTTCAGCTCCCAGTCGGCCGCGGACGGCGGCCACCGCGGACGCAGCGAGCATGCCGCGACGCTGTAGATCACAGCGTGCGTTCATGGCGAATCCTCCTGCAGCTCACGGCACGACGACCACGTCGCCGGCCTGCAGGTCGATGTTCTGGTCCATCCTGCGGCCCTTGACCACGTCGTTGTAGCGGAATGGCAGCGCCTGCTTGCCCGTGGGCGTGCGGCGCAGGACCACGATGTCGCCGAGCGCGGCGAACGGCGTGGTGCCGCCGGCCATCGACAGCGCCTGCATCACGTCGACGCTCGGATTCATGATGAATTCGCCGGGCTTGTTCACCTGCCCGATGACGTACACCTTGTTGCCCTTGATCTCCTGGATCGACACGGTCACGACCGGGATCGGAGATGAACTTCGTCGAGCCGCTGCCTCACCATCTTGTTGAGGTCCGCGACGGTCTTGCCCTTGGCGTCCACTTCGCCCACCAGCGGGAAGGAGAACGAGCCGTCGGGGCGCACCAGCGTCTCCTTCTGCAGGTCCGGCTCCTTCCACACGCTGATCGACAGCATGTCGCCGGGCTTGACCGTGTAGTTAGGATCCTGCGCCATGACGTTGGTGGCCCAGGCCAGCGCCATGATGACGCAACACGCCATCAGTAACTTCTTCATCGTCTGTTCTCCATTGAGATGTTCGTAGGCGGCCAGCAGCCGCGGCGCCTCGTGTTGCCACGACAGCACGTGTTCGACTGCGTTCGCGGCCGATGGCGCCCATGTGCATGCGCTGGCTGCTCGTCGCCCAGCAGCGCAACCATCTTCTGCGCGAGGTCGGCCACGTCGTTGGGACGCGCGTACCAGGACGCTTCGCCGGCCGACACCCGGCCTTCGGTGAGATCGAACTGCACCAGCGGCTTGCCCAGCGCCATGTACTCCATGACCTTGTTCATCGTGGAGCGGTCGTTCATGTCGTTGGCGCGGTCGGGATTCACGCAGATGTCGGCGGTGTTGAGCATTTCGAGCAGCTCGGCATCCGGCGCGCGGCCCGTGAAGGTCACGTACTCGGCGACTCCCAGGTCCTTGGCGAGCTCGCGCATGGCGGGCAGCTCGGTGCCGCCGCCCACCAGGCCGAACTGGATGTCGGTGCGTCCCAGGTGCTTGCACGATGAGCTGCACGGCCTGCAGCAGCAGGTCGATGCCTTCCTGCTTGCCCATGACGCCGACATAGCCGACCAGGTACCTGCGCCCTTTCTTCAGCGCGGGATTCGGCGGCACCATCTTCATGCGCGTGAGATCGGGACCCGAGCGCACGACGAACACGTCCTTCGGATTCACGCCGCCGCGCGCCAGCGCGATGCTGCGGTAGGACTCGTTGGTGGAGATCACCATGTCGGCGGTGCTGAACGTCAGCCGTTCCAGCGCACGAGCAGCAGCCGGTGTCCGAAGCCACGCTTGCCGAACTTGGCTTCGTAGAGCTCGGGGTTGATGTCGTGGTGATCGAACACGAACTTCTTGCCGAACAGCTTGTAGAAACCGCCGATGAGGAAAATCGTGTCCGGCGGATTGCAGGCATGGATGATGTCGAAGCCGCGGCCGAAGAGAATCTTCAGCGACAGCCAGAATTCCATGAGCAGCGCCACACCGTATTCGAGCGCGTAGCCGAGCGCGCCGTCCGCCTCGCGCGGCAGCGAGTGGCGATGGATGTCGATGCCGTCGACGCGCTCGAAGCTCTTCTCGTAGCCCGGCGCCTTCGGGCAGATGATCGAAACCGTGTATCCGGCCGAGCTCAAGCGTGCGGGCTTCCTGCATGACGCGCCGGTCGAACGGGCACGGCAGGTTCTCCACGATGATGAGCACGCGCCGGCCATGCGCGACGCGCTGCACGGGCATGACGCGCGACGCTGCCACGTCTGCGGCAGTCAACGTTTGCGCCGGACGATTCGTGCCGCGTTGCATGGCGGCGCCGTTGGCGGTTTCGGACACTTGAAGCCTCCCGGACGGGTTGGGTTCAGAAACTCACTTGAGCGTGAGCACCAGTCGGCGCAGATTGCGATCGCGCGGCACCGGCTCGACGACGAAGCCCATGGACATGGCCAGCATCTGCATCGGCCGGTTCGACCAGAGCATTTCCGCGGTCAGCCGCGGCACGCCGACGCGGCGCGCGTGGCGCAACAGCGTCGCCAGCAAAGTGCGCCCCACCTGTTCCTCGCGATATGTATTGGCGACGGCCACGCGGAACTCGGCGCCTTCCTTGCCGGTGGGCGCGTAGGCCGCGACTCCGATCACGCGATCGCCGGCGGCGGTGTTCTCCAGCGCCGCGAAGCCCACGGCATCGTCGGCGCCGGTCGAGATCACGCGATCGAACAGCATCGCGGTCAGCTCCTGCATCGCCTCGCGCTCGCGCTCGGGCGCGGCGCGCGTCAGGCCGAGCGCGAATTCGGCCAGCAGCCGCCGATCGCCGGGCGATATCTGGCGCACGCTGTAGGCGCGTGCGTGACCTGGGCGTGTAGTACCAGCGTCGCGCGAGCCACGCACCCGATACGACGGGGAAACGCGCAATGAATGGATCGGCCGCAGTTCTCTGCATGGACGTAAGCGTCGCGTACCGCGAACCGTCCTGCCGTCGGACGCCGCGCGATGCGATGCTGGAAAATACCTGCACGCGCCGCACGCAGCACTTTTATGAAGCGGCGTGGTCCGACAGCAAGTTCCGTCATGCAACACCGCAACATGGTCGCCAGTGCACAGATGACTTCGCAAGCGAGGCCCCGCAAGGCGCGAATCGGCGTGCACTGTAGGAGTGAACCGACAGCGCCACAGCGAGCGCGCCTGCAATACTCGAGCCCGCGCATGAAGTCCAAATCCCTCCCATGGCAGCCATGCGTGCGTCGCGACTGCTGTCGTGCGCGGCGCTCGCGGCCAGCGTGGCGGTGCTGATCGGCCAGGTTTCCAATCGCGCCTGGCTCATGTCCCGCGCCAGCGGCGCTGTGCGCGCGTGCTGCTCGCGCTGGCCGCGCTGGCTGGTCAGCGCCCGGCCGCGCTGGGCGCATGGCGTCGGGCAGGCGCTGGCACTGCTGAGTTGTGTCATCGCATTCGGGCCACTGCTCGCCGAGAGCTTTGGCGCGAGCTCATCGGCGCTGCCACCCGCCACCCGCGCGCTGCTGGAAAGGATCCTGCCGGCCGGCAGCAACATGGCCGGCGCCACCGGCATCATGTTCGCCGCGACCGCGATGGCCGTGTTTTTCACGCCCTTGCGCACGCGCTTCGCCACGCACCTGTTCGCCGCCGCCGCGTCGCTGGGACTCCTGGCGATGGCCACTTCGCTGATCGGTGTACTGCTCGGACAGCGCGGTACTCGCCAGCCTCGGGCTGGATCGCATCCCTTCTGCCGCTGTCCAGCGTGGTGGCCGGCTTGCTGCTGCTGGGCACGCTGGCGCAACGCGGCGACGCCGGATGGTTGTCCGCGTTGATGAGCCCATCGGCGGCCGGCAGCTCGGCGCGCGGCATCATCGCGTGGACCGTGCTCGCGCCGCTGGCGCTCGCACTGCTCGCGCTGGCGGGCGAGCGCCAGGGCTTCTACAACCTGCATTTCGCGTTCGCGCTGCTGGCCGCGGCCATGTGTTGCGGCCTCACGGCCGCTGGTGCTGTGGAACGCCGCGCGCGTCGAACGCGCGCAGCAGCGCGCGCGAGAGCGCGCGCGACGCCATGCAACTCGCCGCCAATCGCCTGCGGCTGGCGAAGTCGGCCACCGGCATCCAGATGTGGGAGTGGTTGCCGGCGACGCGTGAGTGGATCTCGATCGACGGCGCCGAGCGGCTCGATCCCTCCACCAACGAGTATCTCGAAGCCGGGCTGGCGCGCACCCTGCGCGACGGCAAGGCCGAGTTCGAATTCCCGCTGCGCCGTCCCGGCGGCGATGAGTTTCCCGGCGAGGAACGCTGGATGCTCGCCACCTGCTGGCGCGAGCAGCGCGAGCGGGCGCGCCATCGATCGATCATCGTCGGCATCACCGTCGACATCACCGAACGCAAGCTCGCGGCGCTCGCGCTCGAGACCAGCGAGACGCGCCTGCAGCTCGCGGCGCGCGCCCTGCCCGGCTTCGTCTACGACTGGAACTGCGCCAGCGGCAAGATGCTGCGCACCTCGGGCATCGAGCAGTTGCTCGGCTACCAGCGGCGCCGAGATCTCGCCCGTCAGCCGCTGGTGGGAAGACCTGGTGCATCCCGACGATCGCGCGCTGGCGCGGCCGGCGCGCGTGGCGCGCGCCGCCGGTGCCGACAACGACGCGGAAAGCATCTCCTGCGAATACCGCGTGCGCCACAAGAACGGCAACTACGTGTGGATCTGGGATCACTGCGTGCTGGTGCGCGACCGCAGCGGCGCCATCACGCGCGTGGTCGGCAGCGTGCTCGACATCACCGAACGCAAGGAAGCCGAAGCACGCCTCGCCACCAGCGAGCACCGCTTCAAGGCCGCGCTGCTCGCGACCACCGGCATCTTCTGGACCTTCTCGCGCGACGGCCGCGCGGTCGGCGAACAGACCAGCTGGAGCGCCTTCACGGGGCAGTCCAGCGACGAGCTCGCAGGACTGGGCTGGCTCGACGCCATTCATCCCGAAGACGCCGCCTCCACGCTCGACGCCTGGCGGCGCGCGCTGGCCACGCATGACGAGATGATCACCGTGCATCGCGTCCGCCGCCGCGACGGCGAGTACCGCACGTTCTCCGTGCACGCCGTGCCGGTTGCCGACGAACGCGGCGAAATCATCGAGTGGGTGGGCTCGCATACCGACATCACCGAGCAGCGCGAGGCCGAAGCAGCGCGTGCGCGACAGCCTGCAGCGCCTGGAGCTGGCGCTCGACGCGGCCAGCGTCGGCATGTGGGACTGGGACCTCGACTCCGGCCGCATGACCTGGACGCGCCAGACCCACCTGATCACCGGCGTCGCGGTGCCGGATTTCGGCGGGCGCGCCGAGGAATTCTTCGGGCGCTGCTGCCGCCGGACATCGACCACGCGGAAATCTGCCGGCGCGACGCGCGACGTCCGGATGCATTGCCGCAATCGGAGCTGCAGATCCGGCGCCCCGACGGCACGCTGCGCTGGATTCAGAATCGCGCCACGGCCATCTGCGATGCGGCGGGACGCACGCGCCGCATCGTCGGCACGCTGCGCGACGTCACGCGACGCAAGGAGCTGGAAGCGGAGCGCGAAGCGCTGCTCACCGCCGAGCGCGCGGCGCGCAGCGACCTCGTGCGCGGCCTCGCAGGCCAAGGACGAATTCCTCGCCACCATCTCGCACGAACTGCGCACGCCGCTCAATGCCATCCTCGGCTGGACCACGCTGCTGCAGCGGCCGCGCGTCGACGCCGCCGCCATCGCCGATGGACTGAAGGTCATCGAACGCAATGCGCGCGCGCAGACGCAGTTGCTAGGCGACCTGCTCGATGCCAACCAGCTCATGTCGGGCAAGCTGTCGCTGACCTTCGAACCCATGGACCTCAATGAAGCGGTGCGCGCCACGCTCGACTCGATGCGCGTCACCATCGCGGCGCGCAAGAGTGCGCATCGAGGCCGCAGGTGGGCAAGGCACCGCTGCCGGTCATGGGCGACTCGGGGCGGCTGCAGCAGATGGTCAGCAACCTGCTGTCGAACGCCATCAAGTTCACGCCGCCGGATGGCGTGATCACGGTGGTGACCAGCGTCGATGGCGACATGGTCTGCTGCGAAGTGCGCGACAACGGCGAAGGAATCTCCGCGGAGTTCCTGCCGCACATCTTCGAGAAATTCCGCCAGGCCGACAGCGGCAGCGCGCGGCGCTTCGCCGGCCTGGGACTGGGCCTGGCCATCACGAAGCAGCTGGTCGAATCGCATGGCGGCGCGATCTCCGTGCACAGCGAGGGCCGTGGCAAGGGCGCGTTCGTTTCGCGTGCGGCTGCCGCGCCTGAAGCAGGATGCCGCGGCCCCCGAGCCGCGGCAACAGGTCGCCGCGCGCGAAGACAAGCCGCTGGCCGGCTTGCGCATTCTCGCGGTGGACGATGAAGCCGATTCGCGCGAATACCTGCAGCGGCTGCTCGCCGAACAAGGAGCCGACATCGTGAGCGTGAGCTCCGCCGCCGAGGCGCTCGAGGCGCTGGCAGTCGGACACCGGCCGCTTCAACCTGCTGGTCAGCGACATCGGCATGCCCGGCTCCACCGGGCTACGACCTGATCGAGACGGTTCGCAAACGCCTGCAAGGTCGACGCCCGCCACCTGCCGGCGGTGGCGCTCACCGCGTTCACGCGGCCGCGAGGATCCGAGACAGGCGCTCGACCAGGGATTCCAGAAGCATCTCGCCAAGCCCGTGCAGGTGGGACGGCTGATCGGCGCGATTCGGCAGCTCACGGGGCGACAGCAGTCGCGGGCCGCGCAACGCGCGCGACATTAGATACGGGGACAGGTTGGGGTGGCGTCCGCGCCTTCCGAGGGTTGACCCGCTCTGCTCCCTCAAGGTCGCGCGCGCTTCGAAAATTTCCGCGGACGGAAATTTTCGGCGGTCGCTCGTCGGAAGCCTACGGGCCTTAACGTCTGCAGAAATGGCTGCGCTGAGATGCATTGCGGCGGCCCGTCTTGGCTTCCGCCTCGCCGCGCTCCATTCGGTCGCAGAGCGGGTCAACCCTCGGAAGGCGCGCCCACCGGCACCGCACGGTCCCCGCGTGCTGGCGAGCGTGGGATGGCCCCATTTGCCGCTGCTGGGAGAAGAACGCACGGCCGCAGGGCTCCGCAAGAACCAGAACACCGAGTCTTGCGATCTTTTCCATCCTCGAGGACATAGCGCGATGGCTCGACAACTGGGAGCGGAGCTGCGGATCGTGGCGGCGGAGGCGTGCGGTACGGTCTCTCGGGCAAACGGGGACAGACCGCGCGGGTGGTACGCCGGCCGACGGCGGACTCTCTTTGCGACCGAATGGAGCGCGGCGAGGAGGAAGCGCCCTGACGCGCCGCCGTATTGCATCTCAGCGCAGCCATTTCTGCAGACCTTAAGGCCCGCCGCTTCCGACGAGCGGCCGCCGAAAATTTCCGTCCGGAAATTTTCGAAGCGCGCGCGACCTTGAGGGCGCAGAGAGAGTCCGCCGTGGGCAGGCGTAGCGCCAAACCTCAACCGTCCCCGTTTGCCCGAAAGACCGTACCGCACGCCTCCGCCACCGCAACCCCTCAAGTCCGTCCCCATTTGCTAGGAATCGAGGAATGTCCCCATTTACGGCTTGAGCGTCAGCAGCAGGTCGCGATTCTTCTCGTATCCGGGTAACGCTTCTTTCAATGTGCGCTTGAGATCCGCATCACCCTTGCCCGCAATCTGCGCGCGGTACTGCGCCACGGTGTTCTGGTGAAACGAGAGCTGGTTCAGGATGAAGTTCGCATTGGCGCGCGTGGGTGAAGCCTGCCCGTTGGTCGTTGCGCGATCCGGATTGGCCTGTGGCAGACGCCATCCCTTGGACTGGGCCAGCTTCTCCAGCTTCTTCGCCGTTGCCTCGTTCTGCTCGCCTATCTTCTGTGCGGCGGCGACCAGTTCGGGACGATCCAGCGCTCCGGCCGATGAGTGCGCGTCGGCCGCGCCCTGACGCACATTCTCGACCGCCGCGAGAATGAACGCCGGGTCATCGGTGGCCACGAACGCGCGGTCGAACCACGGATCCGTGGGCGTGCCGTCGCGCTGCGCACGCTGCTCCACGGGATCCGGATCGGGGTGACGCGGCAGCGTCGTCTGATCCGGAGGCGTGTTCGCGAGCAGCAGCAGCAGTGCGACGGAGCTCATCATGGATGCGTTCTCACTCGCGGCGCAGCAGCACCGAGGCGATCAACGCGACCGCGGCACCGGCCGCGGCACCATAGGCGATGGCTTTCCAGGGATTGTCGTGCACGTACGTATCCGTGACACGGGCAGCGTCGTTCGCGGCGCCGCGCACGCGCGTGCTCGCATCCGCCAGCCTGACCTTGGCCTGGCTCACGGTGCGCAATACGCGCTGGCGCACGGCCTCGGCAGCCGCACCACCCTCTTCACCCAGCGTCTTCAGCAGCTCTTCAGCCTGCGTGATGACGCGATTCAGCTCGATCACCGTCGACTCGGTGGCGCGCGCTCCGTTCTCTAACTTGGCCTGTATGCTCATCGCTTCCTCCTTCAGTGTGGTTACCCCACGATAAAGCCTTGCGGCGGGTACGCGTGTCAGTGCTGAAAACTCACGACCCTCGCACGCGGAGCTTGCACCTGTGGGCGAACGCCGACAATTCGCAATAACCGTCGCAAGCGCCGCCGCCGCCTGGGAATCTCCTGGTCGGTGGCGTCTGACGCCGCATACGCCTCTCGTCCGCGGGCGCAGCCCGCGCCGCTCGCGCAGCATTCTCCCGGCGAATGATTGCCATTCGAACCCTTTCTTTCAGGAGATGAAACCGATGAAGACATACAGCAGCTGGACTTTGGCAGTAGCCGCAGCGGTGGGCCTTTGCGCGCTCGCCGGCTGCAATCAGCGCGAGTCTGCCAATGAGACGGCCAAGGACGTCTCCGAGGCACGCCAGGACGCCAATGAGAACGTGGCGGAGGAACGCAAGGAAGCGGCCGACACCGCGGTGGAGAACACCGAGGATCGCGCGGCGGCCGAGTACGACGTGGCGGTAGCGCAGGCGGACGGCCAGCGCAAGATCGCGTCGGAGAAGTGCGAGACCCTCGCGGGCGATTCGCAGAAGGCGTGCAAGGACCAGGCTGATGCCGCGTACGAATCGGCCAAGGCGCAGGCGCAGGCCGCGCTGGATGCCGCCAAGCGTTCCGGCTCGGCTGCTCCGGCCAATTGAGAGTAAATGACACGCGCCACGACGGGTGATGCCCACCTGCGAGACCTTTGCATAGTCGTGGTTCGTGGCAGTCCGTCCGGCGGCAGCTAACTACTGCCGCCGGACGTCTTCAAGAGGAGCAAGACACATGAACACCACCAGGATCGCAGCGGGTTTCGCGCTCGCCGGCATTGCGGCGCTGGCCCCCGCATGGGCCGTGAGCCTGGCAGCCACCAGTCCCGCGCAACCGTTGCCCGAGGAACGCTCGAATGCGGCCGCGCCGCTGGCCATCGAAAGCTGGTCGGCAGGCAGCGCCTCGCTGGTGCCGCTCATGGCCACCGACATGCAGGCCAGCCACGCCTCCGGCATCGATGCACCGGCGGACGCTCCGGGCGGCGCGGTCGGCAAGCCGATCGACGACGTCGCCTTCGTCAAGCAGGCCACCGAGAGCGGCCGCAAGGAAGTCAACGCGGCGCGCGACGCGCTGCCGCAGCTCAAGAATCCGGAATTGAAGCGCATCGCGGAAATGCTGGTGAGCGATCACGGCAACGCGAATGCCAAGCTGTCGAAGATCGCCGAGTCCAAGGGCTGGCCGCTGCCGGCGCCGCAGCCGGCCGCACCGCCCGCCTCGGGCACGGCCACCAGCAACTTCGACAGCAAATGGACCGCCGACATGATCGCGGGACACGAGCGCTCGGTGGCCTTGTACCGCGCGCAGGCCAAGGGCGGCGAGGACAAGGACCTGCGCCAGTACGCGCACGACACATTGCCGACCATCGAACATCATCTCGCAGAGCTGAGGAGTTTGCAGAAATGACCAGCCAGGAAGGGAACATGCTGACCATGCGTATCATCAAACTACTCGGTATCGCCGGCGTGGCGGTGCTCGCGGCCGCGTGGATGGCCGCGCGCGTGCAGCGCCGCGAGCAGGAAGAGCGCACCCGTCTCAACGAGCAGATCGAGAAGGAACGCTGGGAGAGCGAAGGCGGCGCAAGCCACTCGGGCCCCGCGACGCAAAGCGCGGTCACGGCGCACTGAAGCGCCCGTACAAGAGGGGCGGGTTCGCGCAAGCGGGCCCGCCTTTTTTATTGACTCTCAAAAGGGGTCACCCGGACGGGTGACCCCTTCGCGCTATTGGGGGGGTCCCTCAGGCGGCTTCGTAGTCGTCTCGGGCATGATCGATCATCGTGACCGTGTTGCGCGGCTGCTGGATATCGTGGTGATCGAAGGCGTGCTTGAGGCGCATCAGGAACTCGCGCTTGACGTTGGACTGTTCCAGCGCCTGCACCTTCATGCGTGAACGCAGCGTGATCCCGCCGGCGTTCCAGCTCTCGATGCCGGCGATGTCCAGGTCATCGAGAATCTTCGGACCGAACACGGCGTGCGCGCGCATCTGCGCGCCGATCTCGCGCATCACCTCGATGACGGGTGCGATGTCCTGGTCCAGCGCGATGGTCACGTCCACCACGGCATAGGCGAAGGTGCGGCTGGAACTGGTGACCACGGCGATCTCGCCATTGGGCACGAAGTGCACGTTGCCCTCGTAGTCGCGCAGCTGCACATAGCGCAGCGTCATGTCCTCGACCAGGCCGCTCTTGCCGGCGATCTCGACCACGTCACCCTGGCGGATCTGGTTGCCGGCCAGCAGGAAGAAGCCGCGGAAGAAATCCTTGACCAGCGACTGGGCGCCAAAGGCGATCGCGATGCCGGCCACGCCGGCCGTCGCCAGGAATGGCAGGATGGATATGCCCAGCGTATTGAACACCGCCAGAGTCGCGATCGCGGCGATCATCGCGGTCGCCAGCTTGCGCAGCACATTGCTGACCGTGGCCGCGCGCTTCTTGGCTTCCACGTCGTGCGCGTGTGAAGCGGTAAAACGCTCCAGGCCGCCGATCAGGCGGCGCGCGATGTACACCAGGATGAAGGTGATGGCCAGGATGGCGGCAATGCGTCCGCCGGCCTGAATCCAGTCCATGCGGGTGAACCATTGCACCACTTTCTCTTCGTGATCCATCGAGTGCTCCGTATCCGGGGGACGCGACGTTAGCGCAATGCCGCCAACGCTGCACGGCCCTCTCCTACAGGGGCCATCAGCCGCGTCCGAAAGTCGTCGGACGACCTCGCGATGATGATGGGGTCGTGAACTCCAGGAAGGAAAAGGTCTCCAAGGTCATCCTGCTCGCCGGCTTCGTGTGCGCGCAGGCCTTGTTAGGTCCGGCGCGCCCGCCGGAATCGCCAGCGCGCGCTGGTCGCCGCACCCGGCGATCATCCATGACCTCGCGGACGCCTCCACCAACTGCGCCCGCGCGCCAGGCGAACTGCGCTTCGAGATGATCACGGCCGATACGGAGGTCTATCCACAGGTCGCGCGCGAGGCAGTGGTTTGCCTGGCCGTGTACCGGCCGAACGCCGATTAACGTCCGCCGGCGATCGCGGTCTTGCGGCGCGCGGGAGGCTCATCGCCCGATTCGCGCTTGATGATGCTGATCTGGCCGTCCCCTTCGAGGTAGGCCATCTTCACGCCGGACAGATGCTCGATGCCCTGCTCGCGCAGCTTTTCCTCGAGCTCCTGCCTGGTGATGTACTCGCGCCGCATGTTGCGCAGCTGTACCACGCCGTTGCGCACCAGCGTGAGCCGCGCTGGCGTGGTGAAGCGCCGCACCAGTGGGAATCGCCAGGACAATACGTCCAGCAACCAGTTCCATCCCACGATGGTGAGTACCAGGATGGCGCCTTCGGAGAATGTGTCGTAGCCGCCGGACATGGCGTTCTGCGCCGCGTCCGCCACGATCACCAGCAGCAGGATGTCGGCGATGCCGACCGCGCCGACGTCGCGGCGCAGGATGAAGCGGAAGATTCACGAACAGCAGCCAGTAGACCAGCGTGCCGCGCAGCACGAGCTCGAGCACCGGAACATGAATCGCGAACAGATCCGCCATGTCCTGTGTCTGCTCCTGCCGCGCGGCAGTGCCTCTCGTCAACGCACGCGTTTGCGCGTGATCAGGTTGACGATGGCCAGCAGGACGACCGCGCCGAGAAACGAGACGAACAACCCGGCCAGACTGATGTCTCCGGAATTGATGGTCCCTGCGCCTACCAGCGGGCTGATCAGCCAGCCGCCGAGCAGCGCGCCGATGATTCCCACCACGATGTTCAGGAAGATTCCCTGACTACCATCGGTGCGCATCACGAGGCTGGCCAGCCAGCCAATGACACCACCGATCACCAACCACAAAATGAATCCCATGATTGACTCCTTAGTCCCTGTTCATATCGACTCTTGAAAGACGCGGCACCGTGCCATCACGGTTTGTCGCGCGGTATCGACCTGCATCGTAACCTGTTGCTTCGCATCTGCTCATCAATTCATGCCTGCATGACGATCGCGCTGATAGGCATGCAGTTTGTTGTAGAGGGTCTTGAGGCTGCAGCCGAGCACGTCGGCCGCGCGCCGCTTGTCGCCTTCGAAGTGCTTGAGCGTCGCGAGGATGAAGGTGCGCTCGATCTCTTCGAGCGTGGCACCGATGGGCATCTGGATGAGGTCGCCGTCGCCGCCGGCTTCGGGCGCGAGGCGCAGCGAGGGCATGTCCTGCTCGTTGAGCGAGAGCTCGCCGTCACACAGGATATAGGCGCGCTCCACCGCGTTGCGCAGCTCGCGCACGTTGCCGGGCCAGCGATGCCGCAGGAAGCGCGTCCGCAGATCCTCGGACAGGCGCTTGCGCGTGCCGTTGCGCAGGTTGAGCTCGCTCAGGAAGAACTCGGCGAGCACCAGGATGTCTTCGCCGCGTTCGCGCAGCGGCGGCAACTGCACCATGACCACGGCCAGCCGGTAGTAGATGTCTTCGCGCAGACGTCCCTCGGCGAAGGCCTGCGCCGGCGAGCGATTGGTCGACGCCAGCACGCGCACGTCCACCTCGAGATCGCTGGAGCCGCCGACGCGGCTCAAGCGCTTGGTCTCGAGCACGCGCAACAGGCGCGACTGCAGGTCGAGCGGCATCTCGGTGATTTCGTCCAGCAGCAGCGTGCCGCCGCTGGCGCGCTCGAACACGCCCTCGCGCGTGCGCATCGCGCCGGTGAAGCTGCCGCGCTCGTGGCCAAACAGTTCCGCCTCGATCAGCGTGGCCGGGATCGCCGCGCAATTGATGGCGACGAAAGGCTTGTCTGCCCGCGGGCTCATCACGTGAATGGATTCCGCGACCAGCTCCTTGCCGACGCCGCTTTCGCCGCAGATCAAGCACGGTCGAGTCCGTGGGTGCCACGCGCCCGATGAGATCGCGCACCTTCTGCATGGAAGGCGAAGTGCCGATCAGGCGCAGCGCGGAGTCATCGACGTTGGCTGGCGCGGCATGCGCCTTGGGCCCCGCGTGCGGGTGAGCGCCGCCCTCGGCGAGTCCGGCGCCGAAGTCCGCGGAATAGAATTCGCCCGTGGGCACTTTCACGGTGAGCCCGTGGCCTGGCGCACGGGGATGGCGCGTTCATCGTTGGACACGACGATCTCCACGCGGCGATTCAGCTGCCGGCTGCCCGCATCGGTATTGCTGGCCTTCGGGAACTCCTCGCCATAACCCATGGCGCGCACGCGCTGCGGCGTCGACGCCGCGCTGGATGATGGCCATGGCCACCGCGTCGGCGCGCTTCTGCGACAACTCCAGGTTGTAGTCGTCGCCACCCTGGCTGTCGGTGAACCCTTCGATCTGTACCCGGCGCTCCGGGTGCTCATTGCAGGAACGCCGTGATCTGTTCGATGGGGCGAGCCGCACCCGGCTTGAGTTCCGCACGGCCGGTGTCGAACAACACGTCGCCGAGGGTGAGCACGATACCGCGCGAAGTCTGCGAGGCCTGCATGTCCTCGAGCAGCGCTGCCAGCCGCTGCGATTCGGCCTGAGCCTGGGCAACTTGCGCCTGCGCGTTCTGCGCTTCGCCGCGTGCCTGCTCGGCCACGGCCTTCGCCTGCTGAGCTTCGCCCTCGCGGGCCGACAACAGGATCGCCTGGCGGTCGCCCTCTCCAGCCTTGATGCGCGCCGTCGCCACCTGCTCATGCGCGCGTTGCTCGGCGATGCGCGACATCTGCGTGGCGAGATAGGCGTAGTGCGATGCCACCTTGTCGGTCGCACCCTTTTCCTTCGCGGCGCTTTCGGCGTTGATCAACAGCTTGCGCGCGCGGTCCAGCTCGGTGGCCGCGTATTTGGCGACGTTGGGATCGGCCTCCGCATGCGCAACGGCGTTGCGCGCTTCGGGCAGCAGGCCGCCATCCTGCGGCGCGGTCTCGCAGGCCGAAAGCGCTAACAAGGCGACGAGCGAAGATGCGGTGAGCGCGGCAATAGTCCGTTTCATGTCGGGCTCCTCAGTTCGGTGGTGATTGGGTCGGCGGAGTCTGTGAAGGGGGCTGCGGCGCGCTCGGCGCGGCACCCGCGCCGTTGCGCAGGGTTTCCTGGCGCAGATCGCGCAGGCCGGCATCCATCTCGTTGACGAGCTGTTCCTGCTGCTTGGCGCGCGCCGTGGATTCGGCGAGTTGCGCATCGACGTCCGCCTGGTCCGCCATGCGGGCGGCGACTTCAGCGTCGCGTTTGTCAGCGGCGGCCTGGGCGGCGGCGCAGCTTGTTGCGCGCCGTGGTCAGCTCGACCTGCGCGAACTGCGCGGCCTGCGCCTGCTCGGCACGCTCGATCGAAGTCTTGGCGACCGCGAGCTTGTCCACGGGCATGGGCGTGGCTGCACAGGCGACGATGCCGAACGCCACCACGCACCACAGTGCGTTGCGAATTCCATTTACGGTGATCATGACTACCCTCGCCCGTTGATGTCGGTTAAGTCAGCGTCGTCGTCGAGAACCAGATCCGCTTCGTCGAACTCCTCGGCCGCCAGATTGCGTTCCCAGTTGCGCAGCTGCCGTTCGGCCTCATCTTGTGCAATGCCGTATGCCTTCTGGATCCGCCCGACCAGCTGTTCGCGGCGGCCGGCGATCACGTCGAGCTGATCTTCCGTCAGTCGGCCCCAGCGCTCCCGGACGCGATCCCTCCAATGCGCCCAGTTGCCCGAAATGCGATCCCAATCCATGGCCGCTCCGTGCATGCGAATTCCGCTGAAAATCATTGTGAAATTCGCAGCCGCCGACCCGCGAGCGGCATGCACCGGGTATCGACGTGGGAGCGGCACGGCGCCGCTGTCATCGTTTGTCCGACACGCCGTGGCGCGGCGCCCGCGCCTGCGCGCGCCGTCGCTGGTACAGCTCCATGAGTGGCGCCGCGGAAACTCCATGCACGACGATCGAGGCGGCGATCACGGTGAACACGCAGGACAGCAGCTCCACGGCCGCGCCGTAGCGGATATCGTGGCTGGCGACGTAGACGGCGTAGTACACCGAGCCGATGCCGCGGATGCCGAACCAGCCAGCAGTCGCGCGCGGCGCGCGCGCCGCCGGATCTCCGAGCACGCCGAGCCACACCGCCAGCGGACGGATCACGAGGAACAGCAGCGCCGCGATCAGCAGGCCCTGCACCGACCAGTAGCCGGTCGAGATCATCGCGCCCACCAGCAGCACGATGGCCACCTCGACGATGCGCTCGAGCTGCTCGTTGACGTTCAGCATGCTGGGCGTGAGCGGCGGCTTGTCGACGCGCGCTGGCTCGAGCCGCGGCGTGGATGTCGTCGGCGCGACGCAGCGCGAGCCCCGCGGCGAACACCGCGAGGAAACCCAGCGCGTGCGCCGCCAGCGCGGCGCCGTAACTCAGCGCGATCACGCCTAACAACAGGAACTCGTCGAAGATCACCGCGTCGCGCGCGCCAGGCGCGCAGCCACCGCACGCCGCGCGCCACGCCCATCGCCGACCACGAAACCGATGCCGAGGCCGCCGACCGTGCCCCACACCAGATCGACGGCCAGCCAGCGCAAGCCCCATGCTGCCGATGTCGTGCAGGCCCAGCAGGCCCAGGCCGAGCAACACGAACGGAAACGCCGTGCCGTCGTTGAGTCCGCCCTCGCCGGTGAGCGCGAAGCGCAGCGTGTCGCGGTCCTGCGGCGCTGCGCAGCTGCACGTCGGAGGCCAGCACCGGATCGGTGGGCGCCAGCGATCGCGCCGAGCACCAGCGCCATGCCGGCGCGACAGCCCGAGCAGCCAGATCCCGGCCGCGGTGACGCCCGCGATGGTCAGCACCATCGAGACGGTGGCGAGCCGCAGGGGCAGGCTCCAGCGCCAGTCGCCGATCGGCACGCGCAGCTTGATGCCGACGGTGAACAGCGCGATCAGCAGCGCGATCTCGGTGATGGTCTCGAGCAGCGCGAGCTCGCGCATGCGGATGCAGCTCGAGCGCGTCGAACACCGCCGGCCCGAGCGCGAAGCCGACCAGAGGTAGATCATCGCGGGGCTCACCGGCAGCCGGTCGAGGAATCGCCCGAGCAGCGCGATCGCGACCAGCAATACGCCGACGAGCAGAAACCAGAATGCGCCCACCGGCTCGAGACTGCGGCCGCGCGCCGGCGCCGCGCTAAGAACCGCCGACAGCGGTGTCGGCGCATGCCGAGCGCGCTGTCGGCCGTGCGCGCGCGCCACCGGCGTACCCCATGTCCCCGATCGCGCGACCCGCAAGTGACTGTTTGTAGTTAGATTGGCGGGGCTGTCGCCGTGCTGCGTCGCCCGGAAGGGCGATTGTCGCGGCGCGCGAGCACTCTGACACGCGCCTGAACCTCGCGCAGCAACCGGCGTCGATGCCTAAGTGCCTGATCGCTGAACTACCACGGCGCGGTTGGCACGACAACCTGCTTGCCATTACTGATCGACTGAAACGAAGGAGATACGCGATGAAAACCAAACTGCTCGCCGCCGCCGTGGTCGCGCTGATTCCGCTCGGCGGGCTTCGCCGCGGAAGGCGACAAGACCCGATGCCCGCGACGCCCGCGGGCCAGAGCGGCTCGTTCGACACGCTCGATTCGAACAAGGACGGCCGCATTTCGATGCCCGAAGCTTCGGCCGATCCGAAGCTCGTCGAAGGCTTTTCCACCGCCGACAAGAACGGCGACGGCTATCTCGACAGCGCCGAGTACAGCAGCACCAGCACCGCACGACCGCAGCAATGAGCCGCGGCAGCGAGCCCCGCGCGGCCGGCCAACGCCGCGCGGGGTTTTCGATTCCACGCCCTCGCGTACAGGCCCCATGGCCGCGCAGGATCTGCCGTGTCGAGTAGCGTCGCAGGGGCGAATGGATGAATCACTCGAGAAGGCACTTCTCGACATGGAAGCGCGCGACCAGGCCGTGCGCACCGAACTGACCGCCGCCGGCGAGCTCGACGACAACTATCATCCGCGGCTCGAAGAGCTGCACCGCGCCAACGCCAGCCGGCTGCGGCAGATCATCGCGGTGTTCGGCTGGCCCGGCACGCGCTGGTCGGCGAAAAAGGCGCGAAGGCCGCGTGGCGCATCGCGCTGCATTCCATCGCGCGAGCCGGCCTTCATGCGCCAGTGCCGCGACCTGATCGACCGCGCCTCGCAGAACGGCGATGCGCCGCGCTGGCAGTTCGCCATCATCGACGACCGCATCCGCGTCTACGAAGGCCGGCCGCAGCGCTACGGCACGCAGCTGCGCATGGCGCCGAACGGTCTCGAGCCCCATCCCGCTCGAGAACGAATCGCGCATCAATTCCATGCGCATGCAGGCGGGCTTGCCGCCGCTCGCGCAGACTCTCGCCCAGGCGCGCGCGGCCAGCCGCAGCCGCCAGCCGGAGGATCAAGAGCCGCGCGCGAAGCGCGCGGAGCTCGAGTTCCGCCGCGCGGTGGGCTGGATAACGCTGACGCGCCGTCTCAGGCGCGCGCCGCCAGCAGCCTGCACGCGCGACTCGCGGCGCCAGAGCGCGCCGAGCACCTCGCTGTCCACGCCGCGCGTCTCCGGCACGTAAGCGCAGCACGACGAACGCCGCGAGGAACGCCGAAGCTGCCATACAGCCAGAACGGGAAGCCGTGGTTCCAGGCGCCATTCAGCGTGTCGTTGCCGAGCAGCAGCGGAAACGTGCCCGAGACCAGCAGGTTCGCGATCCATTGCGACGCCACCGCGATGCGACATGGCCTGGCCGCGGATGGGCGCCGGATAGATCTCGGTCAGCATGATCCAGACGATCGGCCCGAAGAGATGCGCGAACCCGCCAGGTACAGGCACAGCGCCGCGAGGCCGAGCGCCCGCTGCTCTGCGAACGGAACAGCGACCCCAGCACCAGCATGGACACGCCCATGATGATGCCGCCGAAGATCAGCAGCGGCTTGCGGCCCACCTTGTCGACGATCAGCACCACGACCATGGTCGACAGCAAGTTCACCATGCAGGCCACCAGCGATGCCGAGGAACGCCTCATCCATGTGATAGCCCATGCTTCGCGAAGATCTCCGGGCCGTAGTACAGCACGGTGTTGATGCCCACGAGCTGCTGGAACACCGACAGCGCGATGCCGACGAGCACCACGCGTGCGCCGAAAGCGAACAGCGGCGCGGGTTTTTCCTCCGGCGCAAGTCGCGGCCAGTTCTGCGAGCATCGCGCTGCACTTCTTCCGGCTCGGCCGAGCGCGCCAGCAGTTTGCGCGCCTGCTTCGATGCGCCCGGTCTTCACCAGCCAGCTCGGGATTCGGGCACCGAGAAGCTCAGGTAGAAGAACGCCATGCGCCGGGATGGCCAGCGACAGCATCATCCAGCGCCAGCCGGTCTCGAGCACCCACATGTCGTCGCCCTGCAGCGAAATGCCCCAGTTGACGAAGTAGGCAATGGTCATGCCGCCGGTGATGGCGATCTGCTGGTAGGCACCGAGCTGGCCGCGCACGGCGCTGGGCGCGAACTCGCCGACGTACATCGGCGCGATCATCGAAGCCATGCCGACGGCGATGCCGCCGATCATGCGATAGAGATTGAACGGCCAGATGGCGTCCGGCGCCGATGCCGCCGATACGGCGCGACGCCGATTTCCGGATAGGCCGACCCCACCGCCGACACGAGGAACAGGATCGGCGGCGAGGATCATGGGCCGCTTGCGGCCGAACAATGCGGCCGTGGGTCGCGCGATCAGCGCTCCGATGATCGTGCCGACCAGCGCCGAACACACCGTGAGCCCGAGCAGCGCATCGGCGGCCGTGTTGCTGAGCTCGCGCGGCGCGATGAAATTGTGCTCGATGGCGCCGACCACGCCGGCGATCACCGCGGTGGCGTAACCGAACAGCAGCGAGCTCAACGTCGCGACGAAGGTCGTGCCGGTGACGGCCTGGATGTGGCTGGTGGAGACTTTGGCGAGTTTCATGACGGCAGCGCTCCGCGCTTCAGGAAGCCGGCGTGGCGGACATGCCCGCCTGCCGGCGCCAGAAAGCGCCGATGGCATTCGCTGTCGAGGCCCTTGGTCTCGGGCACGTAACGCAGCACCACGAACGCCGCCAGCAGGCCGAACGCCGCCGTAGATCCAGAACGCGAAGCCGCCCTGCGAGCCGTGAGCGGCTGCGCCGAACATCACGGGAACGCCGACACCAGGAAGTTCGCGCCCCACTGCGCGGCGATGGCGATGGACATGGCCTGCGGCCGCGAATGGGCGCCGGGAAAATCTCGGACATCATGATCCAGACGATGGGCCCGAAGGACATGCCGAGGCCGACCATGTAGCAGCACATCGCGATGAGCCCGGGCGCGCCGTGTGTTTCGGTTTCGAACAGCGATCCGAGCACCAGCATCGACAGCACCCATGATCAGCGCGCCGACGATCAGCAGCGGCTTGCGGCCGACGCGATCGACGACCAGCACGACCGATCATGGTCGCGAGCAGATTCAGCGAGCGCGCGATCAGCACGCCGAGGAAGGCCGCGTCCATGTGATAGCCCATGCGCTGCAGGATCTGCGGCCCGTAGTAGGAAATCGCGTTGAGGCCCATGAGCTGCTGCAGCACGCTGAGTGCGACGCCGATGAACACCACGCGCGCGCCGAAGGCCAGCAGCGGCGCCGGCTTTCACGCGCCTGCGTGCTCGGCGGCCAGATCCGCGAGCATCACGCGCACTTCCTCGGGATCGGCCGAGCGCGACAGTGCGCGGCGCGCCTCTTCGACGCGGCCGTGACTGCACCAGCCAGCTCGGCGACTCGGGCACGGTGAAGCTCAGCCAGAAAAATGCCAGCGCCGGCACCGCCAGCGACACCATCATGTAGCGCCAGCCGGTCTCGAGCACCCAGATGTCGTCACCCTGCAGCGCGATGCCCCAGTTCACGAACAGCACGATGGCGATGCCGCCGGCGATCGCGATCTGCTGGTAGGCGCCGAGCTGGCCGCGCACCGCGCTGCGGCGCGAATTCGGCCACGTACATGGGCGCGATCACCGAGGCCAGGCCGACCGCCACGCCGCCGATCACGCGATAGAAGATGAAGGGCCAGATGGCATCCGGGCCCATGCCGCCGATCGGCGCGAGCCCGATTTCCGGAAATGCCGAGCCGAACGCCGATACCAGGAACAGCACCGCGGCGAGGATCATCGGTCGCTTGCGGCCCAGCAACTCGGCGGTCCGGCGCGCCGACAACGCGCCCGAGAATCGTGCCGACCAAGCGCCGCGCACACGGTGAAGCCCGAGCAGCAGGTTCGCCGCGGTTTCGTGCATGCCGCGCGGCGCGATGAAGTTGTGATCGATGGCGTCCGACCACGCCGCGAGATCACCGCCGTGCAGTAGCCGAACAGCAGCGAGCTACAGCGTCGACACGAAGGTCGTGCCGGTGACGGCCTGGATGTGGCTGGTGGATACCTTCGCGAGTTTCATGCGTTCAGGCCGCGGCCGAGGCAGATGCCGCGCCTGCCGCTGGTCCAGCGATGGGCAGGCGGATGATAGAACGTCGTGCCCTTGCCCAGCTCGGTTTCGAAGTGCAGCGTGCCGCCGTGCTTGTCGACGACCACGGCGCGCGCGATGGCCAGGCCCTGGCCCGTGCCCTTGCCCACTTCCTTGGTGGTGAAGAACGGATCGAAGATGCGCGAGCGCACCTCGACCGGAATGCCCTTGCCGGTATCGCCGATGGCGATTTCCACCTGGTCGTCGAGCACGCGCGTGGCCACGCGGATCCTGCCCTTCGTCGTCCGTGCCCTTGACCACGTCGCCGATGGCATGCGCGGCGTTGACGATGAGGTTCAGCACCACCTGGTTGATCTCGCCGGCATAGCAGTTCACCAGCGGCAGCGTCGCCGAACGCGGTCTCGACGTCGGCGACGTACTTGTATTCGTTGGAGGCGATCACCAGCGTGCTCGGGATGGCCTGGTTGAGATCGGACTGCGCCATCTCCTTGCGATCCGGATGCGCGAATTCCTTCATCGAACGCACGATGGCCGCGACGCGGCCGAGGCCGTCGCGCGCGCGATCGAGCGCCACCGGCGCGTTCTCGAGGATGTAGTCGAGATCGGCGTCGTCCTCGGCTTCCTCCGCCGCCTTGGCCGCGGCCGCCACGTTCTCGACGCCGGTTGTCCTCGCTCTGCGTGGCGGTGCGCAGCTCGCGATACTTGTCGACGATCTCGGACAGGTCGTCCATGGCCTCGCGCACGAAGCTGCACGCTGTCGGACACGAACTGCACCGGCGTATTGATCTCGTGCGCCACGCCGGCGGCCAGGCGGCCCACGCTCTCGAGCTTCTGCGCCTGCGCCAGCTCGTTCTCGAGGCGGCGCTGGTCGGTGACGTCGAGCATCATGCCGCGCAGCACCTTGTGCTGGCCGGTGTTTTCGCTCTGCTCGCAGCTCGCCACCCAGCGCAGGTCGACGCGCTTCTCGTCCTGCGTGAGCACGGTGGTCTTCGATCTCGAAGTTGCCGGACTTGCTGTCGTCGATGCGTGCTGCGCACCGCGCCGTTGCGATCGCGCGGCATGAGCCGGTCGAGGAAGCCGATCTGCTTCCACAGTGTCTTCGCTGAAACCCAGGCGCTGCGGGCCCTGCGGTCCGATGTATTCGAAATGCCCGTCCTCGACGTCGAGCGCGAACGGAATGGCCTGCGTGCCTTCGACCACCAGCCGGTACTGCTCGCGGCCGCGTTCCAGCTCGTGCGTGCGCTCGGAGACCAGCTTCTCGAGGCGCTGCTTCTCGGTGCGCTCCATCTGGCGGCGCTCTTCGAACATGCGCACGACTTCGGACATCATGACGCTGAAGGAATGCGCCAGCGCCAGCAGGATGGCGAACAGCAGCACCACGGCCGTGGTCATGGCCGGGAACTGCGCGGCGCGGAAGCGCGCCGAGACGATGTGTTCGGTGGACAGCGCCAGGTACAGACGGCCCGGTGACGCCCTCGCCCACCGGCATGTCGCGCAGCGTCAGCAGCACGCGATCGTCGGCGAGCTTCACCTCGTCGCCGGCCGACCAGCGTCGCCGGAAAATTGCCGTGGCCCGCGAGCCGGCGCCCGCCCGGCGCGTACACGGCAACGCCGTAGACGTTGCGATCGGTGACCAGCGGCGCGATGGCCTCCTCGGCGAGCACGCATCTCCCATCGCCACCGCGCCGTACACCTGCGTGTCAGGTTCGAGGCGTACATGGTGGACTTGGCTCGCGCACTGTTCTCCAGCGAGGAGCTGTCGAAAGTCGCGTAGCCGACGACGCCGGCGATCGCGCTCAGGACGAGCACCAGCGCGAGGCTTCCCATGAGCTGGGCCTGCAGCGGCAGATCGGTGGTGGCGTGTTCCGGGGCACGTTCCTGTTGCTCGTCGTTCATGAAAAAGCTCCGTCCAAAGACGAACGAGCAGGCGCGTTGCCGGCCCGTCCATGTGGTTTATCGGACTGGAAATGCCTTCTCTTGAACGGCGGTGCCGCGAAATGCCCCGAGGCGGGGCTCCGGCGGGCGGCAGGAAATTGCCACCCGCGCCGGGTGTGACCCGGTTCTCAGGAAAAAACCGGGCCGGGCTACAGCTTGCGCAGCCAGATGTTCCGGAAACGGACCAGGTGCCCGTGGTCCTGCAGGCGCAGCGGCATGTCGCCATGCGGCCGGTAGCTAGGCGCGCCGATGTAGGTGGTGCCGCCCTTGAGCACCGAATTGTTCTGCACCAGCACGCCGTTGAGCAGCACCGTGAGCCGCGCCGGCGACGCCAGCGAGCCGTCGGCGGCAAAACGCGGCGCGGTGAAGATGATGTCGTAGGTCTTCCAGGTCTCGGCCGGCCAGCGTGGCGTTCACCAGCGGCGGAAACTGCTTGTAGATGGACCCCACCATGCCGTTCACGTAGGTCGGGTTCTCGAAGTTGTCGAGCACCTGCACTTCGTAGACGTCCTGCAGGAACACGCCGCTGTTGCCGCGATCCTGGTTCACCTTGTCGGCCGGCAGGACCGGATCGCAGCCACTCCACGTGCAGCTGCACGTCGCCAAATTTCTCGCGCGTCTGGATGTCGCCCGTGCCGGGCGCCACCACCATCTCGCCGTTGACGATCTTCCAGCCCGCCGGCGCCGTCTGTCGTTGGCGCTCTTCCACGCGTCGAGATTCTTGCCGTCGAACAGCATGATGGCATCCGAGGGCGGCGCGCCGGGCGTCGCGCCCGGGCGTCACCTTCGCCGGCACCGGGAACCACACCTCGGTGAGCTTGCGGCTCCGGCGGCATGTCGTCGGCCTTGGTGAGCGGCCGCATGCGAATGTTGCGATAGAAGATCTTCGGCACTCTCGGCCTGCAGCGCGATCCGGCCGTGGTCGAGTTTCACCCAGGAATTCGAAGCCGCGTCCCAGCCTTTGATGTCGTTGACGCGCATGTTGGCCACGCCATTGACGATGTGCGTGGCGCGGTCGCCGCGCACGATGACCTCGAGCGTGTTCCAGCCCGGATATTCGTTGACGCTTGTTGTGGCGCGTGCGCTCGAACTTGCCGTCGTTGCCCACCGTGATCGGCACGCCGCCATTTTCCGGCAGCGCATAACGGCCGGTCTTCGGATCGACGAAGCTGGACAGCCTGTGAGGACACGGCCCAGGAGTCGCCGGTGTCGCCTTCCTGGATCTGCGCTTCGGAGCCGGCGGGCCAGTCCGCCGGCGCGCTCGCGATGCACGTGATAGATGAGCCCGGCGTCGCGCACCAGGTTCGAGGCGCGGCGCGAATTTCTTCTCGCCCCATTTGTATTCGAGGCTGAGCACGTAGTCCTGATAGTCGGCGTCGGTCTCGATGTACGCGTTCGGCTGCTCGCTGCCGGCCGCCTGCGTGGGATAGGCATGAATGTCGCCGTTCTCCACGGAGAAGATGCTGGCGGCGGGCGGCGCGCCGGCGGCAGTTTTCGAGGCGTAGTGCACCGACCAGCCGCTGAGATTCTTGCCGTTGAAGAGCGGCTTCCAGCCGGTGTGTAGTGTCGGCGGCCTGGGCGCCCACGACCAATGACGCCATCATCACGCAGGCAACGCCCGCACCCATCCAACGCATGGAATTCTCCCCCGTTTTCGAACCGGGGCATCATGCGTCGTGAATGCTGCCGTGCGCAAGATCGCGCAACGTCGAACCCGCGCGGCCGGACAGACCGCGCAGGCCCGATAGGTCACGACATCATTGCGGCTCTTTGGGCGGTGCGCTGTTGGCGCTGGTGACTTCGCTTTTCTCGATGAAGCCGTCGCCATTCTGGTCGTACTTCGAGAACTGCTGGCTCACGTTCACATTGGCCGCAGCTTCGGTCTTCGAAATCTTCCCGTCACTGTTGGTGTCCAGGGATTCGAAGGTGGCGCCCTGTTGCGACGGCTGCGAAGGCTGGGCGCCCTGATCCGGCGTGGAGCTCTGCGCAATGGCGCCCGCGAACGGTAACAGCGCCGCAGCGGTCCCCGCGATCAGTAGTCTGGTTGCTTTCATGTCGTTTCCTCTATTGGTGTTACGCAGCCAGGAGAGGCAAATGACGTGCCAACGCGCAGCCGCCCGTAGACGCCAGCCGGGGCGCCGCATGGGCGATGAGGTCACGAGCGTTGAAATAAATGCCGCGCGATGCGCGCTTATTGCGATCCGGCCGCCGCCGCCGCGTAGGTCTAACTACCGGAGGATGCTGTCACGCTGTCGGACAAATGGTGGGTTGGGTGGGGATCGAACCCACGACCACCGCCTTAAAAGGGCGCTGCTCTACCGCTGAGCTACCAACCCGGCCTTCAGAGGGCGCGCAGTCTACACGACTATTTAGCCGCTTGGCCCTCCATAGGACGATAGCGGGTCGGGTCCGAAATCCCTGCTAAAACAAAGCCTTCGCGCCTTAACCTACAGGAATCACACAACCCGCAGGCGGCGCCCGTGGCGTCCGCCTGGTAACACGACACGGTGAGCGCATAGTCCACGCCCAATCGCGTGCCTTCGCGCACGATCTGCGCCTTGCTCATGTGAATCAGCGGCGCCTTGATGGAAAGTTTTTCGCCCTCGACACCGGCCCGTGTGGCGAGCGCCGCCAGCCGCTCGAACGCGTCGATGAACTCCGGACGGCAGTCCGGGTATCCCGAGTAGTCGATGGCATTCACGCCGATGTGAATCTCGCGCGCCTCCAGCACCTCGGCCCAGGCCATCGCCAGCGACAACATGATGGTGTTGCGCGCCGGCACGTAGGTGACCGGAATGCCGGGGGTGGCGGTGGTCGGCACTGAAATCGAATGATCGGTGAGCGCCGAGCCGCCGATGTTCGCCAGGTCCACCTGCATGACGCGATGCTCGCGCGCGCCAAGCGCACGCGCCACGCTGGCCGCGGCTTCCAATTCGACGTGGTGACGCTGGCCGTAGGCCACGGAGAGCGCATGACAGTCGAGCCCCTGCTCGCGCGCCAATGCGAGCACGGTGGCCGAGTCGAGGCCGCCCGAAAGCAGGATCACCGCGCGTTCGGTCATGACTCACTACTTCCCAGGAACATTGCCCCACAGCACCTTGTGAAGCTGGAGCTGGAAGCGCACGGCCAGGCGATCGGCGAGGATCCAGTCCGCGAGCTCGCGCGCCGGCAATTGTTCGGCGCTGGGCGAGAACAACACGCTGCAACGTTTGCCGAGTCCGAGCGCGGCGACTTTCTCGCGGCTCCACTCGTAGTCGGCGCGATCGCAGATCACGAACTTGATCTGCTCCTCGGCGCGCAGCAGCGCCAGGTCTTCGTAGCGATTGCGGCGCTCCTCGCGCGAGCCCGGTGTCTTGACGTCGACGACGCGGATCACGCGCGGATCCACCGCCGCCGAGTGGCATGGCGCCGCTGGTTTCCAGCGACACGCGATAGCCGGCATCGCACAGTTCGGCGAGCAGCGGCAGGCAGTTCTTCTGGGCCAGCGGCTCGCCGCCGGTGACGCACACATAGCGCGGCGCGAATTCGGCCACGCGCCCGAGCACCTGGTCGATGCTCATCCATTCACCGCCATGGAACGCATACGCGGTGTCGCAGTACTGGCAACGCAGCGGACAGCCGGTGAGCCGCACGAACACGGTGGGATACCCCACCGTGTCCGCTTCACCTTGCAACGAGTAGAAGATCTCCGTGATCTTGAGACGGCGCTCGACTTCCGTTGCCCCTGCGCTCATCGGAAAAGAGTTCATCTGGCTCATCTGGCATTGCGGCAGTCGCTTCAGGCGCTCGGTCGCGAGTTGCGCGGCTTCCGTGCCGGGATAACGCTGCAACACGCTCTCGAGCGTCACGCGCGCATCGCCATTGCGTCCCAGCGCCGACTGCGTGAAGCCGATCTTCACCAAGGCGTCCGGCGCCTTGCGCGAATCCGGCTATTGCGTGGTCACGGCCTGGAAGGCAGTGATGGCATTCGGGTATTCGCGATTCACGTAGTAGGCCTCGCCGAGCCAGTACTGCGCATTGCTCGCCAGCGGGCTGTCCGGATAGGTCGCGACGAAACTCTTGAAACCCGCCGATCGCGCGCTGATAGTCGCCGCCCTTGAGCGCCGCGAACGCCGCGTCGTAGGCTGCCCTGCTCTCCGCCGCTGGCCGCGGGCGGCGGCGCCACGCTGCCAGCCCCGGCGGCGGCACCGGCACCACCTACTCCGCCCAGGGTCTCGAGCGCCGCGAGGCGTTTTTCGAGATCGCCGTACAGCGTTGCGCGTCTGCGTCTTACCGCCCTCGCTCTGGTTCTGCAGCATCTCGACCTCGCCGCGCATGCGGCTCAGGTCCGCCTGCAAGGCGTCGATGCGCTGGGCCATCTCGCAGCAGGCTCTGGTTGGTCATCACGCGCTCGATGCGCTGCAGACGTTGATCCAGGTCGTTCATGCGGATCTGCACCGGATCTTCTTCCGGCGAAACCGCGCAGCCGCCGAGAAAGAACGCGGGCAGCACCGCAGCGAGAACAACGAAACGACTTCTCATGACGAACCTCGCCGGATTACTTGCCAATCTACTTGAGATAAACGATTTCGACGCGGCGATTCAGCGCATAGGCCTGCTCGTCGCTGCCTGCGACCGCCGGGCGCTCTTCACCGTAGCTCACCGTTGAAGCTGCGCCTCGGCCACACCCTGCAACAACAGTGCGCGGCGCACCGCCTGGCCGCGGCGTTCGCCGAGACCGATGTTGTATTCGCGCGAGCCGCGCTCGTCGGCATGTCCTTCGAGACGCACTTTCTGCGCGGGATTCTTGGCCAGGTAATGCGGCATGCGCGCCCACCACGGTCTGCGAATCCGCGCGGATGTCGGCGCGATCGAAATCGAAGTACACGATGCGCTTGGACAGCAGTTCGCCCGAGGGACCGCTGGACATCCGTGTCGTCCACGGTGGCGCCGGCATCGTCGACACCATGGTATCGGCGGTGGATCTGCGGCGGCGGCGGCGGCTTATCCGGTTTGCTTCGACGGGCAGCCCGCCAGCAGCGCCAGCGAGGCGAAGAGAACCGCGGTCAATGACAACATTTTCATTGCAGCTCCTTAAGGAAGAAACGGGCCCCACACCGGCTCACGCACTTCACCCGCGTCCGCATTGAGCCGGAACGAGGTCTGTCCATCGATCGAAACCGTCTGCAGCACTCCCTGGCCGCGTTCGCGGCCGGCGAGTATCACCATGGCGCCGTTCGGCGCAAAGCTCGGCGACTCATCCTGGCGGCCCTTCGACAGCACCTGCATGGTGCCGGTGGCCAGGTCCTGGATGCCGATGCGATAGGCGCCCTCGTCGAGCGTCAGCACGGCGAGCTGCTTGCCGTCGGGCGAGACGCGCGGACGCGCATTGTAGGAGCCGGTGAAGGTGACGCGGCGCGGGCGCTCGCTGGCGCCCAGGCGCCAGCCGGTACACCTGCGGATTCCCCGAGCGATCCGACGTGAAATAGATCGCAGTGCCGTCGGGCGTGAACGACGGCTTCGGTGTCGATGCCCGGGTCGTCGGTCAGCCGCGTCAGCTGCCTGCGAGCCGAGATCCAGTAGATAGATGTCGAGATTGCCGTTGCTGCCGGAGAGCGTCAGCGCCAGCTTCTTGCCGTCCGGCGACCACGCCGGCGCGCCGTTGATGCCGGCGCGCGCCGACACCATGCTGCGCTTGCCGCTGCTGCACCTCCTGCACGTACACGGCCGAGACGCGCCGCTCGAAGGAGACGTACGCCAGCCATTTGCCGTCCGCCGACCAGGCCGGCGACATCAGCGGCCGATCCGACTGCAGGATCATGCGCGGATTCTCGCCGTCGGCATCCGCGACGATGAGCTGGTAGTGCTGCTTGGGCGGCTTGCCGTCGACCGACACGTAGGCGATACGCGTCGCGAACGCGCCGCGCACGCCGATGATCTTTTCGTAGATGGCGTCGGCCACGCGATGCGCGGCATTGCGCAGGTTGCGCGGCCTGACGGTCCACTTCTGGCCGAGCGACGCGCTGCCCGTTGAGCACGTTCACGAGTTCCGCGTCGATCGCGATGTCGCCGTTCGGCGAGCGCCGTGAGCCGGCCGACCACGACGTAGTCGTTGCGCTGCTGCTTCCAGCCGGCGGCATCGACCTCGGCGGCGGTGGTCGGCGTGCTCGACCATGTCGGTACGCGCCATGCCCTTGAAGCGGCCGCTGCTCTCGAGGTCGCGCTGCACGACGGCGGCGACGTCGAGGCCGCCATCGGCGGGCACGGCGCGCGTGAACGGCACGACGGCGATCGGGATCGGATCGGTGACGCCCGAGGTGATGGTGAGCTTGAGCTGCGCGAATGCGGGAGTGCTCACGGCCGAGCGCGGCGAGAGACAGGACGGAGATCATTGACGCGAGTTTTTTCATGCGGTCACTCATTGCGGGGCAAATGTTAGCTCCAAATTGCGCTCGAACAGAGCCGGATCCGGAGGTGGCGGCAGCGGCGAGGCACGGTAAACCGCAGCCTCCACCGACTCGCGCAATGCGGCGTCGTCGATGCTGCAGCTGTTCACGCGGACCGCTGTCACTTCGCCGCCCGGAACCTGGCGTGACCGACACAATACACGTGACACCGGCCCGTGCCGAGGGTGGCTTGATCCACGCGCGCTTGATGCGCGCGATGATCTGCGCATGCCAGCGCGCCGCCTCGTCGCTGTTGCGCACGGCGTTGCCGCGCTCCTCGGCTTCGAGGCTGCGGCGCAATTCCGCCTCGCGCGCGACTCCGCGCCTTTTCTTCGGCGGCCTTCTTCGCCGCGGCGGCATCATCGGCCTTCTTCTTCTCGCGCGCCTTCTTGTCCGCGGCGGCCTTTTCCGCTGCGGCCTTCTCGGCGGCCGCCTTGGCCGCGGCCTGTTTCTCAGCCTCGAGCGTTCGGCTCTTCGTTTCGCTCGGCCTGCTTCTCGTTCCTTCTGTTCCTGCCTTTCTCTGCTGCCTCGAGCTTCTCCTGCTCGAGCTTCTCCTGCGCGAGGCGTTCCTCTTCCTGCTTGCGTTCGATCTCCGCCGGATCGGGCTTGGGCGGCCCCTGCTCCTCGACCGGCGGCGGCTCGGGCTGGGCTCGGGCTCAGGCGTCGCGGTTCCGGCGCCGGCGTGCGGACGGCGGCGCGATGCTCTTGAACGCGCGTTCGTCGACCACCGTGGCTTCGATGGCCAGCGTGGTCTCCGGCGGCGGCTCGTGCTTCCAGGTGAACCAGCCATAGCACCGCGGCGGCCGACGATGCCGGAATGCAGCAGCAACGACAGCGCGATCGCGCGCCAGCGGCCTTTGGTGAGGGACTTTGCCGTCTGCGGCATCGCGGGCTAACGGTCCCGCTTCTGTTCCGGAGGCTGCGTGATGAAGCCGACCTTGCTGGCACCGGCGCGTTGCAGGATGGTCATTGCCCCAACTACTTCTCCATAGGCCACGCGGTAATCGCCGCGCACCAGCACCGCGGTTTCGGGCGCGCGGCGCAACACCGCGGCCGCCTGCGCTTCGACCTTGTCCGCGGCTCATGGGTTCATCCTCGGCTTGCTGTAGTTGAGGAACAGCCGGCCGGTCTCATCGATGGTGAGCACGATGGGCTTCGAGTCCTTCAGCATCTCGGGCGGAATGGGCTGCGCACCGGCCTTGGGCAGCTCCACCTTCACGCCCTCGGCGAGCAGCGGCGCGGTGATCATGAAGATGATGAGCAGCACCAGCATCACGTCGATGTACGGCACGACATTGATCTCGCCCATGAGGCGCCGCCGGCGGGTATTTTTGTTGGACCGATGCCATGTCGTCCTCCCTACGTACGGCCTGCGTAGCGCTGCAGGATGGTCGAGAACTCTTCCATGAACGCGTCGTAGCGCAACTCCAGCCGGCTCACCTGGTCGGCGTACCGGTTGTAGGCGATCACCGCGGGAATCGCGGCAAACAAGCCGATGGCCGTGGCGATCAGCGCCTCGGCGATGCCGGGCGCGACCATGGCGAGCGTGGCCTGCTGCACACCGCCCAGCGCCACGAACGAACTCATGATGCCCCACACCGTGCCGAACAAGCCGACGTACGGGACTGGTCGAACCGACGGTGGCGAGGTTCGCGAGACCCTCTTCGAGGCGCTCGATCTCCTTGAGCTGGCCCACGCGCATGGCGCGGCGCGCGCCCTCGAGCAACTGATCGGCGGGAATGCCGCTCTGCTTGAGACGCGCGAATTCGCGGAAACCGAACTCGAAGATGCTCGACATGCCGGTGGCGCCGCCGCGGCTCTCGATCTGCCGGTACAGCGCCGTGAGATCGCCGCCCTTCCAGAAACTGCTCTCGAAGTTCTCCGCCTCGTCATGGGCGCGTCGACAACAGCGCACGCTTGCGGAAAATGATGGTCCAGGACATCAGCGAGGCGAGCAGCAGCAGGCCCATGACCACCTGCACGCGGAATGCTGGCATTGAGCACCAGCTTGACTATCGAGAGTTCATTTTCCATCGCTCACCTTCGCAGGAACGTTGCTGGATGAAATCCGGCAAGGCGCGCGGGCGGAACGTCTTGGCGTCGACGCACACCACGCGCACTTCGCCGTCCGCGATCACGCGTGCCGTCGCGCGTGATGACCTGTTTGAAACGGATCGACGCACGGCCTTCGGGCACGGGCACGCAGCTGACCAGCAGGTCATCGTCGAGCCGCGCGGGCTTGCGATAGTTCACGTGCGCCTCGGCGACCGCGAACACGAAGCCGTACTCCGCGCGATCTCGCTGCTGCGAATGCCCGAGGCTGCGCAGCCACTCGGTGCGCGCGCGCTCCATGAACTTGAGGTAGTTGGCGTAATAGACCACGCCGCCGCCATCGGTGTCTTCCCAGTAGACGCGGGTGCGCCAGGAGAATTCATTCATTCCGCCGCTCACCGTTCCGCCTCGAACAGCGGCATGGTTCGCCTGCGCGCGCTCCGGCACCTTGAGGCCGAAGTGCAGGTAGGCATTGCGCGTCGCCATGCGGCCGCGCGCCGTGCGCATCAGGAAACCCTGCTGGATCAGGAAGGGCTCGATGACGTCCTCGAGCGTGCCGCGCTCCTCGCCGATCGCGGCCGCCAGGCTCTCGATGCCCACCGGACCGCCGTCGAATTTCTCGATGATGGTGCGTGAGCAGCTTGCGATCGAGCGCGTCGAAACCCTGCGGGTCGACCTCGAGCAGGTCGAGCGCGGCGCGCGCCGACGGCTTCGTCGATGCGGCCATCGGCCTTGACCTCGGCGAAGTCGCGCACCCGGCGCAGCAACCGGTTGGCGATGCGCGGCGTGCCGCGCGAACGCTGCGCGATCCGCGCGGCGCCGTCGGCGTCGATGGGCACGCCGAGAATTCCGGCCGAACGCGTCACGATGCGTTCGAGCTCGGCGACCGTGTAGAACTCCAGGCGCTGCACGATGCCGAAGCGGTCGCGCAACGGCGAGGTCAGCAGACCCGCGCGCGTGGTGGCGCCGATCAGCGTGAATGGCTGCAGCGCCAGCTTGATGGAACGCGCGGCCGGGCCTTCGCCGATCATGATGTCGAGCTGGAAATCCTCCATCGCCGGATACAGCACTTCTTCGACCACGGGCGACAGGCGATGGATCTCGTCGATGAACAACACGTCGCGCGGCTGCAGGTTGGTCAGCAGCGCGGCCAGATCGCCCGGCCGTTCGAGCACGGGGCCCGAGGTCTGGCGCAGATTCACGCCGAGCTCGTTGGCGATGATGTTCGCCAGCGTGGTCTTGCCGAGGCCCGGAGGCCCGAAGATCAGCGCGTGATCGAGCGCCTCTCCGCGCTTGACCGCCGCCTTCACGAATATCTCGAGCTGCGCCTTGACCTGCTCCTGGCCGACGTAGTCGGCGAGCCTCTTCGGCCGGATGGCGCGATCGACCGCCTCTTCTTCGCTGCGAGGCGGCGGCCTGCACGATGCGATCGGGGCCATGTTTTCGGACGGACTCATTGCGGTCGCACCGTGCCCTGCAGCGCACGGCGAATCAGGTCTTCGGTGCTGCCGCCGGACCGGCGCAGGGGCTTGAGCATCTGCGGTCACTTCGGCGGGCTTGTAGCCCAGCGCCACCAGCGCGGTCCACGCCTCGCCCTCGGTGCTCGACGGCGTCATGGGCCGGCACCGGTCACGTTCATTGCCTGCGCGGCCTCCTGGAGCGCATCGAGGCGATCTTTCATTTCCATCAGCACGCGCTCGGCGGTCTTGCGGCCGACGCCCGGGAATCTTCGTGAGCGCGGCGGTGTCCTGCAGCTTCACCAGCGTGGCGAAGCCCTCGACGCTCACGCCGGAGAGGATCGCCAGCGCGATCTTCGGGCCGATCTGCGACACCTTGAGCAAATTGCGGAACAGCGCGCGCTCTTCCTGCGAGCCGAAGCCGTAGAGAATGTGCGCGTCCTCGCGCACCACGAGATGAGTGAGCAGGCGCACTTCGCTGCCGAGGGCGGGCAGCGTGTAGAACGTCGACATCGGCGCTTCGATGTCGTAACCCACGCCGCCCACGTCCACGGTCAGGTGCGGCGGCGCCTTCACCACGAGTTTGCCGCGGATGAAGCCGATCACGCGATCATTTCCAGGCGTCGTGTGTTCGCGTGGCAGATCGCGACCGCGAGCGCGTCCGCCGCGTCGGCCGCCGAGCCGCAGATCGATGCGCAGCAGCTGCTTGACCATGTGCGCGACCTGGGTTTTCTCCGCGCCGCCCACGCCCACCACCGCCAGCTTGATCGCGCGCGGCGCGTATTCGTGCACGCCCAGACGCCTGCGGGCACGGCCGCCAGCGCCGCACCGCGCGCCTGGCCGAGCTTGAGCGCGCTGTCGGCGTTCTTCGAAAGGAATACCCGTTCGACGGCGATCTCCTGCGGCGCATGCAGCGCGATCAGTTCGGCAACCCGCGCGTGAATGATGCGCAGTCGGTCGGCCAGCGGTCCGCCGGCGGTGGCGATGCAGCCCTGCGCGACGATGCGCAGGTTGCCGCGCTCGCAGTCGATGACGCCGAAGCCGGTGCGCAGGCTGCCGGGGTCGAGGCCGAGAATTCGCGCCGTGCCACCCGCCGACATCCGCGCGACTGTCGTCACGGCACGGCGGCGGTGCCGGAACCCCGTTCGCCGCGGGCCGGAATGCGCGCCAGGATGATCGCATCGGGTATCGCGCCATCAGTTGTAAGGCCTGCGCCCCTTGGAAAAAACTGCGCGTATCATACACGGCAAATGACGCGCGCTCTCACGCGCATCTCGCCGCGTCCAACCCGTGCACAACCTCCACTCCTGCTCAGCGGAGCTCAAAGCTTCGATCGACGCACACGCTGCCACGCTGGCGGGCTGGGGCGTGGCGCGTCTCGCCATCGAACAGGCCTGCGAAGCCGCCGTCATCGTTGCCGTCGCTGACCGAAGACGCGCTGCTCGCCGCCGCGCTGCTGGCGCAGACGGCCTTCGCCTCGGAAGCCGAAGAGGCGCGCGAAATCGAGCTGCATTTCGGACCGGACGGTCAGCGCCCTGGCGCGCGAGCTCGCGCATTTCGGCGACATCCGCCTGACGCCGGTGGCGGCGCCACGCATCACCTCGAACCGGCGCAGGCCGAGGCGCTGCGCAAGATGTTGCTGTCGGTGGTCAGCGATCCGCGGCTGGTGCTCGCGCGGCTGGCACGACAACTGGTGGAACTCAACGCGTCCAAGGATGGGCACGCCGCCACGCGCTCGCGGCTGGCGCTCGAAACTCGCGAGGTGTTCGCGCCGCTCGCGAATCGCCTGGGTCTGTGGCAGCTCAAGTGGGAGCTCGAGGACCTGGCGTTCCGCTTCCTGCAGCCGGACGACTATCGGCGTATCGCGTCGGCACTGGCGGAAAAGCGTGCCGACCGCGAGCGCTACATCACGGAGTTGTGCCGCACGCTCGAAGACATGCTGCGCGGCGCGGGCGTCGACGCCGAAATCTACGGCCGCCCGAAACACATCTACAGCATCCATCGCAAGATGGAGCGCAAGCAGCTCAGCTTCGAACAGGTGTTCGACCTGCGCGCGGTGCGCATCGTCACGGACAGCGTGGCCGACTGTTACGCGGCGCTCGGGCTGGTGCATGGGCGCTACACCTACATCCCGGGCGAGTTCGACGACTACATCGCGACGCCCAAGGACAATTTCTATCGCTCCATCCACACGGCCGTGCTCGGGCCGGAGGGCAAGGCCGTGGAGGTGCAGATCCGCACGCGCGAGATGCACGACTCAGGCCGAGCTGGGACTCGCCGCGCATTGGCGATACAAAGAGGGGCGCTCAAGGAATCGCGCGCCCATGACGTGTCCTACGACCGCAAGATCGCGTGGGTGCGCAAGCTGCTCGGACCCACCGAGCGCGGCGAAGAACAAAGCCAGCGCGACTTCCTCGACGAAGTGCGCGCCGAGCTGTTCGAGGACCGTGTGTATGCGCTCACGCCCAAGGGCGAGGTCGTCGACCTGCCCCCGGCGGCACGCCGCTGGATTTCGCGTACCACGTGCACACCGATCTCGGACACCGCTGACGCGCGGCGCGCGCGTCAACGGGCGCATCGTTCCGCTGACGCGGGCGCTCGCCAATGGCGAGGTGGTCGAGATCCTCACGCACAAGTTTCCGGCGCCTAGCAGGGATTGGTTGTCCGAGACCCAGGGCTTTATGAAGAGCCCCCGCGCTCGCTCCAAGGTACGTGCCTGGTTTCGGAAGTTAGACGAAGACGCGGCCAGGCTCGCCCCGGAAGCCCCGCCCGCGGCTCCGGCCGTGCCCGGCACCCCGGCGACGCAACGCCTCGAAGAAGCCGGCCCGTTCCCCGGTGGTGCTGGGCGGGGTCGAGGACCTGCCGACCAGCTTTGCGCGCTGCTGCGTGCCGGTGAAGCCCGAGCCCATCGCCGGCTACGCCACGGTAGGTCGCGGCGTGACTATCCACCGGGCCGACTGCCCCGGTTTGAAGCGCATGAGCGCCAGCCCGCCCGGACCGGCTCATGGCGGCCGCCTGGGCCGATGCCGCCCAGACCCAGCCCGTGAACCTGAACATTGTCGCGATAGACCGACAGGGACTGGTCCGGGACATCGGGGATTTGTTAGCCAGCGAAAAAATATCCATCGAGATGATGCACACCACTACCGACAGGACGCAGTCGACGGCTACCATCGACGTGCGAGTGGCGATAGATGACGCGCAGCACCTGACACGGCTGTTGCAGCGTATCCGGAAGGTGGGAAGTGTCCTTTCGGTGCGCCGTACGGGTTAACTTAAGCCCGGTCGATGGGTGGTGCCAGGCAGGGAAAACTGGGAAACGCTTGCAATAACAGCAGGCTCGACGTTTTCCCTGCCTGACACCACCCGCTGAAACGTGACGTGTTGCGACGCCAGATATCGTTGAATCGCGGTCTACTCAGAACGATTTTATTTAGGGTTTTTTCCGGGGTACTGGACGCAAATGCGTGTCCTGCTGGTCGACCATGACTCAGAGGCTCTCGAGACCATTACGCGTGCGATTCGCGGGGTGCTCGAGCTCGACTGCGTCACCAGCAAAGGTGATGCGCTGCTGTTGCTGCGCCAGAACACCTACGACGTCCTGATCGCCTGCGAGCGCGCCATCGATGGCTCCGGCCTGGACCTGCTCGGCCGAACTACCCGCACGGCCGTGCCGCTCAAGCGCATCTTCGCAGCCGCCCCGGAGCGACTGCAGCTGCTAGGCCCGCGGCTCGCGCCCTTCAAGGTGCAGCGGACCATCAACTACCCCATCGATCTCGAAGAGCTGTGGCTGGCAATCGCGCAGGTCACCAGCGGCCCGAACGACGAGACCGACGGCACCATCGAGCGCGTGGTCCTCGACGAGCGCGGCATCCCATCGACCGGCACTGTGCCGCGCGCGCCCATTCCGCCGCGACCGCCGGCACCGCTGGCCGCCGTGCCCCCGCCGCCAGCTCCGGTGGCTTCGACATCCGCCAGCGGTCGCTATGCCACGGCACGCGTGACCCAGCCGGCGCCGGAACCGCCACTGCGCGCCCCGCCGCCGCCGCGCGCACCGCCACCGGTTGCGCGCCAGGCACCGCCGCCGCCGCGCCGCGTGCCGACTCCGCAGGCGCCGCCGCCTCTGCCGCCGATGACGGCTACCGAGCCGTTCCCGGCCTGGACACCGGAATCTCAGGGCGAAGACGAGTTCGCGGAAATCGCCGCACAGGCCCGCTTTGGCGTGCAGCAGAAAGTTGCCGATGAGGCCTCGACGCGCCGGCGCCAGCGGGTATTCGCCACCGGCGGTATCGCTGTCGTGGTGGCCGGCGCCATCGTGTTCCTGGTGCAGAAGTTCTACGACCCGGACGCGCGCGCGCGCGAACAGGCCATCGCGGCGGAAGTCACGCGCATGGCCGAGCAGCAGAAGGTCACGGACAACCTCACGCTGATCGAGATCGACATCGAAAACGCCATCATGAACAACGATCTCGTGACGGCACGCCGCGAACTCGCGCAGCTGATCGAGAAGGCGCCGAATCATGCGCGGCGCGAGTTCCTGGAAAAGTCCATCGATCGCGCCGCCGAGCTGGCGCGGCTGTCGCCCCAGGACACGACCCGGGGCTCGGACCGGGGCTCGGACAAGGGCGCCGATAAATCGCAGGGGCCGGTGCAATCCGCCGTGCTGCCCTCGGGCGATCGCTCCGGGTCGCGCCCGCGTTCCACCCAACGCCCGCCAGAGCGTGCCGCCGAACGCGGCGCCCCGCGTACGCCTGATCGAAACCTCACGGCTCGTATCGAGCGCAAGCCGCCGCCGCCGCCGTCGCGCAGCTTCGGCGCGCCCGTCAACGACACGCAGCGCGAGGCGGTCATTCCGCTGAACGCGCCGATCAACTCATCGCCCACCTATACCGCGCGACGTCCGGACAATTCCTTCTCGGGCCGCACCGTGGAAGCCAGTGACTCCGGCTCCGGACGCAGCTCCGCACCCGCCGCGCCAGCCCCGCAGGCACCGCCGCTCCAGGCGCCGGTGACCAACAGCGCGGTGTCGGCACCGCCGAGCGGCGCCGGTTCGGCCGTGGCTCCCATACCGAGCGCGGCGCCTGCCGCGGCCCCGCAGCCGCCCGCGCCAACGGACGTGGTGCCCGCAAAAATCGTCAAGCGCGTGATGCCGCTCGCTCCATCCGGCATTTCACGCAAGACCACCGGATACGTGGTGCTGTCGTACAACATCGGCACCAATGGCCGTGTCACCGACATCGAAATCGTCGACTCGCAGCCGCAGGGCGTGTTCGACGACTCGGCGCGCGAAGCCGTGCGCCGCTGGGTCTACGAACCGCGCAAGGAAAACGGCGTGGCGGTAGCCTCGCCGGGCAAGGCCCGCCTGGTGTTCGACCCCTCCACGTCTAACTAGCCATTCCACGACAAGGATGTCGGTCGGCCGCCTCACGCTGCGATTCGCCCTGGGGCTGTACGTTGCCGCCGCCGGTGCCGCCGGTGTTCCCGCGGCGCTCAAGGACGGCCTGCTGGTGGCAGCGCCCACGGACGTGGCCCTGCGCGCTGCGCCGCTGGAATCCCTCACTGCCGATGTCATCGCCGCGGATTTTCCCGACACCACCAGCGTGCTGGTGTTCAGGAACGAGCGGCTGGTGTTCGAGCGCTACTTCGGCGCCGGCGGCATCAACGTGCTCAACGACACGCGCTCGGCCACCAAGACACTGACGGCGCTGATCGTCGGCCAGGCGATTGCGGACGGCGCACTGCGCACCGCCGACCAGCCGGCCTTTGCGGAGTTGAAGGATCTCGCCCCCTTCCGCCACGACGGGCCGATCAAGCAGGCCATCACGCTCATGGACCTGCTCACCATGTCGTCCGCGCTCGATTGCAACGACTTCGACGCGACCAACGTCGGCAACGAAGAGAACATGTACCCGCTGACCAACTGGTCGCGCTGGGCGGTCGATCTGCCCGTGAAGGCCGATTACGCGCGCAGCCCGGGCGGACGCGGCCCGTTCTCGTACTGCACTGGCGGTGTGTTCCTGTTAGGCCAGGTCGTGCAGCGCGCGACACGCCAGCCGCTCGACCAGTACTTCGATGCGCGCCTGTTCCGCCCGCTCGGCATTCGCGAGCGCCAGTGGGCGCGTTCCCCGGGCGGCGAGTTTCAGACCGGCGGCGGCTTGCGGCTGCGCAGCCGCGATCTGCTGAAGCTCGGCGTGCTCATCATGGGCAACGGCAACTGGCGCGGCGCCCAGCTGGTGCCTGAGCCCTGGGTGAGGCGCATGCAGAGCGTCAGCAACGTGGTGAACGAGCAGCAGAGCTACGGCATGTTGTACTGGCAGCGCCAGTACTCATCGCCGTGCGGCAGCATCAATGGCTGGTCCATGTCCGGCAACGGCGGCAACGCCATCGTCAGTGTGCCGCTGAAGTCGCTGGTCGCCGTGGTAACCCGCACGCACTACAACCAGAAGGGCATGCACGACGAGACCGTGCGCCTGCTGGAGAAACATGTGTTCGCAGCGCTGCCCTGCACCGCCGGCTGATAGGCTACTGGTCGTAGGTCGGCTGGTACATGAAGCGCATGATTTCCGTCAGCTTGAACTCGACGTCGTAACGGAAGCGCTGCCCCGGACAATTACTGTTCACCCGTTGGCTGCGCATATAGCGCAATGCCGCCTCGTCGAGGGATGCGACACCACTGCTCCGCACCACCTGCACGTCACGCGTCCAGCTCCGACCGGCGACGGTCGAGTATTCGACCTGCACCGTACCCTCCAGCCGCAGACGTATGGCGCCGCGTGGGTAATAGTCGTCGATTTCACGAGCCTTCACTTCCGCCTGGCATCCGGCCGTCACGACCAGTGGCGCCGGCTCCGCGGGGATCGCCACGCATGAGGTGGCATGGCTCTTGATCAGCGAGGTGGTTGGGCCCATCGATGAGACCCAGCGACGCCCTTCGGGAAAGATGACGACGTCGGCCCCTTCGCGCGTATGGTTCTTGTAGTTTGGCGCCGTCAGCTCGAGGCTCAACCGGCATTGCAGGGGTGTCGCCGCCTCGTTACGCATATGGAGGGTGTGGGACAGGCAGTTGAAGAAGTCCCGGTCGGTGCCCTCGGTGAACACGCTGTCGGGCGGCGCGCAGCGCTCGCGCGTGGCCGATTCCGTCCAGGAAACCCAGCGCCCGGCGCCGGCCTCTTGCGTCACCTCCGCGGTGGTCGCGACGATGGTCCACTGGCCCACCGCGGCGGCCGTGCTGGCGGCTGCAACACAGAGGATGGCCGCCAGGCGCCGCATGCAACTAGCGGTTGATGTTGTCGATGGCGCGCTTGTCCGCGGCCAGGGCAGCTTCGTGTAATGCCTCAGACAGCGTCGGATGCGCATGAATCGTGCGCTGCAGATCCTCGCTGCTGGCCGAATACTCCATCGCCAGCACGGCCTCGGCGATGAGCTCGCCCGCCAATGGGCCAATGATGTGAACACCCAACACCTCGTCGTCGTCCTGGGCTGCTATGAGTTTGACGAAGCCAGCCGTCGATTCCATGGCTCGGGCGCGGCCGCTGGCCGCAAATGGGAACTGGCCGACCTTGTAGGCGCGGCCGCTGGCCTTTACCTGCTCTTCGGTCTGCCCCACCCAGGCGATTTCCGGGTGCGTGTAGATCACCGACGGAATGGTGTCGTAGTTCATGTGGCCGTACCTGCCCGCGATCATGTCGCCGACCATGACGCCCTCGTCCTTGGCCTTGTGCGCCAGCATCGGGCCGCGCACGCAATCGCCCACGGCCCAGACGTTCTCGGCGGCCGTCTTGCAGTGGTCGTCGACCTTGATGAAACCCTTCTCGTCGAGCGTCACGCCCGTACCGTCGGCCAGCAGGTCCTTGGTGAAGGGACGGCGGCCCACGCAGACGATGAGCTTGTCGACCTTGATGGTCTGACTACCCGAGGCATCGGTGTAGGTCACTTCCACCGCGCCGGCGGTGGACTTGGCGCCTGAAACCTTCGCGCCCAGTTTGATGTCGAGGCCCTGCTTCTTGAAATGACGCGCGGCTTCCTTGGCCAGGCCCTGGTCGGCCACGGCGAGGAAGGTGTCGAGCGCCTCCAGGATCACGACTTCCGAACCGAGGCGGCGCCATACGCTGCCCAGCTCCAGGCCGATGATGCCGGCGCCGACCACGGCGAGCTTCTTCGGCACGCTCTCGAGATCCAGCGCGCCCCAGTTGTCGACGATGTTCTTGTCGTCGAATTTCAGGGCCGGCAATTCGACGGGAATGGAGCCCGAGGCCAGCACCACGTGCTTTGCCGTCAGCGTCTCCTTCTTGCCGTCGTGCGCGGTAAATTCGACTTTGCGCCCGGCCAGTAGTTTGCCGTGACCCTGCAGCGCGGTGACGCCGGCGCTCTTCAGCAGCATCGCGATGCCGCCGGTGCTGGCCTTGACGATACCGGTCTTGCGCTTCTGCATCTGCGTCACGTCGAACTCGACGCCGCTCACCTTGATGCCGTGAACGCCGAGTTCTTCCTTGTCTTGTGATACAGCTCGCTCGACTCGAGCAATGCCTTCGAGGGAATGCAGCCGGCGTTCGTGCAGGTGCCGCCGAACACGGCCGTGCCGTCCTTGTTCTTCCACTCGTCGATGATCGCGACCTTGAGCTTGTTCTGCGCGGCGCGAATGGCGGCGGGATATCCCGCCGGACCGCCGCCAATGACGATCACGTCGTACTCGGAAGCCATTGAATATCCCCTAACTAATTGACCGGTCAGACGCCGAGCAGCAGGCGGGCCGGATCCTCGAGACAATCCTTGATGGCGACGAGGAACTGCACCGCTTCGCGGCCATCGATGATGCGGTGATCGTACGAGACCGCGACATACATCATGGGTCGTACCACCACTTCGCCATTGATCACCACCGGGCGCTCCTTGGTGGCATGCATGCCGAGGATGGCGCTCTGCGGCATGTTCACGATGGGCGTCGACATCATCGAGCCGAAGGTGCCGCCGTTGGTGATGGAGAACGTACCGCCGGTCAGGTCTTCGAGCGTGATCTTGCCGTCGCGCGCCTTGGCGGCGAACTGGCCGATTTCCTTCTCGATGTCGGCGTAGCTCTTGAGGTCCGCATCGCGGATCACGGGAACCATGAGGCCGCGATCGGTCGAGACCGCGACGCCGATGTCGTAGTACTCGTGATAGACGATGTCGTTGCCCTCGATCGAGGCATTGACGGTCGGGAATCTCTTCAGCGCCTCGACGGCCGCCTTCACGAAGAACGACATGAAGCCCAGCTTCACGCCGTGTTTCTTCTCGAAGGAATCCTTGTACTTCGCGCGCACGTCCATCACGGCCTTGAGGTCGACCTCGTTGAACGTGGTGAGCTGGGCCTGGGTCTGCTGCGCCTCGAGCAGGCGCTCAGCGATGCGGGCGCGCAGCCGCGTCATGGGCACGCGCTGGTCCTGTCTACCGGCGGCGCCGACCGCCGGTGCGGGCGCGGCACCACTCTTTCTTGGACGAGGTCGGCGCGGCGGCGGGTTTATCCAGAAATTCGACCACGTCGCCTTTGGTGATGCGTCCATCGCGGCCGGTGGCGGGTATCTTTGCCGGGTCGAGCTGCTTTTCTTCCGGACGCTCGGTCACCTCGCGCGTGGGCGAGCCACTGGGCCGTCAGCGTCGTCTTCCCGTAGCCGGCGGGTGCGGCGACCAGGCACACTGGCCGACTGGTCGCCTGGTCGAACAGATCCAGCAGGCGGTGGCGGTCGACCCATCCCTCCCGCACGCGGGGCCAGTGCAGCTTCGCCTCGAGGAAGGCATCGACCGAGCGCTGCGGCGGCACCCGATCGTCGAGACCGCTGGAGGGCTCGCTCGGAGACATGGTCACCGCCTAGCCCCCGTGGCTGTTGGACAACTGCGAATTACAGCGCTGTTGACGTTGCTGTGGTCCACCTGTGCTCATCACGGGCTCCCGGGCGTGCGAACGACCGCCTTCGGGGTCCCGTGACGACAGGCTTCAGCATGGCACAGCCCGGGTCGCTCTGGTACATGAGCGCTCACCGTGGACTGCATCAAGTGTTTCCGCGCTGGGATCCTCGGCCGGCACGCTCCCCTGCTGGGCCAGTCCTGTCACGGTGACCGGTTCGACGTGCTCCCAGGTGGTCTACGCCGCGGTCGTGGCCGTGCTTGCGCTGTTGGCCCTCTCCGCGGCCGGAGACGCGTCCTCACAGCTCGTCTGAGTCGTCGCGGTCACCTCGAAGTCGTGCACCCGGCGGACGTCGACGAGCACGAGCCCGGACGCGGCGGATCGCGTCGAGGATCCCCTGGAGCTCCGCCTCGTCGACGAGCTCGGCATGCACCGCCGTCTCCATCGGGTCCACCGCGACGGTGACCCGGTCGAAGTCTTCGAGCACCTGGGGCGGGATCTCGCCCAGCACCCGGATCTCGTAAGCGGCCTTCGACATGGGCACTCATTTCGTGGACGCCCGGCGGGGATGGCGACCAGCCTGAACGGCATGCCACGGTTCCGCGTCACCCACGACGGGTGACGCGTGACGCGGTCCGCAGTCCGACGGTGGGATGGTGACCAGTTCTGACTCCTCCGGGCCCGCCGCCAACCCGACCCGAGACGAGGCCGAGTTCGGCGCGGCTAGGGCCGAGGTCGCCCGGCTCAAGGCGGAGCAGGAGCCGGCCGAGCCGGCCGACCGCACCGGCTGGTGGCGACCGGTCGTCGCCGGCGTTCTCGTCATCATCGCGGCAGTCCTGGCGCCCCTGTCCGTGCTGTCCACCTGGGCGAACGGCCAGATCAACGACACGGATCGCTACATCGAGACCGTCGGACCGCTGGCCAACGACCCGGACGTCCAGGATGCCATCGCCGCGCGCGTCGAGCAGGTGATCTTCAGCTACCTCGACATCGACGCGGCGACCGAAGCGCTGGTGGCACGCCATCAGCGCGCAGGGACTCCCTGCGCCGGTCGCAGCCACGCTCCAGGCGGCTGTCGGGCCGCTCGCGTCAGGCATCGAGAGCTTCGTCTCCGAACAGATCCACGAGTTCGTGCGATCAGACGCCTTCGAGGACGCGTGGGTGCGGGCGAACCGGGAGGCGCACTCCCAGCTGGTGGCGGCTCTCACTGGCAACGGTGACGCGGTCACCATCCAGGACGGGCAGGTGACGATCGGCCTGGCGACGATCATCGACGCGGTCAAGACCCAGCTCGTCGACGCCGGCTTCGCCATCGCCGAACGGATCCCCGAGGTCGACGCGACGTTCACGCTCTTCCAGTCGGCCGACCTGGACAAGGTGCAGAACGTGCTCGGGTTCATCGACGGCCTCTCCACGTGGCTGCCGGCGATCGCGCTCGGACTGCTGGCGGTTGCGATCGTCATTGCGCGGGACCGGCGCCGGGTGGTGTTCGCGGCCGGGCTGGCGGTCGCCGCGTCGATGCTCCTGCTGGGCGTCGCCCTCAACGGGATCCGCCCGTTCTACCTCGATGCCCTGCCGGCCAGCTCTTCGCAGGCTGCAGCGGGCGTCCTCTACGACCAGGTCGTCTCGTTCATCAGGTTCGCCCTTCGTGGCGTCCTGGTCCTGGCCATCGCGGTGGCCATCGGCGCCTGGCTCAGCGCGCCCGGGGCTCCGGTGCCGCCGCCCGCTCCGGTATCCAGCGCGGCATCGACGCCTACGCCGCGGAGGCGGCGGCCGTGCCGGGTGGACACCGGTCGGCCTCGGCGTCTTCCTCAGGCAGTACCGCGCGCGCGGTCCGCACCGTCGTCCTGGCCGGTGCCGCGCTCTGGTACCTCTCGATCGACCACCCCACGGGTAACACTGCTCTCTGGTTCGTGGTCGGTGTCGTCGTCATACTGCTGATCACTGAGCTCTTGGCGGCGCCCCCGGCCGACTCGCCGAGCGAGGAGCTCACGGCCGACGGAGGGAGCACGCCATGAGGGACGACTGGCTGTCGCTGGCCTGGAAGGTCCTGGTCGCCCGGGCCTCGTCGGAATCGCCTTCGGCGTCGTCGCACCAGCAACGCAACCTCGAGCAGGCCGCTCCCCTAGTTGCAGAGAGGTGAGGCGGTGACGGTGACCCAGTCGGGGGAGACGCCGCGAATGACTGGAGGCGCTCCCCGCGCTCCCAGAGGCAGATGCCGTTGTCGACGTGGCTCTGGGCATTGTCGGCGGGTCCATCGGTGTCGGGCTGGCCGGTGCTGCGCAGGGTGCCTGGTCAACGGGTGCTGAGATCCCGAGCGGTGTGGCGACCGTCGTTCCTCCCGACCAGCCTCCAGCCGGCCACCCTCGTCAACGAGGTGGCCCGCCGAGGCGCGCGGCATCGGGCCCGGACGGCCGAGCAGGTCGGGGCCCTGCTTGACCAGTGGACGCCCGCCCTGGTCGAGATGGTGGTCTCGAGGCTGGATCTGACGAACCTGGTCATCCGCCATGTCGACATCGACGGCGTCGTCGCGACGGTTGACCTCGACGCCGCGGTGAACCGGGTCGACCTGGTGGCCGTGGTCGAGCAGGTGCTCGCGGAGATCGACCTCCCGGCCATCATCAGGGACTCGAGCGGCTCCATCGCCTCGGAGACGGTCCGGGGTGCTCGGATGACCGGGATCACCGTCGACGAGGCCATCAGCCAAGCGATCCAGCGCCGCCTCTTCCGCCGGCGCGGGGCGCCACCAGTGGTCAGCGAATAGGCCGTGGACAAGGACGAGCTGTCGGTCGTCTCCGTCGGAAGCGCGCAGCTACCAGGGCACCCCTGCCGGGATCGCCACCCGGCTCGTTGCGAGCCGTCATCGACGCTCTCGTCGTCGGCGGGTGGCTCCTGGCGATGTACTGGGGCTACGTCGCGCTGCGTCTGGTCCTCTCGCCGGGCGGATTCCAGCCGCCGGACCGTTCCCTGTTGCTGGTCGGCGCAGTGTTCTTCTGGGCGGAGGTGGTCTACCTGGCGTTCGCGTGGTGGATGGGCGGGCGCTCCCTCGGCGACCGGGTCATGGGGCTGCAGGTGGTCTCGAGCGCGGGGCGGGCGGCTCCGGTTCCTGCAGGCGGCGGCCCGCGCCTTCCTGTGCGCGGTGTTCCCGATCGGACTGCTGTGGTGCGCGGTCGACCCGGCACGTCGCTCGCTCCAGGACCTCGTGCTGCGCACCTGGTCGTCTACAACTGGCTACCCGCGAGCCACCGCGCACCTGACCGACGCTCAGGACGTCACCGGCGCGACGCCGGTCCCCTCGTCCGACGAAGCAACCCGACTCTCCATCACGGGGTACCAGTGGTCGTGCAGAGTCGTCAGCAGGCTGATCATGGTCAGGAAGAACAGCGTGGCGCCGGCGTCGATGCTGCCGCCGCTGGCCGTGGACCAGCCATTCAGCGACTGCGACGAGCGCCACGTTCGCCACGGTGCGAGCAACGACGGTGAGAGCGATCGACTGCAGGGTCCGGGAGCGCCGGGCCAGCGCCAGGGTGAAGGCGGCATTGACCACGACCACTGCGACGATGCCGAAGAACAGCCGGAGGTTCGAGGCATCGCACCCCCGGGAGCGTCTGGGCGAAGATGACCGACAGCAGGCCCATCAGCACCACCTTCTCGAGGGTCGCGATCGACCAGACGCGCGCCGTTGTCGGCGTACGCGCGCGACTGCTCGGCCGCGGTCTCCAGCTCCTCCGGCAGCGGGTCCGCGGCGAACCGCCACGTGTGGTCGGCCGGCAGCAGGCGCGGGCGGCCCCAGACCCAGAACACCGCGAACGCGACGAGCAGGAGCGCCACGATGGTCGGCCCGGCCCACGAGTGGTCGGCCAGGAAGTCGGTGAAGTCGAGCTGCGCCACGTGGATCCACCACTCCTGCGGCAGCTTGATGAACACCCAGATGAAGGCGGCGACGCCGATCCACCAGCGCAGTCCCCACCGCGTGGTCCGCCACCGGGAGCGGATGGCCTCGTAGGCGATGAAGAAGTACTCGAAGGTGTTCGGGAAGACCAGCAGCAGCGCGCGCATCTGGGTCAGCTCGAACGCGACCACGCCGACCAGCCGGTAGAAGTACAGGAACCGGCTGACCCGGTACGCCGCCAGGCTCGTCCAGTTGCGCAGGGTCGAGAGGTAGGCCATGGCCAGGTAGTAGACGTCCATGGCCTTGTCGTAGCCCTGGTAGCCCGGGGGGTCGAAGCCGATCGCCTGGAAGATCGACTGGTCGGCGGCATCGAGCACGAGGCAGGCGATGATCGCCGGCAGCGGGAACTTCGGGATCAGCAGCGGGACCAGGAACCTGGCGCCGATGACAACGACGAACACGAGGGTCTCGCCAGTGCTCATGAACGTCCGATCCGGTCGACAGTGGAGCGGCTGAGCCTCGACCATCCGCGCGTCGAGCGGCATCCCCCGCTGCGGGCGATATGGACCTGCACGCCGAGCGCGCCTACGATACGGCGAGCAGACAGGCCCCGGTCTGGAAGGCGACATGACCATCGACGTGACGTGGCTCGGCCACTCGACCGTCGTCCTCGACATCGACGGGGTCCGGATCGTCGCCGACCCCATGCTGCGCCGCCACGCCGGAGTGCTGCGGCGGCGAGGCCGAAAACCCGAGCGCGCCGCCTGGACCGGCGCGGACGCCGTACTCCTCTCGCACCTGCATCACGACCACGCCGAGGTGCGGTCGTTGCGGCTGCTCGAGGGCGCACCCGTCCTGACGGCACGCGAGAACGCCGCGTGGGCGACCCGCAAGGGCCTCGTCGCACCGGAGCTGGAGCAGGACGAGTGGACTCCCGTCGGGCCCGCGGACCGCGGGGTCTCGGTCCGGCTGGTCCCGGCGGTGCACGGCGCCCGACCCATGCCGCATCGACCCAATGCCGCCAACGGCCATCTCGTGCGCGGCCCTTCCGGCGCGGTCTGGGTGGCCGGTGACACCGAGCTCTACCCGGACCTCGAGCTGCTCTCCTCGTGGGCCGGCGCACCGATCGTGCTGGCCCTGGTCCCGATCGCCGGGTGGGGTCCGCGCCTCACCGAGGGCCACCTCGACCCGCAGGAGGCGGCCAAGGCCTGCCGCATGGTCGGAGCACGGTGGGTGATCCCTGTGCACTGGAACACCTTCTACATGCCGACCACGGACATGTGGCCCGGAGGCTGGATGTGGAGGCCCGGCCCGGCGTTCGTGGAGGCCCTCGCTCGGGAGGCGCCCGCCTGCCACCCGCTCATCCTCAATCTGGGTGAGTCGGTACGGATCCCCGCGGCCTGAACCGTCGCCCTCACTCGTCGCGGGGGAAGTGAGCGCCTCTGTCACCGAGCACAGTGAGCGCATGTCTGAAGCACCCGACGGGTTGGCCGACCGGATCGCGAGCTACCGGGACATCCGGGAGCACATCGAACGAGGAATCCTGCCGCTGGCGACGTCCGTGGACGGAGTGACCTTCGAGTTCCAGGCCTCCTTGCACGGCCTGACCCTGGAGCGCGGCTGCTACGTCATGCTCGAGGACGACGAAGGCACCCGGCTCGGCCAGGTGACGGACATCGCCACCGACACGGCCCGGATGGAGATCGGCAGCGAGATGCGGCGGCGCCTCGAGCGTCGTGCTGCGGGTCGCGCGTGGCTCGGGCCTGGTCCTCGACCACGTCGGGACCTCCTTCCACGATGCGCATGCCGGCTCGCGGAGCCGCAGGAGGTCGGCGCGGTCCTGGCGCGGACGAACCCCGACTGGGCCGGGCTCACGATCGGCGAGCTGTTCCACGCGCCCGGCATCCCGGCGGTGCTCGACAGTGGCGGCTTCAACCGGCACACGTTCATGTGCGGCCAGTCGGGGTCAGGCAAGACCTACTCCCTTGGGCCTGCTGCTGGAGCAGGTGCTGGCGGAGACCGAGCTGCGCGTCATCATCCTGGACCCCAACTCCGACTACGTGGGGCTGGGCCAGGTTCGCCCGAGCGCCGATCCGCAGATGGCGGAGCGCTACCAGGGTGTCCCCGGCCAGGTGGCGGTGTGGGGCAACGACGAGCGAGCCGACCACCCGCTGCGGCTCCGGTTCGCGGAGCTCGACACCGAGGCACAAGCGGCAACCCTGGGCCTCGATCCGATCCGCGACAGCAATATCTGGTACTGTTATTGTCGTCACCGCTGACGACGTATTGCTCCTGCGGAGTAGGTTGCGCCCATGGTCGAGGCGACAAGCCCAGGATCGGGCTGGCGCGCTGACCTGCGCCTGGCCATGGATCTTGCCGACGAGGCCGATGCTGTGGCGATGGCTCGCTACCGGGCCAGGGACCTGGTGGTGGAGACGAAGCCCGATCTGACCCCGGTCACCGAGGCCGACCGCGCGATCGAGAGCCTCCTGCGCGACCTGATCCGCCAGCTGAGGCCAGCGGACCAGGTCGGGCGAGGAGTTCGGCGGGGTGCTGGGCGGCGGTCGGACCTGGGTCATCATCCCGATCGACGCCACGAAGAACTACGTCCGAGGCGTACCGGTCTGGGCCACTCTCGTCGCCCTCGTCGCAGACGGGGAGGCCGTCGTCGGCGTGGCGAGCGCGCCTGCCCTCGGAAGGCGATGGTGGGCAGCTCAGGGTCTGGGCAGCCATGCGCGTGGGCCTGAGGGACAGCGACGGCTGGCGGTGTCGGAGGTGCGCGCTGGGCGACGCAAGCTTCTCGTTCAGCGACGGCGTCGGCTGGCACCCGGACCGGCTGGGAGCGCTGACGTCGGCTGCCTGGCGATCTCGGGCGTACGGCGACTTCTGGTCGCACCTGCTGGTCGCCGAGGGCGCGGTCGACGTCGCGGCCGAGCCTAGCTGAAGCGTGTGGGACATCGCCGCGCTCGTTCCGATCGTCACGGAGGCCGGCGGGCGGGTGACCGGCTACGACGGCTCACCTGCGCTGATCGCCGGCAGTGGGCTGACGACGAACGGCCGGCTGCATCAGCAGGCCATGGACCTGCTGCGCTGATCCGCGTCGGCGGGGCCGTGGGTGCACGGGGCCGGGTCAGATGGCGGCCGGGCCGCCCTTCTGCTGGCTGACCTCTCGCAGCCGCGCGAACAGTGGCCAGGCGAGAGGTTCGGGCAGTGAGAGGAGCACTCGGCTGTACGCATGGTCCTTCAGGCCGATGGCCAGGCCAGGGCCCGGCTTCTGCAGGATGCAGAAGTCCCGGCCGAATCTTGTCCAGGCCGTGCCCCACAGGATGATCCGCGGGTAGCCCAGGCCCATCACGGAGATGTCGTGCTGGACGAGTTCCCAGATGTCGGGCGCGAAGTCGACGGAGGCGAGGTTGGCGCGCGGCACCACGAACGCCTCGCGATGCACGGCCCTGCGCTCAGGCGCCTCCAGAGTCACGCGCAGGTTGAGCCCGTCGAAGTTCACATGGGCCACACCGGGAGTTCGCACCGCCCGTGCCGAGGCGCACCCGGCGAGCAGGAGGGGTGCTATGCCGGTGCTCCGGATGTCGACTACGTTTGCCCTCATCCGCAGTGAGGAGGCCGAAATGACCGTCAAGCAGGTGATCCAGGGCAAGGGTGCGTTCGTCGCGACCATCCGTCCCGAGGCCACCCTCACCGAGCTGGTCGAGACGCTGGCCGAGCACCGCATCGGGGCCATGGTCGTGTCCATCGACGGCACCCACATCGAGGGGATCGTGTCGGAGCGCGACATCGTGCGCGCCCTGCGCTCACCAGCGCATGCCATCGACCTCGACGGGGTCCTGGTCCAGGAGATCATGACTCGGAGGTGACGACGTGCACCCCGGGCACGTCCATCGACGAGCTGATGACCGTGATGACGGACAGCCGCATCAGGCACGGCCCGGTGGTCGTCGAAGAGGCCCTCGTGGGGATCGTCAGCATCGGCGACATCGTCAAGGCTCGGATCTCACACCTGGAGCCGAGCGCTCGGCGCTCGTGGACTACGTCACCACCGGTCGGTGACCATGTGATGGCCGCGGGGCAGGCGCAGCGCATCCAGGCGATGATCGAGCCGATGCGCGTCGCCCCGGGCACCAGAGTGACCCTGCCCCAGGACTTCGACACGGCGTGGACCCGCCCCGCCTCACCAAGGCGGGACTTGCGAAGCTGCTCACTGCCGGGCTGGCGCACTTGGCCGAGCTGCAGGACCGGCTCTACTCGCAGGACACGTACGGCGTG
>CAWHUD010000013.1:0-223742 GCA_963832505.1 uncultured Pseudomonadota bacterium | reverse complement strand
GCAATTTCGAGCATCTGATCCTGCTGCTTTGTGAAGACTTCGAGCTGTTCGGACGTCAGCACCTGCGCGGCGCGATCGCGTTGCCGGCGTTGGTACTCGCTGGCTTCCGCGACGCGTTGCGCGAGATTCTGCGTCGCATCGGGATAATAGAGCGACCCATACATGTTGGACATGCCGGAGAATCGGGCGCCGCGTTGCTCCCATTCCTTGATCGTGCGGCGCCGCTCCTCGCCAAGGGCGTCCACGAGCTTCTCGGCCTGTGCGTCGCTCAGCCGCAGCGAGTCCGGCAGCTCACCGCGAAAGCTCGCGACATTGTTGCGTTCCTGGTAGTTGTCGCGATAGTCCTCCAGGCGCTGCGCGTTTTCGGCGCCGAGGAGCTCAACGAGTTCCAGTCTGATGGCCTGCATCTGATTCCTCACGGCGGTTCCAATGTCACATTGGGGATCCTGGTTGCAGTGATACATCGCTTCGGCGTATCGCAAGTTGCTCGCTGCCAATGTGTCCAGGAGACGGTTGTAATCGTCCTCGGCCAGGTTCAGTACTTCCCGCGGCAATTGCCTTTCTTCGTTCTTTCGATTTTCACGCAGTGCCTTGGCGCGCTTCTCCGGATCTTCGAGCAGGCCGCGCACGTACGTGTTGTGCGCCAGCGTTGCTGCACGTTGGGCGGCGGCGTCGCGTTGCGCTGCGGTGGGTTCTCCCTGACCCGTAGTTTCCTGCGTCGGAACGGATGCTGGCGAGACGGGCATCCCTCGGGCTGTTTCCGCGCGCGTGTCACGGGCCGCAACCGGCTTGACCGCGGCAACTGGCGCTGCCGCTGCCGAAGAGTCGCGCAATGAAGCCAACTCCTGCCGCGTGGCGCGGAGCTCGACCGCCAGGTAGACGGCGATCGCACCCAGTAGCAGGCCGGTGACAGTGAGGATCTGGACGGGCCGACTCATGCTATCTACCCGCGAGGCCGCCATCATTTTCATTGCGTGTTCCCTTCCTGTACCTGGGACGGCCATATGCTGCGGGCCTGCTCGAGCGCCGTAGCCTGGCGCTCGCCGAAGACCTTGAGTTGCCCGGCCGTGAGAATCTGCGCCGCGCGATCATGCTGCCGGCGCTGGAGTTCGCTGGCCTCGGCTTCCCGCTGCTCCAGACCCTGCGCCGTGCTCGAAAAAGAGACCTCGCCATACTCGCTGTTCATGCTTTCGAATCCCGCGCCGCGCTGCTCCCATTCCTTCAGCATACGGCGACGCTCTTCACCCAGCGCCGCGACGAGTTTTTCCGCCTGGACATCAGTCATGCGCAATGCATCTGGCAGATCACCGCGCATATTGGACACATGTCCGCGTTCCGTGAGGTTGTCGCGGTAGTCCGAGAATTGCCGCCCCTTTTCGTGCCCCAGCAAGTCGCTTAGCTCACGCTCGTTGATCAGACCCTGTGGTGGCGGCCGTTCGCAATTCGGAGTCAGCGCGCATTGATAGCTCAGTTCGAGGTATCGCATTTCCTGTTCGGCCAGCAGTTCCAGCAGGCGATCGTACTGGTCGTCGCTCAGGCCCAGATGTTCCGCGAGTCGCGGCATGATCCGCTGATAGTTGCTCCGGGATGCGCGCATTCGCTCGGCGCGCTTGTCCGGGTCCTCGAGCACTGCCTTCATGTACGGGAGTCGCGCGGTCATTTGCGCTCTGAGGGTCATGCCGGGGTCCGTCCGCTCCTGCCGTCCGCCCGGAGCCGAGTTCTGACCGCCGGACGCCGGCGGGCTCCTGCACCCTGCGGCCAGGCGCAGTCGGGGCAATCGACAACGGGCCCGCCGCTGGTCAGTACGCGGGGCAGTCGCCACGCTGTGATTCGGGCATTTCCCGCCTGGCGGCACTCACCTCGGTACGCGAGGTATGCCGTTGAGCCAGCCAGCACCAGGCAGGCTACAGTCAGGATCTGGACGGGCCGGCTCATGTCCGGATCATAAACCGGATCGTTCCGGCCCGCGGGGCTGGCGACAAGCGTGGAACCGGTAAATAATCCACCGGTCAGACACTCCGACGTCGGCTATCTACCCCGCGAGGTCGTCATGCCCGGGATACACACCCGGACGATTCTGGCGCGTAGTGACCGCAGGCCTTTCGATTGCCGCAGTGCCAGCGCGGCGGCTCCGCCGCTGGTGGTGCACGAATGGGGCACGTTCACCTCCTTCCAGGATGACCAGGGCAGGACCATCCATGGCATCAACGTCGACGACGAGCCAGTGCCGCGGTTCGTGCACAGGTTGCGGGATTTCCAGACTTTTCGGACCACTGCCATGCCGGCCATCTGGTCGCAGGGCGCACCGCGCTGCTACCCCGGTGTCACGCTGCGCCTCGAAACCCCGGTGCTGTATTTCTATCCACCCGTGGGCTGGCAGGCGACGCCCTTCGATGTCCGGGCCACATTCAATGGCGGGTGGCTGACCGAGTTTTATCCTTCCGCTGCCACCGAAGGCATGAATGTGCAGAAAGTGGTCGCTGGGGATACACGCGGCTCGCTGCTCTGGCGCCAGGTGCGTCTCGATCCGAACGCCGCGTCGCTCAAGCCGCAGACCAATTCGCACGTGTGGCTGGCTCCCCGCGAGGTGCGTTCCACCGTTATCGTGAACGACGCCACGCGGGAAGCGGAGAAGTACCTGTTCTACCGCGGGGTCGGCAATCTCGATGCGCCCATCGTCGTGCGCGGGGAGGGCGGAAAGCTGCATATCTCCCTGCGCGCCAATGAAACAGGGCTCGAGCGCTTGCCGCGCCTTTGGGTAGTTGAAGTGTTGCCGGATAAGCGCGTGCGTTACCAGACCGTGGAGCCGAAGGGCCGTACCGCTGTCGCGCCGGCGTTTCCCATGGCCTCGGACAAGCAGTCGAGCCACCTCGACTCTTTGAATCGGGAACTGTCCGCCGCGCTCACCAGAGAAGGCCTCTACGCCGACGAAGCCGCGGCCATGCTCGCCACCTGGCGACTGTCCTACTTCGAGAGCGAAGGGTTGCGCGTGTTCTTCCTGTTGCCGCAATCCTGGACCGATGGGCGCCTGCCGCTGTCCATTTCCACGCCGGCGGATATCACCCGCGTCATGGTGGGCCGCATCGAGCTGGTCACGTCACACCAGCGAGAGGTCCTGCAGAAGCTGGACGCCCTGCCAGACAATGCGTTCGCCGTGCGCCGCTGTACGCGGACAGGATCCGGTCGTGCATCGCCTGCTGCAGGAAGGCGGCCGAACGCATGCCGAAACTCTACCGGGCGGCCGGGCGCGAAGTGCCTGAGTCACTGCAGCTCTACGAATCGCTCGGTCGTTTCCGCGATGCCTTGCTGGCGCATGAATGGCAGAACGAAACCGATACGGCACGCCGCGCGCGACTCAAATACATGATGCAGGCATTTGCGCCTGCCTGACGATCTGCGCGAGCCGCAGATCACCGAGGCGAAGCTAGACCACCGTTCCGTGATCTTCGGAACCACGGCGGTGGCCGGGCCCGGGAGGAATTCGAATCCGGCGGGGACTTCGATCCATCTCCAGCGAATTCAGCACTCTTCTCCGCGTCCGGCCGCGCGAATTCGACCAGCCCGGCGGCCGGGTAGACGGTCAGCGAAGTGCCGACCACCAGCACCTTGTCGGCCGCGGCCACGTGTTCGCGGGCCTCGTCCATGTGCTGCGTCTCTTCGCCGAACCACACGATGTCGGGGCGCAGTTGCGTGCCTTCCTCGCATTTCTGGCCGAGCTCGATGGGCGCGCCGTCGATGCGGTAGCGCTTGCGCGACGGCCCGGTGCCGCGCGCGAAGGCGAGCTCGCCGTGCAGGTGCAGCACGTGCGTGGAGCCGGCGCGTTCGTGCAGGTTGTCCACGTTCTGCGTGACCACGACCACGTCGAACTTCTGTCTCCAGCGACGCGATGGCGAGATGCGCGGCGTTGGGTTGCGCGGCCCAGGCCTTGGCGCGCCGCTCGTTGTAGAAGGCCAGCACCAGCTCGGGATGTTTGCGCCAGCCCTCGGGGCTGGCGAGTTCGATCCAGGAATACTGGTGCCACAGTCCCGCGGCATCGCGAAACGTAGGCAGGCCGCTCTCGGCCGACAGGCCGGAGCCGGACAAGAACGACGACTTTTTCAGCCATCGGCGGGCGGCGTGCGCCGAGTCGGCGTCGAAATGGATCTGGCTGCGCTTGAACACCGCCTGCCAGCCGCTCGACGATTTCGCTCGCGGCGCTCGCGCGCCCAGGCCGGCATGCCGTTGCCGCCAGTCCTGCTCGCCGGGAATATGAATGTCGTATTCGCCGCGGCCGATGTATTCGAGCGGCAACTCGAGCGACTCGATGACGCCGTCCTGCAGTTCTTCGTACACCCAATGCGTGCCGACGCGCCGGCCGATGTAGTAGCCACGCCGTAACAGCTCGCGCTTGCGCAGCGTCGTCGCGCCAGAACATGCGGAACAGGAAATACGTGACGGCGCCCAGCACGCACGCCACCGATGATTCGCCGCGCGAGAGCAGAAGAGCGCGGCGCACACCGATAACGCGCCGCAGCAGGATGCCGGCCGCCACGATGGTCCGAAACGAATTGCCGATGGCTCGCTCATGCCCGACTCAGCGAAGCAGGATCCACCAGCTGATCCAGAAAGCCGCGATCAGCAGCAGCAGGCCCGGCGCGAGCCGCCAGAAATAGGCGCCAGCCCCGGCACGCGCGAAGCCGAGCTTGGAAAGCGTGTTGGTGGTGACCATGAGGCCGATCGCGATGATCGCCAGCTCGCGCGGCAACTGTTCCTGCGCGGCCAGCGAGCCCACCGAGGCCGCGGTCGAGTGCGCGTCGGCGAATCCGCCGACCACCACGCCCGCCAGCGCCCAGGTGGGGCCGAAGGATCTCTGCAGCCAGGCCACCAGCAGCATGACGAGCACGAAGGCGCCGGCAAACAGCAGCGCCGTGCGCAGTCGAAACGCGCGGCCCGTGGGCGGTGGCGGCGCGGCCTTGCCCTTGGCGGCGAGGATCATGAGTGCGCCGTATGCGGCCATGGCGACGCCCATGGCCGAGCAGCACCCAGCGCAGCTGGCCGAGCAGTACCGCGTCGCTCACCGCCAGCACCATGGCGAGCTGCATCACGGTGGCGACTTCGACAGCGCGGCGCCCGCGACCGCCGCCGGCAGCACCTTGGGCTCCTGCCTGCGCGCGTTTGCCCATGGTGGCGACCACCGCGGTGCTCGAGACGAAGCCGCCTAACAAGCCGGAGATCGGCAGTCCGGCGCGCGCGCCGACCAGCCGCTGCGCCACGTAGCCGGCGGCGTCCACCAGCATGATCAGCACGGTGAGTTTCCAGACCAGGCGCGGGTTGACCACCTGCCAGGGATCGATGGGTTCGTCGGGCAGGATGGGCAGCACCAGGATTGCCGCGGCGGCCAGCAGCACCGCGTCGCGCAGTTCCTGGTCGGAGAGCTCGCGCGCTGGCGAAGGCGTGCAGGGCGCCGCGCGACACCAGCAGCACGACGATGAGCACGCCCGCCGCCGCGGCCAGCACCGGCTGCGAGGCCGCGAGCACGCCGGTGACGAAGGTCGCGAGCAGCGCGATCTCGGTGGTGAGGCCGGGATCCGCGTCGTGTGACTTGGTATACGACAGCGCGGTGAGCGTGATCACGCCGAGCGCGGCCGCCGCCAGCAGCACGACGGAGTTGCTCAGGGCCGCCAGCACGCCGATCAGCGCGGTGATGGCGAAGGTGCGCACGCCGGCCGCAGCCGGCGTCTTGTCTGTCCCTGGTGCGCCGTTCGCGCTCGACGCCGATCAGCAGCCCGGCGCCAAGGGCAACCAGGATGGCCGAGGCTTCTTCGGGCAATGCCCAGCGTCCAGAGACTGCATGACCGCTGCATAACACGCGGGCGCGCGGCGGTGCAATGTGTGGAAGGCCGGCGCTTAGTGGCGGCGCTGCACGGTCGCGCCCGGAATTCTCAGGCCTTGGCGGTTTCTCCGAATGACAGCGAGCTTTGCCGTTGTGTCTGCGTCTGCGCCTGGCTCTGGCTGGGCATGCGGCGCGCGCCGCTGACGTCGCCCGACGGAAAATAGTTCTCGGCGATCGATGTTGTGCACGTTGTTGATGTGCAGCTGCAGCTTGTCGATGAGTTCGTGCAGCCCGGGCTGATCGAGCGTGGCCAGCGGCGCGCGCTCGATGAAACGCGCCGAGCCTGCGAGGACCTCGAGTACGCCTTCGCTGCGCGGCAGTTCGTTGAGCAGTCGCTCGAGTTGCATGAGGCAGTACTGGCAGGAGCGCGGGAACTGGTCGTCACGCAGCAGGAACTGGAGCACGTCGGCGCGCCTCACGCGGGTGCGCATGCGCAGGCGATACATCTGGTAGCCCGACAGGCTCTTCAACACGCTCATCCACTGCACGCTCTCGAACGGGCGCAGTTCGGGCGTTTCGGCCGGCAGCAATTGCGCAGAGCGAACGTCGACGATGCGGCTGGTCATGTCGGCGCGCTCGAGGTTGCGCCCCAGCAGGCTGAAGATGTACGCCTCGTTGCGGTTCATCGAGCCGTCGAGCATGCCGGCGATGGTCTGCAGCGTGATGACGATGCGCTTGAGGAACTCGAAGCGCGTGCGCTTGTTGATGGCGCCGGAGACGTCCTTCATGCACTCCGTGAAGAACTCGTTGAGCAGCTCCCAGGCCTCGGTGGGCAGGATCTCGCGCAGCGTGCGCGCGTTCTCGCGCGCGGAATGCATGCTCGAACAGATCGAGCCGGGGTTGGACTTGTCGGCGACCAGGAAGGTGACCACGTCGCGTTCATCGCCACGCGAGGCCTTGGCTCCATATTGCTTGTCGAACTCCGCGCGGTTGCCTGAGATGTCGACCAGCGGCAGCCAGCCTGGCGCGATGCCGCCGGGAAGGTCCAGCAGCAGGTTGGTGTTCACGCCGATGATGCGCGCGGTGTTCTCCGCGCGCTCCAGGTAGCGCGACAGCCAGTACATGTTTTCGACAACGCGAGCGAGCACCGGCCTAGTTCTCCGTGTCCACGATCCAGGTGTCCTTGCTGCCGCCGCCCTGCGAGGAGTTCACCACGAGCGAGCCCTTGCGCAGCGCGACGCGCGTCAGTCCGCCGGTGGTCACGTTGGTCTCGCGGCCGCTCAGGATGAAGGGGCGCAGGTCCACGTGCCGCGGCTCGAGCCGGTCGCTCACCAGCGTCGGCACGGTAGACAGGGTCACCACCGGCTGGGCGATGAAGCTGCGCGGGTCGGCCTTGAGCGAATCGGCGAACTTGGCGCGCTCGGCCTTGGTCGACATCGGGCCCATGAGCATGCCGTAGCCGCCGGAGCCATCGACCGGTTTGACCACCAGCTCGTCGAGATGCCCGAGCACGTGGTCGAGCTGCTTTGTCTTCGCCGCAGCGCCAGGACGGCACGTTGGGCAGGATGGCGTCCTCGCCCAGGTAGTACTTGATCATGTCCGGCACGTAGGTATAGACGAGCTTGTCGTCGGCCACGCCCGCACCTGGCGCATTCGCCAGCGCCACGTTGCCGGCGGCCCAGGCGCGCATCAGGCCGGGCACGCCGAGCGAGGAATCCTTGCGGAACACTTCCGGATCGAGGAAGTCGTCGTCGATGCGCCGGTAGATGACGTCGACGCGGGTCCAGCCGCGCACCGTCTGCATGTACACGCAATCGTCACTATCTACCGCCAGGTCGCGGCCCTCGACGAGTTCGCAGCCCATCTGGCGCGCGAGGTAGGCGTGTTCGAAATACGCCGAGTTGTAGATGCCGGGCGTCAGCACCACGACCTCGGGCCGCGCCTGCTTGCGCGGGCTGAGCGCGGTCAACATGTCGTAGAGCTGCGAGGGGTAGTCGTCCACCGGCAGGATGGCCGCGCTCTCGAACAGCTCCGGGAACACGCGCTTCACGACCTGGCGGTTCTCGAGCATGTACGAGACACGCCGGAAGGCACCCGCAGGTTGTCCTCGAGCACGTAGACGGTGCCATCCTTGTCGCGGATCAGGTCCGAGCCGCAGATATGCGCCCAGGTGCCCAGCGGTGGCTTGATGCCCTTGACGTTGGCGCGGAAGTTCTTGGAGGTCGCGATTATCGAGGCCGGCATCAGGCCGTCCTTGATGAACTTCTGCGAGTGGTAGCAATCGTCGATGAACAGGTTGAGCGCGGCGGCGCGCTGGATCAGCCCCGCCTCGATCTTCTGCCATTCCTTGCGCGAAATCGTGCGCGGGATGATGTCCAGCGGCCAGGCGCGGTCGATGGAGCCGTCCTGCTCGTGGTAGACGGTGAACGTTATGCCCATGGCCTTGATGGCCAGTTCGGCGGCCTGCTGGCGCACCGCGATCTCGTCGCCGTCCATTTCCGTCAGATAACGCATGAGCGCGCGCCCGGCGGCACGGGCGCCACCTCCGGGACCCACGAGCTCGTCGTGAAATCCGGGCGAGGGGTATGAGTTCCAGTCGGTTTTCATTTGTTACGCGATGCGCGACCCAAAAATACCAGAGCCGTAGAAAGGCGTTCAAAAAAGTGCGGCGCCTGCCCCGGGCCGCTTCCGGATGGTGCTTTTGGGCCGCCGCTGGCGCAATTTGGTGCGAATGCGCATGTTAGGGCGCTGTGTAGAATGCATCCGTGTCCATCCATGTCGCGCTCAATCACGTCACGCACTACCGCTACGATCGCCTCGTGGGCCTCGGCCCCCAGGTCGTGCGCCTGCGCCCCGCGCCGCACTGCCGCACGCGCATCCTGTCGTACTCGCTGAAGGTCACGCCGGACGACCACTTCGTCAACTGGCAGCAGGATCCGGAGGCTAACTACCTCGCGCGCTTCGTGTTCCCGGAGAAGACCCGGGAGCTGCGCATCGAGGTGGACCTCATCGCCGAGATGGCGGTACTCAACCCGTTCGATTTCTTTCTCGAGCCGTACGCGGAAACCTATCCGTTCGGTTACCAGGGCGCGGAGAAACGCGACCTGGCGCCGTACCTGGTGATGTTCCGCGGCGAGCCGCTCTTCAGGGAATACCTGGGCACGCATTCCGCGCGAGCGCAAGCGCACCATCGACTGGCTGGTCGAGCTCAACCTCAAGTTGTCGCGCGACATCAAGTACCTCATCCGCATGGAGCCCGGCGTGCAGACGCCGGAGCTCACGCTGCGCAAGCAATCCGGCTCGTGCCGCGACTCGTCCTGGCTGCTGGTGCAGCTGCTGCGCCACATGGGCCTCGCGGCGCGATTCGTCTCCGGCTACCTGATACAGCTCACCGCCGACATGAAGTCGCTGGACGGCCCGTCGGGACCGGAGCGGGATTTCACCGACCTGCATGCCTGGTGCGAGGTCTATCTACCCGGTGCCGGCTGGATCGGCCTCGATCCCACCTCCGGCCTGCTGGCGGGCGAGGGACACATTCCGCTCGCCTGCACGCCCGAGCCCGGCGCCGCGGCGCCGATCACCGGCGCGGTCGACAAGGCCGAGGTCGAGTTCAGCCACCTCATGAAGGTGGAGCGCATCTGGGAGGCGCCGCGCGTCACCAAGCCGTACACCGAGGAACAATGGACGGAGATCGAGAAGTTGGGCCACGCCATCGATGCGCAGCTGCTGGCGGGCGACGTGCGCCTGACCATGGGCGGCGAGCCCACGTTCGTTTCCGTCGATGACCCGGACGGCGCCGAGTGGAACACCACCGCCATGGGGCCCGACAAGCGGCGCCTCGCCGTCGAGGTGTACAACCGCCTCAAGCAGAAGTACGCGCCGCAGGGACTGTCGCATTTCGGGCAGGGCAAGTGGTATCCGGGCGAGCAGCTGCCACGCTGGTCGCTCAATTGCTTCTGGCGCCGCGACGGCGAGCCGATCTGGCACAACCCGGCGCTGCTCGACGATGAATCCGGGAACCGCGGCGTCACGCCGCGAAGTCGCCGGCGTGTTCCTCGCGCGGGTCGCCGAAAAGCTGGGGCTGAAGCCCGAGCACATCTTCGCGGCCTACGAAGACGCGTTCTATTACCTGTGGCGCGAGCGGCGGCTGCCCGGCAACGTCGATCCTTTCAAGTCGAAGCTCGAAGACCCGCATGGAACGCGCACGGCTCGCGAAGATCTTCGAGCTGGGGCTCGACTCCGTCATCGGCCACGTGTTGCCCGTCACGCGCGACATGGAGAGCAATCGCTGGCGTACCGGTCCCTGGTTCCTGCGACGCGAACGTTGTTACCTGATTCCCGGTGATTCGCCCGTGGGTTACCGGTTGCCGCTGGATTCGCAGCCGTGGGTGTCGAAGGGCGACTATCCGTACATGTCCGAGCCCGACCCGATGGCGCCGCCATCGCGCGTTGCCGCGCGCGGCCGACATCCGCCACCAGTTCTTCGGCGACGAACGAGATGGCCCGGCCACGCCTCGCAAGGCGGCGCGACCAATCGAAGGCATCGTCGCTCCTGCGAGTGCGCCCGGGTTCCTGCAGTCCGGAAGCGAGGTCACGCGCACCGCCATGTGCGCCGAGCCGCGCAACGGCACTCTTTATATATTCATGCCGCCCACCCACAAGCTCGAGCATTACCTCGAGCTGGTCGCCGCCATCGAGGCGACGGCGGAAGCCATGGACACGCCGGTGGTGCTCGAAGGCTACGAGCCGCCGCGCGACACGCGCCTCAACAGTTTCCGCGTGACGCCGGACCCCGGGGTCATCGAGGTCAACATCCATCCTTCCGGTGGCTGGGACGAGCTCGTCGATCGCACCACGCACCTGTACGACGTGGCGCGCCAGTCACGGCTAACTACCGAGAAGTTCATGCTCGACGGGCGCCACACCGGCACCGGCGGCGGCAACCACTTCGTGCTCGGTGGCGCCACGCCCGCGGATTCGCCTTTCCTGCGTCGCCCTGACCTGCTGCGCAGCCTGCTCGCGTACTGGCACAACCACCCGTCGCTTTCCTATCTCTTCAGCGGACTGTTCGTCGGGCCCACTTCGCAGGCGCCGCGCGTGGACGAGGCGCGCAACGACTCGTTGTACGAACTGGAGCTGGCGTTCCGGCAGCTGCCGCTGACCGGCCAGCCCGAGGCGCCGTGGATCGTCGACCGGTTGTTCCGCAACCTGCTCATCGATTCCAGCGGCAATACGCATCGCGCCGAGTTCTGCATCGACAAGATGTTCTCGCCGGATGGCAATACCGGACGCCTGGGCCTGCTCGAGATGCGCGCCTTCGAAATGCCGCCGCACGAGCGCATGAGCCTCACGCAGCAGCTGCTGTTGCGGTCGCTGGTCGCGCGCTTCTGGAACGAGCCGTATCAGGGTATCAACGGGCCGACGCGCCTCGCGCGCTGGGGTACCGAGCTGCACGATCGCTTCATGCTGCCGTATTTCATCGAGCGCGATTTCGCCGACGTCATCGCCGAGCAGAACAACGCCGGTTTTCCGCTCGACGCGCGCTGGTTCGCGCCGCATTTCGAATTCCGTTTTCCGCGGTACGGCGAGTTCGCCACCTTTGGCGCCGAGGTCGAATTGCGCCAGGCGCTCGAGCCCTGGCACGTGATGGGCGAGGAGGGCGCCGCCGGCGGGGCGGTGCGCTACGTCGATTCATCCGTGGAGCGCCTGCAGGTGAAGGTGACCGGACTCGCGCCCGATCGTTACACGATCACCTGCAACGGACGGCGTATCCCGCTGCGCTCCACGGGCAGCGTGGGCGAATACGTTGCAGGCGTGCGCTACAAGGCCTGGAACCCGTCCTCGTCTCTCCATCCGCTGATACCGCCGCACGCGCCGCTGACATTCGACCTGTTCGACACGTGGATGGGACGGTCGATGGGCGGGGCGCAGTACCACGTCGCGCATCCCGGTGGCCGCAGCTACGACACTTTCCCGGTGAACGCCTTCGAGTCGGAAAGCCGGCGCCTGGCACGATTTGTCAGAATGGGACATCTCGACCGCGTCACACCGCCGCAAGAGACCGCCAATCCCGAATTCCCGTTCACGCTGGACCTGCGTAAAGTCTGACGGGTGGAAAGTAGTGAGATGCGCGCAGTTCTCGAACCCTCCGGCCTGCGACGCTACGACGAACTGAATGATGCAGAGGGCGCGATGCGCGCGCACTGGCGCCCGCTTATCGAGCGGCTGCGCGCGGACGAATCGCCAGACGCGGTGCGGCGCTCGCTCGAGCTGACGCGCCGTCTCGTCGTCGAGAACGGCGTTACATATAACGTCTACGCCGACCCGCAGGGCGCGGACCGGCCCTGGGCACTGGATCCGCTGCCCTTCGTATTGCCATCCGCGGAATGGAAGATCATCGAGGCCGGCGTCACGCAGCGCACACGCCTGCTGAACGCGCTGCTCGCCGACCTGTATGGCCCGCAGCGGCTCATCGCCGAAGGTCTCGTGCCTGCCGAGCTGCCCTTCGGGCATCCTAACTACCTCTGGCCCTGCCACGGGCTGCGTCCGGCCGACGGTACCTGGCTGCACATCTACGCCGCCGACCTGGCGCGTGCACCGGATGGCCGCTGGTGGCTGCTGGCGGACCGGACCCAGTCGCCCTCCGGCGCCGGCTACGCGCTCGAGAACCGCGAGATCCTCGAGCAGGTGCATCCCGAGCCGATCGCCGACATGTCGGTGCGGCGCGTCCGCAGTTTCCTCGGTGGGTTGCGCGCCGCGTTGTTGAATGTGGCCGCCGATGAGGCGCCGCTCGCCGTCATCCTGACCTCGGGACCCTACAACGAGACCTACTTCGAACACGCCTATCTCGCCCGCCAGCTCGGCATGCCGCTGGTGGAAGGCCACGACCTCACGGTGCGCGGCGACACGGTGTTCCTCAAGACGCTGGGCGGGCTGCGCCGCGTGCATACCATCCTGCGGCGCCTGGACGACGATTTCTGCGATCCGCTCGAATTGCGCAGTGACTCGGCACTCGGAGTTCCCGGCCTGCTGGGTGCGCTGCGCGCCGGTCGCGTGATGGTCAGTAATGCGCTCGGCACCGGCGTGCTCGAGTCCGCCGCCTGGCTCGGCTTCCTTCCGCCGATCGCCGAGCGGCTGTTCGGCGAGAAACTGCTGTTGCCCGAGGTAGCGACCTGGTGGCTGGGCGAAAAGCCCGCGCTCGAATATGTGCTCGCGAACCTCGATCGCCTGGTCATCAAGCCCGCCTATCCGAACCAGCGCTTCGAACCGATGTTCGGCCGCGACTTCCAGGGGCAGGAGCGTGACGCGCTCATCGCGCGACTGCGCAATCGACCCTATGCCTACGTGGCGCAGGAGCACGTGCAGCTCTCGCGCGCGCCGGTATGGAAATCCGCCGCCTCCACCGAGCTCGCCGCGCGCGCGCTGACGATTCGCGTGTACGCCGTGACCACGCCGGATGGTGTGCGCGTCATGGCGGGTGGACTGGCGCGTGTCGCCAACGAAGCCGCGGCCGACGTGGTATCGACCCAGCGCGGCGGCGGCGCCAAGGACGTGTGGGTGCTGGGCGACGACCCGCACGCCGAAACCCTGCAACCCGAGCCGCTCAACCTGCAACCGGGAAAATGGGCCGCGCAGGCGCGCCACGATTACATCCCCTCGCGCCTGGTCGAGAACCTCTACTGGCTTGGCCGCTACACCGTGCGATGCGAGAACACCGCGCGCCTGTTGCAACGTACGCTGGCGTCGCGCAGTGACGCGCGGGTGTTTCCGCACGCGCGCCAGGTATGCCGGGATCTCGATGTCGTGGCGGAAGACGGCAATGTTTTCGATGCCCTGCGGGTGCCCGACTCGCCAGGGATTACACGCCGACGTGAAACGCCTGGCGTGGTGCGCATCGCAGGTGCGCACCCGGCTGTCGGCGCGCTACTGGCGCGGCGTGGTCGGGCTGCAGCGCCAGATGCAGGAGGCCGCGGCGTCGCGCGGCAGCAGCCGCGAGGCCTGCGAGCGGGTGCTGCTGTCGCTCGCCGCGCTCACCGGTTTCTCGGAAGAGGACATGATGCACGACGAGGGCTGGCGCGTGATGCGCATCGGCCGGCGCATCGAGCGGCTGCAGTTCGTCGGCAACATCCTTGCGCGCCAGCTCGAGAGTCCGCATGCCACCCGGCCCGAGACGGTCGAATGGCTGCTCGACGTGTGCGACAGCACGCCTATCTACCGTGCGCGCTACGCGGGACTGCCGCGCCTCTCGCAGATGCTGAACCTGCTGCTCTACGACGACGATCATCCGATGGCGCTGGCCTTCCACCGCCGTTCCATCGACCGCGATCTCGACGACCTGGCACGCACGCTGGGCGGCGAGCGCGAGCGGGGCGTCATCGACATGCCGCTGTTGCCGGCCGGATCGGCGGAGCTGCTCGATGCCGCGGGTGATGCCGGCCAGGCGGCCCGCGGCGCACTCGCCGACGAGTTGCGCGGGCTCAATGCCAGTGCCGGCGATCTCTCCGACCGCATGTCGCGCCGCTACTTCGCGCTCATCGAGTCCGACGCACACGCCCTCGCCACATGACCCGCAAGTACCGCATTCGCCACGAGACCCGTTACCGCTACGCCGCCGACGTGGTTCATTCCCATCACCTGCTGCACCTGGTGCCGCGGCCGGCCGCCTACCAGGAATGCCTGGAACACGAGATCAGCATCGAGCCGGCGCCGCAGCGCCGCACCGACGAGCAGGATGCCTTCGGCAATCCGATGCTGCGCATCGAAATGGCGCAGCCGCATCGCGAACTCGCCGTGACCTCGCAGATGCAGATCGTGGTGCACCCGCGTCCGGTGGTCCCCGCCGAAACCACCGAAGCCTGGGAGAAGGTGCGCGATTCGTTCAGCTATCGGGGCGCGTGGCCGTCACGCGATCAGCTCGATGCCGCGCGCTTTCGTCACGAGTCGCCGCACGTGCGGCTGAAACAGGCATTCACCGATTACTCGGCGGAATGTTTTTCGGCCGGCAGGCCCATCCTGGCCTGCGCCGAGGCGCTGACCACGTATGTTGCACACCGAGATCACCTATGCGCCTGGTGAGACCGACATTCGTCACCTCGTCCACCGAGGTCATCGAAACGCGGCGCGGTGTCTGCCAGGACTTCGCGCATCTCATGATTGCCTGCCTGCGCTCGCGCGGACTGCCGGCGCGTTACGTGAGCGGCTACCTGCGCACCAATCCGCCGGCTGCCGCGGAAAAGGACACGCCGCGCCTGGTCGGCGACGGCGCATCGCACGCCTGGGTGGCGGTGTGGAGTCCGCCATACGGGTGGATAGAGTTCGATCCCACCAACGGCTGTTATGCCGGTACCGACCACGTGGCCGTGGCCTGGGGACGCGATTTCGGTGACGTGTCGCCGCTACGCGGCGTGATTCTCGGCGGCGCCGATCATCAGTTGGCGGTGACGGTGCTGGTCGAACCCATCGGGCTGATCCGGCAGGCCAATCGCGGCGCGCAATCTTTTCCACGTCGGCGGAGCGCACGTAGCGCAGGATGTTCGACCAGATCGAGTGGTAGCCATAGCCACCCTCGGTGAGCTCCGCCAGCGCTTCATCCACGGTCCAGCCCTGTTCGAGGATGCGATACATCGCGCTCATGAGGCCGGTGCGGTCGGCGCCATGCTGGCAGTGGATCAGGTAGGGACCATTCTGCGGATTCCTGAGGATGCGCATGACTTCGACCACGTGTTCGTCGTCGATGTCCCAGGTGAGGATCTTGACGCGCTCGGTGCGCAGCGAAGTTCCCTGGACTTCTTTGCTGTCGTTGTTGAAGAAGCGCAGGTTGATGACGGTGCGGATGCCGAGTTTCTCCAGGTTCCTGCATGCCGAGCGCAGTGGGCTGCTCGCTGCGGTAGAGAGTCGGCGAAATCTGGTGCAGGTTGGGCACGCCCTCGAGCGAGATCGGCGACGCCCAGCGGGCATTGCGCGCCGCTTGTCGACGGCCGCGGCTGCGTTCGCCGGCGGCGGCGTGGGGGTCTGCGCGGAAACGGCGCCGGCGAGGGCCGCGGCCAGCAGGATGGCGGTGAGTCGTTTCATGGCTGGGCACATATTAGCGCCAGCACCTGGCGCGCTGCATCGGGCCTGGCGATTCTGTGCGCCGCCTCACCCATTGCCGCGAGGCGCGCACGGTCACCGAGCAGGCGGCCGAGCTTGAAGACCAGCGTAGCGGCATCGGCGGCTTTGACCGCGCGCCGGCTTCGAGTAGATAGTCGGCGTTGCGTTCTTCCTGGCCCGGGATGGGCGACACCAGCAGCATGGGCTTGCGCTTGGCGAGGCATTCGGATACCGAGAGCCCGCCGGGCTTGGTCACGACCAGGTCCGCCGCGGTCATGACGCGCTCCACCGTGGTGGTGAATCCCAGCGGAAACAGGCGACCCGGGTGCTTGCGTGCCAGGGCCTGCAGGCGCTTCAGCAGCTCCGCGTTGCGGCCGGCGAGCGCGATCAGCTGCAGGTCTTCCGGGCAATTCCAGCATTCGCGCCGCCAGGTCGTCGAGCGCACCCACGCCCGCACCGCCCGCCATCATCAGCTACGGTGAATTTTTCCGCGTCGATGCCGAGCTCTGCCGCGCAGCATGGTGCGCTCGAGGGATGCGGAGAACTCCGGCATGACCGGAATGCCGGTGACGTTGATGCGCCCGTGCGGCACGCCGCGATCGGCGAGCCGGAAGGCAATTTCGTCACTGGCCACGCAGTAACGGTCCACGTGCGGATGCACCCACAGTGCATGCACATCGAAGTCTGTCACCTGCACCCAGATCGGCGGCAATGCGCCGGCCCGCGGCTGCGCTGCCGCGACAACAGCTCGGCCGGCAGGAAGTGCGTGCACAGGATGGCGTCGGGTGCGAGACGCGCGATTTCGGCGTTCAACTTGCGGGTGTTGAGCTTCTCGGCGGCACGTTTGAGCTTTCCGATCAGCGTGTCGCGCGAAGGCCGGTCACTCTTCGCATACAGGTACGACCAGAGCTGCGGCAGCTTTTCGACCAGCTTGATGTACGACTCACCGTAGAGCTTGCGGAAGTCCCGCGGCACCAGCGTGAGCAGGTCCAGGTGCGTGGCCCGGACGGCTGGTTTGGCGGCGCGTGCGGCGGAACAGATGGCCTCGGCGGCGCGAACATGTCCTGCGCCCGCCGAAACACTCAGAACCAGGATGTGGAATGCCATGGCCCATGATCTTATTGTGCCGCGTACCCCCGGCAGTAAGCTTTGCGCGCGATCAGGCCGGCCGGGCGGCCAGTCCGGCACCCATCAGCACCACCAGGGGGTTACATGCGCTACTACGTTCTCGCGGCGAAACTCGCGGTCTTCACGCTCTGCTTCGCACTGAACGGCTGCCTGACCGCCGGGGACTTTCCCAACTCCGAAGAAGATCGCGCCGCTCTCGCGGACATTCGCGCGCGCATCCTGGAGGCGGAGCTCAAGGGCGACGCCTCGGTATTCGAAGAGGTCGCCGCTCCCGACGTGGTGGTGCAGCCGCCGAATGCCAAGCTGGTCACCGGCAGGGACGCCAGCGTGGAGCTGATGCGGCAGTTTTTCAGCCAGTACCAGCTGAATATCCAGTACGCCAGCACCCAGATCCAGGTGGACGGCGACAAGGCTTTCGATCGTGGGTCGTACTCCCAGACCGTGACCCCGAAGGACGGCGGCGCGGCCCTGGCGAGCAAGGGAAAATACTGGTGGTTCTACGCGCGTGCAGATGACGGAAACTGGCAGCAGACGCGCGTGATCTGGACCACCGACTGAATTCTTCCATCCGGAGCGTCAGAAATTCTCCGGGTGCCTGGCCATCTCGGCCGAGTACAGCGCCTTGATCTTCGGCAGGTCGGCGGCCGCGTCACCGGTCGGAACGAACGGCGGCATGATGACCACCTGGCGCTTCGAGTAATTCAACGCCACGGGCACGATGGGTACGTTGGCCTCGTTCGCGATGTAGTAGAAGCCCTGCTTCCATTCCGATACCCGCTTGCGCGTGCCTTCGGGAGTGATGGTGATGCACATCCGCTCGCGCCGGCCGTATTCGGTCACGCAGGTGCGGACCATGTTGCCGCCGCGCGAGCGGTCGATGGCCATGCCGCCGAAGCGGCGCGCCAGGATGCCCAGCGGCCAGAAGAAAACGGTGTGTTTGGCGAGCCAGGTCGTGTCGAGCTGCAGCGTCAGGTAGGCGCTGAAGCCGTGAAAAAAATCCCAGTTCGAGGTGTGCGGCGCCACGATCATCAGCACCTTGGGAAGGTCGGGCATGTTGCCCGCGATTCGCCAGCCTGAGAGGCGCATGAGCAGGATGCCCAGGTAACGCCGCCAGCGTGCCGCGACCTGCGGCGCTCGGGGAGGGAGGGACGGGAACTCAGCCTGGTCTGTACGCGTTTCCGGCGGGGTCGACATCGGGCCGTATTGTGCCTGAGATCATGGCAACAACCGGCAGGCCGAGAGCGGACACCGACTCCCCTTAGAGGGGGGATAGGGGGATCGGTGTCCGCGTCTCGCCGTTTTTCTGGTTGAGCTCGATAGTTCGCTCCTCGGCTTGATTTTCAGCTCTTCACCGGAATCGCCTTGAAGGAAACGATCTCGCCCGCGGGCGTCGCCTTGCACGAAGCCTTGGCGAGCAACTCCTTGGTCTTCTTGCTGTGCGCCAGCACGGTGAACGAGTTCGGGTCGATGATGCTCGACGCGAGCTGCTCGGCGCCTTGACCGTGTAGGCCGGCAGCGTTTCCGACTTGGTGAGGGTTTCGACCAGCGCCTTGCTGCATGCGGCCAGCGCCGGGCGTACACCGTGGCCGTGCCGGCATTGCCGTTGGCGGCGAAGGCGATCATCGCGGCCATCGTGGTGTACTTGAATGTTCGACGAATCATGTTGCACTCCTGAGAATTGATTTCCACGATCGTCAAACTACTCGCGCGTGCCATGCGCCGACAAACGAGAAGATTCGGCGCAGCCATCAGTTTTCCTCACCGCTGCGGCAAGACTCGATCAACCACGCGCACAACGCGCGAATGTCGTCACGGTTTTCGTCCTCGGTGCGCACTAATAATGTGTAGTTCTCCTGTGTCACGAGTTCGTCATCGAACACGCGCATGAGGCGACCGCTCGCGAACTTGCGCCGCGACAGCTCCGCGGGCAGCAGCGCGATGCCGATGCTCTTCTCCGCGGCGCGCGTCGCGGCCGACATCGAATCGATGCGCACGATCTGCGCGGGATTGCAGCTGTCTTCATGCCGACGTTCGCGGCCCAGCGATCCCAGTCGTCGCGGCGCGCCTCGTGCACCAGCAGCGTGTGCGAATTGAGATCTTCGTAGCGAATCACCGGTTTTTCCGCGAGCAACTCGGGCGAACACGCCGGCACCATGGTCTGCGCGAACAGCGGGTGCGCGATCAGGCCCTGTTCCACGGCCCCGAGCCGACCACCACGGAGATGTCCGCTTCGGCCGCGTGCGCGCGGCCGTGCACGCCCTGCGTCTCGATGCGCAGGTCGATGCCCGTCGTGCAGCTTCGAGAACTCCGAGAGCCTGCGGCAGCAGCATCTCGCTGGCGAAATACGCCGGCACGTGCAGCCGCACGCTGGAGCGGCCGAAGCGCGCGCGCAGCTGTTCGGTGACCGCTTCCAGCCGCATGAACAGATCGTCTATCTGCTCGAGGTAGCGCGCGCCGGCGTCGGTGAGCGCGAGGGCGCGGGCGCTACGCGAAAACAGCGGCAGGCCGAGCTGCGTTTCCAGCGTCTTGATCTGGTGGCTCACCGCCGACGGCGTGATGCAAAGCTCATCGGCCGCGACGGCGAAGCTCGAATGTTTGGCGGCGATCTGAAAGGTCTTGATGGCCTTCAGTGAAGGAGTACGCATTCCATTGGATCACCCAGGGACTCAGCCACAAAGCTGCGATGCCGGGAGTAAAGCAAGGCGCGTGCCATTCCGGTGGAAATGGCGTAAGTGCATGTTCTTATTCGCTCTGCACCATTGACGCGCAGTCAGTTTGTTCTGCGATGGCGCGCCAATCCCGGCGTTGCACCTGCGACGGGTGAAGCTTTTGGTGGAAATGGGGACGCCGAAAGTTCGCGCAGCGCGACGTCTCGAATTTCCGACGACCACTGCGAAAATAGGAATGTCCCCATTTTCCGGCACCGTTAGTTAGTCCGGTCGCCGTTGAGCGTGCGTTCCGCGGACACCAGGGTGTTGTGCAGCAGCATGGCGCGCGTCATCGGGCCGACGCCGCCGGGCACCGGCGAGATGAACGACGCCTTCTTGCGCACGCCTTCGAAGTCCACGTCGCCGACGATGCGGCCATCGGGCAGGCGGTTGATGCCGACGTCGATGACCACGGCGCCGGTGCGCACCATCTGCGGAATGATGAGCCCGGCACGCCGGCGGCGACCACCAGGATGTCGGCCAGCATCGTGTACTGCGCCGAGATCGCGGGTCTTCTTGTGGCAGATGGAAACCGTCGCGTCCTGCTGCATGAGCATCATGGCGGTGGGCTTGCCGACGATGTTGCTGGCGCCGACCACCACGACGTTGCGGCCGTCGAGCTCGATGTTCTCGTGCTCGAGCAGCTTCTGCACGCCGTAGGGAGTGCAGGGCGGGAACACCTGGTGGCCGGTGACCAGCCCGCCGACGTTGTAGAGATGGAATCCGTCGACGTCCTTGTCCACCGAGATGCGCTCCAGCACCTTGCGGATCTCGACGTGCTGCGGCAGCGGCAGCTGGATCAGGATGCCGTGCACCGTCGGTGTCGGCGTTCAGCGCGTCGATGCGCGCCAGCAGCTCGGCTTCGGGGATCGTCGCCGGCAGCTCGATCAGCTCGGAGCGGATGCCGACCTCGGCGCAGTCGCGGATCTTGTTGCGCACGTAGACCTGCGAGGCGGGATCCTCGCCCACGAGGATCACGCGTGAGCCCCGGGCGCGATGCCGTGTTCGGCGACCATGGTCTTGATGCGCTCGCGGTATTCGACGCGCAGCTTGGCGGCGACGGCCTTGCCGTCGATGATTCGCGCAGTCATAGGTAGGGGACAGGTTTATTTTCGCTGCGAAAATAAACCTGTCCCCTTTAGCTTGCCTTGGCCTGCACGAATCGCGAGCCGGGATGACCGATGGCCAGCGCCTGCTTCACCGAGTCGCGCTCCAGCATGCGCGCATACCAGGCGATCACTTTCGGGATATCCTTCTCGTTGACGATGTCGGCGTAGCGCACCGGCATGTTGATCAGCATCGAGAAGCAGCTGACGTCGGCCAGCGTGAACTGCTCGCCCATCATCCAGGTGCCCAGCATTCCGTTCTCGATGCGCTCGATGGAGGTCTTCACCTTGCGGCGCCAGTCGGCGAGCTGCTCGGGCGTCCACACCTGCGTCGGCGGACTCGCGCCACTTGTCCTGCTGTTCCTTGAGCGGAATGCGCGCGACCTTGGCTTCGAACTCGTCCTTCGACAGGTGCGCCACCGCGTTCTTGATCATGGCGTGCCAGCCGAGGAACGACAGCGCCGGGCAGAAGTACTCGTCGACGAACTTGGTCCAGATGCGCATCTGGTGACGGCCGTAGGCGTCGGAGGGCTTGAGCGGCAGCCCCGGAAACGTGTCGTCGACGTATTCGTTGATGAGCGTCGACTCATCGAGCACGCGATCGCCGTGCACCAGCACCGGCACCTGGCCGCGCGGGTTGATCTTCACGAACCACGGCTCGTGCTGTTCGAAGTTGATCAGCGCCATGAGGTGGCTCTTGAAGTCCACCTTCTTCTCGAACAGCGGCAGCAGGGCCTTGAGCGAATTGGCAGCAGCGCCGCCGTGGTAGAGCACGATCGACATGGGAACCTCCGTTGCGGGGATTTCAGCGCCATCGCCCGCCTGGTGGCTCGACTCGCAGCGAAATGACGCGTTCTTAACGTGGGCGCCATCGGGGCCTCAGGGCCGGGGGACCACAATGTTCCTCGCTGCAATCGGCAGCGCCACCCGCGGTATCAAGCCATGAAATTGTTCCCGAGCCTCGCCCTGGCCGCCCTGTTGAGCGCCGGCGCCGCGTTCGCAGCGACGACGCCCACCGCCACGCCGGCCGGCAGCGCCACGCCCGCCGCCTCTTCCACCGCGAAGCACCATTCGACCTCGCACTGCGAAAAGGAAGCGAAGGCGAAGAAGCTCACGGGCGAAGAGGAGAAGAAATTCGTCAAGGAGTGCAAGGAGGGCAAGGCCGGCTGACGTAAATCAGTTCGGTTGCTGCGCCCGGCGCGATGTGCCCAGCTCGCCCCCGCTCCGTCGGTGTCCCAAGTGACCTGTGCGACACCGACTGGCGCATCGCGCCGGGCAGCAGTTTCGCAGCGGACGAATAGCTAGGCCAGCGCACTCCTGGCGGCGACAGGGGAACTCGCAGCGGACGATCGAGCCCCGGCGCATTGTCGGCGAGCGTCAATTGCGCACGGTGCAGTCGCGCCACGGCCGCCGCCAGGCTCAGTCCCAGGCCGCTGCCGGTGGCCTTTGCATGCGGCATCACCCACGCGCACGAAAGGACGCAGGGCTGCTTCGCGATCCGCCGCGGCGATGCCAGGTCCGTCGTCCGCCACGCTCAAACAAACCGACCCCGGCGTTTTCTCGACTCGCACCCGCACGTGGCCACCGGCGGGCACGTACTTGAGCGCGTTTTCCAGCAGGTTGGTGATCAGCTGCGCCAGCAGCTGGCGGTTGCCGGTCAGCAGCGCAGGTCCGGGCGCCTCCAGTGTGATATCGAGACCGGCGGCGCGCATGCCCGGCGCATACAACTCCACCAGACCCGCGGCCAGCTCGGCGAGATCCACCTGGTCGTCGTGCGTAGTGACACCCTGCGCTTCGGCGCGTGCGATGGCGAGCAGGGTCGTGAGCGTGCGCTGCAGGCGATCGAGATCCTCGAGCGCCGGCGCGATCACCTCCTGCGTCTCGCTCTGCGATTCCGCGCGCCGGTCCGGCGCGCAGCTGCGCCTCTTCGAGCCGCACGCGCAGGCGGTACAACGGCGTGCGCAGATCGTGCGCGATGCTGTCGAAGGCGGCGCGCAGCGTGGTGTTCTGCTCCTCGATGCGATCCAGCATGGCGTTCACCGCCACGGCCAGCGCGTCGAACTCATCGCGCGAGCCGTCGGTGCGCAGTCGCTGGGTGAGATCGCCCTGCATGATGGTCTCGCAGGTGTTGGCGTACTCGCGCACGCGGCGGGCCGTGCGCCGCGCATAGGCGGCGCCCAGCATCCACACGCACAGCGGCCGTGAGCACTGTGCCCCACAGCGTCGCCAGCCCGAATCTGCGCAGCACTTCCTGCCGCTCGCTGGTATCGGCGCCCACCAGCAGCCAGTAGCCGTTCGCCAGCCGTTCGATGCGCGCCTTCGACCGGGTGCAGCACCGTCGTGCCGCGCTCCTGCGGCCGCGATCTCGAACTCGACCATCGGTCGGAGGTCGCCGGAGCCTCGATGTCGCGCGGCCAGGAGGAGAGGTTGCCGGCCACGGGGCGAAACTGCTCGTCGGTCAGCAGGAATACCGCGCCGGTGCGCCCCCAGCTGTCGGCGCGCAGGCGCAGCGTCGCGGCCACGCGTTCCACGCCGCCGAGCCGCAGGTCGTCGCCGAGGTCGTCGACCTCGGCGCGGATCACCGCGGCGATTTCGCGTTCCAGCGCGCTGCGAGTCACTAGATAGACCGTGGCCAGCAGCACCGCGGTGATCAGGGTGACCAGCGCGGTGTACACCAGCGCCAGGCGTGCCGATGACATGCGCAGCGCCGGTTCGCGCGCCGGCCGTTCGGGAGCAGAAAAGTCAGCCGCCATCGCGCAATACGTAGCCGGCGCCGCGCACCGTGTGCAACAGCGGGCGTTCGAAGCCCTTGTCGACGGCGGAGCGCAGCCGGCTGATGTGCACGTCGATCACATTGGTCTGCGGATCGAAGTGCAGGTCCCAGACCGCTTCCAGCAGCATCGTGCGGGTCACGACCTGCCCGGCGCGCCGCGCCAGGAACTCGAGCAGCTGGAATTCCTTGGACGTCACATCGATGGGCCGGCCGGCGCGCGACGACCTTGCGGCCCAGCAGGTCGAGCTCCAGGTCGGCGACGCGGATGCGCGTGGTGACTTCGGGCAGGTTGCCGCGCCGGAGCAGGGCCTCGATGCGCGCCAGCAATTCGCCGAAGGCGAAAGGTTTGGTCAGGTAGTCGTCGCCGCCGGCGCGCAGGCCCTCGATACGGTCGTCCACGGAGCCCAGCGCCGACAGGATCAGCACCGGGGTGTGTTTGCCGTTCTTGCGCAACATGGCCACGATGGACAGCCCGTCGAAATGCGGCAGCTGGCGGTCGGCGATGATGAGGTCGTAGCTGCCCTCGGTGGAGCGGAACAGGCCCTCGCGCCCATCCGCCGCGATGTCCACCACGTAGCCGCTTTCACGCAAGCCCTTGGCCAGGAACCGGGCGGCTTCCGCGTCGTCCTCGATCAGCAGCAGGTGCATGAGGCGGGCAAGTTAGCACGGGTGGTTGAGTTCGCAGCCTTACGAATTATTAACATCGACCGGGACTATGGATGGCGCGTGATTGCGGGCGGCTATACTCGTCCGCGCCGCGTGTCCGTTAAAGGAAGCCAGCATGAGCCAGCCAACCGCAGCCGACGCAGCCCCGAAAGAGCACCAGGGTTTTCGCGGCGCGAGTTCATCAAACGTGTCATCGCCTCGGGGGCGACGGTGTCCGCCGCCGCCTACCTGTACGGCGGACTCACCGGCTGCGGCCGCAAGGGGCGTGCCGCCGGCGGCGTCGAACGGCTCATCTCCCTCAACGTGAATGGCCAGGTGCGGCGCGTCGACGTGCTGCCGAACGAAACGCTGGCCATGACGCTGCGCTACAAGCTCGGGCTCACCGGCACGAAGCTCGGCTGCGACCGGGGCGAGTGCGGCGCCTGCACCGTGATCATCGACGACATCGCCTACAACTCCTGCTCGACGCTCACGCACACCGTGCGCACCCGCAAGGTGCTGACCATCGAAGGCCTGGCCGGCGCCGAATGGCGAGCTGCATCCGGTGCAGAAGGCCTTCGTCGACGAGCTCGCGCCGCAATGCGGCTTCTGCACGCCCGGGCAGGTGATGTCCGCCGTGGCGCTGCTCAAGCACAACCCGAAACCCACGCGCGACCAGGCGCGGCTGGCCATGTCCGGCAATCTCTGCCGCTGCGGCGCCTACGACAACTATCTGAACGGCGTGATGCGCGCGGCCGCTGACGCGCAGGGAGCCACGTGATGGCCAACTTCAAGCACATCGGCAAGGACTTCATCCCGCACGACGTGGTGGCCAAGGTCACCGGCGCGGCCAAGTACGCCGAGGATTTCCGCGCCGACGGCATGGTGTTCTGCAGGCTGCTCACCAGCCCCATGCCGCATGCGCGCGTGAAGAACATCGACGCCGCCGAGGCGCTCAAGATGGAAGGCGTGCTCGGCATGCTCACCGCCGACGACATTCCGGCCGGCCCGCCGGGCTTCGCGCCCTCGCTCACCAAGGAGCCCATGTACGTCGGCGAGCCCATCCTCGCCGTGGCCGCGGTCAGTCGGAGCAGGCCGCCGAGGACGCCATCGAGAAGATCAAGATCGACTACGAGCCGCTGCCGTTCACCTTCGATCCGCTGGAGAGCCTGTTTCCCGGCGGCAAGGACGCGCGCAGCGACGGCTTCAACATCGGCACGCTGGCCGGGCTTGCCGCCCGGCCAAGATCAAGTGGACCGCCGCCGATTTCGCGCGCGTGAAGCAGGGCGAAGAACTGCCCATGGGCAAGCCCGCCGAGGAATGGAACTTCGGCGACGTCGAGGCGCAGTTCAAGCAGTGCAAGGTGGTGTACGAGGAGCGCTTCGTCACGGCCGCGCTCGCGCATCACAGCATGGAGCCGCGCAGCTGCATGGCCTACTGGCAGAACGGCAAGTGCTTCGTGCATGCCTCGCTGCAGAGCCAGTCGTTCGCGCTGCCGCCGCTGGCGCAGATGCTCGGCATCAAGCCCGAGGAACTGGTGCTGATCGCCGAATACTGCGGCGGCGGCTTCGGCTCCAAGGGCTCGGCCTATCCCTGCATGGTGATCCCGGCCTACTGTCGAAGAAGATCGGCAAGCCGGTGATGATGCGCATCAGCCGCGCCGAGGAGTACTACCTCGGTTCGGCGCGCAACGGCTTCCAGGGCAGCATCAAGCTGGGCTTCGACGCGGACGGCAAGCTGCTGGCCGCCGACGTGTACGTGGTGCAGGACTCCGGCGCGCACATCAGCTTCTGGGACTTCCGCGCCTTCGGCGATGCGCTGGCGCTGGTGTACCAGCCCAAGGCCATGCGCTGGCGCGGCGTCCCGGTGTTCTGCAACGCGCCGACGCGCACGCGCGCAGCGCGGCCCGGGCCAGAACCAGCTGGCCTGCATCATGGAGCCGCTGGTCGATCGCGCGGCGCGCGAGCTCAAGATCGATCGCGTCGAGATCCGCAAGCGCAACAACCCGGTGAACGGCTCGCTGGCCGGCGGCGACGAAGGCAAGCGAGGTCCGGTCACCAGCGCCTATATCAAGGAAGCGCTCGACAAGGGCCGCGCCAGGTTCAACTGGGACGAGCGCAAGAAGAAGAGTGGCCAGAAGAACGGGCCGCAAGGTGACGGGCATCGGCGTCGGCCAGGCGTTTCATCCCGCCGGGTTTTGCCGGCTTCGACGGCCTGCTGTGCATCAAGCCCGACGGCAAGCTGCACATCCACACCGGCGTCGGCAATCTCGGCACGTTCTCGCATTCGGGCACTTCGCGCATCGCCGCCGAGGTGCTGAAGGTCGACTGGGAGAACTGCGTCATCGAGCGCGGCGACAGCCGCAAGAACCTGCCCTGGAACATCGGCCAGTTCGGCAGCAACACCTCGTACACCATGACGCGCACCAACTACGTGGCCGCGCAGGATGCGCTGGCCAAGCTCAAGGAGATCGCCGCGCAGGATCTTGGCGGCAAGCCGGACGACTACGACGTCGACGGCAGCAAGGTGTTCGCGCAAGGCCAATCCCTCGAAGTCGCTGAGCTACGGCGACGCCGCGAAGCGCGCCATCGCGCTGGGCGGCAAGTTCGACGGCCACGAGCTGCCCAAGGACATCAATCCCGATGACGCAGGCCTCGGCCACGGCGCTCGCGGGCACCGGGCCTGATCGGCGTCGCCAAGGACAACCTGCCCTGGACCGGGCAGCCCGCGGCCTTCGCCGCCTGTTTCATCGAGATCGAGCTGGACCTCGAAACCGGCATGCATCGCATCGTCGACCTGGTGTCGGTGGCCGACTGCGGCACGGTGATCCACCCCATGGGCCTCGCCACGCAGATCAAGGGCGGCGCGGTGCAGGGCTTCGGCATGGCCACGCTCGAGCGGCTGGTGTACGACCCGCAGAACGGCCTGCCGGCCAACGTCGGCTTCCACCAGCAGAAGCCGCCTAGCTACCTGGATCTGCCCACCGAGATGTTCACCGACGCGGTCGACAAGGCCGGATCCGTCGAACCCGGTGGGCGCCAAGGGCGTGGGCGAGCCGCTGCTGGGTGCCTCGGCCGTCGGCGCTGCTGTGCGCCATCTCCGATGCCCTGGGCGGACACGTGTTCAACCGCACGCCGGTGCTTGCCGGACATGATCGTCAACCACCTGGCGGGCCGGCCGCAGCCGCGCAAGCCGCTCAGCATCAACACCCAATAAGGAGCTCGCACGATGTCCCGCGACATGATGCCGTCGTTCGAGCTCTACCAGCCCGACTCGCTGGAGGGCGCGCTCAACCTTTCCGAAGGACGTGGAGAAGAGCTGGCTGCTCGCCGGCGGCCAGGACAGCTACGACTGGTTCAAGGATCGCGCCAAGCGGCCCGAGGCGCTCATCGACATCACCGGCATCGCCGCGCTCAAGGGCGTGCGCGAGACCGCGGACGGGCTCGAGATCGGCGCGCTGACCACGCTCACCGAGATCGCCGAGAACGAAGCTGGTGCAGGCGAAGTACAGCCGTGCTGGCGCGCGCCGCCGGCGCGCGTCGCCAGCCCGCAGATCCGCAACGCCGGCACGCTGGGCGGCAATCTCTGCCAGGACGCGCGCTGCTGGTACTACCGCGCCGGCGTCGATTGTTACCGCGCCGGCGGCAACACCTGCTACGCCGACACGCCGCAGGGCCAGAACCGCGAGCATTGTCTGTTCGGCGCCGCGCGCTGCATCGCGGTGACGCCTTCGGACGTGGCGCCGGCGGTGGTGGCGCTCGAGGGCGCCATCGTCATCGCCGGCGGCGCAGGGCGAGCGCGTGGTGCCGGCCGAGGAATTCTTCATCGGTCCGGCGGTGGACATCACGCGCATGACCATCCTCAAGCCCGGCGAAGTCGTCACCGCGGTGCGCTTGCCGAAGAAATGGGCCGGCGCGAAGTTCTATTTCGAGAAGGTCACGGACCGCGCCACCTGGGATTTCGCGCTGGTGAACGTGGCCGTCGGCCATGCATCATCGACGGCGGCACCATCAAGGATGCGCGCATCGTCTGCGGCGCGGTCGAGTGTGTGCCGCGGCGGCTGAAGGCCGTGGAGCAGGCCGTGATCGGTCAGCCGCAGAACGAAGACACCGCGCTGATCGCCGGCCGCACCGCCAGCCAGGGCGCAACCGCCGGTGCAGTACAACGGCTACAAGATTCCCGCTGATGGAGAACCTGGTGCGTCGCGCGGTGCGCGATAGTTAGGGGGACTGGCTCCATTTCCGCTTCGGAAATGGTGCCTGACCCCATTCTTGGTACGCTCGACATGGAAATTTTCCGAATCACGCGCAATGCCTGGGGCCAGGAAACGCTGGAAGGCATGTCCTGGGACCTGCTGCCCGTGGCCTTCGGCGCTCGGGCTCGCGTTCATCGTGGGTCACCTGGTGTGGCGCACGCTGCGCGGAAAGGCAGCGAAGACGGGGACAGTCCCTCCTTCGTCGTGAGTAGTCAGGTGCCTGTGGCGCCACCGCCTCGTCGGGATGGGGACAGTCCCCTGATCACCCGCCACGCGCCCATCGACCGCGTGTTCCACTGGATCACGGCGCTGGCAGTGCTGCTGCTGCTGGCCAGCGCCTTCCTGCCCATCCTCGGGCTGAAGTTCTCCTGGGTGCCGCTGCACTGGATCACGGGCGTGGTGCTGACCGCCGCCGTGCTGTTTCACCTGGTGCGCGCCAGTTTCTTCCAGCGCCTGCGCTGCATGTGGATCTGGCGCGCGGGACTTTCGCGACGCCAGCGCCGGGCGCCGCGCGGCCAAGTACACGCTGGCGCAGAAGCTCATGCACGCGGCGCTGGGTACCGCGGTGCTGGTGGCGACGGTCACCGGCGTGATCATGCTCGCCAAGGTGGACACGCCGCTCTGGAAGCGCGATCCCTACCTGCTCGACGGCTCGACCTGGGGCGTGGTCTACGTGCTGCACGGCGCGTCGGCGCTGCTGATCCTCACGCTCACCATGGCGCACATCTATTTCTCGCTGCTGCCGGAAAAACGCGCCTACCTGCGTGCCATGATCGGCGGGCAGATGACGCGCGCCGAAGCGGCGGAGTTTCATGACCCCGCATCGCTGGTCCGGCCAGCGCAAAGACGATCCCACGTGAAAACGCATAAATGAGTGACAAGACACTGGCTTGACCAGCGCCTCGAGGCCATCGAGGCGGGATACGAGTTCTGCCTCGCGTACGCCGCGCAGGGACGCACCGACGAGTCCGGGTCGCCGATCCGGCAGACGCTGGAGAAGCATGTACGCAGCGCTCGATGGACTGGCGCCGCTGCTCGAGAGCGCGATGCCGCGCGCCGACGCGCGCGCATGCAGCCAGCACGCGGCGTATTCCTCGATGCCGTGAAACGCGATGCGGCCGTGGCGCAGGGCGCCATCGGCACTGGTGCTCGACTGCGGCGCCATCGGCTCGCTGCTGGTCGACAATCTCAACGCGTCCATCCACCTGCGCGCGCTGCTCACCGACCTGTTCCTCGTCGACCAGGCCCGCAAGTAATCCAGTCGCCGAACCCGGTGGCCGCGCTCAGCCCGTGGGGGCCATGGTGCGGATCAGATCACTCGCTTCGGCGGGCGGTAGCTGGAGGATTCGCTCGTACAGCGAAATCGTGATGGTGCAAACCCTGGAGCGGTCGGCGCGCGGGTCGTCGGCATGCGCGAGCATCTGCGCGTCGGCGCCATACTGTTCGTAGATCGCGTTGACGACGTTCGCCAGGTTGTTCCTTGACGCTCTCGGCGTCGGGCGGCGGCGACGGGATTATCCGCCGCACTGCGAATCACCTCGGCCATGAGATCGAGGGTTCGCGCCTGCGAAGCTCGCGTCGAGGGACGCCGCCACATCCGGGGCACCCGCGACGTTCGGGAACCAGAAGCGAAAGCAGGCATCGCCGGGTGCGGCCTGCAGCTTCTTCGCCGTTGTCACCATGTCCCCGACCAGTGCCAGCACGGAATCCTGCGAGGCGCGCCCCAGGGCAATGGTCGCAGCCTTGCTGATCTCGGCATTCGCGAAATTGACGAATCGCTCGTGGCTCTCCTCTCCGCGCTGGTACAGGCGGTATTTTTCGAAGAGGTCCTGAAAAAGGGGGCGATTGTGTTCCTTGAGTACCCGGTAAACCGGTTGCTCGAGCAGCGCGGACTCGGTGCGATGGACTTCAAACCACCAGGTGCCGACCGCGACGGCGATGACGGCGACCAGGCCGAAGACGATCCACTTGAACATGGGCGTGCGAGCCTACCATCGGGCAGCCGCAGGGCGGTTTTCCGGGCCATTTGGCACTTTTACAGGTTCGGCTTTGCGCGGCGGACCTCGACCTGTATAGTCGCGCCCGCTTATGCAGGGTCGAGCGGTCATCGCCCCCTCAAGCATGCAAGTCCGAAAGCGTTCCCTTTAAAGAGAAAGGAGTAACGCAGTCGATTCGCAAATTCTCTCGCTAATGACCGCAGCCCGGGCTGAAGCCCGAGGCAATGCGAGTCTCGTTCCGAAAATTCAAAGGTATTTCATGTCATTCGAAACTCTCGGGCTCAAGCCCGAGTTGCTCCGTGCCGTGGCCGACAAAGGCTACACGGTTCCCACCCCCATTCAGTTCGAAGCCATTCCCGCAGTACTCGCGGGCAAAGACGTGCTCGCCGGCGCCCAGACGGGCACCGGCAAGACCGCCGGCTTCGTGCTGCCCATCCTGCAGAAGTTAGGCGCCCGCGGCGCGCGCAATCCGCGTGCGCTGGTGCTGACCCCGACGCGCGAGCTCGCCGCCCAGGTCGAGCAGAGCGTCAGGGACTACGGCAAGTACGTCGACCTGCGCATCGCAGGCGATCTTCGGCGGCGTCTCCGAGAAGCCGCAGATCGACAAGGCACGCCACGGCTGCGACATCCTGGTCGCGACGCCGGGCCGGCTGCTCGACCTGTGCGAACAGCGCGCCGTGTCGCTCGCCGACGTGCAGATCTTCGTGCTCGACGAAGCCGATCGCATGCTCGACATGGGCTTCATCCACGACATCAAGCGCGTGCTCAAGATGCTGCCCCAGCAGCGCCAGAACCTCATGTTCTCGGCCACCTACTCCGACGACATCCGCGACCTCGCGAGCCGCTTCGTGAAGAACCCGGTGTCCGTGCAGGTCACGCCGCGCAATGCCACGGCCGACAAGGTCGAGCAGAGCGCCTACCGCGTGCCGAAGGATCACAAGCGCCACCTGCTGGCGCACCTCATCAAGGAAGGCAACTGGCACCAGGTGCTGGTATTCACGCGCACCAAGCACGGCGCCAACCGCCTGACGCAGCAGCTCGAGCGCGCCGGCATCAACGCCATGGCCATCCACGGCAACAAGAGCCAGAACGCGCGCGTCAAGGCGCTGCAGGATTTCAAGGACAATCGCATCACGGCGCTGGTGGCCACCGAAGTCGCTGCGCGCGGGCCTCGACATCAAGGAGCTGCCGCACGTCGTGAACTACGAGTTGCCGAACGTGCCGGAGGACTACGTGCACCGCATCGGCCGCACGGCGCGTGCCGGCTCGACTGGCGCGGCCATCTCGCTGGTCTCGCCCGATGAGGTGGGCTGCTGCGCGACATCGAGAAGGTGCTCAAGCGCCAGGTCGAATTCGTGCCGGCGCCGAAGTTCGAAATCAAAGAAGGCACGCATACGCCGCGTGCGGAATCGGGTACCGGCGAGTCACCAGCCGCACCAGGATCCGCGCCGGCGCCCCGAACATCGCGGTCCCCGCGGCAATCGGCCCGCAGCGGCCGTCACGGTGGCGGGCGACAAGGCGGCCAGCCGCGTGCAGCGGGCACCGCGAACCACGAGTCGTACCTCGCGCAGGGTACGCAGGGCGGCGGGAATTCCGAAGCGCCGCCGCAGTCCGCATGGCGGCGGCGGTCGTGGACACGCGCAACGGTAAGCCGCGTTCACCGCATTCGCATGGCAAGCGCCCGGGCGGTAACAAGCGTGGTGGTGGCCAGGGTTCGCAAAGCCGCGGCGGATTTGCGCGCGGCGCGCGCTCCAGCGGTGGTGGCGGCAGGGGCGGTCCGGGAAGCGGTCAGTCCGGCGGCTTCTCGCGCATCACCTGAGTCGCTGATCCGATAACGACAAACCCGCGCGGCCTTGCGGCCGCGCGGGCGCCCACCGCCAAAGATTCGCGGAAAACTTATTGCCGCGGGGTTTCAGTGTCGGGCGGCGGAGTGCCTGCCGGTTCGGTGGGCTCAGTCGGTTCGGCTGGCGCGGTTGAGTCGCTCGGCATGGACTGCGGCTGGGGCTTGGCGCTGCCCTTGGAGCTCGCCTTCCATTCATCGTTGTCCAGGTAGCCGTCGCCATTGCTGTCGGCGCTGGAGAACACGATGGTGGAATCCGCGGCCGCTTCGGCCTGCGAAATACGGCCGTCACCGTTGGCATCGAGCTTCTTGAAGCTCGAATCGTGCATCGTGGACTTGTCCTTCTCCTTGCCATACTGATCATTGTCGGCCGCCATGGCGGCGCCCAGCGGCAGCGCGGCTGCGATGGCGACGGCGATCACTGTCCTGCTTGCTTTCATGTCTCGTCTCCTCTTGGAACATCCAGTCACTCGGCCGCGACGCCCGAAGGGATGCTTCGGCCCGGCGCAGGCCACGAGTCCATGAAGTTGCAAGTGATGTGCCAGCGGACTTCGGCGAATTGCGGCGCGCGCACGGGGATTTTCCGGCTGCCGGTCGCACTGCAACGACAATGCCGCAACCGGGCGACGCAACGTGGCGACAGCGTTTCGCGACCTAACTACAAACAGTCACTTGGCGGTCGGCGATCGGGGACGTCGGACCGGTCGCGACCGCTCCTGTCGGCCATTGCCGTCGATCTGCGCCTGCAATGTCGGATGAAGGACGCAGCGAAAACCGGCACGCAGTGTCGCGACTGTCGACGGTGGTGTCAGCAGTCCATCGGCGTCGCTTCAGGACTCGTGGCGCCTCGTAACCAGCTGCCGTCCAGCGAAATGCCAGGCCCTCGCGCGATCACGTAGGCCTCACCTGACAGTACGACGGTGGCGCCGTCGGGCAGCGACCCGGGTGCGGCGCGCAGGGAATGAATTTTTTTCTCGCCGCCGCGCAGGCGCTCCGCGTGCAGGACGGTGTCGATCTGCGCGGCCGAAATATGCGCGATCCTGCGTGCGGCCGCCCAGGCCGCGGCAAAAGCCGTGGCGGTGACGCGCCGGCAGAAGAAGCAGGGCCGATGCCCGGCCGCGAGCGCGATGGCTTCGTCGAAGAAGAACAGCTCGGTCCAGCTGCGCCGGCTCATGACCTTGCGGCGCACTCCGCGGAAATCACAGGCGCAGATGATCCAGGCCTTGTTAGTCCAGCGACGTTTCAGCAGCGTGCGCGTGGCCGGATCGTGGATGATGCCGCGATTGCCCGTGAACAGGCCGCGCTGTTCGATGGCGACGATGTCGCCGAAAGGCGTGACGCGATTCTGCAGCGGCATTCGGCTCCGATGCAGGCATTCTTGCACGCAAGTCTGGACAGCCGGTTTTGGGATACGGTGCCCCGGGGTCATGTCATCGGGGTCTAGCAAACCTGACGTCGGTCCAACAGGGAGGGGGCGGTGAACGAATCGAGGCAGCAAGTTCGCGGAGCAATCTTGCGCCATGGACAACCGGCTGATCTGCCGGAACCGCCGAAACCCCGGGGCCTCGGCTGGATCGGCGTCTGCGGACCCGGCGTCATCGTGCTCGGCGTCTCGATCGGCAGCGGCGAGTTCCTGCTGGGTCCCGCGACCTTCGTGAAACACGGGCTGTCGCTGCTGTGGGTGACGCTGGTGGCCGTCTTCTTCCAGACCGTCTTCAACACCGAGCTCATGCGCTACACGGTGGCGACCGGCGAGCCGGTGGTCACCGGTTTCATGCGTACGCCGGGCGGCAAGGTCTTCTGGTCGGTGTTCTACTCGCTGCTGTATTTCCTGCAGATCGGCTGGCCGGCCTGGGCGGCCACCGCGGCCGGCGCGATCTTCTTCGTGTTCCTGGGGAAGCTCGCGACGCCGCCGGCCGATTCGCTGACTATCTACCTGATCGGCGTCGCCACGTTCCTGGCCTGCGTCGTGGTGCTGCTGCTCGGCAAACGCATCGCGCGCACGCTGGAGTTCCTCAACTGGGTGCTGGTCACGGTGATCCTCGGCGGCTTCCTGATGCTGGCGCTGATCTACGTGCCGGCGCCGACCTGGGGATCCGCGCTCGCTGGATTCTATCGGCTTCAACACCGCGCAGGGCGGCTTCAGCCTGCTGCCGGACAACGTCGACATCGTGCTGCTGGGCGCGCTGGTGGGCTATTCGGGCGGCGGCGGCGTGCTCAACCTCACGCTGTCGAACTGGGCGCGCGACAAGGGTTATGGCATGGGAAGCCGCGTTGGCCACATCGGCGGCGTGGTCGGCGGCGAACGCAGTCAGGTTGCCGCCGATACCGGGTTCATGTTCGAGGCCAACGCGGAGAACCAGGCGCGCTGGCGCGGCTGGTGGCGCATCGTGCGCGTCGATCAATGGGGAATTTTTTTCGTCGGCGCGCTGCTCGGCATGATGCTGCCCGCGCTTCTGTACGTGACTTTCGTCGCGCCGGGCACCGACATCAAGGGACTGGCCATCAGCGCGGTGCTGGCCAACACCATTGGCGCCACCGCAGGCGCCTGGCTGGGACTGCTGGTGGCGTCGCTCGGCGCCTGGATTCTCTTCAAGACGCAGCTCGATTGCGTCGAAGGCATGACGCGTTCGGTCACCGACATCCTGTGGACCGGAAGCACGCGGGTGCGCGCCTGGCGCGGCGGCGATGTGCGCGCCGTGTACTACAGCGTGCTGGCGCTGGTGGTGGTGTGGGGAATCATCGCGCTCAAGCTCACGCAGCCCATGATGTTGCTGCAGATCGGCGCGAACATCGCGGGCGTGATCTTCGTGATCGCGTCGCTGCACCTGCTGTATCTGAATACTCGCGTGCTGCCGAAGGCGCTGCGGCCGCCGCTGTGGCGGCGGCTGGCGCTGGTTGCCATGGCGCTGTTCTACGCATTCTTCGTGGTGCTGGTGGCGCGGTCGTTGCCTGCCGTGAAGTTCAGCGCTTGCGGCTGATCTCGATGCCGTTGCCGACTTCGAGGAGCACCGAGTCCAGGTCGCCCGCCTGGCGCACCCGCGCGCGATAGGCCTCGGCCTGCGGGCGCACGATCTCCGGCAACAGCATGTTGTCCGCCACGATGATGGCGTTCGGCGCGAGCTTGGGATGTACCAGCTCGAAGCAGGGCAGGTAGAGGTCCTTCCACACGTCGAGCAGCACGAAGTCGAAGGGACCGGGCAGGTTCTTCAGGGTGTCGAGGCAGTCGCCTTCGTGGAACTCGACACGCGTCGACAGGCCGGCGCGCGTCAGCGCCTGGCGCGCATGCTCGATCTTGAAATCCCGCAGCTCGAGCGACAGCACCTTGCCGCCCGTGATGCGCGCCGCCGCGGCCAGCCACACGGTCGAGTAACCGTACGAGGTGCCGAGCTCGAGGATGCGCCGCGAGCCGGCGCCGCTTGCAAGTAGATAGAGAAGGATGCCGGCTTCGCGCCCCACCGACAGCAGCAGGTCGTCGAGGTTGGTGCCGGGGGCGCCGAAGTTGGTGCGGCGTTGTTCTTCTTCCGCGCGGCGCTCGAATTCGGCGAGCACGCGTTCGATTGACGGGATCGACGAGTGGCGGCATACGGAGGTTTGTGACTCGGGCGGTGGCGAATAGTGCACGGAAGGCGCCCTGACAAACAAGACGCGGGACGGCGAGGAATCCTGCACTGCGGCTCGCGCGCTGCACATATTTCGCTTTATGCGCCCCACTGCCATGCGCGTCAGACAGTTCTGATGCGAGCGGCAGATCCGTGACGCGAGATGTGCCGGCGCCGGACCGTGGCACGGCCGTTGCACTGCCGCGGATTCCCCCGCACTATCCGCCCTCCCGGCCGGAGGTGTGCACCTGTAACCGCACCCCGGTCGCTGCCGCGCCGCATGCGCGGCCCGCCATCAACCCAGGAATTGCAAGGAACCGGACATGCGCACCATGTGTTTCGCTCGAGTAGTTAGTTTGTCGGTCACGATGCTCGGCGGAGTCGCCCTGGCCGCCGACGATGGCGGTCTCACGGTTGCCTGCCGGATTCTCCGCCACGGTCGTGCAGGAGGGGCTCGGCGCCGGACGGCATCTCGCGGTCGCGGCCAATGGCGACATCTACCTCGCCAGCCGCAATGGCCTGGTCGCGATGCGCGACAAGAACGGCGACGGCAAGGTCGACGAGACGGCGAAGTTCGGCGACGTGCAGGGCACCGGCGTCATGCATCTACAAGAACTGGCTGTACGTCTCGGACGACGTCGGCGTGTACCGTTACCCGTTGAAAAAGGGTGAACTCGCGCCGTCCGGCGCGCGCCAGACGGTGGTGTCCGGCTTTCCCAAGGAACGCCAGCACGCCGACAAGACGTTCGCGCTCGATTCGAAGGGCACGCTGTACGTGAACGTCGGCGCGCCATCGAATTCCTGCCAGGAAAAGGACCGCCAGGAAGGCTCGCTGGGCCGGAATCCCTGCCCGATCCTCGATAACTACGGCGGTGTCTGGGTGTTCGACGGCAACAAGCCCGACCAGACCCCGGCGAACGGCCGGCGCTTCGCCACCGGCATGCGCAACGCGGTCGCGCTCGAGTGGAATGCCTCGCAGAATGCGTTGTACTCGGTGATCCATGGCCGCGACTCCCTCGATACGCTGTTCCCGGCGCTGTACAACGCCGAGGACAACGCCACGCGCCAGGCCGAGGAATTCCACAAGATCGTCGACGGCGGCAACTACGGCTGGCCGTATTCCTTCTTCGATACCAAGCTCGGCAAGCGCGTGGTCGCGCCCGAATACGGCGGCGATGCGAAGAAGGAGCCGGAGGCGGGCAAGTATCCGGATCCGCTGGTGGCCTATCCGGCGCACTGGGCGCCCAACGACCTGCTGTTCTACTCGGGCAAGAAGTTTCCCGCGAAGTACCAGGACGGCGCTTTCATTGCTTTCCACGGGAGCTGGAATCGCGCGCCGGAACCGCAGGCCGGATACAAGGTCGTGTTCCAGCCCATGAAGGACGGCAAGCCGAGCGGCGAGTACGAAGTCTTCGCCGACGGTTTCGCCGGCGAAATGACGGACAACAATCCGCGCAACGCGCAGTACCGCCCGGTGGGTCTTGCCGTTGGCCCGGACGGATCGCTGTACGTGTCGGATTCGCAGAAAGGGCGCATCTGGCGCATCTCGTACACAGGGAAATGAAGCACCTTGGCGTCCGCGCAGTCCGCGCAGTGGCCGCCGTCGCGGCCGCAATGGCGCGGCGTGCGCCATGGCGGCCGACCCGCCAGCGTCGTCCAGCGCACCGACCACTCCTGCGGCCGTGGCACCTGCTGCGAACGCGGATCCACGTCCGCCAGGCCAGCGGCTCTACGCGCGGCACTGCCTTTCCTGTCACCAGGCCGACGGTGGCGGTGTGCCCAACATGCAGCCGCCCATCGTTGGCGGCACATGGGTCAAGGGTGACGCGCGTGCGCTGGCGCTGTTCGTGATGACGGGCGGCTTCGGCAGCGCCGAACGCAAGGACGGCGCGGTCGACAATGTGATGCCGGAATTCCGCCAGCTCTCCGACGAGGATCTGGCCGGGATCCTGAGCTACATCCGCGCGAAGTTCGGCGGCGGCGCCTCTGCCGTTACCGCGGCCGAAGTCGCGGCGGCACGCGCCGACCTGAAATAGAACGCGCCGGCCGGCGCCGCTTACTTCACGCGGTACAGGTGTACGTAGCGATCGGTTTTTCCCTTCACCGCCGGGTCGTAGACCATCTTGTCGAGCTGGTCGGCGGGATTGCGCAGGCCATCGTAGGATTTCTCGAACACGAAGCCGTGCGAGGTGATGCTCTTCTTCGCCCAGTCCTCGTTGAGGCGATGCAGTTTGCTCGCCGCTTCGCGTCCCGTACCCGGCGCGGCATTGTGATCCACGATGAGTAGTTTGCCGCCGGGCTTGAGCATGCGCTTGATGGACTCGAGGAAGCCGTCGGTGTTGATCTCGGGCCAGCCTTCCTTCTCGTCGATCCAGTACGCGTCGTGGTAGGCCATGATGATGACCACGAGGTCGACGCTCTTCGGGCGCGATGTTCATGTAGCTGGCTTCCACCAGCCGGCGTTCGACGTTCTTGAGCCGGCCCTCGGTGAAGCGCGCCTTGATGTCGTCCTTCGAATACGTGGCATAGGGCACGTTGTTGACGGCGAGCACCTTGCCTTGCGGGCCCACCACGCCGGCTAACAACTCGCTGTAGTAACCGCCGGCCGCGAAGATGTCCGCCACCACCATGCCGGGCTTGCACGCCGGCGAATGCCATGACCTCGGCGGGCTTGTCGCGCTTGTCGCGCTCGCGGTCGGCGGCGGTGCGTTCCGGGCTCGCAACGGACTTCTCGATCGGCGTAGGATCGGCCGCGAACGCCGGCAGACGTGACCAGCGAGCAGACAGCTCAGCAGTGCAGTTTTCATGGGTTTCTCCTTTGCCGGCGATTATGCGAACGGCCCGCGCGAGGTCCGGAACCGCATCCATCGCGCCAGTTACTCATCCTGGCGAACCACATCCAATTCAAATGGAGGCCCACCATGCGCAACTTTCTCAAACCTGTGGCCATGAGCATCCTGCTGGCCGCGAGCTGGACCGCTTTCGGGGCAGGCGGCGGCAGCATGCCGTCCACCGGTGGCGGTAGGCAGCGCCTCACAATTCGAACCCCGCTCGCCGGAGGAAACCGCGCGCCTGGCCTACAACGCCGGCGTGCAAGGGCGTCGAAAAGGGCGATGAACTCAGCTGCTGACGCGGCGCGGCAAACTGATGCGAAAAAGCAGCAGAAGACCGCGGACAAGGCGAGGAGCGCCTACGCCAGCGCGCTCAAGAAGTTCACGCGCGCCACCGAGCTCCATCCGACCATGTACGAAGCCTGGAACTACGTCGGGCTATACCAATCGCAAGCTCGGCAACTACCAGGAAGCGCTGATCGCCTACGATCGCGCGCTCAATCTCAAGCCGGGCTATGCCGAGGCCATCGAGTACCGCGGCCATGCCTACCTGGGACTCAATCGCCTGGACGATGCCAAGCAGGCCTACCTCGCCTTGTTTGCCGGCAACCGCAAACTCGCGGCCCAGCTACTCGCGGCCATGCAGACATGGGTGGGTGAACATCGTGGCAATCCGGGTCCGGTCGACGGCGCATCGCTCGATGCGTTCGCATCCTGGGTGAGCGAGCGCAGCGCCATCGCCAGCCAGACGGCGGGACTCACGCGCGAAGGCGCCAGCGCCGCCTGGTGAGCCGGGATGCGCAGATGAGGAGTCGCGTGCGCGCAGCAGTTCGGCATCGGCGCCGTGGGTGTTGCCATGGCGCTGTCCGTCGGCCGCGTCCGGCGGCGGATACAGCTGGCAATTGCCGCGCGGATTTCCCGAACCGGCGGTGCCTGCCGACAATCCGATGAACGAGGCCAAGGTGGCGCTCGGCGCGCAGTTGTTCGCCGACCCGCGCCTGTCGATGAATGGGCAATTCTCCTGCCAGAGTTGCCATGCCCCCGAGCGCGCCTTCACCGACGGCCGGGCGCGTTCGCGCGGCGTCACTGGCGCGGCACTCGAGCTGAACGCGCCGACCTTGTTCAATGTCGCCTACAGCGCCTCACTCGGATGGAACGACGCCGGCGTGCGTACGCTGGAACAGCAGATGCGCGGGCCGATGTTCAACGAGCATCCGCCCGAGTTGGGCCTCGCCGGGCGCGAGGCGCGGCTGGAACAGGAACTGGCGGCCGACCCGGCGATCGCGCCGGCCTTCGCGACGGCATTCCCGGACGAGCCGCGCCCGGTGTCCATGGAAAACGTGATCCGCGCGATCGCCGCCTACGAACGCACGCTGTTGGCCGGCGGCTCCGCCTTCGATCGCTACGTGTTCGGCGGCGAACACCAGGCGCTCGATGCCGCGCAGAAGCGCGGCATGGAGCTGTTCTTCTCACCGCGAGCCGGCTGCTCGTCCTGCCACGGCGGCATCAATTTCGCGGGACCCTGGATCGATCGCGAACAACCGGCCGCGGCCAGCGGTGTTCGCCGACACCGGCACCGGGCAAGCCGGTGCGGGTTCCGACCCTGCGCAATCTCTCGGCCACGGCGCCTTACATGCACGACGGGCGCTTCGCCACGCTCGGTTCCGTGCTCGACCAGTACGAACGGCTCGCGGCCGACCCGGCCGCCGATCCGCGCCTGCGGCGCGCGCCACTAACTACCGCGGAACGCAACGACCTGCGGAGTTTCCTGCTCTCGCTGAACGAGCCGCGCTGAACCCGGAACAGACGCTGCAAAGCGGCGTATGCTTGCGCGCCTGCATGAGCGCCGTCTCCGGAACATCTCGTTACCCACTCACGCCGCACGCCACGTCACCACAGACCGCCGCGGAACGGCTGGTGGTCGAGGTCGCACGTGGCGAGCAGGACTGCCTGCAACTGAATTTCCGGCTGTCGGGCGACATCGGCGCCCTGGTATTGCCAGCGCCGGCGGCGTCCGTGCGCGCCGATGGTCTGTGGCGTCACACCTGCTTCGAGGCATTCGTCGCCGCTGCCGGTTCACCCGAATACTGGGAGTTCAACTTTTCTCCCTCGGGCGCCTGGGCCGCCTATCACTTCATGGGCTACCGCGCCGGCATGCGTCCGATCGTCGAAGCCGGCGCGCCCGTCATCACCAGTGAAACCGGCGCGGCCGATTTCACGCTCACGGCGACGCTCGACCTCGGATGGCTGATGCGCTCGCATGCCGGGAGCGGACTGCGTCTCGGTTTGACGGCCGTGATCGAAGACCGCGAACGGGGACTGTCATACTGGGCGCTCAGACATGGGGCGGATAAACCCGATTTTCATCTGACCGACAGTTTTCTGGTGGCGCTCGCGTGACCTTTGGTACCTTGCGCCCGTGAAGGGATGCGCGTGATCCAGTTCGGAATCGATCGCCTGTTAGGCGATATCAACCTGCAGCGTGAGCTCGAAGGCCGGCGCGTGGCGCTGCTGGCCCATCCGGCGTCGATGACTGCCGACTTCGAACATTCGCTGGACGCGCTGCGCAACATTCGCGGCATCGAGATCACCGCGGCCTTCGGTCCGCAGCACGGACTGCGCGGCGACAAGCAGGACAACATGGTCGAGTCGCCGGACTTCCGCGATCCGGTGCACGGGATTCCGGTCTTCAGCCTGTATGGCGAGGTGCGGCGGCCCACCGAGGAAATGCTCGATCACTTCGACGTGCTGCTGGTGGACCTGCAGGACGTCGGCTGTCGCATCTATACCTTCATCACCACACTTCTATATGTGCTGGAAGCGGCAGCGCAGCACGGCAAGACCGTCTGGGTGCTCGACCGGCCGAATCCGGCCGGGCGTCCCATCGAGGGATTGAAGCTGCGCGAGGGCTGGGAAAGTTTCGTGGGCGCCGGCCCCATGCCGATGCGCCACGGACTCACCCTGGGCGAGCTCGGCATCTGGTTCGTGAGCCACTTTCGCCTGGCGGTGGATTACCGCGTGATCCCGATGCGCGGCTGGGAGCCTGAAGCCGCGCCGGGATATGGCTGGCCGTTGGGTCAGCGCAGCTGGGTTAATCCCAGCCCCAATGCGCCGAATCTTTCGATGGCACGCGCATACGCGGGCACGGTAATGCTCGAGGGAACCACGCTGTCGGAGGGACGTGGAACCACGCGTCCGCTGGAAGTGGTGGGCGCGCCGGGGCTCGATCCGCGTTCACTGCTGACCGCGATGGATCGCATCGTGCCGGCATGGCTGCGCGGCTGCCGCCTGCGGCCCTGCTGGTTCGAGCCCACGTTCCAGAAACACTCCGGCAAGTTGTGCGCGGGATTCCAGATCCACATCGACGATGGTGCCTACAACCACGCTGAATTCCGGCCGTGGCGGCTGATGGCCGGCGCGTTCAAGTGCATTCGCCGGCTGCGCGGCGAATATCCGCTGTGGCGCGATTTTCATTACGAATACGAGAAGTCGCGGCTGGCCATCGATCTGATCAACGGCAGCGAGCTGTTGCGCGCAGTGGGTGGACGATCCGGCGGCAACGCCCGCCGATCTCGACAAACTGGCGGCACGCGACGAGGCCGAGTGGGCCGAGGAACGCGCCGATATTCTGCTGTATCGCTAGGGATGTCTGGATGAACCGCGGGTTCATCCTGGCGCCGCGGGTGCCCTGGACGGGCTGGCGGCGGAGCGCTTCGAGTTTCAGGCGGGCGTAGCCGGATTCCTGAAACTCGAAGGCTGATCGCTGGCGTTCCCTGCCGTTCCAACCAGGTGCATCAGCGCACGCTGGGCTGGGTCGAGTCCTCGTCCACGGCTTCGATGGTCACCGTGGGCACCAAAATGGTGACGCTGGGCTTGAGTGCACGCGGTGCAGCAGCGTGGGCATTGACGCTGACCAGCATCAGGGCGGTCAGGGCGAGGGCGCCCAGGCTGGCAACCACGCGTTCTGAGGCGCGGCGCAATACAAATCCATAGTTCGAGCGAGTCATGGCTGATCCTCCGGTAGTAAGAGCGGAAAACAAGCCGATTTCGCGTGCCTGACTCATCGCTTGCCGGCGTGAGAGGCGAGTCTGAAACGTGTCAATCGGTACGCTGATATAGACGCGCGACCGGGCAATTCGGTTGCAATGAGTGAAGTGAAGTTGCGACCAGCCGTGAAGCGGCAGCGCCAGGCAGTTGGGGACAGGTTTATTTTCCGCACAAGTGTCCGCTGCGGACACTCGCGGACACATGGGCGGAGGAAAATAAACCTGTCCCCGCCTATTCGGCCGATTCGGCGCCGGCGGCGACGAACGCGAGGTCGCTCATGTTCACCTTGTTGAGGTCGAACTTCTTCGCCGCTGCCACCATGCGCAGCAGCGCCTGCGCGATGGGCATGACCGGCTTTTTGTCGCCGGCTTTCATCTTGTGGAAACGTACCGGGTTTATACGCGCCACCACGTAGCTGCGCAGGTAGGGTGATTTCATGCCGCGCGCCTGCAGTTCGGCGACGATGCGTTTCACCTCGGTGTCGATCTCCTGCAGGCGGGACGCGTACGCCGTGCGTTCACGCAGCGCCACCGGCAGCGGCCTGGTGGTCAGCCTATCTACCTTCTTGAGCACCGGGCTGTAGGCGCCGCCGCCGAAGCGCAGGTTCTGTTCGTAAACCAGTCCCAGCGTGAGCAGCTCCGCCGCCTCGAACTCGGCCGCGAGCGAGGCCTCGGTGCGTGTCGGTTCGCGCTTCGCGAGGTTGCGCGCCATGCGCACCACTTCGAGGGACTTGTCCTTGAGGTTGTGCGCCTTCTCGGTGTTGAGCGCCAGGATGCGATAGGACAGTGTTTCGTCGGGCGAGATCAGCACCGTGATCTGCTTGAGCCCGAGGACCTTGGCGGCCGCCAGCCGGTGGCGGCCGTTCGGTGTCCAGAAGCGGCCATCCTCGCCGCGCACCACGATGAGTGGATCGAGAAATGCCGCAGTCGCCTCGATGGCTCCGGCCAGGCGCTTGGCGTGCGTCGGCGACAGGTCGCGCTGAAACGGTGTCGGCTGCACCGCGCTGAAGGGCAACGATGCCAGCAGCAGCGGGCGGCCGCCGAGCGGTTCGCGATATGCGCCGAGCGGCGCGCCGCCGGCCTGGCGCACCAGTTCGACGACCGCCGCGATATCGGCGTGATCGAGGGCAAGCGCGACCTCGGTGGCGGCAAGGCCGCGCTTCGTGGCGTTCGGCGCCAGTTTCGGCGCCCGCTTGCTCCCGCCTTTCTTAGGCGCCGCCTTTTTCTTCGCTGCCATGGTCGCCTCGCTGGTTTTCGTTGCCGAGAATGATGCGCGCGGCGCGCTCGTAGGTGAAATAGGCCCAGGCCCAGTTGATGAGCACGATGAGCCGGCTGCGAAATCCGATCAGGAAGTAGATGTGCAAGGTGAGCCAGAACCACCACGCCAGGATTCCGGACAGGCGCACGCGCGGCAATTGCGCCACGGCCGAGTGACGGCCGATGGTGGCGAGCGCACCCCAGTCCCTGTAACGGAACGGCCGCGTCGCGCGCCCGGCCATGCGCGCCAGCAGGTTGTCTGCGGCGTGGTTGCCCATCTGCTTGGCGGCGGGCGCCACACCGGGCACCGGCTTGCCGTCCTGTTGCAGGCTGGCGAGATCACCGGCCACGAACACCTCCGGATGGCCAGGCAGCGACAGGTCATCCGCCACGCGCACGCGTCCCGCGCGATCGAGCTCGGCACCCCCGAATCACGGACAAGTTGCTTGCCAAGCGGCGAGGCAGCGACGCCCGCGGCCCACAGGATGGTGCGCGCGGCGATGCGCTGTCCCGCAAACGTGAGGCATGCCGTCGCCGATTTCGGTGACCGGATGTCCGGTGTGGACTTCCACGCCGAGACGCTCGAGTTGGGCGCGCGCCTTGTCGGAGAGGCTTTCCGTGAACGTGCTCAGCACACGAGGGCCGGCTTCGACGAGCAGCACCCGCGCCCGGCGAGAGTCGATGCGGCGAAATTCGCGCGCCAGCGTATGCCGCGCGATCTCGGCGAGCGTGCCGGCGAGCTCGACGCCAGTCGGACCACCGCCGATCACAACGAACGTCAGGCAGGCGTCGCGTTCCGCGTCACTGGTCGTGGCCTCGGCGCGTTCAAACGAATCCAGCACCCGCCGGCGGATCACGAAGGCGTCGTCGAGAGTCTTGAGCCCGGGCGCGAAATTCTCCCAGTCGTCGTGACCGAAGTAGGCGTGGGTCGCGCCGCTCGCGATCATCAGGTAGTCGTATTCGATACCGCGTTCGCCAAACGTGACGCGACGCGCGCTGATGTCGATGTGCTGCACCTCGCCCATGAGCACCGTGACATTTCGCTGCTTGCGCAGGATGTGACGCAGCGGTGCGGCGATCGACGGCGCGGCGAGGCCGGCGGTGGCGACCTGGTAGAGCAGGGGCTGGAACAGGTGATGGTTGCGGCGATCGATCAGCGTGATGTCCACCGGCGCGCGCCGCAGGCGCCGCACCGCCCACAAACCGGCGAAGCCGCCGCCGATGACTACGACCTTCTTCTTTTCGTTCATGAGGGAAAACTTAGCCCAAACCTGCGCGTCGCGTCGCGCTAAAATGTTTGCAGCTTTGAGTTCGAAGTTCTATGAAAGTCATCCAGCAGCAGGACCTCATCGCAAGCGTCGCCGACGCCTTGCAGTACATCTCCTATTTTCATCCGCCTGACTACATTCGCGCGCTTGGCCGGGCGTACGAACTCGAGCAGTCACCGGCGGCGCGCGACGCGATCGCGCAGATCCTGACGAATTCGCGCATGTGCGCCGAAGGCCGCCGGCCCATCTGCCAGGACACCGGCATCGTGGTGGTGTTCGCGAAAGTGGGCATGGACCTGCGCTGGGACGCGCAGATGTCATTCGAGGACATGATCAACGAAGGCGTGCGCCGCGCCTATCTACATCCGGACAACAAGCTGCGCGCCTCGATCGTCGCGGACCCGAATTTCACGCGCAGGAATACGCGCGACAACACGCCGGCGGTCATTCACACGCAGCTCGTGCCCGGCGACGAGCTCGAGATCACGGTGGCGGCCAAGGGCGGTGGCTCGGAGAACAAGTCGAAGTTCGTGATGCTGAATCCGTCGGATTCGCTGGTGGACTGGGTGCTCAGGACCGTGCCGCTCATGGGCGCCGGCTGGTGCCCGCCCGGCATGCTGGGCATCGGCATCGGCGGGTCGGCCGAAAAGGCCATGCTGCTCGCCAAGGAAGCGCTCATGGAGCCGATCGACATGACCGAGCTCAAGGCGCGCGGGCCGCAGTCGAAGACCGAGGAGCTGCGCATCGAGCTGTACGAGAAGGTCAATGCGCTCGGCATCGGCGCGCAGGGACTCGGCGGACTATCTACCGTGCTCGACGTGAAGATCCTCGAGTACCCGACCCACGCCGCGTCCAAGCCCATTGCGATGATCCCGAACTGCGCGGCCACGCGGCACGTGCATTTCACGCTCGACGGCAGCGGTCCCGCAGAACTGGTGCCGCCGAAACTCGCCGACTGGCCGAAGATCGACTGGGCGCCGGCGGCGAACGCGCGGCGCGTGAACCTGGACGGGTTGACCCGCGCCGAGGTCGAGAGCTGGAAGCCGGGAGAACAGTTGCTGCTGAGCGGTCGCATGCTCACGGGGCGCGACGCGGCCCACAAGCGCATCGCGGATCTGTTCGCGAAGGGTGAGGGATTGCCGCCCGGCGTGGATTTCCGCAATCGCGTCATCTACTACGTCGGACCGGTCGATCCGGTGCGCGGCGAAGTGGTCGGCCCCGCGGGCCCGACCACGGCGACGCGCATGGACAAGTTCACTGAACTGATGCTCGCCAGGACCGGGCTGATCGCCATGGTCGGCAAGGCCGAACGCGGACCGGCCGGTATCGAGGCCATCCGCAAGCATCGTGCGGCCTATCTCATGGCCGTGGGCGGCGCGGCGTATCTCGTCTCCAAGGCCATCAAGGCATCGCGCGTGGTGGCCTTCGAGGATCTGGGCATGGAGGCCATCTACGAATTCACCGTGGAAGACATGCCGGTGACCGTGGCCGTGGATGCGAACGGAACCTCGGTGCACCAGACCGGGCCTGCCGAGTGGAGCCAGAAGATCGCTGTCGGGGAAATTCGAAAGGCCTGACGGCCACGTCAGGCGCGTCCCCTTTGCGGCTAACGTCAGTGAAGTCTGAGGCACATGTCCCCATTTAGCTGCGCGGGAACCAGCAGCTGACGATGGTGCCTTGTGAGCGCGCGCTCTCGATGCGCAGCGAGCCCGCCATCATCTGCGCGCGGTAATGCATGATGCGCAGCCCCAGACCCTTCGATTGCTGCACGGCCGGATTGAATCCGTGGCCGTTGTCTTCGATGCGCAGCAGTCCGCGCTCGCCGTCGGCGCGCAATTCGATCGTCACCTGGCCGGCGGAGCCGTGTTGCGCGGCATTGGTCACCGCCTCCTGCGCGATGCGATACAGGTGCAGGGCGTTCACGGATTCCAGTCCGCGTTCCAGCGAATCGTCGGCCTCGCAACGCACGTTGATGTGAAACATCGCGGACAGGCGCCGCGCCAGCTCTTCGAGCGCGAGGGCCAGGCCGCCGCGATCGAAGGTCACGGGCGACAGGCCGCGCGCCAGCGCGCGCGTGGTGAAGATGGCGTCGTTGACCAGCAGCGCGACTTCCTCGATCGACGCGCGACAGCGCCGGCGCTTCCCGCTCCGCGCGATTCTCGAGGCCGCGCAGCAGCAGTGCGATGCCGGTGAGTTCCTGGCCGAGGCCGTCGTGCAGGTCGTTGCCGATGCGTTGCTGCTCGCGATTGCTCGCCTCCAGCACTTCGCGCTCGAGCAGGCGCCGCGCCGTGGCGTCCTGCAGCATGGTCAGCCAGAAGCGCTCGCCGCGCAGCACCAGCGAGGTGATGGCCGCCTCGATGAACAGACGCGGCGTCACCATCCTGCGCACCGCGCACCGTGAGCTCGCTCACCAGCGGCGCGCCGGCGCGCGCGGTGGCCTCGTCGGCGAACTCGGCGATGCGCCGGTCCAGCGGCGGATCGCAGGGCAACTGGCTCAGGTGCTTGCCGATCAGTGAACCGGCGACGAAGCCGAACATGCGATCGAAGGCCGGATTGGTCATGCGGATGACGCCGCCGCTGTCCGACAGCACCACGCCCTCGTGCATCACCTCGATGGCCAGCGCCTGGCTGCGCAGGACTTCTTCGTTGGTCTTGCGGTCCGTGATGTCGTGCACCACGCCGATGAAACGATTGACGCTGCCGTCGAGCCCGACGATGGGCTGATTGGCGAGATGGATCCAGCGCGTGTCGCCGCGCAGTGTCTTCAGGGCCAGTTCGATCTCGGTACGTTCACCCATGCGCAGGCGCTGGCGGCGCTGGATGGCGGTGGCGTGATCGGCCGGGAAAAACACGTGGCGCCAGCCGAGGCGGTTGAGCTCTTCGAAACTGGCCGCCGAAAAAGGTCTCCAGGCCCGGACTGGCCCAGACGATCTGCGCTTCGCCGTCGGCATCGACGCGTGGCCTCGTAGACGAAGCCCGAAGTGAGCTCGGCCACGGTGCGATATCGGAATTCGCTTTCGCGCAGCGCGTCGGCGGCCTGCTTGCGCTCGGTGATATCGACGGCGACGCCCACCAGGCGCGTGAACTTGCCGGTGGCCGGATCGGCGATGGGGCGGTTCTTTACCTCCACCCAGCGGATGTGACCATCGGCCCGGCGGATCGGCACGGTGAATTCCACGGTTTCGCCCGCGAGATAGCGCCGCGTGCGCTCCATGCTTGCGGCCTCCCAACCGTCGCTGACGTGGAAGCTCTGCCAGCCGCGACGGCGGTATTCCTCTTCGTCGCAGCCGTAGACGCGCTCGGTGCCCAGCACCCATTCCAGTTCGTACACGCCCTGCGCATTCATGACGTATTCGTGCACCGCGCCGGCGGACAAGTCCGCGACGGTGCGATAGCGGGCGTGATTCAGCGGACAGGTTGTGCTTCATTGGCCTTGCGGCGGGTGATGTCGCGCGAGTGGGCGATGATTCCGAGCACCGTGGGATTGGCGAGCGCGTTGACCGCGACGCTCTCGAGCCAGCACCAGCGGCCGTCCCGATGCCGGAACCGGTATTCGAAGCGATTGACGCTCGGGTTGATCGTCCTGCGATGCGAGGATGCCGCGAAATCGCTCGCGCATCGCCTCGACGTCGTCGGGATGCAGGAAGTCGAGCGCGTTGCGGCCTAACAATTCCGACGGCCGAGTAGCCCAGGTGATGCGCCACGGCTTCGTTCGCGTATGTAAACCGGCCGGTGGCGTCCTGGACCGTGATGATCTCGAGCGCGTGTTCGGTGAGTGCGCGCAGCCGCGCGTCGCCACGAGCGTTGCGTGCTCGCGGCGTGCGCGTGACCTTCTTCGGTTCTTGCCCTCAAGACGCCTGACTCTTCCAGCGGCGGTTAGCATAACTTTCCCCTCGCGCGTGTCGGAAACTGCTGCCTCTTCTCGGGGCAGCTGTGGCCTTAGCACAACGACTTGGGGCCCCGTACTTGGGGCGCAATTTTCAAGTCATTGATATTAAAAGGATGAATTTTTCTCATCCGGCCCCAAAACGGCTTGTCGCATCCGCTGTTGTTTGTTGCGTGGACGCTGTAGTAGGCTTCGCCGCACTGCAGGGGTTAAAGCCGAGACAAAGCGTAAGCATATGCGCCGGCTGCTTCAGGCGTTCTGAATAGCGGTCGCGCGCACTTTACAGATTTGCTTCGGAATTGAGTCCTGTTGCCCGTCCGGCCTTCGGGTGGGCGCAACAAATTCTAAACCTATATAGGGATCAGTCATGGCTAAACACCTATCAGTGCGGCAGGCCGTCCGACTTGCTCTCCTCGCGAGTGCAACACCGGCGGTTCTGACTATCGCCTGCGTTCGCTCAAGAGCAGGACGCAAGCGATTCGATGGATGAAGTCGTCGTTACCGGTTCGCGCATCGTTGCCCCGAATCTTCAAAGCATCAGCCCGATCACTGCGATCGGCGCCGAAGAATTGAACATCGCCGGCAAGACGCGCATCGAAGACGTTCTCAACCAGCTCCCGCAGGCTTTCGCTGCGCAGGGCTCCAACATTTCCAACGCCTCTGACGGTACCGCGTCGGTTGACCTGCGCGGCCTCGGCTCGCAGCGCACCCTGGTGCTCGTCAACGGCAAGCGCATGATGCCTGGCGATCCGGACGGCGGCAGCGCAGCCGACCTCAACCAGATTCCGCTGTCGCTCGTGAAGCGCGTCGACGTGCTCACGGGCGGTGCATCGTCGGTGTACGGCGCAGACGCCGTCGCCGGTGTCGTGAACTTCGTGATGGACAACGAGTTCGAAGGCGTTCGTTTCGACTACAACTACAGCTTCTACAGCCACTCGAACGACAACGACCGGACCCAGGCTCTGAACGAAGCTCGCGGCAACGCGCTGCCTGACAGCTCGGTGAACGTGGGTTACTCCAAGGACTTCTCGCTCGCCGTGGGTATCGGTGGCGCCGAAGGCCGTGGACACGCGACGTTCTACGCCACCTATCGTGAAGTCGACCCGGTGCTGCAGGCCCAGTTCGATTTCAGCTCCTGCACGCTGAACCTGGCTGTCGCCGGCACCGATTTCGCCTGCGGCGGTTCGGGCACGGCAGATCCGGCGCAGTTCCTGATCGTCAGACCCGATGACCGGGCAATCTTGGCGGCGGTCGCACGTTCAACCCCGACGGCACGATGCGTCCCTTCACCGCGACCGACCAGTACAACTTCGGCCCGGTGAACTACTTCCAGCGTCCGGACGAGCGCTACACCGCTGGCGTGTTCGGCAACTTCAAGCTGAGCGACGCGGCCGACGTGTACGGCGAGTTCATGTTCATGGACGACCGGTCGGTGGCGCAGATCGCGCCCTCGGGTGCGTTCCTCGGCGCGGCCACGTTCTCGGTCAACTGCAACAACCCGTACTTCTCGCCGTCGATGCGCACGGAGTTCTGCGGACATTCGGCCTCGGGCCGTGATGAATTCGGCCAGCTCCTCATCGGACGTCGCAACACGGAAGGTGGCGGACGCCAGGACGACATCGGTCACGAGTCGTATCGCATCGTGGCGGGCGTGCGCGGCGACATCAACGATGTCCTGAGCTACGACGCCTACTACCTGAACGGCGAAGTGAAGCGCAACAGCACCTACCTGAACGACTTCTCGACCCGTCGCACGGCCCTCGCGCTCAACGCGGCGCACGGACGGTGCGGGCGGCGTCGCCTGCCTGGTCAACACCGATGCCGACGCCGGCAACGACGATGCGCAACTGCGTGCCGTGGAACATCTGGCAGGCTGGCGGCGTCGATCCGGCGGCTCTTGCGTACCTGCAGACGCCCGGCTTCCAGCGCGCCACGGCGCGTACGGAAATCGTGCACGCTGACATGACGGCCGATTTCTCCAACTCGGTGAAGCTGGGAAGCACCGAAACCGGCCTCGTGGTCAACTTCGGTGCCGAGTACCGCTCGGAGAAGACCGACTTCCAGGTGGACGAAGCCTTCCGGACCGGCGACCTCTCCGGCCAGGGTGGCGCGACGCTGCCGGTGACCGGCCGCTTCGACGTCTCGGAAATCTTCGCCGAAGCGCGTCTGCCCCTCATCGAGGGCAAGACGGGCGCCCAGACGCTGTCCATCGAAGCGGGCTACCGCTATTCGGACTACAGCACCGGGTTCACCACTGACACCTACAAGGCGGGTATGGACTGGGCGCCGATCGACGCCCTGCGCTTCCGCGCCAGCTTCCAGCGCGCGGTCCGCGCGCCGAACGTCGGCGAGTTGTTCTCGTCGCAGTCGGTCGCGCTCGACGGCACGGAAGATCCCTGCGCTGGCAACCTGGGCGATGCGGATCGCGGACAATGATCCGACCAGCGTCACAGGCCGAGTGCGCGCTCACGGGCATGACGGCGGGCACAGTACGGCAACGTGCCGCAGAATCCGGCCGGTCAGTACAACGGCCTGCTGGGTGGTAATCCGGAACTCGATCCCGAGACCTCGGACACCATCTCGTTCGGCTTCGTGCTGCGTCCGCCGGTGGGCGACCTCAGCATCGCGGTCGACTACTTCGACATCAAGGTCGAAGACACGATCAGCAGCACCGCCGGCGGCAACGCCGACACGTACATCACCAACTGCCTCGACACGGGCGATGCGGACGTTCTGCGACCTGATGCATCGTGACGAATTCGGTTCGCTGTGGCTGTCGGCGACCAACGCCTACATCATCGACACGAGCCTCAACCTCGGGAACGCTGCGCACGCACCGGTGTGGACCTGCAGACGAGCTACACGCTCAACGCGGGCGAGCATCGCTTCGGGTTCAACCTGGTGGGCACGTACCTGACCGAGTACAGCAACGCGCCGCTGCCGGGCTTCCCGATCGTATGACTGCGTGGGCTTCTACGGTGGTACCTGCGGTATCCCGGCGCCGAAGTGGCGTCATACGTTCCGCACCAACTGGCGTACGCCGTGGCAGGGTCTCGACATCGCGGCCACCTGGCGCTACTACGGTGATGCGCAGTCCGAGCGTCTGAGCACCAACCCGCAGCTGTCGGGCGCGGTCAACGCCAATGGCATTGCCACGGGTGTGCCGGCCTACAGCTACCTGGACCTCACCGCGAGCATGACCTTCGCCGAGAAGTTCACGTTCCGCGTGGGTGCCAACAACCTGCTCGACAAGACACCGCCGATCATTCCGTCGGGTGGTGTGGTCGACTGTCCGGCTGGTCCTTGCAATGGCAACACCTGGGCACAGGTCTACGACTCGATGGGTCGCCAGATCTTTGCGACGGTGACGATCGACTTCTGATCGAAAGATCGGTTGTTTGAAATGGAACGGCGGGCTTCGGCCCGCCGTTCTTTTTTGTTTTCAGGCGGCATACGTGTGGTGTGGACACCGGCGCCTGAATGCGCAATCTTCCGGATCGCAGGATGGTTCAGCTTCAGCCTTTTTTCGCGGTGCCCTTCGGTTTCGCGCAATTGGAGAATTGCGCGGCGCTGAACGCGGAGCTGCGCGCGTTATTCCTGCAGCGTGAGACCGAGGGCGCGAAATACGCCAATCCGCGGCCCTACACGCAGCGCAACCGCCAGGTCTTCGAGAGCAATTTCCAGCTGTTTCGATCGCCGGAACCCTGCGTCCAGCAGCTGAAGAACTTCTGCTGGAGCAGCCTGCTGGGAATGATTGCCGAGCTCACCAAGTACGACGAAGCCACCATGCGCCGCATGCAGATCTTCAACGACTGCTGGTTCCACGTGACGCGGCGCGGCGGCTTCTTCGGGCTGCACAACCATCCGATGGCGAGCTGGTCGGGGGTGTACTGCGTCGAACCGGGGCAACACGACGCCGACAAGCCCGACAGCGGCATGCTGACTTTCGTGAATCCCGCAACGCTGAGCGCGATGTACCAGGACGCGGCGACCGCGGCCATCCGTGGGCCGTTCGGCACCGGAATCCGCTCAGTGAAGTTCGAGCCCGGGCAGCTCGTGCTGTTTCCGTCGTGGGTCCTTCACGACGTGAAGCCTTTTGAAGGAGAAGGCGAGCGGATCACCGTCGCCTTCAACTGCTGGTTCAAGCTGCCGGGAGAAGTCCAGCAGCCGACGTGAGGCCGTTCAGCCGCCCGCGCTGCAGCCGGGGCCGCGCGTACAGCGTGAGCTGTTGCGCATGCGGTCGCGCATCTCATCCATCTGTTCGACTTCCAGACGCAGCTGCGATTCGGTGATGCACTGCATCCGCGGGATGGTGCTGTTGATCGGCTTTTCCTTCTTGCAGTACATCGTCTTGCCGTCCTTCTGGACCTTCCGGTAGGCTGCGGGCGGCTTCCTGGAATTTCTTCTCCAGCGCGAGGCAGCGTCCGCCTCGGGCTTGGCTTCCAGCGAGGCGGCCAGCGGCTGCTACGGCTGGCTGCCGGCAGGCGGAGCGGCCGGAGCCGGAGCGGCGACCGGAGCCGGTGCTGCGGCAGGCGCTGGCGCATCGGCCGGCGAGGACGCACAGGCGGCCAGCAAGGCTCGCGCCGGCGGCCAGTAACACGGAACGCATCAACTTGTTGAATGCCATTCGAATCACCCTATTAACGCACGCGCTTGAAGCGCGAAGAACGACCCCTCTTGTCCACAAGGCGAAATGTACCAAGGCTCGCGCGACTTATCGTTACCGAATCACCAGTTTTTATCGTCAGAGTGGCGTCCGCGTCCTGTCTGGCGCCACACCTGCTCGTTGTCGAGGGTCAGCGTGACCAGTCCGCTCGTCTGAGCGGCTCAGGGAAACCACGGTTCCGCTGATCTGCTGGAGTTCCTCGCCGTTGGTTTCGCGCTCGGTTTTCCGGGCAGGGACCAGGGCGGTACTGGCGCCGAACATATTCTCCGGGGACGGCGGCGACTGAGCCGGACTCGATATGGGCCACGGCCTTGTCGTAGCAGGCGAGCCGCTCGATATCGTTGCGCATGGCTGCGCAGGCGCGCAGCGGCTCCGGGAGGGCGTCGGCGGCCCCGGCAGACTGTCCGAACATCAATGCGCCCAGGAGCGCGGCAGCCATCGGGCGGTTCATCAGGCCATTCATCAGGCAATTCATCAGGCTTCTATTGATCATCCTTCGCTTCCGGAAATCTGCACCTCGTCGCCCTCACTTCGGTAGTAGTCCTTGATGGCCGGCACGGCCGTCCGGATCAGCTCGCGTTCGCCGCGCGTGAGCGCAGGGTGCCAGGTATCGAATATGAGTATGGCGCGCGGCACCTCGCTGTCGTTCCACGCCTCGTGCTCGATGGTGTCGTCGAACACCCAGGCCTCGGCCTCGTGCCATTCCCGCGTCTCTGACCCGACGCGGAAGCGACAGTTCGACGGGACCACCAGCGGCAGGTGCACGATGAGGCGCGAATTCGTGACGCCGGTATGCGGCGGAATGTGCGACTTGCGGTCGAGGATGGAAAAGAACGCCGTGGGCGCGTAACCCGGTACGTTGGCCATCGGCGCTTTGGCGAGTAACGCTGCGGTCCTGGGACAGCGGTCGGCATTCGCATCGATGCGCACGCCGTCGCGCCACAGGAAGAAGGCGCTCCAGCGCCGCGACTTGTTCAGGTCCGCCCATTGATCGATGGGCACCCCGTCCGGGTAATCGATGTACGGGACGAGGTCGCCGGAATCTTCGCGCAGCACGCGTTCGCACTCGGCACGGATCTCGGCGGTGGCGGCTTCGAACTCCGCCAGCCACGGAAAATCGGCGCGGGCGTAGAACTCGTACTCCGGCAGCTTCGGCACGTGCAGGAAGGTTGGCTGCGGATGATAGATGCGCCGCTTGCCGAGGAACGCTGCGAGACCGTGGTCGGCACGCTCGAGTTCGGAGGTCGCGAATTGCTGGCGCACACCGGCCAGCTGCGCCTCGATATGCGCGCTCGATTGCTTCATCGTTGCGACGCACCGCCTCGTTTGCCCGGTTGAGCAAATCGCGCAGCACGACCGGCAGTCGCGTCTGCGGCGAAAGAGTCTGCAACGCGTTCTGGTAGACCTTCGCGGCAGCCTTGGGTTTGCCACTGAGTTCCAGCAGCTCGGCCTTCTTGAGCAACGCGATCAGATGCCGCGGCTCGAGCCTGAGCACCTGGGCCAGCGTTTGCTCCTCCTCGTCGCGCAGGTTCAGCCCGCGAAACACGGTGGCGAGATTCATCCACAACGCGGGATTGCGCGGCTCGAGCTGCGTGGCCTGTTCGAGCAGTTCGCGTGCACGCGCGAGGTCGCCCGACTGCAGCCGTTCGATGGCGCGCGCATTGAGCACCAGCGGGTGTGCTCGCCGAGATGCTCTCCGCACGCGCCAGCAGGCGCTGCGCTTCTTCACGCTGTCCAGCGGCCTGGGCCCTTTCGGCCTGCTGGATCAGTCCCTTTAACAGCGTTTCGTCGTTCGCGGACAACCGAGTCAGTTCAACGTGCGCAACACCACGCGCCGATTTTGTTGCCGGCCGTCATCCGTGTCGTTGCTGGCGATGGGGTCCGTCTCGCCATAACCACGCGAGGTGAGCGTATTGGTGACGCCGCCGTCGCGCAGGTACTTGAGGACGGATTCGGCGCGCTGCGCCGAGAGCTGCAGGTTGTAGGCGTCGGAGCCGCGGCTGTCGGTGTGGCCGGCGACCTCGATGTTGACCTCCGGGTATCGCTTGAGCGTGGCGATCGCGTTCTCGAGGATGGGCATGCTCTCGGGCAGCAGCTCCGCACTGTTGGTCGCGAACTTCACGCCCTGCAGGATCAGTTCCCGGTCGAACGGACAGCCGACGTTGTTGACGCGCTCACCCTTGGGTGTCGTCGGGCACTGGTCCACGCTGTTGAGGATGCCGTCGCCGTCGTCGTCACCGTCGATTTCGCAGCCCACCGCGTCGACCTTCTTGCCGGGCGGCGTGCCGGGGCACTTGTCGTTCTCGTTGATGACGCCGTCGCCGTCGTCATCCTGCGGCAGCGGGCAGCCGGTCGCATCGACGGGTGTGCCGGCGGGCGTCCCGGGACACTTGTCGACATCGTCCGTCACACCGTCGCCGTCGGTATCGACCGGCAGGCGTGTCACGGTGCCACCCCATGAATACTGCAATCCCAGACCCGCCACGTAGTCGACTGCGTGCGGGAACTGGTCGTTCTCGCTCAGACGCACGGCGCGCACCGAGGTCGGCGCGCAATTGCATGGCGCTGCCGTCGTCGCGCGAAGGGCCGAGGTCGATGAGCAGACCACCGCCGAACATCGCCGAGAGGTCGTCCTCGTCCACACCCGGCTTGAGAATGCTCTTCACCCGCCCGAGGCCCAGGCTCAGGAACGGATTCACGCGGCCTTCGCGATAGAACACGCGCTTGGTGGACAGGGAAAAACCCTGCATTTCGAGCGAGTCGTCGCCGGCGCGGTCGTGATCGGAACCGAAAACCCCGAGCTCGACGTCCCAGTTCTCGTTGAGGGTGCGGCCCAGAGCCAGCGTAATGCCGATGTCGTCGTCGGCCTCGCGTCCGTCATCGAGCCAGAGCGCGTTGATCGAGGGGGCGATGTACCAGCTGCCCGGAGCTGCGCCTGCCGAGGCGGCAGTGGCCGTAAATGCGGCAACGCAAACACCGAGAACCAGGGTTCTGATTCTTTTCATGGGGTTTTTTCTCCCTAGCAATGGCCCGGAATCATAGCCGAGCCCATATGGGCGCGGTATCGACCAATTGCCTAGCGGGCTTCCAGCGCGGGGTGGTTGACTTGCTGGCCGGCGTGCAGGCCGAGCCGTCTGGCCTCGCCACCGGCGATCTCGAGCACCGCGCGCGCGGGTGCATTGCTGCGAATCAGGTCGAGCGAATGCGGTGTCGTCTGCTCGACGATCTGCTGAATGCGGCCGTTCGGATCGATGAACACCATGTCGAGCGGGATGTAGGTGTTCTTCATCCACATGCTGATCGCGCGCGGTTCGGCGTGAACGAACAACATGCCGCGCTCGGCGGGCAGGGATCGTACGAACATCAGGCCCTGGGCCTGGCGTTGCGGCGTATCCGCGAGCCACACGGTGAGAGTGTGCTTCGCCTTCTTGCCTTTTCCGCCATCACTGATCGTGAGTGTGCCGCTCGGAAATGCCGCAAGGTCTTCGAGCGGCGCCGATCTGCGCGAGCGCGAGCCCGGCGCACGACAACGCAACCACGCAGCACCACGCGGCGATGCGGCGGCGCAGGATCTGACTAGATTCGAAGGGGTGATGGCACGGCGGTCATCGTCGCTGAATTCGATCCGGCCTGCAAAATCGAAGCTGGTGATGACGAGCCGCTCATCGCGTATCAGTCCGGTGGCAGGCCCGATGCAGAAACCGCGCGCGACCACGCGATATACCGACTTTCCGGGCCCCAGGACCTCGACGCGTTCCTGGGTCAGCGAATCCACGGTGCACTTGTCGTCGCCCTGGGTCGCGAAGATGCGCTGTTCACCTTCGAACACGACGGTGACATTGGTACGCAGGGTCTCGCCGCCGCGTCCTTCGCCCACGCCCGGCGATGCCGAATACCAGGCGCACGCGATGGTCGTCACCGCGCGCCGGGCCGCCGATGCTCACGCGGATGCCATTGCTCTTGTTGTTCTTCCCCGGGGGCCGCGGTCCGCCTTCGCATTGCATGTCGGCGTTCTTCCAGTTCAGGTCGAGATCCAGGGCGCCACGCATGCGCGCGCGCAGGTAACCGCCGCCTGCGGCGAAGCAGCCAGCGCTCGGCTTCGGCGGCTGGTTTTGCAGGCGGCGCGGCCATAACGATGTCAGCGAATGACAGCGCCGCGACAGCAGCCGCGACGCATACTCGATGGAGCATGCGTCTACGGTAGCACGGGCCCTATACTTCAAAAAAAGAGGACCCAATGGCAAAACGTCCAGCACGCGCAACTTCCGGACGCTACGTGAGCAGGCTCACGAGCGGAACGCTCGCCGTCATCATGGCGGGCGGGCGCGGCGAACGTCTGAAAGGACTCACCGAACACCGTTGCAAACCGGCGACGCCGTTCGGCGGCAAGTTCCGCATCATCGATTTCGTGCTGTCGAACTGCGTCAATTCGGGCATCCGTCAGATCACGGTGCTCACGCAATACAAGGCGCAGTCGCTGATCCAGCACATCCACCGCGGCTGGGGTTACATGCGCGGCGAGTTCGGCGAATTCGTCGAAGTGATTCCCGCGCAGCAGAAGACCGGCAGCCACTGGTATCGCGGTACGGCCGACGCGGTGTACCAGAACATCGATGTCATGCATGCGCATCGGCCGAAACACGTGCTGGTGCTGGCCGGCGATCACATCTACAAGATGGACTACGGTCCGATGATTGCCTACCACGTGGAGAAGGGCGCGGACATCACCGTGGGCGTGGTCGAGGTCCCCATCGAGGACGCCAAGGATTTCGGCGTGCTCACGGTTACCGAATGGAATCGCGTCACCCGATTCGTCGAGAAGTCGCCGACCCCTGATCCCATGCCGGGCCGCAAGGATGTGGCGCTGGCCTCCATGGGCATCTACGTCTTCAACCCCGACCTGCTCGAGCGCCTGCTGCTTGCGGACGCGGCGGACGACAAGTCCAAGCACGACTTCGGCAAGAACGTCGTCCCGGACGCCATCGAGAAGCTACAGGTCTTTGCCTATCCTTTTCGGGACGTTAAGACCCGTGCACAGTCTTATTGGCGCGATGTTGGAACAATCGATGCATTTTACGAGGCCAATATCGAGCTCGTCTGGGTCAATCCCGAGCTCAACATCTACGACGAAGACTGGCCAATCTGGACCTACCAGGCGCAGACACCACCGGCGAAATTCGTGCTCGATGAAGACGGACGGCGCGGTATCGCCATCAACTCCCTGGTGTCGGGCGGCGTCATCATTTCGGGCGCCACGGTGCGCGAGTCGCTGCTGTTCTCCGGCGTGCGAGTCGAAGAGCGTTCGGTGGTCGAGCGTTCGGTGATCCTCCCCGACTCGCGCATCGGGCCGGACTGCCAGATCCGCAACGCCATCATCGATGCCAACTGCGAGATCGCGGCGGGCACGCGCATCGGTTTCGATCACAGCGAGGACACGAAGAAATACCTGGTCACCGAAAAGGGCGTGGTGCTGGTGACGCCCGACATGCTGTCGCATGGGCATCCGTGACCTGAGCCGGCGCCTGCGATCCGGCGCGGCGCTGGCAGTGCTGATGCTCGCGGCTTGCGCTTCGACTCTCGACCTCGAGCCGCCGAAGCTGTCGCTGGTCTCGATGAAGGTGCAGAGCGCCGACCTGTTTTCGCAGCGCCTGCTGGTGCGCATGCGGGTGATGAATCCCAACGCCCGCGAGCTGCCCATCAAGGGCATCACCTATCGCATCGAGGTCAACGAGTCGGAGCTGGCCCAGGGCGAGGCCAGCGCTCCCTTCGTGGTTCCGGCGCAGGGTGAGGCCGAGTTCGACGTCCAGGTCACGGCGAATCTGGCCAGCACCCTGGCCAAGCTCATGTCGCGCCGTGGCTCTGCGGAGTCGCTGGAATACCGCCTGGTAGGCGACGTGAGCCTATCCAGCGGCTTTCTGCGGCGCATTCCCTTTGATGAGCGCGGCAGCGTCAAGCTGAAGTAGTTCGGCGAACAGCTTCAGGTACTCGTTGGCCTGCGTCTCCCAGGAGAAGTCCTGGCGCATGGCGTTCTGCACCAGCCGCTCCCAGGACGGCGTGTCGGCGTACCACTGCATTGCGGTGTCGAGCGCCCAGCCCATGGCGATCGCGTCGAAATCATTGAACACGATGCCGGTGCCCTGGCCGGTGGCCGGATCGAAGTGCGCCACCGAATCCGCCAGTCCGCCTGTGCGGCGCACGATGGGAATGGTGCCGTAGCGCAGCGAGTACATCTGGTTGAGACCGCAGGGCTCGTACAGCGACGGCATGATGAACACGTCACTGGCGCCCTCGATCCAGTGCGCCAGCGACTCGTCGTAGCCGCCGAAGAACCAGGCATGCCCGCGATGGCGATCGGCGAGACCGCGGAAGAAATTCTCGTACTTCGCATCGCCGCTGCCGACCACCGCGACACGCACATCGTGGTCATTCAGCAGCTTCGGCAGGGTATCGATGAGCAGGTCGAAGCCCTTCTGCGATGTCAGGCGGCTGACGATGCCGAACAGCGGCACGCGGCCGCTGCACGGGACGCAGGTTCTGGCGCAACAGGAAATTGCGCTTGAGCTCGGCCTTGAGGGCGAGGTCCTGTGGTCCGAAATGGATCGGCAGATATTTGTCGCGGCGTGGGTCCCATTCCTCGTAATCCACGCCGTTCAGGATGCCGCGTACTGCCTGGCCGCGTGCCGCCAGCGCCTGCTCCATTCCCATGCCGTACTGTGGGGTGGTGATCTCACGCGCATAGGTGGGACTGACTGTAGTCACGCAATCAGCGAGCAGGATGCCGTGCTTGAGCGCGTTGATGCTTCCGGCCTTGAGGTCGTCCTGGTGCAGTAGATAGGCATCGGGGCCGAGGTCGAGGTCGGCGACGTCAGCGGCGCCGAAACCGCCCTGGTAGCCGATGTTGTGGATGGTGAGCACGGACTTCGTGGCGGCGAACACCGGGTCGTTCCTGTAGTTCGAACGCAGCCACAGCGGCGCGAATGCCGCATGCCAGTCGTGCGAGTGAACGATTTGCGGCCGGAAGTTCATGCGCCGGCAGCATTCGAGCGCGGCGCGCGTCAGCACCAGGAAACGTCGATGCTCGTCGGCGGCGTTGGTGTAGAGCGTGGGCCGGGCGTACAGCGCGTCGGACTCGACCAGGTAACACGGGATGTCGCGGAGCCGGGCAGGCGCGTGCGCCAGATGTCCACGCTGTACTCGTGGCTCCCGATCACGATGCGCAGGCCCTGCAGCGATTCGACGCGCGTGGCTTCGAGCTTGTCGCGCTTGATCTGCGCGTAGAACGGCATGAACAGCCGAACGTCGTGACCGCGGGCTGTCAGCTGGCGCGACAGGGCGCTGGCCACGTCGGCGAGGCCGCCGGTCTTGGCAAAGGGCACGACTTCGGAGGCGATGGCGCAGATCGAGAGTTTCACGGCGACAGGCATTCTAGCGATTAGTGGGCGCTGGTAGCATGGCGGCCGGTCACTATTCCAATGCGTCGTCTACTCACATTCCTGACGGCCTTCGTGCTGTTGCTGGCCTCGCTCGCGATCGGAGTGTTCGCCGCCGACCTGCCGTTCTGGCGGCGCGCCATGCAGTTGCCGCTGGCGGCCGGACGACGCCCAACTACCCGTCACCACGATCGGCGGCGAAGCGCCGGTGACCGCGGTCCTGCCCGTGGCGACTCTCCGCGGCGGCGGACACACCGCGCTCTGGAATACGCGGTCCGCCAGGCGCGCAACGCCGGATCGCGCGCCTTGTTAGTCATGCGCGACGGCGAGCCGGTGCTGGCGCGCTACTTCGGCGCCGACGACGACCAGAGCCTGCTGCCCGCCGGCCTGGTTGCGCGGCCGGTGCTGGCGATGGCCGTGGGCCTGGCGCATTGCCGACGGACGCCTGGGCTCGCTCGACACGCCCGTGGCACGCTACCTGCCCGAGTGGGACGAAGAGCCGCGCGGCAAGATCACGCTCCGGCAGCTGCTCGAGGAAACCAGCGGCCTGGAAACCGGCGGTGACATCCGCGGCCTGCTGCGCCGCTCGCCCTGGGACGATTTCGCGCGCCTGCCGGCATTCGCCACCGACAAGGCCGTGCGCATGTTGTTAGGCAACGACTTCGCCAGCACCGCGCTGCGTTTCGAGCTCGAGCACGAGCCGGGTGGATTCTTCAACCTGTCACCGGCGAATCCGCAGCTCGCGGCGCTCATTCTCGAGCGCGTCACCGGCGTGCCCTACGAACAATATCGTCGGCGAGCGCATCTTCGCGGCCGCCGGCGCCGGGCGCGCCGAACTGTCGCTCGATCGGCGCGCGGGAATGCCCGCGGCGCATTGCTGCTGGCGCGCGACGGCGCCCGGCGTGGCGCGCCTCGTGAGCCTGCTCGCCACGGACGGGGTACACGGCGGGCGCCGGATCCTGCCGGCGGGCTGGGTGCAGGAAATGGCGCGGCCCTCGCGGGTCAGCGCGGAAACCGGCATGCAGCTCTCGCGCATCGACATCGAGGGACTCCTGGCCCTGGGTGCCGGGGACGAGAATGGCAGCCGGTTCTGGGTGTTTCCCGAGTACCGGATTGCGATCATCAATTTCGTGAATCCCCAGGGACTGAGCCCGCCGGAACTGCCAGCATTGCTGCTGCGCGCCCTGCCGCCGGGCTGAGGGCAGCGAGTCAGCAAAAAACGGGTCGAGGCCCGGAGGGCGCAGCCAGCACAATGCGCGCATGGACATGAACGTCACCTCGATCAATGACAGCCTCGCCGCGACCATGGCCGGGAACCTCGCAGACAGCTTCGTCGACAGCCGCGATTTCGCGCGCATGACACGCGCCATCGAATTCATCGAGCGTGAATTCGAGCGCCAGCCGAAGCTGGCGGAAATCGCGCGTCACGTTGGCCTGTCCGAGTTTCACTTCAATCGCCTGTTTCGCCGCTGGACCGGACTCACTCCCAAGCAATACCTCGCGGAGGTGACCGCCCGCGCGGCGGCGCAGCCCTGCGCGACGAACCCTCGGTCATGGATGCGGCCCACGCTGTAGGACTTTCCGGCGGCGGGCGTCTACATGATCTGACGGTGACACTCGAAGCCATGACGCCCGGAGAAATCCGCGCGCAGGGCGAGGGCGTGACTCTGCGGCACGGGATCGCCGACACGCCCTTCGGCACGGCGTTTCTCGCGGAAACCCCCCGGGGGCTGTGCCGCCTGGCATTCGTCGAACCGGGCGAAGTACGCGAGGAACTCGCCGCGCTGCGCCAGCAGTTCGAGCGCGCCACATTCGTGCGCGATGACGCGCGTGCGGCCGCGCTGGTGGCAATGATCTGGGGTGGCGGCGAGGCGAAATTGCCGCTCGCCGTCTGCGGGACCAATTTCCAGGTCCAGGTCTGGCGGGCGCTGCTCGAACTCGAGCCCGGCGTGACGGTCACATACAGCGCGCTGGCACGGCGTCTTGGGAAATCGAAAGGTGCGCGCGCCGTGGGCAACGCGGTGGGCGCCAACCCGGTGGCCTGGGTCATTCCCTGCCATCGTGTGCTGCGCGCGGGCGGCAAACTCGGCGGATATCGCTGGGGAACGGCCCGCAAACAGATGATTCGCCGCTGGGAAAACAGGCGCGCCGGGGTGTCATAACTTTTTGATTACCCTCGTGTGTCGGTCGTTGGCGGTGCCATACTTGCCGCCTTCGAGAGAGAACCGAGCACGATGCCCGAACCGCGCAATCTGGTAACGCCCATCAGCATCGCCGTGGCGGTCGTTTCGCTGGCCTGGGCCATCTATGCCACCCAGCACAAGCCGTCCGCGGCCGGCGGTCCCACGCCTGGCGCCGCCACCCGCGGTGGTGGCCCGGCGTTCGTCTCGATCGCGCCGGTTCGCAGCGAGCGCGTCAGCCAGAAGCTCGAAGCCCTGGGCAATGCCCGCGCCAACGAGTCCGTCGACATCAGCTCCAAGACCTCCAACGTGGTCACGTCGATCATGTTCCGCGACGGCGAACGCGTGCGCCGCGGGCAGGTGCTGGTGCAGCTCGACGACGCGCAGTTGCGCGCCGACGTGGCCGCGGCCGAAGCGGCCGTCGCCGAGAGCGAGCGGCTGTACAACCGCAGCCGCGAATTGATGGACACCGAGGCGTTGTCCAAGGCGCAGTTCGACCAGCTCGAGGCCACGCTCAAGGCCAATCGTGCGCGGCTCGCAGCCGCGCGCGCGCGTTTCGAGGACAGTGTGATTCGTGCGCCGTTCAACGGCCGCGTGGGACTGCGTCGCGTGAGCGTGGGAACCCTGATCAGCCCCGGCGACGTCATCACCACGCTCGACGACACCAGCGTCATCAAGCTCGACTTTCTCGGTGCCGGAAAATTTTCTCTCCACGCTGCGCGAAGGGCTGGCGGTGCGCGCTACCGCGCCGGCATTCCCGGGCCGTGCCTTTGCCGGCAAGGTGGCGAGCATCGATTCGCGCGTCGACCTGAACACACGCTCGGTGACGGTGCGTGCGCTGCTGTCCAACGAAGATGGCGCACTGCGTCCCGGCATGTTCCTCAACGTGACGCTCGCCAACGATGAGCGTGCGGCGCTGGTGATTCCCGAAGAGGCGCTCACACCCGAGGCGGAACGCCAGTTCGTGTTCGTGGTGAACGACGGCAAGGCCGAGCGCCGTGAAGTGCGCATTGGCAATCGCAGGCCGGGCAGCGTCGAAGTGCTCGCCGGGCTGGTGGCGGGTGAGAAGGTCATCGTCGAAGGCACGCAGAAGGTGCGTGACGGCGTACCGGTGCGCACCACGGAAATGGCCGCGGAGGCGGTGGCCGGGTCGCCCGGGCCGGGCTCACACGAGGCGAGCAGCGCTGCGCCAGTGAGCGTGCGGCAATAGCCGGGCAACCCGCATGATGATTTCCGACCTGTCTGTGCGGCGACCCGTCCTTGCGACGGTGATGTCGCTGCTGTTGTTCATCCTGGGCCTCGCCGCCGCGTTCGGCCTCAGCCTGCGGGAATTTCCCGACATCGACCGGCCGGTGGTGAACATCGAGACGCGCTACCGCGGCGCCTCATCGGACGTGGTCGAGTCGCGCATCACGCAGATCATCGAGAACGAAATCTCCGGCATCGAAGGTGTCGAGCGCCTGAACTCCGCGAGTCGCGATGAACGCTCGCAGATCAACGTGGAGTTCTCGCTGGAGCGCGATCTCGACGCCGCGGCCAACGATGTGCGCGAACGCCTGTCACGCGTGGCGCAGCGACTGCCGCAGGAGGCCGATCCGCCGCAGATCACCAAGGTGGACAGCGGCACCGATCCCATCGTCTGGATCAACGTCTCGAGCACCCAGCGCAGCATCCTCGAACTCACCGACTACATGACGCGGTACATGGTCGACCAGTTCTCGACGCTCGAGGGCGTGGCCAACGTGCGCGTCAATGGTGGCCGGCGCTACGCCATGCGCGTGTGGCTGTCGCGCGAGAACCTGGGTTCGCGTCAGCTCACCGTGGCCGACGTGGAGAATTCCCTGCTGCGTGAAAACGTGGAGTTGCCCGCCGGCCGGCTCGAATCGACGGAGCGTGAATTCACGCTGCGCACCGACACCAACCTGCGCACCGAAGAAGATTTCCGCAATCTGGTCGTGGGCCGTGGTCCCGATGGCTACCTGGTGCGGCTCGGCGAAGTGGCCGAAGTGCGCCTGGCCGCGGAGGACGACCGCAGCATCTCGCGCTCCAACGGCATCATCGGCATGTCGATGGCCATCATTCCGCAATCCAAGGCCAATGTGCTCGCCACCTCGAAGGCGGTGAAGCTGCGGCTGGAAGAAGTGCAGAAGACGCTGCCGCCCGATATCAGCGCCGAGATCAACATCGACAACGGCATCTTCATCGCGGCTTCGCTGAAGAACGTGGTGTTCGCGTTGTCCGAAACCCTGATCCTGGTGCTCATCGTCATCTTCCTGTTCCTCGGCACCGTGCGCGCCACGCTGATTCCGGCCGTCACCATCCCGGTGTCCATCATCGCCGCGGCCATCGTGATGCTCGCGCTGGGCTACTCCATCAACACGCTCACGCTGCTCGCCGCGGTGCTCGCCATCGGCCTCGTGGTGGATGACGCCATCGTGGTGCTGGAAAACATCGTGCGCCGGGTCGAAAGCGGCGAGCCGGCCGCGCTCGCCGCCATCAATGGCTCGCGCGAAATCGGTTTCGCGGTGGTTGCGACCACGCTGGTTCTCATGGCGGTGTTCGTGCCGATTTCCTTCATGACCGGCGATACCGGCCGGCTGTTCGGAGAGTTCGGTGTGACGGTGGCCGCCGCGGTGGGTTTCTCGGCCTTCGTGGCGTTGTCGCTCACGCCGATGATGACGTCCAGGCTGTTCGCCAATGGCATGCCGAAGTCGCGCATGGCCGGCGGCGTTGACCGGATGTTCCACAACCTCGATGACCGCTACGCAGCCGGGCTGCGCGAGTCGCTCAATGGCAAGCGCCCGATGTGGATTGTCGGCGGCTCGCTGGGCCTGTTCGCGGTGGTGCTGCTGGTGCTGGCGCTGGGCTGGCCGTTCTCGGGGCTCAAGCTCTCGAACGAACTGACGCCGCAGGAAGATCGCGGCTTCGTGCGCATTTTCGTGACCGCGCCCGAAGGCTCGAGCATCGCGTACATGGACCGCCAGCTGCGGCAGGTGGAGGAAGTGGCGCAGGACGAGGTGGAGCGCGGCAATGCCAAGCGCGTGATCACGCGCACCGGCGGCTTTGGCCGCGCCGCCGAAGTGAACACCGGCATGGTGAACCTGCCGCTGAATCTCTGGGATGAACGCGACGAGAGCGCCGGCGAAATCGCCGACGCGCTTGCGCCAGCGCACGCAGAACATTCCGGGCGGCCGTATCAACGTCAACCAGGCGGGCAGCCCGCTGTCGCGCAATGCGACGCGTCCGCTGGCCATCGCGCTGGGCGGCGGTGACTACGAGGAAATCGTGAAGTGGCGCGACAAGATCATGCAGCGCGTCGCAGCCGAGAATCCGCGCATTCTCAATCTCGAGTCGGACTATCTCGAGCGCCAGCCGCGCGTCATCGTGCAGATCGATCGCAACAAGGCCGCGGATCTCGGCGTTTCACTGCTCGACCGTGGGCCGCACGCTCGAGACCATGCTGGGTTCGCGCATCGTCACGACCTTCGAGCGCGGCGGCGAGGAATACGACGTCATCCTGCAGGCGCGCACCGAGCAGCGCGCCTCGGTGGGTGATCTCGACAATCTGTACGTGCGTTCGGACAAGAATGGCGACCTGCTGCCGTTGTCGGCCATGGTGCGCGTCGACGAGCGTGCGGGTCCGACTGAACTGCGCCGCACCGATCGCATGCGCGCCATCGAACTCGCCGGTTCGCTCGCCCCCGGCTACGCGCTGGGCGAAGCCGTCGCGTACATGGAAAAGGTGATCCGCGAAGAAGCGCCGGCGGCGCAGATCATCTACAACGGCGAGACCTACCAGCTGAAGAAATCCGGCGACACGTTGTGGATCACCTTCGCGTTCGCGCTGCTGGTGGTGTACCTGGTGCTGGCCGCGCAGTTCGAAAGTTTCATTCACCCGGTGGTGATCCTGGTGACCGTGCCGCTGGCCATCACTGGCGCGTTGCTGGGCCTGTGGCTGTTCAATTCCACCATCAACATCTTCAGCCAGATCGGCTGCGTCATGCTCATCGGCATCGCCTGCAAGAACGGCATTCTCATCGTCGAGTTCGCCAACCAGCTCCGTGACCGGGGAGTGGAGTTCGTCGATGCCGTCATCCAGGCGTCTGCCACGCGCCTGCGCCCGGTGCTCATGACCAGCCTGTGCACGGCCTTCGGTGCCGTGCCGCTGATGCTGGCTCACGGCGCCGGCGCCGAAAGCCGCGAATCCATCGGTGCCACCGTCTTCTTCGGTACGGTGGTTTCACTGGGACTGACGCTGTACGTGGTACCCGCCCTGTACCTCCTGATGGCGCGTAACACGCGTTCGCCGGAGTACATGTCACGCCTCATCGACGGCCTGACCGGCCGTTCTGAGCCACGTGGTACGCCCACAACGGCAAGCACTTCAACGCCAGAGGCTCACTGAGCGGCGGCGCATGTGATTGCGCGCGTCATGTGGGCGAAATACTACAAATGCTTTGACATAACGGGGCGGTTTCGGCGCCGATGACGCGCCGGGCTGTCAACCTCGCCGCACACCTTCAAGCAACTGATTGAATTGAGGATTTCGCCGCAGCGAAACGGGTCCGCAGGAGGGTGGCTGGTAAACTCGTGGCCGTTCGTACTTCCCCACGTGATTCGCCATGGCCCAGACCCCGTACAAGCAGCTCGAGCAGGAATGGAAACGCCTGCACGCATTCCGAGGAGCGATGGCGGTGCTGAGGTGGGACGCGGCGGTGATGATGCCGCGCGGAAGTGCCGACGTTCGAGGTGAACAGCTCGCGGCGCTGGAGACCGAATATCACGCGCTGGTTACCGCGCCGAAGATCACCCGGCTGCTGGATCGCGCGCAGGCGAGCACCACGAGTCTCGAGGACTGGCAGATCGCCAACCTGCGCCACATGCGCCGGCAGCGCGACTTCGCCATCGCCACGCCCGTGGCCCTGGTCTCGCGCCTCGCCAAGGCCGCTTCCAAGGCCGAGATGAAGTGGCTGCAGGCGCGCGAGTCCGGCAAGTTCGAAGACTTCGCGCCGCACCTCGAAGAGGTCGTGCACCTGGTGCGCGACAAGGCGCAGCTGCTCGGCCAGTCGCGCAATCTTTCTCCCTACGATGCACTGGTCGATGAATTCAGCCCGGGACTCACCGCGGCCGAAATCGACACCATGTTCAAAGCGCTGGCCCGACGCCTTCCGGGTCTGATTCGCGAAGTACTCGCGCGGCAGGAAGCGCAGCCCGTGCTTCCCATCACGGGCAAGTTCAGCGCCTCCAGGCAGCGGGCCCTGGCCCTGGAAATCATGAAGGCCGTGGGATTCCCATTCGACCGCGGCCGCCTCGATGAAAGCGAACATCCCTTCACCGAAGGCGTGCCGGGCGACGTACGAGTCACCACGCGTTTCGACACCGCCGAACCCTTCCAGGGATTGCTGGGCGCGATGCACGAAACCGGCCACGCCATGTACGACGTGGGCCTGCCGCCGGAATTCGCCGATCAGCCCGTGGGCCGCGACCGCGGCATGGCGCTGGAAGAAAGCCAGTCGCTGCTCATGGAAATGATCGTGTGCCGCAGCCGGCCGTTCGTGACCTATCTCAAGCCGCTGCTCGAAAAACATTTTGGTGTTTCGGGACCGGAGTGGTCGGAGGAAAACCTCTACCGCCATCTCACGCGCGTCAAACGCGGACCGATCCGCGTCGATGCCGACGAGCTCACCTACAGCCTGCATATCCAATTGCGCTACGAGCTCGAGAATCAGCTGCTGTCCGGCGAGCTTGCGGTGCGCAACCTGCGCGATGCCTGGAACTCCAGCATGGAACAGCGCCTGGGGCTCAAGCCGCAGAGCGACGTGGAAGGCGTATTGCAGGATGTTCACTGGGCCGTCGGATCGTTCGGCTACTTTCCGTCGTACGCGCTCGGTGCGGTCATCGCGGCGCAGTTTTCCGAGGCGCTGCGCGAGTCGTTGCCGGACGTGGACAGCGAGATTGCGCGCGGCGACTTCTCCGGCCTCATGGGCTGGCTGCGCCAGAACGTGCATGGCGTGGGCGCGCGGATCAGCGCGCAGGAATTGCTCAAGCAGGCCACCGGCAAGCCGCTCTCGGCCGCCGCCGCGCTGCGTTATCTCGAAACCAAGTACCTCGAGCCTGAAATCGCCGTAGGCAGCGCCGCGGCATGACCGGCAGCAATGACGGCCGCGCGGGCACCGCGCGGTTGTGGCTGCTGGCTGGGTCCTTCATCGTCTTCGCAATCGCCGCCATCGCTGGTGCCGGCGATGCCGCAGCCACTTTCCTATCACGCGTTCGCGGACTGCCGCACGATCTGGTCGATCCCCAACTTCTTCAATGTGCTGTCGAACCTGCCCTTCCTGGTGGGTGGCGTCATGGGGCTGGGCATCATCTGGCGCGGCGGTGGTTCCTTCGTCGATCCGCGCGAACAGCTTCCCTATCTCGTGTTCTTCGTGGGCGCGCTGCTCACCAGTGCGGGATCGGCGTATTACCACCTGGCGCCCGACAACGCCCGGCTGGTCTGGGACCGTCTGCCCATGACCCTGGGCTTCGCGGGACTGGTGGCCGCCGCGGCCGCCGAACGCGCCGATCTGCGCCTGGGGTTGCGCTCGTTGTGGCCGTTGCTCGCGCTGGGAGCGGGTACGGTGGTGTATTGGTATGCCACCGAGCGCATGGGCGCCGGCAACATCATTCCTTACGCCGCCTACCAGGGCTGGTCGATCCTGGCCATCGTGCTGCTGATCGCCATTTTCCCGGCACGGCGCTATAGCCACGGTGCACTGCTGCTGTGGGCAGCGGGCTGGTACGGGCTCGCCAAGGTGTTCGAAACCTACGACCTTGGCATTTACCGGCTGCTTGGCGGTGTCATGAGCGGACACACCATCAAACATCTCCTGGCGGCGGGCGCGGTATTTGCCATCGTGCGCCAGCTTCGGCTGCGCCGCGCGCTGCCAGTCTCTACACTTGCACCGCCCACATGAACGCCACCCCGCAATCCTCGATCCTTTCTGAAGTTCGGCCCGCCGCACCCGAATGGCCTTCGCAGACCGCGAAGAAGCTGGGCGCGCAGCTGCGTGGCCTGGTCGGCAAGGCCATCGAGGACTACCGCATGATCGTGCCCGGCGACCGGGTCATGGTGTGCCTCTCGGGCGGCAAGGACTCGTACACGCTGCTCGATATCCTGCTGTCGCTGCAGCGTTCGGCGCCGGTGGACTTCGAGCTGATCGCGGTCAACCTCGACCAGAAGCAGCCGGATTTCCCGGCCGAGGTTTTGCCTGACTACCTGCGCTCCATCGGCATGCCATTCCATGTGATCGAGCAGGACACCTACAGCGTGGTCAAGCGCGTGATCCCGGAAGGCAAGACCATGTGCGGGCTGTGTTCGCGGCTGCGGCGCGGCGCCCTGTACCGATACGCGGCGGAAAACGGCATCACGAAAATCGCGCTGGGACATCACCGCGACGACATCGTCGAGACGCTGTTCCTGAACCTGTTCTTTGGCGGCCGCCTCAAGGCCATGGCGCCGAAGCTGCGCTCGGAGGACGGCCGTCACATCGTGATCCGGCCGCTGGCCTACGTGTCGGAAGCGCAGATCGAGCGCTACGCACGGGCGCGGGCCTTCCCCATCATTCCCTGCAAGCTGTGTGGCTCGAACGAAAACGCGCAGCGCCGCCAGGTGAAGGAAATGCTCGCGGCCTGGGAACGCGAATACCCGGGTCGGACCGAGTCGATTTTCTCGTCACTGCGCAACGTCGAGCCGGCACACCTGGCGGATCCGGCGATTTTCGATTTCAAGAATCTGGACCCCAAAGAACTGGATGGCGAGCCTCCCCAAGCCACTCGCTGAGTCCTACTGGGTCATCCCGGGCAGGCTCCTGGCGGGGAAATATCCCGGCGGAAAGAATCTCCAGGAGCTCGAGCGTCGTCTCGGGCCGATCCTGGAAGCGGGATTCAATGCCTTCATCGATCTGACCGAGGCCGGCGAGCTCCCCGCCTACGATGACTATCTACCCAGCGACGTGGTGCACGTGCGCAAGCCCATCACCGACCATGGCGTGCCGCGCGATGCCGCGTACATGGCGGAAATCCTCGCCGAGCTGGATGCGCTGCTCGCGCGCGGGCCGGTGCGTGTACCTGCATTGCCGCGCCGGCATCGGCCGCACCGGCACGGTGGTGGCCTGCCACCTGATCGAGCAGGGACTGTCGCAGGCATGCGGCGCTGCAGCGCCTGAATGAACTGTGGCAGGGCAGTGACCGCTCCGACACGTGGCCGGAGGTGCCCGAAACCGACGCGCAGCACGACTTCATCCGGGCCTATTCGCCGTCGGTCGACCCGACACGCGCTCCGGAAGTCATGGACGCAGCGCGCACCCTGCGGGAACGTTTCCAGGGAGCCCTGCTGGGCCTCGCGGTCGGCGACGCGCTGGCCGCGCATACCCAGTTCCGCAAGCCGGGCAGCTTCGCGGCGGTCGGCGACATCCTGGGCGGCGGCCCGTTCGACCTGCCGCGTGGCGCCTGGACCGACGATACGGCGATGGCCCTGTTGCTGGCGGAAAGCCTGCTGGAGCGCGAAGGCTTCGATGCCCAGGACCAGGTGAATCGCTATGTCCGCTGGCAACGCGAAGGGTATGGCAGCGCCACCGGGCAATGCGTGGGCATCGCGGCCAACGTGGCGCGGGCCCTCGCCACGGCGCTCTACAAGCACCAGCCGTTTTCCGGGTCACACGACCCGGCACAGCTCGACAAGGATCCCCTGTCGCGCGTGGCACCCGTGGTCATGTACTTCTTCGCGGATACCGCCGCCGCCGTGGCGCGCGCCGCGGAGGCCGCACGCGTCACCGCCCAGGCGCCCATCGTGCTCGACAGCGTGCGCCTGCTGGCGGCCATGGTGCGCCAGGCGCTGGCGGGGCGAGACAAGCCCGCAGTGCTCAAGCCGCCGCGCGAGACCTGGATGTCGGCCAACACCCGTGCGGAAGTCCTCGCCGTTTATGAAGGTTCCTACCTGCGCGGCATGCCGCCGGACATCACCGGAGGCGGACATATCGTGCAGGCGCTGGAGGCCGCGTTATGGGCCTTTCACCGCAGCGAGACGTTTCGCGAAGGTGCTTTGCTGGCGGCCAACCTCGGCCGTGACTCGGATGTGGTCACCGCCGTCTATGGCCAACTGGCCGGCGCCTACCATGGCGTGAGTGCGATTCCCGGAATCTGGCGTAACAGCCTGATGAAGCAAGAAGTGGTCATAGACACCGCGGACCGACTTCTCACTCACGCACTCGTGACCCTCGGAAGCTGATTCCGCTGCGCGCGCGACTCGCTTAAAGTTGGCACCCATGTCGTCCACGCGCATCCCCCGCGTCCGGCGGGCCCAGCGCTCGTGGACGCGAATGTCCGACGAGCAATTGCTCGCGATGCGTTTTTGCGATCTGAAACTGCGGATCGAACGCACGCCGCTCGCCAGTCGTGTGCGCCGCCTGTACCGCGAGCTCGACAAGCGGCAGATCGGATTCCACCCGCACGTGTGGCTGTCGGAAGAATGGTTTTCTCCCGACGGCGTGCCGGGTATCGCCGTGCCTTTCTTTCTCGCGCATCCGCGGCTCGAGCGACTCGAGCGGCGCATGATGCGCAATGTCGAAGGTGGCAGCGCGGAAAGCGCGATGCGCATCCTGCGCCACGAAGCAGGGTCACGCCATCGACACCGCATATCGACTGCGGCGCCGCCGGCGCTGGCGCGAAGTTTTTGGTCCGGCATCGCGGCCATATCCTGACACCTACAAGGCGCGGCCCGGCAGCCGGCGCTACGTGCAGCACCTGGGCGAGTGGTACGCGCAGTCGCATCCCTGCGAGGATTTCGCCGAGACCTTCGCGGTATGGCTCAAGCCGAACTCCTCGTGGCGTCGCACTTACGCGAACTGGCCGGCGTTCCACAAACTCGAGCTGGTCGACGAATTGCTGGAGGGTGTGCGCGGCAAGCGTGCGCCGGTGCGCAATCGCCTGCGTATCGAACCGCTGCAGGACAACACGCGCACGCTCGCCGATCACTACCGCCGCAAACTCAAGCGCCACAACATCTATCGCCGCACGGTCACCGATCACCTGCTGGAACGTATCTTCACGGACGAGAAATCCGCGGGACGCGAACTGCGGGCCAGCACGCTGCTGCGCGCGCATCGCACCGGGCTCGTGACCGCGGCCATGCGCGAACTTGGCGAGGAGCGCTACAGCGTCGAGCAGATCCTGCGCATCGTGGTGGAGCGCGCCGAAAAACTGCGCCTGTGGGTGCGCGGCAGCCAGCGCGACGCCCTGCGGCATTCACGCTGGATGCTGACGTATCTCACGCGCCTGTACGCGCAGGGTGAAAGTCCGCGACTCTCCTTATGAAGCGACTGCGATGAAGCGACTGCGCACGCTGGTCGTGATGCATTCAACGCTGGTTCCACCCGACAGTCTCGAGGGACACAGCGAAAAAGAAATCGAAGAATGGCGTACCGAATTCGACGTGGTCTCGACCCTCAAGAAGGCTGGCCACGAGGTGCGTTGCCTGGGCATCTCCGACAGCGTCGAGGAACTGCGCAGCGTCATCACCGAGTGGAAACCCGAGATCGTCTTCAACCTGCTGGAGGAGTTCGACGGCATCGTCACCTACGACCAGCACGTGGTGGCGTTTCTCGAACTGCTGCGTCAGCCGTACACCGGCTGTAATCCGCGCGGCCTGCTGCTGGCGCGCGACAAGCCGCTCTCCAAGCAGCTGCTGTCCTATCACCGCATTCCCTCTCCGCAGTTCGCCGTGTTCCGCCGCGGCATCAAGCTGCGGCTGCCGCGCAAGATCAAGTACCCGCTGTTCGTGAAGTCCACCACCGAGGATGCCTCGCTCGGCATCTCGCAGGCGTCCATCGTGACCGACAAGGTGCAGCTCAAGCAGCGCATCCAGTTCGTGCACGACCAGGTGCAGACCGACGCGCTGGTCGAGGAATACATCGAGGGACGCGAGCTCTACGTCGGCGTGATGGGCAACGACCGCCTCACGCGCCTGCCCGTGTGGGAAATGAAGTTCGGCTCGTTGCCCGAGACTTCGGCGGGCATCGCGACGCGCCGCGTCAAGTGGGACAAGAAGTACCAGAAGAAACACGGCATCGACACTTACGAAGCGAAGGACATTTCGCCGGCCGTGCTGGCAAGGCTGGATAAACTGTCGCGGCGCATCTATCGCTGCCTGGGACTTTCCGGCTGCGCGCGCCTCGACTACCGCATGACCGCGGATGGCCAGATCTATGTCATCGAAGCCAACCCGAATCCGAACCTGGCGGCGGACGAAGATTTCGCCCAGTCGGCGAAGGCTGCTGGTGTTGCCTATGCCGAGATGCTGGAAAAACTGCTCGCGCTCGGCGCCGGATATCAGGCAGAGTGGCGCGCCTACTATGGTTGAGCCGCCAGGATGATGAATATGCGCCGCTTCGCGAAAGCCAGTCTGATATTGCTGCTCGCGGCGGTGGTCACTGCCTGCGTGAACGAGCACGAAATGCGCAAGCGCGACATCCAGCACTTCATGCAGACGGCGACGGGCGAGTACAACAACGAGGCCGGCGACCGGCTGGTGATCGTCCCGGTGTACGCGCGCATGATCGGCCTCGACACCATGTACCTGGAACGCACCACGGCCAACGGCACCACGGGACGGCTGCTGGCGCTCGAGATCTCCGGCGACGGCGAAAAATTCGTGCAGATCGCCTACGTGTTCACGCAGCAGGGCCAGTGGCGCAACCTGCTCGAGCAGCCCGAACTACTCTCGGCATTGCAGCCGAATGACGTGCGTGCCGCGGGCACCTGCGACCTCCAGCTCGCCGAGGACATGAACTCGATCACCTACACCTGCGGCGGCAGCAAGCCCACGATCTACCAGCGCGTTCAGCACGCCGTGCCCGAGTGAGCTGACGCGCCCGGGCGCGCGAGTGTGGTCGCGCCTCAAGGCGCGCGCGTATGCGAGTCCAGCCAGTCGAGCACGGTGTCATACCAGTAGATGCTGTTGGCCGGCTTCAGTACCCAGTGGTTCTCGTCGGGGAACACCACCAGCCGGCTCTCGACGCCGCGCCGTTGCAGCGCCGTGAAAGTCGCGAGGCCCTGCGAGTAAGGCACGCGGAAATCCTTTTCGCCGTGTATGACCAGCATCGGCGTACGCCATTCCTTGACGAAGCTGGACGGGTTGAACCGCTCGTGGACCTCGGGCTTGTCGTAGTACGGTCCGCCGTTCTCCCACTCGGTGAACCACAGCTCCTCGGTGGTGTAGTACATCGAGCGCGTGTCGAAGATGCCGGCGTGATTGACGATGCAGCGGAAGCCATCCGGCCATTTCCCCGCGATCCAGTTCTGCATGAAGCCGCCGTAAGAGGCGCCGAGCGAGCAGGCGCGTTTGCCATCGAGCCAGGGATTTTTTTCCAGCGCCGCCGCCAGTCCCTTCTGCAGATCCTCGAACGGCCGGTCGCCCCAATGCTCGCTGATCGAATCCGTGAACGCCTGGCCGTAGCCCGGTGAGCCGTGGAAATCGATGAACACCACGCCGTATCCGCGTCCCGCGTAGGCCTGCGCGTTCCAGCGCCAGTTCCACTGGTTCTGGAAGCTCACCTGCGGGCCACCATGCACCAGGAATGCGATCGGGTACTTCTGGCCGGCCGCGAAGCCGGCGGGCTTGACCACATAGCCGTAGACGGTCTCGTCGTTCCATCCCTTGAAACTGAATTGCTGGAATTCGCCGAGCGTGCGCGCGCCGAGCAAGCCGGCATTGACACTCGTGAGCCGGCGGCGCTCACCCTTGCCGGGAAGTAGATAGAGATCCGGGGGCGAGGCGAGGTCGTGCCACACGACCACGTTGCCGCGCGACGCCGGCGAGAACTCGGCAACAGCTGCCATCGCCCGAGAGGCGGGTTACGCGGCCGCTCGCCGGATCGATGGCGAACAGCGGGGCCTGGCCGAGGTCGCTGGCGGTGGCGAGCAGCGTGCGGCCGTCGCGTGTCACGTCGAGACGCGAGACGGAGACGTCCCATTGCGCGGCGACGTCGCGCACCGCGCCGTCGTGTCGCAGCTTGATCGCGAACCGATCCGCTTCGAATCCGGGCCGTTTCATCGCCAGGTACGCGAGGTCGCCGTTCTTCAGGAATACCGGCTGTGTGTCCCAGGCCGGATTGTCGGCCGTGAGATTCTTCGGCGCTGCGCCGCCAGCGGCAGAGACCTCGTACAGGTCGAAGTTGGTCGACCAGGCTTCCTCGCGGCCGGCAACCCGCGCGCTGAACACCAGCTGTTTGCCGTCGGGCGAAAAGATGAATTCTTCGTCGCCGCCCATGGGCTTCGATGGCACGTCGGCATCGAGTGCGCCGCTCACGTTGACCGGCGTGCCGGCGCGGCCGTCGGCGAGCACCGGCGCCACGAACAGGTTCGATCGCGTGTGATCGCGCCAGGCATCCCAGTGACGCGCGAGCAGGGCATCGTAGGTGCGAGCCGTGGCCTTGCTGGCACCGGCTGCATCGAGCCGTGCGCGCGTGCACTTGAGATCCGCGCAGTCCTTGAAGACATCCATGGTGATGGCCAGGCGCTTACCATCGGGCGAAAACCTGAAACTGCCGATATCGAGCGGGTAATCGGTGATCTGCACGGCTTCGCCGCCCAGCATCGGCAGACGCCAGATCTGCATCGAGCCGGCGCGCGAAGAGAGGAAGTAGATGCTGGCGCCGTCCTGCGCCCAGCGAGGATTCGTGTCGTTGGCCGAGTGTTGCGTGAGCCGCCGCGGTTTCGCCGCCGGCGCTTCGAGGTCGACGAGCCACAGATCGTTGCGGCCGCGATTGGCTTCGAAATCGGTCTCGCGCTGCACGTACACCACGTAGCGGCCATTCGGCGAAACCTGCGGATCGCTGACGCGCGCCAGGGTATTGAGATCCGTGGGCGTGAAGGTGCGCCCGGCATCCGCCGCGCTGGCGGCGCCGTGGATTCCCGCAACGCAGGCGAGTCCGGACAGGATCGCCAGGGGGCGCATCCTCGACTTCATAAACGTCTCCATCTTCTTTTTCAGTTGCCGATTTCCGAGTAGCCGATGGTCCAGGACTCCGCCGCCGCCGCCGCCAGCCAGCCCTGCATGTGCACGTCGGCGAGAGTCGTTGGCCATATAGGCGCTGCCGGTCTCGCCGAGCTGCGCGCCATACGTGCGGAAGCGCAGCACGACCGGCGCATACATCGCGTCGGCCACGCAGTATTCGCCGAAGAGCCACGGACCCCGTGCGCCGAAACGCGTCCGGCATTCGGTCCACAACTCTTCGATGCGGGTGATTTCAGCGTCGCGCACCCGGTCCGGAGGTGTGCGGCGTCCGGTGGCGCGCGCATTCATGGGCCATTGTGAGCGCAACGAACCGAACCCGGAATGCATTTCGGCGCATGCCGAGCGCGCCACGGCGCGCGCAGCACGGTCCCGGGGCCACCCGGCGCCCGCGAGTTCGCAGGCGTATTCGCAGATGGCGAGTGAATCCCATACGAGCAGCTCGCCATGACGCAGCACCGGGACGCGTCGTGTCGGGCTCAGCGCTTCCACGTCGCGCGCAAACTGGGGAGTGTCCAGCGGCACCACCTGTTCGTCGAACGCGAGCCCGAGATGTTTCATGAGCATCCAGGGACGCAATGACCACGACGAATAGTTCTTGTTGCCCATGGTCAGGAGCAATTCATTCATCAGTATCCCCCGCGGTACTATGGCGCCATGACACTTGCCGTGCGCCTGGGCACCGTGCGCGCGATCTGCTTCGACCTCGACAACACGCTCTGGGAAGTCGAACCGGTACTGGCGCGCGCGGAGCGCATTCTCGCCGATTGGCTTGCCGCCCGGTACCCGAAAATCCCGGAGCGATTCTCGACCGCGGACATGTTCGCGGTGCGCGAGACGTTGCTGCGCGAGCGTCCTGACCAGGCGCACGATTTCACCTTTCTCAGGCGCGAGACCCTGGCGCGGCTCGCCGAGGCCGTGGGCTACGAGCGTTCCATGGCGCACGAAGCCTTCGCGACCTGGCACGCGGCGCGCAACCAGTGCATCCCGTTTTCGGAAGTGCTTCCCGCGCTCGAGAAGCTGAAGGCGCGTTATCGCCTCGCGACGCTCAGCAATGGCAATGCCGATCTCGGGACGATCGGAATCGCGCACCATTTTGAGGTCACGCTGCACGCAGCCGCACTGGGATGCGCCAAGCCCGATGTGCGCGCCTACCACGCGCTCGCAGAGGCGCTGACACTAAAACCCGTGGAAATACTGTTTGTAGGCGACGACCCCCACGCCGATGTCGCGGGTCCGCGCAACGCTGGCATGCAAACTGTATGGATGAATCGAGGCGCCCACGAATGGCCGGCCGACCTGCATCCGGCCGATCATGTGGTCGCCGACCTCGAGGAACTCGTTGCACTGGCGCACGCCAAACTGTGAACCATGCAACGTCGTTCCGGCGTTAGTTAGCAGTGTGCACCGTCGGCTGCCAGCGAGGTGCGCGCGAGAAAGCGTGAAATGGCTCCTGCGTCACGGAACCGGTGACGCGGCCGCGCTCAACTAACGGAGGCCAGGCGCCGATAGGTTTGTCGATCGGGGGTGAAAATGACCATCCAGCCGGTTGCGAGTTTGAAGGAATTCTTCAGGGACGCGTTGCACGACGCGCTTGCCCATCAGCACGTGGCGTTCGAGGGAGAAACCGAACACTACGTGGTGAACCTGCTCACCATGTTCTCCGACGCCGACGCGCTGTTCGAGCGCGAAGACGGCACGCAGCGCTCGCGCCTCAAGCCGCTGGTCGTGATGCTGGGCGAAGCGCTGGAAGCGCCCACGCAGGAAGCACGCTTTCGCGGACTGCAGCGCCTGGGAGATGTCTCGCTGTTCATCGCCGGGTTCTTCTCGGCCGGCTTCGCGCGCAAGCTCGTCGACATCGACTACCACATCGCCATGGGCGGCCGCGCATACGGCACGCTCGCCGAGAACTGCAGTCCGGCGCGCGGCCGTACGCTGCGCCAGGTGTTCACCGAGCTGGCCGCCAAGTTCACCCCCATGGTGGATGCGCTCAACGAGATCAGCGAGAGCTCGTATCAGCATTCGGATCGCGATCGCCTGAGGCTGTACGAGTTGTGGGTCAAGACGGGCAGCGAGCGCTCGCGCGCGCTGCTGCGCAAGCTGGGGCTCGAGCCCGCGCCCGCGGCGCGCAGCCTGCTGGCGCACTGAATCATGAGCGCCGCGACACTCGCGTCGCTGCAGGCAGCCCTCGCCGAGATCTACGATCTACCGGCCACTCCCGACATCGCCGATTTCCTGCTGACCGATCGCGCACGTCTCGCGCACGTCAACGAAGCGCGCGCCAGCGACGAACAGCTCATCGTGGCGGAAGAGGGCGATACCCTGTCAATGGCGCTGTACATCGACGCGAAAGTGCTGGCGCGACTGGCGCGACGTGATCCCATCACCGCGCTGACACAGCACAACCTCGCCGACTATCTCACCGTGGCCGAAGGCGTCAGCCACTTCGTCTACGTGGCCTGGAACGCGGGCTTCGACAAACCCGTGACGCTGCTGGAACTGGAGCTGCAGGCCGAGGTCGACAAGTACGTGCTCGGCGTGTGGTTGTTGCGCGAACAGGGCGGGCGGTTTCCGCACGAGTTGCATCGCGCATTGTTCGAGCATGCGCACGTGGATCCCGAGGCTGCCGACGGACGTGCCGGGCTGTATCGCACCGCTTCGGCTTATGCCGCGCGCTTCTGCCGCCGCGTGGCCACGGGACTGGCGCGCGAAACGCGCGGCACGACCCGCGACCTGGTCGCGGAGTTGCGGCGGTTCTATCGGTGGGGCAATGCGCGCAAGCTGCGCCACATCGAGCGCTTCGCGTAAAGCTTGCTGCGGATCACCGGCGCGTCGTCGCGCGCGAGCTACGCGGGATCGGGTTCGGAGTCGTCGTCTGAAGCCTTGCGGGCTTCCAGATCGCGCTTCAACTTGATCCACTCACCGAGCTTGCGCAGGTCACGCTTCACAGGTGCCTTCTTCTTGGGCGGAGGAACGCCCGCCGCACCGACGCGTGCGTAGGGGTCGAAGCCCGAAGCGCGAGTTCGTTCGACCGCGAGCTTGCCCACATCGCCACGCGCGGGTGTCTTTTCGATGCTGAGCGGCGCTCGCTCCAGCGGCACCCCGGCACGACCAGCGTCGATCCATTCGACGCGCGCGTTGCCGCGTTCGTCGTGGACTATTTGCGACACCCGGCGGCGGTTGCCCGAGCCCTCGGGTTTGCTTTTTGACTTGTCATCTTTCACGCCTGAAGTATGACCGACAGGAGCTCGTAAATATTTGACATAGCTATCAATTCAGCTTCTCCGTCGCGAAGCCTGTGAGCCGTTTCACGCATTTTTTCCGCGTGATACCGCTCGCAAAATACCGATGACCGTCTTGGCATCGGCCAATTCCCCGTTGCGCGCGCGCTCCGCCGCCAGGGCGAGCGGCCACCACTCGACCTGGAAAACCTCGTCGGCCTCGGGGTTTGAAACCGCAGGCGCGAGTCCCGTCGCCATGAACAGGTGGATGACCTCGGTGAACACACCGGGTGAGCTGAAATAGGCGCCGAGCGATGTCCAGTGTGTGGCGCTCACCGACGCTTCCTCGACGAGTTCGCGCCGCGCCGTGACTTCGGGCGGCTCATCGGGCTCCAGCTTCCCGGCGGGCAACTCGTAGATGTAGCCGCCGGCGGCGTGACGATACTGGCGCAGCAGGCAGACGCGATCCTGGGTGTCGATGGCAACCACCGCCGCGCCGCCCGGATGACGCACGATCTCCAGCGGAACCCGCATTCCATTGGGCAGCACCACCGTATCAACGCTGACCTTGATGACGCGACCTTCGTAGATCATTTTTCGCTCGATGGACATTGCGCGAGTGTACCTGCATGCCGAAAACTCGCGCGCGCATGGGCCTTCTCCAGCACCTCATCATCATCACGGGCTTGCCGGCCACGGGAAAGTCGACGCTTGCGCCGCGGGTCGCGAGCCGCTACGGATCGACGCTGCTCACCAAGGACCAGATCAAGGAGGAATTGTTCGACACACTGGGTACAGGCGATGCGTCCTGGTCGCGCCGGCTGAGCGATGCGAGTTTTGCCACCATGTTCGCGCTGGCCGGTGATGCGCTTGGCAGTGGCGGCAGCGTGGTGCTCGAGGGAAACATGCGCGCCGGAGAGCACGAAGCGGCGATGCACACGCTGCTGGCAGGCGCATCCAGTATTCGCTGCGTGCAGGTGCTGTGTACGGTGGCCGAGGATTTGCGCCGCGAACGCATCGAACGGCGCGCCCGCAGGCCGATCCGCCATGCCGGCCACCTCGACGCCGCTGCCCGTTTCGCCAGCGCAACGGCAGTATTCCTCGAAATCCCCTCGATCCGGCTCGAATTCGACGGTTCCAAAAGTAGTAAGGCGGCGGAGCAACTGTTTGCGGCGCTCGATGTTTCGCTGCAACAGCCGGCCTGACGCTTGTTCGGTGCCGACGGCCGCGCCCATAATCCCCGGGCCCGGCAGCTGGCCGTAAAAGCTGCGACTCAATTTGATATGAAATAGGCGTCACATTCCGGCGCAAACACGCGTGACGGACGTCACGCATCGCCGTGGACCTGAGCCCGTATTCCCGCGTCTTTCGTATATTGTTGTATTGATGACTACGCCCGAACAACTAGGCAGTCTCAACGCTCCGCAACGCAGAGCGGTGACGTATGGAGAGCCACTTCCCGGCGGGAAGGGCTTTCGTGCGGGACCGTTGCTGATCGTTGCCGGTGCCGGCACCGGCAAGACCAACACGCTCGCGCATCGTGTCGCGCACCTGGCGATGAGTGGTGTCGATCCGGCGCGCATCCTCATGCTCACCTTCACGCGCCGCGCGGCCCTGGAGATGAAGCGCCGCGCCAACGAAATCATGCGCGAGGCGTTCAACGATAAGCTGGGCAGCAAGGCATCGGCCATCTCGCAGCGACTGACCTGGTCGGGAACGTTCCATTCGATCGGCAATCGCCTGCTGCGCCATTACGCCAAGCACGTGGGCCTCGATCCCACGTTCACGGTCATCGATCGCGGCGATGCCGCCGACCTGGTCGACACCGTGCGCACCGAATTGGGCTACTCGGGCAAGGGCCAGCGTTTTCCGCGCAAGGACACCCTGGTCGGCGTGTATTCCTATCGCGTCAACACGCAGAAGTCGCTCAAGGAAACGCTCGAAAGCCAGTACGCCTGGTGCTCGCATTGGGAAGAGGACATCGCCAAGCTGCTGCGCGGCTACGTGGAGCGCAAGTCGCAGTACCGCGTCCTCGATTTCGACGACCTGCTGCTGTATTGGCACGCGATGATGAGCGAAGACCGCATCGCCAAGTCGGTGGCGCAGCACTTCGACCACGTGCTGGTCGACGAATACCAGGACACCAACAAGCTGCAGGGTGACATCCTCAACGCGCTCAAGCCCGACGGGCAGGGCGTGACGGTGGTCGGCGACGATGCCCAGGCCATCTACTCGTTCCGCGCCGCCGCGGTCGAGAACATCCTCGGTTTCCCGGACCGCTTCCGCCCGAAGGCGGAGACGATCGCGCTGGCGCAGAACTTCCGCTCCAGCCAGAGCATTCTCGACGCCGCCAACGCCCTGATGGCGGATGCGCCGCGGCAGTACCGCAAACACCTGTTGTCGATGCGCGGCCAGGGCCCGCGTCCCAAGCTCGTGACCGTCGACGACGTGCCGACGCAGGCGGAATGCATCTGCACGCGCGTGCTGGCGTCGCGTGAAGCCGGTATTCCCGCTGCGGCGCCAGGCGGTGCTGTTCCGCACCGGCACGCACAGCGACGTGCTCGAAATCGAGCTCACCAAGCGCAAGATCCCGTTCGTGAAGTACGGCGGGCTCAAGTTCCTCGAGGCCGCGCACGTCAAGGACCTGCTCGCCGTGCTGCGCTGGGCCGACAACCCGCGCAACCAGCTCTCCGCGTTCCGCGTACTGCAGTTCATGCAGGGCATGGGGCCGGCGAACGCCAAACGCGCGCTCGACCATTTCATCGCGGCCGACTTCCAGTGGTCATCGCTCGAGAAGTTCGAGCCGCCGAACGACGCGCGAATTCACTGGAAGAAGTTCTTCGAACTGTTCACCGCGCTCGCCGAACCGAATCGCGAGTGGCGCGGCCAGATCGCGCTGGTGCGCGAGTTCTACAAGCCGCACATGGAGCGCATGTACGAACACGTGCACACGCGCATCGGCGATCTCGACCAGCTCGAGCTGCTGTCATCGCAGTACCAGACGCGCGAGCGTTTCGTCACCGAGCTCACGCTCGATCCGCCGAATGCCACGGGCGACCTCTCGGGACAGCCGCAGCACGACGAGGATTACCTCGTCCTTTCGACCATCCACTCGGCCAAGGGCATGGAGTGGGACAACGTGTACATCCTCAACGTGGTCGAGGGCAGCTTCCCGAACGAGTTCTCGACCGGCAAGGCCGAGGCCATCGAAGAAGAACGCCGGCTGCTGTACGTCGCGATGACCCGCGCGCGCAACGAGCTCAACTGCATCGTGCCCCTGCGTTTCCAGGTCACCAGCCAGCCCAAGACTTCCGACGGGCACGTGTACGGCGGTCGCAGCCGCTTCCTCACCGAGAAGGTGATCAAGTGCTTCGACGAGCAGACCTTCCAGAGCGCGAACGTCGAAGTGAAGATGGAAGAATCGGTTGCCGACTCCGGCACCATCGACGTGGCGTCGCGTCTCAAGCAGATGTGGTGAGGGGACCGGAGATGGGGACAGCTTTATTTTTCGTGGCGAAAAATAAACCTGTCCCTTCTGCGGTACCGTCACCGTTTCCTGAACTTCAGGGTGAAGCGGTCGCTCTCGCCGATCGCTTCGAATTTCGCGCGGTCGCGATTGCCCTGCCGGAGTTCCGGCGGCAGCGTCCACACTCCCTGTTCGTAGTCCTTCGTGTCGGCGGATTCGCGTTGAGCTGGGACTTTTCGACCAGTTCGAAGCCTGCGGACTCGATCAATGAGATGGCGTACTCCTCGTTGACGTAGCCATTGGTGGCGCGCGGGTCCTGGGGTTTTGCCGGATCACCGCGATGGCCGACGACACCGAGGATTCCGCCGGGCTTCAGTGCGCGGTGCATCGCCACGAATGCTTCTTTCGCGTAGCCCTGGTTCATCCAGTTGTGCAGGTTGCGAAAGGTCAGCACGAGGTCGCAGCTGTCCGGAGGTGCCATGTCACCGCCGTCCGCTCCCAGCGTCGTGACGGTGACCTTGCCGTAGAGATCCGGTCGTGCCTCGAGCCTGGCGGCAAATGCAGCGAGCGTTGCGCTCACGTATGCATTGCGCGGATCCGCCGGGATCTTGCGCCACGTACAACTTGCCCTGACCCGCCAGCAGTGGCGCGAGCACTTCCGTGTACCACCCGCCGGCGCCGGGCCACACCTCGACCACCGTCATGTCGGGCTTGATGCCAAAGAACAGCAGGGTGTCGAGCGGGTGGCGCCAGGGGTCGCGCGCCCGGTTGGCGGCCGAGCGGTGTTCGCCCGACAGTACGCGTTCGATGGCCGCGGCCGTCACCTTGTCGCGTGGTGCGGCCGCCGGGGCAGAGCGCGGCGCCCCGGTTGGCTGCGACTTTGGCTGTGGTGGGGCGGCCGCGCAGGCCGCGAGCAGCACGGCCGCGCATGACACTGCAACCCTGGCGGGCGATCTCATCGACGATCTCCGCGGCAATAGAATGAAAAGAACCCCGCGCTCGGCGGGGTTCGAATCGAAGTCAAATCGCTACTAGTTAGCCTTCTGCAGCGATCAACGGCGGAACGGGCCACCGCCACCCTGACGGGGGCGTGGCGGACGTTCCTGCGCTTCATTGACGCGCAGCGGACGGCCGTTCATCTGATAGCCGTTGAGGCCCTGGATCGCGGCTTGCGCCTCGCCCGAACCCATCTCGACGAAGCCGAAGCCACGGGGTTTGCCCGTTTCGCGGTCGTTGATCAGCTTTACGGAATCGACCTTGCCATGGCGCTCGAAGAGCACCTTGATGTCTTGCTCGGTCGCGGAGAAGGGCAGATTGCCCACATAGATCGTCGTCATCCCGGACTTCTCGCTCAAAAGGCGGACAGCGGCAGAGGATGCGGTCCCCTGCATGTACCGCGGTCAATTAAAAACAGGTCAAGGTTTCAAGGCACACGAATGGCATTTGTGGAGTCAATGCGTAGCTCTTGGGCACCGCGGCCTGCACCGTAGTTCGTGCTCTTCTTCAGGGGAATCCGTTAGACGCATCGAACGCGAACGATGCTACTCCTCGGTTCGAGAAGCTGTAAACAACGGCGCGGCGCGGGAGGGCGAGGTGCGCGCAAATGCAGCAATTTGAGGGATTTCAGGAGGTTTCGGTGCACGCGCTGCGTCATGTTAGCGCTCCCTTTCGGGGCAGGGCACCCGCCGATCACACTTATTCTAGATAGGCGTATCCGTCGAGCTCGCCTTCGTAGAAGCGTTTGATGGCCTGGGACTCGGCCACCGACATGCGTCCCTCGCGCACCGCGCGCTCGCAGTCGCGCGCCAGGGCCGGGTGCAGGTCCGCCACGTCGTACTCCATGTATTCGAGCACCTTGTTGGCGGTATCGCCCTTGACGACCTCTTCTATCCACCAGCCGCCGTCGTCGTGGAAACGCACGTGCACCACGTGGGTGTCGCCGAACAGGTTGTGCAGGTCGCCGAGCGTTTCCTGGTAGGCGCCCACGAGAAACGCCGCCAGGTAGTACTCGTCCTGTGCCGTGATGGCGTGCAGCTCGAGCGTCTTCTTGACGTCACGCTGGCTCACGAAGCGATCGATCTTCCCGTCCGAGTCGCAGGTGATGTCCGCGAGCACACCCTTGCGCGTGGGCCGCTCGTTGAGGCGGTGGATGGGCATGATGGGAAACAGCTGGTCGATGGCCCAGCTGTCGGGCAGCGACTGGAACACCGAGAAGTTGCAGAAGTAGATGTCCGAAAGGATCGACTCGAGCTCCTCGAGTTCTTCCGGCACTTCGTCGAGCTTGCGCGTGAGGTCGCGGACCTTGGCGCAGGTCGCCCAGTAGAGCCGTTCCGCGAGCCCGCGCTGTTCGAGCGACAGCAGGCCGAGATTGAACATCTGCAGGACCTGGTCGCGCGCCGTCTGCGCGTCGTGGTAACACTCGACCACGCGGCGCTCGGTGACGGTGCGAAACGCGTCCAGCAGGTCGCGCACCGGCTGCGGCAGGTTGCCGTTTTCCTGGTCTTCCTTGCCGGTGACCCGGAACTGGTCGAGCGCCGAGCTGCCGAGCGTATTGAATATGAGCACGCTGTGGTGCGCGGCAATCGCGCGCCCCGACTCGCTGACGATCATCGGATGCGCGATCTTGCGCGTGTTGCACACGTTCGCGATGCGGTACACGACGTCGTTGGCGTATTCGTTGAGCGTGTAGTTCATCGACGAGGCGAAATTGGTGCCGCTGCCGTCGTAGTCGACGCCGAGGCCGCCGCCCACGTCGATGTATTGCACACCCGCGCCGAGCAGCTTCAGCTCCGCGTACACGTGCGCGAGCTCATTGATCGCGTCCTTCACGCGGCGGATGTCCTGCAGCTGGCTGCCCGGGTGGCAGTGCACCAGCTGCAGGCAGTCGAGCATGTCCTTGCCGCGCAGGATCTCCACGGCCTCGAGGATCTCGGTGGTGAACAGGCCGAACTTGGACTTGTCGCCGGCCGATTCGCGCCACTTGCCCGACCCTTCGCTGGCGAGCTTGACGCGCACGCCGATACGCGGCCGCACGTTGTATTTCTCCGCGATCCGCAGGATCGCCGGCAGCTCCGAGAAATTCTCCACCACCGGGATGATGGTGCGGCCGAGCTTGGTGGCGATGATCACCGCTTCGAGGTAGCTGTCGTCCTTGAATCCATTGCAGACGATGAGCCGTTCCGGCGAGTCGGCGGTCATGGTCATCACGGACAGCAGCTCCGGCTTGCTGCCCACCTCGAGGCCGAACCCGAACGGCTGGCCGTAGCGGTACACCTCTTCGACCACCAGGCGCTGCTGGTTCACCTTGATGGGGAACACCGCCGTGTAGCGGTTCTGGTAGTCGTTCTCGGCAATGGCCTGCGCAAAGGCGCCGTGCAGATGCTTGAGGCGATGCGCGAGGATGTCGGAGAAGCGCACCACCACCGGGGCCGTGAGCTCACGTTCCTTGAGGCCCTGCACGACCTCGAACAGGTCGATTTCGCGCTCGTGATTCATGTCCGGACGAACCACCAGGTGTCCGGCGGCGTTCACGCAGAAGTAGCCCTTGCCCCAGGCGTTGACCTGGTAGAGCTCGGATGCGTCGTCGATGGACCAGGCAATAGAGCGCTCGCTGCGCCGTTGAGCGTCCTGCGAATTGGCGAGAGTCTGGTTGGGATCGGCTGCCACGTTGGCGCGCACGATATCAAATAGGGTCCGCAAGTAAACGTCGGCGCACATCCGCACGCCGCCGCAGACGTTACCTAATACGCACCCGTCGCGATTGGCCGCCGCGGATCGCGGATCCATTCGCTCCATGAACCGGCATACAGACGAGCTCCGGCGAGCCCGGCATGTTCCATTGCGAGCAGGTTGTGACAGGCGGTGACGCCCGAGCCGCACATCGCGATCATCGCCGGCCGGTGGCTGTGAGCCGAGCAGCGTGTTCCAGCGAAGCCGCAGTGCCTCCGCAGGCAGGAATCTCCCGTCGCCAGCCAGGTTGCCGGTAAAAGGCGCATTGCGGGCGCCCGGGGATGTGTCCGGCAACCGGGTCGATGGTTTCGTTGCGACCGGCGAACCGTTCCGCGCCGCGCGCGTCGACCAGCACGGTTCCGGGTCGCCGGCGCAGCTCGTCGACCGTGGCGCTGTCCACCCATGCGCCGGCGGTGAGATTTGCCTTGAGCTGGCGCGGCACGGGCACGCGACGCGAGGTTTCCACGCGGCAGGCCCGCGGCAGTCCATGCCGTCATGCCGCCGTCGAGCACCGCGACGTTGCGATGACCGATCCAGCGCGCGAGCCACCACAGCCTCGCGGCGTATGCGCCGTTGCCCTGGTCGTAGGCGACGAGTTGGCTGGCAGCCTGGGCGCCGAGCTGACCGAGCCGGAGCGCGAATGCGTCTGGATCCGGCAGCGGATGGCGCCCGCTGTCGGCGTCACAGGACTCGAAAGATCGCGATCGAGGTGCAGGAACTGCGCGCCGGGAAGGTGCGAACGCGCGTATTCGCGCTTCGCCCCAGTGCGGATTGCCGAGCTCGGCGCGGCAGTCGAACAACACGAGATCGTCGCGCTCGATTTGTGAGGCGAGCGTCGCCGCGTCGATCAAAGTCGTGAAAGGGCGCATGCCGCATCTTACAATCCGGCGCACTCATGACGATCGATGTCTATTGGGGTAGCGGCAGCCCGTATTCGTGGCGCGTGCTGCTGGCGCTCGAACACAAGGGGCTCGCCTACAACAGCCACCTGCTGCAGCTCGCGATGCAGGAGCACAAGGCTCCGCACATGCTGGCGATCAATCCGCGTGGCCGGGTGCCAGTGCTCAAGGACGGCGACTACGTGGTGTTCGAGTCGCTCGCGGTCCTTTACTACCTCGAGCGCAAGTATCCGGCGCGGCCGCTGTTCGGCGATTCGCCGGAAGAAGGCGCGGTCATCATGCGGGTGTGCTGCGAGTACCAGGCGTACATCGAGCCATACCTCATGCGCATTACGCGCGCGTTGCTGTATCGCCAGGGCGATCCGTATTCCGATGAGAGTCACCTACGCGATGCACATGATCGCGGGCGAAGCGCGCACCATCGAAGGACGGCTCTCCAAGGGCCCGTGGATCGTCGGCGAGAAACCGGGCGCCGCCGACTACATGCTCTATCCGGGCATCAAGTTGCTGCTGCGCGCGCTCGCGTTGCCGGAAGCGCGCGAGCTGTCGTCACGCTTCCTGCCGGTCGAAGCCAACTATCCCGCGCTCGGCCGCTGGCTGCAGCGCGTCGAAGCGTTGCCGGGTTACGAGCGCACATTTCCGCCGCACTGGCGCAACGTCGCTTCCTGACGACGTCACTCGTCTGACAGAGTGTTGGGTGGCAACACCGGATGATGGTTGATACCCTCTCGGCCTGATTTCGCACGGGGTCAATCATGGCGAACGACAAGATTCACATCGAGTTTCCAGGACGCATCGTCTTCATCGGATTTGGCAGCATCGGCCAGGGCACGCTGCCGCTGGTCCTGCGCCACATCGGCATCCCGAAGGAACGCATCACCATCATCACCTCCGACGACCGCGGCAAGAAGGAAGCCGAGGATTACGGCATCAAGGTCGTGAAGGTGACGCTGACGCGCGACAACTTTCGTCGTGAGCTCGATCCGCACATCGGTCGCGGCGACTTCGTGCTCAACGTGTCGGTCGACGTGTCGTCGATCGCGCTGATCAAGTTCTGCTGGTCGAAGGGCGCCATGTACCTCGACACCTGCATCGAGCCGTGGCCGGGCGGCTACACCGACGCCACGATCCCGCACGCCAAGCGCACCAACTACGCGTTGCGCGAGGAGGCGCTGGCGCTGCGCGCACAGAACTCCGCGCGCGCCCACGGCGGTGCTCACGCACGGCGCGAATCCCGGGCCTGGTATCGCATTTCGTGAAGCAGGCGCTGCTCAACATCGCCGCTGATACTGGCGTCGACGCGGGCAAGCCGACGACGCGCGACGACTGGGGCCAGCTCGCGCGCAAGCTCGGCATCAAGGTGATCCACATCGCCGAGCGCGACACGCAGCTCGCGCCAGCAAGCCCAAAGAGGTCAACGAGTTCGTCAACACCTGGTCGGTGGACGGCTTCGTGAGCGAAGGCCAGCAGCCCGCCGAACTGGGCTGGGGCACGCACGAGAAGAATTTCCCGCGCGACGGCAAGCGTTATGACTTCGGCAACGGCGCGTCTATCTACCTGATGCAGCCGGGCGCGGCCACGCGCGTGCGCACCTGGACGCCCGAAGGCCGGGCACTTCCACGGCTTCCTGATCACGCACGGCGAGGCGATCTCGATCGCCGACTACCTGTCGGTGCGCCAGAGCTCGGAAGTGGTGTACCGGCCCACCGTGCATTACTCCTATCACCCGAGCGATTCGGCGGTGGTGTCGGTGCACGAGTTCGCCGGCCGCAACTGGCACCTGCAGGATCGTCAACGCATCCTGATGGACGAGATCATCTCGGGCATCGATGAACTCGGCGTGCTGCTCGCGGGCCACAAGAAGAATGCGTACTGGTACGGCTCGCAGCTCAGCATCGACGAGGCGCGCAAGCTCTGCCCGCACAACAACGCGACGAGCCTGCAGGTCACGGTGTCGTGCCTGTCGGGAATGATCTGGGCGATGGAGAACCCGAACGTCGGACTGGTCGAGCCCGACGAGATCGACTTCAGGCGCAACCTCGAGATCTGCATGCCGTATCTCGGCACCGTGGCCGGCCAGTACACCGACTGGACTCCGCTGCACGATCGCGAGCGGCTGTTCCCGGAAGACCTCGACAAGTCCGATCCGTGGCAGTTCAAGAACGTGCGGGTGTGAGCAGGTCCGCGAGCGCGGCTTCGATCGTCCGGGTAACGGAACTCGAAGCCCTGCTCGAGCAGGCGGCGCGGCGCCACGCGCTGGCCGCGTACCAGCAATTCCGCCATTTCGCCGAGCGCCGCGCGCAAGCGAACGGCGGGCACGCGCAGCCACAGCGGCCGATGCAACACTTGCGTCAGCGCGCGCTGGAAATTCCGCTGGCGCACGGGCTCGGGCGCCACGGCATTCACGGCTCCCGCAGCGTCGTCGTCCTCGATCGCAAGGTCGATGATGCGCAGCAGGTCGTCGATGTGGATCCATGACATCCACTGGCGGCCATCACCGATCACCGCCGCGCAGCCCGAGCTTCGCAGGCAGGGCGAGACGCGGCAGGATGCCGCCGTCCGCGCCCAGCACCAGCCCGATGCGCAGATTCACCGCACGGATCCCGAGCCTCGGCAGCGGTTCGGCCGCCGCTTCGCGCGCCACGCACAGCTGCGACTGGAAGACGTCCTGCGGAGGCGAGTTCTCGTCGAACCATTCCTCGTCGCCCGGCCCGTAGTAGCCAATGGCGCTGGCGCTGACCAGCACGCGCGGCGGCGGCTGCGCGCTGCGCGCACCAGGCGAGCACGGCATGCGGTGGTCCCCACGCGGCTGTCGATCGAGCAGCTGCCGCCGCGCGACTCGTCCAGGGCGGCCCGATGACCGGCGCACCCGCGAGATTCACGATGGCATCGATGGGCGCGTCGGCGGGGATTCCGGTCGAGTGCGCCGACCACGTGCACCCGCGCGGGGAACAGCTTGCGCGCGTACGCGCGACGTTGCGTGCCCACGCCCACACCTCGACGCCGCGCGCGCGCAAGCGCGCGCACCACGTGCCTGCCGATGAAGCCGCTGGCGCCGGTGAACAGCACGCCGCGTGTGTTCACTCGAGTTCCTCCGCTCGCGCAGAAGCGGCCCGTCTGGAAGAACATCTCGCCGAACAACGGGTGTGTCACGTCATCGTGAAGCGGAACCAGCCGTGGCCCAGGTCGATGTGCTCGACGTGAGTGACGCCGGGAGTGAAGAATCCGGGCAGCCACAGTTTCAAGCCCGAAGCCGGGTATCGAAGTAGTAGCCGCGGCTCACGAAGTGCAGCACGCCGTTCTCCTGTCAGGTCGCGAGCGGCATGCTGAGCCGCGCCGGCAGCTTCTCGATCAGTCGTCGCGTCGCCGTCGACCACCTTGGTGGAGCTGACACGACGTGCGTGCCGCCGTCGGCCCACAGGTATTCGCGGATCCATTCGACGCCGGCATCGTCGGGTCGCACGCAGCACGCGCGCCTCGACGTCGTTGCCGCATGCGCGGCGTGACGGGCATGCCGAACAGCACGCCGAGCCACGCGAACAGACGGCCGAGCAGGCTGGCGCGCACGATTTCGAATGCGCCGGCGTAGGTGACCGCGGCCGCGGTTCTCGGCGAAACGTTCGCGTACCGCCTCGGGCAGCCGCATCCAGGCCTCGGCGCCGAGCACCGTCGCGCAGTCCGATGCGCGCGTCGCCGGCATGTTCACCGACCAGCGCGCGCCATGGCGCGGTGCACGGGGCGGGGCAGTGTGCTGGCCTGTGTCATGGGTCGCCGTTACTCGCCGATCACCTTGGCGATGCGTTCGCCCATGCGCATCATCTTGAGCAGCGTCTTGCGCGGCACGCGCTTCATCGCGTCGAACCAGCGCGTCACGGTTTCGAGGAACTCGAGCTGAGTGACGATGCGCTCGCGAATCGCCGCCGGCGTTTCCCGGTCCTTTTCCAGCTGCGCGGCGCATTCGCGCAGCGCAGCGAGAGTCGGATCGATCTCGCGCCGCTTGCGGCCTTCCATGATGGCGCGGATGACTTCCCAGGTGTCCTGCTGCGCGCTGAAGAAGTCGCGCCGGTCGCCGAGCACGTGGGTGACGTGCACCAGGTCCCAGGCCAGCAGCTCCTTGAGTCCGGTGCTGATGTTGGAGCGCGCGATGCCGAGCGTTTCGCCGATCTCGTCGGCATTGAGCGGCTTCTCGGAGAGGATAGAGCAGGGCATGGATCTGCGCGACGGAGCGGTTCATGCCCCAGCGGCTGCCCATCTCGCCCCAGTGCACGATGTAGCGCTGCATGGTGTCGGTGAGGTGCATATTGTTCTGTCCGTAATTTCTGTATTCACAGAAATTATAGAAGACAGCAGGACGCTGGCAAGGCGATTTGTACTTAATCAGGCGCTGGACGGCACTTTCTGCGGATTTCCGGGCTTGACGCGCCATGCCGGCCTGCGATGTACTAATTGCTTAATTAACAAATTAGGCAATCATCGAAATGCAACTCGACCGGATCTTCGATGCGCTCGCTTCGCGCCCGCGGCGGGAAATCCTCGCCTTCCTGTCGAAGTCCGAGCTCACCACCAGCGACCTCGCCGGGCGATTCGGCATGAGCGCGCCGGCAATCTCCCGCCACCTGTCGGTGCTGGAGAACGCGGGCCTGGTCAGCAGCCGACGCCAGGGACAACACGTTTTCTACGCGCTGGTGCCCGACAACCTGGTCAATACGCTCACGGGTTTCGCCTTCGAGGTCTGCCCGGTCGCCGGCCCGCTGAAGCGGGAGTCGCGCGCGCTCGCGCGCCGCCGCAAGGCCAAGGCCACCTGATGTCCGGCGCGCCGCATCCGCCTTGCCGGCGAGCCTCGACGCGGCACCGCGTGCGGCACCGGGATGTCGGCGATGTCTGCGCCGGCGTCGTGCGCCTGTCGCCGTCAAAGGCGCTGTGGTTCTTCGGCATGGTGGCTGGCGCGGTCATCGGCGGCGCGTTCACGTTCAGTGCCGCGGCGCTGGCGCTGTTCGTCGTGAGCACCGCCATCGTGCTGCTGTTCGGTCACTCGCTGGGCAGTCACCGCAAGCTGGTCCACGACAGCTTTCAGTGTCCGCGCTGGCTCGAATATGTGCTGGTGTATCTCGGCGTGCAGGTAGGGCTGGCGGGGCCGCATCGGCCTGCTGCGCCAGCACGAGTTGCGCGACTACGCGCAGCGCCTGCCCGAGTGCCACGACTACCTGCGCCATGGCCGCAGCGCCTGGGTCGACGCGTGGTGGCAGCTGGTCTGCGAACTCAAGCTCGAGCGCGAGCCGAACTCGTGCTGGAACCGCGTGTCGCCGACGACCGATTCTATGGTTCCTCGAACGCACCTGGATGGCCCAGCACATTCCCTGGGCCGTGCTTTTCTACTTCTGGGGTGGCTGGGCGTTCGTGTTCTGGGGCGTCTGCGCGCGCGTGACCGCCGGAGTATTCGGCCACTGGCTCATCGGCTACTTCGCTCACAACCACGGCGAAATGCACCACGTGGTGGATGGCGCAGCCGTGCAGGGTCGCAACGTACGCTGGACTTCGCTCATCACGATGGGTGAGTGCTGGCACAACAATCATCACGCGTTTCCCGGTTCTGCAAGGCTTGGCCTGCATCCCGGTGAATGGGATCCGGGCTGGTGGGTACTGCGCGGATTCGAGCGCGTGGGGCTCGCCTGGAGTTTTCGTCTGCCGGAGCATCTCGCGCGGCGCCCGGAGCTGAGAGCGATCGCGCCGCCGCCCCGCAAGCCGTGTCGCTTCTGTCCCGTTCGTGCCGCGACCGGCTGAGCGACGATGTCGAATCCCTATCTTCCGTCCAGCTCGCCGATGATCGAGCCGCCACGGGCGGAACCGCCCTCCGACCGGCGGTTGCCATTCAGCGGCTGGTGGCCCGTCGGCTGCGGCGCCGTGGCGGGACTGTTGCTTCGCCTGGTCTATTCGGGGATTCCCGGCGAGGCGTATTCCGCGATGTTGAGCTCGTTCATCGTCGGCTCGCCGCTGCTGGTCGGCGTCGTGACCGTCTACGTTGCCGAACTCAGGGAGAGGCGCACCTGGACCTATTACTTCGTGGCGCCGGTTATCGGCACGGTGCTCTATGTCGTCGGCTCGCTGGCGCTGCTGATCGAAGGCTGGATCTGCGCCATCCTGATCATTCCCGTGTTCGCGCTGCTGGGCGGGCTCGCGGGACTGGCAATGGGCGCCTTCTGTCGCATGACCAACTGGCCGCGCCAGCGTGTCGTTAGCTGCATCGCGTTGTTGCCGTTGCTCGGCGGCGCTTTCGAGCACCATGTGCCGAACGCCGATCGCGGTGCGCACGCAGACACGCGAGTTATTCGTCGCCGCGCCTCCCGGGCAAGTCTGGCGCGAACTCGTCGACACCCGCGACATCGCACCCGGCGAAGTGGAATCCGCGTGGATGTATCGCATCGGGGTGCCGCTGCCGACCGCGGGCGCGGGCGATTTCCGCGACGGCGAGCACCTGCGCCACATCACGATGGGGCGGGGCGTGCGCTTCGACCAGGTTGCCATCGAATGGCGCGAGAACCAGCGCGTGAGCTGGCGCTACCGCTTCGACAAGGATTCCTTTCCACCGGGGGCGCTGGACGATCACGTGCGCATCGGCGGCGAATATTTCGGCCTCGGCGACACGACATACGAGCTGAGACCCGAGGGTGACGGCACGCGCCTCATCGTGCAGGTGCGTTACCGCGTGAGCACGCATTTCAACTGGTACGCCGGCCCGGTGGCGGACCTGCTGGTCGGCGATTTCGCGGAAAATTTCCTCAATTTCTATGGTCGCCGCGCCGGAAGCGGGTCAGGAACCGGCATCGCCGTAACGGATTGCGACGACGACCAGCGTCCGGGGTCCGCCCGGCAGCTGCACGGTCACCTCGTCGTCGAGCGCCTTGCCCATGAGTGCCCGGGCCAGCGGCGCATCCATGCTGATGTAGCCTTCCGCCATGTCGAATTCGTCCGGGCCCACGATGCGGTGAACGGACTCCTTGCCATCGGCATCTTCGAGAGTCACCCAGGCGCCGAAAAATACGCGCCTGCGATCGCTGGGCGGCTTGTCGACCACGGTCATTCCGTCGAGGCGTTTTCGCAGGAAACGCACGCGCCGGTCGATCTCGCGCAAGCGACGCTTCCCGTAGGTGTATTCGGCATTTTCGGAGCGATCACCTTGCGCCGCCGCTTCGGACACTGCCTGGGTGACACGCGGACGTTCCACTCGCCACAACTCATCGAGCTCCTGTTTGAGGCGCGTTGCGCCTGCTGGAGTAATGAATTGCGAACCGGGTTTCTCTGCTGGTCGATATCGACTCATGGAAGGGGGCTCACGGGTCAAATTTTAAGTGAAGGTATGTGATGAAGGTCTCAGTCGCAGATACCCCGCGCCGGGGGGTTCTGTGCGTCGGCTCACAGCCGTTTTGGGGTCGCGAGCCTACGCTTTGTACCCATGGCAGCCCGTTATTACACGCACTTTGTCACGAGCGCCGAGCCCGCGCATTCGAGCGAGTGGAGCGGGGTCATCGAGCTGACGCATCCGCTCGGTGAACGCCGCGATTCGAAGGAACTGCGCCGCTTGCTGGCCGCGAACTTCGAGATCGACGCCGACGACATCAAGATCCTGCAGGTCGCAAGACTGCATTGATCGCTCCGGATCCCCTAGCGGACTTCTTTCCCTTCATCGAAAGTCCGCCTTCCAGCCCCGAGCCCCAAAGGCTTGGGGCTTTTTTTATACTCAGGGCCGTCGCGGTATCTCGGGGAGCCTTCATGGCAGAACGTTTCATCGTCTTGGCCGCGGCGGCATTGCTCGCGGCGTGCAGCGTCAAGGCACCCAGGACCGCCGCGCCGGCCCCGGCGGCAGCCCCGCCGCCCGCACCGGCGCCGCTCATATCCGGCCTCGATCTCACCAGCTTCGATCGCAGCGTCCGCCCGCAGGATGACCTGTATCGCTTCGTCGGGGGTGGCTGGCTGGCCCGCACCGAAATCCCGCCCGATCGTTCCAACTACGGCTCCTTCATCATTCTCGATGACCAGGCGCAGGAAGAACTCAGGAACCTGATCGTCGCGGCGTCGCAGCAGCCGAATCGCGTCGCGGGATCCGATACCCAGAAGGTCGGCGACTATTACCTCGCCTACATGGACACCGAGCGCGTCGAAAGTCTTGGGCTCGGACCGCTCAGGAGCGAGCTGTCGCGCATCGATGCGATCGCGACACCACGCGACGTGGCGCGCTACATCGGCCATGCGCAGCGTCTCGGCGTTGCCCATCCCTTTCGCTGGAGATCGACGCCCGACAACAAGAATTCGACGGTGTACATCGGCACGCTGAACCAGAGCGGCCTCACCATGCCGGACCGGGACTACTACCTGAATCCGGACGACAAGTACGCGCGCTTCCGCGCGAAGTTCGCGATCTATGTCGAGCAGATGCTGGCACGCGCCGGCGAGCGCAATGCGAAATCCGCGGCCTCGCGGATCGCGTCGCTGGAGACACGCATCGCGAACTACCAGTGGACCAAGGTACAGAACCGCGATCCGGTAAAGACCTACAACCCGATGAGCCTGCCCGAATACCAGAAGCTCGCACCGGCCTTCGACTGGCTGGGGTTCTTCGACGGCATGGGCGCGCCCGTGCAGAAGCTCGATATCAGCCAGCCGAGCTATATCGCCGGAGTCGGTCAGCTGGTGAAGACCGTGCCGGTGGCGGACTGGCGCCTGTACTTCAAGTTCCAGCTCCTCGACGACTATGCGCCGCTGCTGTCGGCGCAGTTCGCCGATCTGGAGTTCGATTTCCATGCGCGCACGCTGAACGGCGTGAAGGAACCGATGGCGCGCTGGCGGCGCGCCGTGGATTCCATGGACGACAACATGGGCGAACTCGTCGGCCGCATGTTCGTCGAGGCGCATTTCCCGCCCGAAGCCAAGCGCCGCATGCAGGAGCTGGTGGACAACCTGCTGAAGTCATTCGACACCTCGATCGACGGGCTCGAGTGGATGAGCGATGCCACGCGCGCCGAGGCGAAGAAGAAACTGTCCAAGGTCACGGTGAAGATCGGTTATCCCGACAAGTGGCGCGACTACTCGGCGATGGCCGTGAAGATCGATGACCTCGTGGGCAACGTGATGCGTGCCGCGGAGTTCGAACTCAAGCGCCACGTCGCGCGCATCGGCGGCCCGGTCGACAAGGGCGAATGGCTGATGACGCCGCAGACGGTCAACGCCTACAACAACTCGACCACCAACGAGATCACGTTCCCGGCCGCCATCCTGCGCCCGCCGTTCTTCGACATGAACGCGGACGACGCGGTCAACTACGGCGGCATCGGCGCGGTCATCGGTCACGAGATCAGCCATGGCTTCGACGACTCGGGGCGCGAGTTCGATGGCGATGGAAACCTGCGCGACTGGTGGACGGCCGACGACGAGGCCAAATTCAAGCAACGCGCCGGCGAGCTGGTCAAACAATTCGCGGGCTACAGCGTGCTCGACAACCGCCACCTGAACGGTGAGCTCACGCTGGGTGAGAACATCGGCGATCTCTCGGGCATGGCGGTGGCGCTGAAGGCCTACCGCCTTTCGCTGGGAGGCAAGGCCGCGCCCGAAATCGACGGCTTCACCGGCGATCAGCGTTTCTTCCTCGGCTGGGCGCAGGTCTGGCGCCGCAAGTACCGCGATGAGGAACTGCTCAAGCGCCTGGTCACCGATCCGCACAGCCCGAGCGAGTTCCGTACGAATGGGCCGACCAGCAATATCGACGCTTTCTACGATGCATTCGCGGTGAACGCCTGGCGATCGCATGTACCGGGCACCGGAGGAGCGTGTCAAAATCTGGTGACCTCGTTCGCTGGAGCGGGGTAACCCACCGCCCGGAGGTCACATGCGCAAGCTGGCACTGAGTCTTTTCGTAGTCCTGGCAAGCGCGAACCTCGCGGGCTGCGGTTACAACAAGCTGCAGAACCAGGATGAGGGCGGTGAAGGCCGCCTGGTCCGAGGTGGTCAATCAATACCAGCGGCGGGCGGACCTGATCCCCAACCTGGTCGCCACGGTGAAGGGTTTTGCAGCGCAGGAAGAACGGGTGCTGGTGGGTGTCACCGAGGCGCGCGCCCGGGCCACTTCGATCCAGCTGACACCCGAGCTCATCAACGATCCTGAGGCCTTCGCAAAATTCCAGGCGGCGCAGGGTGAGCTCACCCAGGCACTCAAGAGCCTGATCGCCGTGACCGAGAACTATCCCGATCTCAAGTCGGACGCCAATTTCCGCGACCTGCAGGTGCAGCTCGAGGGCACGGAGAACCGCATCACCGTGGCCCGCAACCGGTACATCGATGCCGTGCGCGCCTTCAATGTCACGGTGCGCGAGTTTCCGACCAACCTCACCGCGAAGTGGTTCGACTTCGAAGTGAAGCCGAACTTCTCGGTGGAGAACGAGGCAGCCGTTTCGACGGCCCCTTCGGTGACCTTCGACACCAACACGCCGTCACAGCCCGCGAATACGGAACAGCCCGAGCGTGCGACGCCGCCGGCCTCGAACTAGCCACGTGAAATCAGTCCTGCTGCCGCTTGCACTCGCGCTGATGGCGAGCGCCGCGCCGCCTGTCGTGGCGCAGATTCCATTGCCGAGGCTCGAGGCACGCGTCACCGATCTCACCGGAACGCTGACCGCGGCACAACAGTCCGCGCTCGAAGAAAAACTCAAGGCATTCGAGGAACGCAAGGGCGCGCAGATCGCGGTGCTCATCCTGCCGACCACGGAACCCGAGGACATCGCGCAATTCGGCGTGCGGCTCCTGGAAAGCTGGAAGCTGGGTCGCAAGGGCATCGACGACGGCGCCGCGCTCATCGTCGCCAAGGAAGATCACGATGTTGCGCATCGAGGCGCAGTACGGCCTCGAGGGCGCACTCACCGATGCAACCTCGGGACGCATCATCAACGAGACCATCGTGCCGCTGTTCAAGCAGGGCGATTTTTATGGCGGTATCAATGCCGGCGTGGACCAGATGCTGCGCGTGGTCGATGGTGAACCCATGCCCGAGCCGGACCAGGCATGGAAGGGGGAACGTCGCGGCAACCTGCCGTGGACCTTCATCGCTTTCCTGGTGCTGATGGGCAGCAGTGTGCTCAACCGCTCGGTCGGACGCCTGGCCGGCGCAACGATTGTCGGCATCTTTGGCGGACTGCTCGGCTGGTGGGTCACGTCGCGGCTGGTGTTCGCGCTCGCCGGCCTCGCCGGCGGATTTCTGCTGGCGCTGCTGATCGGCACCGGGGGCAGCGGCCGCTCCGGCGGCGGACGGGTATTCCGTGACATCGGCCGCGGCGGCGGCTGGGGCGGCGGTGGTTTTGGTGGTGGTGGCGGAGGTGGCGGCTGGAGCGGCGGCGGTGGACGAGGCGGGGGCGGCGGTGCCTCCGGGCGCTGGTAGTTAGACATGAGGCTGGCACGCATCCTGCGGCATCTCGCCACTTCGCACGCCGGAACACGACGGCGATTTCCGGCGGAGGTCCTGCAATCGATCGAGGCGGGTGTCGCATCGGTCGAGGCACGCACCAGCGGCGAAATCCGCTTCGTGATCGAGTCCGCGCTGGACCTCTCCGACCTGTGGGCCGGGATCTCGCCGCGTGAGCGGGCGCTGCAGACTTTCTCGGACCTGCACCTGTGGAACACCGAACTTCGCAACGGCGTACTCATCTATGTATTGATGGCGGACCGGGACGTGGAAATCGTTGCCGATCGTGGCGCGGCACAGCGTATTTCCCAGGAGGACTGGGAAGGGGCTTGCCGGCTCATGGAGGGACACTTCCGCGAGAAGCGCTTCGCCGAAGGCGCGCTGGCGGGTGTCGAGACCGTCGGCCGCTTGTTAGAACGGCACTTCCCTGCGCAGGCCGGCCACAATCGTGACGAACTTCCGAACCAGCCGACGCTGCTGTAGCACAATGCCGACAGCCTGAATCGATCATGCGGTGTCATAATTCCAACATGAAAAATCGTTTCGTGCTGCGCGCGCTCCTTGCCCTGGCGTCCGCTGCCGTATTCCTTTCGGGATGCTCCCTGTTCGGCAATGGCCCGAGCTGGGGCAGCAAACGCGACGCTGATAAAGCCGCGGCGGTGCCGGCTTTGCCGGAACCGGCGCCGACCCATCGCTTCGAAATCGACGCGACCACCGACATCGTCGGCGTGGTGCAGAAGACTCTCGCAACCAAGGAAGACACGCTCACCGACATCGCGCGGCGCTTCAACGTCGGCTACGAAGAAATCGTGCGCGCCAATCCGGGTGTGGATCCCTGGCTGCCCGGCGAGAACCGCGAGATCGTGATTCCCGTCGCAGTTCATCCTGCCCAACGCGCCGCGCGAGGGCATCGTCATCAACGCCGCCGCCATGCGTCTCTTCTATTACCCGAAGGTGAAGAAGGGTGAGCCGCAGGTGGTGCACACCTATCCGATCGGCATCGGCAAGGTGGGCTGGAAGACCCCCGAGGGCGCCACCAAGATCGTGCGCCGGACCAAGGACCCGACCTGGCGGCCGACGGCGGCCATCATCAAGGAACATCGCGAGGAGCGCGGCGAAGTGCTCGAGCCGGTGGTCGGCCCCGGTCCCGAGAATCCGCTGGGCCGCTTTGCGTTCTACCTCGGCTGGCCCACGTACATGATCCATGGCACGAACAAGCCCGCCGGTGTGGGTCTGCGTTCCAGCCACGGCTGCATTCGTCTCTATCCCGAAGACATCGCCGTGCTGTTCGAGAACGCGCCCATCGGCACGCCGGTGCGCGTGGTGAATCAGCCCTTCCTGTTCGGCTGGCACGAAGGCGCGCTGCACATCCAGGCTTTCGACGTGCTCGAAGACGATCCGCGCGACTGGAAGAAGGCGCAGGCCAAGCTGCTCAACAAGGCGCTGGCCGAGCGCATCCAGAAGGAACTCGCGGCCCGCAAGGAGAAAATCGACTGGGAGGCGGTGGCGAAACTCTCGCACGAGCCGCGTGGCATACCGGTGTCCGTGACCGGTGGACCCGATCAGCTCGAGCAGATCGTGTCGACGGCGACCATCGTGCAGAACAAGGTGGCGCCCGGCGCCACGTGGGATGGCGTGTCGGACCTGCCCATCGACGAGGCCACGTTCCAGGAACTGGTGTCCGACCGCGAGCCCTCGGTCGAATCCGCCGCCGCCGCTGCGGCGCCCTCGACCAAGCCCATCGCCAACAAATAATGCGATCGGGCAGCGGGCGCAGCCTAACTACCAGCCCATCGCGGTGAGCATGTTCGACGGCATCGTGCCCGGACCGCGGGGCTGACCCATGGTCCTGCCGCTGCACGATGACAACCCGACCACGATCCGGCCCTACCTCACCGTCGGCATCATCGTCGCGTGCGCGCTGGTGTACGTGGTGCAGCACCTGCTGCTCTCGCCGGTCGGTGCCCAGCAGGCGGCCTACGCGCTCGGCTTGATCCCGGCAGTGCTGACCGGGCGCGAGGTGCTGCCGCCCGAGTTGGCGCTGCTGCCGCCAACGGCCACCGTGTTCTCGTCGATGTTCCTGCACGGCGGCTTCTGGCACCTCGCCGGCAACATGTGGTTCCTGTGGATCTTCGGCAATAACGTCGAGGACGCCATGGGGCACGTGCGCTTCATCTTCTTTTACGTGTTGTGCGGTGTGGCGGCGGTGGTCGCCCAGGTACTGCCCAATCCCGGATCGATCGTGCCCATGGTCGGCGCCAGCGGTGCGATTTCGGGCGTCCTGGGTGCTTACATGCTGCTGTACCCCCGTGCACGCGTGTTGTTAGGACTGCCGGTCGGTTTCCTGATCGTGCAGATCGGACGATTCCCGGCGGTGTGGGTGCTGGCCTCGTGGTTCGCCCTGCAACTCGTGATGGCCATCGCGAGCGGCGCGGAGGTTCCCGGCCAGACCGAAGGTCGAATCGCGTTCGGCGCGCACATCGGGGGATTCGTGGCGGGAGTTCTGCTCGTCACAATTTTCAAACGCCGCGGCGTACCGCTGTGGCGGCAACACTGAGACGCTGCTAAATTCCGCGCACCGTTGCGCGCCTGGGAGTCGCTTGAGGTGACGCGACCAGGGGAGCTTTTTGGCCGAGACGATTGACTCGCTAGTCTTAAGCGCCGAACAACCCGGCTCTATACGCGTCATCGCGCGCGCCGCGACCAACATCGCGGCCTTCATCGGCCGGTCCCTGAAGGGCCCCGTCAACGAACCCGTGCCGGTTCGCAGCTTCGCCGACTACTCACGCGTGTTCGGCGGCCTGTGGCAGCCCTCTCCCATGAGCTACGCGGTCGAACAGTTCTTCGAGAACGGCGGCCGTTGCGCCGTCATCGTGCGCGTCATCAATGGCGCCCGCCCGCCGACCCTGACGCTGCCGACGGCCACCGGAAAGCTCATCCTGCGAGGCGTCGGCGCCGGATCGCGCGAATTCCTGCGCGCCTCGGTGGACTACGACGCCCTCGAAGCGAAGGAAACCGACCGTTTCAACCTGGTGGTGCAGCGGGTGCGCACCGCCGGTTCGGAACAGATCGAAGACCAGGAGATTTTCCGACGGCTGTCGATCACTCCGGGTTCGGACCGGTTCATCGCCGATTGCCTGCTCGAATCCCGGCTGGTGCGTGTGCAGGGCAGTGTGCCCACCGAGAGGCCTGCGCGTACGCCGCCGGCCGCGACCGGCGCCGTGATCGGCTACACACCCTCCAATCCCGATGGTGACGATGGCGGTCCGATCACCGACTACGACGTGATCGGTTCGGCGCAGTTGCGCACCGGCATCTTCGCGCTCGAGGCCGCGCCCGATATCAACATGCTGTGTGTCCCGCCGCTGACGCGCGACCAGGACGTCGGCCTTTCCACGCTGCTGGTGGCTGGCCGGTTCTGCCGTGAGCGGCGCGCCATGCTCATCGTCGATCCGCCCTCGGAATGGGCCTCGAGCGCCGCGGCGCTCGATGGCATGCGCCATTGGCCGTTCCGCAGCGAGGATGCGGCCATGTTCTATCCGCGCGTCGTGGCCTTCGATCGGCTCCGCGGCCGTTTCGAAATGTTCGCGCCCTGCGGCGTGGCCGCGGGCATGATCGCGCGCTGCGACGAATCCTGGCCGGTCTGGTCCGCCGCCGAGGGTGATGACGCCATCCTGCGGCCGGGACTCAGGCCGGCATGGACGGTCTCGAACTCTGACCGGGCGCGGCTGCTAAACGCCGGCATCAACCTGTTGCAATCCGTGCGCATCGCTCCGAAGTTCGCGGCCAGCCCGCGCACGCTGGCCAGCGGTTCTGCCGCGGTCAGCGACTGGCGCTATCTCTCGGCGCGCCGCCTGGCGCTGTTTGTCATGACCAGCATCGAACGCGGTACCCGCTGGATGCTGTACGAGCGCAATGCCGAAGCCACGCGCAAACTGGCGCGCGCCCAGGTCGAGGCCTTCCTCGAGTCGCTGTATGCGGAAGGCGCCTTCGTCGGACGGACCGGCGAAGAAAGTTACTTTGCGGTCTGCGACGAACGCATCAACACCGTCGAGACTCTGCGCGCCGGCAAGATCAACCTGGCCTTCGGGTTTGCCGCCACCAAGCCCGGTGAGTACCACGCGTTCATCATCACGCACACCATGGCGGGCTCGCGCACCCGCTCCATCCGTCTGAATCGCTTCGCAAATTTCTCGCCGAGCGTGGACGAGGAGATCGAGTCGTCAATTCTGCGCGGGCTGGTGCCGATTCCATGATTCGGCCGGCGCAGCTGGCGGTCGTGGCGCTTTGCCTCGCCATGCCGGCAGCCGCGGAGTCGCTGGAAATTCCCGAGGACTATCGGATGGCGGTGTCCACCGCCAGCTCGCGCGGCATCGCCATGTTCCTGCATGACGCGGCCGCCGCACGTGCCAGTGATGAACTCATGGAGCGCAAGATCTTTCAGCGGGACAACCGGCTGGAAGGTTGGCTCACTGACCTGGTCATGGATCCAAACAGGGTGGTGGTGGATTTCATCGGCACGGTCGGCGGGAATCCGGCGGTGCTGTATCGCGTACAGGTGCCCGTGGGAGATGCCGCGATCAAATTCGAGGCGCTCGATCCGGCGGTGCCGCTCAGCGAATCACAGCTGGCCCGGTGGAGTGCCCGGCGCAAGGCCACCGAAGAAGTCAGCAAGCGCAAGGATCTTTGCGCCGATCAATACAACAGCGTGGTGATATCGCCGGACCCGGCTCCCGATGGCCTGATCCACGTCTACATGCTCGCAGCGACCACCGAGTCCGGGGTGATCGTGGCCGGGGGCCACTATCGCTACGATTTTTCGCCGGACGGAAAGCTGCTGGAGGCCCAACGGCCATTCACCAAGAGTTGCTTCAACATCGAGGCTCCGGACCCGGAGAAAGGCAAACCGGTGGCATTCATGCTGACCCACCTGCTGGATCCCACGCCCACGGAAATTCACGTGTTCCTGAGCCGGCTGCACGGCCAGTCCGTTTACGTGATGACGGAAGCCGGCAACTGGCTGGTGGACGGCGCCGAGATCAAGTTACTGGAGCGCCGCGCGAATTAGCGCCATCACTCGTCCGCTATGCAAGATTGAGTGACCTTGCGGAAGCCGTCTTCGCAGCGCCAGTCATTTCCTGAATAGTCGATCTGGGCATTCAGCGGGGGCGCGAACTCGAGGCAACGCGACCCATTGGAGCGAAAGCCGCGTTCACACTGCCAGTCGTCGCCACGGTTGTTGAGATAACCGTTGGGAGGGATGATGACCGCGTCGCAAGCATCGCCCTGCCGCACGAAACCCCGCTCACATTCCCAGGCGTCACCGGTGTCACGCAGAAAGCCGTTCGCGGGCACGACAACCGCCACGCATCCGATGCGGTTCGAGCGAAAGCCGCGCATGCACTCCCATCCCAGCCCGTACTGTGACTGACTCGCGAAAGCATTCTTCGGTATCACTGTCTGCTCGCACAGGTTCTTGCGTTCGTGGAATCCGCGGTCGCAGCGCCAGCCTGACCCATAGGTTGAGTTGTCTTCATGCGCGTTCGCGGGCAACTTCACTGCCAGGCAGGCCTCGCCGGACTTGAGGAAGCCACGCCGGCATTCCCAATCGTGCCCGGCAGAGTCCAGGAAGCCATTCGCGGGAACCACGACGGCCACACACCCCGAATCGAACCGGGTGTAGCCGCGGGCGCATTCCCAGCCCGTGCCGTATTTGTTGTTGACTGCGTGGCTGGGTATGGACGAGGCGGCCTGACTGAAAACGATACACGCGCCGAGCGCCCACATTCCGATGGCACTCGACACTTGCGTTGATGGTTTCATGGAGATCTTCGTTCGATAGGGCGGGAGTGGGACGCAGCCGGCAAGTCCGCGGGTTTGCGCATTACCTTGTCGAGCTCGCTCTGCGCGAGTGGTTTGACGAGGAAGCGCTCGAAGCCGGCGATGCGTGCGGCTTCGCGCTTCGCGTGCTCGACGTTGGTGGTGAGGGCAATCAGGCGCATGGCGTACTGGCGGGCGCTCCGGTGCAGGTGATTTGCAAGATCCAGCGCGTCCATATCGGGAAGCTCGATATCCAGAAAGACGATCCCCGGACGGAAGCTCTCCGCGATTGCGATGGCGCGCACAGCACTGCGCACTGCGCGAACTTCCCGGTATCCCCTGGCGGACAACATGAAGCTCAGCGAGGTGCCGATACGCCGGTCGTTGTCGACGATCAGGATGTGTGTGTCAGGCAGAACCGCGCCAAGCTGCTGTGAGCCGCGCTGATCGACGTGCGTCATGACGATTGCGGATCCGGGGGCGCGCGCAGGGTGGGGCATAGTTGCAAACTAGCGGCGTGGTCCCCTCGAGTCTGTGCGGCAGCGAACCTACGATCGCTACCGGCGAGATCTGAGAATGCCCCAGGGCGGGCGGGCCCGTATTGATCAGGCGACCGGGCCGGCCCGGAAGTTCGATGCGCCCAACAGGATCTGCGCCTGTGCATGGCGCATCCCGGCGGCCTCCCGCGAATGGCGGCACTCCATGGAACTCGCGAACTCGCGGCAGGCACACTGCCAGGCAATACCGCCCTGGGATGTGACGCGAAAATGGTCGATGAGGTATTCGCGCCTTTCTTTAGATCTGGCCGCCCGCCCCCGCTCACTCACTCCTTGCGCGGCGACACGTACATCGAGATCACCGCGCGCACCACTTCCTTGCCGTTCGAATCAGTGACCGTGACCGGCACTGCGACATTCCCCGCGCCGGTCCAGTCATTCTTGTCGAGGCGCGCCGTGGCGGTGACGTCGGTTTCGGCCTTGGCGAGGTATTCGATGGTCATGCCGCGCGGAATCCAGCGCATGCCGACCGGGATGGTCACTTCGGTACACATGCCGGCCGCCAGCTCACAGAGATTGCCCATGGCGAGCGCGTGCACCGTGCCGATGTGATTCTCGACGGCGCGCCGCTTGCGCATCGTCACGCGGCACAACTTGGGCTGCAAATCGAGAAAGCGCGGCTTGATGGTGCCGAAATAGGGCGCGCGCTTCGATACCGTGCGCGCGAACAGCCAGCGGCCAAACGATGAACGATGCGCACGAATCCAGGCGCGCAGGGTTGGTCCCGCCGACGTGGTGTCGGTCATGGAGAGCCAGTCCATCTGCGGACGGGTGGCGTGTACATCGGTTGCTACTCGGGCCATGAGGGACGAAACTCTAATCGTTGCCGAATGTTTGTCGCAATCTCGTTTGGCAACAATTTCGACACACCGGGGGTCAAGTTGGGTTCGATATCGTTGACGGCGCAGGAACGCGCGGCCGCGATTCGCAGGGTCGTGCGCGCCATCAAGCGCGGCAATTTCGCGAGTTACGGCGAAGTGGCGCGCCGTGCAGGATTGCCGGGTCGCGCGCGCCTGGTAGGGCAGGTGCTGCGCGAATCCGGTGATGAGTCGCGTTTGCCATGGCACCGGGTTACAGGCGCCGGTGGCCGCATTGCATTTCCTGCGGGGTCCGCCGGAGCGCGCGAGCAGCTCACACGGCTGGCGCGCGAAGGTGTGCGGGCGCGCGGGAACCGCGTGATCGCCAGGCGCGTGGCCGCCGGTTCGCGCAGCCTGGACGCGCTGCTGTGGAAGATGTGAGGGCATCGTGACCGATCGTTACGTGGTGTTTTCACATGGCAAGGACGCCGGACCCTGGGGCGTCAAGATCACGGCACTGGCCGGCAATGCGCGCAGCGAAGGTTACGAAGTCGAATCGGTCGACTATCGCGGCATCGACGATCCGCGCGCACGGGTCAACAAGCTGGTGGAGTTCTGCAAGGAGCTCAAGGGCGACCTGGTGCTCTGCGGCTCGAGCCTCGGTGGTTATGTGTCGGTCGCGGCTGCCTCGCTGCTGCACGCCCGCGGCGTGTTTCTCATGGCGCCGGCGCTGACCATGCCGGGTCTGCCGCCGCTGCGCGAGAAATTGCTCGATTGTCCGACCACCATCGTGCACGGCTGGAAGGATGACGTCGTGCCGGTGGAGCAGAGCATCGAGTTCGCCCGCCGCCACGGTTGCGCCCTTCACATCCTCAACAGCGATCACCGCCTGCAGGACGAAGTTCGTCTCCTGAAGTACCTGTTCGAATACTTCCTCGTCTCGCTGGATCTGCCTTCGGACGCTTCCTGAATGGGGACAGGTTTATTTTTGCTGAAGGGGACAGGTCTCGGAACCTGGAGCTGGCGTAACGCCACGCATTCAGCGCGAAAATAAACCTGTCCCCTTCAACAAAAATAAACCTGTCCCCATTCAATGCTTCTGGGCGATTGCTTTGGCCGCGATGCGGTCGATGAGGGATGGCGCGAGCAGTTTCAACCAGCGTCCCCACTTGCCGCGCGCCGTCATCAACACCAGTCGCTGGCGTTTCTCGATGCCGCGCACGATACGCGCGGCGCACTCATCGGCGGTCATGATCCTGGCCTGCATCATCGGTGAGTTGCCCAGCGGCTCGCCGTCCGGGCCGATGGCGCGTTTGTGGATTTCACTCACCACGAAGTCCGGCGCGATGACGCTCACGTCGACGCCGCTGCCCGCGAGTTCGATGCGCAGCGAATCGAAGAATCCCACCATGGCGTGCTTGCTGCCCGCGTAGGCCGAGCGTTCCGGCACGCCCGTGAGGCCCGCGAGGCTCGCCACCGCGACGATCAGGCCGCGACTGGTCTTCAGGTGCGGCAGTGCGAGCGACGTGAGCCGCACGGGCGCGAGATAGTTCACTTCCATGACGCGTTCGAAAATCGACAGGTCGTGGACCGCGTCGAAACGGCTCCACATCGTGATGCCGGCGTTGTGTATCACCACGTCGACGCCGCCGAAAGTCTTCACCGTCTCGGCCACCAGCCACTCGAGATCCTGCTGGTTCGTGACGTCGGTGGGCACGGCCAGCGCTTCGCCGCCGGCGGCGCGGCACTGCTGCGCGAGCGACTCGAGGCGTTCCCGGTCGCGTGCCGCCAGCGCAACGCGTGCGCCGCGCGCCGCGAGCGCCAGCGCCAGCGCGCGCCCGATTCCCTCGGAAGCGCCGGTAAGAATGATTCTGCTTCCCTTCATGCATGAGCCTCCGGTCGAGTCTGCTACGCTCGCCCGCCTAACATCATAGTCGCTCGGAGAGCCAGGCTCCTGAAGATGGGATGGTTGCTGCGTCGATTCTTCAGACTCTGGGTACGGGCGGCGGTGCAACCAGCCGAGCCGCTGCCATCGCTCGTCGACCCGGCTACGCCGGTGTGTTACGTGCTGGAGCGCGACTCGATGGCCGACCTTGCCGTGTTGTGCAATGTCACCGAGCGCCAGCGGCTTCCCTATCCCGAAAAACGCTCCGGCAGCCTGCCGGTCGAGCAGCGGCGTTCGTACTTCGACGTCGGCCGCCGCCGGCGCTTCTGGGACGCCGCCCATTCACGCCGCCCGCCGCCGTACCTGCTGGCGGTGATCGAGGAACTGCGCGCCGATTCGGTGCGTGACCTGCTGCTGGTGCCCACCGCGGTCTTCTGGGGCCGCGCGCCACAGAAAGAAGGCTCGTGGCTGCGACTGCTGTTCGCGGAGGACTGGGCGCTGACCACGCGCGCCAGCAAGTTCTTCGCGGTGCTGATCAACGGCCGCAACGTGTTCGTGGAGTTCGGCGAGCCCATTTCGCTGCGCTCCATGCTCGACGCCGCGCCGGCGCAGGACCAGGCGCGGCGCATGACCCGCATCCTGCGCGGCGTGCTGCGGCGCCAGCGCGCCACGCGCATCGGGCCGGATCTCTCGCACCGGCGCACCATCGTCTCGCGCGTGCTGCGCGCGCGCGCGGTGCGCGCCGTGGTGGCGGCCGAGGCGAAGGAGAAACACGACAAGTACCGGCCGGGACTGCTGCAGGCGCGCAAGTACGCCTTCGAGATCGCTGCTAACTACTCGCACGCCTTCGTGCAGATCGCCGAGAAACTGCTGGGGCGCGTGTGGAACCGGGTGTACGACGGCGTGAAGTTCAACCATGCCGCGACGCTCAAGGCGGTGTCCGAGGGCAACGAGGTGGTCTACGTGCCCTGCCACCGCAGCCACATGGACTACCTGCTGCTGTCGTACGTGATCTACCACCAGGGCTACGCCATTCCGCACATCGCGGCCGGCATCAATCTCAACATCCCGGTGGTCGGGCGGTTCCTGCGCAAGGGAGGCGCGTTCTTCATCCGCCGCACCTTCGCGGGCAATGCGCTCTACACCGTGGTGTTCATGAAGTACCTGGCCGCCATCATGGCGCGCGGCCACTCCATCGAGTACTTCATCGAAGGCGGCCGTTCGCGCACCGGGCGGCTGCTGCAACCCAAGACCGGCATGCTCTCGATGACCGTACGCAGCTTCCTGCGCGACCCGGTGCGGCCCGTGGTGTTCGTGCCCGTGTACTTCGGCTACGAGCGCATCGTCGAGGCCAATACCTATATCTCGGAGCTGTCCGGCGCGCCGAAGAAGAAGGAGAGCTGGCTGGACCTGCTGCTGAGCCTGCGGGTGCTGCGCGAACGTTTCGGCACCGTGCACGTGAACGTGGGCGAACCCATCCGCCTCAACGACCTGCTCGAATCCCACCTGCCACATTGGCGCGAGCAGCGGTTCGACGACGACACGCGTTCACCGGCCGTGAACGCGCTGGTCAACGACCTGGCCCTGGGCATCATGCGCGGGATCAACGCAGCCGCGGCCGTCACACCCATCAACCTGCTGGCGACGGTGCTGCTCGCGACACCGCGCGGCGCACTGCCCGAAAGCGCGCTGCTGCGGCAGATCGAGCTGTACCTGAAGCTGCTGCGCGCCTCGCCCTACAGTCCGCGCGTGACGCTCACCGACGCCTCGCCGGCCGAAATCGTGGTGTACGGCGAGTCCCTGAAGATCATCTCGCGTGTGCCCCACAAGCTGGGCGACGTGGTACGCATGAGCGACGAGAGCGCCCAGCTCATCGCCTACTACCGCAACAACGTGCTGCACCTGTTCGCGCTGCCATCGCTGGTGGCCTGTGCTTTCATCGGGAACTCCATGCTGCGGACCGAGGATATCCAGCGCCTCGCCTGGCGCGTCTATCCATACGTGGCGTCCGAGCTTTTCCTGCGCTGGCGCGAAGAAGAACTGTCGCGCGTGGTGGACGGAATTCTTGCTGCGCTCGCCGAGAATGGCGTGCTGCAGCCTAACGAGGATCGCAGTGCGTGGATGCGCCCGCCGCCGGATTCGCCGGCGGCGCTGCAGCTCTCCATGCTCGCGCAGGGCGCCATCCAGACCATCGAACGCTACTACCTCGCCATCTCGCTGCTGATCAGGGCCGGCAGCGGCGTGATGACCCAGAAGGCGCTCGAGCAGGACTGCCAGCTGGCCGCTCAGCGCATCAACATGCTCTACGGATTCAATTCGCCCGAGTTCTTCGATCGCGCCCTGTTCCAGAATTTCATCGACCTGTTGCGCGAACGCGGCGTGATCCGGGTCGGCGCGGGCGGCAACCTCGAATTCGACGAGGTGCTGGTGCGCGTCGCGGCGGACGCGCAGATCGTGCTGTCCGAGCAGATACGACACAGCATCCTGCAGGTCGCCCGCGTGTAGCGGGCAGGGGATTCCCCTGGAACTCGCGGCCACCCCGGTCTAGCCTTCCCCTCGGAGGCCGCTGCTATACTCGCCCGCAACATGTCCGCGCCCGGGCGTCCACGAGGGGAGGCATTGAGTGCGGCAATACCAAGACGATACGGACAAGCGGTAAGTCTGCTCTCGCCTCGTCACTCGTAGCGATTCCGCGGTCTCAGGGGAAGTTAATGAGTAACGATCTGATCCGGCGATACGTTTTGCGTTCGCTTCCGATCGTCGCAACGCTTGCGCTGGCGTCTCCCGCAACCTACGCCTGGGATTTTCAGAACGACGATGGATCGTTCACCGGCAGCTGGGACACCACCCTGACTTACGGCCAGGCCTGGCGCATCGAGTCGCGCGACTGCCGGCTCATTGCAATTGCGGATGGCGGCTGCGGCCGTTCACCGAACATCGACGACGGTAATCTCAACTGGGATACCGACATGTACAGCCGGGCGGCGAAAATCCTCACCGAGCTGTCGCTGAACTTCAAGAACACCGGCGTGTTCGTGCGCGCCTCGGCGCTGTATGACGACGCGGCCGGCAACACCGCGCGCACCCCGCTGACCGAAGCGTCGGAAGACCTCGTGCAGAGCTACACGCGCCTGCTGGACGCGTTCTTCTACACCAAGTTCAACATTGGCTCGATGAACTCCGAGTTGCGCCTCGGACGCCAGGCGGTGAGCTGGGGCGAGAGCACCTTCATCCAGAACGGCATCAACGTCATCAACCATTTCGACGTGGCCGCGCTGCGCGTGCCGGGCTCGGAACTGAAGGAAGCCTTCCTGCCGCAGGAAATGGTCAATTTCAGCGTGCAGTTCACCGACAACTTCTCGGCGCAGGCTATCTACATCTCGGACTGGAATGCGACGGTGCCCGAACCTGCCGGTTCCTACTTCAGCAACAACGATTTCGCGCCCACCGGCGGCGAGAAGGTGGTGCTGGGATTCGGTTCCTTCTCCGACCAGGGCGTGGATTTCCGGCCGCTCGGCGGGCCGTACATCACCAACTTCCAGACCGTGAACCGCCTGCGATACCGTGAAGCCCGACGACCAGGGTCAATACGGCTTCAACCTCAAGTACTACGCGCCCGGCCTGAACAACGGCACGGAGTTCGGCCTGTTCTTCCTGAACTACCACAGCCGCCTGCCGCTGATTTCCGGCCAGACCGGCACGCAGGTCGGCGTGGGCAATGCCTTCGGCGCACTCAATTCGGTGGGCGCCGCCGCGCAGGCCATCGCGGCCGGCCTGCCGGTGAACGCCGCGATTGCCACCGCCGCGAATCTCGGCGTCGCGCGTTCGGCCGCCGCTGGCGGCAACCTCGACCTGGCGCACCGCCACGCAGTACGCCACCATCGGCGCCAACACGCACCTGGCGCATGGCGACGTCGCGGGCCAGGCCACCAACATCGCCACACACGAATACGCGCTGACCGCGGGCTACTACACCGAGTATCCCGAGGACATCAAACTCATCGGCCTGTCGTTCAATACGCAGCTGCAGTGGGGCGGAATCGCACTGCAGGGCGAAGTGGCGTATCGCCAGGACATGCCGCTGCAGTTCGACGACGTGGAGCTGCTGTTCGGCGCACTGACGCCCTTCGAGCAGGGCCTGGCGGCGCTGCGCGGAACGCCGCTGCCGACCACCTGCCCGGAGGGTGTGCCGGCGGCGTCGACGCTCACGCATTGCGGCCAGCTCGGCGGCTTCGGTCTCGACCAGAAAGTGCAGGGCTGGGACGTCTACGACACCTACCAGGCGCAGTTCACCGCCACCAAGACGTTGCGAACGTGCTGCACGCATCGCAGATGGTGATCGTCGCCGAAGCGGGCGTCACGCATATCCAGGACATGCCCGACAAGCTCACCGGCGGTCCGAACGGACGTGGCCTGCGCTTCAACGGCCCGGCAACCAATGTCAGCGGCAACTACGAGCTGCGCGGCCGCCACTGCCCGACGCATCTCTGCGGCGGACTGCCTGGCGCTGAATCTCGTGGAGCCGCAGAACCGCTTTGCCGATGCCACCTCGTATGGCTACCGCGTCGCCGGGCGACTCGAATACCCGGGCCTCATGGGCCCGTGGAACGTCCTGCCGCGTTTCAACTGGCAGCACGACGTGTCGGGCACCACGCCCGGACCCGGCGGCAACTTCGTGGAGGGTCGTTATGGCCTGACGCTGGGCGTCGCGGCGAACCTGCAGGCGAAGTGGGAGATCGACATGTCGTGGACCAAGTTCGGCGGAGCCGGGCGGTTCAATGACCTCAACGACCGCGACTACGTCGCGGCCACGCTCAAGTTCTCGTTCTGACCGCGGCGAGAGGGGTAGCTATGTTCAAGAAACTTCTGCCTTGCTGATCGTCGGGACTGGCGCTGGGCGTGCCCGCCATGGCAGCCGTGTCCGCCGCCGACGCCGCGAAACTCGGCGCCGAACTCACGCCGCTGGGCGCGGAGAAGGCCGGCAACGCCGACGGCTCCATCCCGGCCTGGGATGGCGGCCTCACCTCCGCCGCGCAGGCAGGCTTCGCGAACTTCCGCCCGGGCCAGCATCACCCCGATCCGTACGCCAATGACAAGCCGCTGTACACGGTGACCGCGGCCAACATGAGCCAGTACGCCAACAAGCTCACCGAGGGTCACAAGAAGCTGCTCCAGACCTATCGCAACAGCTTCAAGATGATCGTCTATCCGACGCACCGCAGCGCCGCGTCCCCGCAGCGCATCTACGACGCCACCAAGCGCATCGCCACCACCGCCGAGCTCGCCGCGGGCGGCAATGGCGTGGTGAAGGCCGGCGAGGGCATTCCTTTCCCGATCCCGAAGTCGGGCGTGGAGGTGTTCTGGAATCACGTGCTGCGTTATCGCGGCGACATCATCGTGCGCACCATCGGCCAGGCGCCGGTCACCGCCGGCGGCAGCTACACCATGGTGAAGTTCCGCGACGAGACCATGGTGGCCTACAGCCTCGCGGGCGCGAAGTCGGAGAATCTCAACAACACCATCGCCTACTTCATCCAGGAAACCCTCGCGCCGGCGCGCCTGGCGGGTGAGGTGCTGCTGGTGCAGGAGACGCTGGACCAGTCCCTCGAGAATCGCCGCGCCTGGGTTTACAACGCCGGCCAGCGTCGCGTGCGCCGCGCGCCCAACGTCGCCTTCGACAATCCGGGCACGAACTCGGATGCCCTGCGCACCTCCGACCAGTTCGACATGTACAACGGCAGCCCGCAGCGCTACGACTGGACGCTGGTCGGCAAGAAAGAAATGCTGGTGCCGTACAACAGCTACAAGCTGAATTCGAACACGCTCAAGTACGCCGACATCCTCAAGAAGAACCACATCAACCCGGACGTGGCGCGCTACGAGTTGCACCGCGTGTGGGTGGTGGATTCGAAGCTCAAATCCGGCCAGAGCCATCTCTACAGCCGGCGCACGCTGTACGTGGACGAGGACAGCTGGCAGATCCTCGCGGTGGACTGCTACGACAGCCGCGGCCAGCTCTATCGCGTGCAGGAAGGCCACGTCATCAACTTCTACGAAGTGCCGGCCCTGTGGACCGCGCTCGAGACGGTGTACGACCTGAGCAACGGCCGCTACCTGGCGCTGGGCCTGGACAACGAGGAGCCGCGCAGCCGCGACTTCTCGCAGAAGCGGACCGAGGCCGACTACCAGCCGGCGGCACTGCAGCGCCGCGGAGTTCGATAACCAGCCCATTCACGGACGGGCAAGTCGCTTGCGACTTGCCCGTTTGAATTGTCATCATGAAACACCTGGGCTTCGTACTCATCGCGCTGCTCGCCGCTGCGCGCATCGCGCATGCGCAGCTCGACCCCAACGACGCGGCCAACAAGCCGGCCGAGATCGAGCCCCTCGCGGCGAACTCGCTGCTGCTCGACCTGGCAGTCGCGGGCACGCGCCTGGTGGCCGTGGGTGAACGCGGCCAGGTCCTGCTCTCCGATGACAAGGGCGCGACCTGGCGCCAGGCGAAGGCCGTGCCGACGCGGGTCATGCTCACCGCGGTGTTCTTCGCCGACGGTCAGTACGGCTGGGCCGTGGGCCACGACGAGACCATTCTCAACACGGTCGACGGTGGCGAGACCTGGACCCGCTCCCACTTCGCGCCGGAAGCGCAGCAGCCGCTGCTCGACCTGTGGTTTGCGAACCGTGTCAGCGGCATTGCGGTGGGTGCCTACGGCGCGTACTTCACGACCAACGATGGCGGCAGGACCTGGGCGAGCGCGAAATTCGCGCCGCCGCCCGCACCGGTGGCGAAGCATGACGGTGAGGTCGCGCCCGACGAGGGCGAGTTGCCGAACGACTTTCACCTCAATCGCATCATCGGCGTCGGCAACCGGCTGTACATCGCGGCCGAAGGCGGGCAGCTCTACCGCTCGGACGATCGCGGCGCCAACTGGCGCGTGTTGCCTTCGCCCTATGAAGGAAGTTTCTTCGGCCTGGTGCCGATCCGCGGCGAGGGACTGCTGGCGTTTGGCCTGCGCGGTCACCTGTTCCGCTCGGCGGATGGCGGCGAGACCTGGACGCAAGCTCGAGTCACACACCAGCGCCATGCTGACCGACGGCCTGGCCATCAACGATCTGCGCGTGGTCATCGGCGGACTCACGGGAGTGCTGCTGGTCTCCGGTGATGCCGGCGAGACTTTCAGCCTCACGCAGCAGGACGACCGCAAGGGCATTTCGGCGCTGCTGCCGGGTCCGCCGGGCGCGGTGGTGGTGGCGGGCGAAGGCGGCGTGCGTGTCCTGCGCCTGGACGCGGCGACGGAGGATGGCTCCTGATGGCCGGCCATCACCATCTGCAACCGCGAGTACGGGAAAGCGGCCAGTGACGCTGGAGAAGCTGATCTTCGGCCATCGCGCCATCATCGTCGTCGTGTTTGCGCTGGTGACGCGTGCTGCTGGTCACGTTCGCGGTGCGCGGCCTGCGCATCGACGCCTCGTTCACCAAGCAATTGCCGCTCAAGCACGAGTACATGCAGACCTTCGTGCGGCACCAGAGCGAGTTCGGCAGCGCCAACCGCGTGCTGATCGCGCTCGTCGCGCGCGACGGCGACATGTTCCAGCCGGCGTTCTTCGACGCGCTCAAGAAGGCCACGGACGAAGTGCTGGTCATGGACGGCATCGATCGCAGCCGCGTGCAGTCGCTGTTCACGCCGAACGTGCGCTACATGGAGGTGGTCGAGGACGGCATCGAAGCCGGCAACGTGGTGGACTCGGAGTTCGTGCCGACACCCGAGGCACTGGCCAAGGTGCGCGAGAACATCCTCAAGGCCGGCATTCGCGGTCGCCTGGTGGCCAACGATTTCTCCGGCGCGCTGATCTCGGCCATCGTGCTCGAGCAGGACGCCACCGGCAAGCCCATCGATCCCATCGAAGTGGCGCGCGCGCTCGAATCACGCGTGCGCGACAAGATCCAGAACAACGACGTGCTGGTGCAGGCGCAGGGCGGCGGCATCGACGTGCACATGATCGGTTTCGCCAAGGTGGTCGGCGACATCGCCGACGGCGCCATGTCGGTCATCGTGTTCGCGGTGGTCACCATCCTGCTGACGCTGCTGGCCGTCTGGTACTACGTGCAGTCGCTCAAGGTCGCGCTGGTGCCGATCGTCTGCTCCATCGTCGCGGTGGCCTGGCAGCTCGGCACGCTGGTGCTGCTGGGTTATGGCATCGATCCGCTGGGCCTGCTGGTGCCGTTCCTGATCTTCGCCATCGGCGTATCGCACGGCGTGCAGAAGATCAGCGCCGTCAAGGAAGCCGCGGTCGCCGGCTCGTCGTCGATGGATGCGGCCAGGCAGACTTTCCGGCAGCTGCTGATGCCGGCCATCATCGCGCTGCTCGCCGACCTGGTGGGCTTCATCACCATCCTGCTGATTCCCGTGCAGGTGGTGCAGGAAATGGCGGTCACCGCGAGCATCGGTGTCGCCATCGTGATTCTCACCGACCTCATCCTGCTGCCGGTCATGGTCTCCTGGGTGAAGTGGGACGACGCGTACCGCTCGCGAGTCGAGCGCCGCCAGGCGAAGCTCACCGAGCACTGGCGTCGCCTCGCCCGCATCACCGAGCGCGGACCCGCGCTGGTCATCATCGTGCATCGCGCTGCTGCTGGGCGTATTCGGAGTCTGGAAGGGCCGGGAGACGCCCATCGGTGATACCCAGGCGGGCGTACCCGAGCTGCGTCCCGACTCGCGCTACAACCAGGACAGCAACATCATCACGACGAAGTTCTCGATCGGCGTCGACATCCTGAACGTGATCGTCGAGACGAAGGAGTCGGCCTGCACCAGCCACGAGCTCATGACGGCCATCGACAACTTCTCGTGGAAGATGCGCAATGTCGACGGCGTGCAGGAAGTGATGTCGCTGCCCATCGTCGCCAAGATCGCGATCGCCGGATGGAATGAAGGCAGCCTCAAGTGGCGCAACATTCCGCGCGAGCCCAACCAGCTCACGCAATCAACGCGTTACATCGAGACCAGCACCGGGCTGCTCAATGCCGATTGCAACGTGGTGCCGGTGATGATCTTCCTGCGCGACCACAAGGCCGAAACCATCGATCGCGTGGTCGACGCGGTGAAGGCCTGGCGCACGCAGAACACATTCGCAGGGTGCCACGTTCAACCTGGCCACCGGCAACGTGGGCGTGATGGCCGCCACCAACGAGGAAGTGAAGGCCAAGGAATACCCCATCCTCGGCTGGGTGTTCGCGGCCGTGATCCTCATGTGCCTGCTGACGTTCCGCAGTCTGCTGGGCACGGTACTGGTATTCCTGCCACTGGCACTGGTGTCCATCCTGGTCTATGCCGTCATGGCCATCGTCGGTATCGGCCTCAAGGTCAATACGCTGCCCATGGTGGCGCTCGGCGCGGGCATCGGCGTCGACTACGGCATCTATCTCTGGAGCCGCATGCAGGAATACCTGGAAGCCGGTGACAGCGTGCACGATGCCTATCTCAAGACCATGCGTGTCACCGGCGCCAGCATCATCTTCACGGGCATCACGCTGGCCATCGGCGTCGTGACCTGGGTGTTCTCGCCCCTGCAGTTCCAGGCCGACATCGGCATCATGCTGACCTTCATGTTCTTCGTGAACATGCTGGGCGCCATCATCCTGCTGCCGGCACTCGCGGCGTGGTTCGTGCGGGCGAAGGCGCCGGGGCTCCGGGGCAGCCCCCCTGGTCTTGCGAAGAATGGCCAGCAAAAGGGGTCAGCCCTCGACGCCACGTCGTCATGAATTCTGAATCGCACGACCGAGGACTGACCCCTTTTGCCAGGAAACGGGGGCTGCCCCCATGACTCCCGAAGAATTCCGCCGCGCCGGTCACGAACTCATCGACTGGATCGCCGACTATCGCGCACGCGTCGCGCGCGGGGAATTTCCGGTGATGTCGCGTACTGCACCGGGCGCGCTGCGCGACGCGCTGCCGAAGTCACCGCCGCGCGAGCCGGAAGCGTTCGCCGCGATTCAGCGCGATCTCGACGCCTTGATCCTGCCGGCGTGTACGCACTGGCAGGACCCGCGATTCTTCGGCTATTTCCCCTCCAACGGTCTGCCCGTCGCGGTGCTCGGCGACCTGGTCAGCACCGGGCTCGGGCAGTTGGGGCTGAACTGGCAGGCGAGTCCGGCGCTCACCGAACTCGAAGAGGTGTCGCTCGACTGGTGGCGTCAGATGCTCGGGCTGTCCGAGCGCTGGTCCGGCGTCATCCAGGACACGGCCTCCACGGCCACGTTCGTCGCGCTGGCCTGCGCGCGCGAGCGCGCGTCGAACCATGGCGCCGCGCGCGGTGGGCTGCAGGCGCTGGACCGCCCGCTGATGGTCTATGTCTCTTCGCAGGCGCACAGCTCGGTGGAAAAGGCGGCGCTGCTCGCGGGATTCGGCCGCGAGAACCTGCGCGTGATTCCGGTGGACGCGCAGTTCGACATGCGGCCCGATGCGCTCGCGAGCGCCATCCTGGAAGATCGCGCCGCGGGACGCGAGCCATGCGCCATCGTGGCCACCTGCGGCTCCACCGCCACCACGGCCTTCGATCCGCTGATCGACATCGCGCGCGTGGTTGATAACAAACTGTGGCTGCACGTCGACGCAGCCATGGCGGGTTCCGGGATGATCCTTCCCGAGTGTCGCGAACTCTGGAATGGCGTCGAGTCCGCCGACTCGCTGGTGGTCAATCCGCACAAGTGGCTGGGTGTGTCATTCGACTGCTCGACCTACTTCGTCCGTGATCCCGAATTCCTGGTACGCGTGATGTCGACCAACCCGAGTTACCTAAAGACGGCGGCCGACGGACAGGTGAAGAACTACCGCGACTGGGGCATTCCGCTGGGCAGGCGCATGCGGGCGCTCAAGCTCTGGTTCGTGATTCGTGAACAGGGAGTCACGCAGCTGCAGGAACGCCTGCGGCGCGATCTCGAACATGCGCGCTGGCTCGAGGCCGAGGTGGCGCGCGAGCCGCGCTGGAAGCTGCTGGCGCCGGTGCGCCTGCAGACCCTGGTGTTGCGCCATGAGCCGCCGGGAATCACCGGCGATGCGCTGGATGTGTATACGCAGGGCTGGGTGAAGGCGATCAACGAATCGGGCGCGGCGTATCTCACGCCCGCGATCATCGACGGCCGGTGGGCAGTGCGCGTCTCTTTCGGCACCACGGCCACCGAGCGACAACACGTGGTTGAACTATGGCGACTCATGCGCGAGATGGCTGGGAGGGTTGTACCGTGAATACAAGAACTGGCAGTTATTTGATTGCGACGCTGATGTCGGTCGGCGGGACTCTCTCCCTGGCCCAGCAGGCACCAACGGCCCCCATGCCTGCGCCCCCCGACACGAAGATCGAGACCGTCAATCTCGCGCCTGGCATCTACATGCTCATCGGTCGCGGCGGCAACATCGGGCTCACGGTGGGGACGGACGGCGCAGCCATCATCGACGACCAGTTCGCCGACATGGTGCCGAAGATCCGCGCCGCGGTGGCGCTGCTCGCGGAGAAGCCGGTACGGTTCGTGATCAACACCCATCTGCACGGTGATCACACCGGAGGCAACGATGGCTTCGGCGCCGCGGGCGCCGTGATCATTGCCCACGACAACGTGCGCAAGCGCCTCGGCAGCGACCAGGTGAATCCTTCCACCAACGAGCCGATCCCGGCGCGGGCGCGCGAGGCGCTGCCCGTGGTCACCTTCGCCGATTCGGCAACGCTGCACTTCAACGACGAAGATCTCGAGTTCATGCACCTGCCGAACGCGCACACCGAAACCGACATCGTGGTGCGCTTCCGGAAGGCAAACATCGTGCACATGGGAGACCTGTTTGTAGGCGGTTTCCCATTCATCGACGGGAACACCGGCGGCACGTTCGATGGCCTGATTCTCGCGCACGAGAAAGTACTCGCCAGCATCGACGACAGCACGAAAGTGATTCGCGGTCACGGGCCGATCGGCAACAAGGCCGAACTCCAGGCATTTCACGACATGCTCGTGGTGGTGCGCGATCGCGTCGCGAAACTCGTGAAGGCCGGCAAGACGCAGCAGCAGGTGGTCGAAGCGCGGCCCACGAAGGAATTCGAGGAAAAATACGCCGGCGCCAACTTCAACGCCGAGCAGTGGCTGGGCCGCGCCTACGTCGATCAGAAACGCGCCCTCGAAATGCGCCGCAGGAAATAACTAGTTGCCATAATTCCCTTCCTCCAAACCCCTGTCCTGACAGGACATTGCGCCTTTTCAGCGCAACATAACGCGCAAGCCCGTGTGCATTTCTCCCAGGCGTCCCAACGTCGCGGCAATTGGCTATAGACAGCGCTGGATATCGTGGCGAAAGTTATCGCGGGCCTCAAATGAGGCTGGCGAGACGCGAGAGATGAAGAACCCGGCGAACAGCGCGAAGTTGTTAGACCTGCGGTACGCGCCCGAGGCGGAAGAACTGCTCGACGAGCTCGAGCGCACCGGGCAGTTCCGCATCGGTCTCGAAGCCGAGGCCGAAGACGAATCCATTGATCCCGCTGCGACCATCGAATACGCGTGGGGCCGCGGCTCGGGCAGCGTCACCATCCAGGACTGGTGGACCACCGGGCGCGTCGCGCTGCGTGTCGGTCCCGGCGTCGGTCACGGTGACATCGTGCTGGCGCAGATCGAAGACTCGCTGGTGGTGCGCACCGTGGACGGACTGGACCGCGTGCTGCTCGAGGGTTATCTCGGGCTGATTCCCGACGCGTCGACGCTGGCTATCATCTTCAGCGACGGCAGCGTGTGGACCGGCGAGGGCCTTGTCGCACGTATCTCCAGTCGCCTGGCGAAAAGCCACGGCGAGACTGCCCAGTAGCTAGTCTCCGTACGGATCGAACGCCACCCAGGCGATGGGTTCGCCGTTCCCGATATCGACCAGCGCCGTCCAGAATCCGAGGCGGTGCCGCACCGGCAGCCAGCGCACACGCTCCGCCGGAATCTTCACTTCCTTCATTGCCTCGTCGAACAGCGGTCTGGAGTGCGGATACTTCGTGGTGAGCCACTCGACGGTCCGGGCACGCTTGCGGATGTCCGCGAGCGCGGTCTCGAGAGGCGCATAGAACCTGGGGCGGGCATGTTCCTCGTTGCCGCCGATTGACTGGAACAACGCATCCTGTTGCTCGGCTTTCGGTACCTGGATGGCCACGATGCGCGGCCCGTCGAACGGCAATTTCGCGTAGCGCGGGTCACGCGCCGCGGCGAGCTCGCTGTCGCTGATATCGCGCGCCAGCACGATTTCGAAGCGGTCCTTGCTGAATGCCACGTATACCGGGCGCGTGCCGGCGACGATGTACACGCCGTAGATCATCGCGGCGAGCTGCACCACGCCGACGATGGTGTAGTCCAGGATCAGCTTGCGGCGCCCCTTGCTCGTGTCGTAGATCACCAGTGAGATCAGCGGTCCGAGCACGAGATCGCAAACCACCACCAGCTCGAACAGCTGGGTGCCGCCCACCATGGTCTGGTATGGATCAGGAAACCACACCAGGAAGATGAGCGCGGCAGCGATGGCGGCGAGCCCGAGCGTCAGCAGGAAGTGGATCGCAAAGGCCCAGAAGCGTTCACGCCAGTTGATTGTCATGGGACCCTCAGTCGTCGAAACGTACCCGCGCGCGCAGGCGCTTGTGCGTCTGCTTGCGCGACTTGGAGTCGAGGCGCCGTTCGCGCGATGCGCGCGTGGGTTTGGTGGCGTGGCGTTTCTTAGGCGGCACCAGCGCGCGTCGCACCAGGTCGAGCAGGCGCTGCTCGGCGCTGCGGCGGTTCTGCTCCTGGCTGCGCGTTTCGCGCGCCACGATCAGCAGCTCGCCGGCATCGGTGACGCGCTGGCCCGCCAGCTGCCTGAGCCGCGCCTTCACGTCATCAGGCAGCGTGGTATTGCGCGCCAGTGCAAAGCGCAGCTGCACTGCCGAGGCCACCTTGTTGACGTTCTGGCCGCCGGGTCCGGCGGAGCGCACGAAGGCCACTTCCAGATCGCTGTCCGGGATCTCGAGGCCCGGTCTCACCATCAAGCCCATGCCTGCACCTACCTGCGAGTTTGCGGCAGATCGGTCTCGGCCTGGATTACGCGCACGTCGTGTTGTTGCACGGGGATGGTGATGCCGTGTTTCTTGAACAGGCGCCAGATCTCCCGGTTCACGTCGGAGCGCACGTTGTTCACGCCATTCATGGGATCACGGATCCAGAAGCGCACTTCGACGCGCATGCCATAGTTCTCGAAGCTCATGAGCCGCGAGACCGGACCCGGGTCCTTGAGAATGCGCGGATGATTCGCGGCGGCGTCGATGAGTACCTGGAGCGCGATTTCCGGATCGTCATCAAAGCTGATCATCACCGGCAGGCGCAGGCGCACGCGCTGGTCGGAGTAGCTCCAGTTGATCACCGAGTTGGTGATGAGGTTCTGGTTTGGCACCAGCGTCTCGACGCCGTCGCGGTCGCGGACCACGATGTAGCGGCCGCGCAGCTCCTGCACCCAGCCGAAGTTCTCGGTGCTGGTGCCCGTGGTGCCCGTGAAACTGATGACGTCGCCGGGCTTGATGGACTTGTCGAGCAGCAGCACGAAGCCGGATACGAAATTGCTGGCGATGGCCTGCAGGCCGAACCCGAGACCGAGGCCAATGGCGCCGGTGAACAGGCCGAGCACGGTGAGATCGACGCCCGAGGCGTTGATGCCCAGCAGGATGCCGAGGCCGACCAGCATGAACGTGGAGAACTTGGAGATGCCGATGCGCGTCGAGATCGCCAGGCCCTCGAGCTTCATGACGCGCCGTTCGATGGTGCGTGCGATGAGGCTGGTGACCACCAGGAAGCCGACGATGACCACGATGCTCTTGAGCAGTGACCACAGGCTGAATTTCTTCGTGCCGGGAATGAGGTCGATGCCGTCGAGCGTGGTTTCCACCCCGCTGAACCAGCCCAGCACCTGGAAGGAGATCGCCGCCCACAGGACGAACGTGACCTTGATTTCCCAGGCGCGGAACCAGCTGTTGGGACCCAGCGAAACGGAAATCGCGTGGACCACGAAGCGCACCAGCACCAGCACCGTGGTCAGGTCCATGGCGATGTCGATGAGCTCGACGCGCATCTGGAAGCTGGAGAACAGCGCGCGCAGCCCGAGGACCAGTATCAGGCCCATGAACGAGGGCGCCAGCACCATGCCGGCGATCACCATGCGTCGCGGCCAGAGCTGCGAGGTCGCTGCGCGCCGCCAGCGGCCGCAGCCAGCGCTTGATGTAGTGCGCCAGGGCCGTGGCCAGCAACGCCGCCATGATCAGGGCGATCACTTCGGCCATGACTTCAGGCGTGGTGAGCTGCTCGAAAATTTGCTTCACGAATGGTTCGCCGCCGGTCAGGCGTTCAGGTCCGGGATGAGTTCGCTCTCGAGACGCGTGATCTGATCCTTGAGGATCAGTTTGCGTTTCTTGAGGCGCTTGAGCTGCAGCTGGTCGGTCTGGAAGTCGAGCGACAATCGCGAGATGACTTCGTCGAGGTCGCGGTGCGCTATGCGCAGCTCACGCAGCTTTTCCACGTTCTTGAAAAGCTCGCGATCGACGTTGTCCTGATCTTCGATTTCGCTCATCGGCGCTCTGTCAGGCACTCGTTAACAGCTGGGTGACCGGCTCAAGACCGGGCGCAAGCTTAAGCCAGCGGCCGAGGGGATTCCACGGCACGGCCGGATCGTGAAAGTCCGACCCCATCGATGCGCGCAGGTTGAAGCGTCGACATAACGAGGCGATGCGATCGGCATCGTTGGGACTCATTCCAGCCATGCTGGCTTCCAGCGCCGCGCCGCCGGCCTGCGCGAAGGCCGCGGTGAGCTCGCGCAGTTGCCCCGCCGAAGCACGGTAGCGGTGCGGATGCGCCAGCACGGCGACGGCGCCGCTGTCGCGCAGCACCGCCATCGCCTCTTCGAAGGTCGGGCCACTCGGCCGGCACGTGTCCCGGCGTATTGCGATTCAGCCAGCGGTCGAAGGCTGCCTGCGTGTCGCGGGCGAAGCCGCGTTCCACCAGCAGCCGTGCCAGGTGCAGTCGCGTGGGTGCGGCACTGTCAGCGGCGATGGCGGCGAGCTCGCGGCCCGGCAGGCGCGCGCGTTTCTCGAGCCGCTCGCCCATCTCCCTTAGGCGCGCCTGGCGCCGCGCGAGCACGTTCGCCGAGTGCGACTGCAATCCGGCGTGATGCTCGTCGATGGCGAGTCCCACGAGGTGAATAGTTTGTCCGCGCCAGGTAGCGGACAGCTCGACACCGGGAACGAAACGAATGCCCGCGGTTGCGCAGGCGGCACGTGCCTCGGCCAGGCCCGCGGTCGTATCGTGATCGGTCAGCGCGAGCACGCTCACGCCGCGTTCCCCCGCCCGCGCCACCAGTTGCGCAGGCGCCAGTACGCCATCGGAAAAATGGCTGTGGGTGTGAAAGTCGACCAGGGTTTCGGGGTGTGAATCCATCGGGGGTCCGTATGATACGCGCCGCATGTCACCCCACGCGCATCCGCGGCCGGACTGGTCGTCCATCGACACCGTTTGCCTCGATCTCGACGGCACATTGCTGGACCAGGCCTACGACAATCACATCTGGCGCGACCTCGTGCCGCAACGCTTTGCCGTGGCGCATTCCATGGACATGCACGCCGCATATGCGGAAATCGCACGGCGATTCGAGGCGTTGCGCGGCACGCTCGACTGGTATTGCATCGAGCACTGGTCGCGCGATCTCGGCATCGACATCGGTGCGCTGCATCGCGAGGTGCGCTCCCACGTGGCCTGGCTGCCCGGCGCGCGTGATTTCCTCACACGGGTGCGCGCCGGCGGAAAGCGCCTGTTGCTGCTGACGAACTCGCATCCCATTGCGCTGGCCGTAAAACACCAGCAAACCGGCGTACTCGACTACTTCGACGCCTCAGTCACATCCCATGAATACGGCTACCCGAAGGAAAATGACGGGTTCTGGCGCGCCGCGGTCGGGCACCTGGGATTCGATCCCGCGCGCAGCCTGTTCGTGGATGACAATTCCCGGATGCTGGAGGCCGCCATCGGCGCCGGCGTTCGCTGGGTGTACGGCGTGCGGCACTGGGACACCAGGGGTTCGAAGCGCGAACACCTGGATCACCCGAGCGTCGACAGCGTCGCCGACCTGTAGCGGGCTACCGTCCGCCGCGGCGTTGACCGCCGCCGCGATGCCCACCACTGCTGCTGCCACGGCGTCCGCCGCCGCCACCACCACTACCACCACGACGCGGACCGCCCCGGCCACCGCCACCACCGGAACGGCGCACCGGGCGGGGGCCATCTTCCGGGTCCCATTCCTTGTACACCGGTGGCTTCAGGTCGCGGGCTAACAACTCGGGTTTCACCGCGGCCACCGGAATCTTGTGCGAGATGTAGTCCTCGATGTCGGGCAGGGAGACCGCGTATTCCTCGCAGCCGAAGCTGATGGCGTCACCTTCGGCGCCGGCACGCGCCGTGCGGCCGATGCGATGTACGTAGTCGGGGGCATCCTGCGGCAGGTCGAAGTTGAACACGTGGCTGACGTCGGGGATGTGCAGTCCGCGCGAGGCGACATCCGTGGCGATCAGCACGGCCAGGTCGCCGCTGTGGAATTCGCGCATGAAACGCAGGCGCTTCTTCTGCGGTACGTCGCCGGACAACGCCTGCGCCGCGAACCCGTTCGCGATCAGGTATCCCTCGAGTTTCTCCGCCACCCGCTTGGTGTTGACGAACACCATGGTGCGGCGTGCGTCGAACTGGCGCAGCAGACCGATGAGCAGCGGGATTTTTTCTTCCATCGCCGGGAAGTAGATGAGCTGACGCACCTTGTCGGCAGTCACACGATCCGGCTCGATGCGCACCAGCTCGGGATTGTTCATGTGCTCGTAGGCGAGTTCGAGCACGCGGTGCGACAGCGTCGCGGAAAACAGCATGGATTGCCGATGTTCGGGCTTCGGCAGGCGGCGCAGGATGAAGCGGATGTCGGCGATGAAACCGAGATCGAACATGCGGTCGGCTTCGTCCAGCACCACGGCCTGCGCGTGGCGCATGTCGAACACGTGTTGCTTGTAGTAGTCGATGACGCGTCCCGGCGTGCCGATCAGTACGTCGATGCCATCCTGCAGGGTCTTGCGTTGCTTTTCGTAGTCGACGCCCCCATAATACCACGGCGATCTTCAGACCCGGTGTGTTTTCCGAGCACCTCGGCATCGTTGAAGATCTGCACGGCGAGTTCGCGGGTGGGCGCCAGGATCAGCGCACGAATTCCGCTCGCGCTGCGACCCGATACCGGGTTGGTCAGCAGCCGCTGGTACAACGCGACGAGAAACGCCGCGGTCTTGCCGGTACCGGTCTGGGCCTGTCCTGCGACATCCTTGCCGGAGAGCGCAATAGGCAAAGTGCTCGCCTGGACGGGTGTGGCGCGGACGAAACCCGCATCAGTGATGCCGCGGGCAACTTCTGGAACGAGATCAAGTGATGCGAACGTGAGCTCGGAAAGGTGTGTCTCTGTCATTAATTACCGATTACTTATGTATTGGCGCTGTTGATTGGCTGCCGGGCGCAATTGGCGCTTGCAAATGGGAGGCGGACCAGTTAAAAAATGGCCCCAAGACGCGGACCTGCTCGTTAACGAGCCCCGAGCCGCAAATCCAAAGTTTCCTTATCCACTAGGTTCATCACCCATCAGGCCAATCTGGCTGCGTGCCGCAGTCTAACCGTTTGATCGCGTCCTGAGCACGGCTTCTGCCGAAGCGCCAAGCGCTACAGCTTCAATACCCCAATCTGCACCCTCAATCCTAAGCCTATCAGCCAAATTGTTTTCTATGGAGGTCCTTCCACGTGAGTAACCCGGACATCGTGCACACCACGGACGCAACGTTCAGCCAGGACGTGCTGAAGTCCGATAAGCCCGTCCTTCTGGACTTCTGGGCAGAGTGGTGTGGCCCCTGCAAAATGATCGCGCCCATCCTCGATGAGATCGCGACCGAGTACAAAGACAAGCTGCGCGTCGCCAAGATCGACATCGAATCGAATCCGCAGACGCCGCCGAAGTTCGGCATCCGCAATATCCCCACCCTGATCCTGTTCAAGAACGGCACGGTGGAGGCGCAAAAGGTCGGCTCAGTGCGCAAGCCCGACCTCAAGTCGTTCCTGGATGCGCACCTGTGAGGGGCTACTTGGGTAACCAGGGTCGTAACCGGCCTAACAAGGGACCGCGTCATGGCGGCGGCGGCGGCGGCGGCGGCGGACAGCATCGCGATCGCGACGGCAACCGCGATCCGAATTACCGGCCGGGCAACAACGGTGGCCCGCGTCACGACGAGCAGCCGCAGGAGATGCTCGAGGTAGACGAGTCCGAAATCATCAGTCAGGCCGATCTCGTTGCCTCGCGCAACTCGATGAACCTGTCGGTCCTCAAGGCCAAGCCGATCTACGAGCTGGTCAAGATGGCCGAGTCCCTGGGCGTGGAGGGCATGGCCCGTTCGCGCAAGCAGGACATCATCTTCGGCATCCTCAAGGCCCATTCGCGCAACGGCGAGAATATCTACGGTGACGGTGTGTTGGAAATCCTGCAGGACGGCTTCGGCTTCCTGCGTTCCTCCGACGGCTCGTACCTCGCCGGCCCGGACGACATCTACGTGTCGCCCAGCCAGATCCGGCGCTTCAACCTGCGCACCGGCGACTCCATCTCCGGCCTGATCCGCCCGCCGAAAGATGGCGAGCGTTACTTCGCGTTGCTCAAGGTCGGCGAAATCAATTTCGATTCGCCCGAGTCATCGCGCAACAAGGTGCTGTTCGAGAACCTGACGCCGTTCCATCCCACCAAGCGGCTCAAGCTGCAGCGTGGCAATGGCTCGACCGAAGATCTCACCGCACGCGCCATCGACCTGGCCTCGCCCATCGGCAAGGGCCAGCGCGGTCTCATCGTCTCGCCGCCCAAGGCCGGCAAGACCATGCTGCTGCAGAACATCGCCACGTCCATCACCGCCAACCATCCGGAAGTGCACCTCATCGTGCTGCTCATCGACGAGCGGCCCGAGGAAGTGACCGAGATGCAGCGCACCGTGAAAGGCGAGGTGGTGTCGTCGACCTTCGACGAACCCGCCGCGCGTCACGTGCAGGTGGCCGAGATGGTGATCGAAAAGGCCAAGCGCCTGGTCGAGCACAAGAAGGACGTGGTCATCCTGCTGGATTCGATCACGCGTCTCGCGCGCGCCTACAACACGGTGGTGCCGAGCTCCGGCAAGGTGCTCACCGGTGGTGTGGACGCCAACGCCCTGCAGCGCCCCAAGCGCTTCTTCGGCGCCGCGCGCAACATCGAGGAGGGTGGTTCGCTCACCATCCTCGCGACGGCCCTCATCGACACCGGCTCGAAGATGGACGACGTGATCTACGAAGAGTTCAAGGGCACGGGCAACAGCGAAATCCACCTGGATCGCCGCATCGCCGAGAAGCGCGTATTCCCGGCAATGAACATCAACCGCTCGGGTACGCGCAAGGAAGAGCTCATCACCGACCAGGGCGAGCTCGCCAAGATCTGGATCCTGCGCAAGCTGCTGCACCCGATGGACGAACTCGCGGCCATCGAATTCCTGCTGGACAAGATGAAGGATACGAAGACCAACAGCGAATTCTTCGAGGCAATGAAACGCTGAAGATTGCGCGCCCGTATGCGGGGCCGATTCTCAGGTGCACGAGCGGGACGCAGGACGCGTCCCGCTCGGCACCGATGCCTGACTACTCCGGCTGTTCGTATCCCGCCGCGCGCTTCTGATAGTCCGACGTACGCCGGAATGGCGATTGCCGCGAGCATGCCGATCACGAACAGGACCGGCAGCAGAAGTCCCAGGATCTTGACGCCCGTGGTGTTGGGCGGCGGCGGTGCGCCGTAACTTATTGGCTCCCGCGGTTCCCGGCTTGAAGATCCAGATAAGGCCCACGAGCGGAATGATGTTGAGCAGCAACGTCCACCCGCTCCAGTCCATGTCGTGGCTGCGCTGGATTCCGGCGATGACGCCAAACACCAGTGCCGCGATGTAAGCCACGATGGCCAGGATCACCGCGATGGATGGGTCCAGGATTGCGGCCACCAGTCCCGCGAACGCGCCGACCAGCAACAATGCCCCCGTCGAGTACGCCAGGTAGCGCAGCCTGCCGATGCGCCCACTGGCCGACCACATTTGAATCTCTTGATATTCCTGCGCAACCTCGACGTCGCCGACTTCGGCTCGAGGTGCCGCGTATGGATTGGTAGACATTCTTTTTATCCCTCTATCTTCTAGTTGTGTTGTTCTACCCTGTCCGCCACGGTCGCTGTCGGCCGAGCGGTCGGCGCAGCTTAGACCTCCGGCTGATTTCGGACCAGCCCGACATCCGGACCCGCGAGCTGTGACGTAGCGCACACCCGCTCCGTCTCCTTAAGCCGACGCTGGCGTGCCTTTCACGCCTGATAGATCATGGCGCGGCCCCGTGTCGGGGTCTGCTTGTTTGGTGGAGTCGCGAATGCGATTGGGACTCATCGTTATGTTGTGCCTCGTGAACGCGGGCTGCGCCATCGTGCGCAAGGATGCCGAGGAGCCGGTCGACAACACGCCCCGCCAGGCCAAGGCCGAGCCCGAGCTCAAGCCCAGCGAGGTGCTCCAGCCCAAGTCGCTGCGAATCGCGAGCCCGATCACCGACCGCTTCTACATGCGCGGCACGTACTTCCCGGCCGCGGTCACCACCGAGCTCAGGCTCGATCCGAATGCCACCATCGCCGGCACACTGCTCAGCGGCGAGGACGACCTTGGGCTCGACGACCAGGTCGACCAGGGCCGCATGGAGTTCGACATCCGCCTGGCAGAGCGCAATCACGTGCGCATCGACTACTTCAAGCTCAACCGTTTCAACGAGGGGCCGTTGGCCGAGTCCATCATCTTTGGCGACTTCATTTTTCTCGAGGGCACCAACTTCCGCGCCAAGCTGGACTGGCGCGTGCTGACGCTCACGTACACGCGTTCGGTGTTCAAGACCGAGCGCTTCGAAGGCGGCATCGGACTCGGAATCCACATCATCGAGACGCACGCCTTGGGTGGTACGCCGGGCACGCTCAATCGCGAAGAGGCAGACGAGGTCGGCATCTTCCCGACGATTGCCGCCAACCTGGCGTACCGTATTTCAAAGCGCTGGTCCGTCACCGCGCGCGGCCAGCAGTTCTCGGCCACTCCCGAAGATTTCGACGGCACCATGTCTGACTACCATGCCGATGTGCAGTTTCGCTGGCGCGACAACTTCGCCTTCGGTCTCGGATACACCTTGCTGGAGTCGGATCTCGACGTGTTCGATCCCGACCAGCCGCTGATTTTCAGCCTGAAGACCGAGGGTCCCGAACTATTCTTCCGCGTGAGTTTCTGAGCGCGTGAGCCCGGACTTCGCCGGACGCTCATCTGCCTTCAGGAATTCGATGACCCGTTGAATGGTCGCCGGGTCGCGCAGCGCGCCGCTGTGACCGAACCCGCGCGTGCGCCACATCACCGCCCCCGGAATTGCCTCGGCAAGTGCCGCACCCTGCGCGATGGGAGCGACGTTGTCGTCCTCGTCATGCACCACCAGCACGGGGATGCGCACACTGGGCGCGGCGGCGGCCACGGAGACGGCCTTGGCCGGCCGGCCGAATCTCGCGGTGAAACGCGCGCGCAGATTGGCCAGCGCGGGTGGCCTGAGGCCGAGCATCATCGCGAACGATTCGAGAATGTAATCCATGTCGGATGGCACGCCGAACAGGCAGATCTTCTTCGGATGATGATCGGCGGTTTCGGCGAGCACGGTCAGAGTCGCGCCACCGCCCAGTGAGTGACCGATCACCGCATGAATGGGCTCGTTGGCGCGCAGCACTTCGGCGAGGCTGTCGCGAAAGCGGGGCAGATCCGAGAACCGGCCGGGTGAGGTGCCATGAGCGGGCGCATCGATGCCGATTACCGAGTAGCCGGCGGCACGCAGCGGCGCCACGAAATCGGCAAATCGCGCGGCATGCGATCCCCAGCCATGCAGCAGCACGACGCTCGGGCCCGGGTTCTCCCAGGTCCACACCGTGAAACGGTCGCCGCCGCAACGCATCGTGCTGCGCCTGGCCAGCGCGATGATGGGAGCGTCGGCCGGCTCCACCTTGCGGCGTGGTGGCTTGAGAAACATCCGCAGCGCCAGCCAGCCGGCCAGCGAACTACTGAACGTCTGGATGAAGACGTAGAAGCCGCGCAGCCGACGCTGCGCCACGGGTGTCACCCCCGGCACGACGCGTCCCAGCACCGGCTTGCGACGTTCCTTCATCATTGGCGCAAGTCTATGAAAGTTGGACACAAATTACACTGGCCGCGTGCAGTGCCAGTGCGCATTGGTGCTAGAGTCGCGGCAACTTTCAAGCGAGGGGATGTCATGAAACGGATTGTCATGATTGCGATCGGCCTGCTGGCCTCGCAGAGCGCGTTCGCCGGAGTGTACGTAGAACTGATCGACCACAATCTCACAACGAACACTTCCAAGTTGAAGCAGAAGATGTACGTGCAGAGCGGCAACGGCCGCTTCGTCGACGCCGACGGACGCATCACGCTGATCAAGGGCGACACCATGTACATGGTGGATGACACCGACAAGACCTACATCGTGTTCGACAAGGCCACGATGGAGCAACTCGCCAAGCAGCTGAACGAAGCCATGGCCAGGATGAAGGAACAGCTCGCCAAGCTACCGCCCGAACAACGCGCCCAGGCGGAGCAGATGATGGGCGGCTCCGGCATGCTCGAGGACGGAAAGCAGTGGACGGTGGATGTGGCCGACACCGGCAAGTCGGACAAGGTCGATGGACGCAGCTGCAAGCTCTGGAATGTCACGCGTAATGGCGAGCTCGATGAGCAGATCTGCGTGGTGCCGTTTTCGACGATGCCCGGCAAAGAGGATTTCCAGGGCGTGTTCACCAAGTTCGCCCGCAACTTCGAGGAAATGGCGAAATCCGTCCCCATGTTGTCCGGCATGATGGCGAGCGAATTCACCGCACAGGTGAAGGCCAATGGATTCCCGGTGCGCCGCCGCCCCTATGAGAACGGCCAGCTCGCCAATGTGGAAACCCTGGTGAAGACCTGGCGCGAGGAAGCCGTTCCACCTTCCATGTTCGAGATCCCCGCCGGCTACAAGGTGAAGCAGATGACAATGGGGCCGGGGCAATAGACGCGGAGTGAAATGAAGTACAGCGACTACTACGCCGCACTCGGCGTCGAGCGCGGCGCTTCGCAAGAGGAAATCAAGAAGGCCTACCGCAGGCTGGCGCAGAAATATCATCCGGACGTCTCGAAGGAGCCGGAGGCCGAGGAGCGCTTCAAGCAGATTGCCGAGGCCTACGGGACTCTCAAGGACCCGGAAAAACGCGCCGCCTACGACGCGCTCGGCGCGCGACCGCAGGGCGAGGAATTCCGGCCGCCCCCGGAATGGACTCGCCAGCACGGCGGCAACGAACAGTTTTCCTTCGACGACGTGGACTTCGCGGACCTGTTCACGCGCTTCGGCGCGCGCGGCGGCGGCGCCTTTGGCGAGCACGCGGCCATGCCGGGCCAGGACTTCGAAGTGCCGGTGGAAATCAGCATCGAAGATGCTTTTCGCGGCACTACGCTCGACCTCCAGTTGTCCATGCCGGAATACGATGCCGCGCGGCAGTTGCGTCGCGTGCCGCACAACGTCAAGGCGCGAATTCCGCCGGGCGCTGTCGATGGCCAGCGCCTGCGTCTGCCCGCCAAGGGCGGCAAGGGGTTCAACGGTGGCCGCCAGGGCGATCTGTACCTCGACATCACGCTGAAACCCCATCGCCTGTATCGCAGCACCGGGCACGATCTGTTCGTGGACCTGCCGCTCGCGCCCTGGGAAGCGGCGCTCGGTGCGTCAGTCGAGGTACCGACGCTGGCCGGTGCCGTGAATCTCAAAGTGCCGGCCGGCACTTCATCCGGGCAAAAGCTGCGGCTCACGGGCCGTGGGCTGCCCAGGCCGCGCGGCGGCGCCGGCGATCTCTACGCGGTGGTGCAGATCGTCGTTCCTGCGCAGCCAACGGAACGCGAACGCGAGCTCTTCGCCAGCCTGAAGGAAGCCTCGACTTTCAACCCGCGCCGGCACTTCGCCGAAGGTGCATGACATGGAAACGGAAGTCCTGTGGCTCGACGAACACCGTGTAGTTAGCCTGGCCGAGCTGGTGGAAGTATCCGGCCTCTCGCGCGACGAGCTCATCGAGCTGGTGCAGGGTGGCGCGATCCCGGTCCGGGAAGTGCAGGGGACCAACTACGTGTTCAGCGCAGGCGTGATCAGCGTGGCGCGTACCGCCTGCCGGCTGCGCGATGAGCTCGAGCTCGACATGGCGGGGCTGGGCGTGGCGCTCAGGCTGCTCGATCGGGTGCGAAGCCTGGAAGAGGAAATCGCGCGGCTGCGCGCGCTGCTGCCGCGCAGCTAGAGGCCGCCCAGGGCGCGGCCAGTCGCTGACTTCCGCGCGAGGTGTGAAGCCGCTCACATCCATCTCGGCGTGCCGCCGCTAACTTCGGCATGTATGCGTATTTCCCATACGAAAGCGTTGGTTGCGGCCGGCCTGCTCGCCGCAATGGCGGCGCTCGGCGGTTGTTCTTCGATGAGCGCCAACGAATGCGTGGCCACCGACTGGCGAACCGTGGGGTATGAAGACGGGGTATCCGGATATTCGGGTGATCGCGTGGGCCAATACCGCAAGGCCTGTTCAAAGCATGGCGTCACTCCGAATCTTGCCGACTACCAGCACGGCCGCGAGCAGGGACTGCGGGAGTTCTGCAAGCCGCTGAACGGCTTTCGCACCGGCTCTCGTGGCCGCGGTTACAACGGAGTCTGTCCGGCGGAACTCGACGGACCGTTCCTGGAGGCTTACGAGTCGGGGCGGCAGCTCTACACCCTGCGTTCGCGCGTCAACAGTGTGGCGAACCAGATCTCGAGCATGAAGGCCGAGTCGGAGCAAATCGACGCGGAGCTGGTCAGCGTGGCCAACCGGATCCTGAATCCGTCGCTCACCACCGAGCAACGTGCGCAGCTGCTGGTCGACACCAAGCACATGGCCGAGCGCAAGGGCGAAATCAAGGCGCGCCTGCCGCAACTCGAGAACGATCTGCTGATGTACCAGCGCGAACTCGACGACTATCGCTCGACGCTGGCATACGTCGAATAGGCCGATTCGACCGGCAGCGGATTTCTCCGGCTGCATGCGTCGAAATCCTACCACTGTGAGGTCAGTTCCGCGGGCGTAAGATGCGCGCATGTTTCATGACGCCGACGCCTTGCTACTGGCGCGCATCCAGTTCGGTTTCACGGTCAGCTTTCATTTCATCTTCCCTGCGTTCTCCATCGGGCTCGCGAGTTATCTCGCAGTGCTCGAAGCCCTGTGGCTGAAGACCGGCAAGGCCCTCTACCTCGACCTGTACAAGTACTGGTTGAAAATATTCGCCGTGGTATTCGCCATGGGCGTGGTGTCGGGCATCGTCATGGCCTACCAGTTCGGCACCAACTGGGCGGTGTTCTCCGATCGCGCCGGCCCGGTGATCGGGCCGCTGATGGCCTACGAAGTGCTCACCGCGTTTTTCCTCGAAGCCGGCTTCCTCGGCGTGATGTTGTTTGGCATGAAGAAGGTGGGCAAGCGTTTGCACTTCTTCGCCACGCTGATGGTCGCGATCGGCACCATGATCTCGGCGTTCTGGATCCTGAGCGTCAACAGCTGGATGCAGACGCCCACCGGATACGCCATCAACGCGGAAGGGCAGTTCGTCCCCGCGGCCGGATGGATTCCGATCATCTTCAATCCAAGCTTTCCCTATCGCCTGGCGCACACCGTGATCGCCGCGTACCTGACTACCGCGCTCGCGGTGGGCGCGGTGGGCGCGTGGCACCTGCTGCAAGGATTCGAAGCAGGAACACGCGCGCAAGATGTTTTCCATGGCCATGTGGATGGCCGCGCTGGTCGCGCCGGTGCAGATATTCGTGGGCGATCAGCATGGGCTCAATACGCTCGAGCACCAGCCGGCCAAGGTCATGGCCATGGAAGGCCACTACCAGAGTCATCCGCACGGCGCGCCCTTGATCCTGTTCGGCGTTCCGGACGACGCGGCGCAACGCATGGCACATGCGGTGGAGATACCGCGGCTTGGTTCGCTGATCCTGAAGCACGATCTCGACGCACCGCTCGCAGGGCTCGACACCATCGCGCCGGAGAATCGCCCGGCGGTGGAAGTGGTGTTCTGGTCGTTTCGTGTGATGGTCGGCATCGGTCTGCTCATGTTTGCGCTGGGCGCGTGGAGCCTGCTGGCGCGTTTCACCGGAAAGCTCTACGAATGGCGCTGGATGAAGCGCTTCGCCGTCCTCATGGGTCCGTCAGGATTCATCGCGGTGATCGCCGGCTGGATTACCACCGAAGTCGGGCGCCAGCCGTTCACCATCTACGGCCTCATGCGCACGGCGGAATCTGCGTCACCGCTGGCCGCGCCCGCGGTCGGCGCCTCGCTGGTCGCCTTCGTGATCGTCTACTTCACGGTGTTCGGCATGGGGAGCTGGTACCTGCTGAAACTCATGTCGCGCGCGCCGCAGCCGCATGAGCCCGAGCCCGCCAATGCGCCCGGCGCATGCTGCGGGCATCACGCCCGCATCGGCGCTGGCCGCAGGGGCAGGGGAGTCGCGCCATGGCTGACATCGACGGTTCTCACTCTCGTCTGGGCGGCGATCCTGGCTTTCGCCGTGTTCATGTACGTGATCATGGATGGATTCGATCTCGGCATCGGCGTGTTGTTTCCGATCTTCGGTGTCGGCAAGGAGCGCGACACCGCCATGAATTCGATCGCGCCGGTCTGGGACGGAAACGAGACCTGGCTGGTGCTGGGCGGCGGCGGATTGCTGGCGGCTTTTCCGCTGGCGTACTCGGTGATCATGTCGGCGCTGTACGCGCCGCTGATCGCCATGTTGCTGGCGCTGGTGTTCCGCGGCGTGGCCTTTGAATTCCGCTGGCGCGATCCGGGGCATCGAGTGTTCTGGGACATGGCCTTCACCGGTGGTTCATTCGTCGCCGCGTTCATGCAGGGCATCATGCTGGGCGCGCTGTTGCAGGGCGTACATGTCGAAGGCCGTGCCTATGGAGGCGGCTGGTGGGACTGGCTGACGCCGTTCAGCCTGCTCACCGGTGCCAGTGTCGTCGCGGGTTATTCCTTGTTAGGCGCATGCTGGCTCAACTGGAAGACCGAAGGTGAAACGCAGGCGCATGCCCGCCGGCTCATGCGCATCCTGGCGCCGGTCACCCTGGTGGCCATCCTCGCGGTGAGCGCCGCGACGCCGTTCCTGGGCAACGAATATTTTCAACGCTGGTTCAGCATGCCGCGCGTGTTGTTCACCGCACAGGTGCCGCTGGTCATCTGCATCCTCACCTGGCGCTTCATCCGCAGCCTGCGCCGCAACTACGAGCTCGCGCCCTTCGTGCTGACGCTGGCGGTGTTCGGGCTTTCGTTCGTCGGACTGGGCATCAGCATGTTCCCGTACCTCGTGCCCAACAGCATCACGCTGCAGATGGCGGCGGCGCCTGCGTCCAGCCAGGCATTCATGCTGGTGGGCGCTGCCGTGCTGATTCCGCTGATCCTCGCGTACACCGCGTGGTCGTACTACGTGTTCCGCGGCAAGGTGGCGCACGAGGGCTACCATTGAAACAGCCTTCGCTCGTGCGACGTCTCGGCTGGATGGCCCTCATCTGGGCCATGAGCGTGTCCCTGCTTGGGGTAGTTAGCCTGGTCCTCCGCTGGTGGCTAGACGTAGTGGGGGCAGGGAAAATGGGGACATTCCTATTTTCGCCGAACGAAAATAGGAATGTCCCCATTTTCCATGCCCCCACATTTCGCCCACCGGATACTTCTATGAACCCACACTCCGCGCTCTACGCGTCCGGCGCCATCGCGCTAGGCGCTCATCGGCATCGTCTTTCACAACTTCGCGCTGCAATGGCAGCCGGTTCCGGAGAGCCTCGGCATGCGAACGCCGCTGGCATTTGCCAGCGCGGCGCTGCTGCTGATCGGTGGCGGCGCATTGTTCACGCGCAAGTGGGAGCGCGCCGGAGCGTTGCTGCTCGCGGCCTTTTATGGTCTCTGGGTCGTCGCCCTGCACCTGCCGCGTGCCATCGCTTCGTGGGCGCACATCGGTGCATGGAACGCACCCGCCGAGATCACGTATCTCGCCATGGGCGGCGTGGCGTTGTTTGCGACCGGCGCTGGCACATTGCGCGGCACGCTCAATCCGATCGCCCGCATCCTGGCGGGGATGAGTGCGCTGGTCTTTGGCCTTGCGCACTTCAACTACATCGAGTTCACCGCCACATTCGTACCGGCGTGGATTCCGCCGACGCAGGTGTTCTGGGCCTGGGCCACGGGCGGCGGCCATTTCGCGGCCGGCCTGGCGCTGGTGACCGGTTACCAGGCGCGGCTGGCCGTCACGCTGCACGCGGCTATGATGGGCTCGTTCGCGCTGCTGGTTCACGCGCCGCGGGTGCTCGCGAATCCGGAAAAGCACGAGGAATGGATCATGCTCGCCGTCTCCAGCGCCCTGGCCGGATCCGCGCTGGCTCATCAGGAAGTACGCGACTTGAACGAAGAGCCAGACAATCCCCTGCCGCCTATCGTGGTGCCGCATACCGAATTGTCCGCGGATGCGCTCGCCGGCGTCATCGAGTCCTTCGTGCTGCGCGAAGGCACGGACTACGGTGAGCGCGATGTGCCCTTCGAAACCAAGGTCTTGCAGGTGCGCCGCCAGCTCGAACGTCGCGAGGCGGAGATCGTGTTCGATCCGAACACCGAGAGCATCCACATCGTCGTCAGAAAGCCCGGCGGCGACTGACCAAGCATCCGTATCAATCCCTACGGCAAGGTGCCAGCATGGGTGCTATCACTGACCAAATCGGCTGACCAAGTCGGCTGACCAAGTCGGTGCTCGAGCCAGCCCATTCCTGGAGTCATTCCATGAATAGCAATGCGCTTCCCTACGCGCTCGGCGCGATCTTGCTAGGCGCCGTCGGCATCTGGTTTCACGATTTCGCACTGCAATGGCAGCCGGTGCCCGCGGGGTTCCCGTTTCGAGTGCAGTTCGCCTCTGCGAGCGGTGTGCTGCTGATCGTGGGCGGCGCCGCGATCCTGACCCGGACTGTCGTGCGCGTGGGTGCGCTGATGCTGGCGTCGGCCTACGGCCTGTGGCTGCTGATCCTGCACGGACCGATCCTGATTTCGAAACCCGGCGACATAGGCACCTGGAATGGCATCGCGGAAATCGTATTCATGATCGTCGGCGCCGTGACGCTGTATGCCGCCGCGTCGGGCGCACTCCGCGACAAGCTGCAGCACGGCGTCTGCATCGCGGCGGGTCTTTCGGCGCTGGTATTCGGCGCGGCTCATTTCAAGTACGCCCAATTCACGGCGCACATGGTGCCCGACCTGGCTTCCACCGAGTCAGATCTTCTGGACCTATGTCAACCGGCATCGGTCACCTGGCCGCGGGGTTGTCGCTGTTGAGCGGCATCAGGGCACAACTCGGCGCGACGCTGCTCGCGGTGATGATGGCGCTGTTCGTGCTGCTGGTTCACGTGCCACGCGTGATCGCAGCGCCGGGTGAGCACCTGGAGTGGATCATGCTAGGCGTCGCGTTGTCGTTGTCCGGGTCCGCCTGGGCCATCCGCAAACACGCCACGAACAGTTAGAGCGGCTGCCGATAGCTGTCGCCACGTACCGGACTCACAGATAGACTCTCCCGCAACTGGGAGACGGGTCCGTATGCCGGCAAGTGCGGTCACTTGGCGCGACAAGCTGCGCTATCGATTCGAGAACACCCTTTCCAAAGGCACCATCGCCATCATCGGCTGGCTGGCGCTGTTATCCATCGCCATCATCGCGCTGGCCGCCCTGATCCTGGCGGCCATGCGCGTCGGGCAGGACCCGGCGGATCACGAACATCCCTATGGCTTCTTCGAGGGCATGTGGCAGAGCATGCTGCGGACGCTCGATCCGGGCGTGGTGGCGGGGGACAGCGGCTGGCAGCTGCGCCTGCTGATGCTGATCGTGACCATCGGCGGCATTTTCATCGTCAGCATTCTCATCGGCACCATCACCTCGGGTCTCGAATCGCGGCTCACGGAAATGCGCAAGGGCCGCTCGCGCGTCATCGAAGACAGTTTCACGCTCATCCTCGGCTGGTCCAGCAAGGTGTACTCCATCATCGGCGAGCTGCTGATCGCCAACGAGAACCAGAAGAACCCCTGCATCGTGATCCTGTCGGAGCGCGACAAGGTCGAGATGGAAGATGACATCCGCGCCAAGTTTCCTTCGACGAAGAACACGCGTGTCATCTGCCGCAGCGGCAACCCGCTCGATCTCGATGACCTGGCGGTGGTCGATCCGCATTCGGCGCGTTCCATCATCGCGCTTGCGCCGGAAACCGAGAATCCCGACATCCACGTCATCAAGTCGGTGCTGGCCATCACCAACAACCCGGCCCGCAAGCAGGAGCCGTACCACATCGTCGCGGAAATCCGCGAACCGAGAAACCTCGAGGCGGCGGCGCTGGTCGGCGGCAAGGAAGCGATCTACGTACAGGGCGAGGACCTGATCGCACGCGTGACCGCGCAGACCTGCCGCCAGTCGGGCCTGTCGGTGGTGTACACCGAGCTGCTGGATTTCGACGGCGCGGAGATCTACTTCAAGGCGGAACCGGCGCTCGCAGGCCGCACCTATCGTGAAGTGATCTCGGCCTATGAAGATTCCACCGTCATGGGAATCATGCGTGGCGGCGGTGAGGCACTCCTCAATCCGCCCATGGAAACGGTGTTCGAGCGCGACGACCAGGTCATCGCCATCACCGAAGACGACGATACGCTGGTGCTGCGCAACGACGCCGGCGGTGGCCTGCCGGACACCAGCGCGCTGGCGCACCGCGAACGGCTGCCGCCGGCGCCGGAACGGATCCTCGTGCTCGGCTGGAACGGCAAGGCGCAGGCCATCATCGAAGAGCTCGACAACTATGTCGCGCCCGGGTCAGAGACCATCGTCATCTGCAGGCACGAGGGGGCGCGCGACATCCTGCTGAACGTGGCAAAGCGCATGCAGCGGCAGCGCGTCCGATTTGCCGATGGCGACATCACCCATTCGGCGACCCTGGCGGCGGTCAAGGCCACCACCTTCGAGCACGTGATCCTGCTGAGCTACAGCGACCTGCCCATCCAGGAAGCCGACGCCAAGACCCTGATTACGCTACTGCACCTGCGGAACCTTGCGGATGCGGCCGGTGTCCGTCTGTCCATCGTGAGTGAAATGATGGATCTGCGAAACCGGGCGCTGGCCCAGATCGCGCGTGCCGACGATTTCATCGTGAGCGACAAACTTGTCAGTCTCATGATGTCCCAGCTGTCGGAGAACAAGAACCTCGAGCAGGTGTTCAAGGTGCTGTTCAGCTCCGAGGGCAGTGAGATATACATTCGACCCATGACGGACTACATCAGGCTCGGCAGCACGGTCGATTTCTACACCGTGCTCGAGGCGGCAGCGCAACGCGGCGAGACCGCGATCGGCTATCGCCTCATGAAACACGCCGACGACAAGGACAAGGGTTACGGCGTGAATGTGAACCCGAAGAAGTCCGACAAACACACCTTCACCGAAAACGACATGATCGTGGTGCTGGCAGAAGACTGATGATCAATCGCCGCACAATGCTGGTCATGTCGCTGGCGGCCGCGCTCGCGGGCCGGGCGGACGCCGCCGCGCGCGGCGCGTCCGGGCTCAAGTCAATCCACAAGAAGATCGGCGGCCGCCTCGGTGTACACATCCTGGATTCGCAAAGCGGCAAACGGATCACTTTCAATGACGACGAGCGCTTCGCGATGGCGTCGACCTTCAAGCTGCCGCTGGTGGCGGCGCTGCTGTGGCAGGTGGACAAGGGAGCATTTCCGCTCACGCATACGTTGCCCGTCGACCGCAAGGATCTGCTTACCAACTCACCGGTGATCGAACAGGCGCTCGCGGAAGGTGCCACGGGCATGACGGTGCGCGATCTGTGCAGCGCCGCCATCTCATACGGTGACAACGCGGCCACCAAGGTGTTGCTCGACGGCATCGGCGGCCCTGCGCCGCTCACGGCATTCGCCCGCAGCATCGGCGACGAAGTCACGCGCTTCGATCGGACTCTGAACCGGATCTCAACAGCAATCAGCCGGGCGACGAGCGCGACACCACCACGCCGCACGCCATGGTCGAGTCCATGCTCAGGATCTTCACGCAGGACGTCCTCTCGCTTGGCTCGCGTGCCCTGCTGATCGACTGGATGATTGCCGCTCGCACGGGACTCGATCGTGTACGCAAGGGCCTGCCGAAAGGCTGGCAGTCAGGCGACAAGACCGGCACCGGGCAGAACGCGGCGATAAACGACCTTGTGATCACCTGGCCGCCGGATCGCCGGCCCATCATCGCCGCCGTCTACATGAGCGAGTCGAAGCTCACCCTCCCGGAACTGAACGCCGCACACGCGGAAATCGGAGCGCTGATCGGGCGAGAGAAGTGGCCGTGAGCCGGACCGTTTGTGGGGCCGGCGTGCCGACGCGTCCGACTCGTCATTCTCCTGGTTGTTACCGTTGCGCTTTGCGCCTGTTACAAGCCTACCAGGTCACCGCAGGAAGTTGCCGTACGCATGTGCTGGCGAATCGTGAGTGGGTAGAAGACGCCAGGGCCTGTCCCGCCGACGTGATGCCATCGGAAATTGCGAACGACAATGATCGCGCTACGAATTGCGAGGGAAGCGCCGCCGGGCGATGCCTCGGCCGGTGCCGCCGGGATGACTCCGACGCCTGTTACTGGCTGGCGCAGGCGCTGCTCGAAGCGAAGCAGGAGGAGGCTTCCAAGGTGGTTTTTCAACGCGCCTGCATCCTCGGCGTGCCCTCTGGCTGTACCAATCGCGCCGCGTACATGAAGAACGCGCGGGGCAAAGAGGCGCAGTCCTGTACCGCCCGCAGCTTCCGAAGGACCTGCGAAGCGAAGGATCCCTGGGGATGCACCATGTACGGCAACGCACTTCATCACGGACTCGGCGTGCCTCGTGATGACGCGCTTGCCCTCGCAGCCTTCGAGGAGGCCTGCGCAATCGCTGACCCCGATCATGTCTCCTGCGTGAGAGCCCGGGAGCTCATCGAGCAGATCCGCGCGGCGCAGGCCGCGGTTCCCGCGCCGGAATGACTTCCTACTAGTCGACTAGTTGACAAGCTTCATTGCTTCAGGCTCTACTACTAGCAGACTAGTAGGAGAGCGGATTTGGACATCATCCTCGCCGACCGCGAAGCGGAACTCATGGAAGTGTTGTGGGACCACGGGCCGTCGACGGTCGCGGAAGTCCGCAATCGCGTCCCTGACGATCTTGCCTACACGACGGTGCTCACCATACTGCGGACGCTCGAGTCCAAGGGCTACGTCACGCACGATGCCGAAGGCAAGGCCCACCGCTATTCGGCATTGATCGAGCGCGATGACGCGCGCCGCAGCGCATTGCGCGCCATGGCGGAGAAATTCTTCAAGGGCTCGACCTCGATGCTGCTGACTCACCTCGTCGCCGAAAAAATTTCGCCCGAGGATGTACGCCGGCTACGCGCGGCGCTCGCGAAGAAGGCCCGGTCATGATTGCCGGTTTCATGCTGTATGCGTCCCTCGTGGCCGCGATCTGCGCGATTGCGGCCTGGCTCGCCGAGCGCTGCCTGCGCAAATCTCGGCATCGCGCGGCGCCTGCCGTGGGCCGTGGGAATGGTCATGAGCGTGGCGATTCCGCTGGCGTCGCTGGCGCTGCCGGAAATCAGCGGCGGCGCCGCCGGCGGAGTCGCCCTCGTGGTGGATTCGGGCAATCGTGCGATCGCGCAGGGCAGCGTGCCTCTCTTTGTACTGGCGTCGCTCCCCGATCGACCCGGGCTCGAAACCTGGCTGGCGATCGGCTGGGCCAGTGTCTCGGCTGCCGTCTTTGCTATCTACCTGCTCGCTGCGTGGCGCCTGTGGCGCCATGCCCGAGATTGGCCGCAACTGCAGCTCGGACACGAGCACGTCTGGATCGCAAACGACCTTGGCCCCGCAGTTTTCGGGTTGTTTCGCAGCCGCATCATCCTTCCGCGCTGGCTGATCGGCGCGTCCGAGACGACGCTGCGACTCGCGCTGGCACACGAACGCCAGCACGTCGCTGCGCGCGATCCGGTGTTGCATGCCGCGGCGCTGGCACTCGTCATCCTGTTTCCCTGGAACCTGGCGCTGCTGTGGCAGCAGCGGCGCCTGCGCTTTGCACTCGAAGTGGATTGCGACGCGCGAGTCCTTTCGCATGGCACGGATCCGGCCGAATACGGTGAGGCCCTGCTCGCCGTGAGCCAGCGTGAAACCCAGGCGCCCGTCGGCGCCATCGCGCTCATCGAGCGCACTTCACAACTGGAACGGAGGATCGACATCATGACCAACATCGCCCATCGCCATCGCGCGTGGATCGCCGCGGCATGCCTCATGCTCGCTGGCGCCTGTGTATTTGCTGCGACCGCCATCGAGGCGCCGCCGCGCACGAATGCTGCACCTCTCAAGCCCGCGCCGACCGGCGGAGCCATGAAGCTGGGACGCCATTTCGAAGAGATGCTCGCGACGCGTTATCCCGGGTTGCTGGAGCAGGATCGCGCGGGAACCGCGGCGGTGGTGGTGTTGCTCAACGAGGACTGGAGCATCGCCAAGGCCGCCCAGGTGAACTTCGAGGAGAGCATCGAGAAGCTGCAATTGAACAAGGACGTCTTCGGAGTGCTGGGCATTGCGAGCGAGGCGGTGCCGTACGTCGGTCACTTGGGCATGCAATCGCCGAACAACCCCGCGCATCGCGTACTCATCGTCTTTACCGAGCGCAGCATCCCCGGCGAACGCTTCGTCTCTCATGTGGCCCTGGACACGCTTGCGATCGATCGCGAGATATTCCGGCGACAGTTCCCCGAGGCCCAGCATGGCGTGCCAGCCGGCCAGGGGTTCTGGGTGCTGCTGGATCGCGGCGGCCAGGTCGTACGCAGCGGCCAGGAGCCGTTCGATACATCGGAGTGGAACAAGTCGCTCGAAGCACGCTTCCCCGCGATCAGGACGCAGGAAGTCACCCTGACGCCGATTACCGACGATGCTGGCGAACCTGTGCTCGATTCGGCTGGAAAGGAAATAAACCTGTACAGCGTCTGGCTCGCGCCGGGGTCGCCGCTCCGTCACGGGCCGCCTCCGAGTAGTTGGACCAATTCTTGGCTTGCCATTCACGACTCGCCCGGTACGATGGGCCCGGCCGGTAACAAACCCAAATAGAACAATAAGTAAACGGGGTGATCGTGAGTTCCTTGAATCTTTCTGGAAGCCTGCGTGCGGGTCTGATTCTCGTCGCCTCGTTGCTGGCCAGTTGCAGTGGTGGCGGCGGTGGTGGTGGTGACGACAACAACAATGACAACAGCAAAACGCTGACGCTCAGCACCAACTCGATTTCCTGCGCAAATTTCCAGAACGATTTCAATTCCGTTTCCCAGGACGTGCATGTGTCCTGGAGCAGTTCCAAAGTCGACGGCCTGATCGTGGGTACTCCGCCCGGTCAGGATCCGGCGCGCTGAGAGGATCGCCCCACTTCGTCGTCACGCAGCTGCCCTAGCGCGCCGTCGTTCGGCTAGCGCACCGCGCGCAAAACGCGCGGCGGAAGCATCCACGCTGAGCGTGGCGCGGCCGGGCTCTGGGCTGCCCGTCGAACTCGATGCAGGCCGCGCCGCCTTTCTTGAATTCGATCTTCAGGCGCGCGTCCGCGCCCGCAAGCGCGGCGGCGAGAAATTCACTCAGCCAGGGCTCGTGCCCGACGAGTACTACGGCGCGCTCCTTGCGTGTGCGCAGCAGCACGAAACCCCGCTGCGCCGATTCGCTCGCGGCCAGTTCGGGGCATTCGGACAGCCTTGGGCAGCTTTCGCGACCTTGCCGAGAATGGCCGCCGTCTCGCGTGCGCGTACGTAGGGGCTGGTGAGCAGCGCAGGGGCCGAGGGCAGACAGGCTGCCAATGCCACGCGCCGCCTTGCGAAATTTTCGTGCGCCTTCCGTCGGTCAGCGGGCGCTGAGAATCGTCAGGCCAACGCTGACGATTGCGCTCGTGCGCAATGGCGTGCCTGACGAGGATGACTTCCATCAACCGGGCGTGCCGGGTGCCGGTGGCAGCACGGCCTGCGCGACACTTTTCATGACTTCGCTGAGCTCCCGCCAGCGGCGCCGGCGAATGCGCCGATAGGCTCGTGTGAACGCAGTGCGAAATTTTTCGGACGTTTGCGCGTCGCGTTCGACCAGCCTGCCCACCATGAATGAGGTGGACGGCGGCAGCCTCGGTCCACGGGCGACGAGCTCGGTGAACCGTTGTTCGCGCACGTTCGAATCGTGGTATTCGCCGAGCACGGTCTGCAGTTTTGCCAGCGCGCGGATGTAATCCTGCGCCGCGTCACCGTACAGGCTCGCAAAGGCGTCGAGCGTGTAACGCAACCGCTTGGCGCGAATGCGAACTTCGTGAAAGGCATCCGGAGGCGAGTGCTCATCGATGCGGCGCGCGCGCTTGCGCAGGGCGCGCGCCTGGTCGCGAACCAGTTCGCGCGCCACGATGGCCGTGAGCTTGCGTTGCGCGCGCATGCTGCCTGGCGTCGCCGCGGCCAGGTTCTCACGCCAGTCCCGCACCCACGCCTGCACGGGCGGTGAATCCAGCGCCGGAGCAGCCGGTTGCGAGCCTTGGCATGTTGCGAATCGAGTCGCGCACGTACCGGTTCGAACGCCGCGCGTCTTCGGCGGACAACGACGCCAACGCCTTGTCGAGGAAGCCAATGTGCACATCACAGTCGCGCACCGCGCCGAGTGCCTTGATCAGGCCGCGCACGCGGCCGCGCGATTGAACCGCCCAGGTTGGCCCGTAACCGCGAAATACGCGCAGCAGCACGTCGATATGGCGCGCCGCCACGCGCATTTCGTGCACGGCGGTCGCGGATCCGGCGCGAACCTCGGCCTCCTTGGCGAAGGCGGCGGCGAAATAACGCCGCAGCGTTGCCAGCTGCGCGTCGGCGAAACACTGGGTCGGCGAGATTTCGGTACTGCCCAGCGAGCTCGGCTCAAAGGGCGTGAGTCCGGCGACCTCGAGCCCGGTGCGGAACTTGGAGGCTTCCACTGGCTGCAGCTGTGCAGCGGTGCGCATCTGTTCCACCCACGGGCTCAATGCCCCGGGATCGGCATGAATACATTCCACTTCGACGCGCCTGAGTTCCCGCGCCTGACCTGACGGGCTTTCGATCGAGGTTTCGTCGAGGTCGACCTCGGCCAGCGGCAGGTCGGAGTCGGCTTCGAGCAGCTGCTGACGTTCGCGCCGGGTATTGACGTGAAACAACGGGGTGAGGGCGCGCGATCCCACCAGTTCCCGAATGCGCCCGCCGATGCCATTGGCGCGCGTCATCACTTGCTCGAGATTCGCGCCGTCAACGCGTTCGGAGATCTCCACGCGTTTCGCCAGGCCGTCTTGCGCAGCGCTCAACGACTTGAGCGTGACTTTGGTGTCGCCCTCGCTCCCGTCCTCGCTCTCGCGGCGCACGCGCAGCGCGAAACCGGCGCGGAAGATCATCCAGTCGCTGGAGTCGTAGTACGTGTCCTGCAGAGTGAGCGTGGGCTGCGGCGCCCAATGTCGCTCGCTGGTTTCCCGGGGCTGGGCCGCGAGCCAGATGCGTGCCGACTCGAGGTCCTGCGCCGCGAATTGCCATTCCTGTTCGGTGTGACGAGTCATTCCCATTTCGACCACCGTGCCCCTGGTTCAGTTCGGCGACTTTTCTCTCGCCACGGCGCGATATCCGATATCGCGCCGGCATTGCATCCCCTGCCAGGAGATCGCGTCCACCAGCGCATAGGCTTGCGCCTGCGCCTCGGACACATTCCTGCCCAATCCAACGGCACACAACACCCGGCCGCCATGAGTCAGAATCCTGCCGCCGTCAGCGCGTGTGCCCGCGTGGAACACCTTGCCCGGTAGTTTGGCAGCGGCGCCCAGCCCGGAGATGGCATCACCCTTGCGCACGGTCTCCGGATATCCCTCGGCCGCGAGAACCACGCCGAGGGCGGCGCGTTCATCCCAATCGGCGTGGACTCGATCCAGTCGCTTGTCGAGCGCTGCTTCGCACAACTCCACCAGGTCGCTCCTGAGCCGCATCAAGATGGGCTGGGTCTCCGGATCCCCGAAGCGGCAGTTGTACTCGAGCACGTTCGGCGTGCCATCAGGGTGCACCATGATTCCCGCGTAGAGGAATCCGGTGTAGGGCGTACCGTCCTTCGCGAGGCCCCGGATGGTGGGTTCGATGACCTCGCGCATGATGCGTTCGTGCATCGCACGCGTGACCACGGGAGCCGGCGAATAGGCGCCCATGCCGCCCGTGTTCGGGCCTTCGTCCGCGTCGCGCAACCGCTTGTGATCCTGCGACGTGGCCATGGTCAGAATGTGTCTTGCCGTCGGCCATGACGATGAAGCTGGCTTCCTCGCCCGGCAGGAATTCTTCGATGACGACCAGGTCGCCCGCCGAGCCGAACTGCCCGCCAAACATGGCCTCGGCCGTGGCAATGGCTTCCTCCGCGGATTCGACGATGACCACGCCCTTGCCGGCCGCCAGACCCGAGGCCTTGACCACCATGGGAGTGCGCTGCCGGCGAACCCAGTCCGCGTCGAAGTTTTCACGGGTGAACGTCGCATAGGCCGCGGTCGGAATGCCGTGACGCTTCAGGAATTCCTTGGTGAAGGCCTTGGAGCCTTCGAGCTGCGCCGCCGCCTGTTGCGGCCCGAAGCAGCGCAATCCGGCGGCCACGAAAGCGTCGACCACGCCCGCAACCAGCGGTGCCTCGGGACCGATGATGGTGAGCCCCACGTGTTCGGCCTTGGCGAGGGCCACGAGGCCGGCGATGTCCTCGGCTGCCACGTCGACATTGCGTACGCGCGCTTCAGTTGCGGTGCCGCCGTTGCCGGGAGCGACGAGTACCTCGGAGACCTTCGAGGATTGCGCGCATTTCCACGCCAGCGCGTGTTCGCGACCGCCGCTGCCTACGATCAGAACCTTCACGGGGATTCCTGGCCGTCAGTGCCGGAAGTGGCGCATGCCGGTAAACGCCATGGTCATGCCATGTTCGTCTGCCGCGGCGATGACTTCTTCATCGCGCTTGCTGCCACCCGGTTGCACGATGGCCTTGATGCCGTATTCGGCGGCCACGTCGATGCCATCGCGGAACGGGAAGAACGCATCCGAGGCCATCACGCTGCCTTCGACGGTGAGGCCTTCATCCTTCGCCTTGAGAGCGGCGATGCGGGTCGAATACACGCGCGACATCTGTCCCGCACCCACACCAATCGTCATGCCCTCGCGCGCGAACACGATGGCGTTGGACTTCACGTACTTGCACACGCGCCAGGCGAACCAGAGGTCCGCGTGCTGCGTCGGTGTCGGTTTCTTCTGCGTCACGATCCGGAAGGTTGCCGGATCGGCGAGGGCGGTGTCGCGACTTTGCGCGAGCAGGCCGCCCGCGACGCTGCGGTATTCGAGGTCGGACGTGGGGCGATTCGCGAGCTCGCCGATGGCGAGCACGCGGACATTCTGCTTGCCGGCGAGCGCGGCCGCGGCACCCGCCGAGATCGACGGCGCGGCAATGACCTCGACGAACTGCCGGCCGGCGATCGCCACCGCGGTTTCCTCGTCGAGCTCGCGATTGAAGGCAATGATCCCGCCGAACGCCGACGTCGGGTCGGTGCGATATGCCCGGTCATAGGCATCCACCAGTGAAACCGCCGTCGCAACGCCACATGGGTTGGCGTGTTTGACGATCACGCAGGCCGGCTCGTTGAACACACGCACGCATTCGACGGCGGTGTCCGTGTCGGCGATATTGTTGAATGACAGCTCCTTGCCCTGGAGCATGCGCGCCGAAGCAATGCAGGAGCCCCGGGTCGAGGGTTCGCGGTAGAAGGCCGCACGCTGGTGCGGATTTTCTCCGTAACGCAGGTCCTGCACTTTCTCGAACACCAGCGGCAGCGTGGCCGGGAATGATTCCTCGGCATTGGCTTCTCGACCGAGCAGGTACTGGGACACCATGGTGTCGTACTTCGCCGTATGGGCGAATGCCTTGGCGGCCAGCTCGGAGCGGGTATCGATGCTGGTGGCGCCATCGTTGGCGTCCAGGTCCGCCAGCACGTTCTGGTAATCGGCCGGATCGACGATGACGGTGACCGACTCGTGGTTCTTCGAGGCGGCACGCACCATGGCGGGGCCACCGATGTCGATGTTCTCGATGGCCTCGGCGTAGGAGCAGTCGGGCCGGGCCACGGTGGCGGCAAATGGATAAAGATTCACCGCCAGCAAATCTATGCGCGGGATGTCATGTTTTTGCATCACGGCATCGTCCACGCCGCGGCGACCCAGCAGGCCACCGTGTACGCGCGGATGCAGTGTCTTGACGCGTCCGTCCATGATCTCGGGGAAGCCCGTATACGCGGAGACTTCGGTGACCGGGATGCCGGCGTCAGTCAGCGCCCGGGCTGTACCGCCGGTGCTGAGAATTTCGACTCTCCGTGCAACCAGGGCGCGCGCGAATTCCACCAGCCCGGTCTTGTCGGAGACCGACAGCAGGGCCCTCTTGATGGTGACCAGCATCGACGCGCGCCTCTTTCTTCTGAAGAAAGAGACTTCAGCCGGAGAGACCGAACTGTCGCAGCTTCTTGCGCAAAGTCCCGCGATTGATGCCGAGAATGGCCGCGGCCCGGCACTGGTTGCCGGAGGAATAATCGAGTACGGCGCGGAACAGGGGTTCTTCAACCTCGCGCAGCACCAGGTCGTAAAGGTGCGCCGGCTTGTGGCCGTTCAGGTTGGAAAAATAATCGGACAGGGCGCGCTCTGCATGGTTACGCAATGGCACTTCGAGCGTGCCGTTGCGACCGGAATCTTTTCGTGTCCGAGAAGTTTTCGCCGTCATTTCTTGCGCCCCATCGTCTGTGCTCGAGCCTGAACACAACCACCAGCATCATCATTGTGCACACGCTGCAAAACCTCCCCAGGTTGCAACGGTGGCCTCGCCGTTCTCGTTATCCACGAGAGCGTCGAGACTTTTCTTCGCCAACGCAAACTGCGACGCCGACGTTAAAGCTGCCATCAACTCCCGACGGACGTCGGGTGCATCCTGCAACTTTCCGAAATACCAACCGAGGTGTTTGCGTGACACCCGAACGCCTGTCTCTTCGCCGTAAAACTCGTAGAGGGATTCGAGGTGCGCGAGGATGGTATCACCAACTTTTCGAAGTGGAAGTGCGGGTGCATTTTTTCCGTGAGATAAAAAATAATTGACATCACGGAAGATCCACGGCGAGCCATGCGCTGCGCGGCCGAGCATTACTCCTGTTGCGCCCGTGAAATCAAGCACGGCGCGCGCTTTTTGCGGCGTATCAACATCACCATTTGCGAATAACGGAATTTTGACGCGTGATTGGATTTCGCGAATTGTTTCGTACTCCGCGTCACCGTCATAAAAATCTTCGCGCGTGCGTCCATGCACTGCGAGCGCTGCGATGCCACAGGATTCAGCGAGTTGCGCGATGCGTACGCCATTACGCAAGTCGCGACGAAAACCGGTGCGAGTCTTGAGAGTTACCGGCACGCTCGATGCAGCTACCACCGTGCTGAGGATTTTCGCCACCAGGTTTTCATCGGTGAGCAATGCCGAGCCGCACAGGCGATTGCAGACTTTTTTCGCCGGGCAGCCCATGTTGATGTCAATAATCTGTGCACCGAGATCGATATTGCGGCGGGCAGCTTCGGCCAGGGCCTCGGGATCCGCGCCAGCGAGCTGCACCACGCGCGGTTCGGGTTCACCTTCGTGATCCATGCGCGCACGAGTCTTTTTCGTACTCCAAAGCCTCACATCGCTGGTGATCATTTCCGACGCGGCAAGACCTGCTCCAAATTTGCGCGCCAGCTGCCGGAACGGACGATCGGTCACGCCCGCCATGGGTGCGAGCACGACATTCGAGCTCAGCTCGTAGGGGCCGATTTTCACGTGGAACATTTTCGGATCAGCCAGGCGGGCGTCGCCGCGCGTCATTGGCGCAGCCGATCTGGCCGCTCTCGGCGCGCAGGCATGCGTCGATCTCGAAACCGAACGCGGCACGACCCGGATCGATTACGTGCAATTCGCCATCGATGCGCTGGTTCGGCTCGAGCAGCCGGCGATCGGCGATTTTTGCCGGCAGATACTCTTTCGGCTCGAGGTCGCGAGTGGCCACCGGTTTGTCGAACCGGTCGGTGAGCGTGAGACGCACCAGCGGCAATGGCTGGACTCGATCGCTGTCGTTCTGCACCGACAGCCTTACTCGTAGATGTGATCCGTCGCTGCCTTCCGCTTCCACGCCGAGTTGCCTGACCGTGTACGAGGTCAGATCCCAGCGCGGTGTGATGGTGGCGCCGAACCATCCGTAGATCGAGCTCACCAGCGAACCGATCGATGTGTTCAGCACCAGGTCCCTGCGGTTGTGATGCAGAACCTGGAGGATCAACACGAACACCAGCAACCCGATGCCGGTGGTGTATTGCCAGGCCGGTCGCCGCGCGGCCATGGCCGGCCCCAGCAAAGGTTCGAGTACCGTGTCGCCGCTCGGGGCGGAGACACCCTTGACGTCGCGTGCTGCCTGCAAGATAGCGGGCTCTTCAAGATCACCCTCGCCACCGAGCTCGATGGATTCGATTGCGCGATGCTCCGCGGTGCGGCCGCGGATCGCATCGGCTTCCGCTTCGGCGAACATCTGCTGCACCCAGGTCGGATCGCCGGCGACGGTTTCTTCGGTTAAATCGGGATCCGCCTCGGCCATGGGCTCGTCCATTGGCTCGGCCATGAGTTCGACTTCGGGCTCCTGCGCTTCCGCGAACGGTGATTCCTCGATGACGGATTCGGCATCCGCGGGAGGTTCATCGTCATCCAGCAGCGACCATTCGTCCGCCGAAATGGTGTCGGTGCGCGAGGATCGTCAGATTCCGGCGCGACTTCCGGCTCAGGCTCTGAAATCGACTCGGGTTCCGTCGGCTGGCTCTACCTCCAGCACGACCGCCTCGTAACTTCCCGATCCGGTGTCGTGTTCGGCCTGCGACGGCGACACGAAAATGTCCGATACATCGGTGGCGGTGGCATCGAACTCGAGCGATCCCTCTTCGGGCGGCGCCTCGGTGTCGGTGGATTCGAAACTCAAACCGTATCCGGCGACGGCCTCTGTTTCTTCCGGCGGGACATCAGGCTCTGGTATCGGTTCCGGTTCCGGCTCCGGTTCCGATACGGCTCCGGCACCGGTTCCGGCGCGGGTTCTGGATCGAGCGCAACGCCCGAGCCCAGCGCTGGTTGCACGGCCGGTGAGGGTGGCGGTGACTCGATGATCCGTTGCCGCGCGCTTTCGGAAGTGGAGCCACCCGGCTCTCCCTCGCGCAATGCAATGAGCGCATTGAACACGTTGGCGCAGCGCCCGCAACGCACGTAACCCTGTCCCGCGCGCAGGTCCACGGTCGTGACGACCAATGTGAGCGTGCACTTGGGACAGATCGTGAACACCTCAGCGACTCCTCTTCATAGCGCCACCGACGCACGCTTGCGCGTGCTGACCTGGCCAACACCCGCGGCCTTCAACCTGGCCAGCAGGGCATCGCGACCGTTCTTGATCGACCAGTTCATCTCCTCGTCGGTGATCACTGTAGCGACGAGGATATCCATGTGGCCATTCGGAAGCTGCGTGCCGGTGGGCAAAGGCGCCTGCGCGCGCGAAATGAGCAGATTCACCTGGTCCCCCGGATCGTTGCCGACCTGGATCTTTTCCACCGTGATGCCCTGGTACTTGTCGGCGCGCTGCAGGAATCCCACATCGTTCAGTATCTCGGCATTGCACGCCCATTGCAGCAGGTACAGCGGCCAATCGGCCTGCTCGCGCGTCACGACAATGAACTCGAACCCATACCCGGCCGCACCTTTGGGCGCCGTCGCGGGCGCGCGCTTTTCCAGCGTGCTTTCGCTGGCGGTGAGGCGGCCTTGCGCGTCCTGTTCGGCCTTTGACTCATTGAGCGTCACCGACGTGGGCATGTCCGGATTCGACAGGCCGAAGGTGCTGTACACCCAGGTGTCCTTGCCGAGCTTGTTAGCCTCGAGCACGAACAATCCGCCGCCGGGCCAGACACCCGTCATGTGGGCGAGTTTCAGGATGTCGTCGGGGAAAGTCCCGACGGTTTTCTCGTAATACTGCTGGCGGGCGTCGTAAGCCTTTTGCCACGCCTGCTCTGCGTCGGAGTCGGCCGCAGTTGCCGCTGGTGACGCCATTGCCGTGATGCCGGGAATGAGTCCGGCCAGTTTTCGCCAGATGCTTGTCATTCAGTGTTTCCGGTCAGTTCAGCGCCGCCGGATGCCGGTGAGCGCCGTCCATCCATCCCGCGTCGCAAATGGCGAGATATCAAACCACGGCGCATGCGCGCGTGTCACCTCGTCGGCCTGGGCTTCGAGCAGGCCCGCGAGCACGATCTTGCCGCCGGGCGCGGTCAGATCGGCAAAGCGCGGCGCGAGGTCGCACAGCGGCCCGCAGAGGATGTTAGCCAGCAGGATATCCGACGCCCTTCGGCAGGTCGCATCCTCGCTCCACCACGTGAACCTGTTCGACTTCACGTCGTTGGCAACGGAATTGTCCCGGGTGGCCGTGAGCGCCTGCGGATCGATGTCGTATGCGTAGGCGATACGCGCCCCCAGCTTCGTGGCCGCGACGGCCAGTACACCCGAACCGCAGCCGTAGTCGATGACCACCTGGCCCTCGCGCGCGTGTTCGTCGAGCCAGGCGAGGCACATGGCCGTGGTGGCATGCGTGCCGGTGCCGAAGGCAAGCCCGGGATCGAGCCGCACGATGACGGCACCCTGGGTATGCACGTGGGAGTGATGAGGCGCGACCCACAGGCGCTGCCCGAAGCACATGGGGTGAAAGTCGCGCAGCCACTCACGTTCCCACACCTTGTCGGCCAGCATCTCGACGCTGATCTGCTGCGGCTCGACACGCAGTACGTGTGCGAGCCCCGCCACGATCTGCTGCGGCTTGCAGTCGAAGGAAAACAAAGCCTGCAGGCGCGAGTGCGGCCATAGCCGGAACTCACCGGGCGCCGGTTCGAGGATCGGATCGTCGCGCTGGTCGGTATAGGAGACCGCGAGCGCGCCGAACTCGAAGCAGGCCTCTTCGACCCGCTCGGCGTCCAGGCCGTCGAGATTCAGCGTGACAGCGATTTGCGGCACGTCGACCTACTTCAGGCCCAGGCGGCGCTCCAGGTAATGAATGTCCTGGCCGCCGCTGCGGAATGCCGCGTGCGTGAAGATTTCCTGGTGCAGTGCCGTGTTGGTCTTGATGCCTTCGACCACCATTTCGGCGAGCGCATTGCGCATGCGCGCGATCGCGGTTTCGCGCGTGTCTCCATAGGAGATGACCTTGGCGATCAGCGAGTCGTAATGCGGCGGCACGTTGTAGCCCGAGTAGATGTGGCTATCCACGCGGATGCCCGGGCCGCCCGGCGCGTGCCAGAGCTTGATCGGGCCCGGTGAGGGCATGAAGGTCTTGGCATCCTCGGCGTTGATGCGGCACTCGATGGCGTGGCCGGTGAGCTTGATGTCCTTCTGCGCGAACTGGAGCTTCTCGCCCGAGGCGATCATCAGCTGCGCCTTCACGAGGTCGATGCCCGTGATGAGCTCGGTCACGGGATGCTCCACCTGGATGCGCGTGTTCATCTCGATGAAGTAGAACTCGTTGTCCTGGTAGAGGAACTCGAGCGTGCCGGCGCTGCGATAACCGACGGCCTTGCAGGCTTCCACCACGCGCGCGCCCATCTTTTCGCGCTGTGCATCGGTGATGCCGGGCGCCGGGGCTTCCTCGACCACTTTCTGGTGGCGGCGCTGCATGGAACAGTCGCGTTCGCCCAGGTGGATCACGTTGCCGTAGATTGTCGGCCAGCACCTGGAATTCGATGTGACGCGGCCGCTCCAGGAATTTCTCCATGTAGACCTGGTCGTTGTTGAACGCCGCGAGCGCTTCACCCTTGGTGACCGCGATGGCATTGAGCAACGCAGCTTCGCTGTGCACGACGCGCATGCCGCGGCCGCCGCCACCGCCGGATGCCTTGATGATCACCGGGTAGCCGATGTCCTTGGCGATCCTGAAGTTCTCTTCCGGCACGTCGCCGAGGGGCCCGCCGGATCCCGGCACGCAGGGCACGCCGGCCTTCTTCATCACGTTGATGGCCGATACCTTGTCGCCCATCATGCGGATCACGTCGGCGCGCGGGCCGATGAACGTAAAGCCGCTCTTCTCGACGCGCTCCGCGAAATCCGCGTTCTCGGACAGGAAGCCGTAGCCGGGATGGATGCCCACCGCGTCGGTGACCTCGGCGGCGCTGATGATCGCCGGCATGTTGAGGTAACTCTTCTGCGATTGCGGCGGCCCGATGCACACCGACTCGTCGGCCAGCAGCACATGCTTGAGGTTGTAGTCGGCCGTGGAGTGCACGGCGACGGTCTTGATACCCAGTTCGCGGCAGGCGCGCAGGATGCGGAGCGCGATCTCGCCTCGATTGGCGATTACGATTTTGTCGAGCATGAGTTCGCGGTTACTCGATGACGAACAACGGCTGACCGAACTCCACCGGATCGCCGTTGGTGGCCATGATCGCGGTGATCTTTCCGGCCTTGTCGCTCTCGATCTGGTTCATCATTTTCATCGCTTCGATGATGCAGAGAACCTGGCCTTCCTTTACTTCGGTGCCGATTTCGACGAAGGGCTTGGCGCCGGGCGAAGCGGATGCGTAGAACGTGCCGACCATCGGCGCCGCGACCACGTGTTCACTGGCGCGGCGCGCGGGGGCGGCTGCGCGCGGCAGCCGCGGCAGCTGCGGCGGGTGCGCGCGGCTGCGGCCGCGGCGACTGCGGGCGCCTGCATCATGGCCGGCTGCATATGCGTGGCGTAGCCGCCGGTGGGCATGCGGCTGATACGCACGGCTTCCTCACCTTCCTTGATTTCGATCTCTGCGATACCCGATTCTTCGAGTAGTTCGATCAGCTTTTTGACTTTACGGATATCCAAGGGGGTAGTCCTCTAATAACTCTTAAACGCGCTGGAAGCGCGTCCATTAACGGGTGGTAACCCTGGCGGCAGCTGCCTGGATGGCAAGCTCGTAACCCAGGGCGCCGAGGCCGACGATGCAGCCGACGGCGATGTCCGAGAAATACGAGTGATGGCGGAATTTCTCGCGCGCAAACGTATTGGATAGATGCAGTTCGATGAACGGCAGTTTCACGCCGAGCAACGCATCCCGGAGCGCCACGCTGGTATGCGTGAAGCCGCCGGGGTTGATGACGGCGAAGCTGATGCCGTTGCCCTTCGCCGTCTGCACGCAGGCGATGAGCTCGTGTTCGGCATTGCTCTGGAAGGTCACGACTTCATGGCCAAGCTTCGCCGCGGCGTTCTTGGCGCGTTCTTCGATGGACGCCAGGGTGTCCGAGCCGTAAACCTCGGGTTCGCGCTGACCGAGGAGGTTCAGATTGGGGCCATTGAGTAATAAGAATCGCGCCATACCGCGTACGAACGGGTTTTCCGGGGGCCAATGAAGGCGGCGAATTTACCGTAATTGGCGGGTAACGTGCGCGGTTTTCGGCAATCTGGCGCGAATCGTCCTATTTGTCGGTGCTTCGCGGCCGCGGCACTCTCACTCTTGGCGCGATCTGCAGCCATCTGCCGGAAAGCATCGGCAACCATCGCCTGGGCCGCCTCGCGCGTCAGGATGCCATTGTCGATGTCCCGGATTCGATCAAACGCGAAATTGGCCTCATCTTCGTGTAACTCGCCAATCTTGACCGTCAGGATCCGGTTTTGGCTGTCAACGAATACGGAGAAAGGAAAGGCCATTCCCATGCCAAAAGCCTCGGCAGCCGCCAGTCCGTCCTCCTCGCCGATCAGCAGCGGGTACTCCAGGGGCGTTTCCTGCACGAACTTGAGGACATCCTCGCGAAAATCGACCGCAATTCCCACAATCATCGGCGTTCTGCGCCTTTCTTTCGACACTTATCTTATTGAGCAGCGGGATCTCGCGCCGGCAGGGGGCGCACCAAGTGGCCCAGAAATTCACCATCAGCGGCCGGCCGCCAAAGCTCGCGAGCTTGGTGGGCTTGCCGTCGCGGTCCGCCAGGGTGATGTCCGGGAGCGTGTCGGGAATCTTCTTCTTCGGCGTCGACGCTGCCGGAGCTGCGGGAACGGCGGCCGCGGGAGCCCTGGTCTCGATTGGCCGTGACTCCGTCAGCCCCGTGTCGACCCTCTGGTTCCGGTAGAACGCGAAGAATCCCACCAGGCCGGCGGCAACGATGATCAACCCCGCGACGATCTCGGCAGGGTCCTGATTCTTTTGTCTCGTTCACTGTGGAGTGGCTGGCGCCGAAGCGACCGCTTGCCGGACCACGGCCGCGAACTCCGCAGCCTCCATGAATCCGACGACGCGGAAGTTTCGCCGTTCCGTTCCGTCAGTGCCATAGAAGGCGATGGTCGGGGGTCCGAAGATGCCGAAGTGCTTGAGCAGCGCCTTGTCGTCATCGTCATTGGCAGTGACGTCGGCCTGCAGCAGCACGCTGTCGGCGAGCGCGGTTTGCACGTCCGCCATGGTGAACGTGTTGTGCTCCATTTCTTTGCAGGACACGCACCAGTCCGCGTAGAAGTCGAGCATCACGGACTTGCCCGCGGCCTTCGCGGCCGCGACTTCGCGCTCGAGATCCGCGACGGTCTTGATGCGTTTGAACTCGAGGCCCTTGCTGCTCGCTGGCCGGCCGCGGATTCAGGACCAGCGGATTGGTGCCGCCGCGCGCGCCGTTCTGCAATCTCGCCGATCAGCAAGCAACGGCCGCGACCACGGCGATCGCACGCAGCGCATTGCGCGCCTCCGGAGCTTTCGCGTTCGCGCGCCACAGCACCCAGGCGAGCGCCAGCAACGGAATGGCCCAGAGCATCACGCCAATCGCCGGCGGCACGATCCGGGTCACCAGCCATACCGCGACCGCGAGGAACATCACGCCGAACAGGTTCTTGATGGTTTCCATCCACGCGCCGGCGCGCGGCAGCAGCGCGCCCGCGGAGGCGCCGACCAGCAGCAGCGGCGTGCCCATGCCGAGGCTGATCGACAGCATGGCGAGTGCGCCGCGCGCCATGTCGCCGGTTTTCGCGATGAATGTCAGTGCGCCGATGAGCACCGGTGCAACGCAGGCCGACACGATGAGCGCCGACAGCGCACCCATCACGCCGACGCCGATGAACGTGCCGGCGCGCTGCTGGTTGCTCGCGTCGCTGAGGCGTGACTGGATGAAGCTCGGCATCTCGATGGTGAACGCGCCGAACATCGAGCTCGCGAGCACCACGAACAACAGCGCGAATGGAATGAGGACCAGCGGCTGGTTGAATATGGCCTGCAGGTTGAGCCCGCTGCCGATGTACGCGGCGAGCACGCCCATCGTGACGTAGATGACCGCGATGCCGGCGACGTAACACAACGACAGCAGGAAGCCGCGGCCGGGTGACATGTTCGAGCCGCCGCCGGCGATGATGCCCGAGAGAATCGGCACCATCGGCAGCACGCAGGGCGTGAAGGCCATGAGCAGGCCGCCCAGGTAACCAATCGCCATCGCAATGAGAATGCTGCCGCCCGCGATCTTCGCGGCGAAGCTGTCCTGCTCGGAAACGTACCCGCCGTCACCGTTGGAAGCTGGCCGCGGATGTGGCAATGGTCGCAGGCGCTCCTTCGAGCGACACCGACAGCGTCTTGGTGATGGGCGGATAACAGAGGCCCGCGTCCGCGCAGCCCTGGTAAGTCACGTTCACATCGACAGTTTTCGCGCCGGGCGGCACCGAGAACGTGCCGTCGACGCTGCGACGAAAAATTTCCTGCTCGCCGAAGTACTCGTCGTAATGCGATTCGCCTTTCGGCAGCACGATGGCGCCGACTGGGCGTGCGGCATCAGCAGGCACGAGGCTGATGCGTTCCTTGTAGAGGTAGTAACCATCGGCGATGCGCCAGTTGAGCTCGACGGTGTTCACCGACAGCGCTTCGGCCGTGAGCACGAAGGCAACTTCGGGATCGAGGTATTCGTCGTCCCCCGACTCGGCGGCACTGACGCGATCGAAAACCTTGTCGGCGGTGGTGGCGGATTTGGCCGCGGCCACGGTCACGCTTGGCGTCCCAGACAGAGGGCGGGTAGCACAGGCCGGCGTCGGCGCAGCCCTGCCACTTCAACTTGAGTGCCACGGTGTCGCCGGGCTTGGCGCCGCTGAGCGGCGCCGTCACCTTGAAGGTGCCGCGGAAGACTTCCTGCTCGCCGAAGTACTCGTCCTTGTGGATCTCGGCCTTGGGATAGACCGACTCACCCACGGTGACGCCGGCCGTGGCGGCCGCCAGTCCCATGCGCTTCTTATATAGGTAGTACCCGGGCGTGGCCTTCCACTCGACCGTTACCTGCGTCGAATCGGCGCTCGCGGTGTACGTAAATGCCTGTTCGGGCGGGAGAAATTCGTCTTCCCCAATGGCGAATGCGCGGGTTCGTGACCGCGAGGAGCGTCGTCAGGGCGAAAGACAACAGCAACAGACTCTTGGCGCGCACAAATGACCTCATGGATGGCCTCGTGGCCGGAACGGCCGCAATCCTATTCGACATATGAACCGGTGAAACCGCCGGATGATCGGACAAGCAGGGGAGGCCCCGCTTCGATGTGACCCGCAAAATCAGCCCCAAATTGCAGCCAGAAATGGGGGCAGCCCCCTTTTCCCAGCAAAAGGGGTCAACCCTCCCGGCAAGGACTGACCCCTTTTGCCAGGAAAAGGGGGCTGCCCCCGTTTCTGGCTGAAAAAAGGCCCCGCTGAGGGTTGCATTGAAAGAGTCGGCCCATACAATTAGCAGCCGCAAGGGGAGAGTGCTAACAGCGCATCCCCCCGGCAACTCAACCAGATCCATTCAACACTCAAATTTAAGGAGCGAACCCATGAAGATTCGTCCTCTTCATGACCGCGTGATCGTGAAGCGTCTCGAAGAAGATCGCGTTTCACCAGGCGGCATCGTGATTCCGGACTCGGCCGCCGAGAAACCCGTACAGGGAAAGATCGTCGCGGTCGGCAAGGGCAAGATTTTGGAAGACGGCAGCGTCCGCCCGCTCGACGTGAAGGTCGGCGACAAGATCCTGTTCGGCAAGTACTCCGGCACCGAAGTGAAGGTGGACGGAGATGAACTCGTGGTCATGCGTGAAGAAGACGTCATGGCCGTTATTGAGGGCAAGTAATCATGGCTGCTAAAGAAGTACGTTTCGGCGATGACGCACGCGTGAAGATGTTCCGCGGCGTCAATATTCTCGCCAACGCCGTCAAGGCGACGCTCGGCCCGAAGGGCCGCAACGCGGTGCTCGACAAGAGCTTCGGCGCCCCCACCGTCACCAAGGACGGCGTGTCGGTCGCGAAGGAAATCGAGCTCAAGGACAAGTTTGAAAACATGGGCGCGCAGATGGTGAAGGAAGTCGCTTCCAACACCTCTGACGAAGCTGGCGACGGCACCACCACCGCCACCGTTCTCGCGCAAGCCATCATCCGCGAAGGCCTGAAGGCCGTTTCCGCCGGGCGCAACCCGATGGACATCAAGCGCGGTATCGACAAGGCGGTCTCCGCCGCTGTCGAAGAGATCAAGAAGCTGTCAAAGCCCTGCAAGGACAACAAGGCGATTGCCCAGGTCGGCACGATCTCGGCGAACTCCGACGAGTCCATCGGCAAGACCATTGCGGAAGCGATGGAAAAGGTCGGCAAGGAAGGCGTGATCACGGTGGAGGAAGGCTCGGGCCTGCAGAACGAACTCGACGTCGTCGAGGGCATGCAGTTCGACCGCGGCTACCTCTCGCCGTATTTCATCAACCAGCAGGCCAACCAGACGGTTGAACTCGAAAAGCCGCTGATCCTCCTGGCTGACAAGAAGATCTCGAACATCCGCGAAATGCTGCCGCTGCTCGAGGCGGTCGCCAAGCAGGGCCGTCCCTTGCTCGTGATCTGCGAAGACGTCGAGGGCGAAGCCCTCGCGACGCTGGTGGTCAACAACATCCGCGGCATCCTCAAGGTTGCTGCCGTCAAGGCCCCGGGCTTCGGCGATCGTCGCAAGGCCATGCTGCAGGACATCGCGGTCCTCACGGGCGGCACGGTCATTTCCGATGAAGTCGGTCTGCAGCTCGAGAAGGCCACTCTGAACGATCTCGGCGATGCCAAGAAGATCGTCGTGGAGAAGGAAAACACCACGATCATCGACGGCGCCGGCAAGGCGTCGGACATCAAGGCGCGCATCGAGTCGATCCGTCAGCAGGCTGAAGAGGCCACCTCGGACTACGACAAAGAGAAGCTGCAGGAGCGCGTTGCCAAGCTCTCCGGCGGTGTTGCCGTGATCAAGGTCGGCGCTGCCACCGAGATCGAGATGAAAGAGAAGAAGGCCCGCGTCGAAGACGCGCTGCACGCGACCCGTGCCGCCGTTGAAGAAGGCGTGGTCCCGGGCGGTGGTGTCGCGCTGGTCCGCGCGCAGAAGGCCCTCGACAAGCTCGAAGGCGCGAACGAAGACCAGACGGTCGGCATTCGCATCCTGTCGCGCTCGATCGAAGAGCCGCTGCGTCAGATCGTCGAGAACGCCGGTGAAGATGCGGCCGTGGTGCTCAACGCCGTCAGGGCGGGCAAGGGCGCCTATGGCTACAACGCCGCCACCGGCGAATACGGCGACATGCTGGAAGAGGGCATCCTCGATCCGACCAAGGTCACGCGCCTGGCTCTGCAGAACGCAGCCTCGGTCGCCGGCCTGCTGCTCACGACGGAAGTCATGATCGCGGAAGCGCCGAAGGACGAGGAACATTCGCACGGTGCGCCGGGCGGAATGGGCGGCATGGGCGGGATGGATATGTAAGGAGCCGAGAGGCTTCTAACTTCCAGACGCTCAACGTCTAGTTGATATGAAAACCCCCGGCGGGAAACTGCCGGGGGTTTTTGCTTCTGGCCGCCCCGTGCACAGCGGCGCCCAGGAGCGATGTCCGCCTTGGGTCCAATGGCGCGCCAATACAATTATTTGACACCGTTACGCATCCGCGACGTCAATTTCGATGGCGATCCAAGACAACAACACAATCAGGAGAGGGATCATGAAATGTCGCCCAAGAGCTTCTTGGCCCGTTTTGGCTGCCTTTGCGATGACCTTGCTCATCGCGGGCGCGGCTACCGCGCAGGTCGATACGGCCACCAAGACGTCCGAGGTCATCAAGTTTGAGATCATTTCGGTGGATGGCAACACTATCGTCGTCCGCGATCAGACTGGCGCCCGCGAAGTGACCGTGCCCGATAACTACGTGTTCACGGTGGACGGAAAGTCCATGTCGGTGCACGAACTCGCGCCCGGGATGAAGGGCACGGCCGAGGTTACGACGACCACGATAATTCGCCCGGTCTACGTAACCACGATCAAGAAAGGCACAGTCGTCAAGCGGGTCCTTGACAGCGTGTACGTGAAAACCGAGGACGGCTCTACCCGCAAGTTCACCAAGAGTGAGCTCGAACAGCGCGGCATCCAGGTCATCATGGATGGCAAGCCCGTGCGCTTGGCCGACCTGAAGAAAGGCGACATGCTGACGGCCACGATCGTCACGTCCGCTCCCCCGGAGGTCCTCACGGCAAAGGATGTGGAGGCCGTACTCGACACGCCTGAACCCACCCCCGCTGAAGTGGCCGCCGCCGAAGCACCCGCCGCAGCACCTGCTGCAGCTCCTGCTGAAGCGCCCGCAGCGGCGGCGGCCGAGCCAGCCCCGGCCGAGGCGGCGCCTGCGACAACGGAGACCCCGGTGGTTGCGGCGACGGAAGAGCCAGCAAAGACCGAAGAGAAACCCGATCGAAAGCTGATTTGGATCGTGCTGGGCCTGATCATCGTGATTGGCGTATTTCTGCTGATGCGCAGAAAGAAGACCGAGGCTTAGAGCAACCAAAGCTGAACGCCGTCAAGGCGGGCAAGGGCGCCTACAGTCCAGACGCTAAACGTCTAGCTAGGAAAAGACCCCCGCTGGGAAACCGGCGGGGGTTTTTTGTTTTTAGTTCGCGAACGACGGATTCGCGGAAGAATCAATTTCGCGCGGCCAGCCGCGATTTGCCCCGCGTGCTTAGGACCTTGATTGCGCAGTCTGCTTCATCCCAATGCACTGCGAGGATGTTAGTGGCGCACGCCACTTCCACGCGCGGTCGCGCGCAGTGGTCTTTGGCAAAGTCAGCCCGGACGTGGCGTTGTGTCGGAGACGCTGCAACTTTCGCGCCGTCTAGCTACCGGGCCGGAAAGCACTCCGCGCCATGGGGACAGATACCTCCGCCTACATGCGGTAGCGCACGCCTAAAAACACTTCTTCCTGCAACGTTCGCTCTCCGCCGCCCTCGGTGAGATCGAATTCGAACCAGCGCATTCCCGCGAAGACGATGACGCGGTCTGCAATCCTGAACTCGGCGCGAGCGCTGAGATCGATCACGTTGTCGGCGGAGCCAAACGTCAGAATGTCCGGTGAATAGAAGGCCTGGCCCGAGACTGCGAACCGGTGGCTGGAGTCGAGGAACCAGCGGATCTCTGTTCCTAGGCTGACGGCCATCACGTCTTCATTCTCTTCGTTCAGCAATGCGGCGTAGAGTTGCGGTCCGAACGTGATGTCGAAGTAGTCGGCGAGATCCACCGGAAACATCATGGCGGCGGATAACACGACATCGCGCTCTTCTCCGAGAAATGCGCCGCCAACGAAGCGACTGTCCGCGACACGGTCCTTGCGGTCGTAATAGCGCAACTGCAGCGTGTCATTGCTTAGCGCGAGCTCGGCGATCGGATCGGTATCCGCGTCCGCCGGTGTTTCCTCCTGGGCGGCTGCCGGCAAGGCGCCGAACAGCGCAAGCGAGGAAAAAACGATCGTCATCATGACGGAGAGGAAGTGCTTCTTTTCCATGAGACACCTCGGATGAAGAGACCCGCATGCCGGCGCGAAATTTGCCCGTACTTGCATGCCCGCAGGGCAGTTACCGACGTGCGCTCTTACTACTCGATTCATCGAGGACGCCAGGTCAGCACCGTCATCAGTGTAGCCACGCAATGAGCCAGCCCTGATCCGTCAACTTCTTCTTGCGCCGTAGGACGCGAGCCGATTCTGGCTGGATCCGCGAAGTGGACTCCGTCACACACACCGCATCCTGCGACGCGCTTTGTCAGGCATTTTGCGGATCACTTCAGGGGAATCACGTACACATCGAACGCACGCGATCCGTAGTCCGACGCGAAGCGAAACGTCCCCGACTCGTCCCGGCAGGAAACTGCCGGGGGTTTTTCGTTTCGGGCCCCCAGTTTCTATCCGCTGCCGGTGCGACTCAGCTTGATGCGCTTCATCGCGCGCTCGACCAGTCCTTGTTCGACGGCCTTCCACTCCGGGCGCGGCTCCTCGCCATCAAGGAGCTGCGCCTGCGCCGCGTTGCAATGTCCTATCCGCCACGGCGAATTCGTTGGGTCAACGCAACGCACGCCTCGGTATCGCTGAATAAGTTTCAGCGCTTGGTAACGATTACGCGTTCTTTTTCCATGCGTTGTTGCTGCCACGCGCCGCGAGGGTCCGGCCGGCGAATAGTCCGTATGGCGCGCGACCTGCAATAGTGCAATAGCTAATAGGTCTAAAACCCTTCCAGGTCTCCCCATGAAAACTCTCCTCGCCGGCATCGCCGCTCTCGGCGTGGCCGGACTCGTACACGCCCACCCGCTGGTCATTGAAGAGTCGTCGCGGATCGCTCCGCCGCCTGGTGTCGACGCCCTCCGGGGCGACGTGGCACTCGACGGTAACGAGGCAGTCGCTCTCAGCTCCTTTTCGTATCCCGATGAAACCGGTGAGAACTTCTTCACGATCACCAGCGCCTGGCTGTACCGCCGCTCTGGTGCGACGTGGACGCTCGTGGGCAAGGTGGGCGAGAGCGACGACAGCAGTTATGACGATGCTACCAACGGCAATCCGATCGCGATGAAGAACGGCGTGCTGGCCCTGGCGTTCGAGCCCATGTACATCCTGGAGCGCGAAGGCGGCAACTGGGTGCAGAAGCAGATAGGCGCTCCGCCTGGCCAACCCTTTGCCTTTCACGAGCCCGTCAGCGATGTCGAAATTGACGGCGGGCGAATATTCAACGGCAGCGGGAGCTGGGGCGGCACCGTCTACGAGAAGGATTCCGTTACGGGCAACTGGATGGCTCGCGCCGGTCTCAACGGCGACTACAGCGGAGACGGCGACAACTCCGTTGGTGGCGACGTCGACATCTCGCCGAACTGGGCGGTCGTGGCGAGTCCGTACAACATTGACGACTTGCCGGCGCCGGCGACACATGTGTTTCAGCGCACCGGTACGACCTGGCCGCTAAACGCGCGACTGGTGCCCGAGCCGGGTCATACCTTCGGTGGCGTTGCCATCCGCGACGACGAACTCTTCATCGGCGACTTCGCGCGCTTCGGCACCGCGGTATGGCGCCGCCGTAGTTCGAACGAGTGGTATCGCGGCGACAGTCTGCGTACCGCCAGCGACTTCACCGCTGAGGGGCCCTTCGGCGGCTTCAGCGCCGGCGGCGAGATCGTCAAATCTGACCAGTATGTGTTCGTGACGCGCTGGAACGCCGATCGCGGCGCGGTCGTGGTCAACGTCTTCCAACCGAACGTGAACGGCTTATATCGACACGTCGCGATCCTCGCCGCCAAGGACGGCAACGATCTGAGTGGAACGATATCGGTGAGCGGGCGCGGTGTGCTCGTGAGCGGCGGGCCTTACTACTTCGAGCTGCCGGAAAGTTTCGCGCAACCGACGCTGTTCCAGGATACGTTCGCCTCCGGCAACGGGGCGGGATGGACCTCGCTGCCGGGCAGCCAGTTCTCGGTGGTGCAGAGCGGCGATACCCGCGTGTTCCGACAGGCCAGCACGGCTGGCAATGCCGGCGCGGTGCTCAACGCCTATGACTGGACCAACCAGTCGATTCAGGCGGACGTGAAGCCAACCGCCGTCAACGGCAACGATCGCTGGGTGGGCCTCGCCACCCGCCGCACCGACGCGTCCAACTACTACTACGTCACGCTGCGCAGCTCCGGGATCATCCAGCTCAAGCGCATGCAGGGCGGGGTGTTTGCAACGATCGACAGCGCGAGTGTGCCGTGGGCGCTCAACCGCACGTACCGGCTGCGGCTCGAGTCCGTCGGCACGCTGCAGCGCGTCTACGTGGATGGCATCCTCGTGCTCGAAGCCTGGGACGACGCGTTGTCGCATGGGCGTGCCGCGCTGCTCACATACCGTGCGGCCGCGGATTACGATAACGTGATCGTCAGCCCGTTCCTGACGCAGACTATCTACTCGGCGAGCGACGGGCAGTTATTTGCGCCGCCGCAGCTGCAGCCCGAGCCCTGGATTTATTCGGGCACCGGCCAGTGGTCGTGGCAGTCCGGAGGCCCCGGCGATCTCCATTTCAATCAGGCCTCGACTGCGGGTGACGCGCGCGCCGTGGTCGGGCCGGAACAGATCATCAACACCGATCAGATCGTGCAGACGCGTGTGCGGCTGCGCGCGTTCAATGCGGCCGGCGATCCGTGGGCCGGCGTCATGCTGCGTGAGCACGATACGACAAATTACGTTTACATGTCGTTGCGGCGCTCGAACACCGTGACCCTGCGCAAGGTGCAGAACGGCGTCATCACCCAGCTCGGCAGCGCAGTGCGGACCGTGACGCCCAACACCTGGTACACGCTGAGACTCGAAGCCGTGGGCCCGAAGCTGCGTGCCTATGTGAACGGGGCGCTGATGCTCGAAGCCACGGATCCGCAGCCAACGATCGGCCGCGTCGGCCTCGTGGGATATCGCGCCGCGGCTGACTACGACGACTTCCGCGCCGTTATTCCATGAGGGTAGAAGGTGTGGTGGAACCCCCGGCGGGAAACTGCCGGGGGATTTTCATTTCGGCCGCTACCAGATCACGACCTTCTTATCGCCGCTGTTGACCATGGCGTCGCCGTCCTTGCAACCGAATGCCTTGGCGAACGCGTCAACATTTGAAGGCGTGCCATTGGCGCGCACGCCACCCGGCGCATGCGGGTCCGAGGCGATGATGAGCTTGGTCAACTCCGGCGTGTATTTCTCGCGCCAGGCCGAGGCGAAGCCGAGGAAGAACCGCTGATCGCGGGTCATGCCGTCCGTCTTCGGATCGGGTTTGCCGGCAACCGCTTTCTGGAAGGCATCGTAGGCAATGCTCAGTCCGCCGAGATCGGCGATGTTCTCACCGAGCGTCAGATTGCCATTGACCTTCTCGGTCAGGCCGGTCGCCGCGGTATAGCCGTTGTACTGCGCGACCAGTTTGCCGGTCAGCGCCTTGAACTTCGCGGCGTCTTCCTTCGTCCACCACTCCTCGAAATTGCCCGAGGGTCCGAAGCGCGCGCCCTGATCGTCATAGCCATGCGTCAGCTCGTGGCCGATGACCGCGCCGATGGCGCCGTAATTCAGCGCCTCATCGGCCTGCGGGTCGAAGAACGGCGGCTGCAGGATGGCCGCCGGGAACACGATCTCGTTTTGCTGCGGATCGTAGTAGGCATTGATGGTCTGCGGTGTCAGGCCCCATTCGGTCTTGTCGACGGGCTTGCCGATCTTGTCCAGCTGCCAGCGGTAGTTGAAGGCATTCGCGGCGGCGACATTGCCGTAGTAGCTGTCGCGACTGGTGGTTAGGCCGGTCCAGTCGCGCCATTTGTCGGGATAGCCGATCTTGGTGTTGAACGCAGCCCACTTATCCAGCGCCTTCTTCTTGGTGGCGTCGCTCATCCAGGTCAGGTTCTCGATGCGCGCCTTCAATGCATCGCGCAGGTTGTTCACGAGCTGCTGCATCTGCGCCTTGGAAGAAGCCGGGAACGCCACCTCCACATAGCGCTGGCCCATTGCCTCGCCGGCGGAACCCTCGATGACGCCCAGGACGCGCTTCCAGCGCGGGCGCTGTTCCTTCTGGCCTTGAAGCGTCTTGCCGTAGAAGTCGAAGCGCTCGCTGAGGAAGGCGTCGCTGAGATAGGGCGATGCATCATCCAGCAGCTTGAAGCGCAGCCAGCTCTGCCACTGCGCCACGGGGACATCCTCGAGCATCCTGCTCACTTCCTGGTGGAAGGCAGGAATGCCCAGCGAGAACCACTCCGGGGTTGCGACTTTCTGCGACTCGAAGAACTTCGTCCACGGGAAGTTCGGCGCAAGCTTGTCCGCTTCCGCCATCTTCACCGGGTGGTAGTACAGCTCCACGTCACGCGACAGCTGTTCCTGGACTTGGATACCTTCGCCAGCCGTGTCTCGAAGGCCAACACGGAAGCGGCCTGTTTTGCGGCCTCCGCGGGAGCCGTGCCCGCGAGCTCGAATAGCTTGGCGATGTGCTTTCTCGTAGGCGTCCCGAATCGGCTTCTTGTCCGCCAGCGAGTAATAGGTGGAGTCGGGCAGGCCCAGGCCACCCTGGAACGCCGACGCGATGTTCTGCGTGGAATTCTTGAAATCCGGTTGCGGTCCGAAGCCGAACAGCGGGTTCTCGCCGATCGCGGAAATCGTCCGCAGATGCTCGGCAACGGAAGGCCCGTCGGTGAGTGCGTCGATGGCGGCGAGCCGATCCTTGAGCGGCGCGATGCCCAGCTCGTTGAGCTTCTTGTCGTCCATGCCCGTGGCCCAGAAATCGCCGATGATCTTGTCGATGCCGGTGGCATTGGGTTCGGTGGCGATGTGTTCGGCCAGTTGCTGACGCACCCCCAGCGAGCGGTTGTTCAGAACCAGAAATGCACCCCAGCCCGATTCATCCGCGGGAATCGCGTTGGCAGCAAGCCACTTGCCGTTTACGTAGGCCGACAGATCCTTGCATGCGCTCTGCGATGGATCCAGGTCCGTGGCCGCAAAGCGGATCGGCTGCTGCAGCTTGCTCTCATCCAGCGTCCAGGGCGCCGGCGTGGCGACCTTCTTCTCTTCTGCTGCACGCTGGCAGCCGGCGAGCACCATCAGCACGGCTGCGGCCGCCGAAATGGAAATGAGGCAACGGCTTGTGTCGGACATGGTCAGGTTCCTCGAAGGCGAAAGAGTTTCTGTGCAGAAGCATAACGCTTCGATCGTGGGCTCAAGCGGGGTAGAAGCGGTACCTCTGCGACGAGCCGGGCGTGGATTGCGACAAGAAGAAGCTTCTGACAGGCCGGGTATCCGCGACTTATAGTGGTGAGCACACCGGAGCAGAGGACAAGGCTCATGCGCAAGCGGCTCTACTCGCTCGACGAACTCGACGACATCCCCGGCACCAAGATCTTCAATGCGATGCGCAGCCGGCAGGCCTATCACCTGCACAAGTTCTGCGTGTCGCTGATGAATGCGGCCAATCGCGAGGCATTCAGGGCAGACGAAGGCGCCTACCTGGATCGCTTCCGCATGAGCCCGGAGCAGAAGCAGGCAGTGCGGGACCGCGATTTCAACCAGCTGATCGAACTGGGTGGCAACATCTATTTCCTGGTGAAGCTCTCCAACACCGACGGCTGGAGTACGCAGAAGGCGGTCGGTTCGATGACTGGCATGACGCCCGATGAATACGCCGCGATGATGCGTGCGGGCGGTCGGCCCATCAAAGGCAATCGGTCCATTCGCGGAAAGAACTAGTGGCACGCATCACGGCGGGCATCGCGAGCAGCCATGTACCGGCCATCGGCGCGGCCTTCGATCAGGGCCGCACGCAGGAACCCTACTGGAAGCCGGTTTTCGATGGCTTCGAATGGGTCAAGGAGTTCCAGCGACGCGAGGATCCCGATGTCGTCATCCTCTGCTACAACGATCACGCCAGCGCGATGATGCTCGACGTGGTGCCGACCTTTGCACTCGGTTGCGCGGAGGAATTCGCTCCGGCAGACGAAGGCTGGGGAGCCCGGCCCGTGCCGGTTGTGATGGGAGACCCGGTGCTGGCCGGCCACCTGGCCGAGCAGCTCGTGATCGACGAGTTCGACATGACGCTGATGAACCACCTGGACGTCGACCATGGCCTGACCGTGCCGCTGTCGCTGATGTTCGGCAAGGTCGAACAGTGGCCAGTGCGCGTGGTGCCGCTGGCCGTCAACGTGACGCAATTCCCCACGCCGTCGGCCGAGCGCTGCTGGCAGCTGGGCGCGGCCATTGCCGATGCGGTGCAGGCCTACCCCGCGGGGCTCAACGTGCAGATCTGGGGTACCGGCGGCATGAGTCACCAGCTGCAGGGTGCGCGTGCCGGCCTCATCAACCCGGAATTCGACAACGCCTTCCTGGACAAGCTGTCGAACCAGACCGACGAGCTGCGCAAGCTGACGCGTCTGGAATTCCTGCGCGAGAGCGGTTCCGAAGGCATCGAGATGATCATGTGGCTGATCATGCGCGGCGCACTCGGAGAAAAGGTGGAGGAGCTGCATCGCTTCTACCACGTGCCGGCCTCCAACACGGCCGTCGGTCACATCGTGCTGCGACCGATGCGCTGAAAGCGCTGCTGAGCGAGATACACTGCCGCCGGTCATGCGGCTCGGTCTCCAAAACACTTATTCCGCACTACCTTCGCGGTTCTACGCGCGGGTCGCGCCGGCGCCTGTCAAGGATCCACGGCTAGTCGTTTTCAACTCCCGCCTGGCTGAAGAGCTCGACTTCGATCCAGCCGTCCTCGAACACGAAGGTGCAACATGGTTTTCAGGCAATCAAACGCCCGATGATGCCGACCCGATCGCCTTGGCCTACGCGGGTCATCAGTTCGGCGGCTTCGTGCCGCAGCTCGGTGATGGTCGCGCCATCTTGCTAGGTGAACGGGTGGGACGCGACGGCGTGCGGCGCGACATCCAGCTCAAGGGCTCGGGACGGACGCCGTTCTCGCGCAATGGCGACGGACGCGCAGCGCTCGGGCCCATGCTGCGCGAGTACCTCATCAGCGAAGCGATGCATGCGCTCGGCGTTCCGACCACGCGCTCTCTCGCGGTGGTCACGACCGGCGAGCAGGTTGTCCGCGAGGATCTTCAGCCAGGGGCCGTGCTGACGCGCGTGGCTGCCAGTCACATTCGTGTCGGCACCTTCGAGTACTTCGCGGCTCGCAACGATCGCGATGCAGTTAGTCAGCTACTCGACTACGTCATCACACGACACGATCCGAAAGCGCGGGGCGCCGACGTTCCCGCGCTGGCGGTGCTCGAAGCCGTCGCGCAGCGCCAGGCCGCGCTCATTGCGGATTGGATGAGCGTGGGCTTCATCCATGGCGTCATGAACACGGACAACATGGCCATCTCGGGTGAGACCATCGACTACGGACCGTGCGCATTCATGGATCACTATGATGCGAACACCGTTTTCAGCTCCATCGACCATGGCGGGCGGTATGCGTATGGCAATCAGCCCGCCATTGCGCAATGGAATCTCGCGCGGTTCGCCGAAACCCTGCTGCCGCTCATCGATTCGGACATCGGGAAAGCAGTCGAGCTCGCGACAGCGGTCGTCAAGGACTTCATGCCGGTTTTCGATGCCCGGCTCCTGACACGCATGCGGCGCAAGATCGGCCTGGCGAGCGAACAGGAAAGCGATGTCGAGCTCGTCAGGGCCCTGTTTGCAACGATGCAATCGGCCGGTGCTGATTTCACCCTGACGTTTCGTCGCCTCGCGCGGTGTGCCGACGAACCGGCCAATGACGCCTCGCTACTCGAGCTGTTCGCATCCTCCTCTGGCATCGCGGATTGGCTGCGGCGCTGGCGCGAGCGCCTCGCAAGCGAGCCGCAGAATGCCGCGGAGCGCGCCGCGAACATGCGCCGCGTGAATCCCGCATTCATTCCGCGCAACCACCGGGTGGAGGCCGCGCTCGAAGCAGCCTCCACGCACGGGGACTTCGGGCCGTTTCACCAGCTCCTGAACATCCTCGAGCATCCTTACGACGATCAGCCTGGCTGCGGTGAGTTCGAGCAGCCGCCGGCGCCGGGCGAACGCGTGCTTCGGACGTACTGCGGCACTTGAGTGGCGGGTGGTGTTGGCAGCGGCTCAGGCCAGGCCCACGAGAATGCTCGTGAGCTCATCTGGCTTGTCGATCATGATGTCGTGCCCGCAATCGACGACCCAGGTTTTCCACGACGGGTCACTTCGAATCTTTTCGAGGGTCGTTGCGAACCCCTTAAAGTTCTTTGCGCGGATATACGCCTTTCGGGCGATCCTCTGGTAAGCACCCGTGAGCTTGATCTTCTCGGTGAAGCAGGCGGTCGACTGCGGCGTCATCTTGCTGTCGACCCAGGCTCGATCAGCCTCATTGACAGCAAAGCTCGCGGCCGGGATGGGTGCGGTGAAAGGGCCCGCATCGACCTTTCCGCCGTGGTCGACGATGGACTGTCCATCCGTCGGGACGAACGCATCCAGATAGACGATCGAAGCGATCTTCGATGCGACTTGTTCGGCGACGCCCGAGATCACCATTCCGCCATAGGAATGGCCGACGAGCACGACGTTCTCGAGATCCTTCCAGCGAATTTCGTTCACGACGTCGCGGATCTGCGTCGACAGATCGACGCTCGGCGAATCCAGGTGCGAGCGCTCACACACTCCGGTCAGCGTGGGTGCAAACACGCGATGACCCTGGGCCGTGAGTCGATCGTTGACCCTCTGCCAGCACCAGCCCCCGTGCCACGCGCCGTGGACCAGGACGAAAGTGGCAGTCTTGGCCGCGGTGCCCGGTTGCGGCATTGTGCGTCCCTGTCCAATGGCCGGTGAGGCGAACGCGGCCAGCGCTGCGTTCTTGAGGATTTCGCGCCGCGTGCGGCGCAACTTTCGAAGTTCCATGATCTTGAGTTCCTCACCTGAGCGGGCTTCGGCGAGCGGAAGGAGGATGTCGAGCGGCGGTTGTATCCGCATTAGCGCCTTGGGTATTACGCCAGCGCCTTCTTGAACAACTCCAGCTTGCGCGCCCACCCTCGCTCGGCCGCTTCTGCATTGTGATTCTGCGAGTCCGGCGGCATCCAGCCGTGGTTCGCGCCCTTGTACACCTCGATCTCCGCCGACACCTTCGCATCGTCAAACGCCTTGCGCAGGATGTCCTTCGACGTCGGCTCCTTCTGATCGTCGTTGTCCGCGATGGCGATCAGCATGCTGGCTTTCATCTTCGGAATCAGGAGGTGTGGGCTGTCCGCGTTGGACGTGGTCAATCCACCGCCATGGAAGGAGCAGCCGGCGCCGATGCGTTCCGGCAGCGATGCCGCGGTGCGCATCACGATGGACCCGCCCATGCAGTATCCCGTGGTGCCGATCTTGCGGCGGGTATCAACTGCCTTCTGCGCATCCAGCCAGGCCACGAAGGCCTTCGCATCGGACACGTGCGTGGTGGCGCTGAGTGTGCCCGCGTACTTGAACGCGTCCTCGCGGCTGGCAGGCTGTCCTTTGATGGAACGATAGAAGGGGTTGACCGTGAGAACGGCATACCCGGCTTCCGCCAGCCGCTTGCCCATGGCACGGAATGAGGGGCGAAGACCCCAGATGTCCGGCCACACCAGCACGGCGGCAGTGGCCTTGGCCGGATGCACGAAGTGCGCATCGCAGGTGCCGTCGGGAGTCTTGATCTCCACTTCGGACTCCGAGACTTCTGCGGCCGCCGCAACCGCGGGCAGCATTGCGGCCAGCGTCGCGCCGAGACCCAGGGCGCCGAACCGGCGGCGTGAGAGCTCGTTGCCGCGAAGGATATCGTCACTCGAATCGTGCTCACACATGACAGACCCCCAGGAGGAAACGTGGCGGGGATGGATTCTAGCTGCCCTCTACTCCGCGAGGAGTTTGCTAATGGCCGCGCGAATGCGTCCGAGATCGTCCGCGCACATCGCGTGTTGTCCCGGGGCCGGGTCCGCGTTGTCGTGATACTCCATCCCGGGATGAATGAATCGGACGATCCCCTCCTTGTCGAGGATGAAAGTCACCGAGGTCGCAGGTCGCTTGGGGCCGGTCAGCCACCAGTCCTTCAGCGTTCCTTCGCGCCAATTCCAGTCGATCGCGACCGGGAACTCGAACTGCCGGGCGGCGACCGCGCGTTCGACGCGGGCGACATCGAGAGGGTCGTCGCGCCCCGCCTTGGGATGGAACACGCCGATCAGCACGAAATCCTTGCCGGCAAATTCCGCGTGCAGCACACGAAGCGCAGGCGAGCTGCTGGCGCAGAACGGGCAGGTGTCAGTCCACCAGCGCACGAGCACGACCTTTCCGCGAAGCTCCTCCAATGCAAGTGGCCGCGAGTTGAGCCATGCATCGAAATGAAAGGGTGGTGCGGCGGTTCCCAGCCGATCGTCTCCAGCCGCGCGATCCATGTCGTTGAGGCTGGAAAGCATGACCGCGATTTCGGCATCGGCGTCGGGTTCGGACTTGCCTTCCTCGAGGAGCGAGGCACGAAAGTCCGCCCAGGATTGAATGGGCCGGATCTTCGAGCCCGCGAAACACGCCACCGTGCTGCCGAGGATCGCGAGCATCAGGATTCTTTTCAGCATGGGACAAGTTCCTCGGGTCATCTTGGCGAATCGCGCTCACACATGAGAGACCCCCCAAGGAGGAAAAGTGGCGGGGGTGGATTGTAGCGGGGGCCGCAGGTGCCGGTGGAGTGCGCCGCCCTCATCGGGGACTCATCCTTCGTCCTGGCGAGATCATCTTCTCGATCGCTCCGGACAACGACCTGGCAGCGCGCCGATAGTCAGCCCACGGTTTCGACTTCTGGAGCGTCGCAGGCCCCGAGCGGATGTCGAACCGCTCAGGCTTCAACGATGCCTTCACGTCCTTCCAGTGAATCGGCATCGAGACCGGCGCCCCCGGTCTCGCCCGCGTGGACAACACGGCGACGGCGGTAGACGTCCGATCATTGCGAAGGTAGTCCAGGAATATCCTGCCGACGCGATCCTTCTTCGCCATCGTGTCGAGATACTTCTTCGGCGAGTCGCTCGCCATCTGCGCGCAGATGATGTGCGCGAAGTTCTTGGCGGCCGGCCAAGGCACCGCATCGTCCCCGCCGGTCAACGGCGTGACCACGTGCAATCCCTTGCCGCCGGTGGTCTTGCAGAAGGATTCCAGTCCCACCTTCTTCAGGCGATCCCGCACTTCGAGCGCGGCCTCGATGACGGCGCTGAACTTCACCTCGGGCCCGGGGTCCAGGTCGAACACCAATCTACCCGCCACTTCGGGGTCGCCCTCGGCGCAGTTCCACGGGTGCAACTCGAGCGCGCCGATCTGCGCGACGGCGATGAGCGTCTCGACGCGGTCGATCTGCACATACGGAGCCTTGTCGTTCTTGACCTGGACGAGGGTGAAGAGGTCCGAGATGCCGGCCATCGCGTGGCGCTGGAAGAATTGCTGGCCGGTGATTCCGTCCGGCGCGCGCAGCAGAGAGCAGGGGCGTCCGCGCAGGTGCGGCAGCAACCATTCGCCGACGGCTTCGTAGTAGCGGGCGAGGTCGAGCTTGGTGACGGCGGCACCTTGCGCGCCTTCGGGCCACAACACTTTGTTGGCGTTGGTCAGCGTCACGCCCATGACGGCGTTCGGTCCGGCCGGTTTCGGGAGGGCGGAAGTCGCGTTCGCCGGCTTTGACAGGCGCCGCCCGCGTCGGCCGTTCGTCCACCACTTCCGTCGCCGCCTTGTCCTGGCGCAGGCCTTTGAACGCCGCCTGGCGGATCATCCGATCCTCCGACCAGCCGCCGAACTCGATCTCCGCGACGAGCTCCGGCTTCAGCCACCGGATGTTGGCCTCCTTTCGCGGCGCGTCCTTGCCGCTGAAGGGGCTCACATCGGTCGTGTGCTTCTCGAGCACGGGCAGAACTTTCCTGGCCACGGCCTCGCCGTAACCCGTGCCGATCCGGCCCACGTACTCGAGCAGGCCGTCTCGATAGACGCCCGCGAGCAGTGAGCGAAGCTCGCCGCGCTCGCTGGTCCAGCCACCGAGCACCACTTCCTGCCCGGGGCGGCTCTTCGCCTTGGTCCAGCCGCCATGGGGCCCGGACACATACGGCGCATCCAGCCGCTTCGACACGATGCCTTCGAGCTTCATCTTCAGGGCGGAAGCCCACATCTCGGCGCCGCTCGTTTCGAAATGCTCGACGTAGCGGATCGTGTCGCCAGCGTCGGATTCCTCGAGCCGGGCCTTCAAACGCTCCTTGCGGGTGGATAGGGGCAATGCGCGGATGTCTTCCTTGCCATCGATCAGCAGATCGAAGGCGAAGAACACCAGGCCGTCGGACCGGCCTTCCGACAACGCCGCCTGCAACAGCGCGAAGCTCGGCAGGTTGTCGTCGTCGAGCGCGCAGATTTCGCCATCGTATATGCCGTCGGGGAGCGCCTTCGCGGCCTTGGCGACGGCCGCGAACTTCTTGGTCCAATCGAGACCGGTGCGCGTGCGGATCTGCACTTTGCCGGTCTGCACGCGGACCTGCACGCGATAGCCGTCGAACTTGATCTCGTGCGCGTACCCTGCGCCGGCGGGAGGGCGATCGACGACCTTGGCCAGCTGCGGCTCGATGAACTCCGGCACGGTTTTCAGGCGGACAGGCTTGTTAGCTGCTGACTTTGGCGCGGGCTTCGTCGCCACCGGCTTCCGCTCCGCGCGATTCGAATGCCACACCGCATCCGCGCCTTCCGCCGCAGCCAACATGAACGGTCGCGGCGGCCTTCCGACCCCGCGCGCGATCTGATCCATGGTGCGACCCGACGCCACCGAGCGATCCTCCGCGATCAGCTCTTCCGTTCCGCCCGGCCGCGCGTACTCGTCCTTGTGTTTGATCAGCAGCCAGTTGGTGCGCGTGTCGCGACCGCGGTTGTTCTTGATGCGCACCAGCACCCAACTACCTTTCAGCCGCTCACCCGCGAGCACGAACTTGAAGTCGCCGGCCGCGATCGCGTCCTCCGGCGTCTTGGGTCCTTGCGGCGCCCACAGTCCGCGATCCCACATCTGCACGGTGCCGCCACCGTACTCACCCTTCGGAATGGTTCCTTCGAAGTCGCCGTAGTCGAGCGGATGGTCTTCCACTTCGACGGCGAGACGTTTGTCCGCCGGATCCACGGAAGGACCTTTGGTCACGGCCCATGACTTGAAGACGCCGTTCAGCTCGAGGCGAAAGTCCCAGTGCAGATGACTCGCGGCGTGCTTCTGGATCACGAAGCGCGGATGCTCCGCGGGCAGCACCTTGCGCGCGCCGCTCGGCTCCTTCGTCTTGGTGAAATCGCGCTTGGCCCGATACTTCTCGAGCTGCGCCGTGGTCTTCTTCATGGGGCACTTTAGGATGCGCGCTTCGGGGCGCTCATGTCAGCGCGGACGCCAAAGGATGTCCCGACTTAGCCTTCTCGGCTGTAGGAAAAGTATTTATTGTCAATACCTTGCAGCACTTAACTGCGGCCGGGGTACATTGGCCGCCCGCGCAAGTGAATCGACCTTCGGTGCCCACATGCCTAGCAATGCCCGCTCCATCGCTTCGCTCACGATCTCGTTCGGCCTGGTCGCGATCCCCGTCAAGCTCTACTCGGCCACCATCTCGAGCGAGCGCATCTCCTTCAACCTGCTGCGACAGCGCGACGGCTCGCGCGTCAAACAACAGTACGTCGCGGTCAACGACGGCGCGCTGGTCGAGCGCTCCGAGATGACCAAGGGCTACGAGTTCGCGAAGGGCCAGTACGTGATGTTCACCGCCGAGGAGCTGAAGGCGCTCGAGGACACCACCACGCACACCATCGACATCACGCAGTTCGTGCCGCTCGATTCGGTCGACCCTGTCTACTTCGACGGGACTTACTACCTGGCGCCCGACAAGGGCGGCGCGAAGCCGTATTCGCTGCTGGCCACGGCGCTCAAGAAGGCGAAGCAGTGCGCGGTCGGTCGCTGGATCTCGCGCGGCAAGGAACACATCGTGGTCCTTCGCCCGATGGACGACGGCATCGCGATGCACCAGCTGCACTTCAAGGCGGAAGTGCGCTCGATCAAGGATCTGGGCGTCGAAACGTCGCCGGTGTCGGAAGCGCGAGCTCAAGCTCGCGAACCAGCTGATCGATCAGCTCGCGGCCAAACGCTTCGACCCCAACGAATACGTCGACGAACACAAGGCCCGGGTGGAGGCCGCGGTCCAGCGGAAGGTGGAAGGCAAGGAAGTGTCCTTCGCGGAGCCGCCGAGTGTCGAGGGCGTCTCCAACGTGGTCGATCTGATGGAAGTGCTGAAGGCGAGCTTGAATGCGCGCGGCGGCAAAGCCGAGGCGAAGGAGCGCAAGGCGCCCAAGAAGGCATCGGCGTCGGGAGAAGCCGCGGCTTCCAAGAAATCATCCAAGCGATGAGGTGAGATGCAGGAGTATTCCCTCGCCGACCTCAAGAGACTGTTCGGTCTCCCGCCGGCGCTCATCCGCAAGCTGAGCGAGGCCGGGTTCATCACGCCGCCGGTTAACAAGAGCGGCAAGAGCTCATACACTTTTCAGGATGTAACCGTGCTCCGCGTGGCGGGCGCGCTCAAGGCGTCGAAGATGTCGACGCCGAAGATCGTGGCGGCGCTGGAGCAGATCCGCGGAGCGATTCCGACCGGTCGGCTTCCTGCCATCGCGTTGGCGGCGTCGGGCAAAGACGTGGCGGTGCGGGAAGGAGCGCGCGAATGGGAAGCCTCCGGACAATACGCGTTGCCCCTGGCCACCAGACCGATCGCGCGGCCGGTGGCCGAGATCAAGCGGACAGTCCCGGCGGCCGACATCGCGCACGAGCACTTTCAACGCGGGACATTTGCTCGAGGACTCGGATATCGATGCGGCCCGTGCCGCGTACCTCGCGGCGTTGAGCGTGCAGGAAGATCACCTCGAGGCGAGGATCAACCTCGGGCGATTGCTTCACCTCGATGGAAAGCTCAAGGAGGCGGAGCAGTTGTATCGCCAGGCGACGGACGTCGAGCGCCATCCTGTCGTTCAACCTCGCCACGCTGCTCGAGGATCTGGGGCGTGAAGACGAGGCGGTGACGGCGTATCGCGACGCGCTTGCCCAGGACCCGTTGCTGTGCGACGCGCACTTCAATCTGTCCCGATTGCACGAGAAAGCAAATCGGCCGCGCGAGGCGTTGCGACATTTGCTGGCCTACAAGCGACACATTTCGCGCTACGGAGCGTGAATTGCCTGCTCGATCCACGTCGCGAGCGCGTCCAGCATCTCGGCCCTGACTTCCGCGTCCTTGCGTCCGGTGCGCGCGGGCACATGAAACGAATGATCCGCATCCTGCAGCAGCTTCAGGGTTGCGCGCGCGCCGAGCCGGTCGATGAGCGGCTGCAACAGTTCGAGTTTCGCGAGCTCGTCGCGCGTGCCCTGCAGAAACAGCATGGGGATCTTCACCTCGCGCAGGTGCTCGGCGCGCTCGGCCGACGGCTTCCCCGCCGGGTGCAGCGGAAATCCAATGAAAGCCAGACCCTTCACGCCAGGGAGCGGTTTGATGGCCTGCGCCTGCGAGGTCATGCGTCCGCCGAAGGACCTGCCACCCGCGATCAGCGTCAACGCGGGCGCCAGGCGCGCGGCCTCCGCAACGGCTGCGCGCACGGTCGCGTGGCAGACCGACGGAGGATCCGGGCGCCGCGTGCGGCGCTCCATGTACGGGAACTGGAAGCGCAGAGTCGCGATATTCCGGGCGGCGAGCTCCGCCGCGACCGCCGTCATGGACGGGTGATCCATGCCTGCACCCGCGCCGTGTGCAAGCACAAAGCAAGCCGTGGCGGCAGGCGGAAGTTGGAGCAGCGCAGAGACGCGGCGGGTCTCGTCAATCGCGAGGGTCAGCCGCTCTGCAATGCCTGCGCTCACGGGTGTAATGAGTCGAGCCGCGCCGCGCGGTTCGCTGCTCTACGCTACGCCAGTGCCTTCTTGAACAGCGCCAGCTTGCGCTCCCACCCGCGCTCGGCCGCTTCCGCATTGTGATTCTGCGAATCCGGCGGCATCCAGCCGTGATTCGCGCCCTTGTACACCTCGATCTCCGCCGACACCTTCGCATCGTCGAACGCCTTGCGCAGGATGTCCTTCGACGTCGGCTCCTTCTGATCGTCGTTGTCCGCGATGGCGATCAGCATGCTGGCCTTCATCTTCGGGATCAGCAGGTGCGGGCTGTCCGCGTCGGACGTGGTCAATCCACCGCCATGGAAGGAGCAGCCGGCGCCGATGCGTTCCGGCAGCGATGCCGCGGTGCGCATCACGATGGCTCCGCCCATGCAGTATCCCGTGGTGCCGATCTTGCGGCGGGTATCAACGGCCTTCTGCGCATCGAGCCAGGCCACGAAGGCCTTCGCATCGGACACGTGCGTGGTGGCGCTGAGCGTGCGCGCGAAGCTTGAACGCGTCCTCCCGGTTGGCAGGTGCGCCTTTGATGGAACGATAGAAAGGGTTGACCGTGAGCACGGCATAACCGGATTCCGCCAGCCGCTTGCCCATGGCGCGGAATGCGGGGCGAAGGCCGAAGATGTCCGGCCACACCAGCACGGCGGCGGTGGCCTTGGCGGGATGCACGAAGTGGGCGTCGCAGGTGCCGTCGGGGGTTTTGATTTCGACTTCGGACTCCGAGACTTCGGCGGCGGCGGCGACCGCGGGCAGCATGGCGGCCAGCGTCGCGCCGAACCCAAGGCGCCGAACTGGCGGCGCGAGAGCTCGTTGCCGCGAAGGATATCGTCGCTTGAATCGCGCTCGCACATGACAGACCCCCAAGGAGGAAAAGTGGCGAGGATTGATTCTAACGGGGGCTGCGCTGCTTGCCGATTACTCCGGGATCGTGGGCCTGATCACGAACGCCCTCAGTTCCGCCAGCTTGTCGCCCTCGAAGCGCCAGACATCGCAGTAGGCGTAACAGACCTCGTTGCCCTCGTCGTCTTTTGATGTGATTTCTCCCAATGCGGTGAGCCAGTCACCTTCACTGATGAGGTGGTTGACCTTGAAGTCCGGGGGATCGCGGTAGGTTTCCGCCATCCATTGCCGGACCATATCCTTGCCGCTCAGGGTGCGGTCGCCAATGAAGTGCCACTGTGTGTCCTCGGTGCAGTGCTTCAGGAAACCTTTGTAGTCGCCCTTCGAGATGGCCGAGTTAGCCGCTTGCAATACCTGCTTGTGTGTCTCTGACATGTGAACCTCAGATCGTTGAGGGCAGTGGAACACGTGGGCGCCGGGCGACCCGCCGGGAGTGGCAGAGAAATCGTGTCGGAGGATTGCCGTGGTTGTCCTGAACGCCGGTTCGGCTATCCGCCGGCCGGGACAGGTGGTTTGAATTTCCTATCCGCCCGCCGATGCGGAGAGTGCGAGGAACTCTCGTCGGTTCAGGACCGTCGATTTGCCCATGAACTACAAGCTACGCCCATGACCATCGAATGCAACCGCCAGGGGCGCTGCGCAGTATCAACGCGACTGGAGCAAAGACCCTTGAGAAAAAAACGCCTGCCTCTCTTCATGCTGCTGGTTGGCATTCTTGCCGCCGCGGCCTCGAGCCATGCCGCCGCGCAGACGCCCAACGAGGTGTTCGGCGGCGCCCGGACCATCGTCACGAGGGACGGCATCAGCGAACAAGGCCTGGTGCCTATCGGAGGCATCCCGCAGTGGATTTCGGTGCGCGGCCGGCACAAGGCGAACCCGTTGCTGCTGTTCCTTCATGGGGGTCCGGCGTTTACCGTTTCCCCGGTCAGCTTCTATTACATGCGCGATTGGGAAGAGCACTTCACCGTCGTGCAATGGGACCAGCGCGGCGCCGGCAAGACCTATGCAGCCAGCGATCCGGAAAAGATCAAGGACACCTTGACGGTCGATCGGATTGTCGCGGATGCCGAAGAGTTGATCGGCTATCTACGCCAGAAGTACGGCAAGGACCGCATCGTCCTGATGGCGCATTCGTTCGGTACGCTTCTCGGCGTGAAGCTGGCGCAGCGCCACCCCGACTGGCTCTTCGCCTATGTCGGCATGGGCCAGTTCACGGACGCCCTGCAGAGCGAAGCGCAGGGCTACGCCGCAACGCTGGCGGCCGCAAAGGCCGACAAGAACGACAAAGCGGTGTCGGCCTTGTTAGCCATCGCGCCGTTTCCCGACCGGGAGCACCCGGAGCGGAACCTGGAGAATCTCGGCACTGAACGCTTCTGGCTGGCGACCTACGGCGGCTATTACTGGCCTTCGGGATTCGGTCATAACGGCGAAATTGCCAAACTGAGCCCCGACTATTCGGCGGCCGAGCTCAAGATCCGCGACGAAGCCCAGGCCTTCAGTGACCGATTGATGTGGGATGAACTGGGGCACGTGAACCTCATGGACGCCACGCGTTTCAAGGTGCCGGTAATCATCTTCCAGGGCAGGCACGATCGCGGCACTTCGTCGGCCCTGGTCGACCAATGGTTTGCCAAAGTCAAAGCGCCCACCAAGCGCCTGGTCTGGTTCGAAGATTCCGCCCACATGGTCTACGAGGAGGAGCCGGGGAAAACTATGGACAGCCTCGTCCGGTATGTCGTGCCATTGACGTCGAGCCACTAGCTACCGCTATTGCGCACGAAGATGGATACTTCGCCCGTATCGATGTGTGAGGCGCCTAACCCTAAGGCGCCGAACCGGCGGCGAGAGAGCTCGTTGCCGCGAAGAATATCGTCACTCGAATCGCGCTCGCACATGACAGACCCCCAGGGAGGATGAGTGGCGGGGATGGATTCTAGCGGGCCGCGGTTGCGGGTGGGCCGGTGGACAGTTCGGCTATGCTGTCCTCTGCAAACGGGAGAGTGTCGACAACAACCAAGTCTGGAGTGAATGAGGTCACGACATGCGCAAGGTGCTCACTGTCAGCTCGATTATTCTTGTGCTTCAAGCCTGTGCCACATCGTATCGTCCTCCAACCGAACCGCCGCCGCCGGAGTGGATCGGCGCATCGGGCTGGGAGATCGTCCCGGGCAGCCAGAAGACCTACGAGGCACCACGCGGCGAAGGCGACGTGTTCATCGAATACGTGCTGAAGCCCCGCCGTACCGGAACCGTTTTAGATGCTGTGCGGACCAAGAGTGCCTATGGTAAGGACTTGATCATCCCCAAGGGTACGCTGGTCTTTGCAGAGAACTTTACCCTTGTGACGCAAGGCGGTTGGGCCGGCAACGAGCAGAACAAGCAGGAGATCGATCCGATCGAGTGGTGCGCTGTCTTGCCGCGGGGAATTGACGGTAAGCAAAGCGGTTCTCAGGGCGTGTGCCTGTTCTGGGAAAGCCCGATGCAGGCGCGCTACATGGAGGATTTCACCGTCGGGGGCTTCGGATATGACCCGGATATGTATGGCACCAGCGGTACTCCCGGGCCCGTCCCGCAAATCGACGTTTCTCCAGTCGAATTGGGTGTTGAGGTGCGGTCTCAGCTCCGCATTGTGCAGCTGGATGACAAGCGAATCGAAATCCAGGAATTCCTCACGGATGGTTCGTCGGAGAAACAAAAGGGCCGCGATCGTCCCGTGTGGTGGCGCGGTCAGAAAATACTTTCGCTCGAATACGCAGGCATCAAATACGAGTGTATTGCGTCGGACGACTATCGCACCGTTCAGCTCAAACGGGTTGCAACGGCTGAGTAGTTGCAAGGCGGTCCGCGGTTGACCGGCGCTGAATACCTCGTCGACGTCGCGACCTGGGACGCGGCCAACCCCGCGCCGCCCGCGCTGAACGGTCAGTTTTTCCACTATTTCGGCGCGCCGAAGCGCGGAAACTGGCGGCGATGAGGACCACCGGCAGGAGCCAGCTGCAATGAAGGCCCTGATTTCCAATTCGCCCAGCCGTGCGATGAACCGCCGCGCGCGGCACGGCGGTCGGCGCATCATGCGCCGATGCTGACCCGCCGAAAGTTCGCCGAAGCAGCGGCCGCCGCCGGCGCCGTGCTCGCCTTCGGGAAGGGGAGCGCCGCAGCGCCCGCGTGGCGCGAGCGCCGTGACCTGTACCCGCAGGGCGTCGCCTCGGGCGACCCCGCACCCGACAGCGTCCTGCTCTGGACGCGCCGCCAGCCGGCCGGCGGTGACCCGCGCGCGGCCTATCTACTCACCGTCGAAGTCGCGAAGGATCAGGCATTCCGCGACGTCGTCGTGCGTGGAAAAGCCGAGGTCACCGCCGACACCGACTGGACCTGCCGCTTCATGGCGGCCGGGCTCACGCCCGCAACCGAGTACTGGTACCGCTTCACCGACGCCGACGGCAACGGCAGCCGCGTCGGCCGCACGCTAACCGCGCCGACGCGAGAGCGACGCGCGCCCGGTCCGCTTCACGTTCGTGAGCTGCCAGGACATGACGATCGGCGCCGCGAACGCCTATCGCCGCATGATCTACGAGGACGAGCGCCGCCCGCGCGCCGAGCAGCTCGGCTTCGTGCTGCACCTCGGCGACTTCATCTACGAGGTGGTGAATTACGCGGACGAGATGCCGGAGGGCAAGTACCGCGGCCGCCGCCTGCGCCCGCTGTTCAAGTACCCCGACGGCGACAAGTTCCGCGACTACCACCTGCCCGTGACGCTCGCGGACTACCGCACGGTGTACCGTGCCTACCTCACCGACCCCGACCTGCAGGACGCGCGCGCCCGCTGGCCGTTCGTTCCGGTGTGGGACAACCACGAGTTCTCGTGGAACGGATACCAGAGCATCCAGGTGTTCGGCGGCGAGCAGCGCCCCGCGCAGACCAAGAAGGTCGCGGCCAACCAGGCGTGGTGGGAATACCAGCCGGCGCGTGTCGCGCGGCCCGGCGCGAACCGCGACCGCTTCGAGGCGCCCGCGGTCAAGGACACGCCCATTGAATACGACGAGAACGGCTTCGGCCGCGGCGCCGACAACGCGGCGGCCGTCGAGAGCCTCACCATCTACCGCGCGTTCCGCTACGGCCGCAACGCCGAGCTGATCCTCACCGACAACCGCTCGTACAAGATCGCCGACTCGGACGTCTCCGCGGTGTCACCGGACGGATTCCCGATGTTCACCGACGAGGACACGGCGCGCGTGATCGACGACGGCCGCACCGCGAACGGCGGCAAGCCGCCCGCGACACTGCGGTTCGCGGGCCAGGACGTTCCGAACGCGGGCGTCGACCAGCCGATGCAGACCTACCTCGGGCCGAAGCAGCGCGCGTGGCTCATCGAGCGCTTGAGCGCGAGCCAGGCGCCGTGGAAGGTCTGGGGACACTCGTTCGGCACGCTCGCGTGGCGCACGGATCTCGCCAACCTGCCCGAGGACTTGAGCCCCAAGTGGCCGGGCACGGGCTTCGCGCTGGCGAGCGGCGGCTACTACTCCGAGCACGCGCAGATCTACGACGTGTTGCGCAAGAAGGGAGTCACCGGGCTCGCGGTGGTGGCCGGCGACAAGCACTCGTTCTGGGCCGGCCTCACGTCCGCGGATCTGCCGCCGCGCGTCTACGACCCGGTGGGAGTCGAGTTCGTCACGGGGTCCATCTCGGCGCAGGGCCTCGTCGAGATCGGCGACCGCATCGTGAAGCCTGACCACGCGCTGCGCGCGCTGTACTACACCGGCGAGCACCGCGAAATCCCCGCGATCAACTACACGCTGCTGCACGGCGTGCGCGCCGCGCTGGCGCTGTCACGGACGAGCGCCGCCGAGGCGCGGAAGCTTCACAACCCGGCGGTCGCACCGCATCTCAAGTTCGTGGATCTCGGCGGGCACGGGTACGGGCTGGTCACGGTGACCGCCGACTGGCTCGAGACCGAGTTCGTCTGCATCCCGGTGCCGTTCGAACGCAGCGACTCGGCTGATGGTGGGCCGTTGCGTTACCGCGTGCGGCACCGCGTGAACCGGTGGAAAGCGGGGGAGCAGCCGAAGCTCGCGCAGACCGTCGTCGAGGGGAACGCGGACTACTCGATCTGACTTCGAGCATGCTCGTGCTCGACGGCGCCGGCAAGGCCGCCGACATCAATGCGCGCATTGAGTCGATCCGTCAGCAGGCTGAAGAAGCCACCTCGAACTAGGACAAAGAGAAGCTGCAGCGCGACGCGATGATCTCGCTTTTCTCAGCCCGCGAACATGTAACCATGAAAGATTGCGATAAGTTTGAAGCAACTTTTCGCGTTGGCGCGAGCTAGCTGCCTAGCTACGTCGTGCACTGGGGAGAATACGTCCTCTCCATTGTGCGGCCGTGAGTCCCGACGGCATCACGAACTACTGCAAGCTTGACGCCTTTCAAATGAATCGATCGCTCAGAAAGGCTTGAATATTGACTGCGGGGATTCTGATGTAAGGCGCGCGTAAAACTCGACAGCATATCGATCTGTCATTCCGGCAATAAAGTCGCAGATTACGCGCATCTGCTCCTCCTCCCGTTTCAGGTTGCGGTACCAAGCTTGAAAGTCTTCCGGCATTAGTCGATAGCCTTCCGGCTCGCGGAGTGTTTCAAAGATCCTTGTGACGATTTCCTTTCCTCGTAACTCAGCAACGCGTAGACGCGGCGACATAATCAGCGCGTTGTAGGCGAATCTCTTAAATACAGCTACTGTCAAATCTGTATCAGGCTCGAGCTCAACGCGAGATAGCGCAGGGCAACGGTCGTCCTCGACAAAGCGAACACCGGCTATGTGGTTGCCGACGATGTAGGACGTCAAATCGGTGCGAGCGTAGCCATTTCTTGCTATTTGGCACGACGCAACGTAACGGCGTTCTAGCGCTTGCAAAAAATGGTCGTAGTTCTTGGGAGTCGGACTGGCTTCGACGGGGAAGTCTTGATCTTCGAAGACTTCAGCAAAGACACTCAATAGGGCGCCCTTCACATCGTCTTCGTTTACCTTCTGCTCACGATCTTCGTTTATGTCATCGATTACCGTCTGAATGCGCTCGCCGTCTGCAAGCATCTCAATCGGAGTCAGGAAGCCAGCCTTGAAGGCATCTTCAAGGTCGTAGGTCGAATAGGCGATGTCATCGGCAAGATCCATTATCGAACATTCAATTGTCTTGAACTTTGCAGGCACTGCGGAACCTGCGACGCTAGCCTTCAACTGTTCGACCAACGTTGCCTCGCTTGCATAGTATCCCTTTACTACCTTGCTCTCTTGCGCAGGCCTGGTGGCAGGGATCGGCGAGTCATATTTCAAGATACTCGCTAGAGTTCTCATGCACAGATCTAATCCGAATCGAAGGTCCTCACCTGTAGGCAAAACCCCAACTCCAGAGGGATCCGTGGTCTTCTTCTTTTCGATGCGCGCAAGCAAACGAAGCGTCTGAGCGTTTCCTTCGAACCCGCCTGCAAGCAGCATGCACTTGTCGAGCGCAAGCTCGCCATTGTGTCCAAATGGCGGGTGTCCGAGATCGTGTGCGAGGCCGGCGACCTCAATCAGATCCGTATTGATCGGGCCGTGTCTTGCCTCGCTGAAGAAGCCTTGCTCAGCATTCAACTTGTTTGCGATTGACTTAGCGATTTGCGCAACTTCTAGAGAATGCGTAAGCCGATTTCGAAAGAAATCCGATTCAGCGCCCGGGAAAAGCTGAGTTTTCCCAACGAGGCGTCGGAACGCGGCGCAATGGATTAGCCGTGCGTAGTCACGCCGAAATTCAGATCGATATGTCTCGACTGCGTCGAACCCAGTTTCTGTGCCGAGACCCTTGACGAGTCTGAGATAGTCGCCTGGGCTGTAGAGAGCCACGCTGGGCAGTGCCTAATTACTAACTAACCGCGCGTTGATTTCTTGACCACTTGCTCCGGTGGTAGAGGAGTCCCCGCGTGAATGCTGTTTTCAGTCGTGCTTCGAATTCGATTACGCACAACCAATGCACCAGCGTAGGGTTTGACACGCTGGGTAGCTGTCGTGTTAGCAATGCTAAAGGCCACGCGTCCCGACTTACTTTCGTGTTCTGTCATACAAAACCTCCGACGGCTCTTGCTCAAATTAAGAACAGGAACGATTGCTGGATACTGTAACAGAGTGAGCTAAGAGCTCCAGTATTCAAGGGACCACAAATCCCAGAATTAAAGCTGATTCTATCCAGTTAAGTCCAAGGGGGAACACTGGATATCAGCGAGATGGGTCTTCGTCACTGTTCGAGGTCGACTTTGTCTCGCTGAGAGTAGAATTCTCTGCGCGAGCTGTTGTGTCGAGGTGTAAATAAGATGAACGACGCGAAAATCGCTCTGCTGCAACTTGCGAATCAGGTGTTTACTCCTGGTTACCCCGTTCAACAAAAAGATCTTTTCTCAGGTCGGTCACAGCAACTTTCACGCATTGTTGAGACCCTGCCCGCGCCGGGCAGGCACCCGGTCATTTTCGGACAACGCGGGGTCGGTAAGACGTCTCTTGCAAACATCTTGGCACAAGCATTGCCGGAAATGGTCTGCGTAAAAACCAGCTGCGATGGCGGTGATACTTTTTCAACAATTTGGAATCGCATCTTCTTCACCGCATCGGTTCCTTTCAAACAACACGCATTTGGGTTCAGTGGTGTAGAGGATTCCCAAAAGAAGACGCTCGCTGATGCGCTTGGTCATGATCCAAGCACAACTAAGCCCGCCGAGATTGCAGCTCTCCTTCGAAAAGTAGAGAGATTCTGCGTTGTCATCCTGGACGAATTCGACAAGATTTCTGACTTGCAAACAAAGGCAGCATTTGCTGATTTAATCAAGATAGTCTCAGACACGGCGCCCGGCGTAACAATCGTCTTAGTCGGGGTCGCGGAAAACATTCACGAGTTGACTGGCGAGCATCCCTCAATAGATCGGAATCTCGTCCAGATCGAATTGCCTTTGATGTCAGGTCAAGAGATCCGTGAGATCTATCGAATCGGAATGCAAAAGTTGGGATTCACTGTAGATGAGATTGTATTAAAACAGGTTGAAAGCCTCTCTGGCGGCTTCCCGCACTACACGCACCTTCTAGGGCTTTGTTCGGCGAAAGTCTGCATTGGAAACGAAACGAGCAGTCTGCCGGAAGCAGACTTCGGTGTTGCATGCAGTCTGGCTGTCGAAGACGCGATCGAGAAGTTTCGAGACGCCTACGTGAAGGCAACTGCAACCACGCAGGCAAGTAGATATCCGAAGATTCTGACTGCTTGCGCGTACGCCAAGACTGACGGACGAGATGTATTTCGCGCAACTGACGTTGCAGAAGCTATTTGGCAACTTTTTAAGGAATCAGTATCAATCCAAGCACTGGTTCCTGCGCTCGGAGAATTTTGCAAGGATCGCCGGGCGGCGGTGTTACACGCTGTGAAGGTAGCGGGACGTACGTGCTACCGCTTTCGTGATCCGATGATGAGGCCATTCTGTCGGCTGAAGCTTAGAGAGCTCTACCGGTAAAGTAATAATCGAGCCACTGGATTCTGCTTGCTTCAGCTCGGGACTGAGCGACTCAGTCAGATTCGGTGTCAGCGGAGCCACTGCGGCCGGATTCGGATCAGGTCAGCTATTAGAGCGTGGGCAGCTCATATGCGACGGGGACTACAAACACGCGAGTAATCCGCCGGGCGTCAGTATCGGCCCGCAGTGATTGCGTGCCCGCTTTCACACCGCTTCGGGCCATTCCTATTTCCGGCCGGCGCCCGGACATCGCATCTTGCAAGAGATGCGGAAAGCGACTTCCAGGACTTCACTTGGGTCTCTGACGCGCTGCGCGGCGCTCCTGCTCGCAGCCACGGCGTGGCCAGCATTGAGCGGCGCGGCCGGGGGCCTCGTACCTCAACATTCGGAGGACCTGCGACCAGCACTTACACGTAAAGGTGCCGCCGCGACACTCGAGTTCACCGCGTTCGGCCGCGACTTTCGCCTGCAACTCTCGACCAACCAGCGTCTCGCGCAGTTCGCCGCCGGCAGTTCCGTGCAGCTCTACAAGGGCACCCTCGAAGGCGTTCCGGGTTCCTGGGCGCGCATCAGCATTCACGACGGTCTGCCGCGCGGCATGATCTGGGACGGGCGCGAACTGTTCATCGTGGATGCGGCGCCGGAGGCGGTCAATTACGGCGCGGCCGGCACGGTGATGTTCAAACTCTCGGACGCCGTGCTGGAGCGGGGCGTTTCTTTCACTGGCGATGCGGTGGAGAAGCCGCGCGACCCGGCCGCCGCCTATGGCGCCATGATCGGCGAGCTGCGCGCCAGGACGCAGGCGCTGCAGGCCGGCGTGGCCACGGAGGGGGTCGAGATTTCCATCCTCGGCGACGCGGCCTATCTAGCGCGCTACGCAAGCGAAACGCAGGCCCGCGATGCGATTCTCACTCGCCTCAATAACGTGGACGGAATCTTCAGCTCGCAGGTGGGAGTGGAACTGCAGGTCGTATCGGTGGATCTCGACGGTGAACTCACGGCCGGCCTGTCCGCGACCACCGATTCGAGCGCGCTGCTCGAAGAGTTGGGACAGTTGCGACGACAGAGCCCGGCGCTTTCCGCCACCGGCCTCACGCATCTGTTCACCGGCCGCCAGCTGGACGGCGACACCGCAGGCATCGCCTATACGCTGGCGCTCTGCAGCCAGCGTTTTGCCGCCAGTCTCACCATGGCTCACAACAGCGCCGCGTTGGATACGCTCATCACCGCGCACGAGATCGGCCATGTGTTCGGCGCCCCGCACGACGGCACGGAGCAATGTGCGTCCACGCCGCAGGGCCAATACATCATGACGCCGATGCTCACCTCGTCGGTCACGTCCTTCTCCCAATGCAGTCTCGACGAGATCAACGCGGTGATCGACAGTTATTCCTGCGTGGTGGCGCTGCCTGCACCCGTCTCGGAGCCACCCGCACCTCCGGCCCCGCCTCCCGGTGACGATGGCGGCGGTGGTGGCGGCGGATCGCTCGATCCATCCTTGCTGCTGCTCTTGCTCGCACTCGGGGCTGCGCGCCTGCGTCCTCGGTAGCCACGAAACAGTTGGGATTCCCAGGGAGTCAGAGGAATTCGTTGAACAGGTAGTACACGTGGTCCACGAGCTTGTGGATCGGACTCCGCCGGCTCCATCGCTCGAGTTCGATCTCGCTGCCATCGGCCGCATAGCGCTCGAAAATCCCGTCGAACCGCTGCGCGGTCGCGGCGTCGATGAACGACACAGTGATCTCGTCATTGGTCTCGAAGGAGCGATCGTCGAAATTAGCCGTCCCGACGGCGCACCACAGCCCGTCGATTGTCATGATCTTCTGGTGCAGGAGGGCCGCCGGGTATTCGATGAGACGCACCCCGCAGCGGAGCAGTTTCTCGAAGTTCCGGTGTCCGGCGTGTTGAACCATGGGGTTGTCGGACCCTGACGTCGACGGCATGAGGACGCGCACATCGACACCGCGCCTGACGGCGGCGCCTAGTGCATCTATCGCGGCGGGTTCCGGCAGGAAATAGGGATTCTGGATCCAGATGCGACGTCGCGCGCAGCAGATGGCCGCATGGTGCAGGATCTTGACGGCGGGTGCCGAACTCTCCGGCTTGACGAATGCCGCGTGAATCGCGATGTCGCCGGCGCGTTCCAGCGGCGGAAACACGCTTTCGCCCATGAACAGCTCGCCAGTCCGCCCGACCCAGTTTTCGCTGAAGGCGGATTGCATGCTGTGAACGATCGGGCCGCGGAGCCGTACGCTCACGTCCATGACGCGCTCCTTCGCCCCCTCTTCAGCCTGCCAGCTGTCGACGATGCAATGGCCGCCGACGAAGGCGACTCTTCCGTCGACGATCGCAAGCTTGCGGTGATCCCGCTCGTTGAGGACGCCGATATTGGCGAGGGTCGTACGATGAAACTTGCGGAGCTTGCAGCCGGCCTGCACGAGTTGCTGCTCCACGCCCTTGCCCATTCCACGCGTTCCATTGGCATCGAGCAGCACGCGGACATCGACGCCGGCCCGGACGCGCCCGATCAGCGCCTCCGACAGGCGCGAGCCGAGCTTGCCCTCCTTCCAGAGGAAGGTCTCGAAATGCACCGAGCTGCGCGCCTTGTCGATCTCCTCTATCAAGGCGTCGAAGAACGCCCCGTTCTCCAGCACTTCGACGCTGTTTCCGTCGATGACCGAGCCGAGGGTCAGCCCGGCCAGTGACGGAAGCAGTTCCTCTATCGGCGCGTCGCAGTCAACCTCGAGCTTCGGGTCGCGGTGCCGCTTCATCGACCAGATGAGCAGGATGAAGAACCCGACGGTGCCGGCGAGCGCCAGCACCGCAACCACTGTCGGAATTTCCAGTTCGCTCACGTCAGGCCTCCCGGTATAGCTTACGCGCATGGAACCTGCGCCTGGCGGCGACGAGACGTGGATCCGCGTGCTGACGCTGAATGCCCATCAGGGCTTGCGTGCCGGACACCGGCATGGCGTCCTGCTTCGAATTCGCAATGCCTTGCGCGCCTTGCGGGCGGACCTCGTCTTCCTTCAGGAAATCGGTGCGGTTGCGGGTCCGGAGCCGCACGTGCATCAGTACGAGGTACTTGCGGACGGCGTCTGGACTCAGCACGCCTACGGCCGGAATGCTGTTGCGACGGGTGGGCATCACGGTAATGCGCTGCTCTCCAGGCATCCGGTCACCACTTGGCGCAATGTCGATGCATCGGTTGGCCAGGCCGAGCCGCGGGGCCTGCTCCACGCAGTGATCGGGCTGGATGGCGATCGTGAGCCACTGCACGCGATCTGTCTGCATCTCGCGCTGCGCGAGTCGCACCGCCGGCGACAGGTTGATCGGCTTCTGGATCTGGTCGTCCACGAAGTTCCCGACGGCGCGGCGCTCGTCATCGCCGGCGACTTCAACGACTGGCGCGAACGCGCGCACCGGAGGCTGGTCCTTTCTGGCCTGGAAGAAGTCCATGCGGCCGCGGTGGGCCGCCCGGCGCGCACGTTTCCGGCGCGCGCACCCTGGCTCCGGCTCGACCGGATTTACGTCAGGAACGTCCGGCATCGGCCTGTGAAAGTATCTGCGCGCGACTGGCGGATGCTTTCCGATCATTTACCGCTCGCCGCGGAACTTAGCATGGGTGCGCGTCCTGGAAATCCTGTTTCATCAGGATCGTGAAGTGCCCGAAACGGAACAGGCGCGATCACGTCGTGGCCGGCTTGCGTACAGTCGGTAGTCACCCGTGGGCCCGTGTCGGACGCCATCCGACGCCCGTCTACCAGCACGCCTATGCCCATCGTGTGCGCTGGGTGGTTACGGTGCTTCTCGCGCAACGGGGATGTCATGAACAGGGCGGAGCGGGCCGCAGTACGGGCCGGAATCTTCATCAACATTCTTCGCAGCCAGGGCGTGGCGCTCGGCGAGGGCGCGCGTGCACTCGACCTCGGCTGCGGAGCGGGCCACCTGGTGAAGGCCCTCCGCAACCGCGGACTCGACTCTTACGGTTGCGGATTCGGGCTGCGCGACCCCCACTATGTGGCTGAGGATTCGCTCGTCCAGCAAGGCATCCTGCGCGAAATCACCACGAATCCGTACCGCATACCGTTCGATGATCACTTCTTCGACGTGGTCATCAGCAACCAGGTTTTCGAGCACGTGATGGACTATCCCACCACGCTGCGCGAGATCCATCGCGTGCTCACGCCGGGCGGTGCCTTCCTGCACATCTTTCCATCGCGCTACAAATTTATCGAGCCGCACATGCTGGTGCCGCTGGGAGGCATGTTGCGTTCTCGCTGGTGGCTCAAGTCCTGGGCGCTGGTCGGCATTCGCAACGAATTCCAGCGGAAGTTGTCGGCCGCGCAGGCGTGCGAGGCAAATCGCAAGTACCTCACCACGCGCACCAACTATCTACCCAAGCGCGAGCTGCAGCGGCAATTTTCGCGGTTTTACACCGACGTCCGCTTCGTCGAGGATGCTTTCCTGCAGAACAGCACGCGCGGGCGCAAGATCCATGAGATGCGCCGCTGGCTGCCGTTCCTTCCCAGCCTCTACAGCGCGGTGCGCTGCCGCGTGGTATTTGGCAGACGGGGTGCGTCGCCCGCAGCGGGTGTCAGTCTGGGCGGATGACCTTTGCCCCGAGATCGTGAGCACTTGAGCCGGTGATCTCGACTTCGAGGAATTCGCCGATCTTGAGCTTTCTGCCCTTCACGACCCGCACCTCCGGCTCTTGCTCGCACTCCTGGCCGCGCGCCTACGGATATGTCACCTCATAAACTTCCGGATAAGCAGGATTGCGTTCCGGGTGCCACTCCCCTTCCTTCAGCGCGATATTGCCAATGCCAAATCTGCGCAGCGAATCCAGGCAGAAGAACATGAGGAATGCGTTCTCCGTGAGGCCGGTCTCCGCGACGCGCGAAATCACTGCCTCGTTGCGCACGGTCGCCGGCGCTGGTGGCTTGGCCGAGCTCGAGAAGTATTTTTCCGGCGGGTGTCGAAACGGGCGCCCGCCGTTCGACTGGTAGTAACTACCAAGGAGAAACCCATGTCCCGATATGTCGATGGATTCGTCCTGCCGATCTCCAAGAAGAACCTCGCGCGCTACCGCCGCGTCGCCCGCGTGGCCGGCAAAGTCTGGCGTGACCACGGGGCCCTCGAGTACGTCGAGTGCGTCGCCGACCAGCTCACCAGCAAGCACGAAGGCAAGACTTTCACCTCTCTCTTTCCGAAGCTCGCCAGGGCGAAGCCGGGCGAGGTGGTGGTGTTCTCCTGGATCACCTACAAGTCGAAGGCCGACCAGAAACGCATCATGAAAAAGGTGATGGAGGATCCGCGCCTCTCCAAGATGATGGATCCCGCCAACATGCCCTTCGACATGAGCCGCATGGCCTGGGCCGGTTTCAAGCCGATTGTCGAAGCGTAGGCAGCGCGATGAAATAGCCTTCATCGGTAGGCCGGGACTGAACGGCCTATCCATTCGCAACAACGTGGTGAAGATGGCGGGGTTCAAGGCCCATGAAGGAGCCACGGCGAGTACGACCCGACGAATCTGCTCCGCCGCATAGCCACATCGATCCGGGGGTTTGAGATGACCTAAGCCTCGGATCTCTATGTGCACACCGTTGAACCCCCAGCTCCATCGCCATCGCCGGAAATTCGCATTGGCGAACGTCGAGGACTAACATTCCAGGGTGTACCCGTTTTGGTTATCGGAGTAAGGGGGGCAACATGACGAAGCGTAACCATGTTCTTGGAGGACTGGCAGTCCTGCTTGCGGGGCTGAATATGGCGCACGGTCGCAGAGCCGCCCGACGTTTCCGAGCTCGAAGAAGTGATCATTACGGCGCAAAAGCGCGAACAGTCGCTATCGGACGTCTCGATGGCAGTGTCGGCGATCGGTGCGGACGAGCTGGTAAACACACAGACCCAATCGCTCGAATCTCTGCAGTACCTCGTCCCCAGCATCAGCTTCGGAAACGATTTCAATTTCGCGAAACTTTTCATTCGCGGCATCGGGTTGAACAGTTCTTTTCCCGGCGCCGATCCGTCCGTCGCGTTCCATGTCGACGGCGCGGTGATTGCCCAGGCCGGCGCGCAGATGAGCGCCATGTTCGACCTGGACCGCGTCGAGGTGCTGCGCGGCCCGCAGGGGACACTCTACGGCCGCAATGCCACGGGCGGTGTGGTCAATCTGATCACGGCCAAGCCGACCGATGAGCTGGACGGCTACGCGCGACTCACGGCGGCAGGCGAGGACCTCGAGCTGCTGGGCGAGGCGGCAGTCGGCGGACCTATCACCGACAACCTGCGCGCACGCCTGGCCGTCCGTTACCTGGATCGCGAAGGCTACGCCGTCAATGAGCTGACCGGTGCCGACGTCGACGATGCCAAGCAATACTCGGGACGGCTGTCCGTGCAATACCTGGCGGGCGAGTCCTTCGAGTTTCTGCTGACCGGCGAATACCACCGCGAGGACGATGCCTCGAACGCCCTGAAGTTCCGCGAGGCGTCCTTCCCGACCGCAACCGCGCCGGCGCCTGGGGGCGTGGACCTGCGTTCGCTCGCGATCCAGCCTGGGTTCTCGGTGGCCACCGACCCGCGCAACATCCGCGCGAACGTCGAGCCCATCAACGACCGCACGACCTATGCCACCACGCTCACCGCGATCTGGCATATCAACGATACCCTGTCGCTCACGTCGATCACCAATCAGCGCGACTACGAAGCGGAGTTCTATCAGGACTTTGACGTGTCGGACTATCCAGGCTGCCGGCAGCCGCTGGTCGGCCCGACCACCACCTGCACGCTTGCCCCGGGCATCACGCGCACGGCCGGCAATCACTGGCAGCCGCTCTATCAACATCAGTTCTCCGAAGAGTTGCAGTTCAACTTCGACACAGATCGCCTGCACGGTCTGCTTGGCTGGCTACTACCTGAAGGAATACATCCGGATCGAGAATCACCTTGGGTTCAATCCCAATCCGTACTTCAGCAGCGATCCGGCCGACGCCCGAGCGATCTTCGACGGCGCGATGAACGTCATGACCTGGGCTGTGTTCGGCAACGTCACGTACGACTTCACCGACAAGTTCTCGCTCAAGGCCGGTGGCCGTTATAGCTACGAGGAGCGCGACGTCGCCAGCTACCAGGCCACCGCGATTCCGCCGGCGGCGGCACCGGCGCCGTCCCCACTGGGTTACCCGTTCCGCCGAGCCAAGGACTGGGACAATTTTTCGCCGCAGCTTGGTTTCGAGTTCCGTCCGCGGGAAGGGCTCTTGACCTATTTGACCTACGCCGAAGGGATTCAAGAGCGGCACATCGGTCATTGGCGAGGCCGGCAAGGAATTTGTCGATCCGGAGATTGTGGACAGCATCGAACTGGGTCTGAAGTCGACGCTGCTCGACAATCGGCTGCAGCTCAATGTCGCCGTCTTCTACCACGAGGTGGAGGATGCGCAGTTCCAGTTCACCTTCCCGCAGGCGGCGCCACCCAACTTCACCACCGAGATGCGCAATGCGGCGCAGGTCGAGGGGAAGGGCGTCGAGCTCGATGCCTCGTGGCGGTCCGGGGAGGGTTTCGCGCTCGATACGTCGATTGCCTGGCTCGATTCGAAGTTCACGGAATTCTTCGCGCCGAATCCGCTGGACGCGGCCAGCTACAGCGCGGCTCCCGGACAGGCGCCATTGCAGGATTTGAGCGGAAATACGACCCGCATGTCGCCGGAATGGAGCGCCACCATCCGCCCGTCATATGAGTTCTCGCTCGGCAATGGGGGCACACTGGGATTGGCAGCCAACGCGATCTACAAGAGCAAGCAGTACCACTCGGAGTTCAACGACGAACGAATGTCCTCCGGGGACTACACGATCGTCGATGCCAACCTGCTTTACACGTCGTCGGGTGAGCGATACACAGTCAATCTGTGGGGCAAGAACCTCACCGACGAATTCGTCTGGGCGGGAAGCTATGCCGTGGCGAGTACTCGGACTATCGGCGGCACTCTGCTGCCGCCGCGCACCTACGGTTTGACGATGAGCGTGAGGTTCTGATTCTCGTTCGCGCCCTATTGCACTTGCGGCTCGATGATGACCCGCCGACGGCTGACTGTCGGTTCCGGCCAGCCCGATCCTCCGGGCCGCGCGATAGCGACCAGCAAATGCTGACCGGATGCGCGCGGAACCTTCAGTGAAAGTTCCAACGCCGCATCGCCCAGCGGTTTGACGGCGAATGGAGCTTGCACATGCTCGAGCTTTTCACCCGTGTCACTCTGCAGGATCAACTCCAGAATGCCAGTGGCGGCGATGTCCCGATCGTTCACCAGCATGATCTTGAATGCTCGCGTCTCGCCGACCCTGAGAGTCGGCTGATGGAATTTGAGGTAGACCCCGAGCGGCTTGAAGGCTTCACCCACGTAGTCCGCGAACCGCGGCTCGAGCTCGAGCGTTTTGACGTTCTTGAAATGATCTGCGGTATAGGACCCGGGCACTACGCCCGTGAGATAGACGAAGTGGAGCACGCCTGCGTACTGCCGATGGGCGCGCCAGAACTCCGTTTCAGCGGCGAGGAGATACGCGTTGAGCGAGAAGCGCTGTTCGGACGTTGCACCGGGGCCCAATAGCCGCGCGTACAGTTTCTCTGTGAGCGGCGTTGGCGTGCCATCGCGGTTGAGCCACACCCAACCATATTCATTGATGAGCCGTGTGTGATCGGACTTCGTGCCGTTGGCAACGCCTGAGCCGTCCATTGTCTCCAGGGACGCCATGTCGAAGAGCTCGCCCTTGCCCAGGTAGTCCTGGATGAAGAAGTATGGATGGTCCTCGCGCGGATCGTCGGGCGCGGCGGGTGGGTTGTAGCTGTTCTCCCATGGCCGGTGGGAAAGGTCGAGGCCGCGGACGGCCGGGATGATTTTTTTTCCGAACAGCGGCTCGGCGCTCTCATTGTTCGCGTCCCAGATCACGATGCTCGGGTGGTTCCAGTTGTCGCGCACCCATTCGGAGTACTGCCGGATCGTCTCAGGAACATCGTATGTCCGTGAGTATCCTGGGTCCCAGCTCGGTTCCCCAGTCCACACGAAGAACTCGTTCTGAATGAGGAGCCCGGCCTCGTCTGCGATCTCGAGCCACTTGTCCGGCACCGGCCCAATGCAGAAGCGCATGCTGTCCCAATGCATGCGGCGCGGGATGTCTACCAGAAGACGTCGCACCCACGCTTCGTCCCAAGGCAGCGCACCACGATCAGGATCTTCGAAGAAGCGGTGCAAAGTGATGTTCGTGCCACGCAGGTAGCGCACTTGCCCGTTGAGATAGAAGCGCCTGGTTTTCGAGTCGCTGCGGAACTCGCGCATCCCAAAGCGCGTGCGGGCGGAATCCCCGTCAGTCCGCGTCTCGAGCCTGTACAGGTTCGGGTGCTCGGGTGACCACAGGCTCGCGCCGGGAATTCGTATCGTCTCGGTGAGCGTCCGTGTCTCGCCGGTCGCGAGCTTCACGCGCACTGGCTTGCCCCGCGCAACGATCTCAGTTCCCTTGGCCGGTGTGACGGAATGCTGGAGAAGAAATTCGCCGGCCCGTCCGCGGTTGATCAGCTTCGTCTGCACCACGATGTCCGAGGTCGCAATCCGCGGCGCGACCTGAACGGATTCGATCCTGGGATTGTCGGCGAACTCGATGGAGACACTGTCATAGATTCCTGGCGTCCACTGCAGCTTCTCGAAGTCCGTGCCCGTCGGATAGTTATCAGGGAGCACTGCTGGATGCGCGCCGACGCGGATCAGCAAATCGTTGTCGGCGCCCCAGCGGATGACCTCGGTGAGGTCGAAATATCCAGCCGTGAAACCGCCGGCATGCTCGCCGACGGGCTTGCCGTTGAGCCAGGCCGAGGTGCCGAACTGGGCCTTGGCTACTCTGAGCGTCGCGATGCTTCGGGGGCCGGGCGCGCGAAACGTCTTTCGATACCAGAAATAGTTGCGCGCTTGCCCTGGGATGCCGGCGCTGCGCACACGCGCGGACTCAGGAACCTTCGAGCCCGGAGTGCGGATGCGGTTGGAGCTGAGCTCCCGGCTCTCGAACAGATTCACGTCTTTGAATCCTGGCTCCGCCATGTCTGCAAGCCCCGGAACCGGCACGGTGCGTACAAATCCCGTCGGAATCGAGGTCGGCGAGACGCTCTCGTCGATCTGCCACCTTCCATCCAGCGACAAGGTCTCGCGCTCGGCGGCGCAAGTCGCACTGGTGATCATGACCCCAGCCACGCACAAGAGCAGCCTGCGGGCGATATTCACTTCTCTCGGCATACTGCCTCGTTCGTTCCTGGACCGCGCGCCTGCTCGAGCAGCTGCTCCCAGTCGTCCACGATCTTTGCGCAGGAGAAGCGCGCGATGCCCGGCGCGGCTTGCCGCGCGAGTCGCTGCCGCTTGTCTGTATTCTCGATCAGGTCTGCCATCGCACTTGCCAGCGCCGCGGAATCCTCGCACGGCACGAGCAAGCCGTCGACGCCGTCCCGAACAAGCTCACGTACGCCGCCAGCGACATTTCCGCGTTCCCCACGCCTGAGGGGACGACTCGGGCAATCGGTGGCGATCACCGGCAAGCCGCAGGCCAGTGCTTCGCCGTGCGCCATCGGAAATCCCTCGTAGCGCGAAGCCATCACAAAAAATTCCGCCTGTTGCAGCAACCCGAATGGCTCGGTAAGCGCGCCCGCAAATACGACCCGGTCATTCGCGATCAACTCGCCCGCCTGCCGGTGCAGTTGCCCATGCAATTCACCGTCGCCGATGATCACGAGCTGCCATTCAGGAAATGGCGCAGCAATCCGTGCGAATGCGGCGAGCAGTACATCAAAGCCTTTGGCATAAGACAGGCGCCCCATGCTCGCAATCCACGGACGGTCCGCCGCGAGTCCCCGCGGCAACCGCACTGGCATGGGCTGCATGGCGAGCGGCGGAAACGGGTTGTGAATGACGCTTCTGCGATCATTGGGCAGCCATGCGAAGTTGCGATCGATCGCCGCACTGACGCTGACCACCTTGAATGCGGAGGGATAACAAAGGCGGCGCAGGCGATACCACAGCCACTTCTTCCATTGCCAGGGCTGGGCCGTGTTCTGCCGGACCGGCACGTCGCCGTGCTCGGTGACGATCACAGGAACCGCCCGACCTCGCAGCGCCAGCAGCGTCGGGACATTGATCTGCGCAGCGTGTGATATCACGACATCGGGTTCGGTCGCGTCGATCGCCGCTCGCAGCGCTTTCAGCCTTGCCAGTGTAGTCGGCGGCAGCTGCAGGAGCGGGGTCGGCACTCCCCTGCGAGTGCCCAGCGACGAGCGGACGATAGCCTGCGGCAGCCGAAAGAAATCCGTCTCGGCAGGCGCGAAAGTGAGCACCGAAATGCGGTGACCCCGCGCCTGCAGGCCGCCTGCCAGCGACACGACCGCGCGCTGGACCCCGCCGCAGCGCAGGTCGGATGTGACCAGAGTCAGCCTGGCGGGGCGATCAACATTCATGCTGGTGTTGCGCCCGAGATTCCCGGCTCTATCTTTGACGCCCCGGACCGCCCAGGCTCACTTCGGTGAATTGGCCGCATCTTTCGGCGGCCGGGCTTCACGCTCGAGCAGCGCCGCATTCACGTACTCACTTTTGCAGATGAGCTCGATGGCATGCGGGGCGGTGAGGCCCGTGTAGATGGCGCGGTTCCGGAATTCCCGCTCGACGTGCTCGCGTCCGTATCCAAAGCGCTCGAAGACGCGCCGCCCGGATTCCGCGGCATCGTCGTAAGGCGAGCGGATGTGGAAGTCCGACACCAAATACTTCACGCGGTAGCCGCGCTCCTCACACAGCTTGCGAAGGACGCCTCGCAAGTCGTTGCGCACCGGGTGATAAAACTCCGGATGCGTCTCGAAGAGAATTCGTCGCGGTCCGGTCTCCGCGTCCGCCAGCTCAGCGATCCCGCGCAGGATCTCGACTTCCGAGCCCTCGATGTCCATTCGCAATAGATCGAAAGGCGGTTTGTCCGCGATATACGCGCCCAGCGCATACGTGGGAACGGAGAGCGTGCCGGTGACCTGTCGCTGATACTTTCGCAGCCAGGCCACGTTGCCATCGACCACCGGCTCATGAAAGCTGTGCCAGTTCGACTGCGGCGTGGTGAACAGCGGCCGCACGCCGCCGGTGTGCCCGATGGCCACGGCCTCGAGCCCGCACCACCCCGCAACGCCATTCAGCTCGACATTCCGGCTGAGCAGCGAAAAGTTCGCCGGCACGGGCTCGACCGCGAACACGCGCCCGGTCGCGCCCACCCGCCGCGCCATCATCACCGTGTAGTAGCCGATGTTTGCGCCCAGGTCGAACACGGTCATTCCGGGTTTCAGCTCGCGCTCGAGGATGAACCGCTGCTCCGGCTCGCGCTCGCCGCGCCGCATGAGCTGCGCGCTGATCCCCGGATCGTCAGAGTCGAGCACCAGCCGGTAGTCGTAGATGCGCTTCTCGAAGAATCGACGCCGCAGTACCTGCCGCTGCACGAACATCACGCTGACATTGCCGGCGCGCCGGGCGGCCGCCCGCACGAGCCCCGCGAGCCCGCGCCTCGCAGGAGCGTCGGGCCTGGAGCCCCCAGGCTCCTTTTCAGGACCCCATGTACTGCTGTCGGGTTGGTGCATGCCCTAAGGTGCGAGAGTCGTATCCGCAGTGGCAGTTCGGGCAGTTCAGCGCGAAGGCGCTGCGGGCTGCGTTCACGTGCGTGTCCGTGAACAGCATGTCCCGGAGCCGCTTCTCGTGCAGGTTGCCAAGCTTGAAGGTGACGTAGCACATCTGCACGGTGCCGTCCGCGCCCACCCAGATGAGCTTGTGCCGGTCACACGGCACACGCATGTTCGGCCCCTTGATGAGCCAGTCAGGAATCGAGCGCAGCACCGTCGGCGACATGGGCAGGAGCTGCGGCTGCTGCGCCTGCAGACGCAGGAACTCGTTTACCACTGCCTCGATGGCCGGCCGGTCTTCGGGCTGGAACTGCAATTCGTTGTCGTACCCCATCGTGAAGTAGGGCAGTGAATAGTGCACGAGGTTGATGAAGATGGGCATCCGGTACCGCTCGGCGAACTTCCACGTGTCGCGGACGACATCGAGGCTGCAGGTCGGCTTCATCAGCAGCCAGTTCAGCACCATGGAGATCTTGTCGCCGTAGCGGTCGCGCACGTACGTGAGGTTGTCCTCGAGCTGGCTGAAGCGATCCTTCCGCTGCACGTAGGTGTTGTATTCCTCGCCAATGCCGTAGACGCCGACGGATAGTCGCCGCAGGCCGGCCGCGTAGAGATCATCGATCTTTTTCTTGAGGACGATGCCGTTGGTGGTGATATACGACCGCAACCCGAGACGCGAGCACTCCTCGACGATCTCGACGATGTTCTTGTGAACGAGCGGCTCACCCCCGTAGAGGCGCACGATCTCGAAATTGGCCTCCTTCGCGTCCTCCAGCACCTCGCGCACCATCTGCAGCGACAGTTGCTCGTTCGGCATGAAATCGCGACCGTATTTGCAACCTTTGCAGCGGAGATTGCAGGCGGAGGTCAGCGTAAGATAAATGTTTCGCGGGTTCGGGCGGATGAGCGCGGGAAACCGCTCCGAAGCCCCGGTGCGCAGTCTGTCCAGCCCGCCCTGCACGCTCTTCAACTGTTGTTTGAATCCCGCGTGATTCCTGTAGACCGGCTCGAGAAGGTTGCGCAACAAGAGGCGCGTGTTCATGAGGACTCCCCAGTCGCGTAGGCTGCCGCTGAGTGTTTCAGGACATTCCTAGGCGCGCGTAGTATGGCACCGCCGCTCGTGCCAAGCGCAGGTCCAACACGGTGTCGAAAACCTCTGGCTGCGGATAGGCAGGGCGTCCGACAATGGACACGGACACAGACGCCTTCACGATCAGCGGAACCTGTGATTGCTCTGCGGGCAACGCCATGCCGGGCACAAGGGCGCGAAGAAGCTCAAGAAGAAGTCGATGCAGAGGCATCCGGTCACCACTTGGCGCAATGTCGATGCATCGGTTGGCCAGGCCGAGCCGCGGGGCCTGCTCCACGCAGTGATCGGGCTGATGGCGATCGTGAGCCACTGCACGCGATCTGTGTGCATCTCGGGCTGCGCGAGTCGCACCGCCGGCGACAGGTTGATCGGCTTCTGGATCTGGTCGCCCACGAAGTTCCCGACGGCGCGCCGCTCGTCATCGCCGGCGACTTCAACGACTGGCGCGAACGCGCGCACCGGGAGGCTGATCCTTTCTGGCCTGGAAGAAGTGCATGCGGCCGCGGTAGGCCGCCCGGCGCGCATTTTTAAGGCGCGCGCACCCTGGCTCCGGCTCGACCGGATTTACGTCAGGAACCTCCGGCATCGGCCTGCGAAAGTTTCTGCGCGCGACTGGCGGATGCTTTCCGATCATTTACCGCTCGCCGCGGAACTTGGCATGGGTGCGCGTCCTGGAAATCCTGTTTCATCAGGATCGTGAAGTGCCTTTCGAGCTCGACGCCGCGCGAGGATCACTCTTGACGTTCCAGTAGTTCCGCGTGCTCTTTCCAAAGGCGAGGAATGCATCGCCGACCGGCAGCCGTCCGAAGACGTACCGCGTTTGATCGCCGCTGGTGGTCGGCCAGCCGACCAGTTCGGAGTTCGCATGAATGTCAGAGGCTGTCTCGACGTCAGCGAGTAAAGATCCTTGGCGAACTCTGGATCGATCTCGGCGAGCAGCGTCGTGATCCAAGACTTGCCGCTACCGCGCGCCGGCTCGATCAGCGCTCCGGTGTTGCATGACCAACAGATAGTCACCCGCATTGAGCCGCGCATTGTCATAGCGTTCGTCCGATGTACCACGGTCGCATGCAGACGGAAGTTTTCGGTTGCGGCCCCACGCTGAACACCGCTGAGATCAACGCACGCCTTTTGTCGATGCAGTTTTAGAACACCTGCGATCAAAGAATCGCTGCTGACAACGATCGGTGGTGGTGTATAAATTCCGCCAGCACTTCATCTCTACAGCGCGATTCAACGAAGGGGGATTCATGGCCGATTCGACAAAGCGCGCAGGACTCACTCGGCGCGAAGCGCTGATTCTTTCCTCCACCGCAGGCGTCGGGCTTGCGACGGCAAACTCCGCCGCCGCGTCGGACAGCGTCAAGACGGCCGCTCATCAAGGCCCTGGAAATCTGACGACCCCGCGTTCCGCAATCGCGAAGACGCAGTACGGCAAAGTGCGCGGCTATCTCGACGGCGGCGTCTTCACCTTCAAAGGAATCCCGTACGGCCAGACAACCGCCGGTGAGAACCGCTGGCTCCCCGCGAAACCGCCGACTCCGTGGACGGATGAGTATCCCGCGCTGGTCTACGGCGCGAACTGCCCGCAGACCTTGCATCCATGGACGAGCATCGAACAAACGTTCATCCAGGACTGGGATGACGGCTGGCAGAGCGAGGACATGCTCAAGCTCAACATCTGGACGTCATCCTTGAGCGGCAAGCGCCCCGTGATGGTCTATTTCCACGGCGGTGGCTACAGCTTCGGCTCCTCGTACGAATTGCCGTCGCATGAAGGCGCGCAGATGGCGAGACATCACGATGTGGTGCAGGTCTCCGTCAATCATCGTCTGAACATTCTCGGGTTCTTCGATGCGGCGGAGATCGGCGGATCGGCTTACGAAGATTCCGCGAACGTCGGCATGACGGATCTCGTCGCGGCATTGCGTTGGGTCCACGAGAACATCGCCAACTTCGGCGGTGATCCCGATCGCGTCATGATCTACGGCCAATCCGGTGGCGGTTCGAAAGTGACGACGCTGATGGGCATGCCGTCCGCGGCGGGCTTGTTCCATCGCGCGGCTGCGATGTCGGGTGGCGGTGGAAACATTCCGAGCCGAGAGCAGCAGCGCGAGCTCGCGCGATTGATGATGAAGGATCTCGGCCTCGCCCCGAATGACATCGGATCGTTGCAAAAGATGGAGTGGTCGAAGCTCGTCGCGGCGGGCAACGCAGCGGCCGCCAAGATCAATCCCGCCGGGGCCCCCGATGGCAGGGCCGGGCGCACCGGGCACGCCGCGAGTAGGTTGGTCGCCGTGCGTCGATGGAAAGATCGTCAACATGCGATCGTTCTTCGATGCCGCGCCCGAGGTTTCGAAGAACGTGCCGATGCTGATCGGCTCGACGAGCGAAGAAGGCAATCGCATGTCGCAACGGCCGACCGAAGAGGAGTGGCGTGCGAATCTCTCCAAGGCTTATGGAGAAGAGAAGGCGGGCGCGATCGTCACCGCACTCAAGAAAGCCTATCCGCAGAAGAAGATTCCGACACTGTCGTATATCTGCAGCGGTGCCCCGGGGCTCAACGGCCTATCCATTCGCAACAGGGTGGTGCAGATGGCGGGGTTCAAGCACGCGCTCAACGCCGCACCTGCGTACACGTATTACTTCACGTGGCAGACACCGATCCTGGATGGCTTGCCGGGTGCGTGGCACACCGCCGAACTCGCATTCTGCTTCGACAACACGAAGCGCTGCGAACAAGGCACCGGCAACACGCCCGAAGCTCAGGCGTTGGCGAAGAAGATGGCGTCGTCGTGGGCCAGCGTTTGCGGCGACCGGCAATCCAGGTCTGCCGAAACTCGCCTGGCAGCCCACCGATCCGAAAACGAATCGGACGATGGTCTGGGACAACGAGTGCCGCATGGTGGATGACCCTGAAGGCGAGGCTCGCAAGATCCTTCTTGCCTAGTCTTGTGACTGGACCCACGACGCCACATTTTGGCCTGCGCGCAACGCAGCTTGCTGCCGCCGCCCAGCCAAGGTTCCCGTCCTGGGTCGCGCAGTATCGCTAAACTGTCGCCCTCGACTGCGAAGCGAGGCGCAGAAATGAATCGCTGGACCCGACGCGCCGTGATGCAGGCCACCCTGACGGGTATGGCCGCCGCCGCGATTGCGGATACGCCGGCGATCGAATCGCTCGACGCGCTGGCCCGAAAAAAGGACTGCGCTTCGGCAGCGCACTCGGTGGCCGTGGCCTGCGCGATCCCAACTACCTGGCGTTGGTCGAATCCCAGTGCGGCATGCTCGTGCCGGAGAACGAGCTGAAGATGGCCTTCGTCCAGCGCTCGCCGGGCGAGTTCCACTTCGAGCGCGCCGAGGCGTTGTTAGCCTTCGCCGAGAGCCGTGGGTTGCCTATGCGTGGCCACACGCTGCTCTGGCATCACCCGAAGTGGTTGCCTCGCTGGCTGGACACTTATGACTTCGGACCGCAACCCGCGACCGCCGCCGCGGAATTGCTCAGCACCCACGTGCGCAAGACCTCGGCGCATTTCGGCAGGCGCATCTGTTCCTGGGATGTAGTCAACGAAGCCGTGCACCAGGTCACGGGCGAGATGCGCGATACCGTGTTGTCCCGGGCCATCGGCACACCCGATCAGGTGATCGAGATTGCTTTTCGCGCCGCGCGTGAACAACTGCCGGACACCGAGCTGGTCTACAACGACTACATGGGCTGGGAGAAGGACGGCGGGCCGCATCGCGACGGCGTATTGCGATTGCTCGAGCGGCTGCGACGCAATGACGTCCCCGTCGACGCGCTGGGAATCCAGGCGCACATCGGCGCCGGCAACCAGGACAGCAATGCCAATCGCATTTTCGACGCCCGCGATGAACGCGCCTGGCGCAGGTTCCTGAAGGAAGTGACCGGTATGGGTTTCCGGCTATTGATCACCGAATTCGACGTGCACGACGCGCCACTGGATGCGGCACTCGCGCGGCGCGACCGTGAGATCGCGGCGCTGGGTCGCGCCTTCCTCGACCTCACGCTGGATTTCCGCGAGGCGAATGCCGTGTTGTGCTGGGGACTGGCCGACAACTACTCATGGCTTCAGGGGCGCACGCCGCGCGCCGACGGTTTGCCCAAACGCCCCACGCCTTATGATGCGCAGTTGCAGCCCAAACTACTGCGCGAGGCTATCGCGGCCGCGTTGCGCGCCGCGCCGCGGCGCGGCGCTTTCATCTACCTTCATCGCCGTAGAGATCCAGTTCTTCTAGCTACACCCGGTAGGACTGAGTCCCACCATACGGACGGCGGTGCCGAATTCGGCCTGGCGCTTTTCGCGCGGCTGCCCATCAAATAGTATGTGTTGCTTACCATCGCGATGGCGATGCGTTTTGCTGATCACGTTCCATCACCGACCCAAACTGGGAGAAAAAGATGAGAACCCAAACAAAGCATCCACCACGACTCCTGAGTGCTCTCGCCACGCTGATCTGCGCGGCGGCGCCGGTGGTCGCATTCGCCCATGGCAAGCCGCAGCGCCCGCCGCAGTTGTCCCCGGCGCGGCCGGCGACGCTGATCGGGAGTTGCGAAGGCTTGCAGGCGCAACTCGCCGGTCTGCCGGATACGGTGATCACGGGCTCGACCACGGTCGCCGCGGGCACGCTGCAAGTGGCGGGTCAACCGGTGCCGGAGCACTGTCGCGTTACCGGCCGCATGAACGACCGCATCGGCCTCGACGGCCGCCCTTATGCGATCGGTTTCGAGCTGCGCCTGCCGGTCGAATGGAACGGACGCTTCTGGTACCAGGGCAACGGTGGAATCGACGGTAGCGTGGTTCCCGCGACGGGCGCGCTCGGCGGAGGCCCGCTGACACATGCGCTCGCGCAGGGCTTCGCAGTCATCAGCTCCGATGCCGGGCATCCGGCCGCCTACGGTCCATCGTTCGGCTTCGATCCGCAGGCGCGTCTCGACTACGGTTATCAGGCGGTGGGCACGCTCACGCCCATGGCCAAGTCGGCGATCAACGTCGCTTACGGAAAGGGACCGGACCGCTCGTACATCGGCGGCTGCTCGAACGGTGGCCGGCACGTGCTGGTCGCGGCGGCTCGTTATGCAGACCAATACGACGGCTTCCTCGCCGGCGCGCCGGGTTTCAATCTGCCGCTGGCGGCGTTGGCGAATATCTGGAGTGCGCAGCGCTATGCGAGCGTCGCCACGGGTGATCCGGCGACCCCACCTGGGCTGGAGACCGCGTTCACCACGGCCGAGCGGCGCACGGTGGCCGCTGCCGTCCTGCAGCGATGCGACAAGTTAGACGGCGTTCGAGACGGTCTCGTGCAGGACACGCGCCTCTGCCAGAAGGTGTTCGATCTCAAGCGCGACGTGCCCACTTGCCCCGGCGAACGCGATGGCAGTTGCCTGTCCGCTCGCGCAAAAGCTCGCGATCGGGCCTATCTTCCGCGGCGCGACGGCGAGCAATGGCCCCTTCTATGCAAGCTTCCCGTATGACCCCGGCATCGGCGGCGCCGGCGTGCCGTTCTGGGAATTCGTCGCGCCGCTGGTGCTCGATTCCGGCGCCGTCGGCGTGATTTTCAAGGTGCCGCCCACGGCCGATGCGCTGACGAACGGTCCGGCCTTCGCGTTGAACCTGGACATCGACACCGCGCTCGCGCAGTTGTTCACGACCAATGCCACGTTCACCGAATCGGCGATGCAGTTCGTGACGCCGCCCGATCCGACCAACCTTTCGGATTTGCGCAAACGCGGCGCGAAAGTGCTCGTCTACCAAGGTGTCTCCGATCCGATCTTCTCGATCGACGACACCACGCGCTGGTGGCGCGGCGTCAACCGTGCGAGCGGCGGTCGTGCCGAAGACTTCGTCCGCGTGTTCCCCGTGCCCGGCATGAACCACTGCGCCGGTGGGCCCGCGACCGACCAGGCGGACTACATCACGCCGCTGGTGAACTGGGTCGAGCGCGGCAAGGAGCCGAACAGGATCGTCGCGAGTGCCCGAGGCCCCGGAAATGCGGGCGGCGTGAACGCGGAGGTGCCGGTCGACTGGGCGGCGGATCGCACGCGACCGTTGTGTCCGTACCCATCGGTCGCACGCTACGTGCACGGCAGTGTCGAGAAGGCGTCGAGCTTCCTCTGTCTGCCCGGCTTGCGCTGATCGACGCCAGCGCCTGCGGCTGGCGCTTCGTGGACCTACTTCCCGCTGCCAAGCAGCTCGTTGCGGTGCGCATCGAACAACGCGCGCACACTCGTGGCCGGCCGCCCGGTGAGTTTCGTAAGGTCTTCGCTGACCACGGCGATGGACGGACCGCCGAACACGCGGCGCGCAGGCGCGTTCGGATCGGGCGCAACCAATTCGATGGGCTTGCCGGCGACCGCGCTCGCCGCGGCGGCAATCTCACGCGGGCCGATGAGCTCGGGGCCGGTGATGTCGTACGCGCGGTTCTCGTGACCCTTGCTCGTGAGCACGGCCGCGGCAGCGGCAGCGCAGTCTTCGCGCGTGACGTAACCGATGCGGACATCGGCGGCGCCTACCGTGGCTTTACCGTCAGCTAACATCTTCGCCGCCTGCTGAACCAGGCCATTCGAGTAGATCGAGTTGCGCAGCATCGTCCAGGCGACGCCGCTCTTCCTGATGAGCTCCTCGGTCTGGAAATGATCGCCCGCAAGTCCGGTGTTGTCGCCCTGGCTGATCGAGACGTATGAGGTGTAAACGATCCGATCGATGCCCGCCGCGACTGCGGCGTCGATGGCGTGTTTGTGCGCTTCGGGGCGAGGTCCGCCGCCAAAGCCGATGCTGATCAGCAGCAGCTTCTTGCCGCCTGCGAACGCGGCTGTGAGTGATTCGGGCTTGCCAAAATCGCCGAAGCGGGTCGATGCGCCCATCTTCTTGAACTCATCGAGCTTCTCGGGCGTACGGCTGACCAGGATCAGATTGCCTGCCGGCACGCCGCGGGCTAGCAACTCCCTCACGACCAATCCGCCGAGCTGGCCGGATGCCCCGGAGACGACGATCTTGTCCTGTGAGTGGCCGCCAGGCTGTGCGGCCATGCCTATGGCGGCCAGGGCTAACGCGGCGCAGGCCACGACGACGACAGATAACGAGCGCAGGGCGCGGGCAAGAATTCGCATGTGAGACATCCGCAAGGGTGTGTTCAACGTTGGGCGGTCAAGCGCCGACAATAGTTCGGCATCGCGGTCTTCTGAAAGTAGCATCGAACCGTCACCAGCGTTGGTGAACGAACGGCTTGACGTCCGCCGCGTAGAGGCGAGCAAGCGCCGCCAGTAGTTTGGCGTCGAGCGCTCCTTTCGAGCCCGCCGCCACGTTCTGCTCGACCTGTTCGACGCGCCGCGCGCCGGGATGGAGCATGTCACGGCGGGAAACGACGCGATGTAGCGCAATGCGAGCTCGGGCAGTGTCATGCCCGGCGGGCAGCAATGCGCGCAACTTCTCCACCACCTGCAAGCTTTGCTCGTAGTCGAAGCCGGAGAAGGTCTCGCCCTTGTCGAACGCCGCGCCTTCGCGGTTGAAGGCGCGATGATCGTCCGGTTCGAAAGCGCGTGGCGCTCGTCAGCTTGCCGGTCAACATGCCAGAAGAAAGCGGCAGGCGCGCCAGGATGCCGACCTTGCGCTCGACCGCGCGCGGGAACAAGAGCTCCGCGGGACGCTGGCGCAGGATGTTGAATATCACCTGCAATGACTGCAGCTCGGGATACTCCAGCGCCTTCAGGCCTTCCTCGACGCGCTCGACGCTGGCGCCATAGAAGCGCACCTTCCCGGCCTTCACCAGGTCGTCTAACACCCCGAACACCTCGGGCATGTAGAAGACGTCAGTAGGTGGGCAGTGGATCTGCACCAGGTCGAGCGCCGACACCTCGAGGTTCTGTCAGGCAGCGCTCCACGTACTGCGTCAGGTTTTCGCGGTTGTAGCTTTCCTTGACGTGCGGATTCGAGCGGCGCCCGATCTTGGTCGCGACCCAGAACGGATCGCGACGCTCGCGCCGCAAGCGAGCCAGGAGCCGCTCGCTGTGACCGTCGCCATAGACGTCCGCCGTGTCGAAGAAGTTGACGCCGAGATCCAGCGCGCGATGCAGGCAGCGCATGGCCTCGGCATCATCCACCTGGCCCCAGGTGCCACCGATGGCCCAGGCGCCGAAGCTGACGCTGGAAACCTCGAAGCCGGTTCGACCGAGTGCTTTGTATTGCATGGCTCGACTACCTTCGTCGCCGTAGAGGTTGAGTTCCTTGATCACCCAGGGTTGCCAGCCTTCCTTTTCCGTGATGGCGATGCGCAGGTGCCGGGCTTCAACCGGGGCGGCGAAGTTGAGACGGGCGTGGGGTTCGCCCACCACCTTCGGGGCGACCATGGTCCAGGTCTTGCCGTCGTCGGACACTTCGACGCTGTAGAACGGCGCCCAGCCAAGATCCTTGCCGTTCTCGGCCTTCTCACCGCGGGAATCGATGTCGATGCCGACGATCTTGCTGCGGGCGGGCAGCTCGACCGTGAGCCACTCCACGGGGAACGGTTTGAAGCCCTGGGTGAAGTATCCGGTTTTCGGATCGCCATCGAGCATGGCTTCGAGCGGGGAGTTCTTGCGCGCCTCCATGTTGGCGGCGAGTTTCCACTCGGCGCGGCGCTTGAAGCGCTCGCGCGGCACGCCGAGCGCAGGGATCTGGCTGGTGAGTTCCGCGAGCGTCCAGTAGTTAGCGCGCCCGGCATCGGCGGCGCGCCGGGCGGCGACGGCCCCGGACTCCACCGCGGGCGCGCGGTTGCCGAAGCTGTTGCGGATGTAGGTGAGCACGCCGGCCAGCTCGGCGTCGGAGTAGGAATTCATCGGCACCATGGGCGCGCCGTAGTCGACGCCGTTCACTTCGCCCTGCAGGCCGTGAAGAAGTATGGCGATCGTGGCGCGTTCGTCGCCGAGCACGCGCGGCGAGCCGGCCAGCGACGGCGCGAGCGTGCGGCCCTCGGCGGCGGGCATGGGCGCGCCGCGACCATCGGTGCCGTGGCAGGCGAAACAGACCGAATTGTAGAGCGTGCTGCCCGAGCGGTAGGACTTGAGCCCGTTCACGCCGAGCAGGCGGATGAGCTGCGGGTCCTCGTTGTTGGCTTCGTCCCAGAGCTGCTCGTTGATGGCGTAAACGCCGGCGGAGGAAGACGCTTCGGCGGTGGCCCTAATAACCTTCTGGGCATCGGGCAATCCGGCGCGACGCACCGAAAGCATGGCCTGGATGGCGACGCGCGGATCGGCGTCCCGCAGCGCGCCTCGCATGGCGACGACCAGCGGGGCGCCGGCCGCGGATTTGGCGCCGACGCGCAACTCCGCCAGCCGCAGGCCCGCGATCCGCACCTGCGGATCCGTGGCCTTCAGCGCGCGCAGGATGAGTTTGTCATCGAGCGCGCCGAGACCGTCGAGCGTCCACAGCGCGTGCAGGCGCGGGCGGGGATCGGCGGAGTCGCTGGCTCGCAAGTTTCTCGAGCGCAGGCACGACCGAGAGATCGCGACGCAGGACGAGGAGTTTCTGCGCGGTGTCGCGCCACCAGCCATTGGGATGGGACAGGTGCTGCACCCACTCGGCGGGAGTTTCGTCGAGCATGCGCGGTTTCGGGCCGGGCTCGAAACTCTCGTGACGCAGGCGATAGATGCGGCCCCGGCCGATCTCCTTTTGCAGATCGTGGGCCTCGATCTGTTCACGCAGGTACGAGCCTTTGCGGGTCCAGTTGGCCTGCTGGATGATGCCGCGATACATGTCGACGATGATAGAGAGTGCCGTCGGGCGCGGTGATCATGTTGACGGGGCGGAAGAGAGGATCGGTCGCGCGGATGAATTCGCTGTGTTGATCTTCGTAGGCGTTGGCCAGGCGGGTGACGCCATCCTCGACCGTGATCAGCGTGCGGCGGACGAGACGGCCGACGGGCTCGGCAAACAACAGGTTTCCGCGCAACTCGGCCGGCAGGCGGTCGCCGCGGAAGATGTCCTGGCCGCAGGTGGCGGTGAAATGGTTGAGGGTGTCGTCAGGGCGCAGCTGGCCGGGTCCGCCCTGGGTGTCGGGCATGCGCGCGATCGGCCAGACGACTTTGTACTGGCCGATGTGCTCGTCCGGCGCGGAGAACTGGCCGTAGATGATGTGCTGCTGGAAGTGCACCGGGCCGGTTTCGTTGCCGGCGTTGACGAACCAGACCTTGCCCCAGTCGTCCTGCGTGAGTCCCCACTGGCCGCCGTTGACCGGGATCGATTCCTTGATCGCCTTCCCGTCGGCGCCGAAGCGCAGGCGGTAGTCGTAGTAGGTGGAGTAGATGCCGTTGTCCATGGCCCACACGAGACCGTTGGGCTGGTGCTCCATGTTGCCGCCGCGCGGACCGCCCTTGAACCACAGGTTCTTCTCGTCGGCTACGCCGTCACCATTGCTGTCGCGGTAGATGTAGAGGTCATCGGTATTCGTCTCGCCGATGATGATGCGGTCATCGAGGGTGAGCATGATGCGCGGGAGGAGTAGTTTGTCGGCGAACACGGTGTGCCGGTCGTAGACGCCGTCGCCGTCGGTATCCTCATGGCGCGAAACGCGGCTCACCGGCTCCTGCTCGCCGGTGCCGTCGGCGTCCATCATGTAGGTGCGCATCTCGGCGACGTACATCCGGCCGTTGCCATCGAAGGCGACCATCACCGGCTCGGCGATGTGGGGCTCGGTCAGCACCGGCTCGAGCCGGTAGCCTTTCGGCATCTGCATCGTGGCGATGGAAGCTTCGGGCGACAAAGCCCTGGAAGGCGGGGGCGACGGAGCGGCGGGGTTCGGCCGCGGCCTGGGGCAACTCGGTCGGCGTCGAACACGACGCCAACAGGAAACCCAGCACCAGAGCTGGAAGGTGACGGATGGATTTTTCGTGCCGGGGTAGGGGCGTATTCATGGGTCGCATGATATTCATTCACGGCGCGAATGATCAGACGCCCAACGTCTAGTTGAAACTGCCCGGGGGTTCCGATTCAGGCTCGGCGAGCAAGTGATCCAGATAGACCAGATACCCCGCTACCAGATGGTATGTGTCGTAATAGTCATTCAGTTTTATGACCGATAGTTTGTCCTTCCGGGTATGCAGGATCCCGGCGTTGAAGCTTTTCTGAGTCAGGGAGTGGATTGTGATCCTGGGAATTTTCCTCGCCTTGAAGGATTCCGAATCCGTCGAACCGACCCTTTCGAAATTGACACCGCTGAGCGGCACTTTCATGTAGTTCGCGACGCCGATGAGCGCTTTCGTCAGGCGTATGTCCGAGCGACTTTCCCACACCTCGGTGGGTGCCAGGCCGAGTGTGTCCAGGTTGATCATCGCGTCCGTCGCCGCCACCTGCTCGGGAGTCATCTTGCGCGCGTAGAAGCGCGAGCCGACCAGGCCCTTCTCTTCGTCCGTAAATCCGATGAATACGTACGTGTGCTGGCGCGGATCGATCTTCACCGACTCATAAAGTGATGGCAGGAGCGAAGCGCCGCTCCAGTTATCGGCGACTCCATCGCCCGCCGACACGCGGTCAAAGTGAGCGCCCACGATAATGACCCGATCGGAAATGCCCGGAAGGACACAGATGACATTGGGCACCTTCGAATACTTCACGGGCTGTTCGGAAACGTGCTCACCGCAACCCGCGTTGACGAACATCTGCGCAAGGCGGGCTCCGCGTTCGCTGTTCGTGCCGCTGTATTCGCGCAAGCGGTCTTCGATCGTTTCGCGGGAAGCCAAACTGAAGCGAAAAGTTTGTGCCCCGGCGCTGCCCGGTGCGAGCCCAAACAGCGCCACGCCGATTGCCAGAGGCCCGAATGACCAACCTCTCCGCGTCGATTGTTCATGAGACATGTTCGAGCAATGTCGCTGACAGAGCTGGCTCAATCAAGTTCGGCAAGGGCTCTGGCTAACAAGACCCCGGCGGGAAACTACCGTGGGTCCTTTTGTTAGCGACCCACGGCAACTATGTTCGACAACGTACAGAGTGACATCAGCCGGGATGGGACCATGGCCTTCCACCCTGCCCGGAGGCATCCATGAATCTTCATCTCACGATGGGCCCGCTCCTTTCACTGATTGCGGGCATCCTGATCTTCATCGTGCCGCGTTTGCTCAACTACATTGTCGCGATCTACCTGATTGCCATGGGCTTGATCGGGCTATTTGGCACGGGCGCGTTTCGCTGAGGCCGGCGCCGAAGTCCTGGACCCAGTAGATCTGTCCGCGCTTCCGGCCTTCGGGCCGGTGAGCCCATTTACATATTGATGATTTGGCTAAAAAAGGGCTTCAGTTCGGGCGGCCCTCGCCGATAACCATCAACCATGATTGCCGCTATTCGCTCTGGCGTCGGCTCTCTTGTGGATCAATGGTTCCGCGGGTCCCGTGTACGAATGGGCCCGATGGTGATCAACGATCAGCAAGGATGCCGGGACGAGCTTCGCCCGATGGGTTCCGCCGACGGTTCCCCAGGTGCGGGTGCGCACGCGGATATCGCAATGCGCCGGTTCATGGCCCACACGCTCGATGTGAGTCTTGGCGATTTGCGGAACGACGCAACTCCATCGGAGCTTGTCGCGCTCGAGCCGGCTACGCGCGTGCTCGGTGATCTGGAGCTCCAGGCGAAATATCTTCCTCGCCGGCCGTCGCTATTGCCGCGCCTCATGACCGCCATCAACAACGACTCGAACTCGATGCGCGAGTTGGCGACGATCATTGGTGAAGACGGCACGCTTCTCGGGGGTCTGCTGAAGCTGTCGAACAGCGCCTTTTATGGGGTGCGCCGGCACAAGCCGATCGAAAGCCTGGAGAAGGCGGTGGCGCTGGTGGGTAAGGACGGATTGCGCTCGCTGGTGGCCACGGCTCTTCTGCATCCGGTCATGACTGGCACGCGAGGACCCTTCTCGTCGTTCGCCGAAGCAACCTGGGAGCACAGCCAGTACGCCGCCGCTGCGCGGAACTGCATGCGGTCCAAATCGAGGGCGCCGATGCTTTCAGCGCGCGGCTGCTGGTATTGCTGCGCGGCCTCGCGAGCAATGCGGTGTTCCGCATCGCGCGAGAGCATTGCCTGGCCGAAAATGACATTCCGCCGGCGGCCATGGCCAAAGTACTGGACGACTGGGTGCCGCCCATGGCGCTGCGCATCGCCGAGAACTGGCAGCTACCCAAGGACCTGTGCAACGTACTCTCGGCTCCGGCCGAGCCGGGCCTCGCGCGCTCGCTGCGCTTCGGGCGACTGGCGGGCGCACTGCTTGTCCTGGTGAATCGCGGGCACATGCGAGCGCTCTCGGCTCGCGCGATCTTGCTCGCCGACGATCACCGTCGCGCACAAGTGGACCAGTTGTGGTCGCGCCTCGCGATCGTGCACCTCACCGCCACCCCCTGATCCGCACTGAGTGAGTCCCCGCGGGGCGAGTAGGGCCGCCGGCCCGGCCAACTGTCACAGACTCTTCTATATAGACAGAAGAAGATGTGGCATCTTTTCCGCCACCGCAAATTCGAAACAAAACCGCGGTCGATAGAAGGGGAAAATACGCATGAAGAATCTCGTGGCACGGGGCCTCTTCGGCTGCCTGTGGGTCTTTGGAACCGGTCTTGCAGATGCCGGCATCAACAGCTGGAGCACCACCGGACCCCAGGGCGGCAATTTTGCTGACATGGAACGCAGCTCGACGGTGCCAGGAACCGTCTATGCGACCCTCGGCCACAGTTTCTACCGCTCGCTCGACGGGGGGCGAACATGGAGTGCGGCTTACCCGCTGCCGGCGCAAACCGCGGACATCGCGGTCGATCCCACCGATGGGCGACGCGTCTATGTCGCGGTGGTCGACAAGGGCGTGTTCCGCAGCGAAGACGCCGGCAAGACCTTCACGCAGGTCGCCAGTTCGTTCTCCGCCTGGGGCGTGGCGGTGGGTGGCGTCGATGGCGCCACCGTCTATTACTCCGGCTCGAACGTATTCGCGCGCAGCACCGATCGCGGCAACACCTGGACCACACAGAGCGTGCCATTCAACAGCGCCACCACGCTGCTGGTCGATCGCGTCAACCCCGACCTCATCACCGCGAACTTCCAGCTCCAGATCGGACTCAGCACCGACGGCGGTGTCACATGGACCTATCTCCCGTCGCCGACCGGCGCCTGGATGTACGCGATGTATCGTGTGTCCGCCACTGAACTACTCGTCGGCACCCCCGGCGGATTGCACCGTTCGCTCGACAACGGCGCCACATTCTCGTGGGTCGGGTACGGCTCGATCACGCACATCGATGCGAACCCCGCGAATCCAACTACGCTCCTTGCTTCGACCGGCTTTCATTCGCTGCCGTATCGCAGCGTCGACGGCGGCGCGACCTGGCAGACGTTCGGCACTGCGCCGCACACCTTCTACGTGAAGCGCATGTTGTTCGGCGCGGGCGAACGCCTGATCGCGGGCAGTGATGAAGGCGTATTCCTGTCGAGCGACGCGGGCACTGCCTGGGCAGCCGCGCCGCGCGGTCCCGCGGCTTCCGGGCCCTATCCATTCGCTGCGGGCGCGACGGCTGATTCGCCAATCTACGCCTCCGTCGGGCCTTACGGCCTCTATGCGTCGTACAACGATGGACCATGGATTCAACGCGTCGGTCCGCAAAGCAACAGCAGCACGGTGAGCCTTGCTGTCAAACCCGACCAGCCGAAGTGGGTGTACATGTCCCCCGCGCAGATCGGCATCCAGCGCTCGATCGACGGCGGCACCACCTGGAGCGACATCGGCGGCTTCACGGGTCTCGATTTCAAGCTGGCGTTCAGCCGGCAGGACACGAATCGCCTGTACGCCGTGCTCAGCTATTCGTTCTACACCGCCGCGTCGCGGCTTTTCACGAGCGCCGATGCAGGCACGACCTGGGCGCCAGTTACAACCGACCTGCCTGCCACACTCGACGTTCAGAACCTCGTCATCGATCCTTCGAATGCCGCGCGCATGTTCGTGAACGCGCGGTCGGGATTCTCGCCATCACCGGCGGGTGGCCTGTATCGCTCGGTGGATGGCGGCGCCCATTTCACCAACACGAACGTACCCGGACAAAACGTCTGGAATGTGGCGATCGACCCTGCCAACTCGAACCGCGTATACGCGTCGACCACGGCCGGCCTCTACGTGAGCGAGGATGGTGGCGAGACTTTCGCGCGCAACGAACCATTCGCCGCGCTAACCAACCTCGAGGGCGGCAGCGTCGTTATCGACCCCAAGGTTCCGAGCACCATCTACGCCTCGAGCTTCGATTCGGGCTACAACTTCAACTCCGGCGGTCAGCGCCCCTCGACGATTCTGCGCTCGGTGGACCGCGGGCAGACATGGGAAGTGCTGCGTGCCGCGACTGCGCTGCCCGAATACTTGTCGCGCGACCTGCTGCTCGATCCGGCGGACCAGACGCGTCTGCGCGCGAGCACCGGCCGGTATGGCCTCGCGAGTTTCAATATCCGCAACGACCTCTCGCTCGCAATCGCGGGACATTCGGGAACTCGCAAAGTGGGCGTGCCTGCAAGTTATGACGTCAATGTTGCGAACGCCGGACCGTTCCATGGCACGCGCGTGCAGGTGAGCACGCGCATCCCGGCAGGCGCAACCGCGGTTTCGTGGCAGGCTCCTGCGGCGCCCGGCAATTCCTGCGCCCGAAATGGCAACAAGATCGACTGCGTGATCGCAGTGCTACGCAATGGGGAGACCGCGGCGATTCGCGTGAACTACACACCGACGCAGACGGGGCCGATCATCGTGAACGCCACCGTCGAGGCGCGCGAGCGCGATCTCAAGTGTGGCAACGACAATGCGACGGCCAAGGCCACCGCGGTGCGCTGAAGTCGTTTTTCATTTCAGGATGGGTGCGCCGAAGTTCTGCACCCAGTAGATCTCCCCGCGCTTTCGGCCCATTGCGAGGCCGATCCCGATGCTTTGGAACCGCGAATCCATGATGTTCGCGCAATGACCCGGGCTGGCGAGCCAGCCAGCCACGACTTCCTCCGCCGACTCGGGCCGTACGCGATGTTCTCGCCCGTGAGGCGCGGCTGGTAGCCGGCGCGGATCACGCGGTCCTTTGGCTGACTGCCGTCGCGGCCGCGATGATCGAAGTATTTCCTTCGGGCCATGTCGCGCGCGTGACCGGCGGCCGCTTCGTTCAACTTCTGCGAAACGCTCAGAGGGGCGCGGCCGCGAACGCTCGGATCCGCATTTCCGGCCGTTGCTTCTGGCGGCGTTGACCAGCTCGACGACGCGCGCGCGGACGGTGGCGGAGGATTCTCGTCCTACGACGCATCGCCGGCGGACGCGCACGAAGTGAGTGCGAGAGCCGCCAGGGCTGCCATCACACGCAACCGCAGTGCGGCTAGCTTGAGATAGTCGATGTTGGACATGGTCGGCAGTATCAACTTGGCTCGCTGAATGTCCGGTGAATTCCTGGAATCCTCCTAGCGACGCTATCGTTACTCGTGGCGATCGGTATGCGCCAGCCCCGAAATCCTGGAGGCATCCGCCTATAGCCTGTGCGTGTGCATGCATGGAAAGTTGTCGGCACGAGCCCGGAACTGTTGTCAGCACCTTCTGGGCTCATGGCGGTACCCCATGGACACTTCACCTGAGTCTCCTCAAAGTCACCGGGACCGTTTGTCCTGGAGTCGCGGCCTCAGAGTGCTCGCGTCGATTGGAGTCCTCGGACTTCTGTCCGGTTCGCAGGCTGTACCCAATGCTCCCGAGCGATCCGCGGCCCACGCGTTTCAATTGCCGCTCACGTTCGAAGTCAACCAGGGCAGACCGACGACGAGTTGATTTTCTGGCGCGCGGCCCTGGCTACAACATTTTCCTGACCGCAACCGAGGCGGTATTTTCATTGCCTCGAGCGCCCGCCATGCGCATGCAGCTCGTCGGGAGCGCAGCGGATCCGCGAGTGCAGGGCGTCGACGCACTGCCAGGCAAGGTCAACTACTTCCGTGGCCAGGACTCCGCGAGTGGCGAACGAATGTTCCTACCTACAGGAGAGTCAAGTACTCGGCGGTGTATCCGGGTATCGATCTGGTCTATTACGGTCAGCCCCAACAGCTCGAATACGACTTCATCGTGGCCCCGGGTGCGGATCCGGGCACGATCAAGCTCGCCTTTGCTGGCGTCGAGCAAACTACTGTCGATGCGCACGGCGATCTTGTCCTGAAGACGGCCGGTGGACCGCTGCGCTTTCAGAAGCCGGTCATCTACCAGATTGACGGCGCGCGCCGGCACACTGTCGAGGGCGGTTACGTGCAGAGGAGTCCGCACCAGATCGGATTTCGCGTGGGCGGCTATGATCGAACACGGCCGCTGATCATCGATCCCGTGTTGAGCTACTCCACCTATCTGGGCGGGAGCGGTCGAGGAGGGCGACAGGATCGCGGTCGATGCACGGGCGCGGTCTACGTGTCCGGCACGACTTCGTCGACCGATTTCCCGACGGTGGATGCAGTTCAACCCGCCTACGAGGGCTGTGGATGTATTCGTCGCGAAGCTCACACCCGACGGCACGACGCTCGTCTATGCGACTTATCTCGGCGGCAGCGACCATGACGTCGTAGCGGATATCGCGGTCGATGCCGCGGGCGCCGCATACGTTACCGCGCTCACTTACTCGTCCGACTTTCCCACGGTGCAGCGCTTTCCAGCCCGCGAGGAAAGGTGACTCGGACGCCTTGGTCGCGAAACTCAGCGCGGACGGCTCCCGGCTCATCTACTCGACGTATCTCGGAGGCAGCGACCGCGATGTCCTCGGCCATTGCCATGGATCCCGCAGGCGCGGCATATATCTCAGGGACATCCTTCGACCGACTTCCCGGAGGCCAATGCCTTTCCAGCCGCGGCTTTGCGGCGACAGCCCAGAATGCGTTCGTGGCGAAACTTACGCCCGACGGTACAGCGCCCTGGCTTATTCGACCTATCTCGGGGGCACAGGAATCGATGCAGCTCTGAGATCGCCGTGGATCCACTGGGCGCCGCATACGTTATCGGAATCACGACCTCCGCTGACTTCCCCAGCGTGAATCCTTTTTCTGCCGTTGGAGGAGGTGGGACGCTTTCGTTTCCAAGCTCGCACCGGACGGCACGCGGCTCATCTATTCCACCTATCTCGGTGGCAGCGACTATGACGACGGTTTCGGCATCGCGTCGACGCCAGTGGTGCCGCCTACGTGACCGGGGAGACCTCGTCGGGTGATTTTCCCACGATGAATGCTCTGCAGCCGGTGCATGGCGCAGTCGGCGATCTCGACGCATTCGTGGTGAAGCTCGCGCCCGAGGGGGGCGCGATGGTCTATGGGACTTTTCTGGGCGGGTTCGATGGGATCGTGGCTACGGCATCGCCGTCGACACGGTGGGAGCGGCCTACGTTGCCGGGTTTACCGACTCGACCGATTTTCCCACGGTGGATGCGTTGCAACCGACGCTCCGGGGGTCGAGGGACGCATTCGTTGCGAAGCTCAGTCCGGATGGCGCGGCCTTGGTCTACTCCACGTACTTGGATGGCGGAGCAGATGACGGCATCAGCACCCAATCTCGTCCATCTCTGAGGTCATCGCCTCCCGCATGGGCATTGCCGTGGATCTCGCGGGGGCCACGTATGTCACCGGGCAGACACGATCCCAGGATTTCCCGACGACGACTTCGCTGCAAGCGCGGTGCGGTGGCGGCGATAGCGACGCATTCGTCGTGAAGATCTCGGGCGACAATGATTTCGAGAACTTCAATGACCTCGACGGCGCATTCGTCGTGTCAAACGGAGCAGTTAGGAGGTCGGAGCACGTAGGCATCTACACTGAAGACCGGCACTACCTCACGACCACTCCATCGGACTACCTATTATCCGACTGGGTCTACGAGGTGACCGTCCGTTCCCCGATCTATGGACCTCCCGATATCTTGTTTATCGGGATTGGATCGGCCAGGCCTGATCCGACCTTCTTCAACGAGCCTGCCAATAGCCTTGAGTTTCGGATACATCAAGGGTGGATAGATGGGCGGGTCGATGTAGCCCAGAATCCGACGGGCGGGATTTGGACCTACGCCGTGCCAGCTATCGGGTTCCTCCCGGCCGACAGCGGCACAGCATTCACGGAGTTCACCGCCCGCATCACCAAAGTCGGAAATACCATCGAGTTCAGCA